>NZ_JARUKW010000040.1 GCF_029688845.1 Natronococcus sp. A-GB1 | reverse complement strand
GATATCTTGAAAACGGCCGAAGAACTTGCAACAGAGGGTACAGTAGAAGCTACAGATCTGGATCTCTCGGAAACAGAGCTCTTCGTCCTCGCAGCAGTATTGAAGCATCCTGGGTGGGCTTTGCGAAGCGTTCATCGCACTGCAGCATCATTCGATGACTCTCCAATCGAGTGGACCGAGTCGTGGAGTGATGAGAGAACGAGTGTACAGAGTGCGCTTCGGTCTCTGCAAAAGAAGGGGTTAGCCCGTTTAGAACAGCGGTCATGGTATCCTGCACAAAAATCCGAGTAAGGTACTCTCGAGAGGCTGGTGGTCCTCTTATCACACGACTGCTTCAGTGGTGGTTGTCTTGAGTTCAGAGAGATGAGTTCGTTCTGTGACGTAGGTAGTCGAAAATCGCCGCTCGTCTGCTAGGAAAGTTTCATTTTGGTCTGTGATAGTCATAGCCGTGAGTAAATAGATGCAATCGAACGATACGCTGGAGGGTGACTTGCGAACACTCGAGCAAAGATGGGAACAAGTCACAGCCATTCCCGAATCGCCTCGTTCGCTGATGAACGTAATCGAGTATTCGCTGGATAGCCAAAGAAAGGCAGAGGTGTACGTCAATCGATTGCTGGCGTACTTTCTCGATCCTGAGGAACCACATGGGATGGGGACGGAGTTCCTGCGAGCGGTTCTCGATGGACTGCCGGCAGAATGTGGCTTCCAGGAGGATATCCACGACCTCTCGGATGTAGTCGTCGACGATCAGGTACGAGTCCAGACGGTAGAGGATGGAGAAGCAGTGTCGACAGGTATTGTCGATCTGGTGATCGAGGTGCCCAACGAGTGGTTCCTCATGATCGAACTGAAGTTCTCAGCACCAGATACTCAGACGGAATTCTACTATCAGGAGGCGACTCATGTGGGCGGTCGGCCAAAGACCGACTACGAGTCTGGAACGTACTATCTCTATCTCTACCGGCACGATCGGCCACAGGCAAACGAGGCACAGTTTACGAATTGGACGTGGAAGACGTTCTCGAGTGAGGTGTTACAGCCGTTTCTACTCGAGAACGCCTCCCGATATCCACAGCGGACAGTTGCACAGCTACGCGAGTTCAACGACGATATCCAGCACATCACAGGAATGACCGACCAGCAAGAGAACACCCAGGAGAAGATAGCACTGTACCTCGAGCACTACGAGGCGATCAAAGACGTTAGCGACACGTTCGACAGTCGCTGGAACGACTTCACTGATGAGTGGGGACGACAGCTGGGCGAAGCGCTCGAACGGGACGGGCTTGGCACGTACTCGAACTTCCAAGAGGACGTGATTGCTGTCGAACTCGAAAGTAAAACGGGGAGTCAAAGCTGGAAGTTTCGCTCGAGCAGCTCGGACTGGGGGATGATTTTCAAGGACGGCTGGTGGCGACACACGGACGAGCTAGAGGGGATGATTTACGAGCGGCCGGATGACCGTAACGACGTTCGGATTGGATTTCATCACCGGCTAGGGCGGAATCGTGATCTCGCGGTTGGTGGGCAAACACTGAAGGTATACTTCCGAAATATGGGCGCGAACGATCAGGCGTTTATCGATGCGTTCGCGGATTCGTTTTATGAGAATAAGCCTGTGATCGATGATTTGCTTCCCTCGTCTGCGGAGGTTACGGGCAACAAGCGGAATATGATCGAGGCGACGTACGATATCGATGTTGACGCTCACGAGGACTTCTTCGACGCGTACGTTGCAGCGCTACAGGACGCGTTCGTCGATTTGGTTATTGAGAACGAGGAGCTGATCGCGACTATTGACGAACTCTACGATGAGGCGATAGACCGGGTCTACAGCGTGTCGACAGGTTCTCAGTGAGATGTGACTGGAGGGGTTTTGAGAGTCGACTCGGCAGTCGGTTGTGCTTGGTTTGTCGAATACTATATTTAATATGGCGCTCAATCCGGAGGGTTGATTTCACACATAGTGCATACCATCCCTTCCCTCGCAGCAACTATCCACTCACAATTTTCGCTCGAGGACCAGTGCTAGATGGTTCTCGAGTTCGGTAGTCTGCAGAATCTTGATTTCGCTTTCGGCTTGCTCTTCGAGTAACGCTGTCCCGTGTTGCAGGTCATAGACGACAAGCAGCCCGTTCTAGCTGGACTCGAGTACTCCTCGTTGATTTGGGCTGCTTTCAATCAGAGCTAGACCCAGTCGATGAGACGATAGTCACGACGGTATTTAAGTCCAATTCGGTTGCTCATCAAAGAGACGCCTGGTATCGACCCGACGGAGTAGTCCAAACACTCTTTACTGCTTCGCTGTAAACTGTAATCAGATAGAATCCATGTCACGCACTTCGAAGCGGACTGACGGTGACATCGTTCGTGACTTCCTCTCGGTCGCGGACCTCCTCGAGGAACCACAACTGGCCCAGCTGTACGCGTACGTTGCTCGCGAGGGCGAAGCTACCGTCCAAGAGGTTATCGACGAACTCGAGTTCGCACAGGGAACGGCGTACACCTACGTCAACCGGCTCGTCGACGCTGGTGTCCTCGAGATGACGCGAGAGGAACAGCCTCGACAGTATGCCGCCCGTGAGATCGATCTCACCGTGACGGCAGCTGGTGGCAATCGCAAGTATACGATCACACCGGTCCTGATCGACGCTGTTGGCCGCCGCGAAACTAACGGTGACATCGATACCTACATCGACCGCCACGGTGTCGACGGACTCGCGACAGCACTCACCTATGCCGTTGCACGAGAATGCGGAGAAGTAACTCATCGGCTGATGGCCCAGGATCTCGAAATTTCGCCGCTGGCTGCGGAGATTGTGCTTCAGGCACTCCGGCCCATCGTGCACGAGCACTACGAAATCGAGGATTCGGGAGCGTCGCTTGATGCGATTGACATCGACGACCACAACGCGTGAGTACGCATCATATCGTCGACACCGGTCTGTTCGTTGCCATGGGGCAGCCATCAAACACCCGGTACAAAGCCGTCCAGCGATTCGTTCGTCGCAACAATATTACCTTTGTTCTCCCGAAACGGGTGTACGACGAACTCGTAGCTCACGAGTCTAACGCCCAGATGCCGCCAGTTGACACGGCGATTGAGGAAGGATGGATAACGGTCGCACCGCCACTCGAGTTCTCCGAGCCTGTCGTCTCACGAGCGATGGATGGCGTCCAGCGGTACATCGCGAACGCTGACGATCGCCCAGCGGACGAGGTCGAACGTGCTGATGCCGCCCTCGCTGCGCTAGCCGCTCAGCGTCTCAGTGCAGGCGCAGCGGCCGATATCTATATCTATACAACTGATATTGCTGCCGGCGAAGGGGCTGAAACTATCTTGGCAAGTGAGGGATATGGAGACTCGGTCACCTTCATCAACGGGTTCCGGTTCATCGAGGATCTGCACTCGTAACTGACGGTACTCGAGGTATGCTTTGCGGACTCACAACTTTCGTTTGAGGACCTGTGCTAGCTGATTCTCGAGTTCGGCGGCCTGCAGAATCTTGATCTCACTCTCGGCCTGTTCCTCGAGCGACGCCGTCTCCCGCTGAAGATCCTGAACCACGAGCAGTCCGTTCCACCCAGAGCCAAAGTATTCCTCAGTATCGCGTCCGAAGACGTACTCCTCGTTGAGACGCAAGAAGGCGAGATACTCGAGTGTCTCCTTGATCCCGCGTCGAATCGTGTCCTCGTTGGCGCTGTTTTTGACTTCGACAATCAGGTACTCGTGGTCGCCGTCTTCGGAGATGATCTCGAGGACGATCACGTCTGGCCGTCCGGTGTGGTCCTGATACTCTTTGTCGAAGTAGTTGCCAGCGACCTCCTTGGCGACACGTTGGACCCTGTCGGTCCGGGACTGGCTGTCCTCATCGTCATCGGGAACCGCTGTGAACGACAGGTTCCGATCCCGGGCGGAGTTGTCGTGGTAGAGAACGATCTCCTGGTCGCCATCGAACCGAGCGACTTCCTGCCGGTCGGTTGCGATCGTCTGGAACTGCGGCATGCTCTCGCGGAGGTCTTCGATCGTCGCGATGAACCGGAAGAGTACGAACAGTTCGAACAGCGAATCCGTATCGTCCGGTGCGATTGCGGTCTGCTCGAGCAGTTGGCGGATCGCATCGGCGTCGCCATCGAACAATCGCTGGCGCGTTCGCAGCAGCGAGGCGGCCGTACGATACACCTCCTGCCGGGAGTTGGCGGCCGTCGTGAGCATCCGCTCGGTCGGTTCGTAGGTGTCGGGCTCGCGGATCCGGCGAACGTGGACGTTGCGTTCGACGATGCGCTGGAGTTCGTCGATCAGGTCGTCGCTGCCCTTCCAGGTCTCGGAGACCCAGTCGTAGTCTGCACGGAGGTACTCCTCTGCCTCTCGGATTGTACGGTGGATGATCGAGATCAGTTGCTTGAGAACGATGTTTTCCGGGATATCGTAGTCCTCGGAGCGATTGTCGCAGACGAAAATCGAGTTGTCTCGAGGGTACTGTGAGTAGCGTTTCTTGATCGTGTCGCCCCAGTTGATCCGCCCGTCGACCGTGCCACGTCGCGTTCGTGAGGTCGTCCGGGTTTCGGTGCGGATGCTGCGGAGATGTCCGGAGAGGTTCCGGACGAACTCGACGACGTCCTCTTGCAGGATGAAGTGGAGATCCAGCAGGAGTTCGTACTCCTCGAAACGCTCGTCCAGCTGTTCCGGTTTGAGCGAGCGGGCGAGTTCCTGTTGGGGGAACGAGCCTCGCATTGCGTAGGCGAGGATATCCTCGGTGAGCTGACCGAGGAGTTCGTCTCTATTCATTTGCTGTGAGGGGTACCTGGAGCATCTCCTGGGCGGCGTCTTTGAGTAACTCTGGTTTGATGTCCGGGACGTTGGTGAGCTCTCGGACGATGGTTTTCCGTTTTGGGACGCCCTCGAGCTGTGGAAAGATGTAGCTGATGACGGCCTGGGTGAGGTGATACTCGAGGTCATCGGTGTGGAGCGTGACGTACTGGAGGACGTCCTTGATGATCGCCGGGCCGATCGCTCGTTCGTCGACCGCGGTGTTCGTTTTCTGCCAGACGCGGCCGACCGCTTGCGCTTCTTGTTGAGTGATCTCGAGGCCCCAGACGTCGGCGTACTCGTGGATGAGTTCCGCTGCAGGGTTGTCGGTTTCTGTGGTGGCTTCGAGGTCGGGGGCAGGGACGCGGATGAAGGCAAAGCGGCGCATGAACGCGTAGCTCATCTCGTACAGCGAGGTCTTGTCGTAAGCGTTCATCGTCGCGAAGATGCGCCACGAGTTGGGCACGACGTACTGGTGGGGTTGTGCAGTGCCCTCGAGGTCGGCGTGGGTCGTGAGTTCGATTTCGTGGTCGTTGACGGTGTAGGGGAGTTGGACCGATTGTCCGGAGAGGAGTGTGAAGAGTTGGCCGAACGCTTTGTCGATGTCTGCGCGGTTGAGTTCGTCGACCACGAGCAGGTCGTTGGCCTGTGTTTCGTTTTGACGGTCCTTGAGGCGGTTGAGAACGATCCCTGGCGTGAACGAGAGGTTCTGGTCGTTGTCGCTGGATTCGTTGGGCATGTAGCCGCCGACGGTGTCGAACGTCGACCAGTCGGCGGTGGCTGTAGTCATCTCGAAATCGGTGTAGAGGTAGGGGTGGGTGTCGGTGAGGTAATCGCAGACGCGTTCGGCTATTTCTGTTTTTCCGGTTCCGGGTGGGCCGGTAAGCAGGATGTGTTTGTTCGAGCGGAGGGCTGTGGAGATCTGCTCGAGGATCTGGTTGGCTATGTTGTCCTGGAAGTGGAGGTCCTCGAGGATTTTGTTTGAGTTGATGGGGGTGGTGAGGTTCTTGTCGAGGGCGATGGCCGGGACTTCTTCGAGTGTAGTGGTGAGTGCATTGAGGAGTGCTATTCCTTTGTCTGTGGGCAGTGACTCGAGGAGACGGTGGCGGGGGAAGCCGGTGTCACTGATCTGGCGGCAGATGGTGTCTGCTCGCTCGAACGGGAGGCTGTTTGTGAGGAGGGCCTCGAGTTCGGCATCGACCGTTTCTGGGTCTTTGTCGGTGATTTGTTTGGTTGTATCAGTCTTCTCGAGGTCCCCCGTTGCGAACAGTCTGCTGAAGGTGAGCAGGTACGGGAAGGAGTTGCCCTTTGGGCCGCCTTCGTGTTCGTCGTACCACCAGTTTTTGTTGTTGGGTTTGGTGGTTCGGTCCTGGATGATCCCGGCTCCGATGAGAGCGCTCTCTCGGGGAGAGAGGTCCTCCCAGCTTGGATCCTGTCTGGAATGGAAGAGTATGACATCGCCGGGATCTGGTTGTTCCCAGCGATCTTTGTCCGCTGGTTGGAACGAAAGGGCCGTGTACTCGAAGACGGTCAGCCAGTAATCGGGTGGTGCGGTGAACTTGTAGACTGTGGTGTCGTCCTCGAGTGTGCGTTTGAGGAGTGGGTGGTCGGGGTTCTCGGGGACGGCGTCGGTTGTGGGCTCAGTGTTTTGTGTCACGGGGTTATCCTCAGCCGCAGGCGCCGGTTTGGGGTATAGTTGGTCGCCCTTGATTTGCTCGAGGAACTCTGGAATCGACTGGTATTCAGAGTCGAAATTCGAGCCACTCCGATCGAAATTGATAGCGCTGTACGTGTCGTTTGGCCACCCCTTGAACCCAAGCGTCTCCCAGAACGTTTCTCGGTCGAGGTCAGCTTCGTATACCGGATCGAGAAACAGGATATGGTGGAACGTCGCATCGATTGCCTCACCCCAGCCAATGGCGTCCGTGAACGCCATTGCTGCTTCCGGTTCGAGGATTGTTGCGTGGGCGACTCGAGAGAGGATCGTGTACTGGCCGCTTCGTCGTCCATCTCTGTCGGCAAAGAGAAGGTAGTCGCCAATGTCCGCTGGGGTGTCCTCTCGGTTCCCCCAGACGCGCAGTTCCTCCTGGTCGATTGGGATCTCGGTAATTTCCTCGAGCGGTTCTCGAGGGACGTCGTTCAGGACGGTGCGTTGGAAGTTTGTGCGGATCGGGTTTTGGCCGGTCTTGACTGGGACTTGGTAGACGGTTGGGGACGTGGATGGATCGTGATTCGTTCGTTCTGCTATCCGGCCAACATCAGATCGGTTGTTACCGGCATTTATCAGAGGTGTTTGTTTAGTAGTAGCTTGGATGTATTCTTGATATTCCCTGACAAGGTTATGGAGATCGTCTCTTAGAACTTCATCAGACGGGAGATTTTCTAGCGAGTATTGTTGGTAGAGTATCGTTCCTGGTCCGTATAGCTTGTTTCGCTGAGAGGCATAAGGGAACTGTAGAGGGCCAGCAGCGAATCCTTCGGAGTCAATTTCTTTTCGTACTTTTTCTGCGGTCGATGTGAGCTGCTGACGTGCTTCTTTGATTCCGACGTCGTTCTTGAGAGCTGTAACCCCCTGGTTCAGAGTCAGCGTAACTCGATCCTCTTGTGGTTCGAACAAATAGACGACATAGGTCCCTTCTTGGATCCGTGTCGTCTCTCGAGGATCCATCACTGCTACCCAGGGAATTGAGGTCCATCGGCCCTTTCCTGCCGATGACTTTATCTCTATTTTGTGATTGGGGAGCAGCTCTCTAATTGCCTCTGGAATCCGCTGTTCGATATCGGTTCGTGCTTCGTGAGCGGTTAGCCCTTCTCCGATTTGTTCGACCGGATACGTAGACAAAACACGTTCAAATAGTTCAGAAAGGCTTAGAGTCGTATTCTGACTCGGGAGTGTACTGTCGCTAAAGGTGCTCCCTTCCTGGTTCTCTGAAGAGTCTGTCCTGGACCCCTGAGCTAGAAGGTGCTCCCCTGCTTTTTCTGAGAGATTGAACAGATACTGCTGGTTGATGCCTGCTTCATTGATTGGGTAATAGCGCTCCAGTCGGACGTCCTCTCTGATCAGGTAGGCGAACACCTCCGCGAACGGTATCGGTTCGTCGAACTCGGTTACCTCGACGTCCACCTGACGGTGTTCCTCTCCGTCCTCGGTCACCAGATAGGCCGGAGTGGTGACTTCCGAGTATCCGATGATGGCCGCATCGTGGTAGTTGAAGACGATGTCACCGATCTCAAGTTTCTGTAGATCGTAGTTCTGGAAATCGGTACGAGGTGCCTGGAGATATCCGTCCTCAATTTCCTCGGGATTGTTGCTCTGGTTGACCCAGTAGTATGGTGCAGTCTCTGTGAGAATCTCGTCGTCAATTAATTGTCTTTCAGATGAATCGTTGGAGTTTTCCTCCGGGCCTTGGAGGAACTGTAGTTCAAGATGGATACGGTCAGCAGCTTCTTCAGTCAAGCCGGAATGTTGCTCGAGGTGAGAGAGAAAGGTTTCTGCGTCATCATCACTGAGATTATTCGCGCCGTTGTTGAACCGTGCATAGTCTCTTCCCTCAAAGAACTCTGTATCGTCCAGAGGATTATCTAATTCTCTATGTAGAGCACGGCAATACACAAACTGATCATACTCTCCTTCCCAGTTATGCTCCTCTTGTGAGTCAACTGTAGAGATCTCGGCTATCTCCCAGATACCCATTACCCCTTCACCGCTTTGCCGAACGAGTGCTAACTCTCCCTCGTTCATTCGGTCGGCCATCCAAGAGATATGTTTTGAGAGTCCATGCCATGGACTTCCAATATGGCCCTTGTGGACTTCCTCGTCAGGAGGGCCATCAACACATTGACGCCAATTATTGGGTTTGATATTAAAGAGCCAGATCGATCGTTCGCTCATAGTAGTTAATTCAATTCTAGTTATAAAAATGTGCTACAGTTTCGAGAAGGAGAGATAATTTCCTAAGATGGATTGGTGGGCATCTCCTCGAGCTCCTGCAGGATAGGTTCCCAGTGATTCGCGGTCACGACTAAGTCAATCAGTTTGATTGAAAATATAGTTTGCCACGGAGACGGATATTTCTACAGAAGATATAGGATCGTGGGTGAAAATTGTCGATAGAAGTTCAATGGCTAACACTACAGAGTGTCTATTTTGTCAGATCGCAGATGGAGATGCTGAAGCTACCATTCTGTTAGAGGATGAGGACTATATCTGCTTCCTTGATAAGTATCCAGTAACCGAGGGCCACTCGCTCGTTATCCCGAAGACCCACGTAGAAGGTTTTGAAGAGTTGGATGACACTCGCATTTACGAATTCCTTGAACGGGCTCACGAGAGGATATCTGCGGAATACGAGCCTGATGCAACAAATATCGGTCTCAATAATGGTGCTACAGCAGGCCAAACGATTCCTCACCTCCATTGGCATATCATTCCGAGATATACGGATGAT
>NZ_JARUKW010000004.1 GCF_029688845.1 Natronococcus sp. A-GB1 | reverse complement strand
CGTAACACCAATCATTGGGTTCTGGATTGGCGGTGTTATTGGACGATACATCTATCCGGAAGTCAACCGACGAGTACAGATTGAAAAATCAGATGGCCCATTGCTAACTCTTGAACGAGACGGAAAAATTCCGAAGCCCACGTTCGGCCCAAACACGACGTGGTCTGAAATCGGTAGCACGGCAGTTGTCCTCGTCATTGGTTGTTACATGGCATTTAGTGCCGGGGCGAGTAACGTGCCGAACGCCGCTGCACCGCTGGTGGGCGAAGCAGGGTTGGAAGCGAATATAGCGATTGTCATCGCCACGCTTGCTATCGGAGTCGGTGGGTTCACCATCGCCCGCCGGACGATGGACTCTGTCGGGGGCGAACTGAGTGACATCCCGCTACTCGCAGCGCTGTTCGTCATGGTTACGGCATCGACGATCACAACGCTTCTCTCGTGGATTGGGATTCCAATCAGCCTCGTGATGGCAACGGTGATGACGATTGTCGGCATTGGGTGGGGTCGCGCAACTCGACCGATTACCTTCCGTGAGGCCGTTACTCAAGACACGAAAGAGAGCGAGGTTGTCCCAGGTGCAATCACCGCCGACGAGATGGAAGGCAAACCAGCCGCACCGATTGGTGAAGAAGAACCGGAAGAGGTACTCAAAGCGGGTGACCTCTTCAATCCACGTGCCGTGATGAAATATATCTCGATGTGGATTATCGGCCCCTCGGTCTCGACACTTCTGGCCTACGGATTCTTCATTCTCGTTCCGGGAGTCGCCTGACATTGGGAGTTAGGTAGCTGGAAAACGTCTTTTGGGATATGGGCTCACAAATTCTTGTTCCGATGGATGACTCCGACCACGCTAGTCAAGCCCTCGAATATGCGCTCGACAATTATCCAGAGGCCGAAATCACCGTCTTACACGTTGTTGGTGTGCCATCAATGATGATGGGTGAGGCGACGGCCCTCGCTCTTGAAGATGATATCAGTGGGGCTGCTGCCAAACGCGCTGAGCCGGTTTTCGAACGCGCTCACGAGACCGCCGACGAGCGTGATCGAGAGATTAACACAATCGTTGGTATCGGCCATCCTGCCCGGAATATCCTTGACCGCGCTGAGGACTACGATACGATTGTGCTCGGTGCTCACGGCGCAGACTGGAACCGCGCAGCACACCGGTTTCTTATTGGAAACGTAACTGAAACTGTGTCTAAACGTGCACCAGTTCCCGTAATCATTGTCCGCTGACCAATGCATGTCAACTATCGTGATGTAGAGAACGACGATTCATGGACACTGACAGTAGAGAATACAGTCGATATTGAAGACTTTGACCACCGTCCCCATCCTAACTGGTTATAAAATCTTTATAGAGGGGTGACCTGCCCCTCGAAACACTCCTCTGAATACACCAAATAATCGATATTTCTCTTGCAAACTGTGGGGAGATAGTCTGAAAACCGGTATCTTATGTTTCAACTGTGTTTTCGGTGAGTTCATTTGTAGGTTTCCAAATGCCGAATCTCTGGATTGCGCCGACGGGTAGATTTCGTATCGTCCTCAGCGGTTTACAGTCGGGGCCCTCCGTCTTTTCGTCGTAGACGACGGCGCGTACGGATCGGCCCGCGTAGCCGTTGTCACGACGTTTTTACGTGCCGAACGGGTAGCTTCGAGACATGGTGCGGAACGTCGCCGAGTTACTGCCGGAGCTCGAGGAAGAGGACTTCTATCTCCTCTCGGGCGTGGAGCAGGGAATGCGCTTCTCGGAGTGGGTCCAGCGGGAAAAGATCCCGAAGTTCGCCAATCTGACCGAGGAAGAGGTCGACTACCGCCTCGAGCGCTGTCTCAAACGCGGGCTCGTCGAGAAGAAGACGATCCAGTACGAGGGGTACACCCTCCAGTTCGAGGGGTACGACGCGCTCGCGCTGCGGGCGCTCGTCGAACGGGAGACGATAGGCGAGTTCGGCTCGCCGCTGGGTGTCGGCAAGGAGAGCGACGTCTACGAGGTCCGCTCCTACAAGCCCCTGGCGCTGAAGTACCACCGCGAGGGGTATACGAACTTCCGGGAGGTCCACAAGGAGCGCGATTACACCTCGGACAAGGACCACGTCTCCTGGATGTACACCGCGCGCAAGGCGGCCGAGCGCGAACACGACATTCTCGAGGAGCTCTACCCGGACGTCGCCGTTCCCCGGCCGATCGATCAGAACCGCCACGCCATCGTCATGGAGAAGATGGACGGCGTCGAACTCTCCCGGACGAGACTCGAGCCCGATCAGGTGCTCGGTGTGCTCGATCTGCTCGTCACCGAGATCGCGGGCGCGTACGAGGCGGGGTACGTTCACGCCGACATGAGCGAGTACAACGTCTTCGTCAACGAGGAGGGCGTGAAGGTGTTCGACTGGCCGCAAGCGGTGCCCACCGACCACGCCAACGCCGACGAGTTCCTGGAACGCGACCTCGAGAACGTGCTCGGCTACTTCCGGCGGAAGTATCCCCAGTACGTTCCCGACGACCTCGAGAGCGACGAGTTGGCAGCCTCGATCGCCGATGGATCCTTCGAGTCGGTCCGCGAGTAGCGGTTCTTTCGTCCCGGACGCCGTCGATCTCGAGAAGCGGTCAGCGTCCGTCTCGCGGAAGTATAAATTTCATGTAGTTATACAAAACCGTCACCGGTTCCGGTTTCCGCCGGTTCCCTCCGGCCGAGAGATAGTCACGGTACGAGGGCAATGAGAGGATTATTCTGGCAGAACCCCCTACTCCCTCTATGGTAGAGAATAGCACACAACCGATCGACGGCGTCGGTCGCTGGGGCGGCGGCTTCACCGGCGGTCTGGCCGGCGGTATCGCGATGGGAGTGCTCCTCCATCTCGGAGGGAACCAGATCGAACTGCTCGGTGGCCTCGCACCGATTCCGGCTGCGGACGTCGGTGCGGGCTGGACGATTCACCTGATACTCAGCGTCCTGTTCGGGCTGACGTTCGCGGCAGTCGTCACGAGACCAGCGATTCAGGACGTCGTCGGCAGCTTTCGGGAGTACCTCATCGCCGGGATCGTCTTCGGGACGGTGCTCGGCATCGTCGCTGGGGGACTGATCTTTCCGGCCGCGATGGCGCGGGCTGGGATCGGGACCTTCCCGCTGCCGTTCTTGCCCGTCCCCGGAATGGCAGCGGAGCTGTTCGCCGCGTTGCTGTTCGCGGTCGGTCACCTCGTCTACGGACTGGTCCTCGGCGCGGTGTTCGCGGCCGTCAACGGGATCGCTCCCGAGGCGATCCGGACTAAAACACCGACCTCCGAATAGCCTCGCTAAGCCCACCGACTCTCTCGTTCTCCACGTTCTCGAGTCTTCGGCGGTTTCGACGAACGCTCCGACGGCCTCCGAACTTGACCTGCCGCCGGCGCTAGGCGTCTGAGCCACTGTCGAAGATCACCCAAGCAGTTCGGGTGGCCGAACTCCGTGTCAGTGTGGTGAAATACCGTGAGAGGGCCCTTGCTGGTGACTCGGCTCGACCCAGCCGTTGTCTCGACTCGAGACTCAGCTCTCGACGTCGCTCGAGTCGAGTAGTTCGAGCTCGATCGCCTTCGCCGTGCTGACGACGAGGCCGGTGACGTCTTCTTCGAGACGTTTGCCACGCATTCGGTCGGCAGGACCCGAGACACTGATTGCTGCGATAGGTTCCGTGCCGACGACGATCGGGCTGGCGACACACTGCCAGTCGGGTGTCTGTTCGCCCCGATCGAACGCGATCCGCTGGTCGCGAATTGATCGAAGTTCACTTCGCAATGTTTCTGGGTCGGTGACGGTTCGATCTGTGATTGCTGACAGGCCGTGGTTCTCGACGTACATATCGACTGCGTCATACTCGCGAAAGGCGAGAATCGCTTTTCCGGCCGCCGAAGCGTGTAGCGCTACCTGTCCTCCCTCCGGAATCGGATGCTCACCGTTGCCTACTCGGTGGAGGTAGATACCGTGGTCTGCTTCGGGAATAACCAGATTGACCAGTTCGCCGGTTGTCCGGGCGAGCGTTCGAAGTTCAGCTTTGCTGGCAGCGTAAACCGGACTCTGTTCACGCATGGCTAACCCGAGTCGGAGGAACTCGTGAGTGAGTGTATACCCCTCCTCGGTGCGCCGAACGTAGCCGAGCGTGACGAGCGTATCGAGATGGTTGTGAACGGCGCTCTTCGAGCGGCCGAGCTCGGTTGCTAACTCGGTGACGCCGGCCCGATGTCGGTCGCGTAGCGCTTCGATGACCGAGAACGTCGTCGCGGTCGCCTGCACCGAAACCCCGTCGATGTCCCCCATCGTTTCGCTCTGAACTACGGTAATCCGGATACTAAACAGTTGTTCCCCATCGGTGAACAACATCCTCTGATCGGGGCGTCGAACGTGACTGTAGCTGCAGCTACCCGGCAACATACTCCGCCTCTCTCACCTCTGCGGTGTAGAATAGTATTTAAAATAGACCTGTTCTCTCACTAAAAACGCTTTCACAAGCTCTCTGTCGTCCGTTCTCTGGCGGCAAGTGGAAAAGGTTTAAGTTATAATCGTGACTGAGTGTGGATGGCGAGTGAGTATATGTCACAAAATACCATGTACGGACGGCTCGGAAGACGGCGGCTGATGACCGGTGCTGCAGCGCTTAGTGGCGCTGCGCTCGCGGGGTGTGTCGGAACCGGCGACCCTGATGACGATGACAGCGATGACACAGATAGCGACGAGATGGCCGACGAGATCGAAGCGTGGGGATGGGACGTCGCTGCCCGGTCGCTCGAGTTGACCGCCGAGGAGTACGAAGCTGAACACGATGCGACGATCAACGTCGAAGAACACGGTCAGGACGCGATGAAGGAAGATCTCCGAAGTCGGCTCACGGGCGGCTCCGGAGCACCCGACGTCGCCATGCTCGAGCTGATCGACGGCCCTGCTGAGATCGGTACGGGTGCAGTCCAGGATATTACCGACCGTGTGGACGAAGCCGGGATCGAGGCGGACTTCGTCGACGGTGCGTGGGCGTCGCTCGTCGAGGACGACTCGATCTACGCGCTGCCGTGGGACATCGGCCCGACCGCCGTCTTCTACCGGCGCGACATCTACGACGAGCACGGACTCGACGCCGACGAGATCGAGACGTGGGACGACTTCCAGGAGCAAGGCGAGCAGCTGCCCGACGACATCTACATGTTCAACATTCCGGAGAACGACCTTGATGGCGTCTGGCGCTACCAGTTCCGTCAGCTCGGCAACCAGCCCTTCACCGACGACGGCGAGGTAAACATCCACAACGACGACTCGGTGATGATCGCCGAGACGCTCAAGGAGCTGTACGACGCCGGCCTCGCCTCGACGTACGACGGCTGGTCGACCGAGTGGTTCAACGGCTACGGCGAGGGCGAGATCGCCTCGCTCCCGTCGGCCGCATGGATGGAAGGAACCCTTCGCGACGAGCTTCCGGATACGGCCGGAAACTGGGGCGTCTACCGCATCCCCGCCCACGAAGAGGGCGGCCCGCGCGCGTCGAACTGGGGCGGGTCGAGCCTGATGATCCCCAGTCAGATCGAAAGCGCCGAGCAGAACCGCGCCTTCGACTACGTCAAGTGGTCGCTTGCGACCGACGAGATGCAGCTCCTCATGTACGACGAGTACGGGCTGTTCCCCGCGCTCGAGACCACCTACGATCACGACGACGTCTTCGACGAGGAACTTGACTTCTACGACGGTCAGGCCGCGCGCCGACTCTTCGCCGACGTCGCCGAGGAGATGCCCGAGTACGAGTACTCCGTTGACACGCCGTATGTCTCGGACGCGATCAACAACGAGTTCCTCCGAATGCTCCGCGACGACGAGGATCCAGAAGAGACCGTGATAGCCGCAGCCGAGTACGTCGCCGACCGAACGGATCGGGACCTCGCCTGAGCGACTCTTTCCTTTATGTCTACGAAACACACTTCGGACGGCTACCATCGGCTCTGGGACCGGTTTCGCTCGTTCCGGCGCGAGCTCACCGAGCGGACCCCCTCGCTTACCAGATCGCAGGTCGCGTACCTGCTGATCTCGCCGTTCTTCGTCCTGTTTGGGCTGTTCCTGCTGTTCCCAATCGTCTACACGATCTACCTCTCGTTCTTCGAGTACCAGGGGGTCGGCGACGGACGACTGTTCTACGTCGATCTCGGGCCGATTTTCTTCGAGGTACCCCGAATCGCCGAACTCCAGTTCGTCGGTTTCGGCAACTACACGAGCATGCTCGCCGACGGCCTGTTCTGGCAGTCGATGTTCAACACGACGTACATCCTGGCAATTCAGGTGCCGATTATGATCGGGCTGGCGCTGGCGCTCGCGCTCGCCTTGAACGCCGGCTTCGTCCGATTCAAGGGCGTCTTTCGGACAGCGATCGCGCTGCCGGTGTCGGCGAACATCGTCGCGTACTCGACGATCTTTCTGATCCTGTTCAACGAGACCGGGTTCATCAACTACCTGCTCTCGGTGGTCGGCGTCCAGCCGATCGAGTGGATGCGAAGCGAGTTCTGGGCCCGAAAGACGATCGTCGGTGCCGTCACCTGGCGCTGGACGGGCTACAACATGATCATCCTGCTGGCGGGGTTACAGACGATCCCGCAGCAGCTCTACGAAGCCGCCGAAATCGACGGCGCGAGCCGCTGGGAGAAGTTCCGGTACGTGACGCTCCCTCAGCTCAAACCCGTTCTCCTGTTCGTCGTCGTGCTCTCGACGATCGGGACGTTCAAACTGTTCGCCGAGCCGTACGTCATCACCGGCGGCGGTCCGACGAACGCGACGATCACCATCGTTCAGTACATCTACGAGGAGGCGTTCGTCGGCAGTCCAAACCTCGGCTACGCGAGCGCGCTCACCGTCGTCTTCGTGGCGATCGTCAGCGTCATCTCGATCGTCCAGATCAAGATCGGAGGTGACGACTGATGCGCGAACAGCGACGCAAGGACGCCGTCTGGAAGTTCCTCACCTACTCGTTCATCCTCGTGATGACGGTCGCGATGATGGTGCCGCTGTACTGGATGATCGTCGCCGCGACGCTGCCTCAGGAGGAGTTCATCCAGTTCCCGCCGCGACTGTACCCGGGAACGCACTTCTTCGAGAACTTCGCGGTCTTGCACGCGGAAACCGAGTTCGTCGTCTCGATCTGGAACAGCGTCTTCATCGCCGTCGTCTACACCGTCCTGTCGGTGCTGCTGTGCTCGATGGCGGGCTTTGCCTTCGCGAAGTACGAGTTCCGGTTCAAGGAGCCGATCTTCTACCTGATCCTTGCGACGCTCGTCCTGCCGATCCAGCTGCTGGTCATCCCGCTGTTCCTGATGATGTCCCAGATCGGCTGGATGGACACGTTCCGCGCGATCATCCTCCCGTGGCTCGCGAACCCGATCGGGATCTTCCTGATGCGCCAGAACATGCGCTCGATCCCCGACGCGTTGCTCGAGTCCGCGCGGATGGACGGCGCGACGGAGTTCCAGATCTTCTACCGGATCGCGCTGCCGGCGATGCGATCCTCGCTCGCCGCACTCGCGATCATCCTCTTTCTGTTCCAGTGGGATCTCTTTCTCTACCCGCTGGTCATCCTCGAGTCGTCCGCCAACTACACGATCCCGGTTGCGCTGTCCGGCCTCGAGGAGAGTCGACGAATCAACTACGACCAGATCATGGTCGCGAGCTCGCTCGCGATCATCCCGCTGGCGATCCTGTTTCTGGTGCTCCAGAAACAGTTCGTCAGCGGCATCCTGGCGGGATCGCTCAAAGAGTAACATGAACGCACAACGATTCCAATGGCACGCATAGATATTACGGATCTCGTAAAGGTGTACGACTCCGGCGACGAATCGATCGTCGCCGTCGAGGATCTCGACCTCGGCGTCAAGGACGGGGAGTTCCTCGTTCTCGTCGGCCCCTCGGGCTGTGGAAAGTCGACGACGCTTCGCTGCATCGCGGGGCTTGAAGACGTCACCGAAGGCTCGATCCACTTCGGTGACCGCGAGGTAACCGACCTCCGGGGCAGCGAGCGCGACGTCGCGATGGTGTTCCAGAACTACGCGCTGTACCCGCATATGACCGTCCGACAGAACATCGGCTTCGGGCTGAAGCTCTCGTCGTCGCTCCCTTCAGCCGAGATCGCAGAGCGGGTCGAATCCGTCGCCGAGATGCTCGGCATCACTCCCCTGCTCGACGATAAGCCGAAGGAGCTCTCTGGCGGTCAGCAACAGCGAGTCGCGCTCGGGCGGGCGATCGTCCGCGAGCCGGCAGTGTTCTTGATGGACGAACCGCTCTCGAACTTAGACGCGAAGCTGCGCGCGGAGATGCGAACCGAACTGCAGGAGCTTCAGCACGACCTCGACGTGACGACGGTGTACGTCACCCACGACCAGACTGAGGCGATGGCGATGGGCGACCGAATCGCCGTGATGAACGACGGGATTCTCCAGCAGGTCGGTCCGCCGGAGGACGTCTATCGAAGTCCGGCTAACGAGTTCGTCGCGACGTTCATCGGCTCGCCGAGCATCAACCTGCTCACCGCCGAGGTCGACGGGACGACGCTCTCCGGTCCAGCTGGGTTCACCTACGAGCTTTCGAATCCGGAACCGGTCGAGGGGCGCTCGCGCGTTCGCGTCGGCGTCCGGCCGGAAGACATCACGCTCGTCAAGGGCGGGTCGAACCGGGCGACGGTGTCTGTCGTCGAACCGATGGGCAACGAGAACTTCTGTTATATGGAGCTCGGCGAGCACGAACTGACGGCTCGAATCGATCCAACCCTTCGCCCGCAGGCGGGCGAGGAGGTCGCGTTCGCGTTCGACGAGAGCGCACTCTACCTCTTCGACGTCGACACTGGCGAGGCGCTGAAGACGAAAACCGACGCGGTTGCCGCCGGTATCGGTACGGAGGCACGATAGTATGCGAATCACTGACTACGAACTGTTCGAGGTCCCGCCCCGCTGGCTATTCTTGAAGGTAACGACGAGCGACGGCACCGTCGGTTGGGGCGAGCCGGTCGTCGAAGGCCGAGCGAAAACCGTCAGAACGGCGGTCGAAGAGCTGATGGACAACTACCTGCTTGGCGAGGATCCGAGCGCGATCGAAGATCACTGGCAGGCGATGTACCGCGGCGGCTTCTACCGTGGCGGCCCTGTCCTCATGTCCGCGATCGCGGGCGTCGATCAGGCGCTATGGGACATCAAGGGGAAACGCTTCGGCGCGCCGGTGTACGAACTGCTCGGCGGGAAGGCCCGCAACCGCGTGCGGGTCTACCAGTGGATCGGCGGCGACCGCCCGCGCGACGTCGGCGGCGCCGCCCGCGAGAAGGTCGAGGAAGGGTTTAGCGCGCTCAAGATGAACGCCACACCCGAGATCCGACCCGTCGACAACCCGCGGGCCGTCGAGGAGGCCGTCGACCGCATCGCCGCCGTTCGCGAGGCCGTTGGCAGCGAGGTCGACATCGGCGTCGACTTCCATGGCCGGGTCTCGAAGCCGATGGTTCGCCGGTTGGCCCGCGCTCTCGAGCCGTACGATCCGATGTTCATCGAAGAACCGGTGCTGCCCGAGCACAACGACGCACTGGCCGATATCCGGGCGTCGACGACGATCCCGATCGCAACGGGAGAGCGGATGTACTCGCGGTGGGATTTCAAGGAGATCTTCGAGTCGAACGCCGTCGACGTGATCCAGCCCGATCTCTCGCATGCGGGCGGGATCACGGAGGTCAAGAAGATCGCGGCAATGGCCGAGTCCTACGACGTCTCCGTGGCACCTCACTGCCCCCTGGGTCCGATCGCGCTCGCCTCGTGTATCCAGGTCGACGCCTGCTCGCCGAACACCCTGATCCAAGAACAGAGCCTGGACATCCACTACAATGAGACCAGTGACGTTCTCGACTACCTCGCCGATCCGTCGGTCTTCGAGTACCGCGACGGCTACGTCGACCTCCCCGACGGGCCGGGACTCGGCATCGAGATCGACGAAGACCACGTCCGCGAGCAGACCGGAGGCGTCGACTGGCACAACCCCGTCTGGCGTCACGACGACGGCAGCGTCGCCGAGTGGTAGTCGACCGAGAGTCCGTCGCCGAGAGCGGCGTTGCGGTTCCGACATCGGTAGTTCATTACTCCGGCGGCGTGTGGGCAGACGTATGCCAAAAACCGCGATCAACCTCTATAGCGTTCGTGATCTCGACAACTCCCTGAGCGAAGTACTCGAGCGCGTCGCCGACGTGGGCTACGACGGCGTCCAGTTCGCCGGCGAGTACTCGCCGCTGTACGATGACCCCGACGCGCTCGCAGAAACGCTCGACGCGCGGAGACTCGAGGCGACACCGCCACACGTCGACATCGAGACGCTCGAGAACGATCGCGACGCCGTCCGAGAGGCCTACGCGCCGCTCGGAATCGACGGCGTCGTCGTCCCGTGGCTCGATCCCGAACGGTTCGAATCCGCGACGGCCGTCGACGAGACCGCCGCGCGCCTCGACGCGCTGGCGGCTGATCTCGCGGAGGACGGCTGGGAGCTGTTCTATCACAACCACGACCACGAGTACGCGGATCTCGACGAGGGGGCGGCGTTCGAGCGCTTCCTTGAGTCGACCGACGTCGGACTCGAACTCGACGTCGGCTGGGCGCTCGCCGCCGGCGACGACCCCGCCGAGCGCCTTCGGAAACTCGAGGGACGAGTCCGGACGGTCCATCTGAAGGACATGGATCTTGGCGGGACGGAACCAGCATTTGCCGAACTCGGCGAGGGCGACGTCGACGTGCAGGCCTGCGTCGAGGCCGCCGCAGACGCCGGTGCCGAGTGGCTCGTCTACGAGCATGACGATCCCGACGATCCCGCCGCGTCGCTCGCACACGGCGCGGCGTTCCTGAGGGATCGTCCGTCGCAGTAGGAGCAGCGCTCTCGGGAAACCGCGAGAGCATCCAGCCGTTCGCGGCGGTCGAGGACGTCACTCGGATGTCGACCTTCCCGTCGCGGACGGTGGGAGCCGTTCGAACGCCGAAAGCACCGACGGGACGCGACGGACGCGATCGCCGTCGCACGCCACGTGTTCGTTCCAGGGTTGCGAGACCAGTACCTGGATCTGCTCGGAAGAGAGGTGCCGCGAGAGGGTCGGATCGTCGTCGATAAAGACGTCGTACGCCAGTTCCGGCTTCGGTCGAGTATCGATCGCGACGAACTCGTCGTAGGGAAGCCCGGCCGTAGCCAGCCATCGTTGCATCGACTCCTCGACGCCAGTCCGTGCGGTCACGATATCCACGCGGAGATCGGTCGCCGTCATCAGCGACGGGAGCCTCGCCGGGAGGTCCTCGACGCTGTACTGTATCTTCGACGGGTTGGTTCGCCAGCCACGGTTGACGATCGAATCGAACGTCTCGAACCCGACCACCGTCGGGACCCACCTCCAGCTATCGACGTCGGACTTCGCGTAGGCCGTCCCACGCTGGGCGTTGTACCGATCGAGAAAGTAGCCCATCGAGTCGGCGAGGACGCCCTCCAGATCGAGCGCGATCTTCATAGCGGTCGGTCGAAACGAGCTGCCGGTCGGATTAGTATGTTCCTGCACGGCGATCGGGGCCGACACTGACGATGGGGCTGGCCGCACTCTCCGGAACGAGCGGTATCGGGACGATCGACTACCGCGAATCGAGCCGCTCGACTGAGAGGCCGTCGACGATCCGTCCGTCCGCGACCGCGACGTCGTAGGCGTCGACCGTTCTCTCGCCGACCAGCCACTCGACGTCCTCGTCGGGCTCGATCGCGAACCGATCGCTCGAGAAGTTCGTCACCCACGTGTAGTCGCCGCGCTCGCCGACCCGGAGCCCCTCGGGGAGTCGATCGCAGGACGGAACGCCGGCACGTTCGAGCAGCGGGGCGACGAGCGCGTCGGCCAGGTCGGCGCCCGGCCAGACGCCACAGTAGACGACCCTGCCCTCGCGGACGCCGTTCTCGACGGCCGCCGTTCGGCCCGCCTCGATCCCGTCGGTGTCGTACTCGAACAGCGGGGTCGCGGCGTCGGCCTCGAGCCACTCGGACCAGGTGCGGAACGCGTAGGTCTCGTCGCCGTCGACGCGGCACACGCGGGTCTCGACTTGCGAGGGCAGGGACTCGTGCTGGTCGACGGTCGCACCGACGAGGTCCGCGAGCGGTCCCGGCTGCGGAGCGGGCCGAAGCTTGTTGTACTCGTCTTTGACGCCCGTCCGCGGGCCGAACAGGAGCTCGCCGCCCGTCTCGACGTAGTCCGTCAGTCGCTTTGCGAGCCCGTCGGTGACCAAGTGCAGCGCCGGCGCGACGACGGCGTCGTACCCGGAGAGCGCGGTCGTCGGGTGGACGACGTCGACCTGTACCCCTCGAGCCCGGCACGCCCCGTAGAAGGCGTCGAGCAGGCTCCAGTAGTCGAAGTCAGGTGCATGCGGCTGTTCGTCGAGCGCCCAGAGGTTGTCGTAGTCGAACAGCAGGGCGACTGAGGCGTCGACGTGGTCTGCCTCGCCAACGTCCGCCAGTTCGGCGGCGGCCCGGATCGCGTCCTCGTAGCCCCGATCCGGCGAGCCGTCCTGCTTCCGGAGGCCGGCGTGGTACTGTTCCTGGCCCTCGAGACAGCGCCGCCAGCGGAAGTAAAGCACCGCGTCGGCGCCGTGGGCGCTCGCGTGGTGGGCCCACAGGCGCATCGCTCCCTCACCGGGCTGGGGGCAGTGGGGTGGCCAGTTGACGTCCCCGGGTTGTTGTTCCATCACCCAGAACGGTCTGTCGAGGGCGCTCCGGTAGAGGTCGTGGTCCATCCCGAGCTGGTCGGGGTCACCCGCCCGCAGCTGGTCGGGGGTCGGCTCGCCTTCGAGACGGTCCTGGACGAACCCCGTCGGATAGGAGTCCCACGAAACCAGATCGAGGTCCTCGCTGACGGCGTAGGCGTCGAGGGTGGGAAACCGGCCCATGAAGTTGTGCGTGACGAACCAATCGGGGTTGGCCTCCCTGAGCAGGTCGACCTGCAGTCGGTTGTAGTCGACGACCGAATCGCTCGAAAAGCGGGCGTAGTCGAGCAGCCGTGAGGGGTGGTGTTCGGCGGCCGTCGGTCCCGGCGGGTCAACTGCCTCGAAGGAGGCGTAGCGCTGACTCCAGAAGGTGTTCCCCCAGGCCTCGTTGAGTGCCTCGATCGAGCCGTACGTCTCGGCGAGCCACTCGCGGAAGGCGTCGGCGCAGTCGTCGCAGTAGCACCGAACGGTGCGGTGACAGCCGAACTCGTTGTCGGTCTGCCAGCCTGCGACGTGAGGATCGTCGGCGTAGCGCTCGGCGAGTTTCGAGACGATCCGGTCGGTCTCCTCGCGGTAGGCCGCCGAGTTGAAACAGTAGTGTCGACGGCTGCCGTGTTCTCGGACGGTGCCGTCGGGCTCCGCCTGGAGGATCTCGGGTCGCTCGTCGACGAGCCACTTCGGTGGCGTCGCCGTCGGCGTACAGAGCACCGCCTGCATCCCGTACTCGCCGATCAGGTCGACGGCCTCGTCGAGCCACTCGAACTCGAACTCGCCGCGTTCGGGTTCGAGCACGGCCCACGAGAACTCCGCCATGCGGACGTACTCGAGGCCGGCCTCGGCCATCTGTGCAACGTCGGTTTTCCACCGCTCGCGGGGCCAGTGCTCCGGAAAGTAACAGACTCCGATACGCATATGCGCAGGTCACGGGGCCGCTACCTAAGCATTGCCATGAGAGCATATATGTAACGCCGGTTCGACGCGTCGCTATGGATGAGTTATCGGTCGACGAAACCAGGGTACGGTACGGTCTCGACGACTCCGTTTCGATCGCCGACGCGAGCGGCGAACTGCTCTCGGGGCGCCTCGACGCCACGGCGACGAATGGATCGGCAGAGTTGGAGATAACCGATATCGCAGCGACGGAGCGAGCCGGTGGGGTCGCCCTCTCTGTTGCAATCACGAACGAGGGCAGGACGACAGCGTCGCTCGATCGGCTTATTCTCTCCCTGGAGTCGGCCTTCGGCTCGAACGCGCGGATCTACCGTCACGGCTATCAATCCTGGTCACCGACGGCGACGCTCCCGGTCGGCGAGCGCTTCCCAGCCGAGGACTCGGACAACGCACCGATGATGCTCGATCCCGCCGCCCCCAGCGATCGGCGGACGAGCAGCTATCTGACCGGATTCGTCGACGAAGAACGGGCGCTCACGATGGGATTCCTCGAGCACGATCGGTTCTGTACTCGGTTCGATATCGTCGACGACACTGACGGCGTTCACGAGGTTACGGCGGTCTGTCCGTTCGAAGGGGCGTCCCTCGAGCCCGGGGCGACGCTCGAGGCCCCGACCCTGTGGGTGGACGCGAGCCGCGATCTCCGCGAAGGGTTGGCGGCGCTTACCGACCTGATCGGCGAGGAGATGGACGCTCGCGTCCCCAAGTCGGTGCCGACCGGCTGGTGTTCGTGGTACCACTACTTTACGGACGTTACCGAGGCGGACGTCCGCGAGAACCTCGAGGAGCTCCGGGAGTGGGGGATTCCAGTGGACATCGTTCAACTGGACGACGGCTACATGGAGGCGTTCGGCGACTGGCGTTCGATCGACGAGGGGTTCTCCGACATGGTCGCCCTCGCGGACGACGTCGAGACGGCGGGGTACAGACCCGGACTCTGGCTCGCGCCCTTCTATGTCGAGCGGGATGCCACGCTCTACGAGGACTATCCCGACTGGTTCGTAACGGAACCTGGAACCGCGGACGACGGGGTCGGCGAGCCCGTCGACGGCGGGTTCCGAGCGGGTTCGCAGCTCTACGGGCTCGACACGACCCATCCCGAGGTAGAGGAATGGCTGCGGGAGACGTTTGCGACCGTCGTCGACGACTGGGGGTTTTCGTACCTCAAACTCGACTTCCTCTTCGCGGCGGCGCTCCCGGGCGAGCGTCACGACCCGGATGCGACCCGGTTCGAGGCCTACCGCCGCGGGCTCGAGATCGTCGACGAGACGGTCGGCGACGACGTCCTCGTGCTCGGCTGCGGCGCGCCCCTGGCCCCGAGCATCGGGCTGGTCGACGCGATGCGGATCGGGCCCGACACCGACCCGGTCTGGGAGACCGAGGACGAGGCGGCGAGCCAGCCGGCGCTGAAGAACGCGGTCCGAAACACGCTCAACCGCCAGGTGCTCCACCGTCGCTGGTGGGTGAACGATCCCGACTGCCAGCTCGTCAGGGCGACCAGCGACCTCACCCGGGCCGAGCGCGAGGCGTTCGCCGCGCTCGTCGCGACGACCGGGGGTGTCAACGTCTTCTCGGACCGCATCGCCGAGATCGACGCCGAGGGACGGCGACTGCTCGAGCGCTCGCTGCCGCCCGTCGAGACGGGCGCCGTCGAGGGTCTCGAACGCTCCGAGTTCCCCGAACGGGTCGTCTGCGAGCGACCCGGCGACGGCGCGCCGACGGTTACGGTGTTCAACTGGGCCGACGCGCCACGGACGATCACCTTCGATCCCGCCGAGTACGTGACGAGCGCGCAGGACGCCGACTCGCTCGTCCTCTGGGACGGCGTTCGCGGCGAACGGCTCCCCGCCGAACCGCTCGAGTGGGAGCTCCCGGCCCACGGCACGGCGGTGTTCGCGATCGTCGAGGACGGGTCGAGTCCCGTCGGCGACGAGTCGACCCTTACCGGAGGGCCGATCGAACGGGAGTGAGCTCGACCGCTGACTTCAGGCTGAATCGAGTACGTCGAAAGAAGGTCCGAACGAACCGAGCCGTACCGAAGTCGTCCCGCCAGGTTCCGGCCGACTACTCGCCGCCGGGTGCGATCGTGGCCTCGCCGAAGTCGGCGAGGTCGTCCGCCTCCGCGCGTTCGACCGCGGCGTAGACGTCGGCGAACCCGGCGCCGACCGATTCTGCGGTGTAGTCGTCGTAGACATCCTCGACGGCCGTCGCCTCGAGCGTGTTCAGCACGTCGATCGCGTCGGGATACTCGCCGTGGGTCTCGTAGTAGGCGTCGACGACCAGCGTCGCACAGCCGGCGACACCGGGACAGGCCATGCTCGTTCCCGAGAGGCGGCCGTAGAAGAGTTCCTCGTCGGTTTCGGTCGCCTGTAGCGCGTGGGTGGGATTGAGCGTGCTCATCACGCTTCCGCCCTTCGCGGCGACGCCGTTGCGGTAGACTCCCAGCGGGCCGTCCGGGTCGTCGCCCGAGTAGAACGCCTGGTGGTTCTCGAAGGCCGTTTCGCGGTCGTAGTTGGTCACTCCATCGAAGTCGGGGGACCGTCCGCGCGAGGAGAAGTCGGTCACCGTCTGGTCGGCCTCGGTCGCCGCCACCCCGAGGACGTGCGGGCCCCGGGTGTAGAAGTTCAGCGTGTTCGTCTCGGGGCCGTCGTTGCCGGCGGCGAACACGGGCAGGATGTCGGCTTCGAACGCGTGCCAGGTGGCGACGTTGCCCGGATCGTTCGGGTCGTAGTCCTCGTCCTCGGCCAGCCCGTACGAGTTCGACACGACCTGGATATCGGTCTCGCCCGACTGCTTGCGCTCGATCATGTGGTCATAGGCCGCGACGATCGTGACGAGCGTCAGCGAGAGGTTCGCCGAGTAGGAGGTCAGCGCCGCGTCGGGAGCGATCCCCTTGTACTCGCCGTCGCTCTCGGTGCCGTCGCCGCCGACGGTGCCACAGCAGTGGGTCCCGTGGCCGTTGTCGTCGGTGTTCACGGGCCCGAGGTCCTCCCAGAGGACGTCCTGCTCGAGCGGATCACCGACCCACTGCCAGTTCGCTTCGAGGTTCCCTTCGAGGTCGGGGTGGGCGCCGTCGACGCCGGTGTCGATGACGGCAGTGTGAACGTTCTCGCCGGTGTAGGCCGCCTCGAGGTCCTCGCCGTCCTGGACGCGGTCGGCACCGGTCGTCTCCCGGCTGTCGTCGTTGAAGTACTCCAGGTCGCGGTTCGCGGAGACGTACCTGACCTCGTCCCAGTCGGCGACCGCGAGCAGCTGTTCGCCCGTGAGCTCGGTGTAGCCGACCGGCAGGGTAGTAAAGGAGTGATACCCCAGCGCGAGGTCCAGTTCCGCGAGGCGGTCGACCTGGTCGTTCTCCTCGAAGACGACGAGGGTCTCCTGGAGGGTGTCGCTCGCAGTATCGAGCGTCTCGTCGACGACCGTCCCGTCGGCGGCCGCGCTTCCGGCGAAGGGAAGCGTCGTCGCGAGGCCGGCGGCGCCGAGGCCGGCGACGAATCGTCTGCGGGTCGATGCACTGACTGGGTCGGTTCGCGTCTCGGTGGTCGAGTTCGTGGTCATAGATGGTGTGTCGTGTCGGTCCGGAGCGTCGTCAGTCGTGGATGGCGTCCCGATTCGGTCGCAGTCTCGACGGCGGCTCGAAAAGGGGGAACCGCCGTTCCGGTCAGCTACGTCTCCTCCGCAGCGACGGTGACCGTCCGGTCGGTGCCGCTGATCGCGGTCCACTCGCGGTCGGTGAGCGTCCCGTCGTCGTCCGTGTCGGTCGTCACCGCGATCGGCCCGAACGTGTAGCGGTCGGAGTCTTCGATGTCGTCGGGCGCCTCGGCGAAGTGGGTCAGCTCCTCGTAGGCGTCCTGGGGGTCGTCGACGCCGAAGTAGACGTGGGTGCCGCCACCGAAGGCGGGAGTCGTCGCCTCGACGTCGCCGTGGTCCTCGTCGACGTCCCAGTCCTCGGGGATGGTGTCGCGGACGACGACCTCCTCGCCGTCGGGGTGTCGAACCGTGACGTCGAGCTCGGTACGGTTGGTCTGGCCGCCCGTGAACGCGGAGGCGTCGTCCTCGCGCTCGCCCTCGACGAGCAGCCCCGCTTCGTCGAACGCGGTCTCGAGGTCGAGGTGGGCCCGACAGTCGAAGCCGTTGACCAGTCCGGGGATGTTCACCAGCTTCGCGACGACGTAGAACACGCGCTCGCCGCCGTTTGCCTCCAGATCGTCCGGAGAGACGGTCGTCGAAACCGAGGCGTCGCCCTCGATGCCGGCGTCGCTGTCGACGATCGTCGGATCACCGGTCTGCTCGTCGGGGTTCTGGGCGTCGTAGAGGAAGAGATCGACGTGTGGATCGCCCTTAGTCGCGCTCTCGTTCCCGCCGCTGTAGTGGCTGAAGGCGACCTCGGCGTCGATCTCGCCGGGATCGCTCACGCGGACGTGTCCGGCGATCGCCCGCTCGTCCTCGGGGACGGCGAGGCCGACGGTTCCCGAGACGGCGTCGTCGGTGAGGTCACGAATCACGGCGTCGATCGCGGGGCCGACGTTTGCCCGGCCGTATCCCTCGAACTGGTCGCGGCCGCCGTGGGTGTACCGGGGCGCCTTCGCCCGGTGGTAGGGGGCCGCGGTCAGCGCCGTCTCGCTCGCGGTCGCCAGCAGGGTCTGTTTGAGCCGGAGGACGTCGTCCCGGTCGGCGTCGGCCGGCTCGTCGAGCGCGATCGCCTCGGGCGCGTCGAACTCCATCGCTTCCGCGACGACGCCGGCGATCCCCGCCAGGGAGGGCGCCGCCATCGAGGTGCCGGCCTTTCCGGTATAATCGCGGACGCCGTCGTTCCCGTCGCCCTCGGTGTTCGCGCCGGCCAGCGGCGACTCCAGCGACGTGTCGAGGGTGACGTCTCCCAAGGTGTCGAGAACGGAGCCGGCGAGGTCGATCTCGTAGTCGGCGGGGCCGGTGATCGCGTCGTCGAAGGTGGTCTTCGGCTCGAGGTCGCTCTCGTCCACCTCGTCGAGTTCCTCGACCGGTTCGAGCTCGGCATCGGCGACGTCGTCTTCGGGTTCGGTCTCGGTGACGTCGTCTTCGGGCTCGCCCTGCAGTGCGGCGATGTCAGGGACGTTCAACGTCCCGCCGGGGGCGGTGACGTCGGGTTTCATGTAGGGTTCGTCGTGTTCGTCGATGCCGGCGATCCCCCCCGAGGAGTACGCCGAGATCCCGTCGCGGGCGCCGGTCGCGACGACAGAGATCGCCTCGCGGACGACCGCGGGCGCGGCGTTACCGGAAGCCGGTGTAGCGTCGTTACCTGCGGCGGCGACCGAGAGGATCCCCGCGTCGGCCAGGTTCCCGATGGCCTCGGGAACGTCGTCAAGCCGTCCGCCAGCCGCGCCGAGGGGGATGCCGCCGACGTACCCCCAGGACATGTTCACCGCGCGGACGTTGAGTTCCTCGGCAAACTCCTCCGCGTAGTCACCCATCTCGACGGTCGGGTCGCCGAGTCCCGACAGCGAGACGATGCCAGCGTCGGGCGCGATGCCGGCGTGCATCGAGCGGTCGCCGTCTTCGGTCCGGTCGCCGACGGTGTCGGTCGGATCGACGAACGCGCCGACGGCCACGCGCTCGACGGTCCCCGACGAGACGAGTTCGCCCTCCTGGGCGCGGACGTGGACGGTGTAGGTCTCCTCGCCGTCGTCGTGGACCGTCGGCGTCTGGGCGACGACGTTTTCCTCGAGGCTCGTGCCCACGAGGTCGCTGGAGGTCGTGATCTCCTCGCCGTCGGGGCCCTCGATCGCGATCTCGACGAGTTCGCCGTAGACGCTGGCGAAGACGCCGCTGTGGGCCTCGGCGTCGACCTCGTAGGAGAGGGTGTCGCCGAGGACGAGCGTCGTCCGGGGTTCGTCCTCCTGGTATTGGCTCCCGTCGAACCCGCTTGCCCGCCCGGTGCCGGCCATGATCGAGGCGACGTGGGTCCCGTGGCCGTTGGAGTCCCGCGGCCCGGAGTACTCGCCGTAGCGATCGAAGTCGTTGTGCCAGGCGACGAGTTTCGTCGTGTTCGAGGTGGTGCTTCCACCGGTGTTGGCGAACGGATTGCCGTCGATCTCGAACCCGTCTTCCGTCGAGACCGTCGCCCCGCTCCAGGGACCGAGATCGGGGTGGCGCGAGTCGGTGCCGCTGTCTGTCAGTGCGAGCGTTCGGTCCGCTCGCCCGCGATACCCACGGTCCCAGGCGTGTAGGGCCTCGCGTACCCGTACGTTCGTGAACGCCGTATCGACGTCCTCGCTGGCTCCGACGGTTGACACGCCGGCACCGGTCCCGAGCAGGCTGGCCCCGACGAGCGCACTGGTTCCCGCGACGAATTTTCGCCGCGTCGTGTCTGTTGCGTTAGCAGAGTTGTCTTGCGACATGGAGTAACAGAGGGATATTACAATAAAGAATCGTGAACCAAATCGACTAGGCCATCAGCTCGGCCAGGTCGACCGGCGGCTGGTGATCGAAGTACGCGCTGACGAGTTTGCGCTGGCACGTCCGGAGGTGCTCGTGGAAGGTCGGCTCCGTGATCCCGAGGACCTCGGCGACCTCTCCGCTGTTCGCTCCACGTGGCCAGTCGAAAAAGCCCGAGAGATACGCGGCCCGCAACACCTCCCGCTGACGGTCGGTCAGCGCGTCGTCGAACGCCTCCCTGACCACCGCGTCGGATGGCTCGGTCCGCTCGCGCTCGCGCTGGGCGAGGAGTTCGGTTCGGTCGTAGTACTCCTCGACGCCGTCAACGACCGCACGGACGTCGGCGTCGTATGGGAGTTCGACGACGAACCGTCCTTCGCCGTGGTCGGCGTCCGCCTCCCGGACGACGCCCCCATAATCGGCGATAGTTCCGGACACCGACGGCTCCGGTCCGGTCAACCGAAAGACACACTCCTCGCCGTGGTCCGCCACGACGGTCGCCTCGACGTCCGGGTCGTCGCCAACAGCCGAGAGCACCGTCTCGCAGTCCGTCCCGCGTATCGTGATGAACCCGGCGACTTCCCCGCTGCCGGTCGGTGAGACGCTCTCGACGGTCACTTCACAGCCCAGCTCCGCCGACAGTGCCACGTAGTCGATCGACCGATCGCGGGTCAGAAACTCGAGTTCGATGACCGAATTGGTGACGAGCGCGCGCCGTCGCTCGGCCGCGCTGATCGCGTACGCGACGGTCTCGCCGAGATCGGCGAGCACGGCCTGTTCGTCCTCGTCGAAGGCCTCCGGGCGCGGCGCGTACACGCAAAGTACCCCGTAGGTCGTTTCACGATAGCGAAGCGGCACGGCGATCGCCGACCGGAAGCCACGCTCTAGGGCCGCCTCGCGCCACGGTTCGAACTCGGGGTCCTCGGCGATGTGCTGTGCGGTCTGGATCTCGCCGGTCCGTATCGCGGTTGCTGCCGTGATGTGATCGCCCCGGTTCTCTTCGACATTGGGGCGGTCCTCGAGATACCCCTTTTCGATCCCCGCCCACGCCCGCGGCGTGACGCGGTCGCTTGCGGCCCCCTGCTCGCCGATCCACGCGAACCGGTACGGTTCCTTTTTCGCGAGGTGGGTACATACCGCCTCCTCGATTTCCTCGCGGGTGGAGGCCCGAACGAGCGCCTGGTTGACCTCCCGGATGACCGCGTTGATGTGGTTCACCGTTCGCAACTGTTCGGCCTGCTGGGCCAGGGCGCGCTGGCGGTGTTTGCGATCCGTTATGTCCCGTCCGATTCCGCTGATCCGAGCGCCCTCCTCGGTGTCGAGCAGCGCGCCCGTGAACTCGTAGGGGATCTCCTCGCCGTCCTTGGTCACGAGATCCGCTTCCGTTCGGACGGTCCCGCTCTCGAGAACCCGTCGGACCGCTGCCTCGATCGCCGCTACGTCCTCGTCGGCGACGAAGTCGGACGGCGACATCGACGCGACCTCCTCGTCGTCGTACCCGGTCACCTCGGACAGCCGGTGGTTCCACTGGAGCAGGTTACCGTCCGGATCGAAGACGAAAAACAGATCGTTCGACCGCTGGAGTGCCTCCCGAGTGAACTTCGCCTCTCTGGTGTCAATCGCGGCTCTGAGCGCAGTCGCGAGATGTGTCACTGTCGCGTTCCGGTCGTCTCCCCAGTGTACGCACCGCTCGACTCCGGCCGAGAGCGCCCGTTCTGCCGTCTGGTTGTCCTCGTAGAGGACGATCCACGCACTGGCCGGGACCTCCCATTTCTTTTCGGCAATACGCGAATCGGCAACGTCGGGGCCACAGACGATACAGTCGATCCGGTCGGCTCGAGTCCCGATCTCGGATAGCTCCGAACGGAGGGTTACGTCGATCCCGCATTCTCCGTCAAGTTGTTCCCCGAGGTCCTCGATGCCCCGGTCTCTGGATACGAGCGCGGTAGTGATCGTTCGGTGGTCGTGGCGAGGTCGGTGACCGATATGCTGCTCGGCTGTTCGATCGGGGCTCTTCACACTGTAACGCAGACGTTAGGAAATCCAAATCTGTTACGATTATTTATTATTGAAAACGCCCGGTGCGTTCGACTACGACGAGCTTCTGGTGCCGTGGAAGCTCACGTTCGGAAGGCAAACGATGCCGAGCAACCCAGCGTGCAGTTCCTGACTGTACCTAGTCCATTAGGTCTCGAGCCCGACGACGGTCTTCGTGACGGTCTCGGCGTTCTCCTTCCGCCAGCCGAAGTTGTTGACGCTGACGCCACCACCGTACTCGCCCGCCGGGTCGGGACGGGCGTACTCGACCGGCCCGACCGTGTACGAACCGGTGTCGATCAGCTCGGTCGGCACCTCGACGAAGTACCGCACCGTCCCCTCTTCGACGGTTTCGTCGGCGGTCACGACTTTGCGCTTCCCGTCGCTGATCTCGTCGACGCTGACGTCGCCGTCGACGACCTCCCAGTTGGCCGGGATGCGGTCGCGGACCCGGACTGGTTCGTCACTGTCGACGTGAATCTGCACCTGGCTGGTCTGTCCGGCCGTGAACAGCGAGGCGTCGGCCTCACGTTCGACGTCGAGATCGATCGGCGTGTCCTCGCCGACGGTCACGTCGTCGTGGGCGATCGCCTGCGTCCCCTCGTTGATCCCGCCGGCGAAGGCCACACCGTTTCGAGCGACCGCACACCAGTGGAACGGCGTTCCCGTCGAGAGGGCGCCGAGGGCGGCGTCGTCGGGAATATCGGGCCCGACCCGGCTGTACCCGGTCTCCTCGAGCCCGGGGTCGTCGGTGATCTCCAGAAACCGTGTCCCCGCGTGGTAGTGCCCAAGGACGACGGTCCCGTCGGCGTCGATGTCGAGGTTGTGCGCGCTCAGGTTGAAGTCGTCGAACCCCTCGTACTCCTGGTCATCGTCCTCGGCCTCCGCTTCGAAGCCGGGCGTCTCGTCGAACGTCTGCTCGTCCGACTCGAAGAGGATCCAGTAGTCCAGTTCCGTTTGCCCGTTGTCCTCGTACATCTCGAAGGCGGTTCGGCTCGCGGGCTCGACGCCGTCCTCGCGCACCGTCGAGGACGCGCCCAGGTAGACGGGCTCGTCGCGTTCGCCCGCGAGGACGTCGTCGATCGGATCGGCGTCGACGAGGTAGTAGTGGCCGCTCTCGCCGTCGTTGCGGACGTGGCCCTCGGACTCGTGGCTCGAGGGGTTCTCGTGGCCGGCGACGAACACGCGCGTCCCGTTCAGCAGCGTCGGCGCCGGCACCGTGTGGTGGGCCCGGTCCTGTTCGAAGACGCCGAGTTCCTCGATGTCTTCGGGATCGCTCACGTCGAGCAGCCGGGTGCCGGCGTTCCAGTTCGCGAGGTAGGCGACGGGCGTCCCGAACCGGGGATCGTCCTGGACGACGATGTCGTGGGCATAGGCTTCACCACCGTCGATGTCGGTCTCCGTCCCCGGCTGGGCGAGTTCGGCCGAGTAGTTCCACCAGTTGACGAACTCGAGCGTTCCGGCCTCGCGATCGAACTCGAAGACGTTGATGCCGCCGGTGACGCCGTCCTCTCCGTGGGTCGTAAAGACGTACTCCCCGCCGCCGATCTGGTGATACCAGGCGTTGTGCGGGCCGAGGGTCCACACCGACAGCGACGACTGCGTGACGAACTCGGGGTTGCCTGGATCGGAAATGTCGACGACCTCGAGCGCCGCGCCGTCGGCACCGCCGGCGTCCGCGTCGTCGTCGTCGTCGAGGTCGAGTTCGGTCTCGTCGAACAGCGCTGTGAACGGCTGCTTCGAGATGAACGCGTACTGCCCGTCGTCCGTGAGCTTGACGTCCATGCAGGCGGCGCCGTCGTTCCGGTTGCCGAAAAAGGAGAGAACGTTAAGCTCGGCCGACTCGAGGGCCGCCTGGCTCTCGGCGCGCGTGAACTGCCCGATATCGAGGACGGCCATCCCCCGACCCGGCGTCTCGTCGCGCGAGGAAAACACCGAGAGCACCGCGATGTCGTCGTGGAGACGCAACTCGGTGAGGCCACCGTAGTGTGGCTCGTCGGGGGAGCCGGCCATCGATGCCGAGCCGATCCCGCCGAGGCTGTGGTAGCCGACGACGTCGGTGTTGGCCGCGGCGTCGGCACGGTTCCCGTCGAACTGGTCGCCGTAGGGGCCATCGGTCGTGTACTTGTGACCGGTCGCGACGCCGCCGACCGCACTGACTCCCAGCGCGCCCGCAGCCGCCGTCAGTACCGCTCGTCTGGTCGTTCCTGTGAGCGTGTCGTTCGAAAGAGTGTCTCGCGGCATGGATTAACAGACGGGAAAGACGATCAAGAACCGTGAACCAAATCGGTTAGGACGCTCGCTCGCCGGGCAACACCAACACTTCTTACAGGAACGGCGAGACGCCACTCGAACGGCCATCGGACTCGGCCCTCGAGCCGAAGTCGCAACCAGTTCACACCCTGTACGTTTGACCACCGGCCGAAGCCGACCACGTGTTTGATGGTATGTGGATAGCTGTTACGTCCATGTCTTGTCGGGCCGATTCTTCTGTCTCCCCCTGTCGACCGACGAGAGAACTATTATTAAATTTATTACTGTTTACACTGTCGAACCGGCGGGGCTGACGCCGTTTCTGCACGGTGAAACGCTCGGATCGAAACGTTCTGAGGACGGGACGACGCGAGAGCGCAGCTGCGTGCGTTGCAAAAACAAAACATACGGAGCCACCCGGGAGAAGCCATACGCCGCTGATTTCGCCGCTGCTTCGGCTCGGCCGGCCCCTTCGGCTCCCGCCCGGCTGCAGTCCCCGAGAGTACCTGGTCAACACTTCGCACTGAAGAACGATGATAGTGAATCTCATAACTAACTTGGCTGAGGGTGTGTGTCCAGTTAGCATGAGCGAGACACCACTCGAGTATCAACGGGACGTGCTCGAGACCGTCGTCGACGAGGCGGTCAGCGAGGGGATGACGTCGGAGTCCGAGGCCGAGCAGCTACGGCACCGGGTCGAGTCACTCGAATCGATGCAGTCGGTCGATCGGCTCTGGGACGACCTCTCACAGGAGTACGAACTGCTCGAGCCGGCGTGACCGGCTCGAGGGCAGGAGCGCGGCGCCGCGCGCCGCGGACCAGCCAACGGTGATCGCAGGGAACCGGGAGCCGACAGCGAGCGCCGTCGTTGCGCTTCGAAGCGTTTATACTCGGCAGTCCGATAGATCAGGACGACTCGCTGGGTCGCGGGCGCCGGCGGGCACCTGTTCGGTTTCGACGCCCACAGGTCGGGATGTGATCCGCGGGACCGACCCGCTGGGTTGAACCAGGAAACGCCCGCAGTGATCACGATGGCAAAGAGCTTCTACTCCCACATCAAGGACGCGTGGAAGGACCCCGACGACGGCAAACTCGGTGAACTGCAGTGGCAGCGCAAACAGGAGTGGCGCGACCAGGGTGCGATCGAGCGAATCGATCGTCCGACCCGACTCGACAAGGCCCGCGAACTCGGCTACAAGGCCAAGCAGGGTATCATCGTCACTCGCGTCTCCGTCCGCAAGGGGACGGCCCGAAAACAGCGACACAAGGCTGGTCGCCGCACCAAGCGCCAGGGTGTCAACCGGATCGGCCGGCGCAAGAACATCCAGCGCATCGGCGAGGAACGGGTTTCCCGGAAGTACCCCAACCTGCGGGTGCTCAACAGCTACTGGGTCGGCGAGGACGGCTCGCAGAAGTGGTTCGAAGTGATCCTCGTGGATCCCGAACACCCCGCGATCCAGAACGACGACGATCTCAACTGGATCTGCGACGACGCCCACACCAACCGCGCGTTCCGCGGCCTCACGAACGCCGGCAAGGCAAACCGCGGGCTGAACAACCGCGGCAAGGGCGCCGAGAAGGTTCGCCCGTCCAACACGGGCGGCCAGGGCCGCGCGAAGTAACGCCGGCTCGAACCCGATCTTCGATTCTTTGAACGTCGATAGCCACGGCTCCGCGAGCGGACGAAATCTCCATACGACCCCAGCTCGCGGAGCGAGAATCGCCCCACTGCGTGACCGTTTGTGGGGTGTACTTATCTGGGATGATACTGTACACCGAGCCATGGCGAAACGAATCCTCGTTCCGATCGACGACTCGGACCGCTCGACACAGGCTCTCGAGTTCGCGCTCGAAGAACATCCCGAAGCGTCGGTGACGGCACTCCACGTCCTCGATCCGGGCGACTTCTACGCGGCGACGGGGATCGAGGGCGGCGCGATGGCCAACTACGACGAGATCCAGGATCACCACGAGACACGGGCCGAGAACATCCTCGAGGACGCGGCCGAACACGCGAGTCAGCTCGGCGCGACCATCGAAACGGACAAGATCGTCGGCGGGATCTCCCGGTCGATCGTCGACTACGCCGAGGACAACGAGTTCGACCAGATCGTCGTCGGCAGCCACGGACGAACCGGCGCCAGCCGCATTCTCCTGGGAAGCGTCGCCGAGACCATCGCCAGACGCTCCCCAGTTCCGGTGACGATCGTCCGCTGAAGCCGGCCCTCACGGCTTCGTGTTCCGAAAACCGCTCCCGTAAGTATCCATATATGTGGCTATAGTTCTCACTCCACCGAACATACGAACCGTTAGGTTGCGGCTCGGACAGAGCGTCGTATGGAAGCCGACCCGACCCGTATCGCGATGGTGTGCGTACAGAACGCCGGACGGAGCCAGATGGCGACCGCCTACGCCGAGCGCGAACGCGAGCAGCGCGGCCTCGAGGGAGAGGTCGAGATCGTCTCCGGAGGAACCCACCCCGTCGAGTCGGTCCACGACGTCGTCCGCGAGGCGATGGCCAAGGAAGGGTTCGATCTCTCCGATCGAACGCCACAGGAGGTCTCCGATGCGGAGCTCAAGGCCTGCGACTACGTCGTGACGATGGGGTGTTCGACTCTCGAGCTCGATGCCGACACCGACATCCGGGACTGGGTCCTCGAGGATCCTCACGGGAAGGAGCTCGAGCGGGTTCACGAGATCCGTGAGGACGTGCGAGGTCACGTCGCGGCGCTGTTCGACGAGCTCGAGGCCGAGCGAAACGAATAGTTGACCGGAGAGAACGGGCAGTTAGACGGAAACCAGCGAACCGATCGGCGCGTCCGTCCGGTCGCGGGCGCGTTCGATCCCGTCGTCGCCGGCCGCGATGAGCGCGAAGACGCCGGCGACGTCGGCGTCGGCGGTCTCGACGATGTCGAGCAGGAGTTCCTGGGTCTCGCCCGAGCGGATGAGGTCGTCGACGACGAGGACGGACTCGCCCTCGTCGATCGCCGCGGCCGGCAGGTAGTAGGTCAGCTCGATCCCCGACTGGAGCCGCTCGCGGGCCTCGATGAACTCCTCGACTGCGGTCTCCTTGGTCTTTTTCGCGTAGGCACAGCGGGTGCCGTAGTAGCTCGCCAGCGCGCTCGCGAGCGTGATCCCGTCGGTCGCAGCGGTCAGGACGACGTCCGGACGGTCGAACTCGAAGGCGTTGGCGACGACCGGCGCGGCGAGGTCGAGAAACGGCTGGTCGAACACCGTCGCCGTGTTGTCGACGTACCCCTCGTCGTCGACGCTGATTCGGGCGTCTAGCTCGTCGGCCAGCGCCTCGCGGCCGAGGTCGTCGACGACCTCGCGGGCACGCTCGGTGCCGGGCAAGACGTGGCCGTTGACGTACCGGTTGAGGTCGCCCGCGGGAAGACCCGTTTCGGCGGCGAGCTCGTCGTAGGTGCGCGTCTCCTTCAACATTCCCAGAACGTCGACCGCCCGAAGCTGGAGGGCGGCCTTCTCGGCGCGGTTCATACTAGTATGCACGATGCTGCAAGTATGGGCATTTCGATTCATTTTGTGGCGTGTTCACACCACGTGTGTGTATCGCCGGAAACGAGAGCAGGCGATTCAGCGGCCGTGGCGGTCGAGCTCGCAGGACTGACCGTAGCGGCTCTCCAGTCGTCGCATGACCCGCGCCTGGGCCTTCTGTAGCAGCGTCGCCGCCGTGCTCGAGGCACAGTCGAGCACCTCGGCGACGTCGTCGACCCCACCCTCGCGGGGCACCTCGAAGTAGCCGACCTCGACCGCGGCCCCGACCGCCTCGAGCTGTCGGTCGGTAAGATCGCCGACGAGTGGCGCGTGACGGCGATCGTACTCGCCGACCGTCCGCACGGTGACGTCGATCGCCTTCGGGAGGTTCTCGAGCATCGCTCGCAGGTTCTCGCCGGTGCCGACGACGGTCATCGAGAAGGCCGCTGTCGAGTCGTAGACGATCGGCGGCACCACCAGGAGATCCAGCGCGGCGAACGCCCGCCGCCAGCGAACGTCCTGCTCACGGGTCTCCTGACAGATGTAGCAGTAGAAGGAGCTGTCATCGACGGGAGTCAGGTCGAACCAGCGGACCGAATCGACCGTCTCGAGGGTGTCCTCGTAGGGACCGCGCTCTCCCGCAACGTAGAACAGTTCGTACTCGAGGGTCGGCTCCCGGTCGTCAACGTTCCAGGCCCGCAGCTCTTCATACCGTACCGCCTCGCTCTCCCGGATGAACCGCTGCATCGGATGGAGCATCGCGTCGGGCTGGGAGAGACGAGCTTCGAGGTACTTCATTCGGGTCCCCTCGAAGCTGGCCCGCGAACACTTATAAAATCGCTAGTGGATCCGTGAGAACGCCGAGGCAGGTCCGCCCGTAATCGTCGGCTATGTTCGGCTGGAACACCCTCGAGTCGCTGGCGCCCGCGCTGTTTGCCGTCGGGATCGGTGCCCTCTCGCTTAACGCCGCGGGCGTCGTCGCCAGCGCCGCCGGCGCGGCGCACTACTGGCCCCCGGGAGAGCGCGACTGGCGATTCTACGCCCAGTGGTCCCTCTCGCAGACGTTCACGATCTGTCTCCTGCTGGTCGCCGTCGCGGACTGGAACGCGCTCGGATCACCCCACGGTCCCTCGCTGCTCGTCGGACTGGCGCTGGTCGTCCCCGGTTTCGCGATCGCGATCGCTGCCGGGGTGGATCTCGGGGGTGAGGAGACGGTCGGCCTGACCGGGAAGCTCCGAACCGACGGCTGGTACCGCTACTCGCGAAATCCACAGTACGTCGGCTACATTATCGCGAGCGTCGGGTTCGCGCTGCTCGCGAACTCGGCGTTCGTCGCCGTCCTCTGTGCGGTGTACGTCGGCTGGTGGCTCCTGCTCCCGCTCGCCGAGGAGCCCTGGCTCCGCAAGCAGTACGGCGAGGAGTACGAACGCTACGCCGAGCGAGTACCTCGGTTCGTCAGCGTAGAAACCGTACGAGCGTTCGCGTCGAACTGACCGGGCTCTCGTCAGCCCTGCAGGAAGTCGGGTTCGGAACGCTTCTCTGCGCGTTCAGTCTCGAGGTGCTCTCTGAACGAGTCGATCTCGACGTCGTACTCCTGGTCCTCGAAGCGGTCTCGCACCGAGATGTTGCCGTCGTCCTCCTCGTTGTCGCCGACGATGATCTGGTAGGGGACCCGGTCGTCGTGGGCCGCCCGGATCTTCCGTTCCAAGGTGCTGTCGCGCTGGTCGACCTCGACGCGGAACTCCTCGAACTCGTTTGCAACGCGGTGGGCGTAGCCGAGGTTGTCGTCCGAAATCGGCAGCACGCGAACTTGCTCGGGCGCAAGCCACAGCGGGAACCGGCCCTCGAAGTGCTCGATGAGCATCATGAAGAACCGCTCGTAGCTGCCGTACAGCGCGCGGTGAATCATCACGGGCTGGTGCTGTTCGTTGTCCTCGCCGACGTAGTCCAGATCGAAGCGCTCGGGCATGTTGAAGTCGAGCTGGACCGTGGGGCCGTCCCAGGAGCGCCCGATCGCGTCCTCGAACGCGAAGTCGATTTTCGGTCCGTAGAAGGCGCCGTCGCCCTCCTCGATCTCGTACTCGTGGGCGCGGGCCTCGAGGACTTCCTCGAGTTGGTCCTCGGCGCGGTCCCAGATCTCGTCGCTGCCGACGGACTTCTCGGGTCTCGTTGCCAGCGCCATCTCGTAGTCGAGGTCGAACGTCTCGAGGACCTCCGTGATCATGTCCATGATCTCCTCGACCTCGCTGCGGATCTGGTCGGGGCGGATGAACAGGTGGCCGTCGTCGATCGTAAACGCCCAGACTCGCGACAGTCCCGACAGCTCGCCGCGCTGTTCCTTGCGGTAGACCTTCCCGTTCTCCGCGTAGCGGATCGGCAGATCGCGGTACGACCAGGACTGGTCCTGGAAGATGGCGGCGTGGCCCGGACAGTTCATCGGCTTCAGGCCGAACTCGTCGTCGCCGACGTCGAAGATGAACATATCGTCGGCGTAGTTCTCGTAGTGGCCCGAGCGGTGCCAGAGATCCGTCTTGAACACGTGGGGCGTCTCGACGTAGTCGTAGCCCGCGTCCTCGTTGAGGTCCTCGACGAAGCCCTCGAGCTCCTTCAGCACCGTCTTGCCGGCGGGGTGATACAGCGGCAGTCCGGGGCCGGTGACGTCCTGGATCGAGAACAGGTTCATCTCCGAGCCGATTCGGCGGTGGTCCCGTTTCTCGGCTTCCTCCTTGCGCTCGAGGAAGCTCTCGAGGTCGCTTTCCTCCTCGAAGGCCGTGCCGTAGATGCGCGTCTGCATCTCGTTTTCCTCGTCGCCGCGCCAGTAGGCGCCCGCGATCTCGAGCAGTTTGACGACGCCGATCTCGCCCGTCGAGTCGACGTGGGGCCCGGCACAGAGGTCCTCCCACTCGCCCTGTTTGTAGAAGCTCACGGTGTCTCCCTCCTCGGCGAGCTCCTCGAGCAGCTCGAGCTTGTAGGGTTCGTCGGCCAGCCTTCCCTCGGCCTCCTCGATCGAGACGTCCTCGCGCTCGATATCGTAGTCCTCGGCGACGATCTCCTCGATCTCGTGTTCGAGCTCCGCGAGGTCCGCTTCGTCGATCTCGAGGTTATCGAAGTCATAATAGAAGCCCTCGTCGGTCGGCGGGCCGATCGCGAGCTTGACCTCCTCGTCGTCGTACAGTCGCTCGACCGCCTGCGCGAGGCAGTGCGAGGCCGAGTGGCGCATCACGCGCAGGTACTCCTCGGAGCCGTCGGTGACGATCTCGAGTTCGGCACCGTCGTAGACGGACTCTTCCTTGGCGACGAGCTCGCCGTCGAGCTTGCCTGCGACGGTGTCGCTTCCGAGCCCGGGCCCGATCTCGTAGGCGCAGTCCTCGACCGTCGCGCCGGCGTCGACCTCGAGTTCGGATCCGTCTGGCAGTACGACCGCTATCCGTTGCTGTGAATCTGATTCTGACATGGCTGTAATCGGTTGGGGAACTTCGGTGAGAAGTTCGGACGGGCGTCCGCGCACACCGCTCGCCGGTGGATCGACACGCCGAGCGGTAGGTAGTGGTTAGAAGCGGGCGAGAGCCCCTGTAAAGCGGACACCTACCATCGTGGATACAAGTTGTCTCGAGCGGGATAAAAGCGTTGTGATGGTGTGCGCTCGGATCGCACCGGGCCTCGAGCAATCGGTATCGATGCCCCGCCAACGACGGCAAATCCGCAGACGGTCACGTGTATTATTAGGTGGTATTCGCCAATTATATCTCCGCTCGGATCGAACTACCGCCGATGGCTTTCAGCGACGACCTCCTCGAGCACGGCAGTCACGTCTGGGAGGCACAGCTCGAGCATCCCTTCGTGGTCGAACTCGCCGAGGGGACGCTCGACGAGGACGCGTTCGAACACTGGGTGAAACAGGACTACCGATATCTCCTGGACTACGCGCGGCTGTTCTCGATCGCGGGCGGGAAGGCTCGCGACGAGGCGACGATGACCCATCTGCTCGGCGTCGCCCACCAGGTGCTGGACCACGAGATGGATCTCCACCGTGAGTTCGCCGCCGATTACGGAATCTCGGTCGAGGAACTCGAGCGCGTCGAGAAGGCCCCGACCTGCGTCGCGTACACGAGCTTTCTCGTGCGAACGGCCCACGAGGGCTCGATCGCCGAGATCGCCGGGGCGCTGTACCCCTGTATGCAGGGGTACCTCGACGTCGCCGAGCACATGGCTGACCTCGCGACCGAGGAACACCGCTACACGCCGTTTATCGAGATGTACACGAGCGACGAGTTCCGGGAGGCGACCGACTGGTGTCGCGAGTTCGTCGATCGCTGCGGCGAACGCTACCCCGGCGAGCACGAGGCGATGCGCGAGGCGTTCCTGACGAGCGCCAAACTCGAGTACCGATTCTGGGAGATGGCCTACACACGGGAGGGGTGGGAGCTGTGAGCGACGTCCCCGCCAGCTACGACGAGTACGCCGCTGGCGTCGACGAACCCCGGTTTACCGACTGGCTTCGGGAGCGCTCGGAGCCGGCGTGGACCGACGCGGTGACGCACCCGTTCACCCGCGAACTCGGTGCGGGAACGCTCGAGACGGACGCCTACGCGACCTACCTCGTGCAGGACTACGCCTTTCTCGAGGCGCTGGTCGGCACCTTCGGCTTCGCGGTCGGACAGGCGCCGGGGATCGAGGCCAAGCGGCCGCTGATCGAGTTCCTCGAGACCGTCACTGGTACCGAAAACGACTACTTCCAACGGTCGTTCGACGCGCTGAACGTTCCCGATACCCGCTGGAGCGATCCGGACCCCTCGCCGACCGCGGCCGCGCTGGTCGACCTGCTTGGACGGGCCGCCCGCGAGGGCGGGTACGCCGAGACGCTGGCCGTGCTCGTCCCCGCGGAGTGGATCTACCGCGAGTGGGCGACCGCAGTCGCAGCGGAGTATGGCGATCCCGACACCGAACCGCCCAGCGACGGGGCCGACCTCCCGTTCTACTACGCCGAGTGGATCGACCTCCACGCGGTGCCGTCGTTCGTCGCGTTCGTCGACGAGCTCCGCGACCAGCTGGATACGGTCGGAGCAGAGTGCTCGACACGACGACAGGCACGAGTCGAGCGACTGTTTCGGCGAACGGTTGATCTCGAGGTCGCGTTCTTCGACGAGTGCTACGACGTGGACTCGGGGAGCGGGTAAGACGCTGCTTCGCACGGACCGGTACTCGTTTCCACCTCGACCGTAACGGGTAGCGTATGACAGCCAACGTCGTGCTCTTCGACCTCGACGACACGCTCTATCCGTACGCGCCGTGTCGGGACGCCGGCCTCGAGGCGGCCCGCGAGACAGCCTCCGATCTGGGCTACGACTTCGACGCGACCGCGTTCGACGAGTTCTATCAGACCGGCCGTCGGGAGGTGAAACGCGAACTCTCCGGCACCGCAGCGACCCACGAACGGTTCATCTACTTCAAGCGCGCGGTGGAAGAACACACCGGCGAGCCCCGGGCTGGCGACGCCCTGGCGCTCGGCGAGGCGTTCTGGGAGGGGTACCTCGAGGAGATGGAACTCTTTCCGGGCGTCGAGGAGACCCTCGAGACCCTCCGGAGTGAACTGGTGGACGTCGCGATCACGACCAACCTGACGACCCGTATCCAGCTCGCGAAGGTCGAGCAACTTGGACTCGAAGAGTACATCGACGTTCTGGTCACTTCGGAGGAGACGGGTCGGGAGAAGCCGGGTTCGGTCATGTTCACCCTGCCGCTGGCCCGGGTGGACCGACGCGTCTCGGAGGCGGTGATGGTCGGCGACAACGTCGGCGCGGACATCGTGGGTGCCAACGCGGTCGGCCTCGAGACGGTGCTGTGGAACGCCGAGCCCGACGAGTCGCTCGAGGGACGGCGACAACCCGACCACAGGATAGATGCCTTCGGGGAGCTAACGGAGCTGGTACTGTGATCCTCGAGTCCGAGCGCCGACAGGTTGTCGCACACGCCGCCGAGCTGGCCGAACTGACCCCCGCGCGGACGGGGAATCTGAGCGTCCGCGAGGGCACCGACGGCGACGCGTTCGCGATCACGCCGACGGGGGTCCCCTACGACAGCTTCGACGTCACCGAGACGCCCGTGGTCGGCGTCGACGGCGAGCAGCGCGAGGGCGAGATGGCCCCCAGCAGCGAGGTGCCGATGCACAGCGCGATCTACCGCCGCGAGGACGTCGGCGCCATCGTCCACACTCACTCCCCGTGGTCGACGGCGCTTGCGGTCGCCCACCAGCCACTGCCGCCGATCCACTACATGATCGTCGCGGTCGGCAAGGAGGTTCCCGTCGCCGAGTACGCCCCCTACGGCTCCGATCAACTGGCCGCGAACATCGTCGAAGCGATGGACGAGGCTGGCTCGACCGCCTCGTTCATCGAGAACCACGGGCTCGTCGTGACGGCGCCCGACCTCGAGGCGGCCCTCGAGAACACCCACCACGTCGAGAGTCTGGCTCGACTGTATCTCGAGACGCGTTCGGCTGGTCTCGAGCCCCGACGGCTCTCCGACGAGCAGTTAGAGACAGTGCTTGAGAAGTTCGAGTCCTACGGACAGTAATTCGACGCACGGTCGATCGGTTCGGGATCGACGGGCGGCGGAAGCGGTCGACTCTCTCTCGTCCGATCCGTATCCTACTCCGTCGATTTCTCCGTTACGTACCACAGTCGTGGCGCACCCGCGAGCTGGAGGTACAGCGCGTGCAGTTGGACGAACCAGCCGAACAGGACCCAGAGATTCGCGTAGGCGATCACCTCGCCAACGCGCTTCGGCGTGGTCGGGAACGGGATCTCCGGATCGCACAGCGCCGCGTAGCCGAAGGAAACGACGCGAGCGGGCAGCATGAACAACCCGAGCGCGATCGCCGCGTAGAGCGGCAACGGCGGCGCGAAACCCACGAACCAGAGGATCATGAGGATCGGGAAGACCGTCGACACCGGCGCGCTTATCGAAGTGAACAACAGCCACTCGATCCCCAGGGTTCGGCGCCAGCCTAGTTCTCGTCGGGATCGGAGAATGTCCCCGAAGTGCCGTATCGAAGCCTGTACCCAGCCGCGGGCCCATCGGACACGCTGGCGCACCAGCGCCCGAACGGTCGCGGGATGGAGCTCCCACCCCACCATGTCGGCCGTGTACTCGACCACCCAGTCGGTTTCGCTGTAGAGCCGGAGCGTGAAGTCGATGTCCTCGGTGAGCGCGTCCGGGTCCCAGCCGTCGACCGCCCGGGGAACCTCGCGGCGAAAGAGGGCTATCGATCCGCCGAAGTGTCCCGCACCGAAGATATCGTCCATGAACGGGTGGTCGATCCAGGTGCTGTGCTGTCGTTCGACGCTCACGTACCGCGAGAAGGCGTCCGTGCCTGGGTGGGACGCCGCTTTCCGCCCCTGGACCACACCCACCTCGGAGCGCTCGCGCAGAATCTCGACTCCGCGCGCGACGGACTCGAGCCCGATGGTCTCGTCGGCGTCCAGGATGAGTGCGTACGGCGTGTTTACGTGTGACCACGCCTGGTTGAGATCCCCTGCCTTCGATCCCGACGTGCCCTCTACCACGCGGAGTCGGTCGTGGGTCGCTGCGTACTCGCGGGCGATCGCTACAGTGCCGTCGTCGGACTTCGCCGCCGGAACGACGAGAAACGGGAGGCCGTCGAGCACCTCGAGGTTCGTCGAGAGGCTCTCCGGTAACACGTCCGCCTCGAAGGCGGCGGTGACCACCACGGTGACGGGCGGGTCTTCGGACAGCGAGGGTGGATCGGATGACGGTCGCTGTCGCCGTCTGTGAGCGTATGCGGTCTGCAGATACTCGATCGTGGTGACGAGAAGGAGCCAGCCGAGAAACGCGACGACCGCCCAGACGAACACCGGCGTGGCGACGAGGAATACCGCCAGCAGCAACGCGTTCAGCAGGATGATGAGGGTCGCGCCGTGCTTGAGGACGGTGACGACGGTACCGGTGAGTGGCTCGAGCAGGTCCGGTGGCGAGGGCGGGCGACCGAGGATACCGAAGCTGAGGACCGCCGCACCGCCGGCCGCGACCGCGGCCGATCGCGCGAGCGGCGACGGAAGCGTCAGCTCGCCGGCGGGAACGGTAAAACCGGTCGCTGCGGCACCGATCAGTCCGACGATGAGGGAGATGAGTAGTCCTGCCTCCCACCGGGACATCGTGTCGGGCTCGGGCGGCGTGTCGTCGGCGATCTGGCGCATCCAGAACGTGTGGAGGATAAGCGACGCGAAGCCGGTCGCGTACATGATAAGCGCCGCGCTCGGATCAAACGGTCCCACACCGAGGACTAGCGTCATGCCGGCAAACATAGTCGTATGACCCGTCACGGGGACCAGCCATCGGGTGCTTCGGGAAGCGCCAAGCGGATGGACGTTGATGGCGAAGAGAAACGCCTGTACTCCCAGCGCGAGCGCGGCCATGCGCTGAGAAATCGAGAGCTCCGGTGGCAGCACGCCGCCAGTGATTCCTGCCGATACGAACAACACCAGCGGACCGCCGACGAGGGCGGCGACGCCGCCTACGGGTCGAACCGCGCCGTACCGAGTTCGTAGCCACGCAGCGGCGATCGTTAGGCCACCGAGGACGGTTCCGCCCACGATGAGGATTGCACTGCCCGCTTCCCATCCCGCTCCTTTACCGACGATACCGGCCAGCATCGAGGCCACCGCTGCATACCAGACGAAACCGCGCAGTCGCGATACCATCACCGCTAGGAGACCGATTGTGCAGAAAAACTCTCGTCTTGCAAAAGATTTCCATACAAAAACCCTCTATTCTAGTAATAGTTGGTATTATCGTGCGCCACTATCGCAATATGTATGAAGTATTGATGAAGGATGTATACGGCTGATCTCGAGGTGGTATTTTGGAACTGTCGACCGTCTACCGACGGTTGCGATGCGATCGGATCGTATACGCGGCCCGAACGGTAACGAACGCCGTCCGAAAAGAGGGTACGCGCGGATCCCGACCGGAATCGGTACGGAGACCGGATCGCAGGCCCTCAGTCCCGCTCCGCCAGCAGTTCCTCGGCCGTCACGAGCGCCTCCATCTCGAGGCCCGCCTCTTCGACGGTCTCGCGGCCCCCTTCCTGGCGGTCGACGACGACCAGCGCGCGCTCGACGGTCGCACCCGCCTCGCGCAGCGCCTCGACGGCCTCGACCAGGCTCGTTCCTGTGGTGACGATGTCCTCGAGGACGACGACCTCCTCGCCTTCCTCGAGGCGGCCCTCGACCAGGTTGGACGTGCCGTACTCCTTGCGCTGCTTGCGGACGATGACGTAGGGGGCCCCCGCCGCGACGCTCGTGGCCGCGGCCAGGGGAACCGCGCCGAGGGCGACGCCCGCGAGCTTGTCGTCGGGCTCGAGTCGCTCGGCGAACGCTTCGGCGATCGCCTCGAGACAGTTGGGATCAGTCTCGAAGAGGTACTTGTCGACGTAGTACTCGCTTTTGCCGCCGTGGGAGAGTTCGAACTCGCCGAACTGGACGGCGTCGGCCGCACGCAGGGCGTCGATGAGCTCCTGGTTGGTCATTGCGAGAAGGAGTGCGTCCTACCGAAATAAGCGGTCTGGTCCCAAGCGCCCGACGGTTCGATTCACCCGCACCGAGTTCCGGTTCGCCGACGGTTTTGTCGGCGGGTGTCGTCGGTCGGGGTATGGACCTCGCTATCACGAACGTCCTCGCACTGACGATGCGTAACGACCGACTGGGCATCCTCGAGGACGCGACGATCGGAGTCGACGGCGGTCGGCTCGCGTACGTCGGCTCGAGCGACTCGCTCGACGACGAAGCGGAGCGAACGATCGACGGCGACGGCCTCGTCGCGACGCCCGGCCTGGTGAACGTCCACGCCCACACCGACCTGACGCTGCTGCGCGGTGGCGCACAGGACGTCCCCGAGATCGAGTGGATGAACCGCGCGCTCGGACCGCTGTCGGCGGCGATGGAGCCCGAAGATCGCGTCGCGGGTGCCCGGCTGGGCGTCCTCGAGGCGCTTCGCTCGGGCGTGACGACCGTCGGCGAGTACGCCCACGATGTCGAACGGCTCGTCGACGAAGCTCACGAGCCGATGGGCGTCCGCACCGTCGCGACGGAGACGATCAACGCCGTCGACGGCCCGACCGACCATCTGGGTCCGGACGAGCCGTATCCGATTAGCGAGGAGCAGGGGTGGAGTGCGCTCGAGCGCAACGAGACCCTGTTCGAGGCCTGCGCCGACCGCGAGCGCGTCTCGGCGCTGTACGGGCCGCAGGCGCTGGACATGGTTCCACGGGAGCTGCTCGAGGAAATCCGCGAGCGCGCCGAGTGCCACGACCGGGGGATCCACATGCACGTCGCCCAGGGCGAGCGCGAGCAGCGCCAGATCGAGGCCCGGTACGGCGCGGGTGAGACGACGGTGAGCGTCCTCGAGGAGCTCGGGCTCGTCTCCGACCGATTGCTCGGGGCCCATCTCCACGGCGCGACCGCCGAGGAACGCACCCGCCTGGCCGATTCGGGCGTCCGGATGGCCGCCAACCCGAGTTCGATCGCCGCCATCGACGGGATCACGCCGCCGATCGTCGAGTACCGGGGGTCGGGCGGCGTCGCGGGAGTCGGTACCGACCAGGCGCCGGGACCCGGGGGCCACGACTTCCTCCGGGAGCTACGGACCACCGCGTTGCTCGCGAAGACGAAGCGAACCGATCCGACGGCGTTTCCGGCCTGGGAGGCCCTGCGAGTCGCGACGATCGAGGGCGCCCATGCGCTCGGGATCGAGGATCGGGTAGGGTCCCTCGAGGCGGGAAAACGGGCCGACCTCGTTCTGTTCGACCTCGAGCATCCGTCGACAGCCCCCGTTGTCGCCGAACCGCTGCATACGGCCGTGCCGAATCTCGTCTACGGCTCGAACGGGGGCGTCGTCGACACCGTACTGGTCGAGGGCGAGGTCGTCCTCGCGGACGGCGAGCTTCGGACCGCAGAGGAAGAAGCGATCGTCGCCGAGGCGAACGACCGTGCGGCCGACGTGTTCGACCGGGCCGGCGACGCGTGGCGAGCGGCCGGCTCGGAACTCGTGGGAGCCGTCGAGGACGGGTGGGTGTAGCGCTGTGACACCGCATGGGATGCGGTTCGATGAATCGGCGTACTGGCCCTCCGTTCGAGGTTTTTCGAGCACGACACGCTACAGGAGCGCTCGCGGGCCGATAGCTGACACTCCACGCGGTCTTCGAGCGTGACGCGTCGACCGGGCCGACGGACCGTCCCCTGACAGCGGTGAACGCGGCGCAGTGTCGACTGAGGAGGGGCTGTGACCCCGTCGTGGTCGTACCAGAAAATACTAGAACAACAAATAGTATCAAAACAAGACATGTTTGTGGATGATAACAAACACAGAATACGGACGTCTCGATGCCTCAGGCACAGTTGTATATAATTACGTTCATTAATTTTTATTATAATGAAATTGTTGGAACGTGATACAGAGCGGCGGACCGTCGGAGCCGGGAGACGAGCGGTCATCCGAGCGATCGGTGTCGCGAGTCTCCCACTGCTCGCGGGGTGTGTCGGCGGCGAGGACGACGACGCCGCGGACGCGGACGACGCAGACGACGTTGCGGACGCAGACGACGACGCGGGGGAGGATGCGTCGGACGACGCGCCCGACGTTCGCCCGTCCGAGATCGACCTCGAACCGGACGACGCGTGGGACGACGACCACCCCGACATCGAGATTCCCGACGAACCCGGACGGGCGGTGCTCGTCCTCGGTGACGACCGGTACGAGATGGAGGGGGACTTCAGCGGTGGACCGAGAGAGGAGATGTACAACATCGTCCAAGAGGGCGACGAGTTCGAAGGGGACGGGGTGTACTTCCTCATGGACGGAATATTCCAGGTGACCGACGAGAGCAAAGCAGAGTACGGCCTTGAGGAGGACGGCTACAACGTCCGGTTCTTCCGACGGATGGTCGGGTGGTCCGGAAACGAGTTCAGCTACCTGAACTCCGACGAGATCGAGATCTGGTGGCCTGGCCTCATGGAGATGATGAAGTACGTCTACCGCGAGGCCGCCGACGGTTCCGCGGAGGTTCGGGACTCGCCGATCACGACCTACGGTGAGGAGCCGTTCCTGCGGATCGACCGATCGGGCGTGCTGACGGCGACCGGCACGATCGAAGACCCCGGGGAGAGCGAACTACCGGCGGGCACGGCCTTCGAGTTCGGCGCACGCGCGGACGAGGGCTGGATGGATCGACGGGAGGCAGAACGATAAACGGACGCGGCGAGGACGACGACGTCGCGGCCGTCGTGGTCGGAGACCACGGGGAAGTCGACCTGCGATACCCCGTTCCGCACTACTCGGTTTCCGCCGTGACGGACGGCGTCCGTGCGGATATCGACGTCACCTGATTCGGGTCGAGCACCGTCACGCTCTGGCTCGGTCTCAGCGGGGGGCAGTGAAACGGAACCGACCGCCGCCGCGAGGGATGGATCGACACGGCCCGCTCCGTCGTGAGTCGGTCTCGTGCCGTGTGAGTCCGTTACATTCCTTCGAACGACGTCGTCGCTGCCGTTTCACTCCAGCACGGTCTGTGGCCGCTCGAGGCCCTGTACTGGTCGACGACGTGCTCGTCGCGACCGTCGAGAACCGGTGGTTGTAGCGACGAACCGTGGAACTCGCAGTTGGACTGGTAGCCTACTTACCGACCCCGGTCGTAGACAGCGCTATGAGCGAGGACGCGGTCCGGGCGGCGTTCCCCGAACTGACCGCCATCGGAGACGACGAGCTTCGAGCCGGCGTCGTCGACGCCTGGTCGACGGCTGTTCTGGAGAACGACGTCGACGACCTCACCACCGTTCCGTGGCTCCCTCCGACGCAGCGTGACCTGGCGCTGGACGACGAGTCTCTGGTCACCCACGTCCGCGACGTAACTGCCTGTGCTGTCGCGCTCGCTGAGACGCTCCTGGACCGTCGCGAGGGGATCCTCTCGCTGGATATGGACACCGTCGTTGCGGGAGCCCTCGTCCACGACGTGAGCAAACTCGCCGAGTTCGACGGGATGGACGAAACGGCGGTCCACGCGTTGCTCGGTCATCCCTACTACGGTATCCACGTCACCGCCCGAGCGGGCCTGCCGGTCGAACTCGCACACATCGTGCTCTCCCACACCAGTCGGACGGCCGTCGAACCGGCGACGATCGAGGCGGAACTCGTCAGGCGGGCCGACGAGATGGCTGCGGCCGCTATCAGGTGGCGGGCGACGGACGATCTCCGGACGGTACGGTGACCGCTCTCGGTCGAGTCGACGTGAGCGTGCGATTCACCGGGTCGAGTAGTGCCACCGAGAGAGTCTGGAGGGGTATTCCGACGGCGTCTCACACTACTCGAGAACGGTCTGGGGCCGCTTGAGGTACATCTCCTGGTCGACGACACGCTCGTAGACCTCGTAGAGGGTGTCGATCGCCGCCTCGTCGGGCGCAAACTGGATGTGCACCGCCGAGCGGTAGGCCCGACAGGAGGTCAGGAAGAAGTACAGTGTCTTGTGATGTTTCGGCGTCGCGTCGACGACGCTGACCGCCTCGCCCGCGAGGTCGTCGGAGAAGTCGTTGAGCATCGCCGCGATGTCGTCGACCAGTTGCTCGTCGGGACGGTACACCGGCGTGCCGAACGTCTGCTCGAGGAACCGCGTCGTCGACTTCAGAAACGGGTTCGAGTCGAGCCCGGTGGGATCAACGGCGGCGAAGGTGTCGTACAGCTCGAGCAAGGTCCGTAGCTCCTCGCGGGTGACCGCGATCGGCATGACCGGATCGCCCTTGGGAAGCGAGTAGTCGGGGAAGCTATGGCCCCCGGGGTCCGGGAGCGCCGAGAGCGTGTCGTCGATGCCCATACTCGACCCACGACGCGCGCTCCCTAACCGTTTCCGGGGGTCTTCGGCTCGAGCGACGGGCTCGGTGCGACGGCTCCTGCTCACAGACTCGGTTTCCCGCGGTTTTCGCTCTCACTCACTTCGTGCTCGCGGGTCGCTTTCGCTCGCACGGTCCGCGGGACCGTTGGTCCCGCGCTACTCGCAGCCGCGGCTCTCGCTCACATCGTTCGCTCACGGGTCGCTCCTCCCCGTTCGCTTTTCGCGGTTCTCACTCACTCCGCGCTCGCGGGTTGCTTTGCTCCCCGCTCGCCCCGCGATTTTCACTCACTTTGTTCGTTCCGAACCGCGCACACTCCGAACCGCGCTACTCCTCGAGGTCGTACCCCTCGTAGAATCGATCCATCCGGGCCGCCATGACGAAATCCGTCTCCCGAAGGCCGTCGATCTTGTGCGTCCACAGTTCGATCACGACTTCGCCCCACGAGAGGTGGATGTCGGGGTGGTGAAACTCCTCCTCTGCGAGCTCGCCGACCTCCTTCGTGAACTCGAGGGCGTCCCGGAAGTCCACGAATTCGTAGGTGCCCTCGAGGTGGTGTTCGTCGACGACCTCCCAGACGTCCCGATCGAGGTCCTCGAAGAGTGGAATCAGTTCTTCGCCCTCGAGGGGGTCCTCGTCGCCGGTGCAGGCGGTACACTCCCGGTCCGCGAGTTGACTCTCCGTCATACGCCGACCTACGGGCTCCCGACCCATGTAACTGATCGACACGACCGTTCGGCGCGAGCCGAGTCGTACACAGTTACTGTAATCATTATACACAAATTTTTTATTGTCACTGCACGACCTCCCGGGTAGAGCCCAGATGTCCCAGGAGATATTCGACGAACAGGAGTACGAACGCCGACTATCGCGGACCAGAGAACGGCTCCGCGAGGAGAGCCTCGATGCGATCGTCGTCTCCGATCCAGCGAACATGAACTACCTCGCGGGGTACGACGGCTGGTCCTTTTACGTCCACCAGGCGGTCGTCGTCACCGCCGAGCGCGACGAACCGATCTGGGTCGGCCGCGAGATGGACGCCGGGGGCGCGCGAGCGACGACGTGGCTCGCAGAGGAGAACATCCGATCCTACAGCGACGACCACGTCCACTCGCCCCACGACCTGCATCCGATGGACTACCTCGCGGGCGTCCTCGAGGAACTGGACGTCGCCGACGGCCGGATCGGTCTCGAGATGGACGCCGCCTACTTCACCGCAAAGTCCTACACGCGCCTGCAGCAGAACCTCCCGGATGCCGAGTTCGAGGACACCACCCTGCTCGTGGGCTGGGTCCGGATCAAGAAATCCGATCGGGAACTCGAGTACATGCGCCAGGCCGCCGAAATTTCGGAGAACGCGATGCAGGCGGGGATCGACGCGATCGGCGAAGGGGTCCCGGAGTACGAGGTCGCGGCCGAAATCTACGACGCCCTGATTCGAGGTACGGACGAGTTCGGCGGGGATTACCCCTCGATCGTCCCGCTGATGCCCTCGGGCGATCACACCGACACGCCCCACCTCACCTGGACTGACCGCGAGTTCGAGGACGGCGACCCTGTCATCATCGAGCTCTCGGGCTGTCGCCACCGGTATCACTCCCCGCTGGCCCGGACGACGTTCGTCGGCGATCCGCCCGAAGAACTCGAGGAGGCCGCCGACATCGTCGTCGAGGGGATCGAGGCCGCCCTCGAGGTCGCAGAACCCGGCGTCACCTGCGAGGCCGTCGAGGAGGCCTGGCGAGAGACCATCGCCCAGTACGGCATCGAGAAGGAGGATCGCATCGGCTACTCGATGGGACTCGGCTATCCGCCGGACTGGGGCGAGCACACCGCGAGCATCCGGCCCGGCGACGAGACCGTCCTCGAGGAGAACATGACGTTTCATATGATTCCCGGCATCTGGACCGAGGAGATCGGAATGGAGATCAGCGAGACCTTCGTCGTCACCGACGACGGAGTCGAAACACTTGCGGAGTTCCCGCGAAAACTGTTCACAGCGTAAGACTCATGACGACTACACCACCCCAGCAGGACGACGAATCGGGCGAGAGCGACCTCGACTCGGCACTCGTGACGGCCCGCCGTCAGCTCGAGCGCGCCGCGGCCCACGTCGACGTCGACGACGGCGTCGTCGAACGACTCAAACACCCCACACGAGTCGAGCAGGTCTCGGTCCCGCTCGAGCGCGACGACGGCAGCGTCGACGTATTCACGGGGTACCGCGCCCAGCACGACGACGTTCGCGGCCCGTACAAGGGCGGGCTGCGCTATCACCCGGAGGTCAACGCCGACGAGTGTACCGGGCTCTCGATGTGGATGACCTGGAAGTGCGCCGTGATGGATCTCCCCTTCGGCGGCGGCAAGGGCGGCATCTCGGTCAACCCCAAGTCGCTGAGCAATGACGAGAAGGAACGGCTCACCCGCCGGTTCGCGGAGGAGTTGCGGTACGTCATCGGCCCGACGCGCGACGTTCCGGCACCCGACATGGGTACCGACGCCCAGACGATGGCCTGGTTCATGGACGCCTACTCGATGCAGCAGGGCGAGACGATCCCCGGCGTCGTCACCGGGAAACCGCCCGTCATCGGTGGGAGCTACGGCCGCCAGGAGGCGCCCGGGCGCTCGACGGCGATCGCCGCCCGCGAGGCCATCGACTACTACGACAAGCACCTCGAGGAAACCACGGTCGCCGTACAGGGGTTCGGCAGCGTCGGCGCCAACGCCGCCCGCTTGCTCGAGGAGTGGGGAGCGAACGTCGTCTCGGTCAGCGACGTCAACGGCGCGATCTACGACCCCGACGGTCTCGATATCGGCGCGATCCCGACTCACGAGGAGGAGCCCGAGGCCGTCCTCGAGCAGGACGCCCCCGAGACGCTCTCGAACGAGGAGATCCTCGAACTCGACGTCGACGTCCTCATTCCGGCGGCGATCGGGAACGTCATCACCGCCGACAACGCCGACGACATCGCGGCCGACATCGTCGTCGAGGGTGCGAACGGGCCGACGACGTTCGCCGCCGACACGATCCTCGAGGAACGCGGCGTCCACGTGATTCCGGACATCCTCGCCAACGCCGGCGGGGTGACGGTGAGCTACTTCGAGTGGCTCCAGGACATCAACCGCCGCAAGTGGAGCTTAGAGGAGGTCAACAAGGAACTCGAGTCGAAGATGCTCGACGCCTGGAAGGAGGTCCGAACCGAGGTCGAGGAGAAGGAGCTGTCCTGGCGGGACGCGGCCTACGTCGTCGCGCTCTCGCGGATCGCGGAGGCGAAGGCGACGCGCGGGCTCTGGCCCTGACTACCGGAAGCAGTCGACGAGTGTTCCCGTCGAGACGGGATCGGGCGTCTCCGTCTCGCTCGGAACGGAACCCGACGGTCCCAGCGAGAGACCCGTTCTGACGGCGGCCGTCTCGTCGACGGCGTAGACGGCGCCGCCGTAGCCGTCGGCCGCCGCCCACGGTTCACCGTCTTCATCCACGCCGCTCGGCGCCTTCGTGTACCGCACGCGGACGACGTGGATCTCGTCGTACCAGTCGAACCGCCTGACGTCGTCGAACTCGATCGAGTGGTCGACGATCCGTCCGGATCGCTCGCGGGAACAGAGCGCGTCGTTCCTGGCGTACGCACGCTCGTGGTCGCGGACGAACGAGACGACGACGTCCGCAGCGAAGGCGATCGGCGGATCCGGATACGGTTCCGTCTCGGCACCGTGGGCCGTCTCGGTGCCGTCGTCGGCTCGTTCGATTTCGACGCTCGCGAGGTCACACGCCGGCCGCGACGCCTCCACGCAATCGAAGCGCTCCGCCAGCGAGTCCTCGGCACCGCGTTCGTGCGGGTCTCCCAGCACGCCGGAGGAGACGGCGCCCACGCCGATCATCCCGAGGAGTACACGACGTTTCATAGCGGTGTTCTGACGGAGTTACATAAATACTTTCTCCATATAACTTCTGAAAATTGCAAGAACAGCGTCGTTGATGGGTGTAAGCCGATCAATCGTCCTCGTACCGACCGATCTCGACGAGGTTCCCGTCCGGATCCCGGACGTACACCGACTCGAGGCGACCGACGGTGCCGGTTCGCTCGACCGGCCCCTCGACGATCTCGACGCCCCGCTCGCGGAGGCGGTCCGCGACCTCGGTGATCGGGGTTTCGGTCAGCAGGCAGAAATCGCCCGCGCCGGGGGTCGGCGCTGCGGCGACGTGCTCGACGTTAGTGTCGACAGGGTGGAGGTTGATCTTCTGCTCGCCGAACCGTAGCGCCCACCGCTCGCCCGTCCGTCCGTCGTCGAAGGCGACGATCTCGGCGCCCAGCGCCTCGTAGAACGCGCAGGTTCGCTCGAGGTCCTCGACGGTGAGCACGAAGTGGTCGATCCCGGTGAGGTTCACAGTCTATCGCCCCCGGCTAGTTGATGCATACGTAGCTCTTCGGCCCGATCATACTAATTCCCCGTACGCGGGGGCTCGATCGAGAAGCGTGCTCAGCGGAGGGACGCGAGCAACATTTCAACCGCCACATCGAGCGGATCAGACCGGATTCGACAGACGTAGTCCGTGATCAACGTCGGTTGGACTGACGCGATCGTATGCGGAACGATCGAGAGAATAGAATCGCTTGCGGTGAGGTTAGCGATCCGGATTACGCGACAGCGCTGCGGAAACCTTCTCTATCGGGTGGGGCGGTTCCTCGTGACCGTCGTAGCCCGCAATCTGACTCCGACAGGACGCGCCGGGGGCGACGACGGTCTCGCCGTCGCTGCCGGCGATCTGCTCGAGGAGCACGTCGCCGATCTTCCGGCTGAGCGAGTAGTGTTCGGCCTCGTAGCCGAAGGAGCCGGCCATCCCACAACAGCCCGAATCGAGGGCGTCGACCTCGTAGCCGACCGTCTCGAGGACGCCGGCCGCGTGGCCGTCCTTCTTCGTCGCCTTCTGATGGCAGTGGCCGTGGTAGGTCAGGGACTCGCCGGACGCTGCGGTCGGGAGCCGATCGACCAGGTCGAACCGCTCGAGATACTCCATGATGCCGTAAGTGCTCTCGGCGACGGCCTCGACGTCTGGACCCGAGAGCAGATCCAAATAATCGGACTGGAGCATGACGGCGTCGGAGGGTTCGACGAGGACGACCTCCCAGCCGTCCTCGACGTACGGAGCGAGCGCCTCGACGTTCGTTCGCGCGCGCTCGCGGGAGACGTCGAGGAAGCCCTTCGAGTGGGCGGGCCGACCGGTCGACGTCACCTCGTCGGGGATCCGGACGTGGACGCCCGCGGTCTCGAGGACCTGCACCGTGGCCTTCCCCGCCCGGGGATGGTTGTAGTTGGTGTAGGCGTCGGGAACGAGCAACACCTTGCGGTCGGCCTCTGCGGGATCGACGTGCGATCCGCGCGCGTCGAACCAGTCCTCGAGGCTCTCGTCGGCGAACGAGGGGAGGTCCCGCTCGCGGGCGATTCCCAGTGTCTTCTCGGCGACGAGCCCGGAGCCCGGCAGCGACGCGGCCCAGTTCGAGACGGGCGCCAGCGCGGAGCCGACGGCGTTGAGCCGATCGACGTTCGCGAACAGGCGCTCGCGCAACCCGACGCCGTGTTCCTGGTGGGCGGCGTGTTCGACCTCGGCTTTGAGCTTGGCCATGTCGACCTCGCTCGGGCAGTCCCGCGCACAGCCCTTGCAGCCGATACACAGGTCCATGATCTCGGCGAGGAACTCCGTGTCGGTGGCGTCGGCCTCGAGGTCACCGCTCATCGCCTGGCGGAGCATGTTCGCCCGGCCCCGCGTGCTGAGGCTCTCCTCCTCGGCTGCGCGGAACGTCGGACACATGACGCCGCCGGTGGTCTCCTGGTCGCTGCGACAGCCCCCACAGCCGTGACAGAGTTCGGCCATCCCCTGGAAGCCGTTCTCGTTCTCCCAGCGCAGGGCGGGCTCGAAGCCGGCCTCGAACTCGTAGTCGGGGTCGAACCGCAGGTGCTCGGTCATCCGGTGGTCGCCACAGACCGTCCCCGGATTGAGCAGCCAGTCGGGGTCGAACGCCGACTTCAGATCGCGGAAGAGCTCCCACACGTCCTCGCCGTACAGCTTGCGGTTCCACTGGGTGCGGGCGTGGCCGTCGCCGTGCTCGCCCGAGACCGAGCCGCCGTACTCGACGACCAGATCCGTTACCGCGTCGGCGAGGGACTCGAACTCCTCGAGGCCGGCCTCGCTTTTGGTGTCGACCAGCGGCCGCATGTGCATACAGCCCGGCCCCGCGTGGGCGTAGAAGCTCGCGAACGTGTCGTGGTCGGCGAGCACCTCCTTGAAGTCGGCGACGTAGTCCGCGAGGTTCTCGGTCGGGACCGCGGTGTCCTCGATGAAGGAGATGTGCTTGGCGTCCGACGTGCGCGAGAGCAGGATCGGCGCCGCGCTCTTGCGAAGCTTCCAGAGCTCGGCGCGCTCGTCGGACGCGTGGGCCTCGAGCGCGTCGAAGGCGCGGACGGGGTCGCCGGAGGCGGTCGCGTTCCCCGCGGCGTCCGCGTCGCCCTCGTCCGCGGTCGGGTCCGGGACGGTCTCGTCGGGGAGTCGATCGGCCAGCAGGTCGGCGACCTGCTCGCGACCGTGGTCGTCGTCCTCGGCGTAGAACTCCACGAGCAGTGCGGTCTCGGTGCCCGCGGGGAGCTGTGCGACGACGTCGGCGAACTCCTCGGTCCGCCCGGCGAGGTCGATCAGCACGTCGTCGATCGCCTCGATCGCCGCGGGATCGTGGTTCCGGACGATGGTGTCGACGTCGGCCATCGCCTCGAGCAGGTCCTCGTAGGTCAGCAGGGCGACCGACGTGGTTTCGGGGATCGGCTCGAGAGCCACTTCGACCTCCGTGAGCACGCCCAGCGTCCCCTCGCTGCCTGCGAACACCCGCGCGAGGTTGACCGTCGCGTCGGGGTCGGGTTCGCCGTCGATGTCGACGGAGTCACCGCTGTTCTCGTCGAAGGCGTCGGGGCGGCCGTAGGCCTCGGCGACGAGCCGATCGAGGTTGTATCCCGAGACGTTCCGCTTGAGCTGGGGGTACGCCTCGGCGATCGCCTCGCTCTCCTCGTCGATCACCCGTCTGAGTGCCTCGTGGATGCGATCGGACAGGGAACCGTCGGGATCGGCCCGCTCGCGCAGCGTCTCGACCGTGACCTCGCCGAACCGTTCGACGGAGCCGTCGGCGAGGACGACCTCGCAGGACTCGACGTAGGCGTCGGTTTTGCCGTACTGCAGCGAGTGGGCGCCCGTGGAGTTGTTGCCGACGGCACCGCCGACCGCGCTGCGATTCCCCGCGGCGGGGTCTGGCGCGAACTTCAGCCCGTGGGGCTCGAGCTCGTCGTTGAGTTCGGCGAGGACGGCCCCCGCCTGCGCGGTTGCCCGCCGCTCGTCGGGATCGATCTCGAGGAGGCCGCCCATGTGAGTCGTGAAGTCGAGGACGACGGCCTCGTTGACCGCCTGGCCCGCGAGGCTCGTCCCGCCGCCTCTCGGTAGGACGGGAATCTCCCGGTCGGCGCAGTAGGCGACGACGCTGGCGACGTCCTCGGTCGATCGCGGGAGGACGACGCCGATCGGCGTCATCTCGTAGGCGCTGGCGTCGGTCGCGTACAGCTGGCGGCTGTACTCGTCGAAGCGGACCTCGCCGTCGATCCGTCGCCGGAGGTCGGAGACGAGTCTCGGGCGGTCGATCCGACCGCCGACGTAGTCGTAGTCCGCCCGCGAGTCGGCGGCGGGATCCTCGGCTCGCGGATCGTCGGGCGGCCCTAGCTGCACGTCCTCGGGGGCCGCGGTCTGATCGCTGTGGTCAGTCGTCGTTCGATCGCCGTGATCGGTCGTCGACCGGGTGTCTTCGCTAGCCATCGTGACGACTCAACTCGAGTCCGGCCGGAAGACGACGTTTTCGAATCCGCGCCCGTCCTCAAGCGCGTCGACGTTCGTCGCGACGATGTCGGCCAGTCGGTCCCAGTGTTTCGGCGTGTGGCCGCCCGTGTGGGGCGTGATCAGGCAGTTCTCGAGGTCCCAGAGCTCGTGATCGTTGGGGAGCGGTTCGGGATCGGTGACGTCGAGGGCGGTGCCCCGAATCCCGTTGAACTGCAGGGCCGAGACGAGCGCGTCGGTGTCGATAATGCCGCCTCGCGCCGCGTTGACGATCACGGCCTCGGGCGGCAGCGTCGCCAGCGCGTCCTCGTCGACCAGGTTGCGCGTGAGATCGTTCAGCGGGCAGGCCAGCACGACGTACTCGCTCCTGGAGAACGCCTCGTGGACATCGTCCTCCTCGAAGCTCAGGACCTCGTCGGTCGGGCCACCCTTCGAGGGTGTGTATCGGATGCCGATCGTCTCCACGTCGAATCCCTCGAGGCGCTGGACGATCTCCTGGCCGATCGAGCCGAGACCGACGACTGTCACCGTACTATCGGTGAACTCGTGGGACTGGAAGTGGCGCCACTCGCCGTTCGATTTGCGCCGCCAGCCCTCGTGGAGGTTGCGCGCGAAGACGAGCATGTTCGCGATCGACTGCTCGGCGATCCCGGGCGCATGGATCCCGCCCGCGTTCGTGACGACGACGCCGTGTTCGGCCAGTGCGTCCATCGGCACGTGGTCGGTGCCGGCGAACGTACACGCGAACAGCTCGAGGCGATCCGCGTCCTCGAGCAGCTCCTCCTCGATCGTAACCCCCGTCACGATCCGGGCCTGCGGGACGAGCTCCCGTTCTTCCTTCGGCGTGCGGGCGAGTTCGACGGTCGCCTCGGGGAGGCGCTCGCGCAGCGTTTCGGCGTACGATTCCATCGAGAGTCCTTCCGTCCCCTCGCGGAGGACGACGATATCTGGCTTGCTCATGATAGTTCACGCCTGAGCGACGCGTTGGCGTACGATTGTCACCATCTACCTTATCCTTTTTGTGTAGCCGACGTTAACGACAATTGTGTACAATTAAGTTCGTGGGGGGAGTCATCGACTCCCATGAGCGAACCGATCCGGAACCGACTCTCCGCCGTTCGCCGGGACTTCCACCGTCACCCGGAGCCCGCCTGGCGGGAGTTCTACACCACGTACCGCCTCGTCGAGGAGCTCGAGCGCATCGGCGTCGACGAGCTGGCCGTCGGCGCCAACGCCTACGATCCTGCCGACCGGATGGCCGTTCCCGGCGACGAGCGCCTCGAGGACTGGCTCGCCCGCGCCCGCGAGTGGGGGGCCGACGAGGACGTCCTCGAGTGTATGGCCGACGGAAACACCGGCGCCGTCGCGGTGCTCGACCGCGGCGAGGGGCCGTCGATCGGCCTGCGCGTCGACATCGACGGGCTGTTCATCGAGGAGGCGGACGACGACGCACACCGCCCGGCCGCCGGGGGCTTTCGCTCGAGGATCGACGGCGCGATGCACGCCTGCGGCCACGACGTCCACATGACCTGGGGGCTCGCGGCGCTGGAGGCGATCAGGGAGAGCGACTTCTCGGGCAGGCTCGTCGTCTTCTTTCAACCCGCCGAGGAGGTTAGCGGCGGGGGCTGCCCGATGGCGAAGAGCCGCTTTGCCGACGAGCTGGACTACCTGCTCGCGGCCCACGTCGGCCTCGACCACCCGACAGGCGAGGTCGTCGCCGGCATCGAGAAACCGCTCGCGATGTGTCACCTCGACGTCCACATCGAGGGCGAGTCGGCCCACGCGGGCAAGGCGCCCCAGGAGGGGGCAAACGCCATGCACGCAATGGGGACGGCGATCGAGAACATCTACGCGATCCCGCGCCACGCCGAGGGAATGACCCGCGTCAACGTCGGGTACGCCGAGGCCGGCAGCGCGAGCAACGTCATCGCCGAAAAAGCACGAATGGAGGCCGAAGCTCGCGGCGAGACGACCGAGCTGATGGAGTACGTCGAATCGCGGTTCGTGCGGGTCGCCCGCTCGGCGGCGAAACTGCACGACTGCGAGGCCGAGGTCGACGTCGTCAGCAGGTCCCCGCGGGCCGACAGCGACCCCGAACTCGCCGCCGTGGTCGCCGACGTCGCCCGCGGCGTCGACGGGATCGACCGCGTCGTCGAGCGGGCCGACTTCGGCGCGAGCGAGGACGCGACCTTCCTGATGGAGCGAGTGCAGCAGGAGGGCGGGCTGGCGACCTATCTGATCATCGGCACCGACCACCCCGACAGCCACCACACGCCCCACTTCGACGTCGACGAACGGAGCCTCGAGCACGGCGCCGCTGTCCTCGTGGAGACGATCCGGGCACTCGAGGATCGGGGACCACGGACGGGATCGCGGTCGTCACCGGCGACGGAGGGGGGGCGGTGAGCGATCGGCGAATATCCCACGAAGACGTCGAGGCGGCCCGCGATCGAATCGGCGACGTCGCCCACCGGACCCCGCTCGACACCTCGCGGACGTTCGCCGAGCTGAGCGGGGCCGCGTCGGTCGGGCTCAAACTCGAGAACGTCCAGCGGGCGGGCTCGTTCAAGATTCGGGGGGCGTACAACCGGATGGCCCAGCTCTCCGAACGCGAGCGCGAGGCGGGCGTGATCGCCTCGAGCGCGGGTAACCACGCCCAGGGCGTCGCGCTCGCGGGCGACCTGCTCGGCATCGAGACGACCATCGTCGTCCCCGAGGTCACCCCCGCGGCGAAGATCGAGGCCACCCGCGGCTACGGCGCCGAGGTGATCGTCGAGGGCGAGATCTACGAGCGGTCCTACGAGTACGCCCTCGAGCGGGCCGAGGAGACCGGCGAGACGTTCGTCCACCCCTTCGACGACGGGGCGATCATCGCGGGCCAGGGAACGGTCGGCCTCGAGCTGCTCGAGCAGTATCCCGAGCTCGATACCGTCCTCGTCGCCATCGGCGGGGGCGGGCTGATCTCGGGGATCGGCACCGTCCTGAAGGCCGCCGATCCCGACGTTCGGGTGATCGGCGTCCAGCCCGAGGGGGCGCTCCACGCCAAACCCGCCCTCGAGAACGACCGCATCCACGAACTCGCGGACGTCGACACCGTCGCGGAGGGGATCGCCGACACGCGGATGCTCGAGACGACGTTCGCGAACGCCCGCGAGGTCGTCGACGACGTCGTCGGCGTCACGGACCGCGAGCTCGCGACCGCCGTCACCCTGCTCGCCGAGCGAGCGAAGACGGTCGCCGAGACAGCTGGTGCGGCCCCGCTCGCCGCCGCGCTCTCCGAAGAAATCGACCTCGAGGACGAGCACGTCGCCGTCGTCGTCTCCGGTGGGAACGTCAACCTCTCCGAACACGCCGAACTGACCCGCACCGGACTCGGGGAGCTCGGCCGCTATGCCGAGGTCCGACTGGCGGTCGCGGGCTGGCCGACGGCCGTCGGCGACCTCGTCGAGACCGTCGAGGCCGAGGGCGCGGCGCTGGACGTCCTCGAGCGCGCCCGCCGCGGCCCCGACGATCATCCGAACCGGGTCCCCGTGACGGTCGGACTCGAGGGCAGCGGCCCGGAGCACTTACGAGGTGTTCTCGAGTCCTTGGGAGAGCTCGAGGACGTTTCCGTCGTGGAGAGCGGGCTCGCGTAGCCGAAGCGGGCCCGTCGAACCGTGCCGGTTGGCCCAGCACGCTGTCGGTGCGCCGCGCTGTTCCACTCCTTTCGGCGCACGACGCCGCAAGCCGTCCCGCGTCGGGAGAAGTCAGGATCGATATCGTTCGAACACGGACTGGCTGATGCGTGAGACCTAATTGATAAGGTTGGGCGTTTAATTACGACACTAAAGAACTCTGAGCCGTGTCAGACAGCAATCAGAGATCGGACATGATCGGCGGGGGTGGCGAGTTATGTGCCAGCGACAGGATCGACGAAATCCTGCGCTCCCTCGGAGACGCGCGTCGACGACGTCTCATTTCGTACGTACGGGAACAGGGACCGACCTCCCGGACGGACGCGGCTCGACAGCTCGCCGCCTGGAAGAACGACACTTCGCCCGCGACACTCTCGGATGAGGCCGTGGAACGAGCCGAGATAGCGCTCCACCACAAGCACCTCCCGGCGCTCGAGGACGCGCGGCTCGTCGAGTACGATAGCCGATCCGAGACGCTCCTGGTCCGCGATCTGCCCGAGCTGGCCGAGCGCTGTCTCGAGTGCTGTGGCCTGGCGGAACGTTCGGCGTCGCCGTGATCGAGGGAGGGCCACGTCCTCAACGGGCGGCTTCGAAGCCTTTCGACACCGGCGACCGAAGATACGAGCAAGAGGGTCTTACGCTGTTCGCCCGAGGGCGCGGTGGTGCGGATTCGGCGAACGGCCCACGATCGGGACCGAACCGCTAGGGCTCGAGGATGACCTTGACGCAGTCGTCCTCCTTGTCGTTGAACGTCTGGTATATCTCGGGGCTGTCGCGTTCTCGGCGGCCATGTACCCCGTCGGGTAGATATCGGAGAGGAACAGGACCTCTTCGTCGGAGAGGTTCGAGCCGATCGCGTCCGTCGGTTCCTCGATCTCGGGCTTCGGGACGTCGTCGACGCGGATATCCTGCTCGCCGTGCCAGCGGAGTGTACGAGCACAGCCATGCCGACCGTTCGGGTAAGGGCGCGGCCTGTGCTCGCAACGGCCGCGCGACCGCCGAAAACCGCCGCGAGACGGAAACTTCTAACTACATCTGTGGTGAACGATCGCGCATGACCCTCGAAGTCGGCGTACTCGGCTACCGGTTCATGGGGAAAGCCCACGCGAACGCACTGGCACGACTGCCGATGTTCTTCCCGGACGCCCCGGACGTCGAGCGCAAGGTTCTCGTCGGCCGCGACGAGGAGGCGCTCTCGGAGGCCGCGGAGCAGCTCGGGTTCGCGGAGACGGCGACCGACTGGCGCGAGGTCGTCGACGACGTCGACGTCTTCTACAACCTCGGCCCGAACCACGTCCACGCCGAACCGTCGATCGCGGCCCTCGAGGCCGGTACGCCCGTCTTCTGCGAGAAGCCGTTGGCCCCGACCCTCGAGGAGGCAGAAGAGATGGCCGAGGCGGCCCGCGAGGCCGGCGTTCCCAACGGCTGTGCGTTCAACTACCGGTTCGTCCCCGCGATTCGGTACGCGAAACGGCTGATCGACGACGGCGAAATCGGCGAGATCCGCCACGTCCGCGGGCGCTACCTCCAGGACTGGCTGGTCGACCCCGAGGCGCCGTGGGCCTGGCGCCTCGACGAGGAGATGGCCGGCTCGGGTGTACTCGGTGATCTGGGCGCCCACACGGTCGACCTCTTGCGCTTTTTGATCGGCGACGACGAGCACGCGGGCGACATCGAACGGCTCAGCGGTCACCTGCAAACGTTCGTCGATGAGCGTCCGGTCGAAGGGGAGGACGGCGAGACTCCGGAGGAGTCTCGAGGAGACGGCGAAGCCGTCGAAACGCGCCCGGTCACCGTCGACGACGCCTACTCGGCCCAGCTCGAGTTCGCCAACGGCGCGATGGGCACGCTCGAGGCCACGCGGTACGCGACGGGCCACAAGAACGACCACACGATCGAGATCCAGGGCAGCGAGGGCAGCCTTCGGTTCTCCCTCGAGCGCCTGAACGAACTCGAGGTCCTCCGTCGAGGCGAGAACCGCGGCTACGAGACGATTCTCGTCACGGACGAGGACGACCCCTACGTCGACCACTGGTGGCCGCCGGGCCACGTCATCGGCTGGGAGCACACGTTCGTTCACGAGAACTACGAGCTGCTCAGCGCGGTCGAAAGCGGCGGCGAGTTCGAACCCAGCTTCGAGGACGGGCTGGCCGCCCAGCGGGTCCTCGCGGCGATCGAGGATAGCGACGAGCGCGGCGAGTGGGTCGACCTCGAGTAATCGCGGTTCGGTCTTCGTTGCAGACCGTACGCCTATCGGGGAGACGCCCGAACGTATCGACCGACCGATGACCCACACGATTCTCGTCACGGATTTCGACTTTCCCGACCTCGAGATCGAACGCGGCGTCCTGGCCGACCGCGACGTCGAACTCGTCTCGGCCGACGCCGAAACCGCCGACGAGGTGATCGAGGCGGCCCGGGAGGCCGACACCGACGCGTTGCTCGTCCAGTACGCGCCGATCGACCGGGACGTCCTCGAGACCCTCGACGTCGCGGTCGTGGGCCGGTACGGAATCGGCGTGGACACGGTCGACCTCGAGGCCGCGACCGACGAGGGCGTCGTCGTGGTCAACGTCCCCGACTACTGCGAGGACGAGGTGCCGACGCACACGATCGCGCTCCTGTTCGCCTGCGTGCGCAAGACCTCGCTGTACGACCGTGAGATCGCCGAGGGAACGTGGGACTGGACGGTCGGCGCGCCGATCCACCGGCTGGCGGGGAAGACCCTCGGCTTCGCGGCGTTCGGAAAGCTCCCGCGGCGGATCGCCGAGCGGCTCTCGGGGTTCGACCTCGAGTTCGTCGCGTACGACCCCCACCAGTCCGCCGACGAACTCGCCGAGTACGGCGTCGAGAAGGTGTCGTTCGACGGGCTGCTCGAGCGCTCCGATATCGTCTCGGTGCACGCGCCGCTGACCGAGGAGACGCGGGAGCTGTTCGACGCCGAGGCGTTCGCGGCGATGGACGACGACGCCGTCCTACTCAACACGGCCCGCGGCGCGGTCGTCGACGATGAGGCGCTGGCGACGGCCCTCGAGGACGACGAACTCGCCGCTGCGGGACTGGATGTGCTTCCGGCGGAACCGCCCGAGGACTCGCCGCTGGTCGGCCGCGACGACGTCGTCTGTACGCCCCACGTCGCGTGGTACTCCGAGGAGTCGATCGTCGAGCTTCGAGAAACCGTGACTCGAGACGTTCTGCGCGTATTAGGCGATGATCGGCCCGAGAACCCGGTCAACGAGGACGTTCTCTGAGAACGGGCGTTCGAGCGAAGTCGGAAGCGATCGCTCGTCCGGACGGCTACTTCGAGTCGACCCGAACGACGGTATGGATCTCGTCGTAGCGAACGCTGCCCTCGTCGACGGGCTGATCGTCGAGCTCGAGGTAGCCGGGCTCGAAGCTCGTTACCGTTCCTTCGAGCTCGAAGTCTTGGCTGTCGTCGGCCCACTCCTTGCTCTGGACCTCGACGACGTCGCCGACCGCGACGTGTTCCTGTACCAGCTCCTGTGCACGGTCCCCGTCTGCGTCCGGCGGGATCGTCAGTTCCGTCATGTACTCGAAGCGAACGGCGGCTACGCGTAAAGTGTTGCTGTCGTCGTATTCAGCGTGGACCTCGGCTCGACGGGAGTCTCGTGGTCCGACGACTTTTGTACGAACGCGGCGAAAAACCCGGTAATGAAGACCATAAAGGACAGCGTCCACGACCACATCCGGATCGACGGCGTGGCTCGAGCGCTGCTCGATACGCCGGAAGTCCAGCGCCTCCGCCGGATCGCCCAGCTAGGGACCGTCTCGCTCGTGTATCCCTCCGCAAACCACACCCGGTTCGAGCACAGCCTCGGGGTCTACCACCTCGCCTGCGAGGCCCTCGAGGGGCTCGGTATCGAGGGAAAGCAAGCCGAGCGCGTTCACGCGGCGGCGATGCTCCACGACGTCGGCCACGGCCCGTTCAGCCACAACCTCGAGTCGCTTACCCACCGCCGCACGGGCCGGTACCACGACGACGTCGACGAGCTGCTCGCCGACGGACAGGTCGGCGACGTCCTTCGAGAGCACGACCTCGAGCCCGAGGCGGTCGCCGGGCTGGTCGCCGGCGAGGGGCGGTTCGGCCAGCTCGTCTCGGGCGAGCTGGACGTCGATCGGATGGACTATCTCGTCCGGGACGCCCACCACACTGGCGTTCCCTACGGAACGATCGATCACGGACGGCTGGTCCGGGAGCTGACCTTCACCGACGACGAGCTCGTCCTCGACGAGGGGAACGTCCAGACCGCCGAGAGCCTGCTGGTCGCGCGGGCGCTGATGAATCCGACGGTGTACAGCCACAGCGTCGCCCGGATCAGCAAGGCAATGCTCCGGCGGGCCGCCGAACGCCTCCTCGAGGCGCCGGAGGCCGGAATCGACGCCGAAACGCTCCAGCGGATGGACGACTACGATCTGACGGTTGCGCTGCGCAACTGCGAGGCGACGAGCGCATTCTCGCGGCGACTGGATCACCGCGACCTGTTCAAACGGGCCGTCTGGGCCGAGATCGACGACGTGCCGGGCGGGATCATCGAGTCCGACCACGAGGCGATCCGGGAGTTCGAGCGCGAGATCGCCGGCAGGGTGGGCGTCGACCCGGCCCACGTCATCCTCGACGTGCCGGGACGCCCGTCGATGACCGAGTCGACGAGTCGCGTACTGGTCAACGGCGACGTTCGGCAGCTCGGCCAGCAGTCGCCGCTGGTCGAGGCGCTGCGAGCCGCCCAGTACTCCCAGTGGCGACTCGGCGTCTACTCGCCGACCGAGCTTCGTGAGCGGGTCGGGCGGGCTGCCGTCGAGGTGCTCGGACTCGACATCGAGGGCACGCTCGTCACCGAGGTTCGGGACGGACTCGAGACGACCCTCGACGAGTTCGTCGAGTGACGCTCGGAGGCGAACGCAAACGGTTGAAGGGACGGGCCACGAAGAAGCGAGCATGGAACGAACCGGGACGATCCTCTGCGGCGGAGACCTCGAGCCCGTCGAGGGACGCATCGTTGTCGACGGCGAGGGACGCATCGAAGCCATCGAGGAGGAGTCGGTCGACAGCTCGGATATCATCCTCCCGCCGTTCGTCAACGCTCACACCCATATCGGCGACTCGATCGCCAAGGAAGCTGGCGGCGGGCTCTCGCTCGAGGAGCTGGTCGCCCCACCCGACGGGTTGAAACACCGACTCCTTCGGCAGGCCTCCCGCGAGGAGCTCGTCGACGCGATGGAGCGATCGCTTCGGTACATGCAAAACGGCGGCACCGCCGCCTGTCTCGACTTTCGAGAGGGCGACGTCGAGGGCGTTCGGATGCTCGAGGACGCCGCTGCGGGCCTCGAGCTCGCGGCACTGTCGTTCGCCCGCGGCTCCGTCGCGGCGATGGAGGCGGGCGACGGATTCGGTGCTAGCGGCGCCAACGACGGCGACTTCGAGAGCGAACGGATCGCGACCCGCGAGGCGGGCAAGCCGTTCGGCATCCATGCGGGCGAGGGGGATCCGAGCGACCTCGACGGCGCGCTCGCGCTCGAACCCGACTTCCTCGTCCACGTCGTCCACCCCGAACCGGACCACCTCGAGCGAATCGCCGACGCCGAGATTCCGGTCGTGCTCTGCCCGCGGTCGAACCTCGTCACCGGCGTCGGCTTCCCGCCCGCGGCCGAACTGGCCGAGCGAACGACGCTCGCGCTCGGAACCGACAACGTGATGCTCAACTCGCCGTCGATGTTCCGGGAGATGGAGTTCCTCGCGAAGTGTTCCGACCTTCGGGCCGAGACGATTCTGCGGATGGCGACGGTCAACGGCGCCGACCTCGCCGGGCTCGAGGGTGGCGCCCTCGAGCCGGGAGCGCCCGGGCGGCTGCTCGTCCTCGACGGGGATTCGGACAACCTCACAGGGGCCCGTGATCCAGTCCGGGCCACGGTGCGGCGAGCCGGCGTCGACGACGTCCGCGAGGTCGTCCTCGAACCGTAGCGCCGGCCTCGGCGCGAACCGGACCCTGGGAAGGACGAGTACCGGCCAAGGGAGCCAATTCTCGCTCTCTCCCAGATAATGTATAACTATACCTGGGTGTTTTAATCGTCGTATTTCGTCACATTAGCTACTATATTAGGACTATGTTCGGAGAGTGAAATCATCAGTCCTGAATTATACTGCCAGTAACTAGTGACTTATCTGAGTAGTAGTAATTCCGGGTAACCGATTAGTTCGATCCGTGACGCAAGACAACCGAACCAGACGGCGCGTACTTCAGGTCGGCAGTGGCGCGGCCATTGCCGGGCTCGCAGGATGTACCGACTTCCTCTCCAGCGACGACGACGAGGACGACGACGATCCGTCGAACGAAACCGACGGCGGTAACGGGGAAAACGGCGGCAACGGCGACGACCCCGACGGCGAGGAAGATAAGGACGAGATCGAGGAGCCAAAGGGCGTGCTCGATCCGGTTCCGACGCCGGACGATCCGAAATCCGCGTTCCCGATCGCCGGCACGGGCGACGCGCCCGTGACGATCAAGCTGTTCGGCACCTGGAAGTCGACCGAGACCTCCGAGTTCATGCTCGAGGAGTTCACCGAACTGCTCGAGAAACACGTCAAAAAGGGCGAGGTCGACCTCGAGGTCCACGCCGTCGCCTCCCTCGGCGGGGCGTCGCTCCACGGCGACGATGGGGAGCGACTGGCTCGAGCGGGACTGGCCGTCTGGGACCACGACCCCGGTCAGTTCTGGACGTTCGTCGAGTGTATCGCGATCAATATCGACCTCGAGGAGGAGTGGGCGACGCCCAAGCGACTCAAGCACGTCGCCGAGAAATCTGACGTCGCCGACCCCGAGACGGTGTACGACGCTGCCGCGGGCGACGCGTACCAGGACGAACTCGACGAGACGATCGGGGAGGTCGAGAAGATGGACGTCGACGACGTTCCCCGCGTCAGCGTCGACGATACGGTCTACTCGCCGACGGAGGAGACCGACAAACTGTACGCGGCCATCGAGGCGGCCGTCGAGACGGAGACGTAACGGACCGGAGACGGTCGTCGATTGGGTCATTCACTTTTTCGATCGGAATCAGGATGCACGTGCCGACAGCACGGTTTAGTGGCTTCTGACCGCAGATCGGGCTATGACACTGTCCGTTACGGTCGCCGACGTTCACCGGATGACGCCGGACGTCAAGCAGTTTCGGCTCGTCGCCGACGATCACCGCTTCGAGTTCGATCCCGGCCAGCATACGTCGGTCCACTTCGAGGCCGACGGCGAGGAACAGGAACGTCCCTACACGGCGATCAACGCCCCCGGAACGAACCAGCTCGTGCTGACGATCAAGCGCTACGACGACGGCACCGGTTCGGTCTACATGCACGACCGAACGCCGGGCGACGCGATCGAGATCGATCCCATCGAGGGGAACCTCCACCTCCGCGATCCCGAGCGCGACGCCCTCTTCGTCGCCACCGGAACGGGGATCACGCCGCTGTATCCGATGATCAGACAGTACGCCAACGAGGGTCAGGGAACGGCCACGCTCGTCTTCGGCGAGCGCGACCAGGAGCACCTGATCTTCCGGGAGAGTCTCGATCAGCTTCGGGCGGGGACCGACGCCGTCTCGGTCGAGTACGTCCTTTCGGACGCCGACGACGACGCGGCCTGGAACGGACGAACCGGCCACGTTCAGGACCACCTCCAGGAGTCGTTCGAGGGCCTCGACGACCTCGCGAACGTCGACTGCTACGTCTGTGGCGTCCCCGAAATGGTCGTCGAGACCCAGAAACTGCTCGAGGACGCCGGCGTCGACGGCGATCGGGTCTTCACGGAGGGGTGGGAGGCGGACGCAGCCGACGAGGATTGAGTCCCTCGTACGAGGCCCGGTCATCACGTACACATCGCCTGACAACGACGGGTCTCGATCGTTAAAAACACACCAATAGGTGCGAAATTTTTATAGTAATGGGGCCTGAAGCATCAGGTGCCGACGAACGTCGGCATCGATCACACTCCCCTCAGAAACCAGCGCCACACCCGCTGTCACTCATTGGGGCGTGTCGTCGCCACTCCCCCCACCCCCCACCGCTCGAACTTCCCCCCCTTCGGGCGGACTGCGACGACGCGCCTCCGTGATCCCGCTTTTCCGCGATCGAACCGGTTCGAAACGAGGTTCGACGACTCCGTGAAACGTTTATGCGCCTGCTAACAGTCGATCAGCCGTCGATAGTCGCCTCGAGTTCGAGCAGTCCGAGGTAGTCCGGGGCCGCACCGCTGGTTCGAAACTCCGTGACCGTCGAGTCGACGAACTCGTAGAACTCCGACTGCGTGCTCGGAATCATCGGCTGACCGTCCTCTCGTAGGAGATAGGCCGGGGCGTTCGTGCTGCGGATCCGCTTCCGTTGTTCCGCCCAGGCGTCGCCGGCGTAGAGGAAGACGCCGAACGAGAAGCGACCGGCAGCGACCGCGTCACGCTTCGAGTCGAACTCGTCGGCCTCCTCGATCCGGTACTCCTCGTCGCTGAGCCAGGCGATCGCGGCGGCTCCCTCCGCTCGGAGGAGGTAGACGTCCCACGACAGCGTCTTGTCGAAGATCGCCCAGCCGTTTCGCGGGCCGATCGTGTCGATCTGAACGCTGAACGCCGGTCGGCCGCGAGAGCCGCTCGGCTCGTGGACGAACGTCGCGTCGTACCCCGGAATCCGGATCCCCCGATCGTGGTAGGCGACGCCCTCAACCGGAATCTCGACCTCGAGTTCGTCGATCAGCGCGCGGGCCGAGAGCCCGCCCGTCTGCTCGAGGCGCTCGAGGAACGACGGGAGTCGCGAGACCTCCGCCCAGACCGGGCGCTGGGGTGCGCTCATTGGCCGCCTCCGTCGCCGTGCGCTCGACGTTCGTCCGTAGTCGTCCCGTCCGTTCCGCTCGCGAGCGAGCCGGCCGTGTCCATACTTGTGTGAGACGGGCTCGTCGCCGATGAGCCTTTCTGACTCGGAGCGAGCGCGCCACCGCGAGACACTCGCTCGAGCCGGAGCGACACGCCTTTTTGACCGGACCGGGCAGGTAGAGGTATGGATCCAAAGCGGGAGCTTACGAGCGTCGATCTCGCGGCCCTCGTCGGGGAGTTCGGCACCTACGAGGGCGCAAAGGTCGACAAGGCCTACCTCTACGGCGACGACCTTCTGCGGCTCAAGATGCGCGATTTCGATCGTGGTCGCGTCGAGTTGTTGATCGAGGTCGGCGAGGTCAAACGCGCTCACACGGTTGCCCCCGAGCGAGTGCCCGACGCCCCCGGGCGGCCGCCCCAGTTCGCGATGATGCTTCGCAACCGGCTGTCGGGGGCCGACTTCGTCGGCGTCGAACAGTTCGAGTTCGACCGCATCCTCGAGTTCGTCTTCGACCGCGACGACGGCACGACCCGTATCATCGTCGAGCTGTTCGGGCAGGGGAACGTTGCGGTCACCGACGGCGAGTACGAGGTTATCGACTGCCTCGAGACCGTTCGCCTCAAATCCAGAACGGTCGTTCCCGGCTCGCGCTACGAGTTTCCCGACTCGCGGACGAACCCGCTGTCGGTTTCGCGGGAGGCGTTCGACCGCGAGATGGACGATTCGGACACCGACGTCGTCCGGACGCTCGCCACACAGCTCAACATGGGCGGGCTGTACGCCGAGGAAGTCTGCACCCGCGCGGGTGTCGAGAAGGCGATGGACATCGAGGACGCCACCGATGACGACTACCGCCGCGTCTACGAGGCCATCGAACGGCTCGCACTGGACGTCCGCAACGCGAACTTCGACCCGCGGCTGTACCGGAAGCCGGTCGAGGACGACGGCGAGAACGAGGAGTCGGAGTCGCCCGACGACGGCCCGGTCGTCGACGCCACGCCGTTCCCCCTCGAGGAACACGAGGAGGCCGGCCTGGCTGCCGAGAGCGCCGACAGCTTCCTCGAGGCGCTCGACGACTACTTCTTCGAACTCGAGCTGGAAGACGAGGAGGAGCCCGATCCGACCGAACAGCGCCCCGACTTCGAGGAGGAGATCGCCAAACACGAGCGGATCATCGAACAACAGGAGGGCGCGATCGAAGGGTTCGAACAGCAGGCTCAGTCCCAGCGGGAGAACGCCGAGTTGCTGTACGCCGAGTACGGGGTCGTCGACGACATCCTCTCGACGGTCCAGGAGGCCCGCGCGCAGGACCGTCCCTGGGACGAGATCGAGGAACGATTCGAGGAGGGCAAAGAGCGCGGAATCGAGGCCGCCGAGGCCGTCGTCGGCGTCGACGGCACGGAGGGGATCGTCACCGTCGAACTCGACGGGGAGGAGATCGACCTCCTCGCCCGGCAGGGCGTCGAGCAGAACGCCGATCGGCTCTACACCGAGGCCAAGCGCATCGCAGAAAAAAAGGAGGGCGCGCTGGCGGCCATCGAGGACACCCGCGAGGACCTCGAGGACGCCAAGCGACGCCGCGACGAGTGGGAGGCGACCGACGAGACGGCCGACGGCGACGACGAGGACGAAGCGCAGGAGGAGACGAACTGGCTCGAGCTGGCGTCGGTCCCGATCCGGGAGAACGAACCCTGGTACGATCGATTCCGCTGGTTCCACACCAGCGACGGCTACCTCGTAATCGGCGGGCGAAGCGCCGACCAGAACGAGGAACTCGTCAAGAAGTACCTCGAGCCGGGCGATAAGGTGCTTCACACCCAGGCCCACGGCGGTCCCGTCACGGTGTTGAAAGCGACCGATCCCAGCGAGGCGTCCTCGTCGGACATCGAGCTGCCGGAGTCGAGCATCGAGGAGGCCGCCCAGTTCGCCGTCACCTACTCGTCGGTCTGGAAGGACGGCCGCTACGCGGGCGACGTCTACGCGGTCGACTCGGATCAGGTCACCAAGACCCCCGAGAGCGGCGAGTACCTCGAGAAGGGCGGCTTCGCGATCCGCGGGGATCGAACCTACTACCGGGATACGCCCGTCGGCGTGGCGGTCGGCATCCAGTGTGAGCCCTACACCCGCGTCATCGGCGGCCCGCCGTCGGCCATCGAGGGGCAGGCCGAGACGACGATCGAACTCGAGCCCGGCCGGTACGCTCAGGCCGACGCGGCAAAACGGATGTACCGACGGTTCCGCGAGGAGTTCACCGACGAGTCGTTCGTCCGGAAGATCGCCAGCCCGGACCGCATCCAGCACTTCATGCCGCCGGGCGGGAGCCGGATCGCCGAGGAGTAGCTTCGCGTCCGAGTTCGACGTGCGATCGTTCTCAGACGAGGAGCGCGACGAGCCAGCCCGCGACGGCGACGACGTGCGCGAAGGCGTGGGCGACCATCGCGACCTCGAGGCTGTACCGCCAGAACAGCCACCCGAACGCGACGCCGCCGACGGCGTTGGCGCCCACGATGAACGCGACGACCGCGGGTGAGAGTGCGCCGTAGATGGTCGCCGCCATCGGCAGGTGGAGCACGGCGGCGATCGCGATCGCCGCCCACGCGATCCCGGCCGACGGCTCCGCACCACGTCGTCCGGTCACCGTCCAGAGAACGAGGGCGAGGACGGCCATCACGCCCAAGCGGAGCAGTAGTTCTTCGGTAATGCCACCGTAGAGGAGCCGGAGCGGGAGCGACTGCAGGAGAGCCGGGACGGTCATCTCCCAGGCCTCGCCGTTCGGAATCTCGGGGGCAACGAGTTCGATCGCGAGCAACATCGCTCCGACGGCGGCGCCCGCGCCGAGCGACGGCCGGAGCTCGGGCGGGATCCCGGACGCGACGGGCGTTCCGTCGGCGACGCGGTTCGCCAGGTGCGAATCGAACCCAACTCGCGGCGCCGCGTAGAGCCCCGCCGCGACCGCCGCCGCGAGGAGCACGAGCACCTGGAGGGCCGACGCGAGCAGGACCGTCTCCACCGAGAGCCCTGCTTCTGCGGCCACCGCTTCGTACTGGGACGGGTCGACGACCCCGTCGAAGACGAGCGCCAGTACGCCCAGCGAGCCGGCACCGACGAGGACGGCGAACTGCCCGAGCCGCAGTTTCAGTCGAGACACACCCTCCGTCTCTCGGTTAGCAACGTATCTCCTTCGGAGACGGTCGGGGACTACGGACACGTTCCCGCGTCGTGAGACGTCTCGTCCGTCGGGAGGGGCCCGCGAGGTCGCTCAGGCGGTGCGATCGACCGAAACGACGTGTGCGTCGCCGGGATCGAACCCCACGAGGACCTTGCCGGAGAGCGGATTCCGCGTTCGCACGAGCAGTTCCTGTCCCTGCCACTCGAGGTGGACCCGGGTCGTCTCGCCGAGAAACTCCGCGCTCCGGACGGTCGCCCGCGTCGCGTTTTCCGTCTCGAGGCCGTCGCTCGGATCGGCCGCGACGACCAGGTTCTCCGGTCTAACGCAGAACGCGAGGCCGTCGGCGACGGCGACGTCGCGTTCTCCGGGGACGACGGCGAACGTCTCCGGGCCGACGTCGACAGATGCGAGTCCGCCTCCTCCGAGCGACCGAATCGTTCCGTCGAATACGTTGTTGTCACCGACGAACTCCGCGACGAACCGCGTCCCCGGCCGGCGGTAGATATCCTGCGGGGTCGCCACCTGCTCCGGCGCTCCGGCCCGCATTACCGCGACGCGATCCGAGATGGCCAGCGCCTCCTCCTGGTCGTGGGTGACGTAGATCGTCGTGATTCCGAGTTCCTTCTGGATCCCTCTAACCTGAACGCGGAGCCGCTCACGCAACTGGGCGTCGAGTGCGCTCATCGGCTCGTCGAGCAAGAGGACGTCAGGGCCGGGTGCCAGTGCGCGAGCGATCGCGACCCGCTGTTGTTGCCCGCCGGAGAGTCGATCGGGCTCTCTGTCCTGCATCCCCTCGAGGTCGACCAGCTCGAGTAGCTCCCGGACCCGCTCGTCGTCCGAGACGCCCCCTGGCGGGTCGGCGAAGTTGAGCCCGTAGGCGACGTTTTCGCCGACGCTCATGTGGGGAAACAGCGCGTAGTTCTGGAAGACGACGCCGACGTCGCGTTCCTCGGGTGGGACCCCCGTGACGTCCTCGCCGTGGAACCGAACCGTGCCGTCGGTTGGGGACTCGAAGCCGGCGATCAGTCGCAGCGTCGTCGTCTTTCCACAGCCCGAGGGGCCGACCAGCGTGAAGAACTCGCCCTCGCGGACCGACAGGGAGACGTCGTCAACGGCCGTCGTCTCGGCGTAGCGTTTCGTGACGTCGGCGAGGTCGACGGCGATCGGTCGATCCTCAGTCGGGGACTCCGGGCTCGAGGACGTGGATCGGGACTCGAGCGACTCGAGCGATCGATCGGACTCTTCAGATGCCAAAGCTCTCACCCCCGAGGCGGTCGATGATCACGAAACTGATGCTCGTGACGACCAGCAGGACGACGCCCATTGCGGTTGCGGGTCCGAGCCGACGGCCGATGAACCGTTCGATCGCGACCGGCATCGTGTACTGATCCGTCCCGGTCGCCAGGATGACCGTCGAGGAGAACTCGCCCATCGAGATGGCGACGACGAAGGCGGCGCCCGCAACGACACCCGGCCAGACCAGCGGAAGCTCGACGTCGTACAGGGCTCGAGCGCGCGAGGCCCCGAGCGCGCGGGCCGACTCGACGAACGAGCGGTCGACCGACTCGAGCCCCGGCGCGACGGTGCGGACGACGAACGGATAGCAGGAGACGGCGTGGGCGGCGACGATCGCCGCGGCGCCGCCCATCGTGATCTGCCAGCCCGCGAGCTCAATGCCGAAGACGGGCCCTCGCAGGAGGCCGATCCCGACGATGATCCCCGAGATGGCGAGCGGGGCCATCGCCACGGCGTCGACGAGCTTTCGGCCCCGGTATCGTCTGGTCGTCAGCACCGAGACGACGACCCCCATCGGCAGAGCGAGCGCGAGCGCGCCGGCGGCAAAGAGCAGGGAGTTGCGGATCGCGGGCCAGGGTCGGACCTGGAACGCCGCGGCGGTCTGCTGGCGGTCTATCAGGAATCGGTAGTGATCCAGCGTGAGCCCGTTCGGGCCCGCGACGCTGGCGTAGAGCATGCTGACGATCGGCGAGACGAAGACGACCAGCGCGACCGCGGCGTAGACGGCGATCCCGGCCCGCGGAACGAGTTCGCGGACGGACAGAGTGGGCGGCGAGAGCGGTCGACGCGGGAGCGGGCGCACGCCTCGCGAGCGGACGACGTGGTTCGCCTCGTAGCGCAGGTAGCCGTAGAGGATCCCCAGCGTGATGACGAGTTCGACGATCGCCAGCGCGGCCGCCTCGGCGTAGTTCAGGTCCTGAATCAGCCGGTAGACGAACACCTCGACGGTCGCCAGCTCGAACCCGCCCAGCGCCAGCACGATCGGGAAGGTGCCGAACGTGAACACGAACGTCAGCGCGGCCCCCATTAATACGGCCGGATACAGCTGGGGTGCAACGACGTCTCGAAACGCCCGAAACGGGCTCGCGCCGAGGCTGCGGGCCGTTTCGATCGCGCTCGCGTCGACGGACTCCCAGGCCGCGGTCGTCACTCGCGCCACCAGCGGCGCGTTGTAGAAGGCGTGGGCGATCAGGATCGCTTCGAGCGTGAACATCAGCTCGATCGGACCGAGTCCGACGAGGCCGAGGGCGCGATTGAGCGTCCCGTTCTCGCCGAACGTCGCGACGAAGCCGACGGCGACCATGATCGAGGGCAGCACGAACGGGAGCACCGTCAGCGAGCGCAGCGTCCGCCGGCCGCGGAACTCGTAACGTGCGAGGACGTAGGCCGCCGGAACGCCGAGTACGACGCTAAGCAGGGTCGAGAGGAACGCCTGGTAGGCCGTGAAGCCGACGATGCCGATTCGGCGGTCACTCGAGAGCAGGTCGCTCGCGACCGCGAGCGGGGACTCGCCGGCGAACAGCCGGGCGACGTCCCCAAAGTAGAACGGGTCTCGCAGGAGCTCGAGGAAGACCGCGAGCGTCACGGCACCCTCGACGACGATGGCCTCGACGAACACCGTCGCGACGGGGTAGTAAAACAGCACGAGCAGCAGGAGGATCGTTCCGAGGCCGAACAGCGCGATGGCTCGTCGCTCGAGGCGGTTTCGGATCCCCCTCGCGTTCCGTCGTCCCGCCGGTTCGCCTTCCGAGCGGGGATCCTCGGGGTCGGAACCCGAAGCGGGAACGTCGACGGGCGCGGTCGCCCCGCCGTCGGCTTTCGGATCCGAGCGATCGTTCACGCGGCCACCTCCGCGCGTCCGCTCGCCGCGTTTCGATCCGCCGACCGCACCGACCACCGGGTGGTACTCGTGACCGAAACCACTACGTGACGACCGCGAGAACGGTCGCCGATGACAGTTTTCGCACTGCTTCGCGTAACGCCGATCACCGACGACGACGCGACCGAGAACGTCGCGGCCGCGATCGACGCCCTCGAGGAGTACGACGTCGAGTACGAGACGACGCCGCTAGCGACCACCCTCGAGGCCGAGGACGTCGAGGAGCTGTTTGCGGCCTGCGGGGCTGCCCACCAGGCGGTCGAGGGCAGCGAGGTCCAGACGCTAGTGCAGGTCGACGACAGACGCGAGAAGTCGATGACGGCGAGCGACAAGGTCGACGCCGTCGAGTCGGAGCTCGGACGCGATGCTCGGAGCGATGGCGACTGAGGCGTCGCTCGCGGCGTTCGCCGATTTGCGACGCCTGCGGTCGGCTCGTCCGGAGCGCTCGAGGCCACGGCTCGCTCAGTAGTCGCCGGCGGCGACCTGTTCCCACTCGTCGAGCCAGCCGTCGAGGTTCGCCTCGAGGGCGTCGTAGTCGAAAAACGGCGTTTCGTCGGGCTGTTTGGCGTACTCCTCGTACACCTCCGGTAGCTCGGTTTCCTCGTTGACCGGACCGGTGACGTTGCGTTCGGCGATCACCGCCTGGACCTCGGGATCGAGGATGAAGTCCATGAACTCGTGGGCGAGGTCGTCGTTCGTCCCGTCGGCGAAGCGGGCCATCCCGGCGATGTTGGCGTACGCCTGGTCGTGCAGCAGCGAGACCTGGTGTTTCTCGAGGTCGTTGTCGGCGCGTTTGGCGTAGACGCGGTCGTTCGCGTAGGAGGCGACGACCGGCACCTCGCCCTCCTCGAACTGCGCGTACACCTCACTCCAGGAGTCGAGAACGCGCGTGTCGTTGTCGAGTAAGTCCTCCCAGTACTCGAGGTACTCGTCCTCGCCGAAGTGGTCGATCGTCCACAGCAAAAAGAGCAGTCCGGTCGTCCCGCGCTGGGGGTTTGGAACCGCGATCTGGCCCTCGTACTTCGGATCGAGCAGGTCGTCGAACGTTTCGGGAGTGTCGACGTTCCGGCCGTCGTAGACCATCGCACAGAAACTTCGATAGGTCGGGATAACCCGCCCGTGTGGGTCGAAGTAGTGTTCCTCGTCGACGTTCTCGAGGTGCTCGAGGGCGTCCTCGTCGGTCTCGACGAACAGCTCGTCGTCGGTGTTGTCGTCGGCGCGGACGACTTCGTGGGGGTTCAGCCCCAGGTAGAGTTCGGGCTCGATCTCGACGCCCTCGTTGTGGCGCTCGATGTAGTAGTTCAGCTCCTGTTCGGGCGTCTGCCACTCGAACTCGACGTCGTACCGGTCGGCGAACTCGTCGGCGATCCACTCGCCGGGGCTGTCACTCGGCGCGTCGACGAACGCGGTGTTCGCCGCGACCCGGAGTACGTCCTCGTCGTCGCCGTTTCCGGTCGTCCCGCCGTTGTCGCCTTCCTGTGAGATGCAGCCGGCCAGCCCGAGTCCGGCGACTGTCCCCCCGCTCGCGAGAAACGTCCGTCGTCTCATTACCCGGTGATCACAGCCGGTGGTACGTAAGGGTCGCGCTTTCGATCCGCACTACTCGCCCGCGGTCGGCAGCCGAAGTGTCGGTCCGTCGGGAATCGATCCCGTCGCGCCCTCGAGATCGAGCCGACCCCTCGCGGCCAGCGTTCGCAGCGCGTAGAGGTTCCGGAACGTCGGGAGCGCCTCGAGGACGCCGTCGTCGACGATGCCGTACCACGCCAGGGGATGGGAGCCGGGCTCGCTCCAGGCCGACCGCGGCGCGAGAAACGGCGGCTCCCAGTCGCCGTCGCGCTCGGTGAACTGGCGGGCCGGCGCGTGTCGAACCAGCGCGAGGTGGCGATCCACGGGCGAGAGCGTTCGATCCGTCAACGCCGCTCGCTCCTCGGGGACGTCGGCCACGCGTCGATACTGTTCGCGTGCGAGGCCGGCGTGCAGTCCCTTGCCCCGTCGCGCCTTGAGTGGAACTCGTTCCCACGCACGAACGTAGGCGGGGTCCCACAGCGGCAGCCACCAGTCGAGATTCGCGTCCTCGTAGACCCGAAGGTCCCCGTTGGTGAACGTCGCCATCCGACCGCGCCACTCCCAGCGCTCGTAGGCCGCGGCCGCACTCGTGGGGTCCGCGACGGCGCCCGAATTGCGCTCGCCGCACAGCCCGCGACGGATCCGCTCGCGCGCAGCGTCCTCGAACCGCTCGTCGTCCCACTCCCACAGCACGTAGTGGTGCTCGAGGACGTAGTCGACGAGATCCTCGATAGCGGGATCGATCAGCCCCCGGTCGAGCGCGTCGTCATCAGCGTCGACGGCCGGCCCGCAGCCGACGCTCGAGTCCTCGCCCCGTTCGCGCTCGCCGACGAACCGCGGCAGCCGCTCGCTGGGCGTCGCGACGGTGTGACCCGGGCAGTACAGCGCGTCGGTCGGCAGCCGCCCCTCGGCGACCAGCTCGCGGACGGCGGGCCACTCCGCGAGAAAGGGGAGCGCGTCGCCGCCGAACGCCTCGCGCTCGTACCGTCGCCCCGGCGGACCGCGGTACCACTCGCGCCACGTCGACTCGTCGTAGTCACAGAACTCCCAGGGAATCCCGAGTCGAGCCGCGATCTCCCTGCTCAGTTCGACGTCCGGGTGGCCCGAACGTCCGAAGGTGAACCCGATCACCTCCCGGTCGCGCTCGACGAGCGCCGACGCGAGCAGCCGCGAGTCGTAGCCGCCCGACAACGGGACGACGACGGGTCGGTCGCCGGCGACGCGCTCGAGCCGATCGAGCGCGGTCTCGAGGGCCGACTCGAGGCTCGCTCGAGTGTTCGCGTTCGTGCGTTCGTCTTCGGAACCCGCGGGCCAGTATTCGCGGTAGGTTCGCCGTGTGATTTCGCTGTCATCGAGCCGAACTACCTCACCGGGCTGGGTCGCGTACACGCCCGACCAGATCGTCTCCGGACCGGTGACGTACCGCGTCAGGAGAAACTCGCTCTCGAGGACTGGATCCGTCGGCGCCTCGAGCGCCTCGCGAACCACGCGCCCGCGATCCGAAATGGATCCCTCGGCACCGTAGTACAGCGGAATCGACCGGGCGCCGTCGGCGACGAGGTAAGTGGCGTTGCCGTCCTCGAGAACAGCGGCGAAGAACCCCTCGAGGTCGGCCGCGAGATCAGCGACGCCCTCGAGTTCGGCGTCCGTCCCCTCGGCGTCCGCAAAGCGGGCGGCGAGGGACGGTCCCTCGAGGAGCTGCCCGCCCTCAAACGCGCGACCCCGAACCGCGACGCCGTCGGTTCGAGTCCAGCCGTCGTGACGAAGCACCGTCTGCATACTCGTTCGTTCGTCGAGGCGTACTTAGGTCCGCCGACGGGTGTCGACTCGGCGGCTCATACTGTCGGACAGAACTATTTGGAGATCGGTCGCGACTTCACGATCGACTTTGCACTGACTTCTGTTCGACAGCTTACTCCCGGTTGTCGGCCAGCTCGCGGCGCCGTCGGTCGGCCGCCGCGTCCCACCGCTCGGTCGACTCGTCGTAGGCCGTCCCCAGCGAGATAAGGAAACCGGTGATGGCGGTGACGAGTGCGATACTGCCGATCGCGACAACCGCGATCGAGAACAGCTGGCCGGCGAGAACCTGTGCCGAGGTCAGCAGCGAGACCGCCGTCACGAACGCGATCAGGGTACCCAGCCGCGCCAGCCGCCCGGTGTCGAGACCGCGCTCGGCGCCCGACTGCGTTTCGGTGCGCTCGATCAGCTCGTCGACGATACCGCTGTACTCGCCGCCGTCTCGTGCGTGACCCAGCGAGTGGATCGACTGGGCGATCCACAGTCCGGCCGTGAAGTTCAACAGCGCGACGAACGAAACCAGTCCCAGCTCGCCGCCGACGAACAGTCCGGCGGTGATCGCGCTGACGAGCGAGAGCGCCATGATCGCGTGGGTAATGATCGATCGGGTACCGAAGTCGGCCAGCCGGTTCAGCTGAGTCGTTTTCATACCGTATTATAGGTTTCCGTAGCGAAAGCCAGTACGCCCTAACCATGATAGGTATTTACACACGACCGTTGCAGCTGCCGGGCCAGCGGCTTCCCGTCCGGGATCGGTAATGGACGTATGGCAGAACTCGGCACCGCGACGATCACCTACAAGAACGCGAGCGACGAGATCGAGGAAGTCACCGTCGACAACGATCACATCGCCTACTTCCAGGACCACTGGCTGTTCGCCTACGGGACCGACGACGACGGCAACGACATGGTTCGGCGGGTTCCGAGCGAGCGGGTCTACCACGTCGAACGTTCGGTCGAGGAGCTCGAGAGCACGTTCGACACCGCGGTCGACAAGGCCAAGGACACCCTCGAGGAGCTCAAGTAGGCTACTCGTCGGTTGCGTCCTCGACCCGATCCGCGTGTTTCTCGAGGTCGGCTGCGATCGTTCGAGCCTGGTCGGGCGTCAGCTGAATCTCTTCCATGTGGGCCGGGAGGTGTTCCTCGGTCATGTTGTCAAGCTCGAGCTGCAGCCGGACGCAGTCGGGCGCTTCCCTGTCGGCCGTGGCGTTCACGACGGCGAACGATTCCGTCTCGAACTCGTGGCCCTTCGCGACGGCGTCGACGAGGTCGAGCGTCGTGTAGGCGTTGACTTTCATCAGGCGGTCTGCCATGGTACTCGAGAGCGGCCGAACGCACTTAGGCGGCCCGACAGCGGCTCGAAAAACGGGTTTCGCTGAATCGAACGCAGCGGCTCCGGGAACCGTCGCAAGGCGGCGGCCGAGAGCACAGCGCCGAGCGGCGATCGCTGTCAGTCGTCCGACGGAATCGGCGTCCCGTCAGACCTCGCAGGAGCGGGGCTCTCGTCCAGGTCGTCCTCCTCGGCGTAGGGGTACCACGTCCGCTTCGTGTTGTGCATGAAGGGATCGTCGTAGTCGGTCTCCTCGGGCTCGATCAGGTCGGCGAGCTCCTCGTCGTCGCGCTCGGCGACAAACTCCCGGAAGCTCTGAGTTTCGCTGTCGCGCGCTTCCTCGAAGTTCTCGAGCAGGTTCGCGATCGCACCGGGCACCTCGTCGGCGGGCACGCGCTCGGCGATCCAGGCGGCGAACTGCGGGTCCTCGCCGAGGCCGCCGCCGAGGCCGATGTCCAGCGCCTCGACGGGTTCGCCGTCCTTGCGCGTCTTCATCCCGCGCAGGGAGACGTCGGCGATCTGGGGCTGGGCACAGGAGGCGGTACAGCCCGACAGGTGGACGTGGAAGTTCTCGACGCCGTCGGGCAGCTCGACGTTGTCGACGAGCCAGCGGGCGTAGCGGACCTGGCGGTTCTTCGTCTCGACGATCGAGAGCGAACAGAACTCGGTTCCGGTACAGGCGATCGACCCGCGCTGGAAGGGGTGCGGATCGGGGCTGTAGTGCTCGAGAACGTCCTCGGAGCGCAGGTTGTCGACGTTCTCCTCGGGGACGTCCGTGAAGACGATGTTCTGGCGCTGGGTGAGCCGAACCTCGCCCGAACCGTACTCGTCGGCTGCGTCCGCGAGGTCGTACGCCTCGTCGACGCCGATGCGACCGACGAGGACGTTCAGCCCGACGTAGTAGTTGCCGTCAGGCTGCCCGTGGACGCCGACGTGGTCGTGTTTGCCGTCGGCCTCGCCCGCGTTGTAGGAGTACGACTCCCGGAGGTCCTCGCCCGCCGTGTGGAGTTCGAAGTCGACGAACTCCTCCTGGAGGGTTTCGCGGAACTTCTCGGGACCCCACTCGTCCATGAGGAACTTGATTCGGGCGTTGTAGCGGTTCTCGCGGTCGCCGTTGTCCCGGAACAGCGCCGAGATGCCGCCGGCGACGTCGACGGCCTGCTCGGGCGTCGCGAAGACGTCGATGTCCCGGGCGAAGCGGGGCTCGTTGCGCGAGAGGCCGCCACCGACGCGGATGTTGTAGCCCGTGACGGTCTCGCCGTCTATCTCCTTCTCGGCGGGCTCGAACGCGAGGTCGTTGATGTCGCCCTGACCACAGCCCTCGTCACAGCCCGTGACCGACACCTTCCACTTCCGGGGCAGGTTCGAGTGAGCCTCGTTTCGCTTGAACGTGTCGTGAAGGTCGGTCGCGAGCGCGTCGGCGTCGACGTGTTCGTGTTTGTCCTTGCCGGCGACCGGGCAGCCGACGATGTTGCGCCAGGAGTCGCCACAGGCCTGGACCGTCGAAAGGCCGACCGACTCGAGGCGGTCGAAGATCTCGGGGACGTCCTCGAGGCGGATCCAGTGGAGCTGGATCGCCTGTCGGGTCGTCACGTCGATCCAGCCGTTACCGAACACCGGATTCTCGGCGGGGCCGCGGGAGAAGTCGTCGGCGATCTCGACGATCTCCCGGAACTGGCCGGGCTCGAGGACGCCGCCCGGTGGACCGATCCGCATCATGAAGTACGACTCCTGGCCGGCGCGCTGGTGGTACAGGCCGTACCACTTGAAGCGCTCGAACCACGCGTCGTGCTCGTCGTCGGGGATCGCGTCCCACCCCTCCTCCGCGAAGCGCTCGATCTCGGCGCGGATGTCGGTACCGTAGAGTTCGTCTTTCCACTGCTCGACGTCACTCGGCATTGATATCACCGCTATGAACTCCGCCTATAAGCCCCCCTGCGTGACGTCAGTTCTCCCCGCCTCTCGGGGATTCCGGTTACGCTTGCCGCCCGGCGTCGGACTCGAGGGTCGACTGGACGGCTTCGGGACTGTAGGCCTTGAACTCGCCGTCGACGATGCGGCCGACGGGGAGTCGATCGATCGAGTCGCGGGTGCCACACTCGAGACACTGGCCGACCGTGTCGGCGACGACGACCGAGCCTTCGACCCCGGTTCCGAAGAAGCCCTCGAGCAGGACGTACGCCGGTTCGCACTCGCAGAAGACGCCTCGAGAGAGCGTCCAGACGTCGCTGACGCTCACCCGGCGGCTGTCGTCGACGCTGATCCACGCCCCGTCGTCGAGCGTTCGCAGTGCAATCGCCATACTCCCGATTCGAACCCGAGGGCTCTCCGTTCGTCGCCCCGGGCAATGCTTACCGATCCCGTGACGCATCCTCGAGCGGAAATCGCAGGACGTGATCGGGTATATCTCGAAACCCGCGTCTCGGCTAGCGGTTCATGTTGCCGGTATAGGTGAGATGCCCGTTCGCGGGGCTGCGGAGAGCCGCCGTCGTGTGGACAGAGAGAGCCTCGACGAACCCGCTCGAGCGCCGGGTCGCTGCCCCAGCTACCGGATCGCAGCCCACTTACCACCGCCCTGCGAACTCACGGCCATGCAGATCAAAGACCGGGAGCGACTCGACGGAGGTCGCGAGCGGCTCACCGTCGTCCCCGAGAGCGTGGACGACCTCTGGCACCTCCAGTACGTCCTCGAGCCCGGCGATCGCGTTGCGGGCGACACGACCCGGCGGATCCAGCGCAACGACGACCAGATGCGGGACACGGGCGGCGAGCGCGAGCACATGTGGGTCGCCATCGCCGTCGACGATATCGAGTTCCACAAGTTCGCCAACCGGCTTCGGGTCGGCGGCGAGATCGTCGCCTGCTCGCGGGAGGACCAGCTCGGCTTCCACCACACCCTGAACGTCGAGGAGCGCGAGGAGCTGTCGATCGAGAAGCGGTTCAAACCCGACCAGGAGGCCCGTCTCGAGGAGGCCGAGGAGGCGACCGAGAACCCCGATGTCGCCATTGCGACCGTCGAGGAGGGACAGGCCCACGTCCACACCGTCGCCCAGTACGGCACCGAAGAACGGGCGGCGATCACCGGACCCACGGGCAAGGGCGACTTCGCCCGCGAGCGCTCGGAGCTGTTCGCGGAACTGGCGACGGTGCTCGAGCGCCAGGACGCTGACGCGGTCATCCTCGCGGGGCCCGGCTTTACGAAGCAGGACGCCTACAAGTACATCGAGCAGAACGCACCCGAGATCGCCGAGAAGATCACGATGGTCGACACCGCGGCCGTCGGCGACCGCGGGGTCCACGAGGTGCTCAAACGGGGCGCCGTCGCGGACGTTCAACAGGAGACTCGAATCGAGAGCGAGGCCGAGTACATCGACGAACTCACACAGCGCATCGCTCAGGGCGCGAAGGCCGCCTACGGCCCTGACGAGGTCAAGCAGGCCGCCGAGTACGGCGCGATCGAACGCCTGCTGATCGTCGACGACCGACTCCGGCGGGAACGGGGGCCCGACGGCGAGTGGACCCTCGACGTCGACGACGTCGTTCGCACGGCCGAGCAGAAAGGCGGCGAGGTAACGGTGTTCTCGAGCGAGTTCCCGCCCGGCGAGCAGCTTTCGAACCTCGGCGGGATCGCGGCGCTGTTGCGCTACCGGCTCGAGTGACCGGCCTCAACAGCCGTCCGCTCGGTAGATTCCGAACAGTGGCTCGCCGACGTCGTCCGATTCGACGTCGATCCGATACGCCCGACAGTCGGCGTTCGTATTGGCTGCCCTGGCCCAGAACTCCCCCTCGACGTCATCCGGTCGCCGAGCGAGATTGAAGTAAACGTTGTAGACGCCGGGCTCTTCAGGTAGGTTTTCGACGGTCCGAGTTGTGGGGGACCCTTCGTCCGCGGGCGGAAGCGACGTAATCCCGTCAAACACCTGTTCGCCGTCGTCCTCGACGATGACCAGCACCGACTGGTAGTCCGCAGTGTGGTTCCGCAACTCGACTTCGAGCAGCCGAGCTTCCCGCTCGGGGGACCGAAACGAGCCGGTACAGCCGGCGATACCCGCACTACAAACGCAGCTCGCCGCCAGGAGGATTTTTCGACGAGAGACGGAAGGCATGCCAGGTGGAGTACGACGTATCGGCATATCCTTTCTGAACAGTCGTTGCTGATACGATCTGCTGTATCGAGTTCCCGGAGTGGCCGTAGGACGATTCGTGGTCGTTTCGGAACTAACGTACAGAAACCCATCTGAGAGGCGACCAGTTACGCGATCCGCGCGCGCTGTGACGAGCACTCGAGCCGACCCCGGCGAACCGTCGAGTGTTTTGATACCGTCTGAAAGCGTAGGATAACGGAATGCTCACCGAACGGGCCGATCGGCTGTGGACCTACGAGGAACCGCTTCAGTTCTTCAGTGTCGAACTCGGGCGGATCATGACCGTCGTCGAACTCTCGAGCGGGGGGCTGTTCGTCCAGTCGCCCGCCGAGCTGACGCCCGATCTACAGCGTGCGCTCGAGGAACTCGGCGACGTCCGCTTCGTCGCGCCCGCGAGCAAACTTCACGGCCACCTCTACATGGAGCAGTACCGGGCCGCGTTTCCGGGCGTCGAACTGCTGGCCGCGCCGGGACTGGCTGCTCGGCGACCCGATCTGCAGTTCGATGGACTGCTGGGCGACACTCCCGACCCGCGCTGGAGCGCCGACATCGATCAGGTCGCGGTCGACGGCCACCGCTGGCTCACCGAGATCGCGTACTACCACCGACAGAGCGGAACCGTGATCCTCGGCGACGTCGGCTTTCACGTCGGGCCCTCGAGCCCCCTGAAGACCCGCCTCGTCGCGCGGCTGTTGCGGATCTATCGGCGGGTCTCTCCGCCGATCGAGTTCCGGCTGACGATCGCCAACGAGGACACGTTTCGACGGTCGATCAGAGACGTCCTCGCCTGGGAGTTCGACCGGCTGATTCCGGGTCACGGCGAGATCGTCGAAACGGGTGGAAAACAGGCCGTCGCGGATGGATTCGACTGGGTTCTCTGAGCTCGACGGTGACCCGAGCGAGCGCGGTCCGATCAGGCGTCGTTCGCGGCCTCGACCGTCTCCCGCAGGGCGTCGACCCCCTCGTCGTGGGCGAGGTCGCCGACGACGATCACGTCGGCGTACTGGGCCATTCCGTACGCCGAGTCGTAGTCGTGGATACCCCCGCCGTAGAACAGTGTCGACTCGTCGACACCCCGGCTGGCGGCTTCGACGATCTCCTCGTCGCCGAGCATCCCCGAGTACTCGAGGTAGACGATCTCCTGGCCGAACATCCGTTCGGCGACCTTCGCGTAGGCCTCGACGTCGTCGGCCCCGAGGTCGCAGTCGGCCTCCGTCAGGGTCGCGACGTCGGCCTCGGGGTTCATTACGATGTAGGCCTCGGTGGTCGTTCGTTCCCAGTCGACGGTGTCGATCCGGACCCACTCCTTGTGAGCCTCGGTGATCCAGAACGGCGAGCCGGCGTTGAACACCGTCGGGATGAAGTAGCCCTCGAGGGCGTCGTTCCGGACGACGACGCTCGGGTTCGCGGGCTCCTGGTAGAGCGGCACGTCGTGTTCGGCGCAGGCGTCGATCACCGCGGTCATGTTCTCCTCGGTCATCCCCATCGTCCCCCCGATCTCGATCGCGTCGGTGCCGGTCGCACAGAGATCACCGAAGGTGACGCCGTCGGGAAGCTCCTTGTCGGGGTCGAGTTTGAGGATATGGTTCCAGTCGGTCCAGGGGGCAGTCATACCGCTCCGTTTCCCGACAACCGGGAAAAGCGCTACGAAACGGCCCCAAGACGGCGCTCCGACAGTAGCCGACGACGGCGACCGCCCGTGGCATCGAGGAGCGGGCCGACGAACGTCGGCTTTATTTTTCCACCGCCGAGAGTGGTCACCGTATGAGCGATCGGGCGGAATCGACCGAGGAACTGCGGTGGTCGACCGGCAGCCCGGCCGTCGAACGACAGCGGTTTCGGGCGATCGCCGACGCCCTCGACGGCGGCGTGCTTCAACTCGACGCCGACGGACGGATCGTTACGGTCACCGACGACCTGCTCGAGATCACGGGCTACGCTCGGGAGCAACTGGTAGACGCATACGTCTCGGCGCTGTTCGACGCCGACGTCCTCGAGCGCGAGGATGAGGACGAGAGTGAGGACGACCCGGGTCACAGACGGGACCTCGAGACGGTGATCGAGACCGCGGACGGCCGAACCGTCGACTGTACGGTCCGTCTCGAGCGGCTCATCGAGGAGGGTGAGGAACGCGGTACCGTCTGCATCGTCAGGCATTCGGGAGCGCCACCGCGGGCGGGTAGGGGAAGCGACGACCCGGATCCACGGACCCGGCGGCTCGAGCGTAGTGTCGAGCAGCTCTCGTCGGAGCTCGATGCGGTGTTTGACCACATCTCCGACGCCTTCTGTGCCCTCGACGACGGCTGGCGGGTCACCTACGTCAACGACCGAGCCGCGGAGCTGCTCGGCCGGCCGGCCGAGGACCTGCACGGGGCGAACGTCTGGGAGGCGCTGCCGTCGCTCGTCAGCACCCACCTCGAGGAGCGACTCCGGACCGTGATGGCGACGAAAAAGCCCCTCTCGTTCGAGCGACACGTCGAACCCCTCGACAGCTGGGTTCAGATGGACGTCTATCCGACCGAGGTCGGGATCTCGGTGTACTTCCGGGACGTGACCGAACAGGTCGAACGCGAACATCGATTAGCGGTGTCGGAGCGCCGGTACCGAACCCTCGCCGAGCAGTTCCCGAACGGGATCGTCGCCCTCTTCGATCTCGACGGGGAGTACACGCTGGCGGCGGGTCGCGGCTTCGATCGGCTCGACGCCGACCCAGCCGACCTCGAGGGGAAACACTTTCGGGAGGTCTGGGACGAATCGGTCGCGGCGACGGTCGGTCCGGCCTACCAGCGCGCTCTCGAGGGTGAGGAACAGCGGATCGAACTCGAGCAGGACGGCCGGGCGTGGCTCGTCCACGTGGTTCCGGTTACCGACGACGGCGGGAACGTCGTCGCCGGGCTGACGATGGCCCAGGACGTTACCGAACAGAAGGAACGCGAGCGCTTCCTGCAGGACGCGAAAGCACAGCTCGAGGCCGCCACGGAAGCCGGCGCCGTCGGCACCTGGGAGTGGCGCGTCCAGGAGGACCAGTTTATCGCCGGGGCGGCCTTCGCCAAGACGTTCGGGGTCGACCCCGACGAGGCTCGGGAGGGGGTCTCCCTCGAGCGTTTCGTCTCGTCGATCCACCCGACCGACCGCGACCGGGTCGAGCGAAGCATCGAGGACGCCCTCGAGCGCTGCGGCGAGTACGAGGAGGAGTACCGCGTCCGCAATGCCGACGGCGACCTCCGCTGGATCGTCGTCCGCGGCCACGTCGAATGCGACGAGGACGGAACCCCGCGTACGTTCCCCGGCGCGGTCGCCGACATCACCGAACGAAAGCGCGCCGAGCGGAAGCTCCAGACCCACAAGCGCCAGCTCGAGACGCTGTTCGAGGTGTTGCCCGTCGCGGTGATCGTCGCCGACGCCGACGGACGGCTCATCGAGGCCAACGAAACGGCTCGGGAGCTGTGGGGCGGCGACGTCTTCGACGCCGAAGCGATCGGCGACTACGACCGCTACGACGGCTGGTGGGTCGACACCGACGACCCGATCGAACCCGAAGAGTGGACGATGACGCGCGTCCTCGAGGGCGAGGAGGTCACGGAACCCGACGTCCACGAGATCGAGACCGTCGAGGGCGACCGTCGGATCGTCATGACACACGGGATGCCCGTGCGCGACGATCACGGCGAGGTTCGTCGCGGCGTGATCACCCAGACCGACGTTACCGAACGTCGGGAGTACCAGCGCCGGCTCGAGGAGACGATCGAGAAGCTCGAAACGTCGAACCAGCGCCTCGAGCGCTTCGCCTACGCCGCCTCCCACGACCTCCAGGAGCCCCTGCGGATGGTCTCGAGCTACCTCCGCCTGCTCGAGGATCGCTACGGCGACCGACTCGACGGCGACGCCGAGGAGTTCCTCGCGTTCGCCGTCGACGGCGCAGACCGGATGCGAGAGATGATCGACGGCCTGCTCGCCTACTCCCGGATCGATACCGCGGGCGAACCGCTCGAGTCCGTCGAGCTCGAGGACGTGTTCGACGACGTTCTCGGGAGGCTGGGCGGTCGTATCGAGGAGTCGAACGCCGAGATCGGCGCCGAGGCGCTCCCACGGGTCGAGGGCGACCCGAAGCAGCTCCGCCAGCTCCTCCGGAACCTCCTCTCGAACGCGCTCACGTACTCGCGGGAGAGCGAGCCACGGATCACCGTTTCGACCGAACGACAGGGGTCGATGTGGCGGATCTCGGTCCGCGACGAGGGGATCGGCATCCACCCCGACGAGACCGAACGCATCTTCGAGGTGTTCCACCGGCTGCACACCCACGACGAGTACGCGGGCTCGGGGATCGGGCTCGCGCTCTGTCGGCGGATCGTCGAGCGCCACAGCGGCGAGATCTGGGTCGACTCGGAGCCCGGAGAGGGCTCGACGTTCTCGTTTACGCTTCCGGCGGCCGACGAGGCGTACGGTAGCCGCTGAAAATCGGTGCGCACTCGATCGGACGACGGTTGGACGATAAGTGCCAATTTCTTTAGTTATCGTCAAAGTAGGAAGTAACACAATTTCTTTACTCAAGATCCGTGTGAACCTCGCGTTACGTACAGGTCAAGTAGGTAACGACGCAGCAATCAATCTCTCCGATGGCTGTCAAGAGACGCCTGCTGAATATAGAGGGTGAGTGCAGCAGACCGACATCCTTTGTCCTACCCGGCTTGCGGTGAATCTGTCGTGAGAGGAGTCTTCGGACTGACCGATACCATTATCCGTTGAAATGTGGTAGTTCTCCTATGCGAGCGGCTCGATTCGTAACGCTCTGTTTCCTATACAGCGGTTTGATTTTCATTGCGCAATTTATTACGGTCTACAGCGCTTCGACCGGCGTTTCGACCGAATTAGGGGCACTCGCTCAACTCGGCGTTGGACTTTCGATTTTCGCCGGCGGTCTTGTTAGACTGTGGAAGCCCAAAGAAGAGCAGAAGCCTACTGAGTACGGATTTATGGCGTATGGGATGGCTGTACTCTCGGTGTTCCTCACGGTCATTTTCCTTGCACAACTCCTGCTGTTGTGATCCGTGCGTGCATGAATCCCTCACCGATGTCGGCACCGCGTTGCTGATTCGCGCGCTGTATTCAGCACGACTCTCTCAACACCTCTATTAATTGATGAAAGAGACCGCGTTACGTTCTCGTGAGCAGAGAGCGGTTCCGAACGTAGTGAGGAATCCCGAGGCGGAAAAAAGGTACGTGGGCACGCTCCACGTAACGAATCGGACGGTTTAGATTCGTTGCCCAGACTAAACGAAGAACCGCACTACCAACGACTGCTCCAGTCAAACCCCCTTGCTCATCAGGTGGCTGCGCAACACGTCGGCTTCCTTGTTCCCCGTCCCGGTGTTGACCGCGACGACCGTCTCGTCACCGTCGAAGGCGCCCCGATCGGCCAGCTCGAGGAGACCACTGACCGCCGCGGCGCAGGTCGGCGCCATCTCGAGGCCCTCTCGCTTTGCGACCGCGATCGCGGCGTCGAGGATTTCGGGGTCGTCGGTCGCGACGGCGCCCCCCTCGCTCTCGCGGATCGCCTCGAGGATCCACGGGCTCGCGCCGGGGTCGGGGATCTCGATACCGCCGCAGATCGTGTCGGGGTGTTCGACCGGTTCGTGGGCGTCCCGTCCCTCCTCGAACGCCTCGACGATCGGCGCACAGCCCGACGCCTGGGCGGCGTAGAAGGACGGAACCGCGTCGGTCAGGCCGAGCGTCTCGAGTTCTCGAGCCGCTTTGTACATTCCGACGAGGCCGACCCCACCACCGGTCGGGTACGAGATCACGTCGGGGGTCTCCCACTCGAGCTGTTCGGCGATCTCGTAGAACATCGTCTTCTTCCCCTCGTGGCGGTACGGCGTGGCGAACGTTTGGAGGGAGTACCAGTCGTCGTGTTCCGCGAGCCCCTCCTCGAAGGCCGCGACGGCTTCGCCGAACCGTCCGCCGACGACGTTCATGTCGCCGCCGTGGACGTTGATCATCGCCTTGTTCGTAAAGCCAGAACGCGAGGGAACGTAGACGTGCGACTCCATCCCCGCCCGTCCCGCGTACGCTGCGGCCGCCTGACCCGCGTTGCCGGCCGACGCCAGCGCCACCTCACCCGCGTCGTGCCCATCGGCGGCCGTCACGGCGACGGTCTGTCCCCGGTCCTTGAACGTCCCCGTTGGGTTCCGCCCCTCGTCCTTGATCAGCAGCCGACCGACGCCCAGTTCGTCCGCCAGGGTCGGACACTCGACCAGCGGCGTCGCGCCCTCGTCCATCGTCACGGCGTCCTCGCGGGGGAACGGGAGCAGTTCCTCGTAGCGCCACAGCGAGTCGAACGGGCGCTCGGCGAGCGTCTCTCGATCCAGATCCACCGCGTCGTAGTCGTAGCTCGGGTCAAGGATTCCACCGCAGTCCGGACACCGGTGAGTCTCCGCATCGGCGTCGACCGTCGACTCGCAGTCGACGCACTCGAGGCCCTCGAAGGCGGCTGTCGTCTCCATAGTAGGTGTGTTCGCGGCGCGAGACTAATGGCTGTTCATCGGACTCGAGAGCGAGGTTCCGGTTCGGCGATCAGACCGCGGGACGTTCGCTCGAGGGGCCGTCGTCGGACGTCTCGAGCGAGACGGGGTGGAGGTCGCCCCAGGTGTGTCCGATGACGTAGTAGGCTGCGACGAGCGCGTAGAACGCGACGATCGCACCTAGCACGGTTCCGACGAGCGGGACGGCGTTGAGTACTCCCGAGACGAACGAGCCGGCGATAACGATCCCGAACGCCAGCAGCCACCCCGTCGCGTACGTTCCCGTCGCGAGGACCGAGCGGAGTTCGTCGACGTCGAACCCCGCGCCGAGGCGTCGCTCGCTCGCGAAGTTCGCGATCGCCGCGGGCGAGACGTACGCGGCCACGACGAACGCCGCGAGCGTGACCATCCCGGCGAGGAGGAACCCGATCGCGCCGATCGTCCCCGGCGTGCCGCCGGTGGCGAGCCAGACGCCCCCGAACAGGACGGCGCCGGCGGCCACGGGAACGAGCGAGTACGCGAGCAGGATCGCGAACGCCTTCGCGCCGTCGATTGTCAGGTCGCCCCAGTCCTCGAAGCCGGGGGCCTCGTCGTCGTCGCGGCTGGTCCGAGCCAGCACGCGAACGACGTACCCCCAGACGAGAAAGAGCGGAATCAGCAGGAAGCCAAACAGCAGGCAGAGCCCGCCGATGATGCTCGTCTTCAGCGCGTCGTCGCTGTCTTTCAGGTAGGTGAGTGATTCCGATAGCATGATTTCCTCGTCCGCGGGCGACTGCAGTCGCTCGCGGTCGATCGAGAGCTATACGCGCGGCAGCTATATCAAGCGATCGTCGACGCTCGGCTCGAGCGCCGGAGATCGGCTCGAGAGTCCCGCGATGGCGCTACCGGCTATCGGACTCCTCGAAGAGCTATCGGCCTCAACACCTCGAGGACGCGACTCGAGCGACTCCGAACGAAGAGACGCGTCGCTCGAGGGCAGCGAGTCGAAGAGGTAGAAGTTCAGTTGTCGCCCGTCTTGGACTGCCACTCGTAGTCGCGGCGCTTGGCGGACTTGCCGAAGCCGCACGACGAGCAGACCTTCTTTCTCGTGTGGTAGGACTTCTCTCCGCAGCGACGGCACTTCGTGTGGGTCGTCTTGTTCTTCTTTCCTTGGCTCGGGGTTCCTGCGCCAGTCATGGAGTGATCGAAACGACGTTATCGCCGCGTATAATCGTTGTGTCTTCGACCGGGGCCTCGTCGTCCACTTCCCGGTCGCCCGCCCTCGAGACGTCCTCGAGCACGAGGTTCATGTGCTGGTCGTAGCCCGTGAGATCGCCGACGTACTCGTCGCCGCTCTTGAGCCGCACGGTAACGCGTTCGCCGAGCGACGCCTCAAGGACGTCAAGCGGTCGTCCACTCATACAACACACCGCCAGTGACGCGCACTTAATCGTACCGATCGAGACTCCGAATCCTCGAGTCGACGGCCGTCGACGCGCTCGAACAAGCCAAACGGCTAAGTGACCGCTCGCCGACTCCCCCGACATGGGAGAGAAGAAGTTTACCCTCATCGAGCTGAACCTCCAGGGCGACCACCAGTTCGGGCCGCGAGCGATCGACGACGCGCTTCCGTTCGGCGAGAAGCGGGAGGAAGCCGACCTCGAGGCCGAGGAGGAGCTCGAGGGCGAAGCGGAAGCCGAGGAAGAGGGCGGCGGAAAGGGAGCGATCGGCGCCCTGATCGCGCTGGTCGTCCTCGTCGCGCTCGGCGTCGCGGCGAAGAAGTACACCGAGGACGACGAGGCCGAGGAGTTCCCCGAGGACGAACAGCCCGACGTCGTCGTCACGTAGTCGGTACAACGCAGCTTTTCTGACGCGATCGGAAGACCCGTCCAGTAGTTCGGAGTGCGATTGCTTCAGTTTGAGTGGTGACTGTGAACTGCTCGAGTCGTTACATAGCGAGTGCGTATGGATCGTCCGGCCTCGAGTCTGCAGCCCTAACTATCCACCGCTGGGTGGGACTGAAAGGGGCTGGCGTTCTCGGGCGTTCTGACGACGTAAGCACGCGACTCAAGGAGCACCCGAGAACGCCAAGGGCTTTCGCGGTGCTACCGATAGAAGCAGGTTCTGCTCACACGAACACAGGGGATCGCCACGCCCTCCCCAGCCAATTCGCTCGCTCCACTGTCGCTCGCTCATCCCTCGCGCAGCATCGTCGACCGCCCTCACTTGCGCTCGGTCGATCGACAGCGCACGCCACCGCAGGAAGAAAGATCGGACCGAACTCGGTCCGACGAGTGATACATAGTTCATCTCTACTGAACATGAGTTTCGTACGAAGTTCTGAATACCGAAGCCGCGTTCTCGAACCGCGAGTGGGCGAGCCGAACCCTTTTGCGTTCGCTGCCCGTAGCTCACCCCGTGAATCTCTATCGTAGTGCCCGCGCGGTCGCCGGCGCCTCCGGCGACAGCGTGATCGACTGGCAGTCGGCCGCCGAGGGTGCCAAGGCGGCGACCGACCCCGGATCGCTCGAACTCGAGCCCGGTGAGCGGGAGGCCTACGCCCGCGACGTCCGCGAGGCCCGCACAGCCGTCCGCGCGGTCTCGGGCGCGGAGTTCGACGTCCCCGACACCGTCGAGATCCAGAACCGCCACCACTGGATCGACGCCAACGTCGAGACGTTCGAACGGGTGATGGGCGCCCTCGAGACGCCCACGGGCGCCTTCCCGGGCGCTGCCCGGACGGTCAACACCGGAACGATGACCGTGTTGCTGGCGTTTCTGGGCCGGAACGTACTCGGCCAGTACGACCCGTTGTTGCTCGCGGACACGCCCTCCGAGGACCACGCGCTGTACTTCGTTCGTCCGAACATCCACAAGGCCGCCGACGCCCTCGAGGTCGACGTCGACCGGTTCCGCCGCTGGATCGCCTTCCACGAGGTAACCCACGCCGCCGAGTTCGGCGCGGCACCGTGGCTCTCGGAGCACCTCGAGGAGCGGATGCAGGACGGGATCGCGGACCTCTCGACGGGGTCGTTCAACAAGGCGGCGTTCAAGGATCTCGACGCGGCGATGACGGTCGTCGAGGGCTACGCCGAGTTGCTGATGGACCACGCCTTCGACGACGAGTACGAGGACCTGCGTCGAAAACTCGACGAGCGTCGGCAGGGACGGAGCCCCCTGCAGCGGCTGTTCCGACGCCTGCTCGGACTCGGCCTGAAGGAACGCCAGTACGAGCGCGGGAAGAACTTCTTCGAACACGTCGTCGCGGTACGGGACGTCGAGACCGCGAGCCGGGTCTGGGATAGACCCGAGAACCTCCCGACCCAGGACGAACTCGACTCGCCGGGGCTGTGGATCCAGCGAATGGGTCGCTGACACCTCCGATCAGCTCTTCTATGCCAGGATCCAGTGGAGATACCAGAGCAGTCCGCTGCCGGCGACTAACCCGACACCGATCGCCGTTCCGATTCCCGCAAGCGACGCCTCGCCGTGGATCGCGATCAATCCACAGGAGAGTCCCACGAGCAGGACGAACGCGATCCCCACTCGAGTCGACGGAGTCGTCACCACGCTGGACTGCGGTGGTCGGCGGTCGGGGCCCCGCCGCCGACTCATAGCTCGTCGGCCGTGCTGACGTGCATCGTCCGGAACAGCCACGGGGGAGCATCGTCGCCCGCGTCGACGGCTTTGGATCCCGACTCGACGACCTCGGGACGAACCAGCGTTCCGCTCCAGCGAGTGTCGAATCGACGATCGGTTCCGGCTTCGGTGTCGGTCCAGGCCATCGTCACCTCGTCGACGAACGTGGCGTACGCTCCGTCCTCGTTGATCGAGAGCCTGTGGCTCTCGACGCTCCAGTCGGCGGTCGTCTCGGTCTGGCTCTCGAGGGCGTTGGCGACGGCGTCGTACCCGAAGGCTGCCTCGCTGATCCCGAACTTCGTCGTCGAGGAGTCCTCGAGGAAGTACGGCGCCAGGGGCGTGCCTCGTCGGAGGGCCTCGTAGTACTCGCGGACGACGGCCGCAGCTTTGTCGCTCATACCGTAGGCTGTCGGAGTCGGTGGTCAAAGGCTCACCGGACGCAATCGCAGGCGCCGCGATCCTACATGAAGCCCCGGTCGACCTCGTCGGTTTCGATGAGGTCGTCGAGCTCGGCGCTCAGCAGCTCGTCGGCCTCCTCGAACCGATCCGAGAGGTCCTCGAGTTCGTCGGGTCGGTCGTACTGGTCGTACGCCATCGGTCCGAACGCGGGGCTCTCGAGGGCGTCCATCACGTCGTCGAACAGGTCCTGCGGTCGGGTCGGCGCGTCCGAGTGGGTCTCGAGGACGGTCTCGAGCCGTTTCGAGACCGTCTCGGCGTGGTCTGCGTCCTCCGGCGGCGACTGGACTGCGAATCGCCCGCCCGACTCGCGTTCCGGCATGAACGAGCCGATCTCGTCGTCGAGGCTCCGGGCCACCTTTGTCCCGACGCCGCGAACCTCGAAGGGGTTTTTCGCGTACGTCTTGAGGAAGAACACTCCCGCCCGGGGATGTGCGAGGTACATGTCCTCGCCGACGCCGCCCGCGCGGTCGCCGGCGACGGCCCGCCAGTCCTCGGGGTCGACGCTGCGCTCGGTGACGTCCTCGAGCACGTCCTGCCAGTCGCGAATCCGCATGGGGAACGCTTGTCGCGCGGGCAGAATGAACGTATCGGTTATCTCGAACCTCGGATCGGCGGGAACCGAAAGGCATACCATCGCGCTCCCGACAGCACACGCAACCGCCGACCTCCCATGGCCTCACGCCGACGCCCGTCGTTTCGCGAACTGTTCCGTACCGAACCGGTAACCAGCGCCCTGCTTTCGGTCTGCCCGCTCGTTCTCGCGGCCGGCCAGCTCGCGAACGGCTACCTCAACGATCTCCCGCCGACGATCACCTTCTCCTTTGCCCTCGTCATGATCGCGTTCGCGGTCGTCGCGACGGACCACCACGCCGCCCGCTACCGTCGGCGACGGCTCGAGGCAGATCTGGAGCGCTGAGACCGACCGGTACCTATTCCTCCCAGGCGACGGGATCTCGCTGCTACATGATCGGGACGGGGCCGACTCGAGAGATCGTCGATTGGGAGCGGACGACCGACGACGGGACGACGGTGTACGTCATCGAGTACGACGAACCCGTCCCGGAGCCGTCTCTCCGATCGGCGTCGCTGTTCGGAGCCAGCAGCGGCGGAACGGTTCCGGAAGCCGACCGCCGGATCGCGCTGCCCGACGGTGAGCAGCTCCCCGCCGACGAGGTCGTTTTCGACGCGGACGGAACCGTTCTCGAGGTCCGACACGAGGGGCCGTCGCTGCTTCGCCGGATGCGGCGCGCGCTGTTTCCCTGGCTGTAGGGTTCGTCCTCGACGTGTGTGCCTCCCCGGTTCGTGACCTCGACGGGCAGCGTTCCGTGATCGGTCGTTCCGGACGGATCGGTAGAGTTCGACTCTCGAGGGACTCCTGTACAGTATCCACCCATTGTTAACCACACACGGTTACAGAAAGGTGTATCTTTCGCGAATATCGACGTCAAGTAAACCAATCTTCGAAACCCATTTATACTGTGCGTTCGACGAAGTATCCATGCCGATACATCGCCGCGAGATGCTTGCGGGGATCGGCGGGGGCGCGACGATCGGCCTCGCTGGCTGTACCAGTAGTTCCGACGGCGGTGACGACGACGAGCCGGAGATCAGCGGCGAGACGATTACGCTCACTACGACGACGAGCACGTACGATACGGGCCTCATCGACGAGCTCAACGCGCCGTTCGAGGATCGGTACGGCGTCACCGTCGACACCGTCTCGCAGGGAACGGGCGCCGCCCTCGAGACCGGGCGGAGCGGTGACTCGGACGTCGTCATGGTCCATGCCCGATCGCTCGAGGACGAGTTCATCGAGGACGGCTACGGTGTGAACCGCCGCGACGTTATGTTCAACGACTTCGTCGTCGTCGGGACATCTGACGATCCGGCCGGGATCACGGGTGGAAACGACGTCGAAGCGGCGCTTACCACAATTGCCGAGAAAGGCGCGACGTTCGTTTCGCGTGGCGACGACTCCGGGACCCACGCGAAGGAACTCGAGCTCTGGGACGCGGCCGGCGTCGGCGAGTTCGGCGAGTGGTACCGGGAGGCCGGTCAGGGGATGAGTGAGGTGATAATGCAGGTCGGACAGACCGGCGACTACACGCTCGCCGACCGCGGAAGCTTCCTCTCGATGCAGTCGGAGATCGACCTCGATATCCACGTCGAGGGTCCGATCGAGGGCGGGCCCGAACTGCTCGCGAACCCGTACGGGATCGTCGCGGTCAACCCCGCGGTTCACGACGGCGTCGAGTACGACCTGTCAATGGCCTACATCGGCTATCTGACGGGTCCCGAAGGCCGGGAGATCATCGAGGAGTACACCCTCGAGGGCGAGCAGCTGTTCTTCCCGGAAGCGATCTCGGAGGAACCGAACTTCCAGCAGTACGTCCCCGAAGACTGGGCTCCCTCGGAGGCCGACGACTGAACCAAACCGATGCCACTCGAGTTAGCGACCGTCTCCCCGTTGTTTGCCGAGTTCCCCTTCGAGTGGAACTACATCCGAAGCATCGTCCGCGTCTCGCTGTACGTGAGCCTCGTCGCGGTGGCGCTGAGTACCCTGTTCAGCCTGCCGATCGCACTCCTCATCGGGTTCAAGGAGTTCCGGGGGAAGACGCTGCTCACGTCGATCATCAACACCGGGATGGGGTTTCCCAGCGTCGTCGTCGGACTGATCGTGCTGTTTGCGGTCTCGGGCCAGGGTCCGCTCGGGTCGCTGGATCTCGTCTTCACCCCGGAGGCGATGATCTTGTCACAGTTCGTCCTCGCGACGCCGGTGATTACGGGCGTGAGCCTCGCAGCGGTCAGCAGCGTCGAGCAAAACGTCCGCGACGCGGCGTACGCGATGGGTGGAACGCGATTCGACGTCGCCCTCGTGACGATCAAGGAGGCCCGCTACGGAATCGCGACGGCGCTGCTCGCCGGCTTCGGCCGGGCGATCAGCGAGGTCGGCTCCGTGCTCATCGTCGGCGGGAACATCGCCGGCGCGGACGGCGAATCGTACACGCGGACGCTCACGACCGCGATCCAGCTCGAGGCGCGGCAGGGTCGGTTCGAGACCGCGATGATCCTCGGAGCGATCCTCGTCGTGCTCGTGCTCCTCGTCAACGCGATCGTGGTTCGGCTGGGTAGCGGTAACGGAGGCTATCGATAATGCTCGACGCACGAAACATCCACCACGGCTACGGTGCCGAGACGGTTTTCGAATCGGTCTCCCTGTCGGTGACGCCGGGCGAAGTCGTCGCGATCATCGGCCCGTCCGGCGTCGGGAAGTCGACGCTCCTTCGGCTGCTCGCGCTGTTCGACTCCCCTAATCGGGGAACGATCGAGTACGGCGACACCGACGTGTGGGACGTCTCGGAACAACGACGGCTCGAGTTCCGACGACGGATCGGAATGGTCTTTCAGGAGGCGAGCCTGTTCGACGCGAGCGTCCGTCGCAACGCCGAGTACGGCCTGCGCGTCCGCCAACCCTGGACGGATCGGCTCCGCCACGAGGTCGCCAGTCTGGTCGGACGGACCAACGGAACCGGCGCCGAGATCGAGGCGCTCGAGACGGTCGGGCTGGGCGAGAAGGTCGAGCAGGACGTCTCGTCGCTCTCCGGCGGCGAGGCTCAGCGTGTCGCGTTCGCTCGCGCGCTCGCCTACGACCCGGAGATCCTCCTGCTCGACGAACCGACGTCGGACCTCGATCCGCGAAACACCGCGCTCATCGAGGACGCCGTTCTCGAGGCCCGCGATCGGGACATCGGCGTCGTCGTCGCGACACACGACATGCACCAGGCCGAGCGCATCGCGGATCGGGTCGCGGTGTTTCTCGAGAACGACATCATCGAGGTCGGCCGTACCGAGGACGTTTTCGACGATCCGGACGACGAACGGACGCGGAAGTTCATCGACGGCGAGTTGATCTACTGACCGACACTGCCAACCGTTCGGACGTACCTCGAGGGGGAGCTGACGATCGTCGGTCGGTTCGCGTCGGCTACGGCGCGCCGGCGTCGGGTTCCGTCGCGACCGTGCGCGCCTCTCGAGCCTCGTAGGCGTTGTAGCTCGCCAGCCCCGCGATGAGCAGGCCGGAGACGAGCGTGCTCCAGAACCCGCTTACCATCCCGAACAGGGCCGGTGCGACGATCAGCCAGATCCCCAGGATCGCGACCAGCGAGCCGACGCCGATGCTCAGCGGGACGTCGTTGACCAGCCGGTAGTAGTTGTACGCACCCGCGACGAAGACGGCGCCGCCGACGAGGACGTTGTTCCAGAGGCCGGCCGCGCCGACGTCGTAGATGAGTACCGAGAGCGCGACCCAGGCGCCGATCGCGGCGACGATCGCGCTGATGAAGGGGGTGTGGCGTCGTCGCTCCTCGTTCGCGATCTGGGTCGAGTCGTCCCGCGGGTCACGTCCGCGGTCGTCTCGGTCGCCGGCGCCGGTTCCCGAATCGGTCTCGGTGGGCGTGTGATCCGCCGGGGAATCGTCTCGAGCGTCGTCACTGCCGGAGTCGTTCATGGCGGCCAACGGTTCGCCGCGGAGTTGCAAAAGGGCCGCGACCGTTACGCTGTGCGAACGGGCCGTCCCCGAGGTAATCCGAGGTTACGTCGGGGCGGAGGAAACGAGCGCTCCTCGAGTCGTGACCGATAGCGTTTTTGACGCCTCGCGCCTGACGACAGGCGTGGACGTACGCGGAACCGTCGCGGACGACGTCGAGGTTCGCTCGGTATCGACCAGCTACGGCGAGAGCGACCTCGCCGAGGTCCGGCTGGTAACTGACGATGGCCCGACGGGCGAGGACGACCGCCCGGTCGAGGCCCACGAACCGATCACGGTGACGCTGTGGAACAAGTGGACCGAGTCGGCCGAGTTGCTCGAGCCCGGAATGGAACTGCTCGTTACCGACGCGGAAATCGACGAGTACCAGGGGGAAACGCGGTACAAGACGACGAGCGACTCGTACGTCGTGGTCGAGCCGAGCTTCCTGGTGAACGTGACGGCGATCCGGAACTGGACCGAGTGCCCTCGACTGTACTACCTGAACAAACTGTCGGGCGTGCCGCTGAACTACCCCGTCGTGAAGGGGACGCTGGTCCACGAGGTGTTCGGCGATCTCCTTCGAGGCCGGGAACTCGAGGAGGCGATCGATGCCCGCGTCGAGGAGCGCGGTCTCCAGCTAGGCCTGCTCGGCGAGGACCCGGAGTCGGTCGCCGAGGACGTCAGACAGAACGCGTCGGCGATCGAGGGTTGGCTCGAGCAGGGTCGCCTGACCGAAGAGGATAGGGCGGCTACTGCCGCCGATAACTCGGAGCGGGCGTTCTCGCCCGCGAAGAGCAGCTGGCGCTCCGAGCAGCTGCTGATCAGCGAGACGTTCGGTATCCGCGGGCGGGCCGACGCCATCCGGCGGGGGGCGCCTGTCGAACTCAAGACGGGGAAGAACCTGAAGAAGGAGCCCCGGTTCAAGGACAAGGTCCAGGCCGCCTGTTATGCACTCCTGCTCGAGGAACACGGCGGAAGCGTCGACATCGGGACGCTGCTCTATACGAAGAACTCGGCGCTGGACCGCAACGAGGAGACCGGTGACCTCACCCCCGCCAAGGAGTTCTCGATGGGCGCGGGGCTCCTGAAGTACGTCGTCCGGCTGCGCAACGAGATTGCGGCGGCCGAGGTCGCGGGCGACGTGCCGACGGGCTACGAGGGCAACGCCAAGTGCGAGTACTGCTTCGAGCAGGACACCTGCATGGTCGTCTCTGGCCGGCTCGACCAGGAGTCGAAGGCGGGCCAGATCGGCCAGCCCCTGCCCGCCGAGGAGCGCGAGTTCTTCGAGCGCTTCTCGCACGCGATCGAGGAGGAGCGACGCGAGGTCCACCGCGAGTACGCCAAGCTCTGGGAACAGAGTGCAAAAGAGCGGGCCGACGACGACCGCGCGCTGATCGACCTCGAGTTCGCGGAGAAACGCCCGCTCGAGGAGGGCCGCTGGGAACTCCGGGCCCGTCGGACGAGCGGGGCGAACTCCAAGATTCGCGAGGGCGACCTGGTGCTCGCGAGCGACGGCCACCCGGTTCGGGGCCAGTCCGAACTCGCGCGGATCGAGCGGTTAGACGAGGACGAGGTGATCCTGACGGCAGACGAGCCCGTCGAGGTCACCCGGCTCGACGTCTACCCCTCGGAGCTGACGACCGACCGACTGCTCGTCGCGCTCCACGACACGCTCCTGAAGGGCAGTGAGCGACGCAAGGACGTGCTGTTCGGTCGCGCCGAACCCGAGTTCGACGAGATCGAGGAGACGTTCATCGGGAACAACGCGGCACAGGACGAGGCCGTCCGGAAGGCCGTCGGCGCCCGGGACTGTGCGCTGATCCACGGACCGCCCGGAACGGGCAAGACGTACACCATCGCCCGAGCCATCCGCGCGATGGTCGAACGCGGCGAGCGCGTCCTGCTGTCGGCGTTTACCAATCGAGCGGTCGACAACGCCCTCGAGGCGCTGCTCGAGCAGCTGGAAGGCGTGATCGAGGAGGATCGGATCGTCCGAGTCGGCTCCGAGAGCGGCGTCCGCGAGGACATGGCGCCGTACCGCCTCGAGCGCGCCGGCGACCCCGAGGAGCGACTCGCGGAGCTCGAGAACGCGCAGGTCGTCGCCGCGACGACGGCGACCTGCGGCTCCCGGATCATGAAGGAGCAGTCGTTCGACGCCGCCCTGGTCGACGAGGCGGCCCAACTCACCGAGCCCGGAACGTTCGCGGCGATCAACCTCGCCGAGCGGTTCGTCCTCGTGGGCGACCACGAGCAGCTGCCGCCCGTCGTGCGCGCCGAAAACGAACTCACCGAGTCGCTGTTCGAACGGCTCGTCGGGCTTCACCCCGAGGCGGGCGTGATGCTCGATCGCCAGTACCGGATGAACCAGCGCATCCAGGCCTTCGCCTCCCGGGAGTTCTACGACGGGAAGCTCCGGCCCGCCGAGCCCGCAGTCGCCGGGCGGACGCTCGACGACCTCGAAGGGGTCTCACGCGACGACCTCCCTGCCGAGTTCCGGGACCCCGTCGCGTTCGTCGACGTGGAGGGCGACGATGAACGGTACACCGACAGCCGCGAGGCCGCTCGCATCGCCGAGCTGATCGCGGCCTACGAGGCCGCAGGCGTCGACCCGGCCGACGTCGGCGTCATCGCCCCTTTCCGCGCTCAGGTCTCGGAGATCTCGAGGCACGTCCCCGAGGGCGTCGCCGTCGACACCGTCGACCGCTTCCAGGGCTCGAGCAAGGAGGTGATCATCGTCTCCTTTACCGCGACGGGAACGCTCGAGGGGCCGATCTTCGAGGACTACCGGCGGATCAACGTCGCGCTCACCCGTCCGAAGCGCGCGCTCGTTCTCGTGGGTGACCCAGCGGCGCTGTCGTCCGATCCGGTGTACGGACGGATGCTCGAGTGGGCGCGCCGTTGAGTCGTCGCTCGGAATCGCGCGGCGGCCGTCGATCGAAACCGCGCAGCGTTATGTATCCCCGTCCGCAAGTTCGGGTATGTCAGAGGAGGTTCCGGTACACACGAACGATATCCTGGTCCTCATCGTCGTCTCGATACTCGGCGGATTCCTGCTCGCGGCCTGGACCCTGCCGCCCGCGCTCGCGTTCGACTTCGCGGTCTCGGTGCTGGCGGGAACGGTCCTGATGGCGTTCCTGCTCTTCATTCCGGTGATGGGCGTCCGACTGTTCATCGACGACTACCGCGACGACGGATCGTCGGGGTAGCCACGACCGTCGCCTTCGGCCGATCGGCGGAGTGGCTGACCGAGGTGAATTTTTGTCGCTCCGCTTCGAACGTGGTTCGTGAACGTTCCACTCGGAGGCGGGTCGATCGACGTCTCCCTCCCCGACTGCGACGTGACGGTCGCCGAACCGCCGGGCGGCGAGAGTGTCGACGTCAGATCGGCCGCCCGGCGAGCGCTCGAGGAGCCGCTCGGAGCACCGCTCGCCGAGCGGATCGACGCGAGCGACGACGTCGCGATCGTCGTCACCGACATGACGCGGGAGGCGCCCGACGACGTTCTGCTCGAGGTCCTCCTCGAGCGCCTCGCCGACCTCGGCGTTGCCCGCGAACAGGTGACCGTCGTCGTCGGACTCGGCCTCCACCGTCCGATGACCGACGCGGAGCTCGAGTCGATGCTCGGCCCGCACGCCGACCTGGCTGTGAACCACAATCCGGAGTCGGTCGTCGAGGTCGGAACGGTCGGCGGGAGCGAAGTGTACGGTGCTTCGGGCAACGCGAGCGACGGCGTCCCCGTCGAAATCGGACTCCCGGTCGCGAACGCAGACGCGGTCCTCTCGACGGGCGTCGTCGAACCCCACCAGTACGCCGGCTTCAGCGGCGGCGCGAAGACGGTCGTTATCGGCGCAGGTGGCGAGTCGCTGATCCGCCACACGCACGGCCCGGAGACGCTCGCCCGCGAGGGCGTTCGCCTCGGACGGCTCGAGGGGAACCCGTTTCGCGAACTGCTCGACGAGGCGGGCGATCTCGTCGGGATCGACCTCTCGCTCAACCTGACCCACGGTCCGACCGGGGTCCTCGGCGTCCGGGCCGGCGACGGCAGGCGGATCGTCCGGGAGCTGGCGACGGTGGCTCGAGACGCCCGGTCGGTCCCGGTCGAACGCGAGTACGACGCCGTCGTCTGCGGGGTCGGCGCGCCGAAGGACGCGAACCTCTACCAGGCGACTCGCAGCGCGACCTACGTCGCTCTCGGGGACCGAAACCCGCTGCGGGAGGGCGGCAGGCTGGTCGTTCCCGCGGCGCTTCCGGAGGGCGCAGGAGAGGGGACCGGCGAGCGACGGTTCTCCCGTCGGCTGCGCGAGGCCGACGACGCCGAGTCGTTGTACGGAGAGCTGCGCGAGGGGTACGACCCTGGCGCCCAGCGGGCGTTCGTCGTCGCTCGCGTCCTGTGCGAACACGAGATCGTCGTGACGAACAGCGAGGCGCCCGACGTCGTCGAGGAGTGTCTGATGCGCGCCGAACCCGACGTGTGCGACGCCGTCGAGCCCGGAAGCGACGTCCTCGTCGTTCCCGACGCCCTGAACACGCTGCTCGTCGCTTGATCTCGAGCCGACGGCGGCCTGCGAACGCGGATCTAGCTTTACCCCGCTCGAGGTGGTGCGAGCGGTATGTTCGACCCTCTTAGCTACCGACCGACCGGTCGCGTCGCCGTTCGGATCGTTGCCGCGATCGCGCTCGTCTCCGTCGCGACCGGGATCCTCTCGATCCTCACGGATCCCACCCTCGAGGCAGCGGGGCCGCTCGCGGATCTCCAGGCCACGGCCGAGTTCAGCGGGACCGTCGTCGGGTTCGCGCTGCTCGTCGCCGCCTGGGGTATGCGTCGGGGCTACCGCATCGCCTACCTCACGGCCGGGGCGCTCGTCCTGCTCGCGGCCGCTCACGGGGTCGTCCAGCTTCGCCTCCTGTCGGTGCCCCTGATCGTGCTCTCGATCGGCGGGCTCGCGGTTCTGGCGCTGACCAGTACCCGGTTTACGCGCTCGAGTCGGCTCGACCTCTCGCCGACCCAGTTCGGGTCGTTCGTCGCCATCGTCGGCGTCTTCTGTTACGGCGTCGCGGGCGCGTACACGCTCCGGAACGGGTTCGCCGAACTCGAGACCGTCGTCGACGCCGTCTACTTCACGCTCGCCACGGCGAGTACGGTCGGCTACGGTGACATCCACCCGACGACGGAGGCGGCGCGGCTGTTCGCCGTCTCGCTGCTCCTGCTCGGGCCGACGACGGTCGCGGTCGCCGTCGGCAGCCTGTTCGGCCCGGCCATCGAAACGCGACTCGCCAGGACCGGTCGTCGAGTGACGAACCATCATCCCTCCGACACCGACCGCGTCGCCGTCCTCGGACTCGACGAGATAACCGTCGCCGCGGTCGAACGGCTCGCCGATCGGACTGCGGTAACCGTAACGGTCGCGGCGAGCGACGAGAAGCGTCTGCAGGGGCTCCCTGACTCGGTCGAGGGAGTTGTCGGCGAGCCGACGGCCGACGAGACGCTCGAGCGGGTCGACCTCGGCGCGTGCGATGCGGTGGTGCTCGCCGCGAGCGAAGAGCCGGCGCTCGCGTCCGTCGCACGGGCCACGACGGACGCTCGCGTGATCGCGATCGCAGGCGGGTCGACAGCTCCGGACCTCGAGGGTCGAGCCGACGCCGTGATCGATCCGCTAGCGGTCGCGGCCGACGCGACGACGGCTGCGACGCTCGGCGAGTCCGACGCCGCGGCTCAGTCGTCGGCGTCGGCGGCCTCCCACAGCGGGTAGAGATCGTCCTCGATCGGCTCGGTGATCGTCTCGGAGCCGAGCTCGAGGGCGAACTCGTCGCCCTCGTCGTCGCTCAGCCCCGCCTCCTCGACCGTTCCGATCGCTGCGGCCTCGAGCCCGGCGGACTCGAGTTCCGCGAGACAGTCGTCGAGCGCGTCGGCGGGAACGGTCGCGAGCAGGGCGCCGGAGCCGAAGATCCGGAACGGGTCGACGTCCGCTGCCGTACACAGTGTCTCGGTTTCCGGCCGGATCGGAACCGCGTCGCGGTCGACTGCGAGTCGAACCCCGGAGGCGCGGGCAACCTCGAGCAGCCCCGCCGCGACGCCGCCCTCCGTGGGGTCGTGCATCGCGGTCGCGTACTCCCGCAGGACGCGACCGTCGGGAACGACGCTGATCTCCTCGAGGAAGTCGACTGCGCGCTCACGGACGGCGGCGTCGACCCCCAGTTCGTCGCCGAAGTCAGCCGCCAGAATGGCCGTACCCTCGATCCCCGCGGCCTTCGTGATGACGATCCGGTCGCCGGGCTCGGCGCCCCCGGTCGGGACGAAGGCGTCGGTCGATCCCATCGCGGTCAGCGAGACCAGCGGGCGCTCGAGCTGGTCGACGTACTCCGAGTGGCCGCCGACGATCGACGCGCCGACCTCGCGGGCCGCGGCGTCGATATCGGCCGTGATCTCCTCGAGGGGCGACGCCTCGTCGGGCAGCAGGATGACGGTTGTGAGCCAGCGCGGGTCGGCGCCGGATGCGGCGACGTCGTTACAGGCGACGTGGACGCCGAGACGGCCGACCTGGGAGGCCGCGAGCGAGATCGGATCGGAGCTGACAACGAGCGTGCTCTCGCCCTCGGGCCAGGCGATCGCCGCGGCGTCCTCGCCGTCGGCGGGACCCTGGATCACGGACTCGTCGTCGCTCGCGGTCCCCGTGCGACCGAACACGTGCTCGAGCAGTTCCGCCGGCGGTACCTTTCCGGGCATACCACGAACTGGGCGGATCGGCGGTTTGTAGCTGTCGGCAGCGATCGGTCCGTTCTCCGGCACCGTTTCGAGGCGCGAGTCAGGCCGCTCGCTCGAGGTCGTCGAACAGCGCCGTTACGCGGCGCTCGATCTCGTCACGCTGCTCGCGGGTGTCCTCGATCCCGTCGCCGTGTGACTCGAGCGACCAGATCCGGACTTCGCCGTCCCAGTCCTCGGGGACGAACTCCGCGGCCGAACAGCCCATCGTCACGACGGTGTCGGCGTCGGCCACGTCGTCCGACTCGATCCGTCGCGGCGTCCGGCCGCCGACGTCGAGGCCGTCCTCCTCGAGGGCCTCGAGGGCGTCCTCGCTGATCGACACCTTGGGATCGGTGCCGCCGGTGACGAGTTCGACGTCGAGTCCGCGTCGATCCCGCTCCCGTTCGGCGTAGGCGGTCGCCATCTGACTACGGCCCGCGTTTCCGACGCAGGCGAACGCGATTTTCGTCATCGACCGTCCTACACCCGCGACCCTTACCAGTATTTGCCCGGCGAGCCCGAGTCGGAATCCCAACCCATTCCGCCTCTCCCGCTAAACCGATCACCGTGAACGCCCTCGAGAAGTATCAGACCGCCGTGGTCCTCGCGGCGATCGTCGTCGGGCTCGCGCTCGGCCAGCTCGAGGGCGTTCCCGCCGTCGCCGACGCGCTCATCCTCCCCTTCCTGATGGTGATGCTGTTCGGCGCGTTCGCCGGGATGCCGCTGTCGAAACTCAAATCTGCCTTCGGCAACCGGCGGGTCGCCGGCTCGAGCCTGCTCGTGAACTTCGTCTGGAACCCGCTGTTCGCGGTCGGGCTTGGCGCGATCTTCCTCCGTGATCACCCCGCGCTGTGGGTGGGACTGATCATGCTCATGGTAACGCCGTGTACCGACTGGTACCTGATCTTCACCGACATCGCCGACGGCGACGTCCCGCTGGCGACGTCGATCCTGCCCTACAACCTCGTGTTGCAGCTCGTCTTGCTGCCCGTCTACCTCTACGTCTTCGCGGGCGAGCTCGTCGAGCTGCCGCTCGAGTTGCTGCTCGAGAGCGTTGTTCTCGTGTTGGTCGTCCCGCTCGTCCTCGCCGGTATCGCCCGGAAGGGGCTGATCCGCTGGCGGGGCGATCAGTGGTTCAGGCGGGCATTCCTGCCGAAACTCGGTCCCGTACAGATCGTCTTCCTCAGCCTCGCCATCGGAGCGATGTTCGCCTCGCAGGGTCAGGCGGTCCTCGAGAACCCCGGACTGCTCGCGCTGCTTGCGGTTCCGGTGGTCGCCTTCTACGCGCTCAACCTCGCCATCGGGTTCGGCATCGGCCGCGTCCTCTCGTTCTCCTACGGCGAGATGGTCTGTTTCAACAACACGATCCTCTCGCGGAACTCGCCGACGGCGCTGGCGATCGCCGTCGTCGCCTTCCCCCACGAGCCGCTGATCCCGCTGGCGCTGGTTATCGGGCCGCTGCTCGAGCTCCCGCTATTGGGGCTGATCGCACAGATCCACACGGGGATCGAAGATCGGGACTGGTGGCCGATCGAATCGTCGATTCTCGAGAGAAACTGAAAACCGTGACACGCGGATTCGCCCGTTCGTCGTCCGTCTCCGGACCGGTCAGCTCTCCGAGGCGGGAGCCACCGCGTCCATCGTCGCCTCGATCTCGCTCTCTTCGGCACCCCGCGGGAAGCTGACCGCGACGGCGTCGATCCCGTCGGCGGTCTCGAACCGCTCGAGTCGCTCTCGAGCCGTCTCGGAATCACCGACGGCACAGAGGTCGTCGAGCAACTCGTCGGAGACCCCCTCGAGTGCCCGTTCCCGGTCGCCCTCCTGCCAGGCGTCGTGGATCGTCTCGGCCTCGTCGTACCCCTGGCGCTCGAGGGCGTCGCGGTAGAACGTTCCCATCCCGCCGACGTAGAACGCGACGTGCTGGCGGGCGAGTTCCCGGGCGCGTTCTTCGTCCTCGAGCGCACAGCAGGTGACCCCAACGGTGACCGCGACGTCCGCTGGATCTCGATCACCGAGGCCGGCGCCGCGCTCGAGATCCGCGAGCCGATCCCGAACGCCGTCGGGAGTGAGCATGATCCCGTGCCAGCCGTCGGCGAACCGGCCCGCGAGTTCGACCGCCTTCGGTCCCATCCCGGTTACCTCGACGGGCGGGGCGGGATCGGGCGCTCCACAGCGGAGCCGAAAGCCCGACAGCGAGAACTCGTCGCCGTCGTAGTCGACGGGCTCACCCGACAGCACCTGCCGGACGATCTCGACGGTCTCGCGGGTCCGCTTGAGTGGGTTCCCGTACTCGAGGCCGTGCCAGTTCTCGATCACGACGGGGCCGCTGGGGCCGATCCCGAGCCGGAACCGACCGTTACTGGCCTCCTGGAGCGTCGCGGCGGTCTGGCCCAGCAGGGCGGGCGACCGGGAGTAGGCGTTGACGATGCTGGTGCCGAGGTCGACCTCGTCGGTTCGCTCGGCGATCGTCGAAAGCACCGTCACCGCGTCCCGGCCCCAGGTTTCGGGCAGCCAGACGCAGTCGTAGCCGCCGTCCTCGGCCCGTCCGGCGTAGTCGGCCAGCGAGTCGACGCTCGGCTGGGCCGCGACGGGCAGGTGGACGTCCCGGTCGGTCATATCTCGGGGGACTCCTCGACGCGCGGAACCCCCTGTGCGGTGATCGTCTCGCCGACGATATAGGAGGAGGCGGGGCTCGCGAGGAACTGCGCGAGGTCGGCGATCTCGTCGACGGTGCCCATCCGCCGTTTTACCTCCGTTCGGTCGACCTCGTCGGCCGAGATCCCCATCTGATTTTCGACGCCCTTCGTCGCGACGAAGCCTGGCGCGATGCAGTTGACCCGCACTCCCTCAGAGGCCCACTCGTAGGACAGCGTCGTCGTCAGGTTCACGACCGCGGCCTTCGCGGCGCCGTAGTGGCTCATGTACGGCGAGCCCAGCTGGCCCGCGACGCTGGCGAGGTTGATCACGATCCCGCCGCCGTCTTTGAGCTGTTCGGCGGCGGCCTGGGTGCAGTGGTAGGTGCCGTGGACGTTGATGTCGACGATCGTCTTCCAGCCGTTTTCGGAGATGTCGTCGAAGCTCGCCATGAACGAGGCGCCCGCGTTGTTGACGAGAACGTCAAGTCCGCCGAACTCCTCGACGGTCGCCTCGACCAGCGCGTCGACGGCATCTCGATCGGTAACGTCGCACTCGACGGGCAGGGCTGATCCGGGGCGGTCGCTCTCCTCGATCTCCTCGGCCACGGGATCGACGTTCTCCTGCTCGCGCGAGCAGATCACCACGTCGACCCCGTCGTCGGCGAACCCCTTCGCGATCGCCGCGCCGATGCCGCTCGAGGCGCCGGTGACGATCGCGACGTCGCCGTCGACGCCGAACTGATCGGTGCTCATCGGAAGTCACCCGCTGCGAGTGTGATTACCATTGTTAGATCCAGTAGGCTATATGAAGACGCTGTTAATAAAGATGGGTACAACCCCCGCATCGTTAAGGGTGTCGAGGAGAATCGTCACCAGTACGCACACCCGAGCGACGCTCGTCGTTTCCACACTACTATGACAGGCGAAGACACCAACTACGGGCCGGATCGACAGGAGACAGTGTACCGACAGGGAATGCTCGAGGGCGAGCCGCCCGAGTTCCCGGTGGCTTACGAGGGCCTCGAGGAGCGCGCCCGCGAGGAACTCGACGAGAAGGCGTTCGCCTACGTCGCCGGCGGCGCGGGTTCCGAGTCGACCGTCGAGGCGAACGACCGCGCCTTCGACGCCTGGCAGATCGTCCCGCGGATCCTGCAGGACGTCTCCGATCGCGACCTCTCGGTCGAACTGTTCGGCAGCGAGCTCTCCGCACCCGTCCTGCTCGCGCCGATCGGCGTCCAGGGGATCCTCCACGACGAGGCCGAACTCGCGGTCGCCCGCGCGGCGAACGTCGTCGGGGTGCCGATGATCTCGAGCTCCGTCTCGTCGTACACGATGGAGGAGATCGCCGACCAACTCGAGACGACCGGCTGGTTCCAGCTCTACTGGAGCGCCGACCGCGACGTGGCCGCGAGCTTTCTCGAGCGCGCCGAAGATGCGGGGTTCGAGGCGATCGTCGTCACCCTCGACACGCCGAAGATGGGCTGGCGCGAACGCGACATCGAACTCGCCTACCTCCCCTTCCTCGAGGGCCAGGGGATCAGGAACTACTTCGAGGACGACGCCTTCTGCGACCGCCTCGAGACCGACGATCCGTGGGCCGACCCCGAGGCCTCCCTCGAGTCGTTTACCGACTGCTTCGGCGACGCCTCGCTCACCTGGGACGACCTCTCGTTCCTGCGCGAGCATACGGATCTGCCGATCGTCCTCAAAGGCGTGCTCCACCCCGACGACGCCAGCCGCGCCGTCGAGCACGGCGTCGACGGCCTGATCGTCTCGAACCACGGCGGTCGTCAGGTCGACGGCGCGATCCCAGCGCTCGAGGCCCTTCCCGAGATCGCCGAGGCCGTCGGCGACGACGTCCCCGTGCTGTTCGACAGCGGAATTCGCCGGGGCAGCGACGCCATCCGGGCGATCGCGCTCGGTGCCGACGCCGTCCTGCTCGGGCGACCGTACGCCTACGGGCTCGGCATCGGCGGCGCCGACGGCGTCGAGGCCGTGCTGCGAAACTTCCTCGCCGATCTCGACCTCACCGTCGGGCTCTCGGGCCGGGCGAGCGTCGACGAACTCGACAGATCGACGATCCGACGGGCCGAACGATGAGTCGGGGTTCACACGACGGCGCCGGCGATCCGGACGCAGTCGAGGAGTGGGAGGCCGTCTTCTGGGATATCGGCGGCGTCATCCTCGACCTCGAGTCGGTCCGGACCGCCCACACCGCGTTCGTCGCGGAGCTCCTCGAGCGCCGCGCGGTCGACGCGACGATCGAGGAGGCGCTCGCGACCTGGCGCTCTGCGGTCGGCGACCACTTCCGCGGGCGCGAGGGGACGGAGTTCCGGGCCGCCCGCGACGGCTACCGGAAGGGCGTCGAGGCGGTCGTCGGCGACCCGGTTCCTCGCGAGGAATGGGAGCCGGCGTTTCGGGCGGCTGCCGGGGAGTCGATCGAACCCGTTCCCGGCGCCGTGGAGACGATCGAGCGGCTGACCGACCGGGAGCTTCACGTCGGCGTCGTCAGCGACGTCGACGACGACGAAGGGAAGTGGATGCTCGAGCGCTTCGGCGTCCGCGAGCGGTTCGACTCGATCACGACCTCCGAGGAGGTCGGCCGAACGAAGCCCGATCCCGCGATGTTCGAGACGGCCCTCGAGAAGGCGGGCGTCCCGGCCGAACGATCGCTGATGATCGGCGACCGGTACGACCACGACGTCCGCGGGGCCGACGAGGCGGGACTGCACGGAGTCGCCTTCGGCGCCGAGGACGGTCCCGCCGTTGCCTACCGAATCGAGTCACCGCTCGAGATCCTCGAGATCGTCGACGGAGAGCGAGATGCCTGACGGATCAGGGAGGCGATCCCGCTCGAAAACGTGTACGCGTATATGACGTCGATCGACTCGAGAAGTTCTCTATCCCGTAAATTCCGGCGTATTCAGGCTCAAGAACTATCTACAAGTCCGGTGGAGAACGAACGTGATCGGTGGCGCGCTCGATCCCGGATGAACCGCGGTACAACCTCCACACCATGAAAACGGCCAGTCGACGGACGTCGCGGGTTACGATCCGGCAGTTCCAGCCCGGCGACCGAGAGGCGTTCCTCTCGCTGTACGAGCAGGTGTTCGGTCGCGGGCGATCGTCCGCCTGGTTCCGCTGGAAGTACGAGGACAACCCCTACGTCGACCACGTTCCGATCGTCGTCGCCGAGGACGACGGCAGACTCGTCGGCTGTCGCTCGCTGTTCGCCCAGGAGATGCGCGGCCACGGCACGGTCAGAACGGCGTTCCAGCCCTGCGATACGATGGTTCACGCCGACTACCGCAGGCGCGGGCTGTTCGACCGAATGAACGAACGGACCCTCGAGCGGTACGCCGAAAGCGGCCCCGCCTTCTTCTTCAATTTCCCGAACGAGGCCTCGAAGCGAGGAAATCTCAACCACGGCTGGCGGGAGATCGGCACCGTCCCGCTGTACTACCGAGTTCGGGATCCCGTCGGCGCCCTCGAGCGGTGGACCGACGGAACGGGAGCCAAAGCGCCGGTGCGAGCCGACGGACGCGCTGCGACCGCGGTCGCGAAATCGTTTGCGAGCCGGCTCGTTGAGGGTGCCCATCGAACGGGGGATCGGCTCCTGGCGCCCGACGCGGAGATCGCCCTCGAGCGCCACGAATCGTCGCCCGCCGAGGCGCTCGCGACGGCCTACCGACGATCGATTCCCGAGGCGATGCATACGAACCGAACGGCGACGTTCTTCCGCTGGCGGCTCGCCAACCCCGAACACGCGTACACGACGTACGTCGCGAGACGCGACGACGAGCCGGTGGCCGCGCTCGTCACCGCGGACGTCGACGACCGCGTCCGGATCGTCGAGACGGTCCCGCGAGCGCTCGAGGCCGAACGGGGGGCGCTCGAACGACTTCTCGTCGCCGCGCTCGCCGACCGCGAGCGCCGGGAGTTCGTCACGGCATTCGGCGAGACGCTGCCGAGACCGATTCGGTACCGGTTCTTTCCCGATACGCGGCCACCCCTCTCGACGGTGGTTCGGCCGTCGTCACGGACACTGCTCGCGCGGGATCTCGACGCCAGCGCCGCGGTCGAAAACAGCTCCATCGACGACTGGACGTTATCGCGGCTCGATCTCGACACGACCTGAGCGGACCCGCGGTCCTCAGCCGCGGAACCGCGTTACGGGGTCGAGCTCGCTCTCGTCGACGTCCTCGAAGGCGTCGCGAGCGATCACGCGCTTGTGAACCTCGTCGGCGCCGTCGACGAGCCGGAACGCGCGGACGTTCTCGTAGAAGTCCGCCAGCGGCAGGTCCTTGCCGATCCCGTTGGCGCCACAGCACTGGATCGAGAGATCGACGGCGTCCTGGACGACGTCGGCGGTGAAGACCTTCGCCATCGAGACCGGGACGCGGGCCTCCCGTCCCTCGCCGATCTCGCGGGCGGCGTGGCGGACCATCGTCCTGGCAGCGTGGAGCCGCGTCTCGGCGTCGGCGATCCCGTAGCGCAGGCTCTGTTTCTCCGAGAGCGCGCTGCCAAAGCCCTCGCGCTCGCTCGTGTAGGCCTTCGCGACCTCGAGCGAGCGCTGGGCCATCCCGGAAAAGCGCATGCAGTGGGTGAGCCGCGCGGGGCCGAGCCGTTTCTGGGCGATGGCGAAGCCGGCGTTTTCTTCGCCCAGCAGGTTCTCCTCGGGGATCCGCACGCCGTCGTAGACGATCTCGGCGTGGCTTGTTCCCGTCACCTCGCCGCCGACGTGGGGGATGTCGCGCTGGTACTCGACGCCGTCTGCGTCGCTCGGCACGAGGAAGATCGAACACCCCTCGTAGGGATGGGCGTCCTGATCGGTGCGGGCCATCACCAACAGGACGTCGGCCTCGCTGCCCTGAGTCGTCCACCACTTGTGGCCGTCGAGGACCCACTCGTCGCCCTCCTTTCGGGCTTCGGTCCGAATCATCTTCGGATCCGATCCCCCGCCCTGCATCGGCTCGGTCATCGAGAACCCCGAGTGGATCTCGGCCTCGACCAGCGGCTCGAGCCACCGTTCTTTCTGTTCGTCGGTGCCCGCCATCTCTAAGGTGTGCATGTTCCCCTCGTCGGGCGCGTCGACCCGCAGCGCTAGCGGGCCGAGCAGGCTGCGGCCCGCCTCCTCGAACGCCGGCAGGACGTCGCGGAACGCGAGGCCGAGTCCGCCGTACTCCTCGCTGACCTGCGGGGCGTACAGCCCGCGCTCGCGGGCCGCCTCGCGTAGCTCTTCGACTGTCTCCTCCGAGACGGGACCCTCGCCGAGGACCTCCCGCTCAGCGGGGATCACGTCCTCGTCGACGAACTCGCGAACGTCAGCGGCCAGCTCGCGCGCCCGATCGCTGTCGTGGTACTCCATACCCTAGCTACACGAACATTGTAAGATAAGGTTTCGGGCGTAACTATTTTCGTTAATCGGACCGCGGGTAGTACCATGCCGCATGCACCCACCCACTCGACGCAGTCGACGAATCGGGACGCCTCGACGGACCAGCGGGCCGATCCCCTCGAGCCATGACCGACACCTACTACGAGCGGCTGGTCGATGAGGACGCCCTGGCGGCCTACCTCGAGGAACAGCTGGGCGCCGTCGAGACCTACGAGATCGAGCGTCACCGGGAGGGCCACTCCAACGAGACGCTGCTTCTCACCTGGGGCGACCGCGATCTGGTGATCAGGCGACCGCCGCCGGGCGAGACGGCCGACACCGCCCACGACGTGCTCCGGGAGTACCGGGTGACGAAGGCGTTGATCGACACCGACGTCCCTATCCCCGAGCCGGTGCTCGCCTGCGAGGACCACGACGTCATCGGCAGCGACTTCTACGTGATGGAGCGACTCGCGGGCGATGTCCTCCGGGACGACGAACCCGACCGCTTCGCCGATCCCGGCTCGCGCGAGCGGATCGGCGAGGAGCTGGTCGACACGCTGGCGGCGATCCACGAGGTCGACTACGAGGCGGTCGGGCTCGAGGAGTTTGGCTATCCGCCGGGCTACACCGAGCGCCAGGTCGAACGCTGGGGCCAGCAGCTGATGTGGGCGTTCGAGACCACGGTCGAAGAGCGGGAGGTCCCGGACCTCTACGAGGTCGGCTCGTGGCTCCAGGAGAACGTTCCGGAGGAGCATCCGCACACGTTGGTTCACGGTGACTACAAGCTGGATAACGTGATGTATGGGCCAGCGGGACGCGACGCGTCCCGGGACGAGCGAGCGGACGACGTCCGCGAGCCGGCGACGCCGGAGCTCGTCGGGGTCTTCGACTGGGAGATGGCCACGCTGGGCGACCCCCGGGCCGACCTGGGGTGGATGCTGTCGTACTGGCGCGACCCCAAGGACCCCGAGCCGGCCGTGCCGGAGCTGACGGCGACGTTCATGGAGCGGGAGGGGTACCCGAGCCGGCTCGAGCTGGTCGAGCGCTGGGAGTCGAGGACCGGGTTCGAGTTCGCACACGAGCGGTTCTACCGCACGCTTGCGGTGTACAAGCTGGCGGCGCTCGGGGAGATGTTCTTCCGGCGCTACCTCGAGGGCAACAGTGACGATCCGATGTACCCGAAGATGGAGGAACGGGTGCCCGCGCTGGCCGCGCGCGCGGTGCGGATCATCGAGGGGGAGGAACCGCTCTGATGCGGTACTTCGAAGACGTCGAGGTCGGCGAGACCCACGAGTTCGGCGAGTACGAGGTGACCGAGGAGGAGGTCGTCGAGTTCGCCGAGCAGTACGATCCCCAGCCGTTCCACGTCGACAGGGAGGCCGCAGCCGACAGCATGTTCGGCGAGCTGGTCGCCTCGGGCTGGCACACCGCCGCGATGTCGATGCGGCTGCTCGTCGACGGTCCCGAGGGCGAGGAGGAGCGGGCGGCGATGGGATCGCCAGGCGTCGAGGAGCTGCGCTGGCACCAGCCCGTCAAACCCGGCGACACGCTCTCGGTGCGAACCGAGGTGCTCGAGAAGCGTCCCTCCGAGAGCCGTGAGGATCGGGGGTACGTGACGAGCCGGCTCGAGACGTACAACGAGGACGACGAGCTGGTGATGAGCTGGGTCGCGGACACGATCTATCGGCGACGAGACGCCGAGTAGTTACCACTGTACGCATCCGGGAGCTTTTCGCACTGGGCGTACACCAAAACCACACTATAGCTAACATTGGTAGCTTCGTTCGGTGGAGTTAAGCCCGTCCCGGCCGACCACACAACCATGTCAGACGACACCATCGACCGCGTTGCGGTCCTCGGCGCGGGGAACATGGGCCACGGAATCGCCGAGGTAACTGCGATGGCGGGCTACGACGTCGTCCTCCGGGATATCGAGCCCGAGTACGCCGAGGACGGTTACGAGTCGATTCGCTGGAGCCTCGAGAAACTCGAGGAGAAGGATCGCCTCGACGAGCCCGCCGACGCGATCCTCGCGCGAATCGAGATCACGACCGACCTCGAGGCAGCTGTCGCCGACGCGGATCTCGTGATCGAGGCCGCGCCGGAGAACTTCGAGCTGAAACAGGATATCTTCGCCGACCTCGAGCGCTACACGGACGAGGACGCCCTGCTGGCGACGAACACCTCGAGTCTACCGATCACGGACCTCGCAGAGGCGGTCGACACCCCCGAGCGCGTCCTCGGCCTGCACTTCTTCAACCCGCCGGTGAAGATGGACCTCGTCGAGGTCATCTACGGTCGGGAGACGAGCGACGAGGCGGCCGAGGCCGGCCACGACTGGGTCGAGTCGATCGACAAGACGCCGATCTACGTCCGCAAGGACGTGCGGGGCTTCGTCGTCAACACCATCGTCGGCCCGTTTATCGGCGAGGCCGCCTGGATGGTTTCGGAGGGCGACGCCGACGTTCGCCAGGCCGACGCAACGATGGTCCACGAGCGCGGCTACCCGATGGGGCCGTTCGAACTCGCCGACCTGACGGGGATCGACGTCGGCTACCACGTCCGCAAGGAGGCTGGCGACGATGTCCCCTCGATCATGGCCGAGAAGGTCGAGGCCGAAGAGCTGGGGAAGAAGACCGGAAAGGGGTTCTACGACTACGAGACGGATGACGGTCCCGACTACGAACCCGGCCAGGGGGAGGGGTTCGACACGCTGCAGGTCGAGGCCCGAATGATCAACCGCGCGGCGTACCTCGTCGGCGAGGACGTCGCGACCCCCGAGGCGATCGACATCGGCGTCCGCCTCGGCCTCGGTTTCCCCGAGGGGATCTGCCGTCGCGCGGACAAGATCGGTCTCGATAGGGTGCTCGAGAAACTCGAAGCGAAGTACGAGGAAACCGGCGACGATCGGTTCGAACCCCACCCGTACCTGCGCGAGCTCGTCGCGGCGGGGAAGACCGGCGAGGACGCCGGCGCGGGCTTTTACGAGTACGGCGACGGCGGCGCGAGCAACCTCGACTCCTACCGCTACCTGAACGCCGGGATCGATGACGGCGTCCTGCAGGTGGAGCTCGATCGTCCCGAGCGGATGAACGCTCTCTCGGCGGATCTGCTGGGCGAGATCGACGACCTCTTCTCGACGGTCGACACCGACGAGCTCCGGTGTGCGACGATCGAGGGCACCGGCGATCGGGCCTTCAGCGCAGGTGCCGACATCGGCGGCTTCGGATCACTCGAGCCCACCGACGCGATGGACGTGACGCCCGCCTTCGAGACGGTCAACGAGTTTCCGCGGCCCGTGCTGGCGAAGATCGACGGCTACTGCCTTGGCGCCGGCCTCGAGCTCGCGCTGGCCTGTGACCTTCGGATCGCGACGAAGCGGTCGTCGTTCGGCGCACCGGAGATCGGCCTTGGACTCATTCCGGGCGGTGGCGGTACACAGCGACTCATGCGCGTCCTCGGCGAGACGCGCGCGAAGGAACTGGTCTTCCGGGGCAACCACATCGATGCCGAGCGAGCCGCCGACTGGGGGCTCGCCAACCGCGCGGTCGACCGCGACGAGTTCGACGAGACGGTCGAGGCGTTCGTCGACGACCTGCGCGAGGGGCCGCCGCTTGGCCTCGAGGTGGCGAAGAAGGTGATGAACCGAGGCGAGGACGCCAGCCTCGAGGCGGCGCTGGCGATGGAAAGCCAGGGTTTCGGCCTGCTCATCGGCACCGACGACGTCCGCGAGGGGACCGCGGCGTTCGCCGAGGACCGCGAGCCGGAGTTCGAGGGCCGGTAGATGGGCGACGCGAACGACGACGGGGCCGTCAGGTTCGTGGATCTCGAGGTCGGCGACGAGACGATCACCCACTCGCGGACGCTCACCGAGGCCGACGTGCGCGAGTTCGCGGGGGTCAGCGGTGACTTCAACCCGCTGCACCTGAGCGAGAGCTACACGGCCGACCTGCCGTTCGGCGAGCCGATCGCTCACGGTGCCCTGCTGTTTGCCGTGACGACGGGGCTGCTCTGGCAACACCGTCACGAGCGACCCGAGACGGTCGCGTTCTACGGCGTCGACTCGCTGCGGTTTACCGAGCCCGTGACGATGGGAACGACGGTTCACGCGGAGTCCGAACTGATCGAGAAAGAGCCCCGCGACCACCCCGTGGGCAACGGCCTCGCCCGCTACGAGACGCGCCTCGTGACCGACGACGGGGCGGTCGCGCTCTCTTGTGAGTTGCTGACGCTCGTAAAGTAGCGGGTTTCAGCTGGTCTCGTCCGTTTCGTCCGCTGCGTCAGTGTCGTCCTCGCCGTCGACGTCGTCGAGTTCGTCCTCGGCGGCGTCGGCCTCGTCCTCGACCGACGACTGGACGTCGTCCATCTCGACGTCCGACTCGAGTTCGTCCCGGTCGATCGCATCCTCGAGGACCTCGGAATCGGTAACCGCGCCCATCCCGTCGTCCTCGACGGCGGATTCGATCGTCGTCGCGTCGATGGCCGAATCGACGTCGCCCGACTCCGATGCCGACTGTAGCGCCCGACGGACGGCGACGTATCCCGCCAGGGCAACCCCTCCGGAGGCGACGGCTCCCGGGATGCCGAAGCGTTTGTACCCGAACGTGACGGCCTTCTTCCCGACGGTGAATGCGCCAATCATAGCGCTTGTCGTAGCGTCGGCGGCGGGAAGAGGTCGGGGCTTTCGTGTGGAGGGGCGAATCGAGACCCTGGCTCGAGCCGGCCATGGGCTCCGAACCGCTTCGTCGGAGGGATTCGTCAGCAAGTCAGACAGAAGTATAAAGATAGTTGATGTTCAATTCAAATTATATTATGGTGGACCGACCGAACACTCGACGACGATTCCTCGCGCTGTCCGGAGCGACGATGGCCACCGGCCTGGCCGGCTGTTCCGACTCCGACACGTCCGAGGACGACGGCAATGGGACGAACGAGACGACGAACGGTGACGACGATCCACCGGAGGACGACACTGAAGACGAGGACGACGACAAATCCGAAGCCGAGGAGGAGGACGAAGACGAGGTCGAGTCCCCCGAACTCGCACTCGAGACCGAGTACGACAGCCGCGAGGAGTTCGGCCAGCCCGGGGAGGGGTTCGACGACTTCGAGGACGCCGAGGAGTGGGAAGTCGTTCGTGGCTCCGCCGAGCCCGACGAGGAGGTCGCGTTCGAGGGGTCACAGAGCCTCCGACTCTCCGCCGAGGACGGCGAGGACGTCATCGTCGAACGGGAGATCGAATCGACGGACCTCACCGACCGCGATCTCTCACTGGCCGTGCGGACGACCACCCCCGAGAACGTGGCGATCGATATCCGGCTCGTGGACGCTTCCGGCGGGTCGACCCACCACCAGCTCCGTTCGGTCTCCTACGGCGCCGACGACGTCGGCTGGTTCCGGACGAACCCGGGCGTCTTCGAGGACGGATCGGCGCCGCTCGAGCGCGACGCCGTCGAACGGATCCAGCTGCTCGTCTACAACACCGACGAGGCCGAGGTGTGGGTCGACGATCTCCGGGTTCACGACAGGCCCGAGACCGGGTACGTCGTGCTCTGCTGGGACGACGGGACGCCCGACTTCTACGATGCTGCGAGTCCGCTCCACGACGAGTACGGCGTCAACGCGGTCCAGTCGGCGGTTCGGCAGTGGACCCAGGGGTCCCGGGACGACGTCATGACTCTCGAGCAGCTACAGGAACGCCAGGAGGCCGGCGATCAGATCATCGCCCACGGGAGCCACGTCTTCCTCGAGGACCTCGAGGAGGACCAGCTCAGGGAGTCCCTCCAGGGCGACAAGCAGTGGGCCGTCGACAACGACCTGCAGGGCGGCCACTACATCACGTACCCGCACAACAGCTTCGACCAGACGGTCCTTGACGTCGCGTCGGACTACTACTACGCCGGCGGGTTCAACCAGGCCGGCGACGTCAACCTCACCGGCGTCTACGGCTTCGATCCGCTGGTGCTTCCGCGAACGATCGGCCACGACCTCGAGATTGCGATGCGGTGTGTCGATCTCGCCGCCGAACACCGCCAGTGTACGATCCTGAACTTCCACGCCTTCGATCTGGAGAACACGATGGGCGAAGCCGACTACGAGGATCTCCTGGAACACATCAATAGCGAGGACGGTATCGAGGTCGTCGATTTCGACGATCTCTGGCGGATGCGCCGCGAAGGACACTGACTCGAGCGCGGCGCGGCGACGGCTATGCCGTTTCGGACTCGGGCGTCGCCGTGCTCGCCTCGATGAGCTGAATAAGAACGGAGGCGAACAGCGAACCCGCGCTCCAGATCGCCGTCTCGCTCCTGTCATCGTCGACGACGCTCAACAGGATACTGTCCTCATCGGCGATCACGATTCGGCCCGAACGCTGATCGTCGTCGCGGTGTGCCGGCGGAATGGCTGTCACAATGCCGTCGATCGCACCCAGGCGGTCCCGGACGGTCTCGTTTCTGCTAATGACGGTGACCGAGACGCCGTTGGTCGCTTGCTCCTCGAGGGTCCGTTCGATCTCGGACGTAACGAGTTCCGTCAGGCGGGTCCCGAAGACGATCTCCTCGTCAGCCTGCGACAGGAGGTCGACGACGCGGTCGTCGACTCGGTCGCGGCTCCGTACCGTCCAGATGTCCTCCTGGGTTTCCTCCGTCGTCGACTCCTGTTTGACCGAGTCGACGAACTCGAAGGCTCGATCGCGTTCCCGCTCGAAGCGGTTTCGAAGCGTCTCTTCGGCCTCGTCGATGCTGACCGGTCGATACCGAATCGGGCTCGACTGCTGGACCTCGAGTAGCCCCCGATCCTCGAGACTCTCGGCGACGCTGTACACCTGCGATCGAGGGACGTCGGTGACGCTCGCGACGTCGCGGGCGGTTCCCGACCCCAGCCGGTGAAGTGCGATGAAGACCTTGGCCTCGTAGCTCGTGAGGCCGAGTCGCTCGAACGCGTCGATGGCCTCGCTCTCGTCGTCGGTCACGGTTCGTCCTCCCCTGCGTTCTCAGAGACGGTGTCCGTTTCCATCTCGGTCCCGCCGTCGCTCGCGGCCGGCGTCGCGGCTCCCGCCCTCGAGCGGTCGAACGAGACGTCCGGGCCGAAGTACCGCGTCCACAGCACGAGCAGCGTCGGCAGGACGATCACGCTCGCGAGGAACGAGTAGATGATCGTCATCCCCGTGATGATTCCGAACTGCCGAAGCGCCGGGAGGATCGCGAAGGCGAGGGTGCCGAAGCCGCCGACGGTCGTCGCGGCGCTGCCCAGCAACGCGCCCCCGGTTCCGGTCACTGTTGTGTGCATCGCCGACCAGACGTTGCCCTGGCGCTGTAACTCGAGCGTGTACCGGGCGCTGACGTGGATGCTGTAGGCCACGCCGAGCCCGATCGTGAGGCTGGTGATCATCCCCGTCAGCACGTTGAACGGCATCCCGAACAGGTACATCGTCCCCAGGATCCAGCTGACCGCGAACGCGACCGGAAGCAGGGTCACCGCCCCGAGGGTCGCGCTGTTGCCGGTGAGCTTGTACGCGACCGTCAGGAACGCGAAGACGGCCACGAGCGTGATCAGCAGACTTTGCAGGACCGTCTCGAGCAGGTCCTGTTCGACGATGTAGTTGACGATCGGGTCGCCGGTGGCGAAGGCGTTGAGTTCGCCCTCGCCTGCGTCGAGGTTGCGCTCGTCGCCCGTGCTGGCGGCGTCGAGGTCGCCGGCGATCGATCGCAGCTCGGTGGTGACGTCGCCGACGTTCGCGCCGCCGTCGGTCGCGACGATCAGCCGAACCGACTCGTACTCACCGTCGGCGGTCCGGTGGATGACCGTGCTCGCTTCGTCCTCGTTGACCTCGAACAGCTCGTCGTACAGCGCCTCGACGTCCCGGTCGGGGACGCCGTCACCGGTCGTATCGGCAGCCTGGAACGACTCGTTGAACGACTCGTTCTCGGCTGCAGTGTCTTCCATCACGGACAGCGGCCCCTGGACGTCCGCCTCGCCGTTCGGCAGCGTGTAGACGACGTCGCTCTGGGACGCCTCGTCCTGGGTCTCGTTGAGCTGCTGTAAGGTCCCGTCGTCGGTTATTCCGCCCTCGACGAGTATCTGTGCCTCCGTGTCCTCGCGCTGGAAGTTGTCGTTGATGTACTCGAGGTCGTCGGCGGCCTGGTACTCACCGGGCGCCATCGACCCCGGCAGGTGTTCGGTCCAGCCGGGCGGACTCTCCGCGAGGAAGTCCTCCTCCTCGAAGCTGGTGTCGACCTGGGTCGCGCCGTAGACGCCGCCAGCCGTGAGCAGAAGGGCCGCGATCAGGACGATCACCGGGATCTTCCGGGCCGCGCTCGAGCCGAGCGTCAGCGCGCTCGTGAACCCGCCCTCGCGGGTCCCGAACGCGCGCTTGCGCCGGCTCCAGCCACGGGATTCAAGCAGCGAGTCGATCTCGACTTTCAGTGCCGGGATCAGGCCGCCGAATATGATCAGCGCGGCGACAATTCCGAACGCACTGACGATTCCGAACTCCTGGATCGGAGCGATCGGACTCACGAGATTCGCGAGGAAGCCGATCGCCGTCGTCGCCGTCACCCAGACGAGCGCGACGCCGACGCCGGCCAGCGCGATCGCCATCGACCCGCGGACGGTGCTCGTCTTCCCTTCCGCCTCGCGTTGCTCCCGATGGCGCATGAAGACGTGGATCGCATAGTCGATCGAGAGCCCGATCAACAACACGGGAACGGCGATCATCATCTGGTTGAACGCGATCCCCACCCAGCCCATGAAGCCGAACGTCCAGATCAGTACGCCGCCGATCCCGACGACTCCCAGAGCGATGTCGAGGGGGTCGCGGTAGGCGACCGCCAGCGCGGCGACGACGAACAGTAGCGCCAGCGGACCGACGATCGCGAGGCTGTCGTCCATCGAGTTCTCGATCTCGTCGGTGATGATCCCGGCGCCGAAGATGACGTACTCCTGTTCGTGCTGGTTCGCGAGTTCGCGGAGATCAAGCTGGGTCTCGAGGGTCGCGTCCATCTCGCCGCCCATCTCCATGTCGCCGCCGACGGTCTCCTGGGTGACCATCGTCATCCGGGCGTCGGCCTCGGTCGAGCCGGGCTCGTAGTCCGAGGGCATGAAGCCGAGCGCCGCGCCCTCGTTGCCGTCGTCGTCCTCGTCCAGTACGTCTCCGATGAGGTCCTCGAACTCCTCGTCGTCTAAGTCCTCGAGCGCCTCGATCTGCTCGTCGAGCGACGGCGTCTCGTCGTCCTCCTCGAACTCGTCCCAGGCCTCCTCGAGCGCCTCGGCGTCGTCGCCGAGCTGCTCGTACTCGTCCTCGAGGACGCCCATCGTCGCGCCGGCGTAGATCCCCTCGAGGGCCTCCTCGAGCTCCTGGTACTCGGGACTCTCCTCGGGATCGTCCGGCATCTCCTCGATCGCGAAGCGGTTGGACTCGATTTCGCGGGCCTGCTCGGCAAGCTCCGTGTACTGGTCGGTCTGCTCGGCGTCGAGTTCGGCTTCGGTCGCCGTTTCCTCGATGGTCGCCTCGATCTCGGCTTCGATCTCGGCCGCGGTTTCGTCGTCGCCAGCCTCGGACGCCTCCTCGTACTCGCGCTGGAGCTCGAGCACTTCGTCGAGACCTTGCTCAAGCGTCGTCGCACGGTCGTCGAGCGCGGACTCCCGCTGTTCGAGTTCCTGTCCGTCCTCCTCGAGTTCCTGTCCGCCATCCTCGAGTTCAGCGGCCTCGGCCTCGAGTTCGGCGATCTCGTCGTCGAGGACGCCCGCCGTCGCGGCGGTGAAGACCCCCTCGAGCTCGTCTTCGTCCGGTCCGATCCCGGCTTCGGCGGGATCGAACTCGTCGGGGTCGGCGTCGGCTGCGTCCTCGAGCCCGGCGGCCTCGGCCTCGAGGGCCTCCTGTTGCTCCTCGAGTTCGGTGGCCTGGGCCTCGAGCGCGGCGAACTCCTCCTCGAGAACGCCTGCCGTCGCGGCAGTGAAGACCGCCTCGAGTTCGTCTTCGTCGGGTTCGAGCCCCGCGTCGGCGGGATCGAGCTGTTCCTCGACGTCGTCGCCGGCCGCGTCCTCAAACTCGGCGGCCTCGGCCTCGAGGGCCTCCTGATCGTCCTCGAGCTCGGCTGCGTCGTCTTCGAGCTGGTCGAACTCCGCATCGAGGACGCCCGCGGCTGCGACGGCGAGCGTTTCGAGTCCGTCGTCCGCCTCGAGGTCGTCCTCGGCGGATTCGAGTTCGTCGGGATCGGTCTCGGCGAGCGCCTCGAACTCGGCGACCTGCTGGCCGTTCAGGTCGGCGTCAGCGATCGTTTCGGCGATCGTCGCCTCGATCTCGTCTTCGATCGTTTCGGCCGCGGCCTCGTCGTCGGTCGCCGCCAGCTCGGCGCGGAGTTCGGCGATCTCGAGGAGTCCGTCCTCGAGGGTCTCGACACGTTCCTCGAGCTTGGCCTCGCGATCGGCGAGTTCGTCGCCGCGCTCCTCAAGTTCCGCCTGCTGGGCCTCGAGCTCGGCGCCGTTCGTCTGTAGCTCGTCGGCTCCCGCGTCCATCTCGTCCGCGTCGATCTCCTCCCAGGCCGTCTCGACGGCGGCCTCGTACTCGGCGGCCTGTTCGTCGTCGAGGTCGGCCTCGGCGACCGTCTCGTCGATCGTCGCCTCGATCTCGGCCTCGGCGTCGGCGGCAGCCGCCTCGTCGCCGGCCACACTCGCCAGTTCGTACTGGTACTCGAGTTCGATTACCTCCTCGAGGCCCGACTGGAGCGTCTCAGTTTGGGCCTCGAGTTCGGCTTCCTGCTGTTCGAGCGCTTCGGCCTGACTCTCGAGTTCCGCCTGCTGGGCCTCGAGCTCGGCGGCGTCGCCGCCGGCGAGTTCGGCGAGGTCTTCCTCGGAGACGGTGATCTCCTCGCGGGCCGACTCGACGGCGGCCTCGTACTCGGCGGCCTGTTCGTCGTCGAGGTCGGCCTCGGCGATCGTCTCCTGAGTTACCGTCTCGATTTCGGCCTCGGCGGCGGCCGCCTCGTCGTCGTCGCCGGCCGCGCTCGCTAGCTCGTACTGGTACTCGAGTTCGATTACCTCCTCGAGCCCCGACTGGAGCGTCTCAGTTTGGGCCTCGAGTTCGGCTTCTTGCTGTTCGAGCGCTTCGGCCTGGCTCTCGAGTTCCTGTTGCTCTTCCTCGAGTTCGGCGGCGTCTTCTTCGAGCTGTTCGAACTCCTCGGCGAGTACGCCCACCGTCGCGCCGGTGTAGACCTCCTCGAGGGCCTCGTTCAGTTCCTGGTATTCGGGAAGCTCCTCGGGCGGCAGCTCGGCCTGTCGCTCGAGCATCCAGCGGTTGGTTTCGACCTCGCGGGCGTCCTCGGCGAACTCCTCGTACTCGTCGGCCTGGTCGGCGTCGAGTTCGGCCTCGTCGACCGCCCCGTCGATCGCCGCCTCGATCTCGGCGTCGATCTCGTCGGCCGCGGCCTCGTCTCCGTCGGCCGACGCCTCCTCGTACTCGCGCTGGAGCTCGGTGACGTCATCGATACCCTCCTCGAGGACGTTGCTGCGGTTCTCGAGTTCGGCCTCGCGGTCGGCGAGTTCGTCGCCGCGCTCCTCGAGTTCGTCGATCTCCTCGTTCGTGATCGCGGTCATCGCGAGGATGTTCTCGACGCCGGTGATTGGATCGTCGTCGGCCAGCGTCGCGTTGATCGATTCGTTATCGCGGATCTCCTGTTGGAACTCGAGCGAGGTGATCAGCGATTCCTGCGTGAGGACGTTCCCGCCCTCGTCTCTGTGTATCAGCTGGACCGAGGTCGTGTTCTCATCGCCTTCCGCGGCGAAGTTGTCGTCCATCTCCTCGAGGGCTTCGGCTTCCTCGGACTCGCCCTCGAACTGGTCGAGCGAGGAGTCGTCGTCGACCATCGGCATTCCTGCGCCGACGAGCGCCGTAGTCAACAGTAACGCGACGATGACGATCTTGGAGTACGACGTGATCAGTTCCGAGAGCCGATACGGAAGGCTCATCCGCTCACCTCGGGCGTACGGGTGGATCGGATTGGGAGGGACATTCTGTTGTTACGATCCTACAAACTCGCCGCATATACTTGTTCGCATCTCCTAACCCGCGGGCGGTATCGCCGTTGCTAGTCGAATCGAGGGGCTGAGAGAACGGAGTCTGCGCCGAGAGCTACTCGATCGAGACGGTCGTCAGGTCCTCGGCGAAGCGAACGTCGCCGTCGTAGTGGGCGCCGATCGACTCGAGCATCTCCTCGTGTCGGCCCTCCGTGTGGGGATAGAGGTGGGTCAGATAGACCCGACCGATCTCCCGGCCGGCCAGTTCGCGCCCGAGCGTTTCGGGCGTCGGGTGGTTCGAGACGTCGACGTCGTCGGGAAACGAACAGTCGTGGGCCAGAATCGCGGATCCCTCCGCGAAGTTCGCCAGCCCCGCGAACGCCTCGCTGTCGCCGCTGAACGTAAAGCGGTCGTCGAACCGGTAGGCCAGACACGGCAGCGAGTGACGCGTCTCGTAGGCGGAGACGTCGAACCCCGCGACCGAAAACTCGCCGGGGTGGACCTCTCGGATCTGCAACTCGAGTTTGTCCTGCATGTACTCGTGGACCTCGAGCAGACCGTCGACGAGCGACTTGGTGCCCTGCGGACCGACGACCTCAAGGTGTTCCTCGCCGGCGAGCCAGCGGGCCTTCATCAGCGGCAGTAGGTCGGCGACGTGGTCGAGGTGGTGGTGAGTCAACAGGACCGTCGAGATGGCCTCGTAGCCGACGCCGGACTGCTGGAGCCGGTGGAGGATACCGGAGCCGCAGTCGACCAGCAGCGTTCGGCCCTCGTCCTGAACGAGGATCCCGGTCTGGAAGCGTTCGCCGGCGGGCATCGCGCTGCCCGTGCCGAGAAAGGTGACGCGCATGTCCGACTCTGGGACCGCACACCCGATAAGGCTGGCTCTCGGTCGCCGCATCCGTCAGTGATTACTCGTCCGCTCGCGGACGCCCCGGTATGCGCGCTGCAGTACTCGAGGCCTACGGCGAGCCCCTGTCGATCGAGTCGGTCGAGGATCCGGAGCTCGAACCCCACGGCGTCGTCGTCGACGTCGAGGCCTGCGGAATCTGCCGGAGCGACTGGCACGCCTGGCAGGGCCACGGCGAGTGGGCCGACGACCAGGTACCGGTCGGACAGATACTGGGCCACGAACCCGCCGGAACCGTCGCCCGCGTCGGCGACCGCGTGAGTCGATTCGAGCCCGGCGACCGCGTCGCGATCCCCTTCAACCTCGGCGAGGGCTCCTGCCCCCAGTGTCGAAACGGCCACGGCAACGTCTGCGAGGACGGCTATGCCCTGGGGTTCGAGGAGACGGTCCCCGGCGCGTTCGCCGAGCAGGTCGGCGTTCCCCACGCCGACTTCAACGCCGTGGCGCTTCCCGACAGCGTCTCGACGGTCGAGGCGGCCGCGCTCGGCTGTCGGTACGTCACGGCCTTCCACGCGCTGGCCCACCGCGCCGATCTCGCGGCCGGCGACTGGGTCGCCGTCCACGGCTGCGGCGGGCTCGGCCTCGCAGCCGTCCAGATCGCGGGCGCGCTCGGGGCCAACGTCGCGGCGGTCGACATCCGCGAGGACCCCCTCGAGCTGGCGACCGAGCTGGGCGCCGACATGACGGTGACCGCGGGCGACGGCGTCGACGTCCCGGCCGAGATCGAGTCCGCGACGGACGGGGGCGCCCACGTCTCCGTCGACGCGCTCGGCCGCGCCGAGACCTGTCGGAACAGCGTCGACTGTCTCCGCACCCGTGGTACCCACGTCCAGGTCGGGCTCACCACCGACGCCGAGCGCGGTGAGGTCGCCCTGCCGATGGACGAGATCACCCGCTGGGACGTCACGGTCGTCGGCTCGCGGGGGATGCCGCCCTCGCGGTACGACGAACTGCTTCGGCTGATCGCGTCGGGCCGGCTCGAGCCGGCGACGCTGATCACGAGGGAGGTCGGGCTCGAGGACGTCTCCGATCGACTGGCGGCGATGTCCGAGTACGAGACGCGCGGCGTGGAGGTCGTCACCGACTTCTAGGGGATCCGCAGTACTACCGATCGACCCTGCCGCGGGCGCTGATCGCCCTGTCGGCCGGGATGAACAGGAACCGGTCGTACGTCCCCACGTACGATCCGAGCAGCGGTTCGTGATCGTCCGTCCGAATCCCGATGACGGGTGGGTCGTCAGCGACGTACCGGTCGGCCGGGTCGTTGGGATCGTAGACGGCGAAGACGACGTCGGCGTCGGCCACGTCGTAGTCGTACAGCAACACGTAGTGACCGTTGAGGACGTCCTCGCCGGAGATCGTTATCCCGGCGGATCCGAACTCGTCGATCGCGGCCCGAAGCTCGCGCGCCTGCGTTTCGTAGTCGATCCAGTCGGGACTGAGAAGCGCCCACCGCCGGAGCCACGACTCGGCGTCGAGGAACTGCTGGCGGTGGAAGCGCTCGATGTCGTCCCGAACCGGCGCGGCCGCGTCGTCCTCGAGCGGTTCGTTCACGTGGCCGATCTCGCTGGCGGAGTCGCGCTCGAGCGGGACGGCGGCCGGCTCCTCGGAGTACCACTGCGCGGCCGTGACCATCCCGTAGCAGTACCCCCTCGTGCCGAACAGTCGGTTGGCGTTCGCGTAGAGTTCGTCGACGACCGTCCCGAGCCGCGGTCCCGAACCGACCTGCACGGCGGCGGTCGCTCGCGTCCCCAGCGGAGTCTCGAGCCGGCCCGTTAGCTCCTCGCGGAGCTCGCGCCTCGAGACGAACTCCGTCGGCTCCGGCGGGACCGGCGGCGTCGCGTAGTTCTCGAAGCCGAACCCGTCGATGCGGGGATCGAACTCCTGTCCGTCGGTCGAGCCACCGTCCGACGTCGACCGCGACCGTTTCAGTGATACTGCCGACAGCGCGCCGACGCCGGCCGACAGCGAGAGACCACAGAGCAGGGTGCGACGGGTGATTCGTGTCATGCTTGTGAAAGAGACTCGAGCCGTCGATCCCTCGAGTTCGGCTGCGGCGTGCGGTCGCGAGCGGAACCCTGAGGGGCTTGGACCCCGAGTCGGAGGCACGTTCTGTGCCGCCACGCGACGCGGGTCGTCTCTTCCTCCCATCGAACAGGAGTATATACGTACGACTTGCGTGTGAAGGCAGCTATCCCGGTTGCCGACCGTGCGAACGGTCGTTTCACTTTCGCCCCGCTGGCCAAACCCTCTTACACCGCGGCCCCCCAGGTCGGGATGATGGACGGGACCGACGGGCTCGAGTTGCCGATCGCCGACGAGGAGCTGCCCTTCGACCCGAACGCCGTCACGATCGAGGACCGCGACATCTTCGAGCTGCTCGAGCCCGCCGTCCAGGAGTGGTGGCTCGAGGAGTTCGGCGAGTTCGTTCCCGAGAACGACGGCTTCTTCACGCCACCCCAGAAGGGAGCGCTCCCGAAAATCGACGCAGGGACGAACACGCTTGTCTGTGCTCCGACAGGTTCGGGAAAAACGATGGCGTCGTTTACCGCGATCATCAACGAACTCTACCGTCGGAGTCGGGAACACGAGGACGGCCTCGAGAACTCCGTCTACTGCCTCTACGTTTCGCCGCTGAAGTCGCTGGCAAACGACATCCACCGCAACCTCGAGGTGCCCCTCGAGGGGATCGAATCGATCGCGGCGCGTGGCGCCGCGGGGAACCCGAGCGGTGAAGCCGCGAGTAGCAGCGAGGATACGGGCGAGATCCGCCACGCCATCCGCCACGGCGACACCCCCTCGAGCGAGCGCCAGAAGATGCTCGAGGAGACGCCCCACATCCTGAACACCACGCCCGAAACCCTCGCAATCTTGTTGAACTCGCCGAAGTTTCGCGAGAAGCTTCGCACGGTCGAGTACGTCATCGTCGACGAGATACACTCGCTGGCGGGTGGGAAACGCGGAACCCACCTCTCGGTGAGCCTCGAGCGACTCGAAGCGATGGCCGCAGGCGAGATCACGCGAATCGGCTGCTCGGCGACGATCGACCCGCTCTCGCAGGTCGCGGAGTTTCTGGTCGGACAGGAAGAGCCGAGGGGCGCTCCCCGGGAGTACGAGATCGTCGACGCGCGCTTCGCCCGCGAGTTCGACATCGAACTCGAGTCGCCGACCGACGACCTCATCCACAACCCCCGCGAGGTCGTCCAGGATCGTTTCTACGAATCGCTCCACGAGCACGTGCAGAACCACACGAACACGCTCGTCTTTACGAACACGCGATCGGGCGCCGAGCGAGTTCTGCACAACCTCCGGGAGCGCTTCGACGACTACGACGAGGAGAACTCGGGCTGTCACCACGGCAGCCTCTCGAAGGAGGTCCGCCAGGACGTCGAGGGCCGTCTGAAAGCGGGCGACCTCGAGGTGGTGACGTCCTCGACCTCGCTGGAGCTGGGGATCGACATGCCCCACGTCGACCTTGTGGTGCAGGTCGGCTCCCCGAAGTCGGTCGCCGCGCTGCTCCAGCGTGTCGGGCGGGCGGGCCACCGCGTCGGCCAGACCGTCACGGGGCGGGTGATCGCGCTCGACCGGGACGAACTGCTCGAGTGTGCGGTCATGTTGAAGAAGGCCGAGGACGGGTTCGTCGACTCGGTGTCGATCCCGACGAACGCCCAGGACGTCGCCGCCCAGCAGGTCTACGGGATGGCTATCGCCGAGATCCGTCCCGAGAGCGAGGTGACAGCGATCCTCCGACGTGCGTACCCCTACCGGGAGTACGGCGCCGGGGAGTGGGAGTCGCTCTGTCGGTACCTCACTGCCGAGTACGCGGGCCTCGAGGAGAAGAACGTCTACGCGAAGATCTGGCGCGACGAGAACGATCCGCCCGGGGGGGAACACCACCACGAGAGCTTCCCCGTCGGCGAGCCCCTGATCGGCAAGCGCGGCCGGCTCGCGCGGGTGATCTACATGACCAACATCGGCACCATTCCGGATTCGTTCACCTGCGACGTCCACACCCGCGCGAGCGACGAGTGGGTCGGCCAGCTGGACGAAAACTACCTCGACACCCTGGAGAAGGGCGACGTCTTCGTCCTCGGCGGGAACCACTTCGAGTACCGCTACCGCCGAGGGTCGAAGGTGTACGTCGACCACACCAGCGCCCGGCCGACGGTCCCATCGTGGTACTCCGAGCGACTGCCGCTCTCCTACGACCTGGGTTGCGAGATCCTGGCGTTTCAACGCCAGCTACTCGAGCACTACGAGACGGGCGGTCCCTCGCGCGTTCGCGGGTGGCTGCGCGGGTTCCCGCTCGACGACGACAGCGTGCGGGCGATCGCGCGGCTGTTCGACCACCAGCTGCGGTACGCGGGCGTCGAAAGCGTCAGCACGGACGAGCGACTCGCGATCGAGGTCGAACGCGACCGCAACGAGTACGAACGCCGCTACTACGTTCACTCGAACTACGGGCGGAGGGTCAACGACGGCCTCTCCCGGCTGCTGGCCTACCACTGCGCACAGGAGGCGACGGCGAACGTCAAGGTCGCCGTCGCCGACAACGGCTTCGCCCTCTCGATGCCGCTGAACCGCAAGATCGACCTCGAGGGGATCCTCGACGACCTCGATCCCGGGACCGTCCGCGAGGACCTGCGCGCTGCCCTCTCCGGAACCGACCTCCTGCAGCGGTACTTCCGGATCAACGCCACGCGGGCGCTGATGATCCTCAAACGGTACAAGGGCTACGAGAAATCGGCCAGCGAACAGCAGGTCTCGAGCGAGATGTTGCTCGGGTTCGCACAGGATCTCGAGGGGTTCGCGGTGATCGAGGAGACCTACCGCGAAATTCTGGAGGACAAGCTCAACGTCGCCGAGATCGAGGGGATCGTCGCGGCGATCGACTCGGACGAGCTGGCGGTCGAGCGCCAGCTGCTTGACTCGCCGACGCCGCGGGCGTTCGGGCTGGCGACCCTCTCGGCGAGCGACGTCGTCCTCGCCGAAGACGAGAGCGCGGCCCTGCAGGCGTTCCACGAGCGCGTGCTCGAGGAGATCGGTGAGGAGTCGCTCGGGCGGCTCTCGACGGAGAACTGAGGAACGCCAGTGGCTTTCCTCACCGGCGGCGGTTAACAGTGGAAACGGTCGCGGCTTTCGCGGCGGGTCGAGCGGGTGGCCGAACGGTCGACTCGATCGCTACTCCAAGGCGTTGCGCGAACCGAACATGTAAACAGTGGAAACCGCGTTAGTAGAAATCATGAGCGACGACCCCCCGAACTGGGAGTTCAAGGACCGTGACATCGCGATCCTCTGTGAACTTTCAGAGGACCCGCAGCTCTCCTCGCGGGAGCTAACAGAGGTGCTCGAGACCGACTACGATATCGACGTCTCTCACGTGACCGTCAGCGAGTCGATCCGCAGGATGCGAAACGAGGGCGTCTTCCGGGAGGCGATCATCCCCAACGAAGAGTACTACATCTTCGCGCTGTTCGAGTTCAAGTTCAACACCGACGGCTTCGCCGACGGCTGGCGCGAGGCGATGGAGCACATTCGCGAGGACAAACACACCCTCTTTTTCTTCCTCTCGGACGGGGAGTACCAGTGGAAGACGGTGATGATGTTCCGGAACCGCGAGCAGGTCTCCCGGTGGATCCACGACTGTTACACCGAGTACGGCGACGTCATCGCCAACGTCCGCAACTCGGCGGTCCACAACGTGCTCAAGTTCCGGACCGATCCGGAGATCTACGAGGACCTCGGTGAGGAGTACGACGCCTCGTAACGGAGCTCCCCCTCGAGCAGCGGCGTCGATCCCGTTCGTCGACGACCGAGATCAGGCGTCGACGAGCTCCTGCAGCCGCGGGAGTACCTCGGTCACGTCCCCGCGGCGGACCACGTCGGCCGCCTCGTCACACGGGGTCGACTCGAGGTTGACGATGCCGACCGTCGCGCCGCTCGAGGCCGCCTGACGAGGCAGCGAGGCAGCGGGCTCGACGACCAGCGAGGAGCCGATCGCCAGGAAGGCGTCGCTCTCGCGGGCCAGCGACTGTGCGCGCTGGATGACGGCACCCGGAAGCCGTTCACCGAAGAGCACGACGTCGGGCTTGAAGACGCCGCCACAGTCGCAGGTCGGCGGGAGGTCGCCGTCGGCGGCCCGCTCGAAGATCGGCTCACCCTCGCGCCGTCGGCCGCAGTCGGTACATCGAACACGGCGGGCGTTGCCGTGAAGTTCGAGCACGGAGCCCGCACCATCGACGTTCGGCTCGTCGGTCTCGTGGTCACGGGTGGCGACCGCCGCGTCTCGGTGGAGGCCGTCCGTGTTCTGGGTACAGACCGCGTCGAGGTAGCCGTCGCGCTCGAGTGCGGCCAGCGCCTCGTGGCCCGCGTTGGGCTCGTACTCGCCGCCGAACATCGCCTCCTGGAGCTCGAGGCGGTCCGCCCAGAACCCCTCCGGGTCGCTCCGGAAGCGGCCGTAGGTGAACTGCCCCTCGTCGAAATGGTCCCAGACGCCGTCGTCGCCCCGGAATGTGGGGATTCCCGAGGGCGCCGAGATGCCGGCACCCGTGAGGACGGCCGCGGTGTCGGCGGCTCGAATCGCTTCGGCGAGCGTCTCGAGATCGTCCATACCGAGGACCTGGGGTCGGATCGACAAAAGCGAGACGAAAACCGCGTTCCTCGAGCGGATCGACCCATAAAATAGAGTAGTCCCAACCGCAACTCGTACCTGTGCGATCCGATACATCTTCCTCGTCCGACGGACAGCCGCCCGGGCCCAACGGGCTTCCACTGGTTGGCAACCAGCTGGCGTTCGTTCGCGACCCGTACGGGTTCATGACCCGAACTGCCCGCGAGTACGGCGATATCGCCTCCTGGGAGGAACCCACGGGCCGGGTCTATCAGCTCAACCACCCGGACCACATCGAACAGGTACTGGTCGGGAACAACCAGCACTACGTCAAGGGCGAGCAGTTTCAGCATATCCTCAGACCGGTCACCGGGAACGGCATCCTGAACAGTGAAGGCGCCGTCTGGCGCCGGAATCGACACCTCATCCAGCCCGCGTTCGCTCCCGACCGGATCGAGGAGTACGCCGAGATGATGACCGCGTTCACTGAAGACGCACTCGAGGATTGGCGCGACGGCCAAACCCGGCTGTTCCACGAGGACATGATGAAGCTCACGCTGCGAATCGTCGCCCGGGCGCTGTTCGGCGTCGATATCGACGACCACGTCGACACGATCGGCGACGTCCTCGAGGAGTTCATGCTCGCCAGCGAGAGCCTCTCGCATCTCGTCCTGCCGCCGGGGATACCGGCACCCTCCAGGCGGCGTATTCGGCGTGCACGCGAGAAGCTCGACGCCGTTATCTACCCCCTGATCGAGCACCGACGAACGAACCCCACTGACCGGGGCGTCATCTCGAAACTTCTCGAGGTAACCGACGAGCGCGGAACCGCGCTCTCGGACGAGCAGATCCGCGACGAGGTCGTGACGCTGCTGCTGGCCGGTCACGAGACGACCGCCCTCTCGCTGACGTTTACCGCCCACCTCCTCGCGAGGAACCCGGCCGTCGAGGACCGTCTCGTCGAGGAGCTCGAGGCCGAACTCGACGGCGAAACGCCGACGATGGCCGACCTTTCCAGTTTGTCGTACACCGAGCGGGTGGTCAAGGAGTCGATGCGGCTCTACCCGCCCGTACCAGGAATCGTCCGTGAGCCCGTTAAGCCCGACATTATCGACGGCTACGAGATCCAGCCGGGCTCGACGGTCCGGATGCACCAGTGGGTCGTCCACCGCGATCCCCGCTGGTACGACGACCCCCTCGCCTTCCACCCCGAGCGCTGGACCGACAGGATGGAGTCCGAGCTACCGAAACTCGCGTACTTCCCGTTTGCCGCTGGGCCGCGACGGTGTATCGGGGATCGGTTCGCGATGCTCGAGGCCCGGCTGATCCTCGCGACGATCTACCAGAACTACCACCTCGAGCTCGTTCCCGGAACGGAGGAACTCGATCTACTGGCGACGATCACCGCCCGTCCGAAACACGAGATTCCGATGGCCGTCCGCGAGCGGTAACCCGCATCGAGACTCAGTCCTCCCAGTACCCGACGTCCTCGTCGAGCCGGTAGTAGCCGTGAAGCGAGCGCTCCCCCTCCCCGCCGGGCGGGGAATCGACGAAGACGCCGAACTTGTTCATCTCGGGGTAGACGGTGACGTCGGGTTCGGCCATCGTCGAGACCAGCAGATACCGGAGCACCCCGTCGCCGTCGTTGACGACCTGATGTCCGCCGTCCTCGTTCGCCGGAAGCGCCGCAAAGACGCCGCCCTCGAGCGGCTTTTCTCCCTCTTCGCACCGGAGGATCCCTTCGCCCTCGAGGACGAAGATCGCCTCCTCGTTGGCGGTGTGGTAGTGGTAGGGCCACGATCGCTCGCCGGCCGGCAGCTCGTACAGGCTACAGCCCAGATCCGCCGCGTCGACGGCGTTCGAGAGCTGCTTGCGCCGGAACCGTGAGGATCCCCGGTCGTACTCGGTCCACTCGAGGTCGGCCTCGTTGATCGCGGTCGTCATGCGGTGGCAGTACGACGGAGGCCACAAAGAGTCCTCGGGGCGAGGCCGCGACACGGACGGGCGGACGACGGGAACGGTGTTTCGATCTCGGCCGAGACCTCGACTTCGAACGATTGCGCTTAAGTTCCGGCGACCGGAATCGGGTGGTATGCAGGATAGAACCTACACTGCCGACGCCGAGCCGGGCGACGACGCGACGGTCGCCGGCTGGGTACACGAGATCCGCGACCTCGGCGGGATCGCCTTCCTGATTCTCCGAGATACGACCGGCAAGATTCAGGTCAAATTCGAGAAAGACGAGATGGACGACGAGCTCGTCGAGACCGGTCTCGGCGTCTCCCGCGAGAGCGTCGTGAAGGTCTCGGGCGCCGTCGAGGAGGAGCCGCGCGCGCCGACCGGCGTCGAGGTCACGCCGGAGTCGCTCGAGGTCGTCGGCCCCGCCGACCCCGAGCTACCGCTGGATCCCTCCGGAAAGGTCGACGCCGAGCTCTCGACGCGACTGGACAACCGCACGCTCGACCTCCGAAAGGACGAGGTCCAGGCGATCTTCGAGATCCGCTCGGAGATCCTGCGCGCGGCCCGCGATGCGTTCCGCGAGTTCCGCTGTACGGAGATCACGACGCCGAAGATCGTCGCCACCGGGACCGAGGGCGGCACCGAACTCTTCCCGATAACCTACTTCGGCGAGGAGGCCTTCATGAACCAGTCGCCGCAGCTGTTCAAGCAGCTGATCGCGGGCTCGAACGTCGAGCGGGTCTTCGAGATCGGTCCGATCTTCCGCGCCGAGGAGCACAACACGCCGCGCCACCTCAACGAAGCGACTTCGATCGACTTCGAGGGCGCGTTCTGTGACGAACACGACGCGATGGACGTCGCCGAGGGCGTCGTCACCGCCGCCTACGAGGCCGTCAACGAGAACTGTAGCGAGGAGCTCGAGGCGCTCGGTCTCGAGGACTCGTTCGAGGTACCTGACGGCGAGTTCCCACGACTCAGCTACGAGGAGGCCATCGAGCGCATCAACGCGACGGGTGAACTCGACGAGCAGCTCGTCTGGGGCGACGACCTGCCGACCGAGGGCGAGAAGGCCCTGGGCGACGACGTCGGCGGCCACTACTTCATCACCGACTGGCCGAGCGAGATCAAACCGTTCTACATCCAGGACCACGACGACGACGAGGAGCTCTCGACGGGCTTCGACCTGATGCACCCGCGTATGGAACTGGTCTCGGGCGGCCAGCGCGAACACCGTTACGAGCAGCTCATCGAAGGGTTCGAGCAGCAGGGCCTCGACCCCGAGCAGTTCGACTACTACACGAAGATGTTCAAGTACGGCATGCCGCCCCACGCCGGCTTCGGGCTGGGTGGCGAGCGCCTGATCATGACGATCCTGGGCCTCGAGAACATCCGGGAGGCTGTGTTGTTCCCACGCGACCGGCAGCGGCTTTCGCCGTAACGGTCGCATGGGTGTTCGCGGGACCGAAGGTCCCGCGCTATTCCCGCGAGATCGCCAGCGTTTGTCGCCGTAGGCGACAAACCTGGGGGCCAGCAAGGCGTGGCGAACGTAGAGAGCCACGCCTTGCAGGACCGCCAGAGACTGAGCCCGTAGGCGAAGTCTCTGGGAGCGCGTGGAAACCACAAGTGCGCAGCGCGAGTGCGTTTCCTCGAGACCGCCAACGTCTGAGCCCATAAGGGCGAGGACGTGGCGAGCCAGCGGAACGAACGGAGCGAGTTCCACAGAACCGGCAGCACCCGTCACCGACCGAATCGCGACCCTCTCGTAATCGGTGTCGGGAGCGACGACCTCTAATCGCGACTCCCACGACTATACGATGTCGCAGCTCATGCATGTGCATCTCGTTCTTATCTCCCGTTCCAGAATCGAGAGTGGGATTAATGATGGTATACCAACAACGTCTACTACGGATGGGGGTACTCGATGCGCTACGAACCGGTAGACGTAGCACAGAGCTGTACGAGTGCAGAAACTGCGGTCAGAAGCTCGACGACGACCACGACGAGTGTCCTCACTGCGGGTCACAGGAGGTCGCCCACTACGTATTCTGAATCCATTGCGGTCAGATCCGAGGAGTAGACGCGTTTCGGACGCACATAGCTGGTTTTGCGTGTAGCGTCCGGAACAATCGTAAAAAATGACGAACTCGAGCGATCGAAACCGCTCCGGCTACGCCGAGAGCCGTTCGGCGACCGCTTCGCCGATCGCCCAGTGCGTTTCGTAGGGTCCGCGGACCATCACGACGTTGCCGTCGGCCTGCTCTTGGACCGTCTCGGCGATCGAGCCGTACAGAATCTTCGAGACGCTGCTCTTCTCCGAGACGCCCGCGCAGATCGTGTCGTAGCTATCGACCTCCTCGAGGATCGCCGACTGGGCGTCCTCGGAGACGAGAACCTTGCTCTCGTAGTTCTCCGGCTCGAGTCCGGCCGTCTCCGCGATGTCCTCGATCACGGCTTCGCCCTGCGCGATCGGGTCGTCGTCCTCATCCTCGCCATCGGCGGGCGACTGGACGTTCAGTAGGGTCGGCGTCGTTCCTGAGAGCGTCGCGAACTCGGCCGCGCGTCGCGCGGCCACCGGCGCATGCGGACCGGGGCCGGCGAGCGCGACGGCGTCGCCGATCTCGTCGTGTCGGAGGTTGGCGATCGTCACGTCACACGGAGCGTTTTTCAGCACTGGGTCGATGGTCGATCCGAAGATGAACTCCTTCGTCCGCCGGCCGTGTCCGCGGTCGCCGAGCACCACCTGGTCGGCGGCTTCCTCCTCGAGCACCGTCAGCAGCGTCTGCCCGATGTCGCGTCCAAGAATCGCCCGCGTTCGCAGACTGATGTCGAGATCAGCGGCCGCCTCGCGGGCGCTTTCGAGCAGTTCGCGCTGCGTTTCGACGCGTTGCTCCTCGAACTCGAGTTCCTGCTCGAGGGCCGTCTGGGTCGGAACCCGGGTGATGTTGACGGCGACGATCTCCGGCGTTTCGCCCTCGGAGTGGGTCCGCGCGCTGACCGCGGCGAGCCGGAGCAGGTTCTTCTGGGTCTCCGGGTTCGCGATCGGAACGATGACCCTGTACCGTTCCTCGTCGATGTCGAGGCTGCTCCCCTCCGACCCGTTGACGATCGCGTCGCCGACGAGGCTCTGGTCGATGTCCTGGCGTCGAGCGTACAGGAAGTACCAGACGATCCCGAGGACGATAATTCCGATCCCGATTCCGATGACGGCGAGATTCATTTGTGTGATGACCAGCATCGAGAGCGCGATGCCGGCGATCGGCACCCACGGGTAGAGGACGCTCGGGATCTCGAAGTCCGGCTCGTAGTCCTCCGGCTCCGCGCGCCGGATGACGACGACGGCACCGTGGACCAGCGAGTACGCGATCAGGAAGCTGAAGCTGGCCACCTCGGCCAGCACCTCGATGATCGCTTCCACCTGCAGGCCGGCGGCGACCAGCAGACCGGTCAGGAGTCCCGTCGCGATGACCGCCCGGTGGGGCGTTCGGAAACGGTTGTGGGTCGTGTTCAGCCAGTCGTGCATCAGGTTGTCCCGCCCCATCGCGAAGACGACTCGCGCCGCAGCGAGCACCGACGAGTTCGAACTCGAGATCGCCGCCAGCGCCGCAGCGGCGACGATCGCGGCGACGCCTGCGACCCCCATCGACACCTCGGCGACGTCACCGACTGGAACGAGCGAGTCACCCAGTTCGTCGAACGGCACGACCCCGGTACTGACGATCATGACGACTACGTACAGCAGGGTCACCGAGACGACCGAGAGGATCATCGTCAGCGGGATGTTCTTCCCCGGATTCTTGACCTCCTCGGCGACGGTCGCGATGATCTCGAAGCCGAGGAACGTGACGAAGACGAGTCCGGTCGTCGCGATGATCCCGCTCGGTCCCGTCGGCGCGAACGGCTCGAGGTTCGCGGCGTCGATGTAAAAGAAGCCGACGACGAGGTAGACGATGATCACGACGAGTTCCAGCCCAATCATGATGTTCTGGAACGACCCCGACTCCTCCGTGCCGTAGTAGTTGACACCGACGAGCAACGCGAGGCCGAGCAGGCCGAACAGAACTACCAGTGCTCGCCCGCTGAGAAGCGGGATCGGTTCGACGATGTACTGGCCGAACCCGATCATGTAGAACGCGCTCGCGAACATCAGCCCGGTCCACATCCCCCAGCCGACGATACTGCCGAAGAGGCTGCCGAGCGCGCGGTTGACGTAGTGGTAGCTGCCGCCGGCGATCGGCATCCCGGTTGCCAGCGCCCTCCGCGGCGATTCCGGGGAGAATAAAGATGCCGGCGCCGATCATCGTCCCGCCGCCCATCGTCATCGCCTCGGTGAAGCCGAGGTTCCGGGCGAGTTCGCCTTCGCTGTCGCTCACGAGTACCACCTATCCGAGACGGGAGTCGGACGAGCCGCAGTCGTTAGATTTCGATCCGTCGCGCCCCGAATCAGCCGTACGGACCGATGAGTGAACGGCACGAGAGAACAACGACCGAACTCAGACAATGACACAGTGGGTCAACAGTAGGTATTCCGGATAGATACGTTCCGACTCGTAATGTGCAAGCGGTGAACGACGACCGCCGATCTGGATACGACGGGTTCCCGAAGAACGTGCGGCTTCGCCCGGCGAACTCCTCGTGAGAGACCTCGTCGGTAAGCAGCGCGGTCAGCACTGCGATCGCAACGGAGATCGAGTTCGTCGGACCGACGTCCTCTGTAGCGATTCCGAAACGCACGAAGATCCGAGTCTTCTAAAGGGGAGCGTACTCAGCCGCCTGACCGGCGCCGTTCCGTACGGTAAGCACCAACCGATCACCGTCTTTGTCCTTGGTGGATCATGCGGTGGACTTTTCAGCGCTTCAAGGAAAGCAGAGGTAGTGGTGAAATAAGAGATGGTCGAGGTCGGCCTCGCGAGTGATGTGGCTATTATTCTCGTCGCTGCTGCACTCGTCGGGGTTCTTGCGGTTCGATTGGGACAGCCGACGATCATCGGATACATTCTTACCGGCGTCGTGATCGGCCCGGTCGGACTCGGGCTCGTGGAGCCGAGCATCATCACGGACACGATGGCCGAACTCGGTCTCGCGTTTCTGTTATTTTTGCTCGGTATCAAGATACGAATCGGCGAGATTCGCCATCTCATCGCACCGATCGTCAAGATCTCGATTCCACAGATGGTCGCGGTCGGAGCTGTTGGGTTCGGTTTTGCAGTTCTCCTCCCGTTTTCATTCGAGGAGGCGGTGATCATCGGGCTGGCCGTGGTGTACAGTTCGACAGCCGTCGTGATCAAAATGCTCAACGACAAGGGCGAGGCGACGTCGCTGCACGGCAAGATCGACGTCGGCGTACTCCTCGCCCAGGACATCGTCGTCGTCATTATTCTCGCAGTGCTGGCCGCAGGCCGGCCCGAAAGTGTCGCCGACGTCGCGGTAACACTTGGTATCGTGATGGTGCTCGTCTCGATCACTACCGTCGCGGCGATCGCCGCGTCCCGATACGTGCTCCCGTCGCTCTTTAGACGAATCGCCGACGACACGAGGCTGCTCTTTCTCGTCGCGATCTCGTGGCTCTTTCTGTTCGTCCTCGTCTCCGACCAGATCAACGTCCTCCTGTCACCGATCGGAATCGACGCCTACCTCTCTATCGAGATGGGGGCGTTCCTCGCCGGGCTGGCGATCGCCCAGCTGCCCTACAGCAAGGACCTCCAGGGCCGCGTCAACCCATTGACGGACCTGTTCGTGATGGTGTTTTTCGTCTCCGTCGCCCTCGACTTCGAAGCCAGCGATCTCCTCGCGTACTGGCAGGAAGCGGTCGTCGTCGCCGTCGGACTGATGATCGTCAAATTCATCGTGTTTTTCACGCTTCTCAACTGGCAGCGGTTCGATCTCGAGACGACGTTCCTCGGCAGCATCGGGATGATCCAGGTCAGTGAGTTCGGGATCGTCGTCGCCGTCGCTGCGGTCGAGAGCGAGCCACCGTTTATCGGCCAGGCTGAGCTCGGGTTCATCACCCTCGTCGCGCTGATGACGATGAGCGTGTCGGTGTACTTCATCCAGTACAACCGACAGCTGTTCGAGCGCGTGGAACCGTATCTCTCACGATGGGAGCAATCTGATCCCGTCCAACCAGCTGATACGGAGTATCGAAACCACGTCGTTGTCATCGGTTACGACGAGATTGCACGCAGGGCGTTGCGAATCCTCGAGGACCAGTACGACCAGATCGTGGTCATCGACCGAAACGTCGAGCACGTCGAAGCGGTCGAAAACGCGGGGTACGATGTCCTGTTCGGTGACGTCCAGTACGAGAAGATTCGCAAGGACGCCGGCGTGAAGTACGCCGACTTCGTGTTCTCGTCGTCGGATCAGAGGGAGATTAACGAGATCTTGCTCAGAGAGACAACGGAGGAGACGACTGTGTTCGTCGAGGCCAGAACTGCCGAGGAGGCAGAGCAGTTGTACGATGCTGGCGCCGAGTACGTTATTCTGGCCCCACAGCTCGGCGTCGTCCAGTTCATCGTACTACCTCGAGTCGTACTTCGAGAACAGATCGACCTTCGACCGAGAGGTCGCCGCCGACATGGAGCTGTTGCGAAGCGGGAAGCTGTTCCCCGACATCACGGATCGAGTAGGTGGTGACGATGACTGACGTCACGTTGCTTACCGCGATGGCGATCCTTTTCGTCGTCGCCGGACCGCTGTTGCTGATCGCGAAGGGATTGCAGCTGTCGGTCATCCCGTCCCTCATCTTGGCGGGGTTATTCGTCGGACAGCTTGATATCATCGACGAGGAACTGATGCTCGAGCTCGCCCGGCTCGGAATCGCGTTCCTCGTCTTCACCTTCAGTGTACAGATTCAGACGAAACACGTCCGTACAGTCATCTCGGATACCGAAGTCGTCGCGATCGTTCAGGCACTCGTCCTCGGCGTACTCGGCGTCGCCTTCGCGTTCGTGGTCGGCATCGCACTGGAGTCCGGGATCCTCCCGGGCGGAGGACTCGTAGACCCGGTGACGATCGAACAGGCGCTCTTCGTCGGGATCGCGGCTGCGCTCTCGTCGATGATCGTTGGCACCGCACTGTTTACCGAGCCACAGTCCGACATCGTTCACGACTATCTCTCGAGCGAGATCAATTCTGTCAACGACTTTCTGGCAGTGGTGCTGTTACTCATCGTCAGCGCCGGTGTCTTCGCACTGGATCCGATCGCAACACAGCTCGGATACGGTGTCATACTCCTCGGCACGGCGATCGTCATCAACCGGTACCTGTTCGGTATCATGGATCGCCTCGCCGGCGGTTCCGACGAGGCGATGCTCGTCAGCATCGTCGCATTGTTGATCGCCTTCCTCGCTGCAGCGGAGTTCCTCGAGACCTCGATCGTCGTCGGCGCGTTCGCCGCCGGACTGGCAATCCGAGATGACCCAGTCGAGTATTCGGAGGTGTTCAACGGGCTGGAATCGATCCAGGAGTTCTTCGTTGCGATCTTCTTCGCCACCGTTGGTGCCCTGGTCACGCTCCCCCCACTGAGCGCGGTAGTGAGCGATCCGTCGACTGGTCTTGCCCCCTTCGTCCCCGTCGTGACGATCGCGCTCGGACTCGTCATCCTGACGGTCGTTATCAAGCCGATCGTCATCGGCGTCCTGCTCGTGTACAACGGGTACGACAGGCGATCGGCGACGATTACGGGACTCAATCTGGACCACGTCGGTGAGTTTGGCGTCATCGTAGCCATCGAGGCGCTCGTCCTTGGATTCCTGATTGATCCGGTGTTCGAGGCGATCATCCTCGCCGCAGCGGTGTCGATGATCCTCTCGAACCTTACCCACACGTACGACAAGGAGATCTACGAAGTTATGGTCGATCGTGGCTGGCTCGGTCAGCCGCGCCACGATGTTGACGACTGGAACTCCGTTCCCGAGGACATCTCCGACCACGTCGTCATCGTTGGGTACGGCCGGCAGGGTCGACGACTCGTCGAGTTCTGTGAGGAGATCGACCAACCCTACGTCGTCATCGAGAACAACCCGCGGGCACTGCCCGACCTCCGGGCCGAGTGCGACGCCTACGTGTTCGCCGACGCGATCGAACCGGAAACGACGGACGCGTCCAACCTCGAATCGGCGCGATTGGTCGTCTCCACGGCCGAATCGAAGTCCCTCACGGAGTACTTCCTGTCGTTTTCCGATACCGTCGACGTCATCGTCCGGACCAGAGAACTCCCAATGGCCGCCGAACTCATCGAGCGAGGGGCTACGTACGTCATCGTTCCGGATCTCCTTGCAGCCGACCAGCTCGCCGACAGCCTCGGAGCACTGTTGAACGGAGAGTACGACCCCGACGAACTGCGGGCAGAGAGTATGAGCGAACTAAACCCTGAACGTGTCCCACCTCGTTTTTCCACCGCGGAATCGACATCGCACACCGGAGAGATCGACAGGTAGCGCTCTCCGCCTCCTGAACGTCTTGTATCGCCTTTGTCGGCGTATACGTGGAAGCAACGACAGGTACGTCTTCTCTCCTCACGAGTCGCTCAAACACGACTGAGACAGATTGGGCGTGGAACACCGTGTAGTGGAGTCGTCTGCCTAAACTGGGACTCTCTCCGACCGTTCTGTCGGCATCAACTCTCGGCTGACAGCGTCTGCACGGTGCTCCGTCGTTTGTCGATCAAAGCGTATCACGACGTTTTGTTGCTCCATCTACGAGTTGCGAAAACGCTCGAGTCGGATGTCGAGCGTATGAAACCACGTTTCGACGAGGCTTCGTTCGACTGAGTCTCCTCGGTCGTTCAACCCGAACCGGACAGGGACAGTCCGATAGCCAAACTGAGCGACGAAAAACGCTGCCTTGGAGGGATCGTGTTTCTCACGGAGTCCATACAGGAACGCAGCCGCCGGATCGGCGCCGTGGCGTCCGAATACCTGAACGTCGAGACGACTCTCAATGTGCAACCGGTACGCTACGATTCCTGATCCGGGTACGGCGGGTCCTCGAAGAACGTGCGGCTGCGCCCGACGAACTCCTCGTGAGAGAGTTCGTCGGTAAGCAGCGCCTCGAGGTCGTCGCCGACCCGCTCGGCCGTGATCGCCTCGGGGTAGACGACACCGGTTGCCTCGCGTTCGAGGAACGCCTCCGCGTCGTCGGCCGAATCGATCCGGACGACCCGCGGCGTGTCGCCCTCGAGGTCGGCGATCGCCTCGGCGCGGGCGAGTTCGGGCGACAGCGAGACGACGAGCGCCGCCGTCTCGAGTCCCGCCACGTCCCAGGTCTGCTCGTTCAGCACGTCCCCGTAGACGTAGTTGTCAGCGAGTTCGCGGATGTCGTCGAACCGCGTCGGGTTGTCCTCGACGACCACGACCGGTCGATCGAGCTCCGAGCAGGCCTCGAGGACGTGCTCGCCACCGTGTTCGAAGTCGGTGATAATGACGTGATCCTCGAGATCGTCGTCGACGTCCGTTTTCTCACCGATCGGTTTGCCGACTGCGCGGACGACTCCGTGCTCGCGGAGCCAGCCGTTGATCTCCTCGGCGTTGCGGGCCGTGTACGTCGCCGCGATCCACGTGATCGCCGCCGAGAGGACGATCGCGTCGAACAGCGGCCGCGCGATCGTCTCGGCGACGAGCGCCTCGATCGCGATGAAGAGGCTGAAGACGCTGACCTGGTCGAGCGTTAGCCCCGTCATGACGGCCGTCCGCCCGTCGAACCCCCCGCGGAGCAGGAGAAAACCGACGATCAGCGGGTTGAGAACGACCACGGCGAGGACGAGCGCGACCGTGTAGCCGACTGTCTCGACGGTCGGGATCGCCAGCAGGGCGCCGACAGTGACGAAGAAGATCGGCGTGAAGAAGTCCTCGAGGTCGTCGATCGTGTCGACCAGCTCGAGCGAGTGGGGGTAGTCGTCGGCGACGGCGATCCCGGCGGCGAACGCGCCGACGATGATCGAGAGGTTTGCGGCCTCGGCGAGCGCGATGAAGCCGATCGCGAGCGTGATGCCGAACAGCATCATCACCTCCGAATCTCCCTGAAGCCTGCTCGTGATGCGGTGGAAGGCGAGGTATCGCACGCCGAGTGCGAGCGCGAACAGCCCGGCGCCGACCGCAAGCTGGGTGGGGGCCGGTTCGGCCGCGTAGACGAACGCGCTCAGACCCAACACGACCAGAACGCCGAGCAGGTCCTCCGTGAAGTGGATCGACTCGGCGACCTGCGCGTGGGTCGGTCGAACGCCCTCGTCGGTATCGAGGTAGCTGGTCGCGACGAGCGACGAACTCAGAGCCGCGGCGACGCCGAAGTAGACGGCGTTCAGCGGGTCGACGCCGAACGCGAGCGCGCCGGCGACGGCCAGACCGCCGATAGTGACCGCCTGCAGGACGCCGATGGCGACGCTCGTTCGCCCGGTCGACCGGAACGCCTCGAGGTCGACGTGGGTGCCGAAGAGGAAGACGAGGAAGGCGATTCCCCACTGGGCGAGATCGAGAAGTTCGCTCTCGTCGATCGCGAAGCCGATGAGAACGCCCGCCAGCAGGTAGAACGGCAGTACCGGGAGATCCCGTTGGGCGGCGACGAGCAACAGCCCCGCCGCGACGGTGAAGATCAGCGTCAGCGCGAACAGGATCTCATACATCGGTCCCACCTCCGGTGCTGGCGGGCTCGCCCGCTCGCCTCGGCTCGCTGCGGGCCCGCGCGTTGAGTTCCTCGAGACGATCCTCAAACGCCTCGCGGTCGTCGAGCGTCCCGAGTAGGTCCGCCAGCTCCTCGCCGACGAGTCCGCGCTCCATGACCACGTAGTCCGCCCCGGCCTCGGTGAGCCGCGTGGCTTCGAGCTCGGTGTTGGCTCGCACGATCGAAAGCGTCTCCGGGGACTCCTCGACGAGGCGCTCGTTGACGTCGACCCGGTCGGCGACGGTGATCAGGACCTCCGCGCCGGCGAGGTTCGCCTCCTGGCGGATCTCGCCGTGTCTGGCGTTGCCGAAGATGAAGCCGTAGTCGGCCTCCTTGAGCTCCTCGACGTGTTCGGCCCGGTCCTCGACGACGACGATGTCTTCGACGTGTTCGTCCAGTACGTTCATGAGTTCGTTCGAGAGTCGGTTGTAGCCGACGACGACGGCGTGGTTCTCGTACTCGACCGGCTCGGCCTGAATGGGGTCGTCCCGTTCGAAGCGCTCGAGGTACGGCTTGACGTACGCGTAGATCTCGCGGTTGTACCGGACGTAGTACGTCGAGATCGGCATCGTGACGAGCGCCATCAGGCTGAAGAAGCCGAGCAGCCCCTCCTCGATGAACCCTTCCTCGACGGCGAGGGCACCCAGGACGACCGAGAATTCGCTGACCTGCAGCATCGAGATCGTTCCCAGGAAGGAGGTCTCCATGTCGAAGTTCTGGCTGTAGAACAGCCCGAAGACGATGAAGAAGTTGATGACGATCAGGGCGACGCTCGCGATCAGTGCCTCCTGCCAGTAGGCGAGCAGCTGGTCGACCTCCATCTGGAGGGCGATGCTCGCGAAGAAGACCGCGATGAAGAAGTTCGTCGCGGGCCGCATCCGCTCTTTGAGCTCCGTGCTGTAGGGTAGCTGTGCGAGCGCGAGCCCCGCAAGGAACGCGCCGATCTCGACGGAGAGGTCGAGCATTTCAGCAGTGAAGATAAAGAGGAACGCCCAGGCGATGCCGACCGTAAAGAGCGTGCTCTTGTTCGCCGCGCTGGCCCGCAACAGCGCGGGCAGGAAGTACTTGCTCGCAAGGTAGGCGACGACGCCGATGACGCCCATCAGGAACAGCACCTGTCCGATGTTGAAGGCGACCTCGGTGACGTTGTCGACGGTGCCGACGGCCAGTATCGCCAGCGCCATCACCAGGTAGATGTCCTGGAAGATCAGGATGCCGATGTCGGTCTTGCCGTACAGCGTCTTCAGGTCGTCCTTGTCCCCGAGCACCTTGACGATGATCGGCGTCGCGCCGAACGTCGTCGCCAGCGCGATCATCAGCGACTGGAACAGCGTAAAGCCAAGCAGGAGCGCGACGCTCGTCGAGGCGATCGCCTGCAGGATCGCCTGCCCGACGGCGATCGCCCCGACGGGGCGCATGATCTCCTTGATGTCGTCGAAGCGCATCTCGATCCCGAGCAGGAACAGCAGGAAGCCCAGCCCGAGTTCGGCCATCACCTCGATCAGCTGGTCCTCGGTGACGATCCCGAGACCGATCGGGCCGACGACGACGCCGGTCATGATGTAGGCGACGATCGTCGGCTGCCCTGTCAGCCGGGCAATATAGCTCAGTACAGTTGCCGCGGCGATCAACAGCGCGAAGTCTGCCGCGAGTGCGATCCCTCCGGTCGGCATCTCTTAGGGCCTCCTCATAGCAATCGTAGTCGACCGCTCGTCCGCGACTGTCGTCGTTCGTCGCTCGTCGTCGATACGCTCTCGGACGGCACTCATCGTCGCTCGATCGTCGTCCCCTCGCCGCCGACGGCGACGCCCAACTCGTCGCCGAGCGCGATCGCCTCGAGCCCCACCTCCGCGTCCGCGTCGGCTCGTTCCCAGTCGTCGGTCGGGTCGTCGCGCTCGTAAATCGCTCCGTCGGCGGTACAGACGGCGAGCCGGTCTCCGGCTCGAGCGATCCCCGACAGCGCGTCCTCGCAGACCCGCTCGGGAGTCCAGCGCGACCCGTCGTAGCGGTGGACGACGCCGGCGTCGGTACAGAGGTGACAGGAGTCGTCCTCCCCTGCGGCGAGCCCGGTCGGCGTGCCGTCGGCGTCGTCGATCCCGATCGCTTCGAAGCGTTCGCCGCCGTCGTCGGTCGCGAAGACGCCGTCGTTCGTGTCACAGCAGTAGCCGACCTCGCCGTCGAGGACGACGTCGCTCAGGCTCGAGCCACTTCCTGGCTGCAGGGGCTCGTCCCAGCTGCAGTCGCCGTCGCGGTACCGGCCGCCCAGTACCTCGCCCGAGCCGTTGATCAGAAGGACCGTCTCGTCGCCCGCAGCGCCCGCGACTGCGATCCCCGCGAGGTTGTCAGTACGGTCGCCGGGCGCCGAGAAGTCGGTGTGGCGACCCGAGTCGAGCTCGAGCCGGCCGACGGCGCCACCGTCGCCGGCGACCCAGGCGACCTCGCCGTCCTCGGTCGCATCGACGCCGTGTAGCGCCTGTCCCTGGGCGGCGGGCCCGTCCTCGAGGGTAATGGACCACTCCTCGCCGTCCGTCATCGTGACAACGCCGCCCTCGCCGACAGCGACGGCGCTCGAGCCCGCGACCGCGGCATCGAGCAGGGTCGCGTCGGTGGGTGCGTCCGCGTGTCGCCACTCGGGTTCGGGCTCGGAATCGGTCTCATCTTCGTCGTGCGGTTCGGACGACAACGTGGCATCTGCCGCCGCTGGTTCGACCTCGCCGGCCGATTCGTTCGGGTCGGGTTCCGGCGCGGCTGCACCTGCCGACTCGGTCGACAGTTCGGCGTCGGGCGTCGGCTCGCTCGAGGGAGCCGGCTCCGACTGCGTCTCGGGTTCGGTTTCGGCTTCCGGTTCGCGGTCGTCCGTCGGCGAGTCCTCGAGCGACTCCCGTCCGTCCCCACTCGAAGAGTCGGATCGAGCGTCCCGCTCGGCCGGCGGCGGGCCGAGGGAGTCGGTTCCCGACTCCGGAGCGGATCGAGCCTCGGGGTCGTCTCGCCTCTCCTGGCTCGGCTCGTCCTGCTCCGCGAGCGCCGCGTCCGTCGGCGACATCGAGTTTCCGCTCGCGTCGTCGCCGCGTCGCGTGATATAGAGGACGATCGGCGGGACGATGTAGCAGGCAAGCGCCAGGAGGACGAACCCGCGGTGGACGAACGAGAGGAGCCCGAACGCCGTGAGTCCGGCCGTCGCGACGGCGTGCATCCAGGTCTTCGTGTACTGCTGGAAGAACCGGCCGAAACCGCTGGGTTCCGTGTTCGTCGCCATCACTCAGCCCCACCCGTCCTCGGGGAGAGGACTCTCGCTATCGCTGCTGGCCGCCCGGTCGACGGGCCGCGGCGAGGACTGTGCGTTCATTGCGCGTTCCTTGACACTCCGAACGGAAAAGCCGGGACCATGAAGTGTCCTGAGCCGCCGCCGTCGAACCTGTAACGTTATACCGGGCGAGTGACAACCGGGTGGTGATGCGCGAGGAGGCGACGGCGTTCGTGCCGGGCCACGTAACCGGATTCTTCAGCGCCCATCCGGACGAGGACCCGACGAAAGCCGGCTCACGGGGGGGTGGACTGACTCTGACCGACGGCGTCGAGGTGACCGTCGAACCCGCGACCGAGACGACGGTCATCCTCGACGGCGAACCGATCGAGATCGATCCGGTACGGACGGTCCTCGAGGCGCTCGAAGTGCCGGCCCGGGTCGAAGCCGAGTCCGACCTCCCGCTGGGAGCCGGCTTCGGCGTCTCGGGGGCAATGGCGCTCGGCACGGCGTTCGCAGCGAACCAGGTCTTCGAGCGGCGGCGCTCGCGAAACGAACTCGTTGCGGTCGCCCACGCCGCCGAGGTCGAGGCCGGAACGGGGCTTGGCGACGTCGTCGCCCAGGCCCAGGGCGGGATCCCGATCCGACTCGAGCCCGGCGGGCCCGCGGTCAACGAACTCGACGCGGTTCCCGCCCGATCACGGATCGAGTACGTCGCGTTCGGCGAGCTCTCGACGGCCGACGTGCTCGCCGGCGAGACGGCGAAGCTCTCGCGGGCCGGCGAGGCGGCGCTGTCGCGGCTCGTCGAGGAGCCCACCCTCGAGTGCTTCATGAACGTCTCCCGTCGGTTCGCCCGCGAGGCCGAGCTGTTGACGCCGACGCTCGAGTCGACTATCGAGGAGGTGACCGAATCCGGTGGGCAGGCGTCGATGGCGATGCTCGGAGAGACGGTCTTCGCACTTGGGACCGGGCTCTCTGACGTCGGCTACGAACCGTCCGTCTGCCGGACCCACCCCTCGGGTGCGGTGCTGAAGTAGGGATCGGTCGGCTTTTCATTGACGGTCTCGAGGGATCGATCATGACCGACTACGACACCGTCTCCGCCGACGTCGAACACGAGGAGGAGATCCCGGAGGACCACCCGAGATACCAGGACCTGCTTACCCGCCATCGGATCGAACAAGGTGTCGAGAAGGGGATCACCCACCTGCAGGGGATGCACGCGGAGGGGCGGGGCAGCGCCTTCGACTACCTGCTCGGCGAGGAGACGATTCCCAGCGCGGACGAGGCCGAACGGGCCGCCGCGGCCCACCTGCTGCTCGCCGATCGGCCGGTGCTCTCGATCAACGGCAACGTCGCCGCGCTGGTGCCCGGTGAAATGGTCGAGCTGGCCGACGCTGTCGGCGCCGACCTCGAGGTCAACCTGTTCAACCGCACCCCGGAGCGGATCGAGGCGATCGCCGACCATCTCCGCGAGCACGGCGCCGAGGACGTGAAGGGGCTCGAGGCAGACGCCCGGATCCCGAACCTGGACCACCAGCGCGCGAAGGTCGACGCTGACGGGATCCACGCGGCCGACGTCGTGGTCGTCCCGCTCGAGGACGGCGACCGCGCGGAGGCCTTAGAGGCGATGGGCAAGACCGAGATCGTGATCGACCTCAACCCGCTCTCGCGGTCGCCCCGGATCGCGGAGGTCCCGATCGTGGACAACATCATTCGCGCGGTGCCGAACGTCACCGGTCACGCGCGGGACCTGGCGGAAGCGGAGGAGGCCGAACTCCGGACGATCCTCGAGTCGTTCGACCGGGAGGCGGCGCTCGAGGAAGCGGAGCGCCGGATCCGGGACGGCGAGCTCTAGAAGCGGTCGGTGATCCGCGGCGAGAGGGTGTCGCGGCCGTCTTCGGCTTCTGTGATGTAGTCGTCGGCGGCGCCGTCGACAAACGGCACTCGAGAGCTGATCGAGGCGGTAAGCTCCTTGACGCGGTAGTACGACAGCGAAAAGTACTCGCTGGCTCGCCGGCTGAACGAGCCGTCGACCTCGTAGCGGATGTCGCAGTCCTCTCCTCGAAGGGTCTCGCCGTCGTCGTCGATCAGCCAGCGTTGACTGAGGTCGACGCCCTTCTCCGCGTCGTAGCCGCGGGCGACGTAGTGTCTGTAGGGGTGGCGGATCCAGGAACACTCCCAGTGGGCGTAGATGTCGACACCCTCGGCGTTCTCGAGTTCGTGGAGGATGACGTGAAGCTGGTACGACGCCAGCGGCGACGGCCGCCACACCCACGATCCCTCGGCGGTGTTGCCGTCCATTCGGACCTTCACCGCGGAGATCGGGTTACGCGAAAAGCCCAGGTCGTCGAGCAGCGCCTCGATCTCCTCCTCGGAACACTGGGCGGTCAGCACGTATTCGTTGGAGGTCGTGTGTGTGACGGCGTACCCGCCGAAGGTCCCCCGCAAGAGGTAGTGGATCTGCGGGTAGACGGTTCGTCGAGCGGCGTTGATGGCGTCCTCTCGATAGCCCATACGATCGAGCAATGCGTCGAAATCGGTATCAATGTTCGGCAGGCAGTGGCCACAGTCGCCGTCGTTGCCGGAATCGCAAGCGGGCGAACGATGCGTGCATACGCCGGTAGAATGATTAGGGAAACTCCGGTCGGTACTACGCACACTCAGATGAACACGACGGACAACGGAGATGTCATTACGAGGTGCACGCTCGACACCGATCAGGAGACGCCGGCGACGCAAGTCGCCGAACTCGTGGCAGAGCTCGAGGACTGTGAGGTGACGGATCTGTCGCCGATCTACTACACGGTCAGCGAACTGCTCGCGGATCTCTTCTCTTCGCCGCCGCGGGCGACGGCCGACGCTGCCCTCGAGTTCACCTACGAGGGGTACCAGTTCCGGGTCCGGCAGGACGGGACGACGACGGTAATGAACGCCGGCGTCTGATCCGGGGTCGTCGCGGTCGCGGGTCGGTTATTATAAAACCGTTCGCCGGGTGCGATGAGGTAGAGATGGACGCCTACGAGCTGATCACGCGAAACGCCGAGGAAGTCGTCACCGACGAGGAGGTGCGCGAGCTCGCGACCGAGCCCGAGGGCAAGCGCGTCTACGTCGGCTACGAGCCCTCCGGCGTGTTACACCTGGGACACCTGCTGACGGCCAACAAGCTGATCGACCTCCAGGACGCCGGCATGGAGGTCGTCGTCCTGCTCGCGGACGTTCACGCCTACCTCAACGGGAAGGGCAGCTTCGAGGAGATTCGCGAGACCGCCGAACGGATGCAGGCGCAGTTTACCGCCTACGGCCTCGACGAGGAGAACACCGAGTTCGTCTACGGCTCCGAGTTCCAGCTCGACGAGGAGTACACCCTCGACCTCCACGAACTCGAGCTCTCGACGACGATGAACCGCGCCCAGCGCGCGATGGCCGAACTCCAGTCGGGCGAGACCGCTAAAGTGAGCCACCTCGTCTACCCGCTGATGCAGGCGCTGGACATCGAGTACCTCGACCTGGACCTCGCGGTCGGCGGCTTGGATCAGCGGAAAGTCCACATGCTCGCCCGCGAGGAGCTCCCCGAGCTCGGCTACGAGGCCCGGCCGTGTCTCCACACGCCGATCGTCGCCGACCTCACCAGCGGCGAGGGAAAGATGTCCTCGAGCGAGGGGATCACGATCTCGATGGAGGACTCCACCGAGGAGGTAGAGGAGAAGGTCAACTCGGCCTTTTGCCCGCCGACGCGCGACCCCGAGGACGACCTCGAGAACCCCGTTCTCGAGCTGTTCGAGTACCACGTCTTCCCGCGCTTCGAGGAGATCGTCGTCGACCGTCCCGAGAAGTACGGTGGCGATCTGACCTACGAGGCGTACGAGAGCCTGGCCGCGGACCTCGAGTCGGGCGAGCTCCACCCCGCCGACGCCAAGGGCACCCTCGCAAGCTACCTCGACGAACTGATCGCGCCCGGCCGCGAGAAGCTCCGGGAGCTGCGAAGCTAACACTCGGTTCCGCGGGCGCCGAACGGCTCGCCCGTCGCGCCGTCGCCGCTCGGCTCAGAACTCGACCGCGCCGATCCACGGTTCGTCGCCGCAGTACTGACACTCGAACATCGTCTCGTACTCCTCGCAGGGGTCGTGAACTCCGCGCCCGCACGTCTCGCAGGTTGTGATCTCGCTGTCGTCGGGTCGCGTCCCGCAGGTCGTACAGCGCGTGCCGATCTTCATTGTGTCGTGCTAACTCACCTCATTCATTTGGTGGTCCGAGAGCGAGCGACAAAAACCTCCGGATCCGACGGTCGAACGACCGGTCACGGCGAGAGATGGTCGAACCGCGGACCGCTCGAGAGCCGATCCAGCCGATTCAAGTGCGGTCCCGTTCCTTGCCCGGTATGAACGAGACGCGACGAGCGATCCTCGAGGCGATCGGCGACGGGCCCGTGTCGGGCCCCGACCTCGCCGAGGAGCTCGACATCTCCCGGGCGGCCGTCTGGAAGCAGATCGACGCGCTCCGCGAGGCCGGCTTCGAGATCGAGGGCGGATCGACGGGGTACGAGCTAACCGACGTCGCGGCCTACAACGCTCCCGCGGTCGAGTTCGGGCTCGAGGCGCCGTTCTCGATCGACTACCACGACGCGATCGGGAGCACCAACGACCGCGCCCGTGAGCTGGCGACCGAGGGCGCGAGCGACGTCGGCGTCCTCGCGGACGAACAGACCGGGGGCCGGGGTCGACTGAAACGCGAGTGGACCGCTCCGTCGGGGGGCGTCTGGTTAAGTATCGTCCTCCGGCCGGAGGTCGTGCCGGCTCGCGCGTCCCTATACACGCTCGCGGCGGCGGTCGCGACCGCGCGGGCGGCTCGAGAGGCCGGCGTCGACGCCCGGATCAAGTGGCCCAACGACGTCGTCGTTCCCGTCGATGACGAGGGCGGATACCACAAGCTCGCAGGAATTCTCACGGAGATGGAGGGCGAGACCGACCGCATCGCGTGGCTCGTCGTCGGGATCGGCGTCAACGCGAACATCGACAGCGACGTCCTTCCACAAGAGGCGACGTCGATCCGCGCGGAGGCGGGCGACGTCGACCGACGCGTCTTCGTCCAGCGACTTCTCGAGGAGTTCGATCGCCTTCGGACCGACTTCGAGGCGGTCGTCCCGGCCTGGCGCGAGCTGGCGCTGACGCTGGGCCAGCGCGTCCGGGTCGAGCGGCCGACCGACGAACTCGTCGGCGAAGCCGTCGACGTCACCGACAGCGGGGCGCTCGTCGTCGAGACCGACGACGGCCGGGAAACGGTCTCAGCTGGCGACTGCGAGCACCTGCGGCCGACCTAGACGTCCGAGGGCTCAGCCCTTTCTCCCTCGGCCGTCTCGGCCTGGCGTTCGGATTCGGGAACCGGTTCGTCCTCGTCCAGTCTGACCGTCAACACCGGGACCGGAGACTGTCTGACGACCCGCTCGGCGACGCTGCCCAGCAGCAGGCGGTCGATTCCGCCGCGGCCGTGTGTACCCATAACGACGAGATCGCAGCTGTCGGGCGTCGCCTCCCGGACGATCACCTGACTCGGCGACCCCTCGAGGATCTCGGTCTCGACCTCGACGTCCGGCGGCGCGAGCTCCTCGACCCGCGCGAGCGCGCCCTGACCCTCCGAGCGCAGCGCCTCCCCGATGCCCTCCCAGGCGGTCTCCATCGGTAGCCCGCCGTAGCTGGCGACGTTGGCGACGTAGATCGCCTTCACCGTCGCGTCGTGAGTTCGGGCGAGCTCGAAGGCGTACTCGAGCGCGCGCTCGCCCTCCGGCGAACCGTCGGTCGGGACGAGAATGCAGTCGTACATCTGTTACCACGTGGCATAACACGTCGTGAGTAATAACGTTGTGGTAGTATCGAGGGATTCTCTTACGAATACTGACAGGGATGGCGAGAGGATAGAACTGACAAAAGAACGCCGATTCTTTCTACTGGTACTGTTTCCGCATGGCAGACAAGGGCTCTTTACGCCGTACTTCCCGCGGAGATTTGGGTTGGTCGTCGACGAGAGCCGTCTCGTGAAACCAACCTACGACTCCAGGGCGGCGAGTCGCTTCTCTAGCTCCGCGATTCGGTCGTCCCTCTCGGCGAGCTTCTTCGACAGGCCTTGGATCGCAGCGAGTGCAACCCCTTCGGCATCGACTGTCGAGATTGATTCATCGTCGTCACCAAGATCGAACGTTTCGGCGAACTCCTCGGCCATCGGTCCCATGTGTTTTCCGGTGCCGTTGTGTCTGAACTTCCACGTGGTGATCTCCAAGTCCTCGACGCCGTCGAGCACCGTTTCGGGATCGACCGATTCGACGTTCGTTTTCGCCGATGTAGCGCTTGTCGAGTTGAACGCCGGCGCGAAGACCGGCATCTGTGATCTGATCTCGTTCTCGCCGTCCGACGTCTGGTAGGCATCGCTGGAGTCAGCGAACACCACTGCCCCTTCATGAGTCGCGTACGCTCTCCGGCCGGCTGCGAACGAATTATTGGCGTGCGCAACGTTCTCCGAACCTCCAGGTACCGTTCCCAAACCACCGTTCGCATGGTTCCTTCGCCCGCCCCCGACTGTCGAGTGCGAGCCACTTGCCGTGTTTCCGGCTCCACTAATTCCACCTCCTCCCCCGATTGTCGCTCGGAAGCCGCTGGCTTTGTTTCCGACGCCACCGCCAACTGTCGCGTCGGTGTTGCTGGCTTCGTTTCTCGCTCCGCCGCTGACTGTCGCCGCCTGACCGTCGGCTACGTTGCCCCATCCCCCGGCGACCGTGTCGTACCTGCCGCGGGCCTCGTTGTCCAAACCACCGCCGACCGTCGCGTGATCGCCGCTGGCAAGAAGGCCGATTTCGAGGGTATCGGCCATCTCCCTCGCCGCATCGGACGCCAGTTCGGATAGCGTGATGTCCAGCGTCTCCGTCGTATCCTCACCGATGGTGACGGATTGCTCGTCGGTCTCGAACCCGATTTGTTCGCATCGCACATCGTATGTACCAGGTCCGACCGAAACGGAGTACGTACCGCTCCCCTCCGTCGTGATTATCGCTTCGAGTTCCTCCGTTTCGGTATCAGTAGCGGTTATTACTGCCGCCTCGACGTCATCGCCTTTATCGGTCGAAACCGTCCCCTCGATGATTCCCTCTTTCGATCGCATTTCTTCACTCATGGTCTCTCACCACTTACCGAGAAACGATGTAAGAGGTAAGATAGGTATCTAGTGAATTTTTGGTAACACTTGGCTGGATTGCAGCGGCTGAAAATCGGTCACCTACTACGCTAAGCAAGTCGATATGTTCGGTTCGGTCGAGAGAGGGTGGCCCACAGTTACGGACGAACGCGGCGCCGATTCCTGGCTTGAGGATCGCGGCAAACTTCTGTTTTCGTTCCGTCAGCTACAGCCGCTTGCTGACGTAGGGGCCGTCCTGCGTGTACCCCAGTTTGTTGCGGTAGTACTCTCGAGCGCCGATCCCCGAGATGACGCTCAACTTGTCGTAGCCGGCGTCGGCCGCAAGCTCCTCCGCGCGGTTCATCAGCCGGCGACCGTACCCCTTGTGCTGGTGCTGGTCCGTCTGGCCCTCGCTCCCGACGGCGACCTCGCTGCCGTAGACGTGGAGTTCGCGGACGATGGCGGCGTTCTCGAGCTCCGGCCGGATCCGGTCGCCCGTTGTGACCGAGGGAAGGCCGTCCGCGGTGCCGCCGTCGTTGGGAAACCGGAGGCGACAGAAGCCGACGAGGAGGTCCTTCTCGAAGTCCTCGAACGAGATGAACTGCTCCGTGCCGCCGCAGGCGTCGTAGTTCATGACGTCGAGCTCGACGTTTTCGGGCACTTCATCGTTCATTCCGGCCTCGCGACAGCGGATGCAGTCACAGGACCAGCCGTGCTTGTCCATGCGCTGTCGGGCGAGCTGTCGCAGATTCGACTTCCAGACGCCGGCGTCGATGTAGTCCGCCGGAATGTCCCGCTGGACCCGCTGGAGGCGCGTGTACCGGGGGATCATGTCCTTGATCTCGGCGACCAGATCGGCGGCCTCCTCGTTCGTGAGGGGGTCGAACTCCCCCTCGTGCCACCAGTCGTAGGTCGCGGTCCCGCGAACGATCAGCGTCGGGTAGATCTTGAGATAGTCGGGTTTCCACTGCTCCTGCTCGAACAGCCGGCGGAAGTCCTCGAGACACATCTCCTTGGACATCCCCGGCTGGCCCGGCATCATGTGGAAGCCGACCTTGAAGCCCGCGTTGCGGAGCCGGCGGTTGGCGTCGATCGACGCCTGGGCGCCGTGGCCGCGGTGCATCTCTCGATTGATCCGCTCGTAGGTCGTCTGCACGCCGACCTCGACTTTCGTCCCGCCGAGGTCGAGCATGCGGTCGATCTGCTCGGGGTCACACCAGTCGGGCTTGGTCTCGAACGTCGTTCCGATGTTCCTGATGTCGTTGGTCTCGTTCTCGGCGATGACGTCCTCGAGGTACTTCCACTCGTACTCCTCGGGATCCTCGGCGAAGCTGACGCCCTCGGCGGGCTCTGGCTCCTTGTCGACGTCGTAGTCGTTCATCGCCTCGAGGGCGCGCTTGACGAACCACTCCTGGTAGTCGTGGCTGCGGGCGGTCATCGTCCCGCCCATCAGGATCAGCTCGACCTTGTCGACCGGGTGGCCGATCTCCCGGAGCTGTTCGAGGCGCAGGGTGACCTGGCCGTAGGGGTCGTAGTCGTTCTGGACACCTCGCGCCGCAGCGGGCTCCTCGCCCGTGTAGCTCTGGGAGGACGAGAACTCCGAGTCGGGGCCGCCGGGACAGTAGAGACACTTCCCGTGAGGACACCGTTCGGGCGAGGTCATGATCGCGACCGGGGAGACGCCCGAGGCGGTTCGGACGGGTTTGCGCCGAAGCACCGACTCGAGTTCCTCGCGGTGCTCCTGGGGCGCGTAGTCCAGCAGCTCGGAGTTCTTCGGCACCTTCGGCGCCGACTGTTCCGAACACGCCTCGAGCTTGGCCTTCTCGACCTCGTCACGGTCGATCTCGCCAGCGAGAATTCGCTCGACGAGCGTCTCGCAGACCTTCTCGAACGCGTCGGTTTCGGTCGGTTCGGGCGTCTCGGTACTCACTACACGGAGTTGGTTTCGGAGCGTGAATAAGCGTGTCGGACTCGCTACCCTTCGGCTCGGGAGCAGTACGGCTTTGACCGCTCGCCCGCAACGTCACTCTGAATGCGCGAGATCGAGCTCTCGTACACCGTCGAGCCGTCCGCCGAGCAACTCCGCGAGCGACTGACGCCGCGTTCGATCCTCGAGTACGCGGACGTCTACGAGGTTCGATCCTGTGAGCCGACCGACGACGGGGCCGAGGCGACGGTCGCGATCGACGGAACCGAGATGACAGTGGTGTTTTCGGCGCTCGAGAACGGGTACGCCTACCGCTTCGTCGACGGCGGGATGTTCGAGGAACGATACTCGAGAGTCACTGTCGAGGACGGCGAGGAGGCCCGTGTCACGGCGACGGCCAGGTACACGTTCGACTCGATCTGGTCGTTCGTGCTCGATCGGCTGGGTGCGAAAACGGTGCGTCGGGAACTCGAGCTGACGATCACGAACCTGCTCGAGGACGTCGCGGCGGACGAACCGGAGCCAGTAGCCGACGAGCCAGAACGGGCGGACGACAGGGAGTGAATTCACGTCGCCGTTCCGGCCACAGCCCGCGTCTTGGGGTTCAGCGCTCGTACTCGAGGTCGCGGTCCCGGGCCGACTCGCGTTCGTTTCGTCGTTCGCGTCGCCAGCGGTCGGCGTCCTCGAGGCTCTCGGTCTCGAGGAGCCGATCGAGCTTGCGCTCGAACTGCTCGTCGGTCAGCTCGCCCGCCGCGTACCGATCGCGGAGTCGCTCGAGGGCGTCGGTGGCTGACGACTCCTCCGCTTCCGCCTCCGCGAGCGTCTCGGGGTCGATTTCGTCTTCGGTCCACCACTCCCGAACGTCGTCCTCGTCGCCGAACAGCAATGCGACCATCGGCACGACGACGATATACCCGAAGAGCAGCGCCGCGAGCCACCACCCCTGGCCGGTGAACATCGCGGCGAGCCAGATCCCGGTCACGAGCGTCGCCGTCACCTCCGTGGCGTTCTCGCGGAGCCGTGTCCTCGGATCGGCGCCCATACCCTACGTGTGATAGCGACTGCCAAATGCGTTTCTGACTGGTGCCGCCGCTGGCAGATCGCGGACGACGGAGAAGGGCGCGATTACGCGAGCGTCTCGGCGAGGGCTTCGAGTGCGGCCTCGTGGACGGCGTCGCGCTCGCCGGGCAGGAACTCGACGTGGCCGTCCCGCCCGCCGACGACGTGGACGCCGCCGTTCGGAACCCGTTCGGCGATCGCGTTGCCGAGGGCCCGAACGTCGATCGCTTCGGTCGTCCGGACGTGCAGTTCGTCCTCGCCGATGCCGAGCGTGGCGGCCGACTCCTCGCGCTCGCGGCGGTGGAGCGCGTCGAGCAGCAGGATCGTCGTCGGGAAGTCGTACCGGTGGGTGAACGCGTCGGTGTCGAGCACGGTGACGGTCAGCCCGTCGACCTCCTGCACCGAGCGGTTCTCTCGCGCGGTTCCCAGTTCGGTCTCGAGCTTGTCGCGGAACTGCTCGGAAACGTGGGCCGCGAGGTCGGCGTTCCCGTCGAACAGCAGGTCCGCGACGAGTTCGCGCTTGTCCTTGTAGCTCTGGTAGAACGCTTCCAGCGCGACGGCCTCACGTCGCTCGGAGATGTCCGTCTCGTCGTAGCCGGCCTCGGTGGCCAGCTCGAGGTACGCCTCGGGGGCATTCTCCCAGTAGCTGATCGCCGGCAGGTGCTCGAGGTCGTCACGAACGTCGTCGTTGACGTGGGCGGCGACGTTCGCGGCGAGGGCGGTCGAGGTCAGATCGGCGACGTCGGCGCCGCCGAGCGAGGGCGCGACGGCCGCCGAGACGGCGTCGACGATCTCCTCGTCGGCGCGGCTGTCGTCGATCACCAGCGCCTCGGCGCCGTACAGCGACAGCAGCTCGTAGCCGTCGGCGGACTCGACGGTCGAGCCGGTGCCGACGAGTACGACCAGCGGCAGCTGCTCGTCGTGGCGGTCGCGGGCCTCGAGCATCGAGGTGACGTCGTCGGTCGCGGCGTCCATGTCGTACACCCGGCCCTCGAGCGGCCGGCGCTCGAAGTAGTGGTACTCGGCGTCCTCGCGGGTGTGTTTCTCGCGGATCAGCGGGAGCGCGGCGCGCTCGATGGCGGCGCCGGCGACGTAGCCGTCGGCGGTCGCGGCGTGGCGAACGACGACGGGTCGGGCCTCCATGACCGCCCGTCGGATCGTCGTCGCGGCGTCGGCGATTTCGTCTTCGACGGCCGTGACCGCGTCGTGGTCGGCCAGCAGCGAGACGTCGGCGGGTCGGGCCTCGCGCTCGATCGCGCTCTCGAGGCGGTCGACGACCGTCTCCCGGGCCTCGTCCTCGAGGATCTCGAGGGTCTCGGTCTCGACCTGCAGGTCGCCGTGGTGGCGCTCGATCTCGCCCTCGAGGGCGACGACGTCCTCGACCTCGACGTCGGGGTAGGCCCGAACGCCGGCCTCCTCGAAGGCCGCACACTCGACGGTGCCGGTCTCGTCGCGAAGCTCGAAGACCGTCGGGCCGGATGTTTGGCGGACCCCGGTGATCTCGCCCTCGAGGCGGACGACGCTGCCGACCTGGTTCTCGATGGCGTCGATCGTCGTTCGCTTCAGCGCCGGTTCGGCCTCCGGCTCGGCGTCGGCGGCGTCGTCGGTCGTCGGCGTCGAGGCGGTGGCCGACTCGGTCGCAACGGAGCCGCTCTCGGCAGCGACCGCCTCGGCACCGCCCGTCGGCGGGCTCGCCTCGTCGCTCGGACCGGCGTCGTCGGCGCTCGCGCCCGGTTCGGCGCCCGAATCTGGCTCGGGCTCGGGTTCGGGTTCGGAGTCGGTCTCCGAGCCGTCGGGACCGTCGTTGGCCTCCTCAGGGAGGAACTCGTCGTCGGCCGTCTCGACCAGGTGACCACGGAACTCGCGTTCGCGCTGGCGGATCGACCAGCCGAGGTCGACGTTGCCGTTGTCCCGGACGTCAAGAACCTGGACGAACACCTCGTCGCCGGGCTCCCAGTCGAGACTCTCGAGTCGCTTGTCCAGTTCGCTTCTGTGCAACAGACCGGTTACGTGGTCGCCGATATCGATGAAGACACCGAAATCGGCGTAGCCGTCGACGGTTCCCCGGTAGTAGCGACCGGGGGTGAGCTGCGAGGGGGTGGTTCCGCGGAACTCGAAGACCGCGTCCTCCTCGTGACTCTTGCAGATCTCGCCGTCGACAGACGTGCCGCAGATGATACAGTTACCCATCTACACGAACCAAGCAGTTTCGCCCTAAAACGGTTGTCGGAATGCGTTCGGGGCAGTACCGACCGATCCGTGCGCGAAACGACCGCCGGAATCGGCCGTCGTTCACTCGAAGACCGGGGAATCGTCCTCGAGCGCCTCGACGTCTTTGACGATCTTGCGGACGTCTTCGGGGAACAGCGACACCTGCACCTCGTTGCCGTCCTCGTCCTCGAAGACGAGCTTGACTCGCTTGTCGCCGAACTCGCGGGCACCGGCCTCCTCAACGCCGAACAGCTTGACCGTCGCGGACTTGTTCGTCGGACCGACGTTCTTGATCGATCCCTCGTTCAGTTCGACCATGAACTCCTCGAGCGAGAGTGAGAGCATACACCGTCGTAGGAGCCCCGTACAAAAAACGCCACGGCATCGCTCCGCGGGTTGCCGGCTCGTCGTTCCGATCGTCGCCTGCGGTCGCAGGCGGCCCACGGCAGCTCCCGCGGCCAGTTTTAAGACAGTCTCCGACCAACCGTTGGCCTGCTATGGAACTCACTTGGCACGGTCACTCGACGTGGCACGTCACCGTCGGCGACACCGACCTGTTGATCGACCCGTTCTTCGACAACCCGAAGACGGGCCTCGAGCCGTCGGACGTCGACGAACCGGACTACGTCCTGCTCACGCACGGCCACGCCGACCACATCGCCGACGCGGGCGAGTTCAGCGACGCGACGCTGGTCGCGACCCCCGAACTCGTCTCCTACTGCGAGGAGGAGTTCGGCTTCGAGGACGCCGTCGGCGGGATGGGGATGAACCTCGGCGGGACCGTCGAGTGTGACGACGCGTTCGTCACGATGGTCCGGGCAGACCACACCAACGGGATCATGACCGAGTACGACGTCGACGCGGGGATGCCCGCCGGCTTCGTGATCTCGGATACGAAACCGACGCAGGTCGCCGACGAGGAGTCGACCACCTTCTACCACGCGGGCGACACCTCGCTGATGACCGAGATGCGCGAGGTCGTCGGTCCCTACCTCGAGCCCGACGCCGCGGCGGTGCCGATGGGCGATCACTTCACGATGGGGCCCTGGCAGGCCGCCGTCGCCGTCGACTGGCTCGACGTCGACCACGCGTTCCCCCAGCACTACGACACGTTCCCGCCGATCGAGCAGGACCCCGAGCAGTTCGAAAGCGAGGTCGCGGGGACGGGCAGCGACGCCGAAGTCCACGTCCTCGAGGCCGACGAGCCGTTCGAACTCGAGAGCTGAGCCGGCAGACCGATACAGTCCATTTTTCGGCGGAAACTCGAACCGGACGGTGTTGCCCCCGAGAACAACGTTTACGGCGACGGCAGTGGTTGTCCCGACTGCGATGTCGAAACAAGTCACCACCGTCTCCGAAGAGGGGTTCAGCGCGACGAACGAGATCGGCGAGTTCGAGACGACGATCGACGCCGAGGGCGAGGAGGCGCCGGACACCCTCGAGAGCCTGCTGGCGGCGTACGCCTCCTGTTACGTCCCCGCGCTGCGCGTCGGGGGCCAGCAGCGCGACGCCGGCGACCTCGGTCGAATCGAGATCGAGTCGACGGGCGAGCTCAACGACGACGACAAGCTCGAGTCGGTCCACTTCGACATCCGCGTCGAGGCCGACGTCGACGACGACACCGGGCAGAAGGTAATCGACCGCGCCTTCGAGCTCTGTAAGGTCCACGACGCGCTGAAGGACAGTCTCCACGCGGACACCGACTTCGAGGGCGGCGCCTTCTAGAATCGAGCAGTACTTCTTTCGCGGTCGCCGGGAGGGCTGCTAGTGTCCGGCCGTTTCGAGTCTCGAGCCAGACGCATCGCGCGGATCGGTGCCACCGTTGCACTCTTCGCGCTGAGCGGTTGCATCGACAACCGACCGAACGCACTGCTCGATCAACTCGAGACGGTGACAGCCGCGCTCTCGACCGACGGTCCGGTCGTAATCGGTTCGTTAGCCGCCCACTGTCTCGAGCCGGTCGAGCGACTGATCGGCGAGGTACGGACGGCTCTCGACCGGCGTCGGAACTCGCTGTTCGGGTCGAGCCGAAAGGGAAGGAAGCCGCAAAACGGAAGCGGGGTCTGACCCCCCTGATCAAGGTGACTGTCTTGGGTGAACGGAAGCGGGGTCGAACCCTCCACGTCGAAGGTGGGGTCTTCGGGGAACGGAAGCGGGGTAGACTTCCTGATTCGAAGACGGGGCCTTCGGAGCACGGCAGCGGGCTACGGATGCATTCTGGTACGTCCGTCCACTGCCTACTTCTTCGTAGCGGGGATACCGCATTAGAGCTACCGCCAACATACATTGGTGTTTATACGACGAGTCGGTCGAACACACTCCGATCGACGGTAGATTCAAGCCCCGTTCGCGAGAGGTAGCCGCCATGCTTCGCTCGTTCGAAGGGACGGAACCCCAGGTCGCCGACTCGGCGTACGTCGACGAGAGCGCGGTCGTCATCGGCGACGTCGTCGTCGAGGCCGACGCCAGCGTCTGGCCGAACACGACCCTCCGGGGCGATCACGGCCGGATCGTCGTCGGCGAGGGCGCGAACGTCCAGGACAACGCGGTCCTCCACGAGGACGCCGAGCTCGAGCCCTACGCCACGGTGGGTCACAGCGCGATCGTCCACGACGCGACCGTCCGCGAGCGCGCGCTGGTCGGAATGAACGCCGTCGTCCTCGACGGCGCCCGGATCGGTAAGGGTGCGGTCGTCGCGGCCGGTAGCGTCGTCACGGAGGGAAGCGAGGTCGAGCCGGAGACGCTCGTCGCCGGCGCGCCCGCCGAACCGAAAGCCGAGGTCGACGATCCGCGCCTCGAAGAGACGGCGGACCGATACGTCGAGCTCTCGAATCGTCACGCCGAGGGCTCGGAACGACTCGATTGAGCCCAGGATCGCCCACCGTCGACGCTGCGGCGAGGGAAACGCTGATACGCACACCCGCGCAATCGACGGCCATGAGCGACACCTCGTGGACGGACCGGATCGTCGGCGAACGGATGACCGTCGATCAGGAGTTCTCCGCGCGCGTCCAGGACTCGCGGTTCTCGAGCCAGCAGTGGAGCCTGATCATGACCGCGACGGAGTTCGAGATCGAGGACGCCGATGACCCCGATCGGGCCCGGATCGTCGCCAACACCGAAAAGGTCGACCAGATCATTCCCGAACTCGAGAACGTCGATCGTCAGATGGGCGCGATGGGCGGCCAGGGCGGCGGTGGCGGCGCCTCGAACTCGTCAGGCGGCGTCGTCGACTCCATCCTCGGCGCGCTCGGACTGGGCGGAGACGGCGGCGACGAGGAGGAAGAGCAGCTCCGGGCGGCCGAGCAGCTCACCCAGGAGTACGCAGATCAACTCCAGAGCCAGCTCGAGTCGAAGGGGCGATGGGAGTCGGTCCGGCAGGCCGCGGCCGGCGACTGAGACTGGCGGCGATCCGTCCCGTCTACTCGTACGGACTCCTGTACGTCAGTTCCGGAGCGACCGCGCCCCGTCCTGCGGTTGCTCCGGGAACTCGTCACAACAGACCGTATCAGCCCGCGTGAAAGAGGGTGAACTCGCTGGCTTCGTAGATGTTGATCAGCTCCACGACGAGCTCGTCGTAGGACTCGTCCTCGATCCGCAGCCCGTCCAGCCGTTCGACGGTCTCCTCCTCGAGTTCGATGGTGGGCATACCAGTCCGTTCGTCGCCGAGGAGCAAAAGCCTCGCGGAGAGCTATCATACCACATTCCTCGAGCACGGCCGAGCCACAGGGTCTTTAGGTGCCCCACCCCTCCGTCGGGGTATGACCGACGACGTCGACACGACCACGATCACGATCTCGACCGACGACGACGAGACCGACGAGGTAACGCTCCCCGCCGGTCTCATCGACCTCCTCGCCGAGGGCGACCAGGACGCCGCTGAGACCGTCGGTGACATCACCCTCCTCTCGTTCGCCAGCCGGGCTCACCATATCGTCCACCACGGCGAGGGCTCGGATCCGGAGCTCGAGGCCCAGGAGGAACGCATCATGAACCAGTTCGAGGAGCGGTTCGGCCAGACCTTCGCCGAGGCGACCGGCCACCAGCACTAACCGACAACCCCGACGGATTCGAGACTCGTTCGCGGCCGTTTTCGGCAGACAGCCGACGATTCGTTCTCGACGACGAGCGATCGGTTCGATCGGCGAGACGAGCGTCGAACCGCGTTCGACGCTGTACACTCACGATCCGTTCGATCGACCCGTTTCGTCCGCGATCTCGAGAGTCGTGAACCGAAGTTTTGATCACGGTTTACGGCGGTGGTGACGTATGGCAACCGAACAGGGAGACGTCGACCTCGTCGACGGCGACGTCGTCCACGCGTTCGCTCGAGCAGCCCTGCTCGCGACACTCCTCGGCGCGGTGGCACCGATCGCGATACCGATCCCGTTCTCTCCGGCGCCAATCACGCTGCAGGTGCTGTTCGTCTTTCTCGCCGGGCTGTTGCTCGGCCCGCTCTGGGGGACCGTCTCGATACTGCTGTACCTTGCCGCCGGCGCGATCGGACTCCCGGTGTTCGCGGGGATGGCCGGTGGGCTCGGCGTCCTCGTCGGGGATTCGGCCGGCTACCTCTGGTCGTACCCCCTGGCCGCCGGTCTGATCGGCCTGCTCGTCCACCGCGGGACCGACCTTCGGGATCCCGCCGAGGTTTCGACGCCGCTCGTCGTCGTCGCGCTCGTCACCGCGACCGTCCTCATCTACGGGATGGGAGTGGGCTACATGGCCTGGCTGCTCGAACTCGAGCTCTGGGAGGCGATTACAGTCGGAGCACTGCCGTTTATCCCGGGTGAGGTATTGAAGATCGCCGCCGCGGTCGCGATCGTCGAGAGCGGTCGGATCGACACGATCTGATGCTCGAATTCCGCTCCGTCTCGTTCGGCTTCGACGACGTCGGCGTACTCGAGGACGTCTCTCTCTCGATCCCCGATGGCGAGTTCGTCGTCCTCGCAGGAGCGAACGGCAGCGGGAAGACGACCTTGCTGCGCCACTGCAACGGCCTGCTGGATCCCGACGAGGGGACGGTGCTGGTCGACGGCACTCCCGTCGCGGACGACGTCATCGGCGCTCGAACGAGCGTCGGCATGGTGTTCCAGCACCCCCGCGACCAGTTCGTCGCCGCGACCGTCGGCGACGACGTCGCCTTCGGGCCCGCGAACCTCGGCCTCGGGCGCGAGGAGATCGATCGACGCGTCGCCGAGGCCCTCGAGGCCGTGAATCTACGGGGACGCGAGGACGAACGGATCGACCGACTTTCAGGTGGCGAGCAGTCCCGGGTGGCCATCGCGGGCGCGCTCGCGATGGAGCCGACCCACCTGGTGCTCGACGAACCATTCACCGGACTCGACGAACCCGCGCGCCGTTCGGTGGTCGGTCGACTCGAGGCGCTGGCCGCCGACGGCACTGGGATCCTGCTCGCGACCCACGACCTGCGGGACGTGCTCGGGCTGGCCGACCGCGTGATCGCGATGGCCGACGGACGGGTCGTCGTCGACGAGCACCCCGACCGGGCCCTCGAGGAACTGGACGGACTGCCGGTTCGCATCCCCCGAGCGCGGGTGGACCTCGAGGAACGATGCTGACCTACGAGCCGGGCGAGACGGTCGTCCACGATCTGGACCCCCGAAGCAAGCTCGCGGTTCAGATCGGCTTCGCGGCGACCGCGCTGGCTCACACCGCGCCGCGGGCCCTGCTCGGGTTCTCGGTTTTCACCGTGGCCGTGCTGGCGCTCGCACGAGTTCCCCTGCTGCGGACGCTGTATGCCTACCGTTTCGCGCTGGTGATCCTCGCGGTGGGTCCCCTCGTCGCGGCCGCGACCCTCGGCCCGCCGTGGATCGATCTCGAGGCCGGGCTCGCCACCGCGCTCGCGAGCTACCGCGTGCTGCTCATCCTGCTCGTCAGCGCCGCCTACGTTCGGACGACCCCCGTTCGGGAGTCGCGGGCCGCGATCCAGCGGACGGTCCCGGGCAAACCCGGCCAGCTCCTCGGAATCGGCGTCGCACTGATCTTTCGGTTCCTGCCCGTCGTACAGTCGGACCTGCGGACGATCCGAGACGCGATGGCTGCGCGGCTCGGCACCGAGCGGAGCGCCCGCGAGCGCGCGACGACGATCGGCCTCCTCGGGCTCTCGCGGACGTTCGACCGCGCCGATCGACTCTCGCTCGCGCTGCGGGCGCGGTGTTTCTCCTGGAACCCCACGCTTCCGGCGCTTGCGTTCTCCCAGCGGGATCTGCCCGCGCTGGGAGTCGCCGTCGCGTTGCTCCTGACGGCGTTTCTCTGAGCGGTCGGCTCGGCCTCGAGAGGCAGCGCCATCGGTTTTCGGCCGAACCGTACCGAGAGCGAGGAGTACTGAGCAAGCCGGAATTATTAACCCTCAGCCGATCGATGCAGCTAGTGAATGGCGCTTCGCCCCGGCGACATGGTCTGTGTACGTCCGGATCAACTGCCCGATTCGATCGAGCGGGAACTCCCGCAGGCGGAAGCGGCCGTCGGACGGGTCCTCGAGACGAGCGACGTCTCGCTGGTCGACCTCGAGTGGTACGTCGACTACGCGAGCGGCGCGGTGATGGACGGCGTGCTCCCGAAGCGCCGCAGCGACCTGCTCTGTCTTCCGACTGACGCCCTCGAGAAGATCAGTCACGACGAGTACATGGAACGACGAACGCCCTGAGCCAGCCGAACTCGCGGCTCGGGTGAGGTCGGTCCGAACGAGTGCCCGTGCCCGTCTCGAGCACCTGCGACGATCTCATGCCGCCGACCCGTGCCACTCGCGACTGAAGAGGTCGAAGGCGATCTTGGCCGCGCCGAGGATGACGGGACCGACGAACAGCCCGACGGCGCCGAACATCGCGACCCCGCCGAAGATCCCGAGAACGATCACCGCGGCGCTGAGAGCCCCGCTCTTTCCGATGATAGCCGGGCGGAGGTACATATCGGAGATGCTGACGAACGTTCCGTAGCCGACCAGCGCCAGCGCCGCCAGCGGTCGCCCGACGGCGACGAGATAGATCGAGACCGGAACCCAGATTCCGAACGCGCCGACGAGCGGAAGCAAGGCGAGTACGAACGTCGCGACGGTGAGTAGGACGACGCCCGGCACGTCGAGCACCCAGAGGCCGATCCCGAGTAACACGGCCTGGATCGCGGAGACGATCACGTTGCCGATCACCGACGCCCACATGAGCCGGTCGAGTTCGGCGAACAGCTCGTCTCTTGCGTCGTCGCTGATCGGCACCACGGTCTGGAGCCAGTCGACCAGCCGGTCGCCGTCCCGGAGCAACCCGAAGAGGACGAACATCGTCACCGTCAGCCCGAACGCGATCGACGGCAGCCCGCCGAGGAACTCGAGGGTCCCGGTGACTGCGCCGTGAAGTCCGTGCAGGCCGTCGTCGATCTGGCCCTGGTTGGCCTCGTAGGCCGCGATGGCGGCTTCGGGATCGAGCTGGTAGCCGAAGCCCTCGAGTTCGTTCTGGATCGCCACTGTGTCTAACCCCTGTTGTTGGATCGTCCCCACGAGCTCCGACGCCTGTCGGATCGCGACGACGAGGATGTACAACACCGGAATCACGAGTACGAGCAGCGAACCCACGATCAACGTCAGTGCCGACGCGGTCGGGCTCAGCACTCGCTCGAGGGTCGTCTGGAACGGCGAGAGCGCGTAGGCGAGTACGACCGCGAGCAGGATGTACTGGAGGTAGGGTAGGACGAGCAACGCCGCGAGGAGCCCAGTCACCAACGCGACGATTCCGAGGGCGGACTGTTCGGTCAGTCCCCCGTTTGTCTCGGTCATGGCGCGTCAATGTTCCCGCTGGGCAAAGAGCGTATCCGATTCACTCTCGGGGGATGATACTCCGAAACGAATGCGGGAGGAACGAGCGCCAACGAGCCGAGGCGGCGTGTCCTGCCATAGATCCGAACAGACGTTACAGTGAGTACCGGGCGACGATCTCACGGCGGAAACTGTGGACTTCGGCGACAAACGGGACGAAAACACGGCCGGCCCGGTGGTCGACCGCTCGAGTCGGATGCCGAACTCGAGCGCGGCTGGCGGTCGAGTCCAAAGGGCCGGTGTCAGTGATAACGCACAACAAGCTTATTACGAATCATGCATGATTGGGGGACAGAGGTGGGATGGAATGAAAGCTCGTCAACTGGATCCAACCGATAGACGCGTCCTCGAACGGAACTACGACTACGCGCAGAAGAACGTTCGAGTGCTTTCGACGTGGTACGAGTGTGAAACCAAACGGATGATCGAGCTGCTCGCCGAGAACGGGATCGACCTCTCGGCGAACGACGAACAGCGATTCGGACCGTACTATCGAGAAGCTCGGTAGCGCCACAGGCGGCGAGCGCACTCGGCGCTCACGAATTTGCTCGCGGTAGAAGAATCGTTGGAGAGCGCGGATCGTAGTTGGAGCGAACTCCCTCTTAGCCAAATCTCTCCAAGTCGGAGCTCTGGCTCACGTATTCGTTCGCTCGAAAAGAGCCGGTGGAGGGATTTGAACCCTCGACCTAATCCTTACGAAGGATTCGCTCTGCCAGTCTGAGCTACACCGGCACGTCGACGAGTGCATTTATTCGTACGTCCGATACCGTCCATAAGGGTTGCGAATCGCGACGGTCGTGCTATCGCGTTCCGTACGATGACCTATCGCTCGAGCCGGACGTCCAGACAGACGTTCAGCTCGTGGGGCGCGTACGAACGGACCGTGTGCCGCGTCTCGACGGTCACCTCGTACTCGGGTTCGACGGCCTCGCGGATCGCGCGCTCGCCCGGACCGAACGGGTCGTCCTCGTGCTGGATATCGTAGTAGTGCAGCGTACAGTCCTCGCCCGCGATCGTCACTGCCGACTCGAGGAACGCGTCTGCGCTGTGGGGCAGGTTCATCACGATCCTGTCGGCCCAGCTCTCGTGGTCGGGGGCGACCTCGCGGACGTCGTCGCAGATCGGCGTGACGCGGTCCTCGACACCGTTTCGGCGGGCGTTCTCGCGAAGGTAGTCGATCGCGGTCTCGTTGACGTCGACGCCGACGCAGTCGGCACCGCGCTTCGCGAACGGGATCACGAAGGGGCCGACGCCGGCGAACATGTCGAACGCGCGCTCCTTGCTCCCAACTTGTTCGGCAACCCGGTGGCGTTCGGTCGCGAGCCGGGGCGAAAAGTACACCTCGGCGAGATCCAGCGCGAACTCGCAGCCGTACTCGCGGTGGACGACCTCGGTCCCCTCACCCGCGAGCAGCTCCCAGTCCCGAACCCGCGTCTCGCCTTTGACCTTCGAGGCCTTGTTCAACACGGTGTCGACGGGGAGATCAGACTCGAGGATCGCGTCGGCGATCGCCCGCGCGCGCTCGGTGTCATCCTCGTCGAGTAGGGCGGCCTTGCCGAGGCGTTCGTAGGACGGCTCGAACGAAAGCAACTCGGCGGGGGTCGTCTGGCTCTGACGCTCGTCGACGGCTCGCTCGACGACCTCGTACTCGCTCGAGAGCGCCTCGGGGTCGGTGACCGGGACGTATAGCCAGCCGTCCGCGACGGTGATCTCGTAGTCGTCGTTGATCAGGTCCGCCTCGGCCAGAGTCGAGCGCGTCGCCTCGCCCGCCTCGGGTTCGACGCGGACACACGGCACCTCCATACCGACACTCGCCACCGCCGGCTCCTAACGCTGACGCTTCGATCGACGTGTCGAAAGCTTATAACGGCCGCTCGCGCTACCGACGGCCATGCTCATCTTCATCGGGCTCGGGCTCTACGACGAGCGGTCGATCACCGTCGAGGGTCGACGAGCACTCCGGGAGGCCGACCGGGCCTACGCCGAGTTCTACACCAGCAAGCTGCTCGGGACGACCGCAGAGGAGCTCGAGTCGGCCCACGACGTCTCGATCGAGGTTCGCGATCGAGCGGGCGTCGAGCAGGAACCCGACGAGATGCTCGCCGCGGCCGAGGACGAGGACGTCGCCTTCCTGACGGCCGGCGATACGATGATCTCGACGACCCACGTCGACCTCCGGCTGCGCGCCCACGACCGCGGAATCGAGACGCGAGTGATTCACGGCGTCACCGCCCAGACGGCCGCCAGCTCCCTGACCGGGCTACAGAACTACCGGTTCGGGAAGGCGACGACGCTTCCCTTCCCCTACGCTCACGGCGCCGACGGGCTCCCCTCGAGCGTAACCGGGACGATCGACGCGAACCGCGCAGACGGACACCACACCGTCGTTTATCTGGATATTAAGGCCGAGCGCGGCGAGTACATGACCGCCGACGTCGGTGCCGAGCTACTGGCCGAGGTCTACCCGGATCTCGTCGGGATCGTCGTCGCTCGAGCCGGCAGTCCCGACCCCCTCGTTGCGGCCGGGACGATGACCGAACTCGCACGGCGGTCGTTCGGCGATCCGCTGCACCTGCTGGTCGTCCCCGGCGACTGTCACCTTCTCGAGGCCGACGCGCTCGTCGAGCTGGCTGGTGCCGATCGGTCCACTCTGGAAATCGTCTGAAACCGCCAGCAGGCGGGGTGTTAGCTATCGAATAAGCGTCTCCGCACCGATCGGTCTCGGACACAGTCCTTTCGGGAAGAAGGTTTAGTACCTCTATTAACAAGTATACAGGTGCGGAAAGTTCAGATCACACATGGATAACGGTACTAACACTGGATTCGGGTCGTCCAGGCGGCGGCTGCTGGCCGCTGTCGGTGCAACGTCGGCGACGCTCGCCGGCTGTACGGACTTCCTGTCCGAAGACGAAAACGGCAACGGTGGGAACGGTGACGACGAGGGGAACGGCGACGATTCGAACGGCGGGAACGGCGACGACTCCGACGACGGTGGGGACGGCGGAGGCGAAACGCTGTGGCCCGCGATCGACGACGGCGAACTGCTGGCTGACTTCGAGGAGGAGCCGAGTCGGCGGTCGGGTGAGCTCTCGATGTCGTCCGACGAGGCCCGGCGTGGATCGCAGGCCGCGGTCGTCGAGGACGAAGAGGGCGAGGAGGCGGGGCTGACCGTCTACTTCTCGGACGGGATCGACCTCACCGAGCACGACGTCTCGTTTGCGGTCAAACCCGAGTCCGCGAACCGAATCGTCATCGAGTTTGTCGCGCCCGGCCGGGGGAGCCGGCTTACGACCGTTCGAACCGTTCCCGGTGAGTTCACGGGCTGGTTCCGGCTCGACTGTGGGTACGAACACAAACCCGGCGACGAGCCGGACCTCTCGAACGTCACCGCGATCAACATCCTCGCGACGAACGACGGCCGACCGATCAAGATGGTCGTCGACGACCTCCGAAAGGTCGAGTCCGTCGACAACGGGAAGGCGATTCTCCTGTTCCACGGCGGCTACGAGTCCCAGTACGACATCGCTGCCGACATGCTCGAGGAGCGAGGCTGGGCCGCGGCCGTCCCGCTCCCGCCGGAAGCCATCGGCGAGAGCGGTCGGATGAACGTCGAGCAGCTTCAGGAACTGCAGGATCGGGGTTGGGACATCTGTTCGAACCCGTCGACGACGACGCCGCTCTCGGACTCGCCCCAGGACCGACAGCGAACCGTCCTCGAGAACTCGAAGAGCATGCTCGAGGAACAAGGCTTCGAGGACGGTGCGCGCCACCTGCTCGTTCCCGGCGATCGGATGAGCGAAGAGACCTACGAGGTCGTCAGGGACGTCCACGAGACGGCGTTTCTGTTCGGTTCCTGTCCGAGCACGATGCCGCCGACGGAGCGTCACATGATTCCGCACATCTGGGGGCCCTCGCTTCATGACGGCGTGCGCCGGCACATCAACCTCGTCGACCAGTACAACCAGCTCACAGTGTTGCGCATGCAACGGATCGTCGACACCGACGATCCCGAGGACGGCGAGATGAGCCTCGACGACTTCGAGCACCTGCTCAACCATCTCGAACACCGCGGGCTCGACGTGATCACGCCTTCCGACCTCGTCGACGAGAGCTACGAGCGCGAGACCGACGACGACGTGGACGACGAGCGCCCGGAGGGGACGATCCTCGAGGCGGGTCGATCCTACGAGTTCGAGGGCGACGGATCGACGACCGAGACTGTCGAACTCGACGAGGGAGTCGTCGTCGCGAGTTTCTCCCACGACGGCGACGACGAGTTCGTCGTGGAGCTCGACGGCGACGTGCTCGCGACGACCGCCGGACAGACGGCCGGCGAATCCATCCTCCCCGTCGACGGCGGCAGCTATCAGCTCGAGATAGCGGGTGACGGCGAGTGGCTCGTCGACCTCTCGCAGCCGGAGATCCACGGGGAAGACCTCGAGGAGCTTCCGGTCGAGCGCTCCGGGAACGGCTCCTCGTTCGTCGGCCCGCTCTGGGCGCCCGACGACCTCTCGCTCTCGCTGACCCACGACGGCGACGGCGAGTTCGTCGTCACCGGCTACGGCGCCGACGGGAGCTACGAACAGCTCGTCGACCAGACTGGATCGTTCGACAGCCCGCGGTCGTACGCGGCGGGCGGACCGGTCTGGATCGATATCGAGGCCGACGGCGACTGGACGCTCGAGGCCGAGGACGCCTGAGCGTCGGAGCTGCCCGTCGCCGTACTGTCGCTGAAAAGCGTGTCCGTCGTCGATTTTTGTGCGTTCGATTCCACTGGCTTCGTTTCGAGCGGTACCGCCGCCGGGAAGTCCGTCTACAGCCGGTCGATAATCGCGTTCGTCACATCCTCGGTGCTCGCGTCACCCCCGAGGTCGCCCGTCCGCGGTCCCTCCTCGAGGGTCGTCTCGACGGCCGACCGAACCGCCGAGGCTTCTTCGTCGTACTCAAGGTACTCGAGAAGCATCGCCGCCGAGAGGATCGCCGCGGCGGGGTTGGCGGCGCCCTCGCCGGCGATGTCGGGGGCGGTGCCGTGGACGGGTTCGAACAGCGCGCGATCGGGACCGACGTTCGCGGAGGGGAGCAGGCCGAGCCCGCCGACCAGCCCCGCGGCGAGATCCGAGAGCACGTCGCCCGCGAGGTTCGGACAGACGATGACGTCGAACTGTTCGGGGTCGAGACAGACCCTCGTCGCGAAGGCGTCCATCAGAACCTCGTCGGTCGCGACACCAGCCTCGCTGGCGACGTCGGCGACCGTCTCGCGAAAGAGTCCGTCCGTCTCGCGCATCACGTTCGCCTTGTGGGCGATCGTAAAGCCGTCGTGGTCGCCCTGCTGGACGTAGTCGCAGGCGAACTCCGCGAGCCGTCGGGAGGCCGTCTCCGTCGTCACGCGGGTCAGCGTCGCGACGTCGTCCGTGAGGCGGTCCTCGTGGCCCGCGTAGACGCCCTCGGTGTTCTCCCGGAGGAAGACGAGGTCGGTCTCGGGACGGACGGCGTCGACACCGGGATAGGCCGTCGCGGGACGGACGTTGACGAACGAACCGACCGCTTCGCGGAGGGGCAAAATCACGTCAGCCGCGGTCTCGCCGGCCGCGCCGAACAGCGTCGCGTCGGTCGACGCGGCGAGGTCGTACGTTTCCTGGGGCAGCGGGTCGCCGGTCTCCTCGGCGACCGCGTCGCCGGCCTCGGCCTCGGTGAACTCGAAGTCGATCTCGAGGGCGTTCAGTACGTCGATCGCTGCGGGCGTGACCTCCTGCCCGATTCCGTCACCGGGCACGACGGCGATCTCGTGAGTCATGTCGGACTCTCGCGCGCCGGGGAAAAAGAGGGTATCGGAAACCACGAGAACTGCCCGCCTGCGAGGCGGAATCCGAATCAGGACCGCGCCAGCCGCGCGACGCCGACCGCGACGACCACTCCGGCCGCGGCGAGAACGATCGGGGCCGGTCCGCCCGAACTGCCCTCGGTAGGCGCGACGACGACAGTCTCGGTCGTTCCCTCGTCGATTGCCCCCGTTTCAGCGGTGGTCGACTCGAGAGCCGACCCGGAGGCCGTCACCGTGTACTCCTGGCCGGTTCCGGGAACCGCGACCTCGAGCGTGCCGTCCGCAGCCGTGCGCTCGTCCGGTTCGAGCGTCTCGCCCGACTCAACCTCGACGACGACGGACGCGTTCTCGACCGGGTCTCCGTCCCCGGTCTCGACCGCGACCTCGAGGGTCGAATCGCCCCGCATGTCGAACGACTCCGGTCGGGTTTCCGAACCGTCGACGGCGACCGTCCGCTCGTCCGCAAGGCGTCCGGGCGCGTCTACCTCGAGGGCGTACTCCTCGTCTCCGGGAACGGCGTCGATCCGGTAGCTCCCGTCGTCCGTTCGCTCACCCGGATACGAACCGGTCGGTCCCGTCGCTGCGACCGTCCCCCCGTCCACCGGCGTTTCGAACTGCTCGTCCGCGAGGTCGACGTCGATCGTCCCGCTACCGGCGAGCGAGAGATCGACGGTCGCCGATCCGTCGGCCGGCGGTGTCGCCGTCTCCGACGTCGGCTCGTAGCCGGAGCCCTCGGCGACGACCTCGTACTCCCGGTCGGCCTCGAGGCCCTCGAACTCGAACGCGCCCTCAGAGTCGGTCGTCGTCTCGTGGCGATCACCGTCGGCGGCAGCCGTAACCGTCGTCTCCTCGAGGGGGGCGTCCGTGACCGTATCGGTGGCCGTCCCCTCGATCGTCGAGTACGAGCCGGCCCGCTCGATCGCCGCCGGAACGTCGATGACCCCGTGGCCGTTGTGCTGGCCGTCGCCGCCGACCGCGGTCTCTGTCAGCGCGGTCTCGAGTTCCGTCGCGTCGAGCGTCGTCGCCGTCGCCGACTGGACGAGCGCGGCCGCCCCGCCGGCCGCGGGCGCGGCCATGCTGGTGCCGCTTTTGGTCGTGTACCCGCCGCCAGGAGCCGTACTCGTTACGTCGACGCCGGGCGCGACGAGGGTCGGAACCTCGTACGAGCCGGGCCAGTGCTCCGGCGCGTCAGAACCCCACGTCTCGGCCGTCTCGATCCTCTCGCTGCTCGAGAACTCCGGGACGGTATCCGTCTCGTCGACCGCACCGACGCTGGTCGTCGCGTGGAGGTTGCCCGGCGACGTCGAGGTTCCCGCACCCTGGTTGCCGGCCGAGCTGACGACCGGCGTTCCGGCTTCGTTCGCGTTCTCGATCGCCTCGAGCAGCCCCGGATTGTATCCCTCGATCCCCAGACTCAACACGATGACGTCCGCGTCCGCCTCGACGGCCCACTCGAGACCCGCGATGATGTCGCGCTGGTAGCCGACGCAATCCTCACCCTCGCAGTGGGTCATCACGGCGCCGTGGTAGAGATCGGCCTCGGGAGCGACGCCGATCTGCGTGCCGCTCTCGTTGCCTCCGGCGACGACGCCCGAGACGTGGGTGCCGTGATCGTCGTAGGCGATCGGCTCGTCCGAGGGGTCGTCGCCGAAGTCGCGCCACTCGGCGACGTCGAGGTCCGGGGGGTCGCCGTCGACGCCCGAGTCGAGAACCGCGACGGACGTTCCCTCTCCTTCCGTCCGGTAGGTATCCCACGCCTCGGGAACGTTCAGCTGCTCGAGCCCGGCCGAGGGGCCGTCCGACTCGGACGCCTCTCCGTCGACGTCCGCGTCGGCGTCCGCGTCGGCGTCGTCGACCACTCGATCGGACGATCCGGAAACCGCTTCGTCCGCGCTGACCGCGGAGACACCATCAGCCTGGGCGAGCGTCTCGAGATCCATCCGATCGGTGTCGACCGTCGCGAGGACGGCCGTGGTGAGCCAGAACTCCCGTTCGACGGTGACGGCGTCGTCCGAGGCGGCCCCCCGGTCGAACCGGTCGTGGCTCGCCTCGGCTTGTGTCCGTCGGTCCGCGGGCTCCTCACCACCCTCAGCCGGGGGCGACTCGAGGTGGACGAGGACGGTGACCTCGCCTTCGGCATCCTCGAGTGCGGGATCGATCGGGGTCTCGGCGGCCGTCGCGTCGTCGACCCCAGCTGTCGGATCGTCGATCCCGGCCATCGGCCCGGCGGGGACGCCGATCGACCCGACCGCCGCTCCCGGAACCAGTCCGACGACCAGCACGAGCGCGAGAAGGACGACTCTCGGCCGGGTCGCGAGACGGTCGGCTCCCGATCCCGGAGACATTAGTGTAATATAGAAATTCAATATACTAAATATGATCGGCCGTTAGCTACCGCTACTCGGTCGAGGAACCAACGGAAAAAGAGGCCTACTCGGCCTCGGGGATCGCTTCGGACTCGACGTACGGCAGTTCGCGGGCGGTGTCCCGAACCGCACCCGCGTTGGACTTCATCAGCGCCGTCGTGTCCCAGACCCCGTCGACCAGGGCCTTGCGCTGGGCGTCGTCGACGGTGACGTCGATCGTCTCACTACCGTAGGAGACCGTCTCGGTCTCGACGTCGATCTCGAGTTCGCCGTCGGGATTCTCGTCGACCCAGTCCTGAAGCGCCTGGATCGTCTCGTTGTCGGCCGTCACGGTCGGGATGCCGAGCGCGAGACAGTTGCCCGCGAAGATTTCGGCGAAGCTCTCGCCGATGATCGCGTCGATTCCCCAGCGCATCAGCGCCTGGGGAGCGTGTTCGCGCGAGGAGCCGCAGCCGAAGTTCGAGTTGACCACCATCACGGACGAATCCTGGAACCGCTCCTCGTTGAACGGATGGTCCTTCTGATCGTCGTCCTCGTCGAACCGGAGGTCGAAGAACGCGAACTCGCCCAGCCCGTCGAAGGTGACGACCTTCATAAAGCGCGCCGGGATGATCTGGTCGGTGTCGATGTCGTTGCCGCGGATCGGAACGCCGGAGCCCGAGACGTAGTCCACCTCGGGGATCTCCACGTCGTCCGTGCCGCTCATTGGGCGGTCACCTCCGCTTCCGGCAGCTCACGGACATCGGTTACTTCCCCGGTGATCGCCGCCGCGGCGACCATCCGCGGGTTCATCAGGACGGTCCGGCCGTCCTTGCTGCCTTGGCGACCGACGAAGTTCCGGTTCGAGGAGGAGGCACAGGCCTCGTCGCCCTCGAGCTGGTCTTCGTTCATGCCCAGACACATCGAGCAGCCGGCGTTGCGCCACTCGAAGCCGGCTTCCTCGAAGATCTCCTTCAGGCCCTCCTCCTCGGCGGTCTTCTGGACGCGCTGGCTACCGGGGACGACGAGCGCGCGGACGTCGTCGTGGACCTCTCGACCCTCGACGATCCGGGCCGCGCGACGCAGGTCGGGCAGGCGGGCGTTGGTACAGGAGCCCAGGAAGGCGACGTCGATATTGTACCCCTCCATCGTCTCGCCGGGCTCGACGCGCATGTGTTCCTGTGCGCGTCGTGCGGTGTCTTGCTTGTCGGCCGGCAGCGACTCCGGTTCCGGAATCGGCTCGGTGATCCCGATCCCCTGACCCGGGGTCGTCCCCCAGGTGACGACGGGCTCGAGCTCGTCGGCGTCGATCGTTACGACGTCATCGTATTCGGCGTCGTCGTCCGATCGAATCGACTCCCAGTACGGTTTGAGTTCCTCGAACTTCTCCGGGTTCTCCTGGAAGTAGTCGGTCTCCTCGAGCCACTCGTAGGTGGTCTCGTCGGGGTTGACGTAGCCCGCGCGGGCGCCGCCCTCGATCGACATGTTACAGATCGACATCCGGCCTTCCATCCCCAGGTCCTCGATCGCGGAGCCGGCGTACTCGTAGACGTAGCCGACGCCGCCCTCGGTACCCAGTCGGCGGATGATCTCGAGGATGACGTCCTTGGCTTCGACGCCGTCGCCGAGTTCACCCTCGACTTCGATCTTTCGCACCTTCTGCTTCTCGAAGGCCAGGGTGCCCGTCGCGAGCACGTCCCGGATCTGGCTGGTGCCGATACCGAAGGCGAGCGCGCCGAAGGCGCCGTGGGTCGAGGTGTGGGAGTCGCCACAGACGATCGTCTTCCCGGGCTGGGTCAGGCCCTGCTCCGGACCGACGACGTGGACGATCCCCTGGTCCCCGCTGTTGGGGTCCGAGAACTCGATTCCTGCCTCGCGGACGTTCTCCTCGAGCTCGCTCATCATCTCCTCGGCGGCGTCCTCGTCGTAGGGACGGGACTGATCTGCTGTCGGGATGATGTGATCGACCGTCGCGTGCGTTAATTCGGGATAGGCGACCTCGAGGTCCCGCTCGCGGAGCATGCCGAAGGCCTGCGGGCTGGTGACCTCGTGGATGAGGTGGAGGCCGACGAACAACTGATCCTGTCCGGTCGGTAGGGTGGTCACCTTGTGGCGGTCCCAGACCTTGTCGTACAGCGTGCCCTCGCTCATACGTCGGTTGCTCCCCGCTCGTCGTCGCGGCCGTGTTCGTTGCCCCGCTCGAAGACGTCGTTCGCGTCGTCGGCGCCCTCTGGCGGCGTGTGATCGACTCGCTTCATCGTGTCGTCTGCCGACGGATCCGTCGCGGCTGGATTCTCGTCGCCGGCTCCGTTCCGCCGGCCGCCGTCGGCCACGACGGTCGGACCGCGGCTGAACAGCCGTCCGGCCGTCTCGCCGGTGTAGGGGTTGGTGTGGCTGACCGCACGCATCGAGTCGTCGTCCGATTCGGTGTCGTTCGTTCGTTTCATTCTAATCCGCTTGCAGTTTCTCTCGCTCGTCCTCGGTTTCCGACTCCTGTTCTTCCTGCCAGGCGAACAGCGCGCGGAGGCGCTCGCCGACCTCCTCGATCTCGTGGTCCTTCTCGGCCTGGTTGAGCTGGGTGTAGACAGGGCGGTTGGCCTGGTTCTCGGTGACCCACTCGGTCGCGAACTCGCCGTTCTGGACCTCCTCGAGTACCTCCTCCATGTTCGCGCGAACCTGATCGTCGATGACGACTTCGCCGCGGGTGAGACCGCCGTACTCGGCGGTGTCCGAAACCGAATCCCACATCGCGCCGAGCCCGTCCTCGTACATGAGGTCGACGATGAGCTTCATCTCGTTGAGACACTCGAAGTAGGCCATCTCCTTGCTGTAGCCCGCGTCGACGAGCGTCTCGTAGCCGACCTTGATCAGCTCGGCGATACCGCCACAGAGGACGGCCTGTTCGCCGAAGAGGTCGGTCTCGGTCTCCTCGCGGAACGACGTCTCGACGACGCCGGCACGAGCGCAGCCGATCGCCTTCGAGTACGCGAGCGCGCGCTCTTTCGCGTCGCCGGTGGCGTCCTGATAGACCGCGAGCAGCCCCGGCGTCCCCTCGCCGTTCTCGTAGTTGCGCCGCACGAGGTGGCCCGGGGACTTCGGCGCGATCATCGTCACGTCGACGTCCTCGGCGGGCTGGATCTGGTTGTAGTGGATGTTGAAGCCGTGGGCGAACTGGAGGGTGTCGCCGGCCTCGAGTTCGTCCTCGATCTGCTCGTAGACGTGGGGCTGGACCGTGTCGGGGACCAGCATCGAGACGATCTGTGCGCGCGATGCGGCCTCAACGGGCGTTACGACCTCGAGTCCGTCTGCTTCGACGGCCGAGCGCGAGGACGAGTCTTCGCGGAGGCCGACGACCACGTCGACCCCGCTGTCGTGGAGGTTCAGCGCGTGGGCGTGGCCCTGGCTGCCGTAGCCGAGGACGGCGACGGTTACGTCGTCGAGCTGCGATTCGTCTGCGTCCGATTCGTAGTAGATCTCGGTGGTGAATTCGTCGTCAGTCATCGTCTGCTGGTTGGGTGTAGGGGGTGTTGTTCGCCTCGTTGGCGGTCGATTCTGCCGGAGCGGGTGCTGCGGTGTCGTCGGTACCGCGTGCGAGCGCGGTCGTCCCCGTTCGGGCGATCTCGCGGATGCCGAACTGGGAGAACGTCTCGATCGCGGCTTCGATCTTCTGGCGGGCGCCCGTGATCTCGAACGTCGCCGTCTCGGGGCTCGAGTCGACGGTCTTGGCGTCGTACATGTCCGCGACGGCGGCGACCTGGTCGGGTCGTTCGGCGTTGACCTTCACCAGGGCGAGCTCGCGGCGCATCGCGTCGGGCTCGAGTTCGCGCACGGCGATCACCGGAATCAGCTTTCGGAGCTGCTTTTTGATCTGGTCGATCCCCGGATCGGGCTCCTCGACGACGAGGGTGATCCGCGCGCGATCCTCGTCGTCGGTCGGGCCCACGGTGAGACTCTCGATGTTGAACTGCCGCCTCGAGAACAGTCCCGAGGCTTCGGCGAGCACGCCGGGTTCGTGTTCGACCAGTGCCGAGATGACGGTCCGTCGAGGTTCGTGTTTCGCCTCGACTTCGGGGTCGATGCGGATCCCCTGTTTGTTTCGCCGACCCGCAGGCGACGGTCGCTCCTCGGGAGCGGGTCCGTCGAGGCCCTGCTCTCGTGTCATAGCTGGTCCTCCGTCAGTGCGAACTGACCGTTGTCGCCGCCGCTCGGGACCATCGGGTAGACGTTCGCCTGCGGATCGATGTGGACGTCGATCACGGAGGGGCCGTCGTAGGCGAGCGCGGCCTCGATCGTGTCGGCGACCTCGTCGTAGTCGTCGATCCGAAACCCTTCCGCGCCGAACGCCTCGGCGAGCGTGTCGAACTCGGGCATCCAGCCGTAGTCCGAGGCGGAGTGGCGCCCGTCGAAGAAGGCGTCCTGCCACTGCCGGACCATCCCGATATACTCGTTGTTGAGCACGGCGACCGTGATATCCAGGTTCTCGCGGACGGCGACCGACAGTCCCTGCAGCGTCATCAGGAACGAGCCGTCGCCGTCGACGCAGACGACCTCCTGGTCGTCGTCGGCCGCGAAGCGAGCGCCGATCGCCGCCGGGAGGCCGTAGCCCATCGCGCCCAGACCGTGGCTCGAGACCCAGGTTCGGGGCTCGGTGTAGGTCCAGTACTGCCAGGCCCACATCTGATGTTGGCCGACGCCGGTCGTAACGACCGCTCGGTCGCTCGTGGCCTCGTCTAAGGCCTCGACGACGAACTGCGGCTTGACCGGTTCGTCTTCCGGCGTGTCGTAGGCCATCGAGTAGTCGGACTTCCACTGCTGGCACTGCGCCCGCCACTTCGTCGCCTGGGGCGACTCGTCGACGGCCTCGGCCAGCTGGGAAACGACGGTGCCGGCGTCGCCGATCAGCGGATAGTCCGCGTGGATGTTCTTCGATATCTCCGCAGGATCGATGTCGACGTGGATGATCTCGGCGTCGGGCGCGAACGTCTCGATACCGCCCGTCAGGCGGTCGTCGAACCGGGTGCCGACGGCGACCATCGTATCGCAGTGGGTGATCGCCATGTTGGCGTAGCCGGTACCGTGCATCCCCGCACCCTCGAGTGCGAGCTCGTGGTCTTCAGGGAAGGCGCCGGTTCCGGGCATCGTCGTGACGACCGGGATCTCGTGTTCGATCGCGAACTCGCGACAGACCTCGGCGGCGTCGCCTTTGATCACGCCGCCGCCCAGCAGCATGATCGGGCGGCTGGCGTTCTCGACGCGTTCGGCTGCGGCCGCGACGATCTCGGGGTCCGCTCGTTCCTGGACCTCGTAGGTGTCGGGCGTCTGCGGCTCGTCGGGTTCGCGGTCGGTTTCGGCGTTCGTGACGTCCTTGGGCAGGTCGACCAGCGTCGGACCGGGTCGACCCTCGCTCGCGAGCGCGAACGCCTCGCTGACGTCCGTACCGACCCGGTCGGGCTCGCTCGAGAAGGTGTTGGTCTTCGTGACCGGCATCGTGACGCCGGTGGTGTCGGTCTCCTGGAAGGCGTCGTTGCCGACGAACTCCGTCGGCACCTGGCCGGTCAGTGCGACGACCGGATCCGAATCCATGTCGGCGTCGGCCAGCCCGGTGACGAGATTCGTCGCGCCCGGTCCCGACGTCGCCAGGCAGATCCCCGGCTTCCCGGAGACGATGCCGTAGGCGTCGGCCGCGTGAGAGGCCCCCTGCTCGTGGGCCATCGTCACGTGGTGGATCTCGGAGTCGTACAGCGCGTCGTAGACGGGCATGATCGCGCCGCCCTGCACGCCGAAGGCGTGCTCAACGCCCGCGTTCTCGAGTGCGCGAACGACGGATTCGGCGCCCGTCGTGACGGGGGTCGGCTCGGCGTCGGTCGCCGGCTCGACGTCTTCGGTCGGGGTCGTCTCCGCCGGTTCCTCCTGCGTCTCCTGGTCGTCGTGCTGTTCCTCGGTCGCGGTAACCGGTGGTGCGCGTTCGCTCATCGATTACCTCCTGTCGCCTCTCGGCGGTCCGGTGCGCTTGCTGGTGTCATCTGGTAAGTTGCTGGTCGCTCGGTGGTCGGTGCGACGGATACGGGTCGAGGTCGAGGAAGGAGTTGGTGAGGGGCTAGTCGGCCCCTACAATACGAAGGCGAGCAAGCGCGCTGCCGCCGGTGTCGCGAGTGCGAACCGATGGTCGAGCGCGATCCGTCATTACTCCACTGGTAGGCGGGGCAACCAGTATAATAGTTTCGTCCCGGGCAACGCTGGCGGGAACGACGGCGCGATAGCCGGGGCTCCCGGCCGGTGGCAAACGAGGGAGCCATCCCTCAGATCTGCACCTCCTCTCGCTGGCGCTCGACGCCAGCCTCCTTGGCGAACCGCTCTAAGTCCTCGACCGTGATGCGGCGCTTCTCGGCGCCATAGTCCTTGACGCGGCGCGTTACCGTTCGCACCTCGTCGTCGGTGGGCACGTACCCGCGCTCCTCGAGGCGTTCGCGGACCGAGTGGGTCCCGGTGTGTTTCCCCATGACCAGTCGGCGCGTCGCGCCGACCATTTCGGGGGTCATGACGCCGGGTTCGAAGGTGTCCGAGTTCTCGATGACGCCCGCGGCGTGGATGCCGCTCTCGTGGGAGAAAGCGTTGTCGCCGACGACGGGCTTGTTCCCCGGCGTTTCGATCGAACTCTTCTCCTCGACGATCTCCGAGAGCTCCATGATACGGGTCGTGTCGATACCCGTATCGCACTGGTAGACCGATTCGACGGCCATCACGAACTCCTCGTAGGCGGCGTTGCCGGCCCGCTCGCCGATCGAGTTGACCGAGACTTGCGCCTGGTCGGCGCCCGCCTCGATCCCCGACAGAGCGTTGGCGGTCGCCAGCCCGAAATCGTCGTGGGTGTGGACGTCGACTCGCGCGTCCGTGTGGGCACAGACCTTCTCGATCATCACCCGGAACCGATTCGGCGTGGCGACGCCGCAGGTGTCCGGAATGTTGATCCAGTCCGTTCCCGCCTCCGAGACGGCCTCGATCACGTCGATCAGAAACGCTTCGTCCGTCCGGGTCGCGTCCATCGGGGAGAACATGCACGTCGCCCCCGCTTCCGTAATCCGTTCGACGGAATCGACGGCGCGCTGTACTACGTCCTCCCGGGTCGCGTGCATTGAATCCTCGATCTGGACGTCGCTGGTGCTGACGAACGTGTGCACCATCTCGACGCCGGAATCAAGTGCGGCTTCGATGTCGTCGTCGACGACGCGGGCCAGCCCGCAGGTGGTCGTCGACGTCGAGGACGCGATATCCCTGACCGCCTCGAACTCGGCCTCGGAGTTGACGGGAAACCCGGCCTCGATGACGTGGGTACCCATCTCGTCCAGAACGGCGGCGATCTCGCGTTTGTCGTCGTAGGAAAACGACGTGCCGGGCGACTGTTCGCCGTCCCGCAGCGTCGTATCGAAGACACGTGCTGACTCGATTTCGTCAGTGGAATCTAACGTGCCCTGGAAGAACTCGACCCCCCTGACTGGTGTCAGAGGTCGGGTTGCCTTGTGAAGACATTGTATCCGAATCCGAGGACCGACGTCGTATATAAACCTGACGCTGCCCCCGTGATGGGACGACGTGTCAGTACTCACAGAACTCCGCTGAGAGGAGAAAACCGCAAGACATCAACGACCTATTATCCACCAGATAGCCTATTATCATACTACTCGATCCGCGAGTCGACTCCGAAATCCCTCGCTCGATCCCCTACAATCCACCCAAACATGCTTGAAAAGAACGTGGTTCGGCTGGCGCGCGCTTCCCGGTGGACGGTCGGTCAGTAAGAAACCACCACGCGGAACGGATTTAGACTATCGTCCAGTTGTTAGTATATTTCGAAACACAAATCAGGAGAAGAATAGTCTCCCGGGACGGACCGACCCGTTACCGACGGGGATTCGTACGTGTTGCAGCTTCACCTGGATCCGAGCGCCCCATCGCTTAGAGTCGGGACCCTCACTCGAGGGCGTCCCGGTGGGACTCGTATCGACTCAGGTATCGATCCTCGCAAGAAGAACAGCAGAACGTCTTGATCTCGCCGTCGACCGTTGCCGTCACACCGTCGCCGGTGACCTGCTTCCCGCAGACGACACACTCGAGGGCGAACCCGGTCGCCGAGAGCGCGGCGATGCGAGCCGACCGGTTGAGCAGCGTGACGTCGTAGCCCGACAGCGAGGCGAGGTCGACCTCGCGAGCGAGCCACGAGCGGACGTCACCGTCGGCAATCGTTGCGTGGACGAGGACGCGGCCGTCCACTCCCTCCAGGACGCGCTCGACGCCCTCGAGCTCGCCTGCGGCCGCGTAGACCTCGTCGACCGCCTCGGGAGCGGGCTCGAGGTCGACCAGCACCGAGACCTCGCCGTGAAGTCGCTCGCGGTCGACGTCGATCGTAAACCCCCGGATGATCCCCTGGCTCTCGAGCCGGGAGATCCGATCCGAGACCGCCGGCGGCGTCAGGTCGACCCGATCGGCGATCTCCTTGTACGGCCGCCGGGCGTCGGTCGCCAGTAACTCGAGGATCTCGAGGTCCGTCTCGTCGAGCTCTCTCATGAGCGTCGGTTAGGAGGCCTGCGTCAAGAGTGTACCGCGGAAGCGAACGTTTTTCTCGCCGCGCTCCGAGGGGATCGGTATGAGCGATTTCGACCTCGACCTGCGGACCGTCGAGGAACACATCGACGAGGAGTTCGAGCTCGACGGTGAAATCGTCCTCGGCGTCCTCGACGGAACGACGCCGTCCTCGGAGTGGCTCGAGGCGGTTTCGACGGGGAACGTCCTCGTTCTCTGCGTCGACGGCGAGGTCAACGAGCTCGCCTCCGGCTTCGCCCGCGACGTCAAGGAGTCGGGCGGAAACCTCATCCACTTCCGCGGCTTTCTGGTCGTCACGCCGCCGGGAATCGACGTCAACACCGATCGGCTCTGAGGCTGGCTCCCGTCCTTCAGCTCCGGAGCGACGCCCATCGTCCCGATCGACTCGTGAAACCAGTACGGCAGACCGTGTGACGGGCCGAGGCGCTGCTTCTCCGTCTCTCGTGTGCAGAACGTCGTCGTTCAGTCTGAGACGCCGTTCGACCGGAACGTCAGCCAGTGGCCGTCCGGATCACGAACCGTGATCTCCTCGTTCGTCTCCCGTTCGACCCGAGCGACGCGATCCTCGATCGCCTCGAGCGCCGCTTTCGGATCGTCGGTCTCGAACCCGAGATCGACGTGGACGCCGCCGCGGCCGTCGGCGATCCCGAGGTGGGGTTCCCAGAGTTCGAGAGCCATCGGGCCGTTCAGCCGCACCCGCTTGCGGTCGGAACCGAGGTCGACCGTTCGAAAGCCCAGCGCCTCGTAGAACTCGCGAGCCCGCTCGAGGGACTCGACCTCGAGGACGACCTCGAACAGGCCGTCGATCCCCGGCCCCGCGACGTCGCGCTGGCCGAGCTCGACGCAGTTCCCGTCGGGATCGTACAGATACAGCGACCGAGAGGAGCCGAACTGAGCCTCCTCGAGGTCGTACTCGGCGCTCAGGCGGTCCCACCACTCGTCGTACTCCGCGGCGGGGATCGAGAGGGCGTAGTGGGTGTGGAGCCCACCTCGGGGAACCGCCTCGGGTCGTCGGAGGACGAGGTCCGTTTCGCCCGCAGCCAGGACGACCTCGTTCTCGCCGTCCGCGCGGACGGGCAGGGACAGCATCTCCGCGTAGAACCGCCGTGCCGGCTCGAGGTACTTGACCTCGAGAGCGAGCCAGGAGAGCCCGGTGAGCATGGGCACGTCTACTCGGGGCGGGGGCATAGAAGCGTCGCCGTGGCGAGTTCGCCAGCGTCGGGGTCGACGCGGTAAACGACTCGACGGAGAGTGATCTGGATTGAACCGGCGGAATCAGCGGCTTCGTCCAGGTTTATGACGCGAGCGAGCGTACCGCCGTCCATGCCATTTCGCGTCGACGAGCGCTCGACCGAGTTCGCGGAGATCGATCGGTTCGACGGCGGCGTCGGCTGGATCGCACACCCCGACGAGGAGATGCAGCGGGCCAGCCACGCCCTCGAGTGCGACGGCGAGGTGTGGGTGATCGACCCCGTCGACGCCGAGGGGGTCGACGCCCTTCTCGCGGAGTTTGGCGAGGTCCGCGGCGTCGTCGTTACGCTGGACCGACACAAACGTGACGCCGCCGACGTCGCGAACCGCCACGACGTCCCGGTGTACCTTCCGGCGTTCTTCGACGGCGTCTCCGAGGAACTCGAGGCACCCGTCGTTCGCTTTGGCGACGAACTCGCCGACACGGGGTTCAAGGCTCGGACCGTCGTCGACAGCCGGTTCTGGCAGGAGGTCGCCCTCTACGATCCCGACCGACGAACGCTCGTCGTTCCGGAGTCGGTCGGCACCGCGGACTACTTCCTCGCCAGGGGGGAACGTCTCGGGGTCCACCCGATGCGGCGGGCGATCCCGCCGCGGGACGCCCTCGGCGATCTCGTCCCCGACCGAGTGCTCGTCGGCCACGGCGCTGGCGTGTTGACCGACGCGACGACGGCACTCGAGGCCGCCCTCACCCAGTCCCGAACGCGAGCCCCGCTACTGTACGCCAAGACGGGACGGAAGCTGTTGCCGTTCTGATGGGATACACCTAACTGCCGCGGGCCCGTACGAGTACGGCGTGGTCTACGTCACCCGCGCCCTAGTCGAGGTGTTGCTCGAGTTGGCCGAGGACGCCGATCCGGACCGAGTCCGGACCGGGGTCTCGGTGACGCCGGCCGGCGAGCTCGAGGGAGCCGAGGGGCTCCCACCCGAGACGCCGGTCTTTACGGACTTCTTTCTGCCCGATCCCGGGAACGCGGTCAACGCGGTGTTCGGCGTCGACCTCTCGACGCCGGCCCGACAGGCTCAGGGCCAGTTCGTCTCCCACCCCGTGCGTGAGCTCGAGGTGACGAAACGCGACGACCTCGCACAGGTGGTCTTCGTCGCCGTTCCACCCTGGGAGATCGGCGAGGCGTCGTTCGGCGCCTTCGATCGGTTCGGCGAGCGCCAGCCCCTCGAGATCCTCGACGCTCGGGCGCCCGAGCGAGAACTCCGGGACTGACCATCCAGGACTAAGCACCGGCGGATCGAGCCCGCCCCGACGAGCTGCGGCGCTACTCGAGGTAGCCCAGTCCGCGGAGCTGTTCGGTGATCTCCTCGAACTCGGCCTCGGTCAGTTCGCCCTGTCGCTGGTGCTGGATGACGATGCTTCGGAGCAGAAACCGGACCAGGTCGCTGGTGCTCTGGAAGCTCGTCCCCTCGATCGTTTCGTCGACGCGATCTGCCAGATCCTTCGGGATCGAAACCGTGGTGTACTCGACCATACGAGATACTCCGCCGCGGTCCCCAAAGACGTGTCGCCGCTCGACGGCTCGTTTCTCGGAGACGGGCAGACGACGGCTCGCCTCTCACGGCCCGCCACGGCTCGATGGCGCGGGGTGTAGAGGCGAGCCACACACGTCGTTCGGAAACGTCCTGATCGCCGACCGTCTCCGTAGCGGTTTTGATATGTGGCGTTCTACTGGCAACGTATGGGAGTCAGGCCACCATCGAACGACGACGACGACGAGCCGGAGAGCGTCGATTTCGGAATCGCCGCCGTCGACGCGCGCCTCAGGCGCTCGGAGCTAACGTTTCCGGCGACCAAAGACGACGTCGACGCCGAACTCGGTCACGAGCGGATCTCGTACGACGTTCACGGGAACGACGTTCCGCTCGGCGAGATGCTCGCAGAGGCCGACCAGCAGCGGTTCGACTCGCGTCAACAGCTGTTGAACGCGCTGCACGAACCGTTCGAGGAACACCGCCGACAGAACTCAAACGGCGTCGTCCAGCAGTTTCGGTCGATGCTGCCGTTCTAGTCGTTCCGGTCGCTACTCGTCGTCTCGGTCCCGCTCGCGTTCGGCCCGCGTAATCTGTTCGAGCCGGCGGCGCTGTTCGCGGTGCAGCGTTACGAGCATGTCCGAGAGCACGCCGAACATGAGCAACTGCACGCCGAGCAGAATCGCGGCCGCCGAGACGACCGCCAGAATCTCGTGGCCCTGTTGGTACTGGATCCACTGCCAGAGGACGTACATCGCCACGACGCCGCCGGAGGCAATGCTCGCCGCGCCGAGGCTCCCGAAGTAAAACAGCGGGTTGTTCGTCTTCGCCAGCGAGTACAGTGCCAGCACGATCGTCCCACCGTCCCTGAGCGGGTGGAGGTTCGTCTCCGAGGCCTCCGGCCGAGCGCTGTAACTGACCGGGACGACCGTCGTATCGATCCCGTGTTTGACACACTCGACGGCGAGTTCGGTCTCGATGGTAAACCCGTCCGAGTCGAGCGAAAGGCGTTCGAACGAGTCGGTCGTAAACGCCCGGTACCCCGAGAGGATGTCCTCGTACTCGGCGCCGTGGATCAGCCGGAACGAGCGGTTGATCAATCTGTTTCCGAACCCGTTCAGCGCCCTCATCGCGTCGTCGTCCATGTTGGCGAAGCGATTTCCGATGACGTGTTCGTACCCCCGCGAGAGCGGCTCGAGCATGCGCTCGGCGTCGGCCGGGTCGTAGGTGCCGTCGCCGTCGACCATCAACACGTACGGGACCGTGACGTACTCGAGGGTTTCCCTGACGGCCTGGCCCTTCCCGTTGCCGGCCTGGGTGAACACCTGGGCGCCCCGCTCGCGCGCGATAGTGCGCGTCTCGTCATCGGAGTCGCCGTCGACGACGACGACGTTCGAGTACCCCTGTTCACGGAAACCGTCGATCACGCCGCCGATCGTCGCCGCCTCGTTCAGCGTCGGGATGAGGATACAGACCTCGTCGGTCGAAATATCGCGCGTCCGTTCGCTCATCGACAGGAACGCCTCCCGCTCGAGCGTCGACGCGCGGACCCCGTCATGTTCCATTGCCCGTGAATTCTGTATCAGAGATGAAAAATATATTGGTCATTGGTGGTACAAAATAGTCGGTTGGCGCTACGATCCCACTATGGAGACGATGTGCTGGCGCATCCGCCCGTCGATCGGGATATTCGCACACCGCTCGTCGAGACCGATCGTCTGGAGCAGGAGACTCGAGTCGTCGAGGAGGGAGAGCTGGAGGTAGGTGCCCTCGCGGTAGCCGTCGCTGGTCCTGGTCATGTTGATGATCTTCAAGGTTTCGTACTCCCGGAGCTGGTCAGTGATCCGTTTCTTGCCGAGGACGTTGGCGTCGATCGCCTCGGCGAACGCGCGGTAGACGCGGTACATCTCGGTAGCCTTGAACGCCGAGCGCTCGGAGAACTCGTCCATCGTCGCAAGCGCCGCGATCGCGATCTTCGCCTGCGTGGGACACCCCCTGATGAGATCCTGGATCCGGGTCACTTCGGCGTCGTCGTTTGCGACTCGGACGTGGCTCTCCGTGACCTGGGCGGCGTCGTTGTCCCTGGCGACCTCGCCCGCGAGCCGGAAGAGATCGATCGCCCGGCGCGCGTCACCGTGTTCCTGGGCCGAAAAGGCCGAGCACAGCGGGATGACGTCGTCGGTCAGCACGTTCTCGCGGTAGGCGTCGCGTCGGCGCTCGAGGATGTCCCCGAGCTGGTTCGCGTCGTAGGCCGGGAAGACGATCTCGTCGGGCGAGAACGAACTCTCGACGCGAGTGTCGAGTCGATCTCCGTACTTCAGGTCGTTGCTGATTCCGATCACCGTAATACTTGCGTCGACGTCGTTCTCCTCGCCCGCTCGCGAGAGTTGCATGAGGAGTTTGCTGTCGTCGGCCTCCTCGGGCGGGACGTTCTCGACGTCGTCGGGCGGGGCGAGCCGATCGATCTCGTCCAGGACGACGATGATCGCGTCGTACAGTTCGTCGATGACCGACCAGAGCCGATCGTAGTACGCCCCCGTTGCGATCCCGGAGTGGGGGATCGTGATCCCCGTCTTCTCGGGTTCGTTCAGACTCTTCGCGAGGTGGATGACCGTCTGTACCTCCGAGCGGCGCTGGGCGCAGTCGATGACCGCTCGGCCGATCCGGACGTCGTTCTCGAGGCCGCGGCCGACGACCTCGCGGCTGACGTAGCGGGTGACCAGCGTCTTCCCGGAGCCCGACTTTCCAAGCAGGAGCGTCCCCTTGCCCGTTCCGCCGGTGATCGTCGGCTTGAGCCGTCGGGCAACGGTCTCGATCTGGTTGTTCCGGCCGACGATCTTGTTCTGGTCGGGGACGTGGTCGATCCGGAGCAGATCCTCGTTCGCGAAGATCCGATCTTCCTCGTCCAGGACCGAGAGCGGATCGTCGCGAGACTTGGAGCGGGAGTGGGCGACTGCGCCGTGCTCGGCGGCGTACTCGCCGAGCGTCCCCGTTCCCTCCGCGTGCAAAGGCATACACCGTCTTTCAGATGATTTTTCCTTAGCTCTTTCCCTCCGCGAACGGGGGTCGCTCGCGCCGAGTTCGCGTCGAAACCGAAGTGGCCCGAACCCTGGTCGCGAGTCACACACCGGATTTCAGATGAATTCCCGGACAGGAGGGAGTCGGTGCGCCCCCACCCACACCGGATTTCAGATGAAATGCTGCGAAGCCGGGGCGGATCTCGGGCAACTACTCCCACCCACACCGGATTTCAGATGAAATGCCGCGAAGAAGGGGGTGGTGGGAAGGGGTCGTAACGGTCGATCGACGGTTCGATGTGGGGTAGATCTTCGGGAGCCGATCGCAACCCGTGCTTGCCTCGAGCGGTTCTGGATCTCCGTTCGCGGATGATACAGCCTGTGAATCGGCGATATCATCTGAAATCCGGTGTCGGATCGAAGAACGAACTCGAGACGTGAACACCCCGTGCCACCGACGACTTCGACGCCTAGAGTCCCTCGATCCGAGTTCGCTTCCGGACACGGAGGGATAAGGTATAAACAACGAAGAAGAATCGCCGTTCCATTTCAGAAACCCGACACAGAACGGTTGGTCCGGGATTGTCCCACTACACTACTACTACTAGATTACCACTAGAGTAAAGTATATAATAAAGGCCAGAAGCCGTTTTGGACGAAACTCCTGTAGATATCCGTAGGTTGTGTCTAGCACTCTCTGCACTCCTTAGACCTTCTCAGGTTCGATCGAGTCGGAGTCGTCGCCACCCCACCCCCTCCCGACCTCCGACCGATTTCATCTGAAATCCGGTGTGGGGGTGTCCGTCCCCGAACCAACCTCGGTCGCGTTCCGACCGTCGTCCGAACTCCGGGGGGATTCGTTCGGTCTGCGAGCGATAGTTGTCGTTCTCTCGAGGACGAACTAGCCGGTGACCCGCTCGAGAACCAGCCGGCAACTACACCGGAATCGGTGTCTCGGCTTCCCGCACGCGTTGTTCGGCTTTCTCCCGATCCTCCGGGTAGCCGACGTCGATCCGCCAGCCGTCCATGCGAATGGCGTCGATCGTCCGTCCAGACTGGATGAGGAGATCGATCGCGTCGGGCAGTTCGTACTCGCCGCGGTCGGAGGGTTGGACGAGGTGACAGGCGTGGAAGATCGCGGGCGTGAACGTGTAGAAGCCGGTCATCACGAGGTTCGACGGCGGTTCCTCGGGTTTCTCGACGACCTCGACGATCTCGCCGTACCCGTTGGTGTCGAGCACCCCGTACCGGGAGGCCTCCTCGTAGGGTACCTCCTCGACGAGAAAGGCTGCGTCCGCGCGCTCCTCGTGCTGGCGCTTGATTACGTCCCCGAGGTTCCCCCGGAAGACGTTGTCCCCGAGCATAAGGACGAAGTCGTCGTCGACGTGGGGCTCGGCCTGCAGAATCGCGTGAGCGAGCCCGAGCTGCTCGCGCTGGTGGGCGTAGGTGATCGGCACGCCCTCGTAGGCGTCACCGTAGCGCTCGATGAGTTGCTCTTTCTGGTAGCCGACGACGACGACGAGTTCGGTGACGCCGATCTCGAGCAAGTTGTCGAAGACGTCCTCGACGAGCGGCTTCCCGTCGACCTCGACGAGCGCCTTGGGTTTGTCCTCGGTGAGCGGCCGGAGGCGAGTCCCCTCTCCAGCGGCCAGTACGACTGCTTGCATGTCCGAACAGTCTCCACGAATTACCAAATAGTTTGTGTACGTGTGACGCGGCGCGGAAAGATGGCTGTCGCAACGAACCCGTGGCAACTCGAGACGCGTCCGATCCGCGTGCTACTCCGACACTCGAGGGCGAATGTCACCCGCGACCACGCGGAGATCGGGGTGGTTCGCGAACTCGCGATACTCCGCCGGAAGCGCCTCGAGGGAGTCCGCCGCCGCGAAGCGCTCGCGGATCGTCGCCCAGCGTTCGTGGCGAACGACGATGACGGGCACCGTCTCGAGGTCGAGCAGCTTCGCGATCGACAGCCGATGTTTGCCGGCGCTGAACCGAATGATCTCGCCGTTCCGGCCGATTCCGACGCGCGTCTCCTGGGGGAACTCGGTCCCAGGATCGACTTCGTCGCGGCGCTTCCGGTCTCTATCCCGTCGTCCCCGCGCTCGAGCAGTTCGGTCTGGGAGACGTACCCCTCCTCGGCCATCGACTCGTAGAGGGTGTCGAGGTCGTCACACCGGCGCTGGAGTTCATCGATCGTCGATGACCGCCAGTCCTCGAGGCCGTTCTCGATCTTGCAGGCAGCGTACCGGTACTTGGCCGTCCGCTCCCAGGACTCGCCCTCGAGGAACCGGGCCTCGAGCGAGCGGTGGATCCGCGTCTCGGTCCACTCGGTTCGAAACCGATCCCAGCGGCCGTCGATCACTCCGACGATCGGTTCGTCGTGTACCGGTGAGCGTTCGGTATCGCCGTCCTTCGTCGGGAAGTGTGCCTTTCCGAACCGCGACTGGTACCGAAGATCGGTGGGATCGATCTCGACGATCGCCGGGAGATCCGACGCCGTCGGCTCGCCGGCCGCCCTCCGGTGACGGATCGCCCACCAGTAGCCGAACGCGCTCTCGTACAGGTACTCGAGGGTTCGGCCGAGCGCCCTGGAAACTCCTCCGAGCCGGTAGAAAACCAGCAACTTCCGCCACGATGCGGTCAGTGCAGCGAGAAAGAGCATCTGGTAGTCGGCCTCGGAACCGCTGAGGTTCCCGGTGACTCCCGTTCCCTGTACGTCGAGCGCGATCGATCCAGTCAAAAAACTTCGGCGAGGACGGCGTTCACGTTGGATCCGGTGATTTAACTGAAGGACTTACTTACTAATACGTGAGGAAATCGGTAGAGTGAGCCTCGTACACAGATCGAGTCGAATACTCCGCGAGGACGGCGTTCTGTCCCTGCTGTGGCGTTCCGTACGGTTCGTCTGGACGACGACCGTCTGGCGGCAGGAACTCGTTCAGCGGCTCCCGGTGTGGGCACTCGAGTTCGCGTTCGATGTCCGCAGCCGGCTGCTGTCCAGCATGAGTGACGCGAACCCGGCCCGACCGATCGGGATCGATCCCGACGAGATCGAGTACTACCACGGGAGCGACGACCCGTGGCGGCTTGGACGCGTTCTCGACGGCGACTGGGACGAGCCCGAGGGACGGTTCGAACAGACGACCGTCTACCGGTCGCTCGAGGCCCGGTTCCTCGAGGGCGTCGACTGGGCGGAGACGGAGCTCTACACCGAGTACCGCGACCGGCTCGAGCGGGGTGATCCGTACTGGCGGTGTACGACGGAGGCGGAACTCGAGGCCTACTTCGAGCGGATCGACGACCTCTACGAGTCGATGGCCGAGGAGGGGTACCGCTCACAGCGGGAGCTGCTGGCCGACGGCGACGCCGATCCTCGCGGGGAGAACACCGACGCGGTCCACCCGGTCGTCCAGGAGATCGGCGTCAACGTCTACCGCGACGGCGAACTGGTCAAAAAGGGTGCGGGCTTCCACCGACTCGCGATCGCGAAGCTGCTCGACCTCGAGGAGATCCCGGTGACGGTGCGGGTCAGACACGCCGACTGGCAGGCGGTCAGAGACGAGATCCGCGCGGCCTCGTCACCCGAGGAGTTGGGCGACCGGGCGAGAGCCCACCTCGAGCATCCGGATCTCCAGGACGTCGTCCCCGAACACTGGCGGGCGTCGACGATCGAACCGACGGACCGTCCGGATCGCGAGGCGTCGCAAACGGACGATTCCGAAGACGACGACGTCCCGGTACCCCGCCGGTAGCCGACACGCACCGAGCCAGCACGGTTAACTACCGCTGCTCGGAACCTTCGGATATGTCCTATCTGCTCGAGCAGGTGAAAGAAATTTGGCGGCGAGACGGCGTTCGCGCCGTCGCCGACGAGGCGACCGCCCACCTCCGGTGGCGCCTCGAGCGCTCCGCGGCGTACGGAGCCGTCAAAACCCGCGAACTCGAGCTTCGGAACCGACACGTCGACGCCGATCCGCTCGAGCTGACCTGGGTCGATCCCGCCGAGATAGAGTACGTCGTCGGCGAACTCGTCCCCGACGAGACCGACGACTCACACTTCGAACGGCCGAACGTCCCGGCCCAGGGGCGGGACGGGATCGGTGCCGTCCGCGGGGGCGAATGGGACCGACCGACGGTTCCGTTCACCGACCTCTCGGAGTACCGGCTCTTCGAGGAGCGCTTTCTCGAGGGCGTCCCCTGGATCGAGACCGAGTTCGTCGACCGTCACCGCCGCTCTCCGGACTCGAACTGGAGCGAACGGAAGCTGGTGCACAAGCTCGAGCGCTTCGACGACCTCTACGAGACGATCGCGACGGCAGGGTACTCGAGCCAGCGCGAACTCGGCGGTCACCCGCTGAACGAGATCATCGTCTACCTCGGCCGGAACGGCGAACTCCGGTGGCACGAGAACGGCCGCCACCGGCTGGCGATCGCGAAGCTGCTCGACCTCGAGTCGGTACCCGTACTGATCACGGTTCGCCACCGGAAGCTGCTCTTTCCTGGCGAGCGCTCGCCGCCGTAGCCGCGACGAGCGGTCGCTCCCTCAGTGGTGTCGGTTCGCGAACACCGCGAGCCGGCGCTTCGCCTCGAGGACGCCAAGCAATGCACCGCAGCTAACGCTTGCGGCCCAGTAATAGACGGCGTACCGGACGGATCCGGGATCGATCGCCAGCGCGTGCCTGAGGTAGGCGGCCGCCGGTTCCCGTCGTCCGCTCTCGGCGTAGATGATCGCGACGTTCGCCGCGAACTCGGCCCGCCGTTGTCGGCCGACGTGTTCGCCGTGTCCCTCGAGTACCCGGCAGTATCCCTCGAGCTTCCGCTCCGGATCCGTTCCGATCCGCTCGCCGTCGATGTGACGGTCCAGGAGCACCTCGGGGACGCCTCTGATCTCGGCGCCCTCGTCCGCCGCCAGCAGGCGCAGGTAGAACTCGTAGTCCTGGACGGCGGGCAGCTCCTCGTCGAGGGGGCCGACGTCGTCGAACGCCGAGGCACGAAACGTCGTTGCGGAGAAACTTCCGACTGGGTTGCCCCGCCCGAGGTCCTCGAGGGTGACCCGTTTCTGTGCCTGGATAACGTCGTAGACCGCGCCGTCTCGGCGCTTCCGGTAGGAAGTGTAGACGCCGCGGACCTGCTCCGAACTTTTCTGGAAGGTCTCGAGCACGCGGGCGACGTGGGTCGGCACCAGTTCGTCGTCGGAGTCCAGAAAGGAGACGAACTCGCCGCTCGCGCGTTCGATCCCGCGGTTCCGTGCCGCGTTCGCCCCACCGTTTGTCCCAGTCTGGAGGTACACCAACCGGTCGTCGTCGTACGAGCCGACGACCGCGTCGGTCCCGTCGGTCGAGCCGTCGTCGACGACGATCACCTCGAGGTCGTCGACCGTCTGTGCGAGCGCGCTGTCGATCGCCCGGCCGACGACCGACGCGCGGTTGTACGTCGGGATGACGATGCTGACCGCGGGCATTTCGTTGGCCATCCTCTCGCCGCCGAAATCAAAGTCCTTTTGCTCGAGAGACCGTACCGCTAAACGAACCCGATGACGACCGTCTCGATCATCACGCCCGTCTACAACGACTTCCCGGGACTCCGCGAGACGGTCGACTCGCTCGCGGCTCTCTCGACGGAGATCGACCGGGAGCACGTCGTCGTCGACAACGGCTCGACCGACGGCACCCACGAGCGCGCCGAGCGCTACGTCGCGGATCGGCTCGAGGGAACCGTCCTGCTCGAAGACGAGATCCAGTCCTCCTACGCCGCCCGCAACGCGGGCGTTCGGCACAGCGACGGAGAGATTCTCGCGTTCGTTGACGCCGATATGACCGTTCCCGAGGGGTGGCTCGAGGACGCCCTCGACGCCTTCCGGGCCGCGGACGCCGACTACATGGGTTGTAACGTCGAACTCGAGGTTCCCGACAACCCCTCGCTCGCCGCCCGCTACGACCACCACTCCGGCTTTCCGGTCGGTCACTACCTCGAGCACCAGCGCTTTGTGCCGACGTGCTGTCTGTTCGTCCGCCGCGAGGTCTTCGCCGACGTCGGCCTCTTCGATCACCGACTGACCTCCGGGGGCGACAAGGAGTTCGGTAACCGGGTCGACGGGGCGGAGTACGACCTCCACTTCGCTGCCGACGTCACCATGCACCACCCCGTCCGCGAGTCGATTCGTGCGCTCGTCCGGAAGGATCTCCGCGTCGGGCAGGGGCTCTGCCAGCTCCAGCGCTACCATCCGAATCGGTACGGGACGCCCGGAATCCCGCCCCGTCCTTCCGGCGTCAAACAGCCCGATTCCGACCTCGAGCGGCGGAAACGGCTGGCCTTCGGCGCACTCGAGACCGCGCTGACGGGCGTTCGCGGGATCGGCTACTACCGCGAGTACCTCGCCGGGAAACGAGGACACGAGGCGGGCGGATCGATCCCTCTACTCGCGGAGTAGCGGACCTACCCCGGCAGCCGGCCCGTGCGCTCGACGAGAACGAGGACGGCGACCATTACGCCGAGAACGACCGCGGCGCTCGCGAACACGGTGTCGTAGGCGTACCCTCGCTCGACGAGCGAGCCGACGGCTGACGAACCGAGCGCCTGTGTCAGCATCCACGTGGAACTGAAGACGGCGTAGGCGCTGCCCCGCGTCGAGTCCGGCAGCGTGTCGAGGAGGTAGGTGTCGATGGCGGGAAAGAGGGCGTGGATGATGAGGCCGACAACCGTCGAGAGGACGATCAGTCCGATCAGCCCCTCCACCTGGGTCAACACGAGGAGGCTCGCGGCGAACGCGCCGACGATCCCGAGCAGGTACGGAACGTGTGGGAACCTGTCGGCCAGGTCGCCGCCAAAGAAGAAGGCGGGGACGCCTGCGGCGAAGATGATCGTCAGCATCATTCCGGACGCCCAGCTCGAGAGCCCCTTCGATTGCATGTACAGCTCGTAGAAGTTGAACAGCCCCTGCCAGACGAACGACGCCGCGCCGACGATCGCCAGCGCGGTGACGATCAGCTTCCACTCCGAGAGCGCGCCGGCGACGAAGTCGCGGTCGGCGTCTCCCGCAGCCGGTAGCTCGGCGTCTCTCGCCGCGACCCACGTGTAGCCCGTCGTCAGCGCTGCGCCGACGGCGATCGCCCACAGCGAGAGCCGCCAGTCGACGAGTAGCGTGAGCGCGACGAACGGTGCGGCGATCACCGCGGCGACCTGGCTGGCGGCGCCGTGGATGCCGATGATCCGACCGATGCGCGTCGGATACAGTTCGCTCAACAGCGGGTTCGCCGAGACGAAGTAGATCCCGGAGGCGATCCCCATCAGGAAGGCCCCGATCATGAGGTGTTCGACCGTCGTCGCGGTCGCGGCGAGCGCCGAGGAGCCTGCGAGGACGAGCCCCGACACGAGGACGACGTGGTGACGGGGAACCTTCGTGAGGATCCACCCGGTCGGCAATCGGGGCGAGGCGCTGCCGACCCAGGCGAGGGTCACGATGAGGCCGGCGGTCGCCTCGCCGATCCCGAACTCGGCGATGAAGACGTCCAGCAGCGGCGCGAAGACGATCCTGGCGAGATTCACCAGAAAGACGAGTCCGCAGAGAGAGGCGAACAGTCTGGCGCGTGTCACGGTCGGTGTTTCTAACGGGTCGTCTCAAGCGTTCCGAAGTCGGCGCGAGATCGGCTGAGGGGGTGAAGACTCGAGGAGCCTCCGAAGGCGCTCGAGCGGACACGACGAAAACGACCCGAGGCGTTTTGCTCGACGAACCCCTATTCAGGTCGATGCCGACGACGTGTGCGCTCTGTCGACGAGTCGTCCCCGACGAGCGGATCGACGATCCTCAGGTTGTCCAGGAACACCACCTCCGCCCCGAGGAACGGGCCACGAGCCCGACGGTGATGCTCTGCCGGCCCTGTCACAAACAGATTCACGCCCTGTTCACGAACGAGGAGCTCCGCGAGTCGTACGACACGATCGAGGCGCTGCGATCCGCGGACCGCCTGCAGGGGTACGTCGACTGGATCAGGGGAACGAACAAGCTCGAGATCCAGGTCAGAACGAGCGATCGGGTGCGCGACGGCAGATGAGGGCAGACGACGGTGACAGCGGCGAGCGATCTCTCTCTCCTGTGATGTCTGGTCGCGAACTCGCATACGTGATCGGGGTCGCCGTCGTCGTAGGCCTCCTCGAGGCGGATCCAGGTCGACGAATCGTACGTTGCGTCGACGAGGACGCAGTGTCGTCCAGCTCACTCGCTTCGACCAGCTCCGGAACGGACTCCGTCTCCCAGTCGCCGCCGTCCACCCGGACGCGTACCGCGTAGTCGCCTCGCGAACTCCCCCATTCACAGTCCACGAGCGCCCCGTAGTTGCGCTGACCGCCGCCGTCGAGTTCGCGCGTGGCCCGGATCTCGTGTGTGGAGGCGTGGACGACGTCCCCGTCCCGCAACACCTCGGCGTCGAACCGGTGTGACGACTCCGTATCCGCGCTGTGTAGCGAGACCCCGCCGAGGCGAACCGGTTCGGGATCGTTCCACCCGGCCAACGACGAACAGCCCGCACCGAGCGCGACGACGGCGACACCACCGGAACCAAGGAACGTACGACGATCCATCGGGTGTCGTTTCCCGTTTTCCCGCAAATGCTTTCGGGCGTCTCTCGGTCCGTTCGACCGCGGATTCCCGTGGCTCCGCACTTCTCGTCGATCGACGTGGCTCGAGCCCGCTCAGGCGGCCGACGCGTCTTCGAGCTCCTCGCGAACGAGCGCGTCGTCGGACTGCACGAGTCCGTACAGGTAGCCGAAACCGACCGCTGCGGTGAAGACGAAGATTGCGACCAGCTGTTTAACCTTCGCGCTCGAGGGTTCACGTCCAAGGTCCCGGAGCCGCGAGGGGACGAACTCGAGCATAAGCTGTCGGAGATACTCGTTTTTGTCGCCCGCGGCTTCGGGCAACAGGAGGTCCATGATCCGTTTCGAGTACCCCTGCCAGAACGAGCGGAAGACGAGCCATCGGAAGTCGCCGCGGTACTCGAACAGCTTGTGGTTGACGACGGCGTCGGTGTTGTAGATCACGCCCTTGCCGTACCTGTTGGCCATACGGATACAGACCGGGGCCTCGTGGGCCTGGATGTGGCGGTCGCCCTTCCGGCCCGTGTTCTCGTCGTAGCCGCCGACCTCGAGGAAGACGTCCCGGCGAAAGGAGATGTTCGAGCCGTAGGTGTTGCGCAGTTCCGCCATGTGTTCGCCCATCCCCCGCTCGTCGCAGCCGACGAGCCAGTAGAACTCCGCGGGGAAGAAGTCGGGTTTCTCGGCCACCCAGTCGGGTTTCGCGTGCCCCCCGACCGCGATGGCGTCGGTCTCCTCGTAGACCCGGGCCAACTCCGCAATCCAGTCGGGCTCGGCGACCGCGTCGTCGTCGATGAACGCGACGACCTCGCCGCTGGCGATCTCGGCGCCCCGCGTGCGGCTGTAGGAGATCCCCCGGTTCTCGTCGTTGCAGTGGAGGACGACGTCCTCGTGGTCCCCGTACTCCTCGCGGACGCGCTCGTAGACGGCCTCGTTGCCGTCGACGACGACGACGACCTCGAGGTCGTCGTACGTCTGTGCGAGAACGCTGTCGACACACTCCAAGAAGACGTCGTAGCGCTCCATCGCGTACGTACAGACGACGGCGGAGACCTTCATCGGGAGACCCGTTTCGATGAGGGGAGAATAAACTTTGTCGTCGGTCTCGGACCCCGATCGAGTAGAACTATCCACTGAATATGAATGTAAAATAATCTGGGTGGTATGAGAAAGCTTATTCGTGGCTTCCCTCTCGTGAAACCTAATGAGTACGGAGACCGAGCGAGCCGAGGAGCGGACGGAATCGTCCGTCCTCGGCTCGTGGGCGGAGTGGTACCACGTCCCGGTCGTCGGGGCTGTGATGCTGTTTATGTTCTGGGTTCGGACGCAGTCATACGAGGCCTTCGTCACCGATGACGGCACCCCCGCGCTCGCGGGCGTCGACTCCTGGTATCACTGGCGGACGATCCAGTGGACCGCCGAGAACTACCCTTGGACGATGCCGTACGAGGTCTGGACCGGGTTCCCGACGGGCAACTACGTCGGTCAGTTCGGGACCCTCTTCGACCAGCTGATCGTCACCGCCGCGATGATCGTCGGTCTCGGGGATCCCTCCTCGAGCACGCTCTACACCGTCTCGCTGCTCTCGGTGCCGGCGATGGCGGCGCTGGTCGCGGTCCCCGTCTTCTATCTCGGCCGACGGCTGGGCGGGACCGTCGGCGGACTCGTCGCCGTCGTCCTGCTGGCGCTCGCGCCCGGCCAGTTCCTCACGCGAACCACCGCGGGTCAGCTTCAACACCACGTCGCAGAGGTGCTGTTCATGGCGATCGCCGTCCTCGCGATGATGGCCGCACTGCGGGTCGCCGAGCGCGAGCAGCCGATCTACGAACTCGTCGCCGACAAGAACTGGGACGCGCTCCGACAACCGACGATCTACGCCGCGCTGGCGGGGGTCGCGCTCGCGCTGTACATCTGGGTCTGGCCGCCCGGCGTCGTCCTGATCGGGATCTTCGGCGTTTTCTTCGCGGTCCAGCTCTGTCTCGACTACGTCCGTGGGATCTCCCCCGATCACGTCGCGTTCGTCGGCGCCGTCTCGCTCGGCGTGACCGCGGTCGCGACCGCCCTCCTGATCGAGGAGCCCGGCACGAGCGTCACGAGCTTCGGCTACCTCCAGCCGGGCACCGCCGCGCTGGTCGCCGCCGGCTGTCTGTTTATGGCCTGGTTCGCCCGCCAGTGGGATGCCCGCGGGATCGATCGCCGAATCTACCCGGGCGCGATCGCCGCGCTGATCGTCGGCGCGTTCGCGGTCATGTGGCTCGTCTTGCCTGACTTCTACGACACGCTCATCGGAAACCTCACTGGACGGCTCATCCCGCTCGACCCCGATGCGGGGACGCTGACGATCCAGGAGGCCCAGCCGCCCGACGACTTCACGGCCCACGTCTTCGGCGAGTTCGGCACCGCCTTCTACACGATGCTCGCCGGACTCGCGCTGCTGGTCGTCCGACCGCTGTTCGGCCGCGAGTACCGCGCGGAGTACACGCTGATCCTCGTCTGGTCGCTGTTCCTGATCAGCATGTCCGCAACCCAGATCCGCTTCTCGTACTACCTCGTGCTCGCGGTCGCCGTGGTCAACGCCGTCTTCGTCGCCGACGTCCTACGGCTGTTCGACCTCGACCTCCAGCGCGGCGCGCGCTCGCTCGAGGGAGTCGAAACTTACCAGCTCATCATCCTGCTCGTGGTCGTTCTGCTCCTGTTCGCGCCGCTGTTGCCCGTCGTCGCCGCCGACGGCGACACCGCGGTCGACCGCGGCGAGGCCACCGGGCCACACCCCGACGCGATGGTCTGGGAGGAGTCGACCCACTGGCTCGAGTCGAACACGCCCGAGCCGGGTAACTACGGCGGCGCCGACTACGCCGACGAACTCGAGTACTACGGCAGCTACGACTACCCCGACGGCGGGGACTTCGACTATCCCGACGGCGCCTACGGCGTGATGTCCTGGTGGGACTACGGCCACCTGATCACGACCCAGGCCGAGCGGATCCCCCACTCGAACCCGTTCCAGCAGAACGCCGAGACCGCCTCGGCGTTCCTGACCGCCGAGTCGGAACGGGAGGCCGAGCTGATCCTCGAGGCGATCGCGGCCGGCGAGGACCCACTGGACGACGACGACAACGTCCGTCCGCTCGAAGAGCTCGAGGCGGCGGTCGACGACGACGCCGACGAGCAGATGCGGTACGTGATGATCGACGACCAGATGGCGGGCGGGAAGTTCAGCGCGATGACCGCCTGGTCGGGTCCCGACTACGACCACTACGTCACGCCCGACGTCGAGCCCGGCGAGGAGATCGACCGCGAGGACGTCGACGAGCGCCTCGAGGTCCCCTACGAGGAGACGATGGTCGCGGGTCTCTACTTCGACGACGCCGCGGGGATGGAGAACTATCGGCTCGTCCACGAGAACGACCAGCGCACGGCCGGGTTCGTCAGCTACGCGCTGATTGATCCCGAGACCGACCAGGTGCTCACCGACGAGACCGGCCAGCACCAGGTCGCGATCAACCAGCCCCTCGACCAGCAGACGGAGATCCAGCTCTCGCAGTTCGAGCAGAGCCCCGACGTCGAGGTCGAGTACATCGACGAGCGCGAGGGTGCGGGCGTCAAGACCTACGAACGCGTCGAGGGTGCGACGATCGCCGGCACCGCCGACGCCGACGAGGGGACGGCGGTGACCGCCGAACTCGAGCTCGACTCCGGCGTCGACCGCGGCACGTTTACCTACGAGCAGGACGCCGAGGTCGACGAGGACGGCGAGTTCGAGCTGACGGTGCCGTACGCGACCGACGACGAACTCGACGTCGAGGACGGCTACACCGAGAGCGCCGTCGAGGCCGTCGACGACTACACCGTGACCGTCGAGGGCGAGACGCCCCAGCAGGGCGCCCTCGAGGTTTCCGAGAGCGCGGTCATCGAGGGTGACACCGTCGAAGTCGACCTCGAGGAGACGGAACTCGAGGACACCGACGATACCGCAGCCGATGACGAAACCGATGATACCGAGAACGGCGCTGACGATGCGGGCGCTGCCGAGGACAATGACGTCGACACCGCCGACGATGGTGAGGACGCCGACACCGCTGACGTCGACGAGAACGATGACGACGGCACCGCTGACGCCGACGATAACGACGAGGACGCCGACGACGATACCGCCGGCTCGCTCGTCCCGACTGCGGCCGGACTCGCGGACTGACTTCGCCCCTTTTCCGTTGGCTCGAGTGAGAAGCTCCTTCGCTACGTGCTCGCCATCGACGCGATCGTCGGACGTGTCCCGCTGCGACCCTGCTGACCCCGCTATCCGACGGAGTTGCTCACGACGACTCGCCGTCGGTCGCGGCCAGCGCTCGGAACGCGATCGTCGGAAACCGGGGAACCACCGTGCTCGGACGGCGCCCGCTCCCGGTCGTCGGCAACGGCAGTCGTTCGATGACGCCCCGATCGGCGAGTTCGTACAGGAATCGCTTGACCGTTCCGGCGGTCAGCCCCGACCGATCCGCGATTTCGGTTGCGACCTCGCGGATAGGCCTATCGGCCGCGTCGACGGCGATCAGGTCACACAGCACCCGCTGGCGCGTCTCCGACAGCGAGAGCGCCCGGTCGACGTGGACGCCGGCATCGGGAACGTCGTCCATCGCCCGCTCGAGGTGAGAGCGCTCGATCCGATCCGCGTCGTCCTCGCCGGCCAGCACCGCGGCGCCGAACAGCGCCGCGAGGGCGTCGTGGGCGTTGCCGTCGGCCCAGATCGCGATCTCGCGGACGGTTTCGTGATCGAGCGCGCCCGCCGTTAGCCCCGTCGACGTTCGATCGGTGAGGACGTCGACGAGTTCGTGATGACGGTAGGCCGGGACCGTCACCGTCGTCCCGCGCCAGTCCGCTGGCTCGTGCTGGCCGACGGCGAGCGTCGCGACGTTCTCGCTTACCGGTTCGACGAGTTCGCGAACACGATCGTACGAGAGCGTCTCGGGCTCGTCGTGGTGATCGACGGCAACGACGGCCCCCCGGTCCGGTCGCGAGAGTTGGCTACGGAGTCGCTCCCGCAGGTCGTCGGTCCCGACGCCGCTCTCGGGGACCGAGTTCTGGGAGATCATCGAGAGCACGGTCCGGTAGAACGCGAAGGGGCTTCCGACGCGGCGGGTGTCGACATAGACGAACCACGTCATCGTCCCGGGGCTGCCGGCCCGGGTCGTCGTGCCGATCGTTCGGGTCGGCTCGCCGAGCCGTTCGTTCAGCGCGTCGAACAGCGCCGTCACGATCGCAGACGTGCCGGCTCCCGCCGGCCCGACGAGTGCGGCCGACTCGGGTAATTCGTCGTCGAACACCGGCTCGAGCGCGTCCAGAAGCTGCTCGAGCACGGGGCCTCGTCCTACTGGTTCCGCGCGGTGGACGACCGGACTGAGGTGGTTACGGTTGACGACGAACGCGCTCGTTCGGTGCGCGGATCGTCGTCTGGCGATGCGCTCCTCGAGGTTCATCAGTCGACGAGCGCGGCCTCGAGGACCTCGAGGGTGTGGGTGATCTCGTAGCCGGTGCCGTGGCCCATCTGCATCGAACAGGTCGGACACTCCGTGAGCCCGGTCGTCGCTTCCGCGTCCTCCATGTGCTCGAACATCTCCTCGCCGATCTTCATGGAGGTTTCGTAGTTCTCCTCCTTCCAGCCGTACGTCCCGGAGATGCCCGAACAGGAGTCGCCGACGTCCTCGACGTCGATCCCGTCGATCGCGCTCAGCACCTCGACGGTCTGGCCGTCGAGTCCCTGGTTGCGGGCGTGACAGGGCGCGTGGTAGGCGAACTCGGCGTCGACAGCGGTGCCCTCGAGTTCGTCTTTCAGATCCTCGTGGACCCGGAGATATTCGACGGCGTCCCAGGTGTTGGCAGCGACGCCCTCGGTGCCCTCGAAGTCGAACAGCTCGGGGTACTCCTGGCGGATCGACATCGAACACGAGCTACAGGAGGCGACGATATCGGCGCCGTTCTCGATCGCGTCGGCGAGTTCACGGACGTTGGTCTCGGCCGCTCGGCGGGCATCCTCGAGCATCCCGTTGGCGAACATCGGCGTCCCGGAACAGGACTGCTCGGGGACCATCACCGCGTAGCCGAGGTGTTCGTAGACCCGGACGAGCGCCTTCGCGACCTCCGGTGTGTTGTAGTTCGAGTAACAGCCGTGGAAGTAGGCGATCCGCTTGTGGGGATTTTCGGTCTCCTCGCCGCGTCTCGCTCGCGCCGCCCGCGCTCGCTCCCTCGAGGTGTCGTTGCCGCCGCGTTCGGTCCACCACGCTCTGAAGGTCTGGGTGGCGAACTCGGGAAACTCGCGCTCGCTCGCGATTCCCATCACCTTCTCGCCCATCCACTGGGTGGCCGAGAGCCCCATCACGAAGTTGGCGGTCCGCGGGAACGTCGCCGCCAGCGGCGCGAGCTTCCGGTAGTTCGAGAGCATCCGGTTGCGCCAGTACTCCCGGGAGAGCTTGCTCATGTTCTCCTCGACGTACTCGGCTCGCGCCGTGTTGTGCATCTGGGAGAGGGGCACCTCGGAGGGGCAGGCGCTGTCACAGCGCATGCAGTTCGAACACTTCATCACCGATTCGTCGATGTCGTGGTCCTCCTGGCGTTTGAGCCGCCACTGCTCGGGGCCCTGGAACTTCGGTCCGGGGAACTCGTCGTCGACCTCGGCGACGGGACAGTTCGTGTCGCAGGTCGAGCACTTGTAACAGTTGTCGGCGCCCGGCCGAAGGTCCATATCCTCGGCCTCGGGAAACACCTCGATCGGCTCGAATCCCTGTTCCTCGCCCGGTACGTGATCGTCCATCGGCTGTTCTGCGTCACTCATCGAATCACCAGTGTCGGTCGGTTTCGTTCGTTCGCGTCGTCCGCGCTCCTCGAGACGCTCGGGTCGGCTGTCGTCACTGTCCTCGCCGCCGCGGTCGCCGTCATTCGCTCGCCTCCGCGCCGGCTCGACCGCCAGCGACGTACCCCGTCGCAAGCGAGACGCCGGCGCCCGACTTCTCGGCCGCGTAGTCGTAGCCGCCCAGCACCGCCCCCGCCGCCCGCAGGTTGGCAAACTCGGGCTCTTCGTCGGCGCCGAGGGGCCGCAGCTCCCGATCCGGAACCAGCCCGAAGCGGGCGTACGGTTGCTCGCCGAAGACGTCATTGACGAACCAGTCGTAGCGGTCGTCGGCGTGTGGCACGTAACAGTCGAAGATCGGCTCGAACACCCGGTCGCGCTCGCTGCGGACGCCCTTGCCGACGAGCCCGCCCGTCGCGAGCACGTACTGGCTCGCTTCGTGGGGGATCTCCTGACCGTGGCGGTCAACGAGTACGTGATCGATCGCGCCGGCTTCGTCGATCTCGTAGCCGACCACCGGCACGCCCGAGGTTACGCGAACGCCGGCGTCTTCGAGCGCGTCGTACAGCAGGTCCTCGAGGCGCATCCCCGGCAAACTCGGTGGCCCCATCGGGACCTCGAAGACGTCGGCGCCCAGCGACTCGGCGAGATCGGCCCGGACCTCGGCGGCGTGTTCGTCACCCAGGAGGGCGGGGAAACCGACGCGGGACTCGCCCTCGAGGTGCGGTTTCACGATCGAGGCGAGGGCCTCGCGGGCGGATCGGTCGCCCGACCCCGTCGAGACGGACTCCTCGTGATCGAGCAAGTGGGCGTACCGCGTGAGCTTCGCGTCATCCCGGACGATCCCGGGGAACTGCAGGGTGACGCCGCGGGCCGAAAACGGCGCGCCCGCGGCCTCGAGGTGGGAGGCCGCAAGCGGGGCGTCGAAATCGGTTAGCGTCTCGAAGCCGACCAGCAGCGTATCCTTTGGGTCGCTCGCCAGCCCGGCGGCCGTCGAGACGGGGTATCGCGCCGTGGGTTTGACGGTGCCGCCGTGGGTCGGCACGAGCGCGTTCGAGTCGGTGTGGCTGCCGGCGTAGGCGTCGCCGGCGACCGCGTCGAAAAACGAAAGCGCGTCGCGGACCGCCTCGGCGCCGACTCGCTCGTAGGGGTGGCCCTTCGGGAGCTCCTCGAGTCGCTCGAGCGGGTCGACGATCGGGCCCTCGCCCTCGTGAGTGTAGCCCAGTACGTCGATCAGCCCGCTGGCGTTCCGGAGGGTGCTCTGCTTGTGGGTGACGAGTCTGACGTCGGCGCCCTCCCCGGCAGCGGCGAGGGCCGCCGTCGCGCCCGCGATCCCGCCACCGATCACGAGGACGTCGTCGGTGATCGCCATCTCAGCGCTCACCTCCGTCAGATCTCAGATCTGACGAGGATCGCGAACCGTCGGCTCGGTCACCACCGTCGGTTCGCTTCCCGCCGTCGGAGCGTGCTGGCGAGGCGGTCTGTGCGCCCGAATCGAACACGCCGTAGTCGACTCCCTCCGTACGGCTCGCGGGATCGTTGTCCCGGTTCATCGTCGTCGCGTGCAGGGCGTAGTTGAGCATCGCCTGGGAGAGCTGTTCCCCCCAGAGGGCGTGACGTTCGCCCTTCCAGCGCTCCTGGAACAGCTCGTCGAGCGCTTCCCGGGTCGTTTCCTCGTCGTACTCCGGATGGAGCTCGTTGGCCATGTTCGCACAGCAGAAGCCGCCCTGACAGTTACCCATCGACGCGCGGGTCCGGATGCGGACCGCATTGAGGTCCGAGCCGGACTGCTCGATCGCGTCCTGCACTTCGGCCCGCGTGACGCCCTCGCACTGACAGACGACTGGATTGGGGTCGTCCGTCTCGAGGACCTCCTGCGACCGACTCCCGAGACGTTGCTTGCTCCGGCGAGCGATCGGCGAGCGCAGCCCGAAGTCGTCCATCCCTTCCTCGAGGACGGCGAGGTTCTCGCTGCCCGGCAGGGCCTCCTTGGCGGTCGCACACGAGGCGCGAACGCCGAGCTGGTCACAGACGTGATTCGAGATCTCCTCGGCCATCGCCCGGTAGGTCGTGAACTTCCCGCCGACGATACTGGACATCCCGGAGACGCCGTCGCGCTCTGCGTGATCGAGCAGGAAGAAATCACGCGTGATGTCGGTGGGATCCTTCGTCCCCCGTCCTGGAGGCTCGTACAGGGGCCGGACGCCCCAGAACGAGCGGATCGTTCGGGCCTCCTCGAGGATCGGCACGAGCTCGGAGAGCGTGTCGATCATCATGTCGACCTCCCACTTCTCCTCGGGGTAGTCGTCGGGATCGGAGACCTCTTCGTCCGTGGTGCCCAGAATCGCCGTCGTCTCGTGGGGAACGATGATGTCGGCGTCGCCCTTCGGCCGACAGCGGTTGATGACCGTGTCGACCTGTCGGACGTTCATGATCGTCATCACGCCCTTCGAGGGGCGGACCTCGACGTCTAAGTCGGCCATCGCGCCGATCTGGCCGGCCCAGGCGCCCGTCGCGTTGACGACGTACTCGGCGGTAATGTCCTCGGTCGTTCCGGGCGTCTTGTGCGTGTGCTTGCCCGGTCCGGAGTCGTGGCGCACCGTCACGCCGTAGATGTCGTCGCCGTCTCGAAGCAGGTCGATCACTTCGGCGTGGGTCTCGATCCGGGCGCCGTAGTTCTCGGCGTCGATCGCGTTCGCGACGCACAGGCGGAACGGATCGACCGCTCCGTCGGGCACCTGAATCGCGCGCTTGACGTCTTTCGCGAGATATGGTTCGACCTCGCGGGCCTCTCGGCCCGAGAGAACTCTCGCGGGAATGTCGCAGTCGCGACAGCCCTCGAGTTTCTCCCGAAAGTAGTCGTCGGGGTCCTCGGGGCGCTGGACGAACAGCCCGCCGGTCAGCTCGACGCAGTGGCCGGCGATCTCCCGAAGGATCTCGTTCTCTTCGATACATTCGACCGCGCTGGCCTGATCCGAGACCGCGTATCGTCCCCCGCTGTGTAGCAGGCCGTGCATCCGGCCCGTCGTCCCGTCGGTCAGATTGCCTCGCTCGACGAGCGTGACCTCGAGGCCGCGCATCGCCAGGTCTCTGGCGATGCCACAGCCGGTCGAGCCGCCCCCGAGTACGAGAACCTCGGTGTCGTGTGCCATCCCTTCGTCCGTACATCGCTTTCGTCCGTCTTTATTTTATCGACGGGAGAGAACCGCCAGTAACGTTCGGCTAGCCGGCTGATGACTTCGGAACGGAACACTCTCGCTTTTCGAATAATATCTCCCGGACGATCGACGCTCGGGCACCTAAAGCGAAATATTTCGACCGGTTCGAACACGATCCGCATCCTCCCTAGTAACAGCGATCCTACTATTTCGGTAACGTTTATAATGATCGTAGGAAATGTTTACCAGTAGGATGCGATCGTCAGTAAAGACATCGCTCGGGACGATCCGGGGTGACCACGAATGACAGCACAGACGTACGTCGGCGCGGTTGATCAGGGGACGACCGGAACGCGGTTTATGGTGTTCGACCACGGCGGGCAGGTCGTCGCCAACGCCTACGAGAAACACGAACAGATCTATCCGGAGCCGGGATGGGTCGAACACGACCCGATGGAGATCTGGGAGAACACGAAGAGCGTGGTGACGACGGCGCTCGGCAAGGCAGGGATCAGCCCCGACCAGCTCGAGGCTATCGGCGTCACGAACCAGCGCGAGACGACGCTGTTGTGGGACGCCGAATCGGGGCGGCCGGTCCACAACGCGATCGTCTGGCAGGACCGGCGGACGACCGACCGCGTCGAACAGCTCGAGGAGGACGGTCTCGTCGACACCGTCCGCAAGAAGACCGGACTCGAGGCCGACGCCTACTTTTCGGCGACGAAAGCCGAGTGGCTCCTCGAGAACGCCGACCCGATCAAGATGGAGCGGGCCCGTCCCGCGGACATCCAGGACCGGGCGGCCGAGGGCGACGTCCTGTTCGGGACGATCGACAGCTGGCTGATCTACAACCTCACCGGCGAACACATTACCGAGGTCACCAACGCCTCGCGGACGATGCTGTACAACATCCACGACCTCGAGTGGGACGACGAGCTCCTCGAGGAGTTCGACATTCCGGAGGCGATGCTTCCGGAGGTCCGCCCCTCGAGCGACGATGCGACCTACGGCTCGACCGATCCCGAGGGGTTCCTCGAGGCAGAGATTCCCGTCGCCGGGGCACTGGGTGACCAGCAGGCCGCGCTGTTCGGCCAGACCTGTTTCGACGCCGGCGAGGCCAAGAACACCTACGGAACGGGCTCGTTCTTCCTGATGAACACCGGCGACGAGGCCGTCGAGAGCGACCACGGACTGCTGACGACGATCGGCTTCCAGCGCTCCGGCGAATCGGTCCAGTACGCCCTCGAGGGAGCGATCTTCGTCACCGGGGCGGCCATCGAGTGGCTCGAGGACCTCACGCTGATTGACAACCCGGCCCAGACCGCCGAACTCGCCCGCAGCGTCGACTCGACCGACGGCGTCTACGTCGTGCCCGCCTTCACCGGCCTCGGTGCACCGCACTGGGACCAGCGCGCTCGCGGCACCATCGTCGGGATGACGCGGGGTACCCGCAGGGAGCACGTCGTCCGGGCGACCCTCGAGTCGATCGCCTACCAGACCCGCGACGTCGCCGAGGCGATGGAGGCCGACTCGGGCATCGAGATGACGAGCCTCCGGGTCGACGGCGGCGCGGTCAAGAACAACTACCTCTGTCAGCTCCAGTCCGATATCATCGGCTCGAAGATCGTCCGCCCGCAGGTCGACGAGACGACGGCGCTGGGTTCGGCCTACGCCGCCGGCCTGGCCGTCGGGTACTGGGAGGACATCGAAGGGCTGCGCGACAACTGGCAGATCGACCGCGAGTTCGACTCGCAGATGGACCGTGAGGAGGCCAACCGGAAGTACGACCGTTGGAGCGACGCGCTCGATAGAGCGCGGGACTGGGCCCGGGACGGTGACTGAGCATGCTTGACGCGCTTCTCGATCTCGCCGAGATCATCGCCGCGTTCGGCGGGGGCGCTTTCGGCGCCGCGCTCGGCCCGCTGCCGGCGTTTATTTTCACGGGCTTCATGGTGATCGCGGGGGAGGCCGCGACGCTCGTCGATCCCGAGGCGGCCGCGATCACCGATCAGGTCGCGTTCGGCCCACCGTTCTCGCCGGCGATTAGCTTCGCCGGTGGGGTGGCGGCAACGGCGTACGCCGCCCGGCGGGGGTATATGGACACCGGTTTCGACTACCACGAGGCCAAGAATATCGCCTACGCGCTTGGGACGAAACCCGACGTGCTGGCGGTCGGCGGCGCGTTCGGTATCCTCGGCTACTGGCTCGTTACGCTCTCGGCAGAACTCGGCATGCCCTACGACCCCATTGCGATGGGGGTCGTCCTCTCGGCCTTTGCCCACCGGCTGATTCTGGGCTACAGCATCATCGGCAAGGTCCGGGGTGCGAACATCCTCGACATGGGTCCCTTCGAGCGCGAGGAGATGCGCGTCATCGGCGACTCCGCGACCGACGGCGGCGAGGCGACCGACCGCGCGGAGGGGAAGCCGACGGCCGCCGCGGCGCCACAGAAGGAGCGCCTGAAGGTCGAGCCGTGGCTCCCTCACCAGTACAAGTGGGATCACGTCGCGATGCTCGGGCTCGCGGCCGGGATCCTCGGCGCCTACGTCGGGATCGTGACCGGCAGCGCGTTCCTCGGGTTCGGGATCAGCGCGGCGTCGCTGGTCTTCCTCAACTGCGGCGTCGAGAAGATCCCGGTGACCCACCACATCACGCTGCCGGCAGCGACCGCCGCGCTGGCGGTGTACGTCCCCGCCGACGGCGGCATCGCGGAGGGCGCCCCAGTCACCTACGACAGCGGCGCGTTGCTCGCGGGAACCGGGACCGAGGTCGCCCTGATCGTCGGGCTCGTCATCGGCGTGATCGCCGCGCTGTTCGGCGAGCTCTTCCAGCGGGTGTTCTTCGCTCACGGCGACACCCACGTCGACCCGCCCGCCGCGGCGATCGTCTTCGGGACCTTCCTCGTTGCACTCCTGTACGTCCTGGGGGTCTTCCCGACGACGGTCTGGGTCCCGTGGCTCTGATCGCTCGCTGACCCTTCCTTCGGTTTTATCGCCGCGTTCGACGCGCTCTCGAGCGACCCTACTCGCGTTCGTCCGGATCCGTTCGCTTTAGGCGACCGCGGCCCGACGTCCCGTCATGACCGCCGACCCGCCGCTGGTTCTCGATATCGACGGTACCCTGACCCGCCCCGACCGGTGGGGGATCGACCCGCGCGTCTTCGACCCGATTCGCGACTGGGAGGCCCCGGTCGTGATCGCCACCGGGAAGGCCTTCCCCTACCCCGTCGCACTCTGTCACTTCGTCGGCGTCCCCGAACTCGTCGTCGCCGAGAACGGCGGCGTCGTCTACACCGGCGACGACGTCTTCTTCACCGCCGACCGGGAGGCCGCTCAGGCGGTCGCCGAACGGTATCGGGTCGCGGGCTACGAGCTGGGGTGGGGCGAGGAGGACACCGTCAACCGCTGGCGCGAGACCGAGGTCGCGATCAACCTCGAGCAACCGATCGAACCGCTCCGGGAGATCGCCGCCGAGTACGGCCTCGAGGTCGTCGACACCGGCTACGCCTACCACGTCAAGGACACGAATCCGAACAAGGGCGACGGCGTCGAGACCATCGCCGACCACGTCGGCTTCGACCTCGAGGCGGCCGTCGCCGTCGGCGACTCGATCAACGACGTCTCGACGTTCGAGGCCGTCGGCCGGAGCTTCGCAGTGGCCAACGCCGACACGGCCGCGACCGAGGCGGCAGACGAGGTGCTCGAGGAGGCTCACGCCGACGGGACGCTGTCGGTACTCGAGCGCGTTCGCGGGAGTCGATAACTGGCGAGAGAGCGTCCGTTTTCGGTCCGTGCAGTGAGATCCAGAACGGAAACGCAGTCTCGCCGGGGACGTAGCGGTCAGCCGCAGTAAAACGCGAAACTGGATCCTACGCCATCGTGACGGCTATAATACATATCGTGATGACAAGAATTATGATGTGTGTATAGAGACACTAATTGATGACTGATCGGTCTGCTATCTTCGCTGAAGGATTAACAAAACGATATGGAGACACGACCGCTGTTGCCGATTTACATCTCGCGATTCCGAGTGGAACAGTCTACGGATTTCTCGGCCCAAACGGTGCGGGAAAGACGACGACGATGCGGCTGTTGACTGGACTGACACGACCGACCAGGGGAACCGGTTCCGTCGCTGGCGTCTCGATCACGGATCGGGACAACCTTCGGACACAGATCGGATACTTGCCCGAAGAACCACCACTGTACGACCAGGCGACGGCGTACGAACAGCTCGAATACGCTGCTGGCCTCCGTGATCTCCCTGCCGAAGCGACACGCGATCGAATCGAGACGCTTCTCGACGAACTGGATCTCACAGCAGATGCCGACACACGGATCGGGGAGTATTCGAAGGGAATGCGACAGAAAACCGCCTATATTCAGGCCGTTCTCCACGAACCCACCGTCGTTTTCCTCGACGAACCCACGTCCGGACTGGACCCACGCGCTGCGCGGACGCTCCGAGAGATGATTACGGATCTCGCCGACGCGGGGACGACCGTCTTCCTCTCGACGCACGTCCTCCCCGTCGTCGAGGAGATCGCCGACACGGTCGGAATCCTCTACGATGGAGAGCTGGTCGCAGAAGGGGCGCCCGCTGCTCTCGAACACCGTGCAGAGACCGGAGAGACGCGCTCGCTGGAGGATGCGTTCCTCGAGCTTACGACCGACGAACGCAGTATCGGAGACGAGACCGAGGATGAGACCAGCCCCGCCGACAGTGCCACCCAGAGCGTCGCCGAGGAGAACACCGATGGCTGAATCGGGCTGGCTCGGACATGCCGTTCGGATGGGCTGGTTCGACTACCGGCGTTCTGTCCGGGCGATTCGGGACGATACCGGTCGGCTACTCTTGATGGCTGCCGGTGTGGCGTTCCCGACGCTCGTCATCGGGGCACTCGCCGTCGTGGCCGCGCCAGAACTCCGTGGAACGGACCCGGGGTTCTCGATGAACCAGGTCGTCAGAGGCACGTTCGCCATGCTCTGGGTGTTCGCGGTGTTCATGCTCGCACAGCGAACGACGGCAGGCCACAGCAAACCGGTCGCCGACGCGTTCGTGCTGACGACGGTTTCACCCAGAACCGCCGTCGTTGGAGGCATTATCGCCGAGACCCTGCGGACGATGACGTATGCGCTCCCGCTCGGCCTCCTCATCGCCAGTATCGGAGTGTACACCTTCGGCTCACCAGTGCTTCTGCTGGCCGTCCCACTGGTGGGTGGTCTCTACGTCGCCAGCGCGGTCACGACCGGGCGCGTGCTGGGGTACAGTGCTGCATGGCTCGTGGCCACCGTCCCGTTCGTCGCTCGCCACAAGGGCGTGTTGGGTGGGACGGTCGTGATGCTGTTCTTCGGGATCTACTTCCTGTTCCAGACGCCCCAGCTACCGTTTTCGATCAGTCAGGCGACGCTCGGGGTGATCCCGACTGGATGGGTCGCGGATCTGCTGGTGATCGGCACACCTATCGGCTGGTCGTCGACACACGCTCTCGGTGGGGTGGTTACGGTTGGCGTGCTCCTCGTCGGTGGGAGCTGGCTGGCCGAGCGTATCTCCGCCTCGTTCTGGTTCGACGAGCCGATCACCGTTTCGGATACCGACGCTGCTTCCCCCACTCGCATAGTGGACGACCAGCGTGCCCTCGAGCGGGCCATCAGTCCTCTCGGTATCCCGTTCATCACCGGTCCGACCCGGCATACTGCCGAGTGGTCCCTTTTGCGGACTCGGCGAGAACCCCAGCGGTTGAACGTGTTGCTGATTCCAGTGTTCGGTGGCGGCGCAGCGCTACTGAACGTGGTGCTACAGGGGATCAGCCCACTCGCGATACTGGGACCAGCCAGCGCCGTACTGCTGGGGTGGGTTGCCGGTGCGGCGTTCGGTCTCAACCCGCTCGGTGATGAGGGAGCCGTCCTGCCGGCGACCCTGACTGCCGTCTCGAGTCGAGCGTTCGTCCGTGGGCAGCTGGTTCCGAGTCTGCTGTTCGCACCTGTCGTCGCCGTCGTCACGCTCGTGGCGGCACTCGTGGGTGGATACGGACTTCCGTCGGCGATAGCACTGACGTTGATCGGATGCTTGCTTACCGTCGTTGGGGCCGCACTTGCACCCTTGATCGGGATGTGGCTTCCGCGCTATAGTGCCATCCGAATCGGCAATAGCGACGGAGTACGACCACCCCGGCTGCTCGCGGGCACGCTTCACGTTGTACTGGTGTGGCTTCCCGGCGCGGCGCTGGTTGGACTGGTAGCCACACCGGAGTTGGTGAGGACGGCGCTCTCCGGGATCGGTTACGTTCCGGGAGTCGTTCTCGGGCTGGTCGCCGACGGCGGAGTGCTCACTACTCTCGCATCGTCACTGATTGACGCTGGCGAAACGATTCAGGGACTCCCGCTTAGCGCCTTCCGGAGTGGATTCTCCATGCTGCTGGTTTCCGGTGGGCTACTGGTCGCTTTGGTCGCCTATCGTGGCGCAGTACGACGGTTCGAGGGTCACGAACTGCACTGACAGCACACGATCACCACCCAGCGTCGCGACACGAAACACGATCGAACAGCTGCATCTAGTCGTCCGCTCTTTCGCTCGTTGCCCGGCCACGATCACTTCGCGTCGCTCGTCACCTCGAGAAAGACGTCCTCGAGCGTCGAGTCCGCCCCGGACTCGAGGCGCTCGAGCAGCTCCTCGGGCGCCCCCGACTCGACGAGCCGTCCCTCGTAGCAGATCCCGACGTTGGTAGCGATCCGTTCGACGACGGGGAGGACGTGCGTCGAGAGGAAGACGGTCGTCCCGTTCGCCGCCAGCTCCGTCAGCAGCTCTCGAACCGTGCGCACGGCCCGCGGGTCCAGCCCGGAGGTCGGCTCGTCCAGAAAGACCACGTCGGGGTCGGAGAGGATCGCCTGGATGAGCCCCGTCTTCTGGCGCATTCCCTTCGAGTACGTGACGATCCGGTCGTCGGCGTCCGCGGCGAGCTCGAGTCGCTCGAGCAGCTCGTCCAGCCGTTCTTCGATCGCCGAAGCGTCCATCCCGCAGAGGCCGCCGTAGTACTCGAGTTGCTCGCGGGCCGTGAGCTGTTCGGCGATCGGCGGCGACTCGGGAAGATACCCGATGCGGTCGACCAGTGCCTCTCGATTCGAGATCGGAACGCCCGCGACGGTTCCGGAGCCGCTCGTCGGGAGCGTTAGCGCCGTCAGCAGTCGGATCGTCGTCGTCTTGCCTGCGCCGTTCGGACCGAGGAAGCCGTAGATCGAACCCGGCTCGACCTCAAGCGTGAGGTCGTCGACGGCGATCGTGTCGCCGTAGCGCTTCGTGAGGGCGTTCGCGACGATGGCGGGTTCGCCGTTCGGCTCGTTGCCCGAGTCGTCGGATTCGTCGCTCGTCTCGCCGGGGTCATCGTTCGATTGCCGTGTCATAGTTACTCGAGTCGGTAGTCGCGGTAGCGCTCGACGGCAACCCGAAACGCGATCCTCGAGACGCCGACCGCGAGGACGATCGTACAGCACAGTGCGCCGAGGCGGACGGCCAGGGTCGGTACGCCGAGGGCGGACACCCGTTCGTAGACCCACCGGGCGTTCCCGAGAAACGCCGGGAGCGCGACGAGCGAAACGATCACAATGGTTTTCGCCAGTCCCGAAAACGCTCCCCAGCCCGGTTCCGAGTACAGCGGTCCGTCGGTGAAGAAGCCGGGGACAGCCACGAGAACGTCGCGGTCGACGTCCAGCTCGACCGCAGCGTTGACCGTCGCGGTACACGCACAGAGCGCAACCCCGGTGAGCGCGAGTCCGAGCGTCTCGACGAGGCTCGCGTCGCTGACGATCCCGAGCGGGACGACCACGGCGGCGACGAGCGGAACGACGAGAGCGAGACTGGCGAGGACCAGCCCCCCGACGAACTGCCGTCCTCGGACCGTCGTGAGCAGCATCGGGAGGACGCGGTAGGCGCTGCCGATCGCCTCGGCGGTGAAGACGATCCCCGCCGCTGCACCGAGGCCGAACACCACTAGCAGGAAGCCGGGGGTTCCGAGCAGGGCGCCGAACACCGGCAGTCCGACCAGGGCGACGAACAGGAGGACGTACCCCGTCGACAGCAGTCCTCGAGGAGCGCGCCGCTCCGCGAGCAACCGCTCCCGGGCGACGGTGAGCGTCGGTTGCGAAACGAAGTCATCTAGTAGACGTTCCAGTCGGCCGCCGCCGGCCAGCGAGCGCGAGTGCGAGCGAAACGAGGTCGGCGAGCGCGCCGAGCCGACGGGTTCGGTCACCCAGAGACGCCGGGCGACGGTAGTCGTCAGTCCCAGCAACCCCGGAACGACGACCGCGACGGCGCCGACCGCGGCCAGCGCGCGAAGCGGTTCGACCTCGGCAGTCCCACCGGCCCCCAGAAACGCGAGATCGACCAGCAGCGCCAGCGGCAGCCACTCGAGCCACGCTCCCAGCTCAATAGCTGACACCGACAGTTCCCGGAGAAGGAACCACAGCGCCACGAGCGGCATCCAGCCGAACAGGACGAGCAGGTCTCGGTACAGGCCGCCCCGGGCCAGCCGTCGACCGACGAGCGAGCCCGCGAGCCTGCCCGTAACGCCGACCGCGACGGCCAACACGGTGAGCGCCACGATCGCGGTGGCGGTGGAGAGGGCGAGAGCCGGTGTTCCAGCACCGAGCGCGAGCCCCGAGGCGACGCCCACTGTCGGAAGCGCGATCGCGACGCCGACTCGAGCGCACACGAACGATACCAGCCCGAGGACGGCGGTCCGCACAGGAACTGCGGTCAGCAACGCGTCGGGAGACAGCCCCTCGAAGCGTCTGTGGGTCAGCGAGGCGCTTCGGACGACGATCCAGCCGAACGCGAGCGTCGCCGCGAGCGACCCGACGGCGGTGGGTGCCGTCTCCGTTACAGCCAGCTCGCGGCCCACGATCCACGCACCCGAACCGAGGACGACGGCGACCGCACAGTACGTCAGGACCAGCCCGATCCGACGGCCCCTCGAGCGTCCGAACTCGCGCTCGTGTCGTCGCCACTCGATCCGAGCGATTCGCCCGCCGTCGTCGAGCCAGCCGTCGAGCATTCGATCCGTTCTCGAGCGAACGTGCAAACGCAGCGTACATATCTCTTTACCCGCAGCTTCGCTCGAGCACGGTCGCGAAAGAACGAGAACGCGGAAAACGGTCGTCCGTTACGTTAGGCTTCGTCCTCGTCCGTGAGATCCTCGATTCAGCTGATCGCGGCCATCGCCTGCGGGAACCCGAGCGTCGGGATCGAGAGCGCCGCGACCTGTTTCAACGCCTCGGAATCGACGTCCTCGTCGAGTCCGCGCCGGACGTGGGAGTGGACGGCCCCCTCGGACTGGGCGCCGATCGCGAGCGCCAGTTTGACGAGCCGCTTCGTCTCGTCGTCGATCGGGCCGGCCTCGGAGCAGGCCTCGCCGAGGTCGGAGTACGCCTCCCAGACTTCGGGGTAGTCGTCTGCGAACTCACCCGCCGTCGACGGCAGTTCGTTGGGACCGTCGATCTGATCGGCCATCTGTGTGCGAGACGTTAGCCCGAATCGACAACATAGTTCTGCCGGAACCCGATCGGTGGGAACCGGGTTGCGTACCCGGGTAGCCGGCTCGAGCGAGCGGTCGCAGAACGCTTTTCTATCGACCGCCCCGACTCTCGGGTATGGACGGATTCGACGTCGCAGTCGGGGCCTTCGGTCTCAGCGCGACGGCCGCGATCTTCGCGCTCGTTCACCGGGACGCGATCGGCCAGGAGATCTCCCGGCCGCGGCTGTGGGCCGCGATCGCGGCGGTCCCGTTCCTGCTCGGGGTAGGACTGTACCTGTTCGCTCCGGCGCCGATGACGGGCGTGATCATGACCGCCAACACCGGAATCGTACTCTACACGTTCGAACGGGAGATCGTCAGTGAGGACGACGAGGGCGATGACGACCCGGTCGAGCCCGGGACGTTGCCCCACCAGAAGTAGCGTTACTCGCGGCCTCGCTCGTCGAGTCGGCGACGGCGCGCCGGGTCTCGAGCGAGCGCGCAGACACCACACGGCTTTTGCCCGCGCCCGAGCAATGAGGGTTCAACATGAGCGACTCCGCGGATCCCGCGACCGGGTCGGGAACGGCCGAGGCCGACGATGGGGGAGCCGACGACACCCCTGCACAGGTCTCGAGCCCGAACTACCACAGCGAGAACCACACCGCGGCCCAGACCTGCGGCTGGACGGCGAACGCTCTCCGGGGTGAGGGACGGTGTTACAAGAACGTCTTCTACGGGATTCAGTCTCATCGCTGCATCCAGATGACGCCGGTCGTCAAGTGCAACGAGCGTTGTGTCTTCTGCTGGCGCGACCACCGAGGTCACGCCTACGAGCTGGGCGACGTCGAGTGGGACGACCCGGAAGCGGTCGTCGACGCCTCGATCCGCCTCCAGAAGAAGCTGCTGTCGGGCTTTGGCGGCAACGACGACGTCCCCCGTGAGGTGTTCGAGGAGGCGATGGAACCGCGCCACGTCGCCATCTCGCTCGACGGCGAGCCGACGCTGTATCCCTACCTGCCGGAACTGCTCGAGGCGTTCCACGACCGGGATATCACCACGTTCCTCGTTTCTAATGGCACCCGACCCGAGGTGCTCCGGGAGTGCGATCCCACACAGCTGTACGTCAGCGTCGATGCTGCCGAGCGCCACACCTTCGACCAGGTGGTCAAGGCCGTCGAGGACGACGCCTGGGATCGGCTGCTCGAGACGATGGACGTCCTCCGCGAAAAGGACGAAACTCGAACCGTGCTGCGGACGACGCTCGTCAAGGGCGAGAACATGCACCACCCCGACTGGTACGCCGGCTTCTACCAACAGGCCGACCCCGACTTCCTCGAGCTGAAGGCGTACATGCACGTCGGCCACTCGCAGGGGCGACTCGACCGCTCGTCGATGCCCGACCACGAGGAGGTCGTCGACTTCACCGAGCGGGTACAGGAGTACATGCCCGAGTTCACCGAACTGCGGGGCGTTCCACCGTCGCGCGTGGCGCTGCTCGCGAAGGACGAGGAGACGTGGGTGCCGAAACTCGAGCAGGGAAGCGAGTTCTGGGAGCGGGACCCGGTGACTGGCGACTGAGCCGACCGTCGTCCCGTGCCGTCGGCTCGTTGGCGCCCCCGGTGGCGAAGGTGTTAGCCGGAGGTGTTTTACCGACGTCGGGCTGACGTTCAGTACGAACCGAATAAACGGCCGCCAACCCCATCACAGTTCTGTTACGCATGCCACATTCGATACGCTTTTGAGTGGCCCCACGAACGTTATAGGTATGTCAGTGTCAGCCGAGTCCGCCGTCGGTCACGACGAACTCGCCGTTCTCAAGCTGCTCGCGCTTGAAGGGGGGCTCGAGGGTGACGTCAAGATCTCCTGTTCCCGCCTCGCGGAGCGACTCGAGGCGTCGAACCAAACGGCCTCGCGCCGGCTCCAGCGCCTCGAGTCGTCCGACCTGCTCGAACGCGATACCGTCAGCGACGGGCAGTGGGTCGCGGTAACCGACGCGGGCGAGCGGGCGCTCCACGCCGAGTACGAGGACTACCGACGCATCTTCGAGAGCGACCTGGAGGTCGAACTCGAGGGTACCGTCACCAGCGGGATGGGCGAGGGTCGCCACTACATCTCACTGTCGGGGTACAAACGCCAGTTCGCCGACCGACTCGGCTACGAGCCGTTTCCCGGAACGCTGAACGTCGACCTCCGGGAGGACAGCGTTCGCCGCCGGAGCGCGATGGCCTCCCTCGAGCCGGTGCCGATCGACGGCTGGGAGGACGAGGACCGGACCTACGGTCCCGCGGTCTGTCACCCTGCGACCGTCGAGACGACCGACGGCGGGTGCTACGAGGAAGCCCACATTATCGCGCCCGAACGGACCCACCACGACGAGGACCAGCTCGAGGTCATCGCCCCCGAGAAGCTCCGCGAAACGCTGGAACTCGAGGACGGGGATCGCGTGACGGTCTCCGTGGGTGATCGTCGATGACCGGGCGCCACGCCAGTGCGAACGCCGGCGCGGGTTCGCAGGCACCGACGGCGTTCGAACGTGCCCTCGAGTCGCTGCGGGCTGGCGAGCCGGTACTGGTTCACGACGCGGCCGACCGCGAGGGAGAGACCGACATTATCTACCACGCCGACGCGGTCACGTCCGACGCCGTCGCCCACATGCGAAACGACGCCGGCGGGCTGGTCTGTGTCGCCCTTGCCCACGAGGTCGCGGAGGCGTTCGACCTCCCCTTCTACACCGAGGAGATCGATCACCCCGCCGCGGCCGACCACGAACTCGGCTACGACGAGCGCTCGTCGTTCTCGCTGACGGTCAACCATCGCGACACCTACACCGGGATCACCGATGCCGACCGCTCGCTGACCATCCGGACGCTGGGCGAGGCCGCGGCCGAGCCCGCTGCAACGGAGTTCGCGACGGAGTTCCGCGTCCCCGGTCATGTCCACCTGCTGAAAGCGGCTCCCGACCTGCTCGCCCAGCGGGAGGGCCACACCGAACTCGGCCTCGCCCTGGCCGGTGCCGCCGACCTCCCGCCCGCGGTCGTCGTCTGCGAGATGTTAGACGACCAGACCGGCGAGGCGCTCACCCCCGCCGACGCCCGCGCCTACGCCGACCGCCACGACTACGTCTACCTCGAGGGTCGGGACGTTCTCGAGCGATTAGCCTGATCGCGGTCGTCAGTCGCCGTCGGTTTCGAACTGCGCCTGCTCGGTTCCAGGTCCGCTCCGGTAGACCGCATACAGGATCAACACGGCGATCGAGACGTCGATCCCGTGCTCGAGGAGGTGGTGGAGGGACATCGAGACGACTCCGAAGACGGTGCCGAGACCGACCAGCGATCGAATCAGAAGCAAGCCCAGAGCGACCGTAACCAACAGATACCGGGTCGATCGCCGCCGCAGATACGCGACGACGCCACAACAGAACAGTACCGCCGTACAGAGCACCGCCAGAACGATCACGGCGAGTAAAACCGGAGCTACCTGTGGATCCAGCCAGCCGAGCTCGAACGGGCTCGTGTGGTGCATCTCCGTATTCCTACGTCGGTCGGAAGGTTACCTATGCTCTTCGGTCACGGGAGGGGCCACGGCCGCCTCGACACTGCAAGGGATCGGAAACCGTTATCAGTACTGGACGGCTAGCCCGCGGTAGCAGCCGGCTCGGCCGGAATTTCGGTGATTCGTCTCACATGTCCGATACGCGACAGCAGATCAGAACCCACGTCCACGCCAACGCTGGCATCCACTTCAATGAGCTCGTCAGAGAGTCGGCGTTCGCACCAGGACAGATTCAGTACCACATTCGCCGCCTGATCGATGACGGCGAGCTCGTCCGCAACGAGTTCTACGGTCGAACTCACTACTACGCGCCCGAGTACGACGAGCACGAACAGGCCCTGCTGGCACTGTTCCGGCGAGAAACCGCCCGTGAGATCGTCGTCCACCTGATCGAACACGAGCCGACGGGGCCGGGCGCGGTCGCTGACGCGCTCGGAATCGCCCGGAGCACGCTCGAGTACCACCTCGACCGACTGGTCGAGCAGGAGGTCGTCGAGAAAACCTACGACGAGCGCAACCGGGTCGTCCTTCGATTGGCAAACCCCGAACGGACCGCCGAGTTGCTGTCGACGGTCGAACCAACGGTTCCGGATCGACTGCTCGATCGGTTCACCCGGCTCGTCGACGACCTGCTCGAGGGCGCGTAGCGTCGCCTCGGTTTCTGCCAGGAGCATTATTTCACTTTCCTGAACTCGAGAGCACCGTACAGGGCCGCGGCGTGATATCCACCCGACATAACAATTCGAGAGGTGAACCAGGTTTTCGAGACGCACACCAGAAGCAAGGTAAGACCGTAGACAAACTGGCGAATATGGATTCCATTACGCGACGACGTCTTGTACAGCTAACTGGAAGCGGATTCGTCGTGGCCGTCGCCGGCTGTGCCGACGATGGTGGCGAGGACGAAGGAAACGGCGACGACGCGGACGACGATGGCGATGACCCCGATCACGACCACAACGGAGACGACGAGGAGTCGGAGACCGAGAACGGCGACAGCGAGGGGCTGATCTACGCCTTCGCGCCGAACACGATCGCGATCATCGATCCCGAAGACGGCGAGGTCGTCGACGAGATCACCGACGACCTCGACGACGAAGGGTGGGGCGATCCGCGGATCACGACCGATTACGGCGAGATCTACGTGATCAGGGAGTCGCCCTCGCAGGTGCTCGTCATCGACACCGAGGCCCGCGAGATCGTCGACGAGGTCGATATCGGACCGGACGCGACCCACATGTACCACCCTAACGACGACGAGATGTGGGCCCACAGCGACGACGAGGGCACCTTCTACGTCATCGATACCGACTCCCACGAGGTCACCGAAATCGTCGAGTCGGGGCTCGAGGAGGAAGGCCACGGGAAGTTGCTCTACCACGAGAACATGGGTTCGGTCGGCTACGCGACGAACGTCAACGACCCCGGCGCGCCGGTGATCGACCTCGAGAACTACGAACGAAGCGATTTCATCGAGTTCGCCGACGATGACGAACAGGGAACCCACTACAAGGCCTACGCGCCGGAGACGGGGCTCGCGTACTTCGAGTTCAGCGACGAAACCGTGGTTGTCGACATCGACGACGACGAGATCGTCGACACGCTCGACTTCGCTGGCGGAATGTACCTCACCCCCGACGAGGAGGTTCTCGGCGTGCTCGACGGCGACGATGTCCGGTTCCTCGACGCGACGAGCGAGGACAGCGAGGAGCTCGGCGTCGTCGAGGTCGGCGACGATCCGGACGCGCTCCGGTACCACGAGGCCGACGACGCGGTCTACGCGTTCACGGCGAACACCCAGACCGACGAGGCGTCGATCATCGACGTCGAAGCGGCCGAGGTCGTCGAGACCGTCGATATCGGCGATATCGAGCGTCCTGAGGACGCCGACCACCTCCACCGAACCGGCGTTGCCGGCGGCGACTACTTCGTCAGCCCCGCGGACGCCGACGGAATCGTCGCGATCGTTGATATGGACGCACAGGAACTCGTCGAGCACGTCGAGGTCGAGGAGGGCGTCGACACGGTGCAGTACGTCGGCGACTCCGGCGTCGGCTACACCGGCAAACTCAGGTGAGTGGTCGGCCGGCTGACCGTTTCTTGCGATACTGACCCACAGGTGTCGACTTTCGACTACCGTACCAGAATCGAGTAAGCCACAGCGTCGAAAGGTCGGGTATGAACTGCCCTGTGAAGCGACGGACGGTTATCGGGGCTGTCGGCGGATTTGCAACTGTTTCTCTCGCCGGCTGTCTCGAGGATGATACCGACGGCGCTGCAGACGACGACGCTGAAAACGCTGACGACGCCGACCCAGACGACAACGGCGGTAACGGAGACGACGAACCGGAGGCCGTCGGCAGCGACGGCCTCGTCTACGCGTTCGCCCCTAATCGGATCTCGATCCTCGACCCTGCCGACGGTGACGTCGTCGACGAGATCACCGAGGAGTTCGACGACGAATCGTGGGCAGAGCCACAGATCACCCACGATTACGGGCTGATCTTCGCCGTGGAGGAGACGCTCGATCAGGTGCACGTCATCGACACCGAAACGCGTACCCACGAAGCTGCGATCGACGTCGGTCCGGGTATCAATCACATGTACCACCCGGTCGACGACGAGATCTGGGTCCACGCCGACGACGAGGGTGCGTTCTACGTCATCGACGTCGACGATCTTGAGGTGAGTGAAATCGTCGAAGTCGGTCTCGACGACGAAGGCCACGGCAAGTTGCTCTATCACGAAGAGATGGGCGACACCGGCTACGCAACGAACGTTAACGACCCCGGAATAGCCGTCGTCGATCTCGAGAGCTACGAGCGAAGCGACTTCATCGAGTTCGGCGACAGCGGCGGTACCCACTACAAGGCCTACGGCCCGCAGAACGACCTCGTGTACGCCGAGTACTTCGGCGGAACGACCGTCGTCGATACAGAGACAGAGGAGGTGGTCGACGAACTCGATTTCACCGGCGGGATGTTCCTCTCGCCCGAGGAGGATCGACTCGCGATCGTCGACGACGACGTCTACTTCGTCGACGTCTCGGACGAGGACAGCGAGGTGCTCGGCAGCGTCGAGATCGACGGCGGCCCCTCGACGGTTCGGTTCGGACCCGACGGCGCCGACGCCTTCGTTGCGACCGCCGGGTCGGGAGACGTCGCCGTCGTCGACATAGACACGCTCGAGGAAGTTGATCGACTCGACGTAGGTGACGTCGACGGCCGGAGCCGGATGGCCGTCTCCGGGGACGAGTACTTCGTCACGCCGGCGGACGTCGACGAGGCGGTCGCCGTGGTCGAGATGACCGCGCAGGAAGTCGACCTGATCGACGTCGGCGCCCCCGTCGACACCGTCCAGTACGTTGGCGATTCCGGGACGGGATACACAGGCCGGTACCGATGACTGGAAGCCGTCAGTTCGCCCGTTCGACCGCGACGCTCGCCGTCGTCGTCCTCCTGGTCGGAGTGTTGGTGCTGGCGAGTTTTGCAACCCCGGTCGCGGCCCACGCCTACCTCAGCGAGACGGACCCCGCGAACGGCGAGCAGGTCGACGAGGTGCCCGACGAGGTCACGCTGACCTTCTCGGGCGACGGCGTCGTCAACGCCGATATCACCATCGAGGGGCCGGACGGCGAGGTCGTCAGCGGTGAACCCGAGATCGATCCCGACGACACGCAACTCGTCGACGTGCCGATCGAGGACGCGGCCGACGAGGAGGGGATGTACACCGTCGAGTGGGAGGTCCTCGCTGACGACGGCCACACCACGTCGGGCTCGTTCTTCTTCGCCGTCGGTGACGAACCGCTCGACCGCGACGCGGTGCTCGAGTCCCACGAGGACGACGAGACCGACGAGTCTATCTCGCCGATCGAGGCGGGCGCCAAAGGCCTGTTGCTCGTCGGAATCGTTGGACTGGTCGGGATCCCGGCGACCGCAGCCGTCGCCGCCGGGCCCGCTTTCGCTCGAGCCGGTAGCTCGCGACGAGCCGCCCTCGACGGACGTGTCGGTCGGCTGCTCGTCGGCGCTGCGGTCCTCACCCTCGCGAGCGCGCTCGCCCTCGGGCTCGTCCGGAGCACGAGCCTGGGTCCGCTCTCGGTCGATACCGTCTCGCAGTTCCTCGAGACGCCGCTCGGGCAGGCCTGGCTCGTACAGCTCGCTGTCGCGGCGCTCGTCACTGCGGTCGTCGTCTGGCGGATCCGAGGCGGTGCCCGTCGACCCGCGCTCGCCGGCACGTTCGCTGGAGCCCTCGCCCTGGCGGGAACGGTCGCCTGGACGAGCCACTCGGCGACGGCGATCGATCGCCTCCAGGGGACGGTCGTCGACTTCGTCCACATTGTCGGCGCCGGGCTCTGGATCGGCGGGCTGGCGGTGCTCGCGCTCGCCGTCGTCCCCGCGGCCCGGGCTGGCGCGCCCGCCGATCGAACCGCGCTCGTTACCGGAACGATTCGGCGATTCTCGATACTTGCACTGAGCGGTGTCACCCTCGTCGTGGCAACGGGGTTCGTCCTCGCCTCCTGGCACGTTCCCGAGGCGGACGGCCTCGTCGACACCGTGTACGGACTGACGCTCGTGGCGAAACTCGCGTTGATCGCGATCGCACTCGGACTTGGAGGTGTGACACGGTTCGTCCTGCTGCGTCGGCTCGAGTCGTCGAGAGCCACCGATTCGGCGAGCTCCTCGTGGCCGACGAGCGCGGACGGCGGAGTCGAGACTGCGGACAGCCGGCTCCGGACGATCGTCCGATCGATCCGTCTCGAACTGGCGGTCCTCGCCGCCGTGTTGCTTCTCTCGGGCGTGCTTACCTCGGCACCGACGGCTGCCGTCGCCGGTGCGGACGACGACCTCGTCGAATCGACGATCGAACACGAGTACGACGATAGCATCCTCGAGATCAGCGCGTTCCCGGCCGCGGAGGAGGCCGAGGGCGACGACTACTTCGTCCTCGAGGCTGACGAGCCGATCGTCTTCGAGGTGGCGTTCCTCGACGACGACGGCGAGCCGATGAGTTCGGACCAGGCTGTTCGGTTGCTCGCAAGCAGCGAGGATGGTACCCAGACCGAGGTCGAACTCGAGGAGACTGACGACGGCGCGTACGCCACGGTCCAGCCCCTCGCCGACGACGGTCGCTGGGAGCTGCGAGTGACCGGCGCGCCCGACGGCTCGTACGTGAGCGAGTGGATCGACGTGATCGCCGTCTCACCCGACGGCCACGAAGACCACGACCACGATCACGACAGCGACGACGGTCACGATCACGAGGACGACGCTCACGACCACGAGGACGCCCACGATCACGACGGCGAGAACGACGACTCGCCGTTCGCCGTCTTCCTCCAGTTCGGCGCCGTCGCAGTCGCCGTCGGCGGAACCGTCGCGGTCACCGTCGAAGCCCTTCGGGTTCGGGATCGAGACTAATCGCCCGAGGGCACCCCTCCCTCGCTTCCCGAATAGCGAACACTTAGTACCGTGGTGTTCAACACCTACGATCATGGGATTCGACGAGATGGACGTCGACACGATCTGGATGGACGGAGAGTTCGTCGACTGGGACGACGCGCAGATTCACGTCCTGACACACGGACTCCACTACGGCACGGGGATCTTCGAGGGGGCGCGCTGTTACGACACCGAGGAGGGACCCGCCATCTTCCGCTGGGAGGAACACCTCGAGCGGCTCTACCAGTCCGCCAAACCCTACGAGATGGAGATCGACCACGATATCGAGGAGCTGACCGAGGCGACGATCGAGCTCATTCGACGCCAGGATCTCGCCTCCTGTTACATCCGTCCGATCGCCTTCTACGGCTACGACACCCTCGGTGTGGGGCCGGGCGACTGCCCGACGCGGATCGCGATCGCCGCCTGGCCGTGGGGAGCCTACCTCGGCGAGGACGCCCTCGAGAACGGGATCGAGGTGATGGTTTCTTCGTGGCGGAAACACGCCTCGAGCCAGATTCCGACGAACGCGAAGACGACGGGGCTGTACGTCAACAGCCTGCTGGCCGGCGAGGAGGCCCGTCGGAACGGGTATGCCGAGGCGATCGTGCTGAACAAGGAGGGCGACGTCGCCGAGGGCCCCGGTGAGAACATCTTCATGGTCCGAGACGGCGAGATCTACACGCCCGGGCTCTCGGAGTCGATTCTCGACGGCATCACCCGCCGAACCGTTATCACGCTCGCGGAGGATCTGGGGTACACCGTCCACGACAGGGCCTCGATCTCGCGGGGCGAGCTCAACACCGCCGACGAGCTGTTCTTCACTGGCTCCGCAGCCGAGGTCACGCCTATCCGGAAGGTCGACAACGTCGTCATCGGCGACGGCGGCCGCGGTCCGATCACCGAGGATATCCAGTCGAAGTTCTTCGAGGTCGTCGAACGGCGCACCGACGAGTACGACGACTGGTTCACGTACGTCTGAGGACTCGGCGTTTCCTTCTACGCTTTTCGCACCCTACCGCGGGCACGACGTCGGTTCCGGGCTTCGTCGACTTCTCGAGCAAGCGCTCGACGAAGACGAACTGGACGCGAGCGGCTTCCGACCGACGATCACCATCCCCGAACCCGTTCCCCGTGTTCACCGATCCAGCCACTCGTCCAGCGGAACGATCCGCTCTGTCGGCGGCGATCCGAGGACGACCTTTTGCGGACCGATGTCGTCGGTAACGGTCGCGCCCGCAGCCACCACTGTCCCCTCGCCGATCTCGAGTCCGGGACCGACCACGCTGCCGGCGCCGAGGAACGCACCCGCGCCGAGTACGATCCGCTCGAGGACGTCGTCGCGAAACGCCATCCCGTCCTCGCGTAACTCGTGGGTGACGCCGACGACGCTGCAGTTCGGGCCGATCTGTACGCCGGGTCCGATCTCGGCGTTCTCGACGTACGTCCCCGCGTTGACGTCGACGTCCCTCTCGAGCCGTGATTTCTTGATCGATGTTCGCTCGTAGAGCCGACAGCCGTCGCCGATATCGGCGTCGTGGATCGTCGCGAACTCCCGGATCTCGGCCCGGCCGACCTCGGAGTCGACTACCTTCGCTGTGTCGTCGATAGTTGGCATGCCCGTACTCGCACCTGGTCCGTCATCAACCCCGGCGAGTGAGCCGTAACTCACCGGCGAGGACGGCCCTCACCCGCTGGTCGATACCTCGAGGATCATCTCCTCGCCGTCCTCGAGCGTGTGTTCCGTCGGGTCGACGGACTCGCCGTCGACCAGGAACGTCATCTCGGTGTCGGCGTCGGCCTCGTCGTAGACGTCGCCGTCGTGTTCGAGGACGTGGTCGCCGTCGTCCGTTTCGAACGAGAAGTACGGCAGCAGGTCGATCCCCTCGGCGAACGTGACCCGCTCCTCGCCCTCCATGTACCACTGGTCGCTGGTCTCGTGGAGATGAAAGTCGATCGAGTGGTTCGGGGCGTGTTCGGCCTGGTACCGATCCTCCGAGAGGTTCACCGGTTCGTCGTCGATCAGGATCTCGATCTCGCCCCGTTCGTCGATCTCGTCGTCGGAGAGACAGCCGGCGAGGGCGACGAGACTCGAGACGCCAGCGAGAACTGCACGTCGTTGCATGGTCGATTGGAGCGGACCGTCGATGCAAAAGGTTCTGGTTCCCCCGTCGAAAGCGCGGCGGTTGTCGAGTGGATCTCGGCTACCGCTCGGAGTCAGTCCTCGAGCCGTCGCCGATCGGAGTCGGGTTCGCTCTCGCCGCCGTCGGTCGTCGCCTCGTCGACGACGTCGATCGAGACGCCGGCGGCCATGTCTCGGTTGCGCTTCGAGTCGCCGAAGCCGGCGCTCAGCACGCGGGTCAGGGCGTCCTCGACGTCCTCGTCGAGTTCGGTGATTCGACTCGACTCGACCTCGATGACGAACCCGGTCGTGATGTTCGGCGACGTCGGCAGGAACAGCACCTCGCGGCCGTCCTCGGTTACTTTCCCGGTTTTGAACGCGGTCATTCGAAGCCCCTCCCAGGTCTCGAGTTTGACCGGTTTCTGCAGGGAGTCCTGCTCGCCGAAGGCGGTCTCGGCGGCCATCTTCGAGGCGTTGTAGACGACCCGGATCACAGGGACCCGGTTGGCGACGTTGTCGACCAGCCGTTCGACCAGTCCGCCGACAGTCGTCCGCATGAGGTAGCCGACCGAGAACGTCAGGATCACGAGGACGGTCAGGGCGACGATCACCCGGAGGAACTGGGCGACCTCCTCGCGGGTCTGCTGGGCCTGGCCGCCGTCGCCGGGGATCAGCGGCCGGAGCGCGGCCTCGTCGAGGATGAGCCCCGGAGTCAGCCCCGCGATGAGGCCGTAGAGCCAGTAGATAACGTAGAGGGTCACGAGAATCGGGCCGAGGACGATCAGCCCGCTTGCGAAATCCCGCTTCCACGAAGCCATGTACGCCACCTCACACTAGGGGCTAATGAGCCCTTTCCTTTAGCGGCCGAGGACGGCTCGAACCGCGAACCAGAGGTTCTCCTTGCGTTCCATCGCCCGGCGGTAGAAGTACGACATCCAGCGGTCGCCGTAGGGGACGTACTGGTAGACCTCGTACTCCTCGGCGAGCTCGAACTGGGCGTCGTTCCGAACGCCCATCAGCATCTGGATCTCGAAGTCGGTGCCGTGTTCCTCGTGGAGTTCGATCGCGCGGTCGATCATCGCCGGATCGTGGCTGCCGATCGCGATCCCGCCCTCGAACTGTTCGAAGGCGTACTCGAGCAGGGCCTCGTACTCCCGGTTGACGGCCTCTTTGCCCTTGTAGGCGATCTCGACCGGCTCGTCGTAGGCGCCCTTGACGAACCGAACCTTTCCAGGGACGTCCGCGAGCCGTTCGACGTCTCCGCGGGTCCGCTTGAGGTTTGCCTGGACGCAGACGCCCACCCCACCACCATGCTCTCGAGCCAGTTCCTCGTAGGCGTCGAGGGTCGCGTCGGTCGTCGTGTGGTCCTCCATGTCGATCCAGACGAACACGCCGCGCTCGGCCGCGGTTTCGACGATCGCCTCGAGGTTCTCCCGGAAGACGTCCTCGCCCAGATCGAGGCCGATCTGGGAGGGTTTGACCGACACCGTCGCCTCGAGATCGGACCGCGCGATGTCCTCGACGAGCTCGCGGTACTCCCGGGCGTCGGCGTCGGCGGCCTCGCGGTCGTCGTAGTGTTCCCCCAGCAGGTTCACGATCGCCTTCACGTTCCGGTCGTTCAGCTGACGAACGTGCTCGAGAGCCTCGGCTGGTCCCTCCCCGGCGACGAACCGGCCCGCGACTGGCAACATCATACGTGGGCTACGTCACCGAGCTTATAAAAAGCAAGGAGAATACCCGCGCCTTTAGGCGCGGGAGGATGTCAAATGAAATTGATGCTATCGACGGCGCGACGGGTCGGGCCGAACCACAGCAGGTTAAGACGCGGGGGTTCGTCCCGCCGAACATGGCAGTACTCGAGACGATCGTCGTCGCCTTCTGGGCGATGTTGCCGGCCTACGTTCCGAACAACGCCGCGGTGCTGGCCGGCGGTGGTCGGCCGATCGACGGTGGACGGACGTGGGACGACAAGCGCGTGCTCGGCGACGGGAAGACCTGGCGGGGAACCGCCGCGGGGATCCTCGCGGGCGTGCTCCTCGCAGGTGCGCTGACCCTCGTCGCCGACGACGTGAGCGCGGCGATCGGAATCGACGTCCCGGCGTTTACGCCGCTCGCGGCTGTCGGCCTCGCCGCGGGGGCGATGCTCGGCGACATTATGGCCTCGTTTCTCAAACGTCGATCTGGGCGCGAGCGCGGCGCGATGTTTCCCGGGCTCGATCAGCTCGATTTCGTCGTCGTCTCGTTGCCCCTGACGGCGCTGCTCGCGACCGAGTGGTTCTTCGAGGTGTTCACGTGGGGCGTGATCGCTGTCGTCGTCGTGCTGACGCCGATCCTGCACATCACGACGAACATGATCGCCTACCAGCTCGGCCTAAAGGACGAGCCCTGGTAACCCTCGAGTCGACGGAACGGGATCCCGTCGTCCCCGTTCCTGCGGCGGTTCGACAACGTCTTTCGGCCCGTTTGTCTCACTGCTCCCCATCGGTAGCAGTAGTTGGTAATACGGTTTCTTTATTCAGCGTAAGGCGTGAACCTCGCGTTACGTACAGGGCAAGTAGGTACCGGCGCAGCCATCCATCCGATAGCTGTCAGGAGATGCCTGCTGAATATAGAGCGTGTATCCAGCACACCATATCGATTGCCTTCAGCCCAACCCGTATGGATCTGCTGCTCGGGAGAGGACACATATCGAATAACCGCCGGAGGCACTAGGATGCCCGAGCGATGATCCGTCAGTCTGATTCACTGATCGCAGCGTGTACCTCGTCGACGAAGAGATCTGGCGCGGAAAGTGCCCCATCGTGTCCCTGTCCGTCGAGGGTGACGATTCGGCTGTTCGGGAGCGCGTCGTCGAGTCCATCCGTTGCATTTGTGAAATCCTCGGAGCTCTCGCTTCCCGACACCAGTATGGTCGGTGTCGTCAGCTCCGCAAACCGGGCGGGATCGAACTCGTACTCGTTTTCGGCTTGCGTCTCACGGTACACTGTTCGGGCCCCATCTAGGAAGTCTTGCCAGATCGGGTCCGAGCGAAGAGCATCGATTTCCGCTGGGGGCAACTTGAGGATGTCTTCGAAGAACAGGACGATCAGGCGCTCGTTCTCGCCCGCTTCGTGCAAGGCCTTCATTTCAGCGAGCAGGTCTTCGGAGTAGAGTTTCTGGGCGCCAACTTGAAACAGTGGTTCATACAGAACGAGTGTCCGCAAGTTGTCAGTTCGAAAGGCCGCCTCCAGCGAGATGAGAGCGCCATACGAGTGACCGAGCAAGACTACAGGTTCGTCAATCGATTCGGCGACCGCACCCACGTCCTCAGCCTCGCGTTCCAGCGCGTACTCGTCGTTGTCGCCGCTCTCGCCAAGGCCCCGACGATCCATCGCGTAGACCGTGAAGTGATCTTCGAAACGGGGGCGGCTTGGCTCCCACGAGGTGTGGTTGACGAGAGTCCCGTGGACGAGCACAAGCGGTGGACCGCTCCCCGTTCGTTCATATGCGATTGCCGTGCCATCTGCTGATGTGACTGTTTTCATGCTACCTCAGCCGTAAGACTACGCTACCAAGATATGTGAATCCTCCACACACTACGAAGCTGGTGCGGAGAACGCTATGTTGTTCATCCGTACCGACCGATTCGACTGCTCTATTCTACTCACGGCTCGTGCGAGATACGCGCTGTGAGTTCAGCACGCTTCGCTCAACCTATCCAGTAGTTGGTAGAATGGTCGTGCAACATCCAGAGGATCTATTCACCAGTAGCTGAACGACCTTCTAGAGATTTATTAGAATGGGTGTGTTGAACACAGACATGTTCTCACGAAGGAGCCATGCACTCTTGGATCTTCTTGGGAATCTCACAGTTGTGGGACTAATACTTCTGCTCCGTAGAGAGTCAGCCCGGATTGACCAATTACGCCAAGATGAATCGTTAGATGAAATAAGTGTGCAAGAGAGTTATGACGTTGACGAACAGAATGTTGATCCCACGGAACTACAAACGGCGTTCGCAGCGGAAGTGATCGAAGAGGTACCAAACGTGCGGACGGATTGGTTTCTCGTCGGTGTTATGAGTGCCGTCGCCTATCGGATCCTGTACGACCGAGATATCGGGTCGATTCGCCGGTCACGCGTTCGGCGGTGGGGGTTGATAGTAGGGATCTGGCTCGGGCAGATGCTTCTCAACTTCGATGATCGAGATAAAGCACACAGCCTCGGCGTCGGATCTTCAGTTGGGGCTGTCTGCTACCGAGCAAAATATGGCCTACTGAACGACTTACCCGAAGACTGAAAGCATCGATTCGGTTGGCACATTCGCGCGCTGTATTCAGCACGACTTTGTCAATATCACCGACAACTGATAGGAATAACAACGTTACGTGCGCACACGTAGTTGCCGAATCGCCTGTTTCACTTTCAGGTACGATACTGAATAAAGAAACCGTGCCACTATCTACTGCTAGTGACTACCTATCGAACAATGGGTGTTTGCACGCTCCGACCGACGGCTTTCGAACCGATTTCTGTGTACGTCCTCTATAGTTACTGTGGACAAATTATTTATCACTGTTCCACCTGGCCCTACGTATGACGAGCAGTCCACCGATCGACGAGCTCCACTACGACGAGGCACCGAACGTCGACAGCGTCCCCGGCCAGCGCTCGCGGGAGCTACTCGAGAAGCAACGCGAGATCGACAGCAGCGCGGTCGCCTACCCCGAGGATATCCCGGTCGCGTTCGAGGAGGGCTCGGGCGCGACGGTTCGCGACGTCGACGGCAACACCTACATCGACATGTTCGCGGGCATCGGCGTGCTCAACGTCGGCCACGCGAACCCCTACGTGCTCGAGGCCGTCCACGAACAGGCCGACAAGCTCGTGCACACGGTCGACTTCCCGACCGAGGCCCGCCTCGAGCTGATCGAGAAGCTCGACGAGATCGCCCCCTCGGGGCTGCAGGGCAACCAGAAGGTCGTCTTCGGCGGTCCGACCGGCAGCGACGCCGTCGAAGCCTCGATCAAGCTCGCCAAGTACAACACCGGCGGCGACGGCCTGATCGCGTTCCGGGGTGCCTACCACGGCGCGACGCCCGGCGCGATGAGCCTCACCGGCAACAAAGGGTTCAAGGAACACTACTCGCCGCTGCTGCCCGACGTCGTCCACGCCCCCTACCCCAACCCGTTCGAGCAGGGGAAGGCGCCACAGGAGGCCGTCGATCACGCACTCGAGGAGGTCCAGGAGATCCTCGAGGATCCCTACGGCGGACTCGCGAACCCTGCGGGTATCTTCGTCGAGCCGATCCAGGGCGAGGGCGGCGTCGTCACGCCACCGGAGGGGTTCCTGCAGGGGCTTCGCGACCTCGCCGACGACAACGATATTACGCTCATGTTCGACGAGATCCAGAGCGGGTTCGGCCGCACCGGCGAGTGGTGGGCCAACGACTGGGCCGACGTCACGCCCGACGTGATGACCTCGGCGAAGGCGCTCGGCGGCGTGGGCTTCCCGCTGTCGGCGACGATGTACCACGAGGATCTCGACACCTGGGGCTCGGGCGACCACGCCGGTACCTACCGGGGCCACGTCGTCGCAATGCGGGCCGGCAGCCGTGCCATCGAGTACATCCAGGACCACGACCTGCTTGCTCACGCCCGTGAGCTGGGCGAACAGATCCGCGGCCGACTCCGCGAGGTCGCCGACGGGAACGACCACCTCGGCGACGTCCGCGGCCAGGGGCTGTTCATCGGCGCCGAGTTCGTCGATAGCGACGGTGCGCCAGCGGACGACCTCGTCGACGAGATCCAGCAGTACTGCTTCGAACACGGCGTGCTCGTCTGGACGGCCGGCCGCCACGGCAACGTTCTCCGGCTGCTGCCGCCGCTCGTGCTCACCGAGGAGCTCGCGGAGACGGCGCTCGACGTTATCGCTGACGCGATCGAACACGCGACGGCCGAGACCAAACAGACCGCCTGACGATCCGACCGATGTCCGACACCGAACCCATCAGTACGGACGGTGCACCGAGAAACGACAACCCCTACTCTCAGGGCGTCCGTGCCGGGGACACGCTGCACGTCTCGGGCTACGGTCCCGTCGACCCCGAGACGGACGAGGCCGTCGACGGCGACATCGAAGCTCAGACGGACCGCGTCCTCGAGAACATCGCCGCGGTCGTCAGCGAAGCCGGCGGCGACGGCCTCGCAGACGTCGTGAAGGTCACCGTCTATCTCACCGATCTCGCGGACTACGAGCAGGTCAACGAGGCCTACGGAGCGAAGTTCGGCGAGGAGCCGCCTGCCAGGGTCTGCGTCGAGGTCTCGAGGCTGCCCGAGGACGTTCGGGTCGAGATAGACGCGACCGCCTACCTCGGCTGAGTCCTCGAGCACTCGCCGCTGTCCGCTATTCTGATCCGAATCTCGTCCGTGCCGAGACGAGTCGAACGAGATCGGGCACCATCGGGTACTCCCACGCATCGCCGAAGACGGCCTTTCCCATTCCGACCACCGGAAAGAGGATGTTCAACCAGGTGAGCACGAACGTCGCGATAACGGCCGCCAACACCGGCAGGGAGAGCACCGTCTCGAGCGCGCCGGGCAGTGCGACCTGATCGGTGAGTTCGGAGAGACCGAACAGACCGACGAACGCGACGATCCATGCGCTCGTGACGAGGGTTTGCCAGTTGAGCGCGATCCGTGCGTTGGCGCGCGTAAATTCGTGGCTCGAGAATCGATACAACAGTCCGGAGAGTAGGATACCCCAGAGCGGTATCGCGCCGACGAGGTGGACGAAAATGCCGAGGATCGATCGTTCCGCAAGTAACTCCGGCCCCGGTTGCCTCGAGGGGGCGGTCGAAGACGAGTCGGTCGATGATGGGTTCGTGGACATGGATTTGATGTGTGTGGATTCGGGGATCGGCTATCGGTTTTCGGGCCTCGACTCACTTCGGCGTAAATCGATCGACGGTCACGGAACCGCTACCGTGATCGCCGTCGCGAAGTTCGCGGACGACTCGTTCGGCGACGAGGAGGACCAGACAGACAACCAAGAGGTTCCCGGCGGCGGCGACAAGATCCGAGGTCGCGTCGACCGGCGCGTCGAGTCCGAACAACCACGTCACGACGCCGACGCTGAACAGCACGAGGGAAAGCTGAAACCCCGCCAGCACCAGCGTCCGTATCCCGGCCGGGTTCCGAAGGCGTAGGAAATCGCCGAGCGAGAGGGTATCGAGCGCGGAATCCCGGGCCAGTGCGCGTTTCCCTTCCGGTGAGAGCGGCCACCGCGATTCGGGGTGGTCGATATAGTAGAGCGTAATCGTCTCCGGGTACGTCTCGGTGGCCACGACGTCGATCTCGCGCAGTTCGTTGAGGCGGTTTCGTACCGTTTCCTTGCTCACCGTCGGCCCCACCAGCGCCTGAAGCTGGTGGATGGAGAAAAACGGTCGCTCGGCCTCGAGCATGACCTCGACGACGTGTCGTTGCGCGAGCTTTTTCTCGAGGGGCGGATCGATCCGATTCTCGATCCACGTGGGGAGGGATGTCATCGATATGAAAACCGTCGGACGACGATAAAATAAACCCCGGGCCGAATTTGGTGGGCGCCAAACACGAATTCGGGCCCTCACAACCGGTTCAAGCCGACGTTGAAGAGTAGTATAATCGTCGTTTCAGCGACCGCTACAGCTTGCTGTAAAGTGTAGGGCGGACCACACTCCCTTTGTTCAACGCCCGAACGGCGATGTTGATCATGATTAAGTGTCCTCCACACCTACGAGCGGCAAGAATGGCCTACGACGCGCGGACCCGATTGCGCGACCTCCGACGAGCATTTCATCGCCATCCCGAACCCGGCTGGCGCGAGTTTCGAACGACGGCCCGAATCGTCGCGGAGCTCGAGCGACTCGACGTCGACGAGATCGCCGTCGGTCGCGAGGCGCTCTCGACCGACCAGCGGATGGCGGTACCCGACACGAGCGAACTCGAGCCCTGGCTCGAGCGTGCCCGCGAGGCGGGTGTTCAAGAGGACGTCCTCGAGCGAACGGCGGACGGCCACACCGGCGTGGTCGGCGTCCTCGAGCGCGGCGACGGGCCGACGATCGGCCTGCGAGTCGACATGGACGGGATCTCGATGGCCGAGTCCGATCTGACCGAGCACCGACCCGCTGCAGAGGGGTTTCGCTCCGAACACGAGGGGTACATGCACGCCTGCGGCCACGACGCGCACATCGCGATGGCGCTGGGGACGATCGAGGCGATCGCGGGGAGTAGTTTTGAGGGAACGCTGAAGGTCTTCTTCCAGCCCGCCGAGGAGATCTCGGGTGGCGGGAAGGCGATGGCCCAGGGGGGCTACCTCGAGGACGTCGACTACCTGCTGGCGCTCCACGTCGGCCTCGACCATCCCACCGGCGAGATCGTCGCTGGCGTCGAGAAGCCGCTGGCGATGGCCCACCTGACGGCGACGTTCGAGGGGGCGAGCGCCCACGCGGGGAAGGCGCCCAACGAGGGAGGGAACGCGATGCAGGCCGCGGCGACCGCGATCCAGAACGCGTACGCGATCCCCCGCCATAGCGACGGTCAGACTCGAGTCAACGTCGGTCGGATCGAGGGCGGGACGGCGAGCAACGTCATCGCCGAAGAGATCACGATCGACGCGGAGGTCCGCGGCGAGACGACGGGACTGATGGAGTACATGCGGACCGAACTCGAGCGGGTGCTGTACGCGGCCGCGGAGATGCACGATTGTGACGTCACGCCGCGGGTCATCAGCGAGTCGCCCCGCGCCGACAGCCACCCCGCCTTGCGCGAGCTGATCGGATCGGTCGCCAGGGAGGTTGAGGGGGTCGACCGGGTGGTCCCCTCGACGGAGTTCGGCGTCAGCGAGGACGTCACCTACCTGATGAACCGCGTTCAGGATCGCGGCGGGCTCGCCTCCTATCTGCTCGTCGGAACCGACCACCCGACCAACCACCACACGCCGACGTTCGACGTCGACGAGCGGAGCCTCGAGATCGGCGTCGGGGTACTCTCGGAGACGATCACCGAACTCTCCCGCCGGCCTGTCTGACGCGCTCGCCGGTCACTGGGAGCTATAGGATTGCTATCATGTTGTGTGGATCAGAAACGTTAATTCACGCGCTCCACCAGTAGCCTGTATGAGCCAGGATGACGTCCCGCAGTCGCTTCGAACCGCGGCCGACTCGGACCGACCCCGCGGGATCCTCACTCCCTCCGACCGCGACTTTCTGCTCGGCCGGAAGACGGACTACACTGATCACTCGAAGAAACAGAAGCGAAATCGGATCCGACGCCGGGTCCGGAACGCGGTGCTCGACTTCAGCATCCTCTTCGAGTACTTGGAGGAACGCGACCGAGAGACGGTGTTCGATCCCGACGACGAGGACCGGGACGCCTACACCCAGGGGATCACGGACATGCTCGCCTTCCTCCACCTCGGGACGATGGGGTACCACACCCCGTTCAAGGATATGCTCTCGGAGGGCGTCGGCAAGGCCGAACAGCGCCTCGCGGGCTCGAACTACCGAATGGTCAACGTCGAGTTCAGCGTCGAGCCGGTCGGCCAGATCGACGTCGACGAGGTCGTCGAAAAGCTCGAGAACGAGGAGTTCGCCCAGCTCACCGACGAGGAACTCAGGGCGTTCGTTCGACTGCTGACGATGTCCGACTCCTTCTCGCCGGAGGCGACCCGCGAGGACATCAAGGATCGCGTCGACGAGTTCGCCGAGCGCACCGACGAGAGCGCAACGGTGCGCGAGCGAAACCTCGAGGAGCTCACGAACTGATCGGCACTGCTCGGCCGCGATTCGAGCGAAAGCACCCGGGTGCGGATCGAATACAGTTCGTGAGTGCGCCGCGTTTTCGATACGACCGATGGTTGGCTTGGTGAGACTGGCTTTCGAGCGATAGAGTTGACTACTGAACGTTATGTCGTGAAGAACTGAAGATATCTCTATGTACTATGACCGAATGTTAGATTATGGATGCCGTTGAGGGGGATTTCTGTGAGTGGCGTATAATAAACGCAATCTGTGTATGGCGGGTACGAAAAGGAAATATTTATGCAAGATACAATCGATTAGTTCGGTATGCCATCGCAGTGCACGGTGAGTGGGAGGGAGCACCAACGCGGATCGAACCGGCCACTCGGCTCTCGAGCCGGAGGTGAGTGCTCGTGAGTGACGGCGAGCAGGGGATGATCGGTCGATTCCTCGACGAGCTCGATCCGGTCGTCTTCGTCTTCGGCGCGTTGCTCACGGTCGGCGTCATCGTCGCCTTCTTCGTCGATCGAAGCTTCGTCGCCGGCGGAATCGAGACCGTTCACGGGGAGATGCTCAGCTACATGAGCTGGGCACTGCTGGTGATCGTGTTCCTGGTGGTCGTCTTCCTGTTGTATCTGATCATCGGCCCGTGGGGCAAGCTCAAGCTCGGCGACACGGATCCCGAGTACAGCTTCCTCTCGTTTTTTGCGATGCTGTACTCGGCCGGGTTCGCCGCGGGCGTCGTGTTCTGGGGACCGACCGAGGGGTTGTTCTACTACGACGATCCGAATCCGCTGTTCGGGGTCGAGGGCGGAAGCAGTGAGGCGATTCCGCTCGCAATCCAGCAGACGCTGTTCCACTGGGCCTTGCCCCAGCTCGCGGTGTTTACGATCATGGGGATCGCGATCGGCTACTTCGCGTACAACTACGACAAGGTCCCGCTGCGGGCCTCGTCGGCGCTGACGCCGATCATCGGGAAGGAGAACTTAGACGGACCGGTCGCCAAGGTCGTCGACATCCTCGCCGTCTTCGCGACGATCGGCGGCGTCGCGACCTCGCTCGGGTTCATCGGCAGCCAGTTCGTCAGCGGTCTCGAGTACCAGTGGGGGTTGAGCTTCGGCGACACCGGCATCCTGCTCGTCGTGACGACGATGACGATCCTGTTTACGATCTCGATGGTGCTGGGGATCGACAAGGGGATCCGCCGGCTTTCGAACTTCAACATGGGGCTGTTCGTTGTGATCATGCTCGCGACGTTCATCCTCGGACCGTCGATGTTCCTGCTGTTGCTCGGGTCGCAGGCGATCGGCGGGATGATCAGCGACTTCGTCGCGATGAGCCTCTACACCGGCGCCGGCGACGGCGGTACCGGCTGGGTCGAGAGCTGGACCGTCTTCTACTGGGCCTGGGCACTCTCGTGGTCTCCCTTCGCCGGACTGTTTATCGCCCGGATCTCGAAGGGACGGACGATTCGTGAGGTCGCCTTCACCGGGATCGTCGCGACCTCCGCCGCGACGGTCCCGTGGTTTACGTTCGTCGGCGGTACCGCCGTCTTCCTGCAGGACACCGGTGGTGCGGACTTCAGCGAGGTTATTGCGGGTGAGGTCGGGGCGGAGGTCTCCGGATTCATCCTGTTCGACGCCCTCCCGCTCGGCGCGATCTTCATGGTCGCGTTCCTCGTTCTCGTGACGACGTTCTTCGTCACGTCGGCGGACTCCTCGACGCTCGCGGTCTCGATGATGACCACGGGCGGCAAGGAGTCCCCGTCGACGATCAACCGGGTCTTCTGGGGCGTCGTCCTCGGACTGACCGCCGCGATCCTGATGATCCTCGGCGGCGAGGGCGGCGCCGGCGCGCTCGAGCAGGCCGTCGTCATCACCGGCGCGCCGTTCGCGATCGTCTGTTTCCTCGCGATGCTATCGCTGATCAAGAACCTGAGCGGCACCAACGGCCGCGTGTTGCTCCAGGAGGAGACGGTGATCGTCGGCTCGACGGAGCGTCGGTCGGACGATCCGACGACGACCGCGGAGCCGGGCGACGACGACTGACGGAGCCGCTCGGAACGACTCTTTTTCGTTCGGCCGACTCGGCTGCCGTGACGTCCCGATTCTCGTTCCCCAACTCCCGTCCCCATCTATAACAACATTTAATGTACGACGTACACATTATCTGTGTATGGATAGGGACACTGCCAAACCGAACGTGGAGGCGTTCCCCGGCCCCAACGCCCGAGAGTGGGTCGAGTTCCACGGGGAGAACGCGGCACCCAGCGAGTACTCCCACGAGTTCGTCTGGGATGTCACCCGCGAGGCCGACGGACCGTTCGTCACCGACGTCGACGGCAACGTATTGCTCGATTTCACGTGTCACATCGGCGCCGCGCCGCTTGGCTACAACAACGAGAAGCTCACCAGTAAACTGCGGGAGTTCGATCTCGTCGAACCGATGAAGATCGCCGGGCAGGACATGTACTTCGGCGCGGGTCCGACCCCCGAGGAGTCAGACGTCCCGGGCTCGAGCCACCTGATGGAGAAACTGGTCGACGTCTCGAGCCAGTACGGGATGGATACGGTCTTCCTCTCGAACTCCGGCGCGGAGTCGATGGAGAACGCGATGAAGATCACCCACGACTACCGGGCGCCCGCGAAGTACGGCGTCGCCTTCGCCGGCAGCTTCCACGGGCGCACCTTCGGTACCCTCTCGATCACCAAATCGAAGGAAGTTTACACGCGCCACTACCCCGAGATCAGCGGGATCGAGACGGTTCCGTTCTGTGCCGATCGTGGCTGTGACGCCGCCAGCTGTGACTGTGGTTTCTTCGCGAACGAGGGCTCGCAGCTTCGCAACTCGCTGTCCCCTGAGGGCGGCCACATCAACCCCGACGAGATCGCCTTCCTGACCCTCGAGCCGATCCAGGGCGTTGGCGGTTACCGCTTCCCCAGTGAGGCGTTCATGCAGGAGGTAGCCGACGTCACCGAGGAGTACGACATTCCGCTGATCGTCGACGAGATCCAGGCCGGGATCGGCCGTACCGGAAAGATCTGGGCCTCCGATCACTATCCGATCGAGCCCGACGTCATCTCTGCCGCGAAGGCGCTGCGCGTCGGCGCGACCGTCTCTCGCTCGGAGATCTTCCCGTCCGAAAAGAACCGCCTGGGCTCGACGTTCGGCGGCGGCGACCTGCTCGGTTCGATGATGGGGACGTTCACCCTCGAGGCGATCGACGAGTACGACCTGCTCGAAAACGCCACCGAGCGCGGCGAGCAGGCGAAGGAACTGCTTCGTGACGACGCGCCCGCCCACGTCGTCGACGTCCGGGGCAAGGGCCTTATGCTCGCCGTCGAGTTCGACACACCCGAGCGTCGCAGCGCGGTCGTCGAGGAGTCGCTTCGCCGCGGACTGTTGACCCTCGGCTGCGGGAAGAAGACGATTCGACTGCTCCCGCCGCTTGACTCGAGCGAGCGCGAGATCGAACTCGGAATCGGGATCTTCCTCGAGGCGATCGAGGCCGCAGGACGAAGCGCAACGGTAGCGTAACGGGGCCGTCCGAGCTGCTTCGAGGTTCCGGACTGTCAGCTCGGTTCTGGCGCTCAACCCACGGGTTTTGCGATCCACAGCACAGACGGACCGAGACGATGTTCTACGCCGCGGGGAGCGTGAACGCAAACGTCGCCCCCTCGCCGGGTTCGGATTCCACGCTGATCTCGCCGCCGTGGCGCTCGACGATTCGCTTGCAGAGGGCGAGTCCGATCCCGGTTCCGGGATGTTCCTCCTGACTGTGGAGGCGTTCGAACACGTCGAAGACCTGCGCTTGCTTGTCGATGTCGATACCGACCCCCTCGTCGTGGATCGCGACCTCCCAGGAGCTGCCGGTTTGCTCGGTCTCGATCCGAATCCGCGGCGAACCCTCGCCGGCGTATTCGATCGCGTTCGACAACAGGTTCTGGAGGAGCTGGTGGAGCTGTGCCGGATCACCCCGTACGCGAGGAAGGGATTCAGCTTCGATCTCGGCCTCGCTCTCGTCGATCTTCATTCGAAGGGTTTCGCGGACGTCCTCGAGCACGGCGTCCAGCTCGACGGGTTCGAAGGGCTGGTCTCTCGTGTCGACCCGCGCATACTCGAGCAGGGCGTCGATCATCTCGCGCATCCGATCGGCGCCGTCGACGGCGAACTCGAGGAACTCCTCGCCGTCCGCGTCGAGCTCGTCGCCGTACCGACGCTCGAGCAACTCGAGGTAGCTCGTAATCATTCGCAGCGGTTCCTGGAGGTCGTGAGAGGCCGCGTAGGCGAACTGCTCGAGGCGTTCGTTCGACTCCTTGAGCTTCCGCTCGTACTCCTTTCGCTCGGTGATATCGGTGAGCGTCACGATCGCTCGCCTCACGTCGCCGTCGGCGTCTCTCACCGGTTCGCCGTGCTCCATGATGATCCGACCGTCGCCGTCGAACGGATCGATCTCGTACACGTTCGGCTCCGTGACGGATTCGCCGCGAAGTACCTGGGCCATCGTCCACTCCTCGGGGTCGACGGGTTCGCCCGTGTCGGCCCACACCGCGGAGTACTTGTCGTACTCGTCGACAGACTTCGCGTCGAACACCTCGCCGCCCCAGATCTCCTTGGCGACGTCGTTGGCCTTGAGCAGCGAACCGTCTCCGTCGGCGACGACGGCGCCGACGGGCAGCACCTGAAACAGCGTTTCGAGCTGGCGCGACTGGTTTTCGGCCTCGAGCTCGGCTCGCTTTCGCTCGGTGATATCGGTGAGCGTTCCGGGGAACGTCAGCGGGTTCCCGTCCTCGTCGCACTCGACGTGGCCGCGAGCGACCACCCATCGGAGTTCGCCGTCGGCGTTCCGAACGCGGTACTCCGCCTCGTACTCCCCGCAGGTCTCGACCGCGGTCTCGATCCTCTCTACGACCCGGTCGCGGTCGGCCTCGTGGATCGAGGAGAGGAACTGCTCGAGCGGGACTCCCTCCCGTGCTTGCTCCGGATCGACACCGAACTGGTCGGCGAACGACGCGCCGACGATCATCTGATTCTCGGGAACGTGCCACTCCCAGGTCCCGACGGCACCGGCTTCGGTCGCGGCCTCGAGCCGCGACTTCGCGTCCTCGAGGTCCTTCGCGTTCTTCTTTTGCTCGGTGACGTCCTCTACGATCCCGATCGCACGAACCGGCTCGCCGTCGGTGTTGTAGTAGAACTCGCCCCGGGCCGTGATCCACCGTCGCTCGCCGTCGGCTCGAACGATCCGACAGTCGAACTCCCACGTTCCCGTCTCGAAGGCCTTCTCGAAGCTGCGTTCGACGAACTCGCGGTCGTCCGGGTGGACGTGCTCGAGAAAGATCTCGAAGCTCCACTCCTCGCGGCCCCCCTCGTAGCCGAAGATTCGATCGTGCTGGGGCGATCGAACGGGCGAATCCCGCGTCTGGAGATCGAGCTCCCACATACCTAGATCGCCGGCCTGGAGCGCGAGACGCAATCGCTCCTCGCTCTCCTGTAGGTCGCGCGTTATCTCGTAGCTCTCCCCCTCGTACTCGAAGTCGCGGTGCTGTTGGCGCCAGTCCAGCTCCGTTCGGTTCCGGCCGGCGAGCTCGCGAACGGTTCCGACGGCGCCCCGAAGGGACTCGTCTTCGTTGAACGGGTTTATTCGAACTTCACAGAGTATCAGGTTCTCGTCGGCGGCCCGGACGGGGATCTCGAGTAGCGTGCTCTGTTCGGCGGGGTTCGTCCGGAGTCGCTCTATCTCGCGCTCGATCGCCGTGCCGTCGGTTTCGAGGATCTCGGTGATTCGCTCTCCCAGAAGTTCGCCGTACTCGTACTCCGTCAACTCGCTGATAACGTCGTTAACCGCGACGAAGCGGCCCTCGGCGTCGAGCTGAAAGATCCCGTCGCCGATCGTGTGGAGAAGCGTTCGGTACCGCTGATGGGCCTCGTCTTCGGCCGCATCGTCCCAGAACGCCATTCCGGACTCGCTCCGCTTGCTCATATATGCACAACATCTGCACGGCGGATAAGGTCTGTGCGCGAGCGACAATGGTTGGACCCGTCGGAGACGGCGTTGGCGCTCGAACGGCTGTCCCGTCGATGCGCAGGAACGGATGGTGAAACGGTCACTCAGCCCGGTCGCCTCGCCGGGCTGCTCGCGGAAGACGGGCCGCTCGAGGACGAACCCACCGTCAAAGCCGTTTGGCGGTCGTGTATCCGCGTGCACGCCGGAGCGACACGTTCACCTTCGGGTATCCTATGCCAACGGACGCACTATGGTAACCAGTTCCCTCGGGTCCGTTGACAGCGGCTTTTCTCCACGGGAAGCCCCGGAAACCGTCTCTAACGTGTTCCTACCCCGGCTCCGGTGGGTGCTGTCGGATCCTCGGGTACGAGTGGGTGAACTATTTAGCACAGTCACACTAACGCCAGACCGTTCGGATGGAAAAGGCGCTGTGGTACCTCATTGCCGGCACGCGTGGGGGCGAAAATCGAGCACGAATTATTCGGGAGCTCGACGATCGGCCGCGAAACGCAAACCAGTTGGCCGACGAACTCGGCGTCGAGTACAATACGGTACGGTACCACCTCGACCTGCTCGAGGAACACGACGTCGTCGAGGAGGGCAACCAGGAGTACGGCAAACTCTACTTCCTGACCGAGCAGTTCGAGGGCCACAAGGCCGCGTTCGAGTCGATTACAGACAAACTTGAGTGAGTCACATGGCAATTACGACGGAAGTTACGGTCGCGACCGCGCTCTCGGGAGGGAACCTCATCCTGCTGGGCGTGTTGACGTACGTGTGGGCCCAGAACTACCGCCGGTTCCGTACGCCGCTCGTCCTCGGGTTGTTACTGTTTAGCCTCGTTCTACTGCTCGAGAACCTCGTCGCAGTCTACTTCTTTTTCGCTGAGGCGATGCTGTACGGATACGAGCCGATCGTCCACCGCGTGATGTTGGTCCTTCGCGGACTGCAGTTCCTGGCGCTGGTCTCGCTCGTCTACGTCACCCTCAAGTGAGGTCCTCGTCCGTCCGAACGGACGGAACTTCCCGCGAGAAGCTCCGAGTCCGCGGGGTCGGGACCCGACCGGCGAACGCCCGGTACGACGAGGACGCGATATTCGGCGCAAACTCTAGAGAGAGTTGCAAGGAAGTTTGTCGTCTCGTTGAACAACCTTCATTAGTCGAAGCGACCTTCGACATACCACGAGCGCGCTCGATCCGGCGGATAGCGACCCCGTTCGATCGCCGAACCGACGGCCACCGCACCGAGCCCACACGACCTATCTATGACAGAGATCAAACGCGTTTCACGAAAGGAGCTGACCGCCGCGGAGATCCTCGCTGTGCTAGAACGTGGCGGCCGCGTCGTCATCGAACTATCGATCCTCGGTCAGTCGATGGACGTCGTCATTAGACGGAACGCCGGGACCTACTACTGTGATACGCCGATGAAACTCCTCACGCACGACACGTCCGACGAGCTTCGCGACTGTCTCGAGCGGTACCACCTGGCGCGGCGCGAGCGCCCGGAGGGAGAGCCCGAGCCGGCGAGCACCACGGCCTGAGCTCCCTCGTAACGCTCACGGAGGTTCCTCCCACGTTCGCTGCCGCCGTCCGACTCCGATCCGGTCCGCTCTCGAGGCCGCTCGACCCCGGCTACCGTACCGTTAACTGGATCGGACACGCAGTATCCCCTATGACCGACGGAGAACGGGATCTCGAGGCGCTCATGCTCGCCGACGAGCCGGCGTTCGAGCGAGTGCTCGAGTGCGTGTTCGGCATCCAACCCCACGAGAGCCGGACGTACATCGCGCTGTCGAAGGCGCCGGGAAGTACGACGGCGGAGTTGGCGACGGACCTCGACCGCGACCGAAGCAGCGTGAGCCGTTCGCTCGGGACCCTCGAGGAGAAAGCGCTCGTCGAACGTACGCAACGCCTGCTCGAAGGGGGCGGGTACGTCTACCAGTACACCGCGCTCTCGCTCCCCGAGACCAAATCGCGAATGCACCGGGCGGTCGACGAGTGGAGCGAGCAGGTACACGAACGAATCGAGGAGTTCGGAGGGTGAGTTCGACGCGGTCGGAACGCGTCTCGAACCACTACGGTCGATCGCGAGGTATCTACTCGGCCCAGTACGCCTCGCCGGGCTGTTCGCGGAAGACAGCCCGCTCGAGGATTTCGACCGCCTTCTCGAGTCCCTCGCGGGAACTCGTCAGCGAGTCCTCGTGTTCGATGCTGAGCGCGCCGTCGTAACCGACCATCCGTAGCGTCGAGACGAGGTCCTTCCAGTGGCCCTCGCCGTGGCCGTAGCCGACCGAGCGGAACAGCCACGAGCGGTTTTGCTCGTCGTCGTAGGCCGTCGTGTCGAGAACGCCCTTTTCGCGGGCTTGCTCCTCGTAGACCTTCGTGTCCTTGGCGTGGAAGTGGTGGATCGCGTCGCGCTCACCGAGGTATCGAATCGCGTCGGTGATCGAGATATCCTGCCAGTACAGATGCGAGGGGTCGAAGTTCGCGCCGACGCGTTCGTTCGTCGCCTCGCGCAGGCGGGCCATCCCGTGTGGTTCGTAGACGAGCATGTTCGGATGCATCTCGATCGCGAGGTCGACGTCGTGGTCGTCGGCGTACGCGGCGAGGTCCGACCAGTAGTCGACGGCAACCTCCCACTGGTAGTCGTGGGCGTCGGCGTGCTCGGTCGGCCACGGTGCGGTGATCCAGTTTGGCACCTCGTCGTCGGGGCCGCCCGCGGGAAGCCCGGAGAAACAGGTTACGGTCCCGACGTCGAGCTGGTCGGCGAGCTCGATCGCCTCGCGGAGCTCCGTGTCGGCCTCGTCGGCTCGCTCGTCGTCCGGATGCAGCGGATTGTTGTGCGTCGCGAGCGCGCTGATACGCATGTCGAACTCGGAGAGCAGCTCCTCGAGTTCGAGCTGGGCGTCCTCGTCGTCCAGGTACTCCTTGCGAGCGAGGTGGTCGTCCCCCGGGAAGCCGCCGACGCCGGGTTCGATCGCGTCGACGCCGATATCCGAGAGGTACGCCAGGGCGCCCTCGAGCGATTCGTCCGCGAGCGGTGGGGTGTGTACGCCGATATCCATACGGGCGGACGGTCGGGGCGAGAGTCAATAAATCCGGGTGAAGTGAGGCTCGTGTATTGCGGAGAGACGGGCTATGAAACGACGGTTTCCGAAGAAGTTGCGGTTCGACGTTTGCGCTTTCGGTGCCGTTCGGACCGAGACCGAAGACGGGCTCGATCGGTCGTTCAGTACAGCTGCTGTTCCTGTTCGTTCTGTTCCTGCTCGCGTTCCTGCTTTGCCTTCTGGCGCTTTCGTCCGCGGCGATACTGTTTGATGCCGGGAATGACCTTGTTCTTGACGTCCAGACCGAACGAGACGATCCCGTAGATCCAGAAGAAGAACAACACGAGAAAGCCCCCGTAGTAGACGACGGGAACGAGACTACTCATGTTGCCCTCGCGATTCGGCCGCCGCCCTCGTTCGCTCGGCCTCCGAGAGATCGACGATGCCGTGTGCGAGCGCGTCGCCCGAGGCGGTGTCGAACAGGTGGATCTTCGAGCGATCGAGCACGATCGAGACCGACTCGTCCTCGTCGATCTCGGTGTCGGGGTCGACGCTCATCAACAGCTGGTTCGAAGCGCCGGCGGCCTCGTCGCTGGTCATCGAGGAGCCGCTGGTGCCGTCCAGCGAGAGGTAGACGAAGATCTCGTCGCCCATCGGCTCGAGGACGTCCGTCGTCGCCTCGATCACTTCGGAGGGGGAGTCGACCTCGTCCTCGTTTCTGGTGAGGTAGATGTCCTCGGGGCGGACGCCGGCCGTGATCTCGTCGCCGGGGCTGATTCCGAGTTCGGTCGTGTCGAACTCGATGTCGTAGTGTTCGGTCGTCAGTCCGCCGTCGACGAGTTCGCCATCGGTGAAGTTCATCGACGGCGAACCGATGAAGCCGGCGACGAACAGGTTCGCGGGCTCGTTGTAACAGACCAGCGGCGGATCGATCTGCTGGAGCTGGCCCGCGTTGAGGACGGCGATCCGATCGGACATCGTCATCGCCTCGGCCTGGTCGTGGGTGACGTAGATGATCGTCGTATCCAGCTGCTTGTGCAGGCGCTGGAGTTCGGTTCGCATGTGAACCCGGAGTTTGGCGTCCAGGTTCGCGAGCGGCTCGTCCATCAGGAAGACGTCCGGATTGCGGACGATCGCGCGGGCGATCGCGACGCGCTGTTGCTGGCCGCCCGAGAGCTCGTTGGGCTCGCGGTCGAGCATCCCCTCGAGCTGAACGATCTCGGAGGCGTTGTCGACCCGCCGATCGATCTCGTCCTGGTCGTACTTGCGCAGCCGGAGCCCGAACGAGATGTTCTCGTAGACGTCCATGTGCGGGAACAGCGCGATGTTCTGGAAGACCATCGACACCCCGCGGTCCTTCGGCGGGAGCTTGGTGACGTCGGTCTCGCCGATCCGGATCGTTCCCTCGCTCGGTTTGGTGAGGCCGGCGATCGTCTCCATCGTCGTCGACTTGCCACAACCGGAGGGGCCGACGAAACAGACGAACTCCCCGTCTTTGATGTCGAGATTCATCTCGTCGACCGCGACGACGTCTTCGTACCGCTTCGTAACGTTGCTGAGTGATACGCGTGCCATGTTATTCCTTGAGTCCTCCCGCAGTTAGTCCGCTAACGATTCGTTCCTGTGCGACGATCACGAGGATCAGGATCGGGATGACCCCGACGATGCTCGCCGCCGCCATGAGGTTGAAGTCAGTTGTGTACTGGTCCTGGTAGCTCAGGATCCCGCCGACGAGCGGCGACCAGTTCTCGGGGACGTTCTCCAGGGCCATGATCGAGCTGAAGAAGTACTCGTTGTATACCGCGATGAACGTCAGGACGGCCGCCGTCGCGACGCCGGGTGCCGAAAGGGGCATGATGACCCGGAACAGCGCACCCAGGCGCGTGGTTCCCTCGACCCTCGCGGCGTCCTCGAGCCCGTCGGGAATCTGGGCGTAGAAGGTCGTGAGGATGAAGATCGCCAGCGGCAGGAACAGCGCGCTGAAGGGCATGATCATCGACCCCGGCGTGTTCACCAGCCGCGGCGGCTCGAACAGCTCGATCCCGAGGAACGGAACCACGATGGCGTTCCCGAGGAACGCGTCGAACAGCGGGATCAGAAATGCCGCCGGTGGGAAGTACGAGACCATCAACACGCCGAGCATGAGCGGCCCCTTCCCGGGGAAGTCGAGCCGCCCGAAGACGTAGCCGGCGAGGCTCGCGACCAGCAGGACGATGATGGTCGTGACCGTCGCGAGCACGAAGCTGTTGAACACGTAGAGGTGGAACGGAATCTGCTGAAACACCTCGACGAACGCCTGCGGGTTGAACCCCTGTGGGTGTGGGAACTCGATCCCGATAACCGGAAGCGACCAGTCACCGGTCAGGATCTGGCTGTTCGGCGTCAGCGCCAGCACCAGTAGCCAGTAGAACGGGAACAGTGTCGTCACGAGGAAGAAGCCACACGCCACGTAGAACAGTGCCCGGTAGAGGCGAGCGCGCTTCTCGTCGTCTCCGATAACGCCTTTGGTCCACTGTGCGATAACGCCGTCCTCGGCGTCCTCGGAGTCGGACCGTTGTTCGGTTGTCGTAGCCATCTTAGAATCCCTCCTTGTACTGTCTGTAGATCACGATCATCGCGAGGATGCCGATGATCCCCGCCGTTACGAACGCGATCGCCGACGCGAGTCCGCGGTGCGTGTTGAACGTCTCGACGACCATACACGACAGCGACGGGACGACCGTACAGCTCGCGGTGATGTCGATCAGGCCGTAGATCCGCATCGCGTCGATCGTCCGGAAGAGGACGGCGATGGCGACGGCGGGCAGAACCAGTGGCAGCGTAATCAGCTTGAACTGCTGCCAGCGGCTCGCGCCGGCGACCCTCGCGACCTCGTAGAGGCTGCGGTCGACGCTCTGGAGGCCGGCTAGGATCAGCAGGGCCATGAACGCCGTCGTCTTCCAGATGTCGGCAATGGTAACAATGATCAGGGCGCTCAGCGGATCGTTGAGCGTGTTCGTCGGCGCGAGGATCCCGACGTTCGCGAGATACTCCGTCAGGAACCCGGTGCTCGGGTGGAACATCAGGTAGAAGATCATCCCCTGGATGACCAGCGGGATCGCCCACGGGATGATGATGGCGACGCGGACGAGGCGTCGGCCGCGGAACTCCTGATCGAGGATCAGCGCCTGCCCGAACCCGATGACCGTCTCGAAGAAGACGCTCACGATGGTAAACACGAGCGTCACGACCAGGGCGCTACGGAACCAGCCGCTGACGTGGACGAACGGGAAGCTCGAGGACGTGCTCACGTCGGGCAGAAACATCGTCGATCCGGGGAAGTCGGGGTCGCGGGCGCCGGTGAACATATCGACGTAGTTCTGGAGGCCGACGAACTCCGGGTCGCCGGTTCCCAGCACGTTAACGTACATCGACAGCTCGAACGTCCGCAGGAGCGGATAGAGCGCGATCGCACCCAGGATGACGAACACGGGCGTCAACAGCAGGTACGCGAACGCGGTTTCGCCGAGGTTCTCGAGCCACCGGGTGACCGCGACCAGCGGTCCCGAGCGCCGAGATTCTCGGTCTGCGGTGTCCGCCTCTTGTTCCGTGCTCATGCTTACGACTCGCTTTCTTCGAGCGCTTCCTGCAGATCAGCGGCGGCGTCTTCGGGGCTCACGTCGCCGGCGACGGCCTGGTTGAGCTGCTCCGCGATGATCTCCGCCTGCGATGGCCACTGCTCGGTGACGGGGCGGGGCATCGCGTTCTCGCCGGCGACGCGCAGGGTCTCCATGTAGTGACCGATCGGTCCAACTTCGTCGGCGTCGGTCGCCTCCTCGTCGTCGAAGAGGTCGGGCTTCGGCGGGAGCCAGGCGACGACCTCGAGCATCCCGAGGTTGAAGTCGTCCTCGGTCATCGCCTGCATGACCTGCACGGCTTCCTCGACGCGTTCGGAGTTCGGGTTGAGGCCGATGTGCCAGCCGCCCTGTGCGGAGGCCGTTCCGCCGGCACCGGGTTGGGCGGCTTCGTCCTCTTCGACCGCGTAGGGGATCGGCATCGCGCCAAGGTCGTCCTCGTCGTCGAAGGGGTAGTCGTCGCCCTCGAGCGTCCCGGGAACGATGTACGGCCAGTTGCGCAACATCGCGGCCTGGCCCGACGAGAACGGCTCTCGGGCGCCCTCCTCGTCCCAGGAGGTGATGTCGGTCGGGGCGATCCCGGTCGGGTACTCCTCGAGCGTGTCGTCGTCCTGTTCGTCCGCGACAAACGTTCGCATCATCGCGAGGGAGTCGATGAACTCCTCCTCGTCGATGGTAACGGGACGGTCGCCGACGGGACCGCCGAGGTTGTCCTCGCCGCCGAAGTACGCGCCGCCCCAGGAGGTCATGACCTCGTTGAAGCTGCAGCAGGAGGTTCCCTCGTAGATGTCGAACTGGGTCGCCAGTCCGACCTCTGCGTCCGAGGAGTCGACCATCTCTTCGGTGATCTCGGCCCACTCCTCCCAGCTCATCGGCTCGGTCTCCCACTCGTCGAAGTCGTCGTCGTCGTAGCCGGCGTCGCGGGCGTAGTTCTTGTTGTAGTACAGGCAGCCGTAGTCCGGGAACAGCGGCAGTGCCATGAGGTCGTCCGTCTCGGGATCGCGGGCGGTGTCGACGAACGCCTCGA
>NZ_JARUKW010000039.1 GCF_029688845.1 Natronococcus sp. A-GB1 | reverse complement strand
CAAAATTCTGCTGCCATGCCGTGTATTCCCGACCGCTCAAGATGGGGGGGAGGGAACGGGCCCAGAAGAAACCGCCGGAACAGCCGCTGAAACAACCGCTGACAGCCCCGCCGAAGAGATTACCGCAGGTGCAGCAGGGCCTGCGGCCGCCGCAGACCGGCCGAATGGAGAGGCCGCCGAGGCGACCGACGACACCGACTACGCTGAGGGACTGGTGAACGTGGAGTACATGCCCCGAGACCGGCACGAGGCCGCCGCGGGAGCGGCGGCCGACGGGGAGATCGCAGTCGTGGACGCGCCGATCGAGCGCGACGACGACGGCCGCCGGCCGTGGTGGTCGTACGACGCCGACCAGGACCAACTGGTCGTCGGCGCAGAATACTACAACCCGATGCAGGTGTGGACGGCGCTAGGGCGGGCGCTGGGGTCGGAGGAAACGTTGAGCGAGATTCTCACCGAGGAGCGACTGGGTGAGGACTTGGACGGGCTGACGACTGACGACCGGAACCTGCTGCGGGACGCCCGCTGCATCGGGTGGTTGTCGGACGACGCGACGGTGGAGGAGTTCGTTCAGGGACTCCGCAAGGCGAGGAAGGAACTGTTAGACAAGACGAGCCAGTACCACGCCGAGGAGTACGACGACAAGAACGAGAAGCGGAGCGAGATCCTGCGGTTCGCGCTGGGGCTGGCCGGAACGATCGTACACCTGCTCGACCTGCTGGGCGTGGACGTCGTCCGGGAGATCCGGGTACCGGACTTCGACCGAAACTACTCGCGGGACCGGAACCGGAGAGATTTAGCGAAGACGGTAGCGACGGGGGCGGCGATTCAGAGCCGGTTCGGTCACTTCACGGCGTTCCGTCAACTGTACGAAGACCGGGAGGAGAAGCGTTCTGCGGCCATGAACCCACGGGTAAAGCCGGGAGAAACGGTGGGGTCGATGATCGGATCGGTCGTTCTCGTGGGCGATGGGCTGCCGGAACTCGAAGAGGAGCTGGCGGAGCACTTGAAGGGGCCGCGAGATCTCCACCCGGATGCTCCCGAGTTCGGTGTCCGGATCCCGATTCAGGAGGCGTCCCGATCGGCGACGGCCCGAGCGGCCGAGCGGATCCTCCGGACAAAGAACCTGCGACCGACGCGGAAGGCGATAGATGTCTTGCACGGGTTCACAAGCGACGTTTACGCGGTAACCGCGGGGCTGAACCGGGCGCTCGAACCAGAGGATCAGCGGCGGGCAATTCACTTGGATGAGGTCCGCCGGGCACTAGGGGTTCTCGACGAGGATCGGATCCTCCCGGAGGCCAAACCGTCGGCGCGATCGGGAGTCTCGGCGCTGCTCCGGGCGGACCGTCCGATCTCGCAGGCCGAGCTAGCAAGGCGAGCCGAAAGATGCAGCGCTCAGTCGTGGAGCAATCACCGGCAAACGCTGGCCGACGTCGGTGTGGTCGAAGAGGTAGCCGAGGGCTGGCGGGTATGTTTGCCGTTCAGGAGCGAGCGCCACCGGGACGTCGAAGAGGTCCTGCCGTGGTTCCTTACGGAGGAGCCGGAGCGGGGCCTGAAGCGGAGTCAGAGGCACCCGACGGATGTCCTGATGGAGCTCGTGTTCGACTTGGAGGCGGAGGCGAAAGGGGCGGTGGAGCGCTTCGCCTATTCCGGGAAGTGGCCGCCGGACCCGACGGACGTCGACGGTACGATCGAGGCACTGGGGGTGGGCCCGATCTGGGAACTGATCTGCGCCAGCAGCGGGCCCGGCTTGGATGTCCCGCCAACGGAGGTGACGATGGGGGCCGAGCCGCACATTCAGACGGCGCTCCCGACGGCGTGACACGACTCCCAAAAACCTCCGACAGGCTGCGAGAGGGCTTTTCGCGCCAACCTGTCGGGGGAGATGTTTCAGAACCATGAGAATGAAGAGATCAAGACAGAGAGTTCACGTTCCGGTGAGTAAGTCCAATAGCAGTAGATAGTAGTGCGTTTTCTTTATTCAGTTTCGCACCTGAAACTGAAACAGGCGATTCGGTAACTACGTATGCTTAGTGACCAGCAAGCGTTCTATCAGGTTCAAGTGAGGTTCGTAGTATTGTGCTGAATATAGGGCGCGAATGTGGCACTCGGTAGAGCGCGATCTGCGCGAAGAGTCGAACGCTCAGTACAGGCGAAGTAGTTACTGCGCTTCAGGGATATCTTCGACACCGCACGCTTGCAATACCTGCCGAATATAGTAATCTTTCTCAGAAGGACTTTCCTCCTCTAGTGCTGCTTCAAGATGTTCTTTGCACTCTTGGCTGAGCTTTGCCATATATTCTCTCTACTGACAAAAGCACAAAAATATGTATCAAACCCAATAGAAATTGCCAATCAATACCGGGTTCTATCTTTGGTCAATAAGCACGTTTTCTTTCGGCTGATTCAGCGAATCGTGAGTGGAAAGAACGAGATGAGCGTGCTGCATCCACTCTCTGGATGTTGCACGCCACTTTTGACAGCTATTCGGTAGTTAGGACAGAGTCTGCTGAATAAAGCGCGCGAATACAGTATCGGACCAACTTTCAATTTGGGTCAGTCAAATCGGTCAGTACAGAGAATGAAGACGACGAACAATACATATTCGTACAATACGGCTGATTTAGGTCGAACGGAGGAGAAATCGATCCGATATTCTGTCACTTGTAGGCCTCGTACGGCTCGACCAACGTCAGGAGATCTTGTTCCAGTTCACTGCCAACAAACCGGACGTGCCCCGTTTCAGCCTCGTAGTCGATTATCCGAGCCTCCTCCAGTTTTGGAAGATGAGTATGGTGAAGTGCGATTCGGACGCGTTGTTGGTGTTCGTCTGACTCCCGTCTCGGGTCTTCGTTCCGAACCCGGTCTGCAACGCGATCTACGAGCGCATCGTATTCCAGTGTCTTCTCAGAAGCGTTGTCCAATGCGTTGAGGGTGGCGCGTCGGTGTTCGTTCGCTATTGCCGACAGAATCGTATCGGGGGAGAGCGATCTCTCACGCCCCGAAGAACCGGTACCCTCATCAATTGACTGTATATCACGTGTCCCCAGCTCTCGACTCTCATCCATACTCACATAGCGTAGTCCCATCTGCCTGGCTCTGTCCCATGGTGCATAATGGAAACAGTCAGTTCATTTCCGCTGCTGACTCGGGCGTGAGAAGTGCGTACCTCCCGAACGTCCCAATGGCACGACGCAGTCGCTCCGTCACTGCTTGATCGGAAATTCCGAGTTCGTCAGCTAACTCTGCGGTCGTACACCCTCGTGGAATGTCGTAGTATCCCCTTCGAATGGCAAGCGTCAACGCTTCTCGTTGGGGCTCACTCAGGCCGTACCACGGACCGGCCTCAGGGTCCGTCGGATTATATATGCGGGTTAGCTCCAGAGAGATGTGCGCGTCCTCACAACAGGTCTGGCACTGACTCAATGTCTCGCGGTCTGAAAACCGTATCTCGAAATTCCACCCTTCCGACGATCCAGTCGCACCCAGTATCTGCCCGTCGTGTTCCAAGATGCACTGAAAAAGGTGGTCCTGGCTCGCATCCCAGTCGATCCTGATTAGCGTCCTGTCGTCGAACACGTCCACCTCTGTGACGGTGTTGACAGTTGGATAGCGTTCGACGGCTTCGAGAAAGCCGTTTTCGACCGGTTCGTAGATCCAGAAGAGCGGCACGGTGACGTCCCCACTCGGGACGAGCGTTTCGAGTTCGATTGCCGACGCATCCTCGAGACTGAGGATTTGCCCGAGTTCAAAAGCATCGGATGGGATGCGAATCTCCGTTATTACACTCATGCTCGCTTGTGCGACTAGATTGCCCGGTCGTACAAAAGGAGCTGACATGGTGTACCATGGCCTTCCGGGTATCAAACGGACTCCCCGCTCGCAGCATACACTATCCCGGCCAACAACTGTGCGTTGGCTCGTCTCGAAGCCATGATACACCACCCATGCCGGTTATTTGTCTGCTAGACGAAGGATTCCGCATGGCGACTGTGATGGAGTTTACGAGTCCGACAGCGGAGTTCCCACTGGGGAGTGTGTTCAAAAACTTGCCGGGTGTGACGGTCGAACTGGAGCGGCTGATTCCACACCAGACGCTGATTATCCCCTACTTCTGGGTACGCGATGTGGAAACGGAGGACATCGAAGCTGAGTTCGAACAACACGCCGGCGTGAGCAACATCCGAATGGTCGATAGCATCGAAGACGAGTATCTCATGCGTGCCGAGTGGGAACAAGAGTACTTCGGCATCCTGAGCGCGCTGGCCAAGGCCAACGTCGTCGTGCTCTCCGGAATCGGTACGAAAGACGAGTGGCGATTCGAGGTGCGCGGCGAGAGTCAGGAGACAATCGGCGAGTTTCGAGAGTACTGCCAGGAAAACGACATTCCGATAACAATCACCGCCGTCCACGCAATGCTTCCGATCCAGAGCGAGGGCTACGAGTTAACCGAGACCCAAGGTGAGGCGCTGGTGTTAGCCTACGAGCGGGGCTACTTCGACACCCCACGCGAGGTGTCGCTCGAAGAGATCGCTGACGAGCTCGGCATCACCCAGCAATCACTTTCTTCACGACTCCGACGCGGGCATCGACGTCTCATTGGAGCGACGCTCAGCAGTTCGGTGTGATCGTTCGGAGTGTGACTTGGTTATAAACCTGCTGTATTATCAGTAACCCTGTTGAACCGACTCAGACGCCTAGAATCAGGCTAGATGGGTACAACGATATCTGGGGTTGGAGTCGAAGCGGTCGAGTACGCTCAGGAATCTGGGACTGTCCGCACGCAGTTTGATCAGGAGAAGACACCCGCGAGCATGGCTGTTGTCGCAACGCTGGCGGACGTAATGGACACTGATGCGGTAGAACTGGACCCGCTCCATTCCACTGTTGACGCCGACGAATTAGATGCGCTCGTCCGCGTTCGCAACGGGACGAACGGAGACACCCACGTTGCATTCACGCACGAGGGGCACGCAATAACCGTACACAGCTACGGTGTGATCACCATCACACCAGAACACGAACTCACAGTGGAGAAACACGAAAGGGGCGAGGCAAGATGACGTCTGAAGAGACCTCGCTTGCGTCGAAGGAAGAATTAAACGCGGAGCTGAAAGCCCTCCTTCGCAGGGCCTACGAGAGTGGAATCGATGTGGAAGGCGGATTCGAATGTCGGAATGGGGTCGAACATCCTGACTGGGACGTGATCGTCACCGAAGTCGAAAAGAACGAGCATTCGGAGTGAACGACTACAAGCGTGGCCGGATCGGTGACAACTACTTGACCTGTGGGTGACGAACGCTGTAACCAAGATTGCATCAAACGGGTACTCTCAGCGCAACAACGGCGAGTATTACGTGCGCTCCTCGACGAGAGTTCGATATCTGCTGACCCGATTCTTCGTAAGGGAGAGACTCTCAACTCCGGGGAGTACCTCACGATTTGTTACGAACTCCATCACGTCCTCCTTCCCGAATTATCGGATAAGGGGTTCGTCGAGTTCGACAGGTTCGAAGACAAGGTACGGCGAGGAATGAAATTCGACGAGGTATGTCGGTTTCATGAACAGATCGATGACGACCATGACGAGTAACCTGGTCCTGTAATCGATTTGCTGCTGAATGCGCACTTTGGGTTTGCACGACTACTTGAACAACTATCAGAATTGGCAGAACCCTCAGCGATCGATACGCACGCATACATAACGGATGCTTCGTCGTTGAGTGTCTGAAACGAACAGTGTTCGGCTGCTGCATCCACCCTCTATATCCAGCACGGGACTTTTGGCATGCTTCGGACAAATCAATAGCTGCCTCGGTAACTGCTTGCCCTGTACTTACCGCGAGTTTCACGGAGAACTCTGAATAAAAAACCGTGCTACCAACTACTGATAGAGTTCACTCACACTGAGGGGTGTGATCCTGACTATCCACAATTTACTCTTGGCTGATCCCAAGCCGGTCTGCTAGTTCTCCTTCATGTTCTACTGCGAACTCTACCAGGACTTCCATGAAATCAGCGTGTTTCTCGATCGCTCCGTCTCCTGCGACTTTTGATCGGCCGTCAAGGCGTTCATAGAGTTTGTTGAGTTCGTCGGCCTTCTCATCTGGCAGGTACATCGGGACCTGGCGTCGGTGACGAGTCGCAGTGTCATCTCTATCTGGCCCAGGTTTACCACCTGTAGAACTCGCATTACTCGAAATACCTGAATTACCCGTGTTATGCGAGTTACCCGTTTTATTTTCTTTTTCTGTATCTGCTCGCCGTTCGCTGAATCGTTCACCGAGCTCGTCTTTCGGATCGGTCATGATAAGGTCTCCACGTGTACTGCGATTTCATTGTATCTGTCACGCAACTCGTCTGTTTTCTCTGCGTCCCACGGATACCCTGCATCATCCGGGTTATAGTCGAAGATCGACGTACGATACTCGATACTATGTTCCACCACGGCCCAGTCCGGTATCTGAAATACGTACTTTTCACCGAAGGTTTCCGCAAACCACTCTCGCATCTCGCTACTGACACCATCTCGACCAACCTCGTTCAGCACAGCAGCAACCGTCGAAATGCTTACGTCATCGAATTTGTCTTCTAGGGTATCGATCTCGTCAAAGAGGATTTCGAGCGAGTCCTTCGCAATCGTGTTTGCATGACTCGGGAAGAGGACGTTCTCAGCGGCGAGCAGCGCGCCGTCAGCGAGAGGCCCGAGGTTCGGTGGAGAATCAATCACGACGTAGTCGTAGTCCGCTGTGAGCCGGTCAAGAGCGAGCTTCAACGCCTCAACTCCACGGGCCTCGGAGTACAGATGCTTCTCCAAGCGGAAGTTCCGTATATGAGATGGGACTATATCGAATTCTTCACCGTGGACGATCAGCTCGTCGAGATCGTCGAGGGAGAGCTGCCCCATCTCGGAGAGGACATCGTACAGTGCGTATTCTCCTTCTCGATACTGCTCACGGTGTCCGAGTTTCAGCGTGAGGCCGCCCTGTGGATCTGCATCAACTGCCAGAACATCGTGGCCTCTGTTGGCGAGAGCGCCAGCGAGGTTGATGCTTGTTGTTGTCTTTCCGACGCCGCCTTTTTGCATCCCTACATCAATCCTCATCTGTTCCTCACCCGGTGTGTATCTCGTATAATACGGGTTTCACGAGTCATTCGTGACATACAGGTGTCTCGGGTGATATAAATCTACGTCAGACACCGGGTTTGTGTTAGTGTGAACTATCGGAAGCGTTCTGGCGGGTAGAAAATGACGTGAACTGTGCTACCGAGGTTGTACCAAGACTTCGGGAGGATGGACACTTCTAGTCCCCACTCAGCGGCGAACTCAAAGAGGTCGAACCACAAGTTGTGGGGCGGTTCACGAGCATCAAGCCGCTCGATATTTCCGGGGTAAACGTGCATCGAGTACACGGCTGGTTCGCCGTTATCGAGCCAGAGTGTCGCGTGATCACTGGCAGGTGGCTTGTGAGGCGGCCCCTGCGGGTCATCGTCGGCTTCTAAGGGCGAGTGGGGGCATTCGTCCTCGCCCGTGATGAGGCGGCGAATACAGGCAGTCTCTGCCCGCTCGTCGAGATCAAAGGCTTCGAGGAACGCATCCCGCTGGTACTCGCCTAAAATAGCCCCAAATGCCCGCCAGATGTCGTTCCATGCTGGGTCGTCGGGCTCGTGATTGAGGTACTCATGGATCGCCTCGCGTAACTGGCGATATTCGTCCCAAGCCGGAACGGGTTCATTCGGTCCTGGTGTCGGCTGAGGGTTGTTCTGGTTTTCAGTCATAGATTCCAAATTGGTAGATATTCTGTAGGTATGGCTGTCGAATTTGATCTCCCCAGTCGTGTGTGTACACTTCCATAATATCTGCTCCTGATTGGTTATCTGAGCGGCTGCTGGTGTTTTTATCGCCTCGAAGATACTTTATCATTATCGGATCCATGTGTTGGTCGTGATGTCCAAAACCCGGCTTCATATTGGTGGTGAAGAAGTGGCGGAACCAATGGAGGGTGAACTTCTTGTTTGAGTCTGCGGAATAGAAACCGTGTTTCTCTGCAAGATCGCCTGTGATCCGTCTTTTGAATGCATTCTTCCCAATTCTTTCCCTACCCTGATAGGATTTCTTTCCGGTCCACAGTGGGTGTGGGTACTCTGTTATAGGGCGAACGGCAAGCCAATTTAGCAGTGAATGCTTTGTTTCTTCGTCGAGGGGAAGAATTGTTGGTCTCACGCGTTTATTGCCCAGAAGTCGTTTCTCTCCACGATATTCTTCACCTATTGTCGGTTCAGATGGAATGAATAGTGAGTCTGGGCGATCTGCTATTTTTTCGTGGATGGCTACATCGTGCTTCTCAAGCAGAGCATAGTACGATGGGTGGTCTATGTGTAGGTAGGGCAGGTCGATATTGTAGTTTTCCCCTTGCCGTATGCCAGTTTTGACAAAGACCGTACCTGCGGATTGGAACAGTGGATCTCCTATTGAAGAGAGATACTCTCCAACTTCGTTAGGTGTTCGGTCAATCCAATTTTTCTCTTCGGGATCGAAGTTCGCCTCATCATGTACGTACTTTGCTGGGTTTGAATCGACGACAATACCCTTCTCCAATAAGCTTGAGAGGAATGTTGAGATGATCGCCATGTATTCCCTACATGTGTTTTCACTCAGGCCTGCTTCTCGCATCTGATCAAGGAATGCCCATGCGTCATCGATTGTTTGTCCATTCTGCCAATCGAGGAATTCATCCCACGATTGATAGTCTGAATTCTCTGGGGCTTTGATGAGTGCCCGCCTCAGATCGTCAAACCGGGTATCCGTAATGTTGTCTCGTTTCTTTTTCTTTCGTAGATATTTTTTCAGAGGCTCATCTCTCCATTCATCGTCGAAATTGAGATCGCCATAGTCACTCATCAATGTCCACCTTTAGCCAACCGCCGCTTGTCCGGCGGTATTTTGCACGCCCTTCGTCACAGAGGTTATCTGCTGCTTCGATTATATCGTCTTCAAGTAAACCGAGCAATTCTTCCTCGTCGTAGCCTTTCGTGGTTGAAAGGTTCCGATAAACCCACTCCTTGAGCTCGTCTTCCATCGAGGCTGTGTCATCGATGTTGAGTGATTTTGGTTGAACTGGTGTTTCTTTAGGAGTGTAGTCATACCCGAACTGGCGTCGTCCTGCTCGGATCATTCGAGAACAATATTCTTTCACTGAGACGTCCATGTCATCGGCAGCCTCTACCCACTCGTCTGGTACTTCGAAACTGACTTTGACCATTCTATGTTAATGACTTTCTTTTGGCTATAGGTAAATACTGGCATATCTAATCAGTGCGGTCTCTGTACACGGACATACTATCATATGAATTTCGTTTCCTTCTGATATGCGGGACGGCGTCGGGGTGATTATCTCTACTTTGGTTTCTGCTGTATACACGGGCCGCAAAGCTAACTAATTCTGTGTATTGAACCCAAAATGGCGTCTCCCATCCACCCATAGGTATTTACTGTGCCAGATACGTAATTGTGAATAAGATGAGTACAGAAGATACACCGAAAATCGGTTTCAGCAAAAAGGTCGATGAAAAAGGCCGACTGGTGATCCCGAAGGAACATCGACAAGCTCTGTCGATTGATGGACGACAAGCCCTAGTTGAGTTTGAAGCAAAGAAGATCACCTACCTCGACGAGGAAGGGGGTGACTCCTAAACCTGCTGCTGCATGCGGTAGGGAACCAGGGGCGGTGGCACGCCCCCAGAAGGACTCACCTCTTGGCCCGGGTGGTCCGTGTTTGGTTCTTCACCACCGAGCGTTTTAGGTATTTCGTCACTACCCGACGCGACTCGGTTGATCTTTGTCATTTCATGGGTGATGAGCGGTGAGTTCGACCCTCGAACTACGGTTTCAAGCAGTTCCTACTGCCGACGTCCGGGTCGCCGACCGGGAGGTCGAGCCCACCGTAGCGCAACTGCACCAAGCGCTGTTCAGCGCCGGGTTGGAAGAGTCGCTCCTGAAGGCGATCGAGGAGATCCCCGGCGATACCCAGGGTGCGAAACGAGCAGCACTCCGGACAGAAGGTATCGACGCGTTGGACGGCCTGTACGCCGACGTCGCCGTGACGGCCGCATCAGCGACCAAGTGGGCGCAGGAAGATCCCAATGCCAATGACGCTGAGCGGATCGAGCGCGCCGAGAACGCCCGCCAGCGCCTCGTGGAGGTCACGCGTCAACTAGGTACGGGCACAACCCCGCTCGGGTTCCGGACATCGAAGGCAGACATCACAGGCGGCGGTGTGGCGCTCCTGCGGGCGGCGTCAGTCACGCCAACCGTAGAGATCACGTTGACCTCGACGTTCGCCTCACGGCGACCAAAGCAGCGCCAGGAGGTCCTAGAGTTCCTAGAGGCTCTCGCCACGGCGTGCGAGGTCAGGCTTGTGGCGACGGGTACGGCGCGGCGGTGCATTGAGGAGAAGCACGCTGATCAGGTGGCGGGTCACGTGACATCAGCGTGTAACCCACGGGGTGGATGTCGCCCGTCCGCTGAGGCCGCTGCGGCTCTCGGCTCGATCAAGCCGACGGATACGTCCGGGGCGATCCTACGGGCGCTCTCCGGGACACCAAGCGGTTCCCTATCGTATGAGGAGATCCGGCGAGACCTGTGCTTGAACGCCAATGACCTTCCGCTGGTGCGTCAGACGGCGAAGCGTCTAGAGGTGCGCCATGGGCTCGCTGAGCGGATCGAGCGACCAGACGGGTCACGTGTCCTGTCGCTGCTCCCGGCTGGCGAGGCGGTTGTTCAGGAGTGGGAGATGGACGAGGAAATCCAACGGAAGGCGTCCACCTCGTGGACGTCCTCAGACTGGCGTGACACCACCCC
>NZ_JARUKW010000038.1 GCF_029688845.1 Natronococcus sp. A-GB1 | reverse complement strand
ACTAAGTATAGCATCAACAGTGGCAAGGGAATCAGATGCATCTTCACGGCGTTTCTCAAGTGGTGCTTTATCTGGTGCTCCACTGCCCTTCTCGATAACGTGGACTGCAGTAACGCGCTCTGTCCCTTCGAGATAAGGCTGCAATGAATTGCATGTCGTACGTGCGTCCTTCTCCTCTGCTATGGGAACAAGAACGTGCTGAAAATGAACCATGAATGATGCACATTCAGCAGTACTATACAAATATTGTCTACGGTACGCTAAATTATCCTGCCCATTTATTATGCAGAGTATGAAATAGGGGATAATGTCACTTCGGGCTAGACTGGTCCCCAATTCTCTCAATACAGTTTTTTATGCTATTATAATATGGTGCGTGCTGGTCGTAGTGCTAACCAGAATCTATGATACTCCACTGATACGGTTAGAAGTAGTTGTCGGGACCGGTGTTCTTCTTATTTGGGCTATTTGGGCAGTTCGATATCACCTCGAGCAGATTCAACAGGAGCGGTATAGGCGGTATCGGTAGTTGGCGTTTTCATTGAGAATGAGACCGCCACCGCTCGAGATAGATTGAAACTTCAGTGTGGACAGTCGTTCCGTTGTGGGTGTCTCATTGCTGGCAGGAAACGTCAAATGAGTGATTGGACAACATGATACTCATCATCAGTCAAATCAACATTTACTAATGAGTTTTCGGAGCCCGACCGATCCTGTCCGAAGGCCTCATCTCTCTCATCCATTCCTCGAGACTAATTCTTGGATATATCAAATATTGTATAGCCAATGGCCTTACCTGGTTCGGAAGAACCATTACAGAATGGTATAGAGATTAACTTGTGTTTGAATTGAATGAACATCCCTAAGTATCCTACTCCACGAATGGATACTGAAAGCGGAACGACGATCAGGCGATTTGCTGCGTTCCTCCTCGATGGTATCATCTTCGGGCTAGCAACACTTGTGCTGCTGGTACCAGCATCGTTTCTCGGAGATGCTGTCACTGTAGTAGTAGGTCTCATAATTTCAGTTGTTGCGTTTGTGTACGTGTTTTTCCTCGAAGGAATGTACGGCTACACGCCTGGCAAGTATGCACTTGGATTGGTTGTCGTGAAATCAGACGGTTCTAATTGTACGATCGGTGCATCGGTACTTCGAAACCTACTCCTCATTGTTGATTCCCTTCCCTTCGCGTATCTGATTGGAATTGTACTCATCCTCCTCACCGACAAAGACCAGCGAGTTGGTGACCTGGCCGCCGACACAGTTGTAGTGAGACGCCAGTAGTAGGATAGCTCTCCACTTTCTACACGCGTTGATATGCGAGTCGACTATGCGTAACACGGTATTCGTTTGTTATCGAATTGATTGATGATATCAATCCCCGTTGCCGCGGCGTCGATTTGTTCCTGATCAGTCGCCGAGTTTACTGGCGATCACTATCGCACAGATAGTCTGGTGTACACTCGTCAGAGACCGTCACGGAAATGAGGTTTCCGTGACACCTGATTCCCCTATTCGGAGGATTTAGCGGAACCCTCGTTGTAACACTCACACAACGAGTTCTCAATCAACCAATTCGGCAATGTATTGATCCTCCCACTCGCTGCGAGCCTCGAGTTCACGCTGTCCACGCTGAGTAAGGGAGTAGACGTTCGTCCGACGATCGAGCTGTCCCTTATCGATCAACCCTTTCTCGACGATCGTGTCTAGATTTGGATACAGACGACCGTGGTGGACCTTTTTTTCGTAATACTCCTCGAGTTTCTCTTCGATCGCAAGTCCATGCGGTTCATCTAGGCCAGCAACAACATAGAGCAGATCACGCTGGAAAGCGGTCAGATCGTACATATCGTAACCACATCCATCGCTAACTTAAACCAGTCGGAGGCTACCGATCGAATGCCTATTCCAGGATACAGTTCGAGGAGCAAAGAAGGGCCAAGAAGCCAGATCGGAACCGAGCTTTGTACTGGGAGAGACTCGTCCAAATCCGTCTATCAGCAAAAGAGGGTCCAATACTCGGAGAGTCCTGATAGTCGCCGACCCTACTCCTCAGTTGTCGGCTGCGGTCTCGAGTTCGAACTGCTCGTTCTCGGCAACGCTATTGAGAACGATACTAGTGTTCGACTGCTTGATGTCGGGATCCGTGACCAGTGCCTTGATCTGGTCGTTCATATCGTCGGTGTCTTTGAACTTGCCAATCGCAATGATGTCGTAGTCGCCGGTGACCTCATACACGGACACCATCTGATCGTGGTCTCGCAGCGTCTCTGTGATTTCACCGAGTGCATTGCCTTCGGCTTTGAGCTGCATCACAGCAGTCACGTCGTACCCGGCAGCATCGTAATCGACGGTCGGCGTGTACCCTTGGATGACGCCTTCCTCCTCGAGGTCAGAAAGATGGTTCGAGACCGTTGTTACCGACACATCGAGGTCCTCGGCAAGACTTCGCAGACTGGCGCGGCCATCTCCCAGTAGCTCATTCACTAACTCCGTATCCAACTGTTCGTAGGTCATTAGATAATACAGCACATTCCGTGTACTAGGACTTTACGAATGTCCACGTCTCTCCTCCGAGAATTCAGTCGAAGGCCAGCAACAGAGAAATTTGATTGTGGAGATTGCAAATGGACTATCTCGTCCATACTAGTTGACTCATAGCAATAATCGTCCTTTGGAGCCATCTCTTCTCATTCTAACCACGAGGAAGTCGATGTAGTTAGTACCAAAACGTCAGGGCTACTATCTAACTCGATACTCAATACAGGCAAGACTCGGCTGTTTCATCCGCCGGACTGAAGATGCTGCCCATCTTTCTACTAGAGAAGAGTCCATACTCATGGAGATTTCTGAGAAACTACTGTGTATATTTAGTGCAGAGATCGAAAAACAAGACGACTCATACGTAATCGAAATCCCAAAACGCGAACTCGATGATGGAGATATTGAATTAGAGGAAGTGTATCGGGCAGCCCTCTCTTCGCCTCTTTCATCGACTACGGACGACCAACCAAAGTCAGAACAGGATCTATCTGAATCATCGCATCCTAAGTCACCACATCCCGGACCGCCAGCTACAGAAGGCGAAACACGAAGCGTCGAGATCGAAGACATGGGGGAACAGGGCGACGGCATTGCCCGTGTCGAACGCGGATACGTGATCATTGTTCCCGAGACAGCACAGGGAGACCGTGTTAGAGTTAAAATCACCGACGTTCGGGAGAACGTAGCCTTCGCCGAGGTCATCAAGCGCGAGGATACGTAGTACGAACCAGATCACCAGCAGCGGTCAGTTCCGGAAACGTCGATCCAAAGTTCGACGTCGTTGTGATCCAAGATCAAAACGGTTTCCAACAGCCTCGACCTCGAGCAGCGGCGTACAGTGGGCCAAGTGTGTAGACCAGGGAGACGATCCCGCGAGCCAGTCGCAGATTATTGGACTATAGGATCCGTGTCGTAGTCGCCGCATAGGGCGTCCGATAGACTGTCAGAAGGGGAACGTGGACTGCGAATTCGTGGCGTCAGCCACTGCTGTCGGCGACTCAAGCGATTGTTTGAGCTTGAAGCGGAGTCGCCAGACATCATCTCCAGGAACGACCGAGAACCAATGAGCATCCCCGCGGATCGACGGTATCGACTGTTGGGTGAATGCTAAAGTTTCGCCTGTGACAGCCGGAAACGGGAGTACACAGTTTGCATCTCACAGCACAATCTCCAGACGGGTACTTCACGTTGGTGAGCAGCCGGAACTATTAATCCGCGTTAATAGAAGCTTTGAACAATGATCTCGGAGGCCGCTCTCACTGTCGATCTCGCGATTATTATTTTCGGTGCTACACTTGCTGGTTTTCTCGCGAAGCAGACGGGACAACCAACAATCATCGCCTACATCCTTGCGGGAGTGGTTCTCGGCCCAACTGTTCTCAACCTTGTCGAAGTGAGCGAACTCACCGAATTACTCTCTAATCTCGGGCTCGCTTTCCTATTGTTTTTGCTTGGAATTAAAATGCGTCTCGAGGACGTGCAACACATCCTCTCACCGATCGTCAGAATCTCACTCCCACAGATGGCTGCAATCTTCCTTGCTGGTCTGGGAGTTGCATTTGCGCTCGGCTTCTCTCTTCTTGAATCGTTCCTGATTGGGCTCGCAGTGATGTACAGTTCAACGGCTGTCGTCATCAAGATGCTCACGGATAAGGACGAAGCCACATCGTTACACGGCAAAATCGACGTGGGCGTTTTGCTCGTCCAGGATATCGTCGTCGTCATTATCCTGGCAGTGCTCGCTGCCGGACAGCCGGACGACCTCACCGAAGTAGCAACGACGCTTGCCGTTGTTCTCGTGCTTGTCGCGCTCGTCACCATCGCGGCCATCGGTGCATCCCAGTCGATACTGCCAATCGTATTTCAGCGGATCGCCGACAACAAGGAAGTGTTCTTCCTCGTTGCCCTTTCGTGGGCGTTCCTGTTCGTCTTCATCTCCGATAACATCAATCTCTTTCTTGCGCCCTTGGGAATCGAAGCATACCTTTCAATCGAGATGGGGGCGTTCATGGCCGGGCTGGCCATTGCCCAGCTTCCTTATAGCAAAGAGCTTCAGGATCGGGTCAACCCACTAACTGACCTGTTCGTCATGGTGTTTTTCGTCTCGGTCGCTCTCGATCTTCAGGCTACTCAGCTACTCGCCTACTGGCAGGAAGCGATCATTGCCGCCATAGTGCTAATGCCTATCAAATTCCTCGCCTTTTTTTATCTGATCGACTGGCAGGGCTTCGGTCTCGAGACAACGTTTCTTGGCAGCATCAATATGATACAGGTTAGTGAATTCGGCATTATCGTCGCTGCCGTCGCATACGAAGGTGGGTTCATTGACGCAGAGGTACTCGGCTTTATGACGCTACTTGCGATTTTCACGATGGGTGTCTCAGTATACTTTATTGAGTACAACCACACCCTTTTCGACCGGTTTCGATCGACTCTCGCTAAATGGGCGAGTGGCAGCGAGTTTAAAGGTGATAAACAGGAGTATAGCGACCACGTAGTCGTCATTGGCTACGATAATGTGACAAAAAATGCTCTTCCACTACTTGCGGATCAGTACGAGGATGTTGTCGTGATTGACCGCACGGTTGAGCACATTGAAACGCTGGAACAAGAAGGGTATGATACCATCTACGGTGACTTTCGAAACGATACAATCCGTAAGGATGCGGCTGTAAAGAAAGCGAAGTTTGCTATCTCATCATCGGTCGAACCTGCGGTGAACAAGGCGCTACTTCGGGAAGTTGACGATGCAACCGTCTTCGTAGAGGCCGAACGAGTCGAGGACGCACACGATCTCTACGACAGAGGTGCTCACTGTGTCATCATGACTCCGTACCTCGCCGCCGACAGACTTACGCAGTATCTTCGAGCATACCTCGAAGAGGACGGTCGGGAGGAGATCGTTGAACGAGCCCGTACCGATATTGAGCTGCTGAAGACATCGAGGCCGTTCCCTACTACTTACGACCAGCTTGGAGGTAATACCGATGAGTGATCTACTAACAGCGGTCTCGATCCTCTTCATTCTCGTCGGGCCGCTTCTGCTTGTTGCAAACAGGCTCACGCTGCCAACTGTACCGTTCTTCGTACTTGCGGGGATTATCGGTGGGTTCTTTATTGATCCAGATTTCGTGCTCGAACTCGCACAGTATGGCATTGCGTTGCTCGTCTTTACGTATGCCGTCCGAGTTGATCTCGAGGCTATTCAGACGGTGATCGTTGACGGAGAATTCATTGCGTTCGGACAGATTCTTATCCTCGGCTCACTCGGAGTCGTCTTTGGGGTTGCTCTTGGTGTAGCACCGACCGAAGCGGTCTACCTTGGTATTGCTGCGGCGCTTTCTTCGACGATCGTCGGCACCGCACTATTGCAGCGGGAGATCAACATGGGCCTCGTTCGTGGGCGGGTGGCTATGTCGCTCCACTTTGTTCAGGATCTGATTGCGATTATCATCGTACTCATTCTGGGTGCCGGCGCAATTGAGAGCGACTACGTAGCAACGGCACTGGTAGCTGGACTTGCGTTGCTTTTCCTTGCCGTCTTTGTCAACCGATACCTATTCGATGTCATCGGCGAGATCAGTGGTGATTCGGACGAACTCATGATTCTTGGGGTCGTCTCGTTGCTTGCGGTGTTCGTTGTCTTAGCTGAGTACGCCGGGATCCCGATAGCTGTCGGAGCCTTCGCAGCGGGACTTGCGGTCCGTCACGATCCGGTCGAGTACCTCGGACTATTTAACGGGCTTCAATCAATCCGTGACTTCTTCGTCGCGATCTTTTTCATGACGATTGGTGCACTCGTTGTGCTTCCATTCGTCGAGCTCGGGTGGACCGAATCGATCGATAAACTCCTCCTCGTCGGTGGGCTCGTGCTACTGACTTCGGTAGTCAAGCCCATGATAACTACAGTACTTCTGATCCGGCGGGGTTATGAAGCCCGGTCGGCGACGCTGGCCAGTATTAACACGGATCAGGTTAGCGAATTCGCGCTGATTATCGCGATTGAGGCTCTTCTTCTTGGTGCATTGAGCCAGTCAGTATTTGACGCAGTTATCCTCGCTGCGGCAATCACGATGGTGACCTCGAGTTTCACACAACGCTACGACGAGGAAATCTACAGAGCGCTTGCGGATCGCGGTATCGTTACCGGTCAGCACAAACGGATAGACGAGTGGAGTAACGTGCCATCGGAGCTTTTTGATCACGTCATTGTCGTCGGCTACGGTCGGCAGGGACGGAAGCTGGTCGAGACGTGTAAAGATCTCGATTACCCATATGTCGTCATCGAGAACGATCCAGCGCGCAGAGAGACGGTCATGACCAACTGCGACGCGGTTGTCATCGGCGACGCAATGGAACAGTATACGTGGGAGAAAGCGCACGTCAACGATGCACGACTTATCGTCTCAACGATTGACTCTGAGCCAGTTTCGCGGCGCCTTCTCTCGTCCAGCTTTGAGGCAGATGTGACGCTACGTACAGACGACCGGACACTTGCCCTTGATTTCCTTGAGCAAGGCGCACTGTACGTCAGCCACGATGACCTGCTGGCTGGACAGCGTCTAGTCCAGCAACTTCAGGCACTGATTGACGGCGATCTAACCCGAGAAGAGCTTCGCGAGCAGCAACTGATCGAGTTGGACCGCCATGCCGACCAGACGCCACTTCACCTGCGCTGAAGCTCTATTTGTTTGAAGAACTGATTTGGCTGGATAGTTCTGGTGGAATCAATCGGCTTAGCTACGGTATTAACTGGACTGGAACTGATGACCGCCGTGCGACGTTCTCAGCAACACTCCCGAGAATCATCCGTTGGACTCCGGTCCTTCCTCGTGAGCCCATAATGACGAGATCTGGAGATTCTGTACGAATATGCTTCAATATCTTCCTATCAGGTCGCCCAAACATAACGCTCTGAGTAAGTGAGACAGGAGACGTATCTCCTGTGGGAAGAGATTCTTCGATTATCTCGTCGCCCGTTACCTCTAAGTCGTTGATCAACTGTCCCTGTTCGATACGCTGGACGTCAACGTTCCGTGATTCGTTCAAACTCACGACGTGCAAAATGTGAACCGAAGCATCGACATCTGCGGCAAGCTCGAGTGCATGCTTAACCGCGTGTTTGCTTGCATCGCTCCCATCCACGGGAACCAGAATTGAGTTGTACATCGTGCTCCACAGTTAGATATCGATAGAGCGTCTATTAAGGTTATAGTAGAATTTGGAGTAGTCCAATGAGGGTTTTATCGCAGCAGCTATCCCCAAAGTTATAATCTTCGCGAATAGAGGTTTCCTTGTTCCAGATGTATCCATATGGTCTTGCAATATTCTACCCGGAATCGCTGCCGATGGCGATGGCTTGTTCAAGACGCACCCAAGCGGTCTTGCAATCTGTTGTTCTTGCTCGGTATCAAGATGAATAAAGTTTAAGACGTACCACTTGGTATTCCAGCTTCGTTCTTCCTTTTGATGCTGTAATCCCGAACTGACAACATACGGTGAGAAATGCTATACCAATCTCAATTGAAATTCGTAGTGTCCAGAACACACTATCACACTAAGGATCGCCAAGTCTATGCATGGTTTATATACTGGATCAGCAGTATACATTATATACGGAGAAACGCAAGAGAGAACTCAAAGAGAATAATTGCATATGGTACGAATGAATAATACCCTCGTCTCAACCTTATCGTATCGGTGTCAGGGTTTTCTCGGCTACAATTAACATGAGAGTAATGATTGAGACAACTGCTCGCCGCGATTTTGAGTACGACAATACCTACAATCGTGCTCTCCAGAGTCGAGTCTATAATTGTCTCCGGGATACTGTATATGCTGATTTGCACGAGAAAACAGGGATCAAGCTTTTTTCGTACTCTCCTCCAATCCCGCCTCGAAACGCCACTAAGGGAGACACTCGCCGATTCATTTTCGCTGGCCAAGATGAGGACCTCATTACAGCGATTGCATCAGATCTTTGCAAAAATCCGGAACTGGATTTGTACGAGATGGCCTTTCGCGTGGATCGAGCGTTTTCGATCGACAATCCGCTTGGGGAGCAGGGGACTCTGACTACAGGCTCTCCGCTGATAATTCGATTTGACCAAGATAGCGCATCAGAATATAACGTCGAGACAAAGTACGAGAAAACTTACTGGCAACCCGAGCACGGCACTGAATTGTTCTTTGAGTGCTTGCACAAGAATCTCCAGCGCAAATTTCGGCTAGTGTTCGACGCTGACCCGCCAGAGCCGCCCTATTTTACGGGATACTCATTTAATCGCACAGTCGCAAAGCCACTCGAGTTCAATGATGAATCTGTTACCTTTATCGGAAGTGAGTGGTCTTTTGATTATGAAATTCGGAGTGGACCCCATCGAAAGTTGTTAAACCTCGCATTTGATTGCGGGCTCGGCGAATTGAACGCGCTCGGCTTCGGCTTCATGAACCGTGAGGTAGACGTCAATGGGTGCTCTGAATAGCAATGTTACAACCTGCACTTCGAACTATTGGCCAAGCAATTATTGAGAGCGAATACACTACTCAGTATCAACCGTACTATACGGCGAGCCCGATTTCCGGCAGCCAGAAAGAAATTCGTTCAATTGTCGTCCTTCAATTTGAGCGGATTGATGATCGTATTGAGTATCTCGGCATCCAAATCCGCGATCCAGAAGAAACACCTGAGGAGACAGCAAACAGATACGGATATGTCTACTCTTCAGGAAAAACAGACAATAGTGTCACCAAGCGTCTAACTGAAACAAGACCTGCTAACGAACGGTTTTTAGCGCTTGTCAAGTGGTTCGACGGGACGATCCTTAGTGACGAGTTGCTCTCAGTCCCAGAAATAGCTGGCATTCGAGACCTTCTTCAAGATGAGACTGGATCCCCTTCTGAACAGATTGAGGATGAATTGAAAGCCTTCTCCGAGCGGGTTGAGTACCGAGCGTTACTCACACTCTCCCTCACTGAAAACGGGATAGAGCGCTTCGTTGGTGAGATACCCGCCTACAACGAAGGTATGAAATGCTGGGCAGCGGACGATCTACGAACCAAATCCACTGCAAAGAACAGCTATGGATACGGTCGTTGCAGTGTTTGTGATGAGGAAACCGAATGTTTTGGATTGGGGGCAAAAATGGGCGAACAGTATACAGTCAAGCAGCAGTGGCCGTTCCCAGGCGTAAATAGTTCTAATGCATGGCGACATCGACCACTGTGTCTTGATTGTATAACAGCAATCGATGTCGCATCGGACCGGTTCCTTGAAGTGCAGGATTACGGTCCCCCCGGAATCCGGTGTCGTATCATTCCTTATGCACTTCCAATGCCCCATGCTGATGAGCAACTCAAGCAACTAATTCGGACTGCTCGCTTCCAGCTGACCAACGATGATACCAACACTGAATCCGGAAGTAGCGATATTGGTACCGGAACTGAGCCCTCTCGTCCGCTTTCAGCGGCATGGGAGCAGTATCGAAAGTCGACGGATGCGGGTGATCAGCCTGACTCACTTCGACTTGCATTGAGTTATGTAACCCGTGATCTGACCAAGACCCATGGAATTGCATGGATCGATGGGTTGAGAGTCGACCAAGTCACCGCAATACAGACAGGTCTCCAGGATTTCTATCGGACGGATGCCGTCTTCGAGCAAGGGTTACTCCCTCATCCAAATCCACCATCCGAACAGCAAGTGTTCTCCGGTCAATGGCTATTCTGGCTCCTTGCTGGGGTCCGTGGTAGTGATTCTCGAGGAGAATACATTGGCGATGAAACGCCGTGGGTGGAATACACTGAACAGTTACTCACTGCAGGGATTCTTGACTACTCAGAGGTTGTTTCAGTGCTTTTGCGCGAAGTTCGCGCCCGATATCGAGACCGCCTCGGAACAGATACTGATTATCCGTATGACGGATTTCATCTTGCAGCCACGTATGGTTTCTTGCAATTTGCTTTTGCCCAGGGAATCATTCGAGATACACGGACCGACATCGACTCAGCCACATCCATGAACAGACAACCAATTGATGACTCCTATACCAGCTTCGGAGCCGGTCTCGAGGCTTTCATCGCTGCACATCCCAGTATCGAACGGTCACCAGGACGGACTGCCGGATTCGTTCTCGGGGCAGTTGCCGCTCAACTCTCGAATTGGCAGGTCCACCGAGGACTCAACCGGACGTTCGTCCAATCACGAGACATCAATCAGCTGACCACCGAGACGCTAATCAAATGGCAAACCGATATTTGGGCTAAAGCAAAAGTCTATCATACTCAGGTGGGCCGAGATGGACTTCCTTGGACTGACGCAGAACAATTATTTCACGAGGCTATTCTTGCTGGCCAAAACGACGGCTGGCAGGCCACTATTGCGGAAATTCGCTATCATTATGTTCTTGGAGTGAATGTGGGACCAAACATCAGGCGACAAGCGCGTGAGAATTATGAACAGCACAAAAATGCCTCCGCTTCCGCTAATGAATCGTCTCAACCTATGGCGACCGACACCGACTATCCTGCTATATCACAGGACGACCAGCAGACATCCTTTAACCACTAATGAACGACCATAATCAGACCAGTGTTGATGGGGATAGTGTTGATAACCGTAGTGAGATCGTCTTCCTCTATGACGCAGTCGATACAAACCCGAATGGGAACCCACTAACCGAGGAAAACCGCCCTCGTATTGACGATTTTACCGGTGAAGCAATTGTAACCGACGTTCGATTGAAACGTGTTGTTCGGGACTATCTTGACCGGCAGGGAGAAACAATTCTCATTAAGGCTTCGGGTGAGGTCGGTCGTGATGACAAAAACGATCGATATGCAGTGATCCACGACGAAATGGAACCACTCATGGAGGAGGATGGCCCAAGCATGAGTGAGGAGGATGCTTTCCTCGCAGTTGCAACTGACGTTCGATTATTCGGTGAAAGCATGACTTTCGACTCGCCGGTTACTGAATCTTACACTGGACCTGTTCAATTCAATTTCGGTCGATCAATGCACGCAGTCAGTGAATCAAGCCACGGAAAGATCTCGGTCGTAGCTGCCAGTAGCGAGGAAGGAAACCGAAGCCAGGGAGGAAATAT
>NZ_JARUKW010000037.1 GCF_029688845.1 Natronococcus sp. A-GB1 | reverse complement strand
TCTTCATCGTCAGCCTCGTCATCAGCCTCCTCTACATCTTCATCGTCAGCCTCGTCGTCAGCCTCCTCTACATCCTCGTCGTCTGCTTCGTCGGAATCGTCAACGGGATCCTCATCGTCCTCCGTGGGTATCGCGTCGTCGGCATCAGCGTCGTCCTCTGGTTCCTCATCAGGTGAGGTACACCCTGCAAGAACCCCGATCACCGACACGCCCGCAACTTTCGTGAAAAGCCGTCTGTCCATACTTCTATTTTGTACCTTTGGTTAATAAATCTATTCAACAAGTATGAAAATCCTATTTGATGGAGAGAGTAGCTGCAGAGGAAGTGTGAGATTCTCCCATCAGATCCATTCCAATCCCCGTCAGTCACCACGAAGCAGGAACCCCCCGTCTGCGGAACGAACGGCAGTGGCCACACGGGAAGACGAAGGTTTCGTCAAATGCGTGCTGATCACAGCGCGTACGTCCCGAGTGCCCCACACCCAAAGCCGAGGTACTCGACGTGAACTCCCGCTCTGACCGATTTCTCGGCAGAAGGATACCGCTGGTTGCGTTCAGAAGTTATCGATCGATGGCTGCAGCTGAAGTTGCTCCCCCGCTGCCGAGTCAGTTTCGTCACTGAGGAGGTGGTTGGTTACCGGCATCGTCAACACCGTCAGAAGAGTGTAGAGCTCGCCGATTCGATCAGCACCCTGGCAGTGTTCGCGGAACAACGCCCGAATCGCAGCGGCCTCCGGGCCGGGGAATGCATCAGCTAGCGGTCCATGTTCACCGAGGACGTCGGTCACGAACTCGAACGACCGGAGCAACTCGGCGTCGTTCAGCCAGGGACCGTCGGTCAGATACGGCTCCGGCGGCGTCCAGTTGAGCACGTGCTTGGACCAGAATTCGAGGGCGTGCTCGCTGGCGTACGTGACCGGAAACGGTCGAGAGAGCGCAACGCCGGTACCGGCGTGTGGGATCGCCGCGAGATCGGGGTCGAGGTGGGCAACCGACTGCCCGATGAGATCACGCCGGAGTCGGTACCGGGGCGGCATCGACAGCGAGAGCTCCAGGAGTCGGTTGTCGAGAAACGGCGATCGGTAGGGGAGCCGTCGGCGGAGATCACCGTGGAATCGCATATCGTCGTCGTTCGAGAGCGGATAGCAGCTGCCGTAGTAGACGAGTGTCTCGAGCGAGTCGTAGGTGACGCCGTGGTGGACGATCCGATCGCCGTCCCGGTAGATATTTGACTCGAGGATCGTCCGGAGGTCGGTCGGCATCTCCAGTTCGTTGTGTGCGCGCTCGAGCAGCAGGTCGATGTAGTCGTCGATCGTCTCGATCGATCGCTCGATTGGCATCGTTATCGACCCCAACGGACCCAGTGAGAGCGTCGGCGAGGGCACGCTGTACCCGCTGAACAGCGAGTCACTGTACAGTCCCGACAGCAGACCATCGACCTGGCTGGTGATCTGTGAGTCGAACCCACTCGTGTACGGCTGACTAAACCACCCGTTGAACGAGTCAGCCCATCGGTTACGCTCGAGGGCAGCGATACGGTACTCGGGGCCGCGTTCGAGTAACTCGAACTCAGCGCCGGCTTCGAACGCGACTCGAAGCGCAATACGGGCCTCGCGGTTCAGCCAGTCGTTCATGTGGAACGCGGTCGCATCATCCAGGGCGGCCAGGATCAGTCGTGAGTCCCGGCCCCCGGATAACAGCACGCCGTACTCTTTGTCCGGCTGTGTCCACTCGTCGATAACGGTCTGGAACCGATCGGCAAACTCCTTGACGAACCACTCGAAGGATTCATTGGAAGGGCGATACCGGGGCTGCCAGTACTGTTCGGTCCGGATCGAGCCGTCGTCGACCGCGATCGACGTGATCGTTCCGGGCTCGAGTTTCTCGACGCTCTCGAGTGGAGTCTTGACGCCGAAGGTACACCGAAACGCGAGATACTCGTGAAGGTACGCCGGATGGTATGCGGTGTCGACAGCTGGGTGGAAGGGGAGCAACTGAATGTTCGTCGAGAAGACGATGGTGCCGTCGTCGGCACGTGTCCAGTAGATCGGGACCGTCCCGAACCGATCGGTACAGAGGGTGAAACGCTGTGTCTCTCGATCGTAGACCAAGAGCGTATAATTGCCGTTAAGGTTGTCGAGAAACTCGAATCCCTCGTCCTCGTACAGAGACAGACAGTACCGAGCGGGATCAACGTCGGCAGATCGGGATTCATATCCGCCGTCGAACTCTCCGGTTTCAGAGCCATAGACATCACCAAGGAGCCAACAGTGAACAGACTCGGTTTCTGCACGTCGAACGCTGGCCGGCGGATGGTGGTCATCGGAGCCGGCGACGAGCGAGAGATGGTCCGTACTGGTCTGCACTCCTGGATTTTTCGGAACCCATTCTCTGATAGTTCTCTTATGCACGGAGCCATCAGCGTCGAACACGCCGGACACCGCCTTCATCTACGATCACATCGACGTCGGTTCGGAACGGAACGGAGTTGGAACAGAGACGAACGGAGGGGAAGCCGCTCGACGACAACGCCCCGATGAACCCTCATCGAAACAGAAGAGCACTCCGTTCGGAAGAGCAGGGGTAGTTCCTGAATCGATAGTATAGAACAACTGCAAACAGAACCCTCAGAGAAGTGTTCTTCTCCCATTTGCTATTTTATGGTTATTATACGTAGCTATAAAGGTTTTCGTTTGATATATCCTATAGAGTATACAACTACTGCAAGTATATTTATTAGGGAGAAACCATATCAACTACAGTATAACGAGTGAATCGTAGGCCGTGAGATCTTTGAATAGAAACAAGTTACTATGGGGCTATATAGGGAATTGGACCGCGACTGTCCGCAATGAGGGGCGAGTTTCTCCCAGTGGTATATTGCTATAATAGCGATAGGTTAAATACTCTTCTATGTTTGCCCATTACCACATATTTTATATTAGACCATATTCTATCTTCAGCCAATACAGTTTATACGACCTACGGACAGAGGAAATAACTGAAGTAAGATGCTGTATAGTTTCAGGAACTAACTCAGACGCAACCCAGTACACGACAATGAAACTGCAAACAGAATTCGGGAAGGATAAAACTAGAGAGAGAGTGACCGACATTACGGAGACTGGAGGAATCGGAGAATGAACGTCGACGACGGAGCGACGCTTGATCTTGCGACCGACGACGAAAGCCAGCCCTTTCAGAGCAACCAATCCGGCGTGACTATCGAGCCGACGGAGCCAGTTGATGGTCTCGAGTGTCGGATCTCCCCGCGGACTCGTGGACTCATCACTGCCTATCTGGCCGATAGTTCAGGGACTGTTCTAGAGCGGCAGTCGATCGCGACGCTCGACCCCGGCGAGACGTTCACCTTTGGGACGGCGCTCAACGCCGGTGAAACGTACTGGGTACTGTGTGACGCCCGAGGGCGAGATTACGTCCGAGGACGAGCTGAAGTCAGCTATCCGATCGAGAGTGACTCGCTGGTCGCAACCCAGGGACTCTTCACCGGCACGGGAAACCAGACGAGCAGCTACCGGTACTGCCTTGATCGTATCAGACCCGCGACCGACCCCGAGACGCTCGATCTGGGCAGCGATGAGGAAGCCCAGTCCTGGGGAGGGTTGGATGATTGGGCCGGGGTCCGAGTCGAGGCGACAACGGACATTACCGACTTCGAGTGTCGGCTCTCCGCGGAGACCGACGGCGTGACGACGGCCTACCTGACGGATAACTCGGGGAACGTCATCGATCAGCAGTCGATAGACGACCTCGAGGGCGGTGACAGCTTCAGTTTCGACGCTGGGCTCGACGCCGGCGAAACGTACTGGATCGTCTGCGACGCCGACGGCGACAGCTACGTCCGCGGACGAAATGCAGTCGAGTACCCGCTCGAAAGCACCGCCCTCGTAGCGACAGACGGAATATATGGGGGGGGGGCTGTTCTCCAGTAGCTATCGGTACTGTATCGACCAGATTCAGCCGACCGACCTGAGTGCTCCCGCGGGGAGAACGCTGGGCCTCGGAAGCGATGAGGAGGGCCAATCCTGGGGAAGCCTAAACGGCCGCTCCGGCGTTCGCATCCAAACCTCCCAGGCTGTTCATGGTCTCGAGTGCCGACTCTCGACTGAAACTGAGGGGCTCATAACGGCGTATCTCACCACCGACGACGGCGACGTACTAGAGCGCCAGACGATCGCCACGCTCGAAGCCGGCGAGACGTTCAGCTTCGATACCCGACTCGATGCGTACGAAACGTATCGAGTGGTCTTCGATGCTCGTGGTCGAGCATACGTTCGGGGTCGCGCCGCGGTCGACTACCCCATACAGGCCGACACTCTGGAGGTAACCGACGGGATCTATGGCGGCGAGCAGCTGACAAGCAGCTACCGGTACTGTATCGATCAGCTCACACCGGGTCCCGCCGATCCGGCACTGCCGGCGCTTGATCTCGGGAGTGATGAGGAGGCCCAGAGCTGGGGCGGGCTGGATGACTGGTCTGGTGTGCGCGTCGAACTTGAGGAAGACATCGCCGGCTTTGAGTGCAGACTCTCGTCGGAGACGGCGGGAGTCACAACGGCGTATCTGACTGACGAGTCCGAGAACGTTCTCGAACAGCAGTCGATCGATGAGCTCGGAGCCGGAGAGACGTTTACGTTCGGCACTGCCCTCGAAGGTGGGCAGGCCTACTGGATCGTCTTCGATGCGGGTGGAGACAGCTATATTCGCGGCCGTGCCGCGGTCGACTACCCGGTCGAAAGCGGCGTCGTGCAGGCAACCCACGGGATCTACGGTGGCGGAATACTGTCGGATAGCTACCGGTACTGCGTCAACCGGATCGTTCCGGAGCGAAGCAGCTCCGTCCTCAACCTCGGAAACGACGAACAGGGTCAGTCCTGGGAGGGGTTGGACGACTGGGCCGGTGTCCGGCTTCAACCTACTGAAACCATCGATGGGCTGGCATGTCGACTGTCTGCAGCGACAGAGGGCGTCACGGCAGCGTACTTGACAGACGATACGGGCAGTGTTCTCGAGGAGCAGCCGATCGGTGGTCTCGAGGCTGGCGAAACGTTTGTCTTCGATACCGAACTTGAGGCCGGGACCCCCTACTGGGTCACCTGTGACGCTGCTGGCCAGGAGTATACACGTGGGCGTGCCGCCGTCAGTTATCCCATCGAGGGGGAGACGTTGGAAGCGACCCATGGTATTTACAACGGGAGTCTCCAGTCCGACACCTACCGCTACTGTGTCGACCGTGTCGCTGAGAGCAGCGAGCAGGCATTACTCGATCAATCGGTGAGTCAGGAACCAACGCTCGATCTTCAGGACGATGGATTCAGTCAATCCTGGAGTGGACTTAACGATCGGGCCGGTGTTCGTATTCGGACTAAGCATGCGGTCAACGGGCTCGAATGTCGGGTTTCTACGGAAACAACGGGCGTCACGACGGCATATCTGACGGATGACACCGGCACCGTTCTCGATGAGCAATCGATTGCTGGAACCGGTGAGACGGTTTCCTTCGACACTGATCTCACGGCCGATACGATCTACTGGGTCGTGTGTGATGCGGACGGGGTGGATTATGCGCGTGGTCGTGCTGCCGTCGACTACCCAATTACAAGCAACTCGCTGGAGGCACTCAACGGTATCTACAGCGGTGACCTGCAATCCACCGACTATCGCTACTGCATCGACCGGATCCGGCCAACGGACGTCACCAACGGACTGACTGGTTCACTTACAAGTCGGCCACTCGATGTGACAACGATCGATGTAACCAGTCACCCGGAGATCGACGAGGACGGGGATCTTGTGGCGGAACTACTGGCATATATTACCTCGCTGGACGAGGTCAACCACGAGTTCGTCCTCCCGATGGGGAGCTACTCCTGGAACACCGAGTTCCAGCTTTCCGATCCGATCGAGTACCTCGAAATCAGGGGAGACCCACGAGCCACGCTCGAAGTGCGTGACCACAGCGTCGACGTCGCCTTCGAACTCGGCACGTGGGCGGACGACAATCCGCCACAGCACGTCGCCCTTCGTAACCTCGACGTCGACATCGCAGACGAGCCGGAACGGGATGCCGGTCTCATCACTGCTCACGTCGGGCGCTGTCTGATCGACAACGTTGAACTCGTCGGCGAGCGCTGGCGCCACGGCCCGGCAGGCGGGGGACGCTACACCTGCCTGATCAACACCCGTGATCCGGACGCGTTCTCGATGATCCGCAACCTCAGCTTCCCCGATGGAGAAATCGCCGACTCCGACGAGCCGTCGGTCGGCCACTCGATCGGGTTCAGTGCCGATCCACCACACGAGGGGATCACCCTCTGGCAGCAGTGTTACGTCGAGGAGTACGTTGACAACGGGTTCTATGTGAGCAACAGCGTCGGCGAGAACCTCGTCGTCCGTGGGGCCGCAGTTAACTGTGGGAACGGCACCCTTCGGATCGGCGCCGACGACGAGGCTCGGGACTGCAAGGTCATTCTGGATGCCGCCTCCGACCAGATCTACCCCGGTGCCGGGCTCTGGTTCCAGGGTGGAGAGCCGCTCGCCGAACGGATCGATATCGACGGCAGTGATGCCCAGAACGACATCCTCAGGATCAACAGCGATGCCGACGGCGGCCATATCTCCGGTCTCGACCTCTTCTGTGGGCCGCCGGTCGATGCACCAGCGATCCGGTGTACGTACACCAGCGGCACGGATCCGTCTGGCGTACTCATCGAGAATTTCACCGTCGAGGACGTGACTACGGCAAACGACAACGGCAGCGTCAGCATCCGTCGCCCGGATATCACGCTGAGTTCGGGTGAAATCGACGCCGAAAACCGACCGACACTCGGTGGAGGCTACGATCCGGATCTCGACGACGTCGAGCTGTCGTAACCACGTAAACAGCAGTCCGACGCTTTTCGGCCTTCCCTGTGGTCCTCGCTGGCTGCGTTCAACGCGTGTGAAACGGCGGAGGCCGGAGTTTTCGACCGATCGGCCTCCTCGCGGTTGCACTCGTTGCGTTCTGTGACGTGACACCGTAGTCTGGGGCCGTTTCCTAGACGACGAAACCGTGGGGGAGACGCCGATCCGATCGACGAACTGGCACAACTCCTCGACAAGCGCCCCGGAATGCTGTCGGACGTAGAGCACAACGCGTCTCTCGGGCAGCGGGTCTGGCTGGTCGATCATGAGACGAACTTCATCGCTAGTACGAGTAAAGGACACAGCTATCCCGACTGAGGGAGACCGGCGCTACTGGCTGTCGGTCGGCGCTATACGTGAGTGCCGGACGCACGGCAGGAGACGGTCTGGTTCTATCGTTCGAGGATTACGTCGCACAGCGACAGTCTCTCGACATGACACCGATATGGACTTGCCCGCCCTACGGGCGGCTACCACACCTGTCCAATATGAACGTCAGCAGCACCGACACCATCGACATCGAGACCCTCGCCGAGGTCATTCGTGATGAACTCGCACCCGAGCTCGCCCTCGAGTACACCGACGCCCGCGAGGCCGACGCCGAACACACCCACGCCGACATCTCGAAAGCGAACGACCTGCTGGGCTACGAACCCACGCGGGACATCCGCGAGGGCGTCCGCGAGTTCATCGACTGGTACCAGGCCAACCGGGAGTGGTACGAACCACTGGTACGACGCTCCTGAGACGGCCGCGCTTTTGGGCGACGCGCCCTCGAGTCGACTACGACGGCAGCACTCGCGGTCGACCGACGTCTCCGAGGCGATGACTGGAGTTTCCTGTCGATCGCACTTTCATCAGTGCAAAAACCTATTATATCATGAACACATCCGTGAGTATCATGCAAGCTGTCGTACTCGCCGCCGGCGAGGGAACCCGACTCCGGCCACTCACGGAAGACAAACCGAAAGGAATGGTCGAGATCGACGAGGAGCCGATCCTCACCCACTGCTTCGATCAGCTCGTCGACTTAGGTGCAGAGGAACTGATCGTCGTCGTCGGCTACCTCAAGGAGGTAATCATCGACCACTACGGCGACGAATATCGAGATGTTCCGATCACGTACACCCACCAGCGCGAACAGAACGGACTCGCCCACGCCCTGCTGTGTGTCGAAGACCATATCGACGACGACTTCATGCTGATTCTGGGCGACAACGTCTTCGAGGCGAACCTCGAGGACGTCGTTCGCCGCCAGCGCGAAAACCGCACGGACGCGGCGTTCCTCGTCGAGGAGGTCCCCTGGGAGGAAGCCTCCCGCTACGGCGTCTGTGACACCAACGCCTACGGCGAGATCACCGACGTCGTCGAGAAGCCCGACGAGCCACCATCGAATCTCGTGATGACGGGCTTTTACACCTTCACGCCCGCGATCTTCCACGCCTGTCACCTCGTCCAGCCTTCCAATCGGGACGAGTACGAGATCAGCGACGCCGTCGATCTGCTGATCCAGTCGGGCCGAACGATCGACGCGATCGGCCTCGAGGGCTGGCGGGTCGACGTCGGCGACCCCACGAGGTCGAACAACGGCTGCAGGACGCCGAAGTGCCAGCGACTGCCGATTGAAGCGGACGCCGCACCGTCGCTGACAGGTCTGGCACACGGACAGTACATCACTCGGGTCCTCGAGACGCAGACACCCCCGCTCTTCGAGGCGTTCGAAACGACAGACTCCGACTCGATTCCTGACGGGCTTAGAGCCGTTCGACCGTGTGCAGCGCGTTGACGCGCCCCGCCCCGAGTTCGGCGTCGCCGCGGTTGTCCGCGACCGCAGCGCCCTGTCGGATGGCCTGGAGGACCTGCGGGGGGTTCGCATCGGGGTCGAGTTCGCGCACGAGCGCAGCGAGGCCGGTGACCTGTGGGGCCGCCATCGACGTGCCCGCGAACCAGTCGTAATCGCTCTCGCCCGGGCCATCGCCTTCAGGGACCGTCGAGAAGACGTAGTTGAGTGGGGCAGGCCACGCCACTTCGTCGGGGTCCTCGATGGACGACTTCGCTGCGGTTTCGTAGCCGCCGCCGGGCGCGCCGACGTCGACGTCGTTGCGTCCCCAGTTCGAGTAGAACGACAGTTCGTCGTTCGGGCCGGTAGCGCTCACACCGACGACGCCAGCGAGCCCGTTCCAGAGGCGGAGCCAGCCACCCTGCAGGTCGGTCTGGTCGTTGCCAGCCGACCCGACGTACAGCGTGCCCTCGCGTCGGCCGTCGTTGGCGACGGGCTCGAACAGCTGTCGGTAGAATCCGACGTCCACCTCCTGGGGAGCCTCCATGAAGCCGAGGCTGATGTTGGCGGCGTCCGCGCCGACGTCGGCGGCGTACTCCATCCCGACCATAATATCACCCATCGATCCGGTGCCGTGCCCCAGCACGTCCACGGAGATGATGTCCGCGTCGGGAGCCGTCCCGGTCATGGCGACGTCTCCAGCGGCGGCCGCCGTCCCCGCGACGTGGGTGCCGTGACCGCTCGGGTCCCCTTCGTGGTCTTCGACCGTACCGTACTCGATAGTCACGCTCGCGTCGGTGTCGAGATTCGGGAGGTCCGGGTGTTCGGCGACGCCCGTGTCGACGATCGCGACCGTCGTCCCCTTGCCTGTGGCGTGGTCCTGTGCCTCGCGAACGTCCTGGACCTGCTTATCCCAGAGCAGGTCGTCATACACGTCCTCGGGATCGTCCGGGATCTCGGGGTGTTCGTCTTCGGTTTCGATCGCCGGTTCGACGTCAAGCGCGACGTCTCGCTCGGCGGCAGTGACGCCGCCGACGGCGTCGAGATCGTCGACCGCGTCTTCCGGACCGGTGACCAGCAGCACGCTGCCGCCCGCGAGTTCGTTCAGGACGTCGAATCCGGCGGACTCCACGTCGACGCCGTCCTCTTCTGTTCGCGCGATGTAGCGTGCCTCTCCGTCACTCGCCGTTGCGAGGCCGCTGAACAGTAGCGTTGCTCCGGTTGCGCCCACGCCTTTGACCACTGATCGTCTGGATACTCTCATACTGCGAGTAGCTATTTCCGTACCCCCTTATTTAAATGTAGAGCAGTATATACAATGCTTTAATATGGGATTCTTCACGAATACTTTCTCTGGATTGCGATGGGGCGACCTTGCCGTGCTGCGGACGTGCGCTCTATGCACCAGGCATCGGTCGGATCGATCGGTCGCCGCGTCGGGAACTGCGTACCGGTACGGACCGCGAGTTTCAGGCGGGATGGTGACTCCCAGTCGCTGGGAGGACGGGTGCTATCGACACTCAGGGCTGTGTCTTTGAATCGGCCACATCGGGAGACAGAAACCGTCACGACTGATAATTCGTCAGTGGTTTCTCACAGATCGTGTCAACCCACAAATTTTAATTATCGTACCTACAGAGGAGTGAGAGTAGGTGACACGATACAGTCACTCACGGCGACGGTTGCTGCAGGGGATCGCGGGGACGGGCGTAGCGCTTTCGTTCGCCGGGCTGGCAAGCGCAACCGAGGACGGGCGGGTGCAGTATCTCGTGGTCGGCGGCCGGGGAACGAAGCGGCGACTCGAAGACGAGGGATTCGAGGTGCGCCAGGAACTCGCGGACGGGCGGGTCATGGTCGTGTACGGTCCCGAGGACGCCGCCGCCCAACTACGGGACGTGAGGGGCGTCCAAGCCGCCGAACGCGACGTCCGCTTCGAACTCGAGAAACCAGCACTCGAAGAACCAGCACAGGAAGACGTCGAGCCGACGACGCTCTACGACGAGTTCCTGTGGGACAAGCAGCTCACGGAGTCACTGGAGGCGAACCGGCTCGCTACCGGGGCCGGATCACGGGTCGCTATCATCGACACCGGGATCTCTTATATCCACCCGGATCTGCTCCCGAACCTCCAGCAGGACGACGGACGTCGGTTCAAGGAGGGGTTCATCGACTCGGGGACCGAGGAGGACATTGTCGTCGGTCGCCCAGTGGATGAGGACGATTACGATTACGATGACGACGAAGAGATTCCAGCGTTCGACATTGACTTCGTCGAACAGCACGTCGCCGCGGACGTTGAGGGCCACGGCACCCACGTGGGCGGCATCGCCGCCGCGTCCGCGGACGAGGGGTTCGATGGGACCGGTGTACTCGGCACGGCCCCGGGGGCCGATCTGACGTCGTTCCGCGTGTTCTGGTGGATCGAGGTCGGCGACGAGGACGACCCCGTAGACGAGCGGTGGGCACCGACGACCACCACTGGAGACGTGCTCACCGCCATCGACTACGCCGCCGAGCAGGGCTACGACGCCGCGAACCTGAGTCTCGGAACGGCGCCGCTTCCACCGGAGACCAACCGCGAACCGTTCGTCCAGGCCTACAGGAAGGTCGTTCAGAACGCGGTTCAGCAGGGAACCGTGGTCACGGCGAGCGCTGGCAACGCAGAAACCGACCTCCAGCGCGGTGGCGTGTTCAGCCTCCCGAACAGCACACAGGGCGCGATGAGCATTAGCGCGACCGCCCCGAACGACGAGCTCTCCTTTTACTCGAACTTCGGGACGAGCGAGATCGACGTCGGCGCGCCCGGAGGTGGTTACGAGACACTAGAGAAAACGAACATTGAGGACCCTGACGAGGTTGAGTGGCCGGCCCCGACCAACCTCGTCTTCTCGACGACCGATCCGCTGGTCGAAGGAGCCCCGTACGGCTGGAAGGCCGGGACGTCGATGGCCGCCCCACAGGTGGCGGGGCTGGTTGCACTCGTCCGTCAACTCGAGTCCGGAGCTGGCGCTCGGCAGGTCGAGAACGCGATCAAACACGGCGCGGAGGAGGCGAGTGGCCGTTCCAGCCCCGAGCTCGGGGCCGGTCGGATCAACGCCCTGCACACGGTCGAACGGGTGGACGGCTCCGGCGGTAACGACAACAACGACGGCAACGGCCAGTAGTCGGTGTACAGGGGCAAAGCACCGCACCGGGAGTACTCGAGTTCGACCGTCGCTCTCTTCGGTGGGGTGCTCACGACGGGTGAGTCACTCCACGCTCAGCAGCGGCGCTCCATCACTCCGGTTTCGGTCGGTAGTCCTCATCCCAGGGCCACCACCACGCGTCGCCCCGGTCCGGAATCTCATCGACGCGCTCGGGGTCGCGCTCGTCGATCGACCCGTCAGCGGTCTCCTCGAGGATGGCTTCGTTCTCCTCGCGCAGAATGCGGACCATCTGTCCCTCCATCCGCGGCCCGCGGTCAGGAACCTGTCCCGTCATCTCGTTGAGGATGCTGCCGTAGCCATAGGCCCCGTGCGCGTTACGGGCGATGTTCAGCGTCGTCCCGCCGGGGAACACCGTCACCTGTGCGTTAGCGACACCGTCGGCGCGGTCGTACATCGCGACGTTCAGCTGGCGGGACAACTCGTGAGCGTCGGGGCTTCGCTCGACGGCGCCTTCGTTGATGAACCAGAAGTTCGAGGAGTGGTGCATATCGCCCGGGTTGTAGTCACCATCGTGGTACATGAACGACTGTGTGTGGAGGTCCGCGACCCACAGCGGGTCGAGGTCCAGTACGTAGTCGAGCATCGCCTGGGTCTCGGGAGAGGGGTTTTCGTCCGGAATCCCGATATCCTCGTCGAACTCCTCGGGGTCGTTTTCGGCGAGGAACTCCTCGTCGAGTTCGAAGTAGTGTTGGCGGTTCGGGTCGACCGAACCCGACACCTCGCCGAAGTACGGATCCTCGTGGGAGATGTCATCGGGTCGGGCGTTTTCCCGCTGGTTGCGCATCGCTCCGTCGGGATTGTGCATCGGTAAGGCGTGGACCGTCAGCTCCTCGCGGACCGTTCTCGCGAAGGGCGTCCCCGACTGGGCGATCTCTTTGAGATCCGCGAGCAGGGCGTTCGTCCCCGTCGGCTCGTCACCGTGCTGTTCGGTCGTGAAGAAGACGTCCGTATCGCCTTCACCGACTCGTGCAACGGTGAGTTCACGGTCCTCCCAGCTCGTCCCGATGTCCTCGAGTTCAAACCGGGTCCGGGCGCGTCGCTGCAGGTCTTCCAGTTCGTTTTGGACCTCCGCGTGCGTGAGGAACCGCTTTGTCTCTTCGCGTGGCCACGTCTCGGTTGCGGTCGCGGTGGTTGCACTGACCAGCCCTGTACCTGCGATCCCCCCGATCAACTTGAGTGTACTGCGTCGTTTCATAACGTTGCAGTATCTGGTGCGATAAATACCCACATTAATCTATACTATTGTCCCAATTATGAAAATCAATTAATCTCGTATTTGAGTGCCAGATTACCATCAAAAAAGTCACTATAGACCATAATACGATGGGGACGTTCCGGAGAGAAAAGCCCTATCAAGGGCCAGTCGTACGCCAAGGAACCGGCGACGAGCTGCTCGAGGAAACCTAACCCACTCCATATGAGCCCCGATCGCCGCCGCGTACGGGATCACGCCGAGCGACGCCGTCTCGGTATCGGCGTTCGATAGAGGCCGAGCGCTCTTCCCAGACTGAACCGAGATCAGTAGCTGTCCGCGGATGGCGGTCGAAAAAAGCGATTGACAGGTTTCCGAACCCGGTGCTCTACCGAACCGCCCCGTACGTCCCGACCAGTTCGCCGTCGACGTACCGGCGCTGTTCGAACCCGAGG
>NZ_JARUKW010000036.1 GCF_029688845.1 Natronococcus sp. A-GB1 | reverse complement strand
CCCAGAACAAACGTAATCGGTGCAATCACGAACACCAGCAGAAACACAGCCTCTCCCAACGGTTTCTGAGCGGCCCTGATCGCCTCCGCTGGCGATCGTTCTCGATACGACTGATCAGCAAAAAACTGTCGCCAGACGCGTGTTGCGTGGGTGATGCAGATAGCGAGCACCGCGAGGCCGGCCGACGAGGAAAGCAACAAGAGGATGCTTTGCTCTACAAACTCAACGATTGCTATAAATATGAAAAACAGATATAACAACGATGCGAGGAACTGTTTCGCGGCCACCCCAATGTTTCGTCTATACACTGGCGGGAGAAATGGGAGTATCCGGATTGGGCTCGGTTCTCGATTCCATTTCTCCGCATCTCGGTCGTCGATCGGTTGGGCAGCGAACAACGCTGCAACGGTGAATAAAAAAATTAATGACTGCGATTTCGACCACATAGATCAATAGGACTTCGAACACATTCCATTGGAAAACGATGATTCCGACAACGAGAAACAAGTGTGTGATAATTGGCGGCAGATAGTCGCTAGCGAGGCCAAACCGACCGGACAATGCCTTCCTGACCCTGCTGTACATCTTGTGGTCGTCCCTCCCTATCAGCTGTTATTTAATCATCCAATACACTTGCTACTCGGATGGGTCTCGGACAGCTGCGCCCGGTACTTTGTTTTCAGATTCTGACCACTTTTTTGCCTCATATCTGACTGAGATTGGTGTCACATTCGCGTCCTGTATCTTGCACGCCTCGCTCAACCTATGCTTCAAGTATCACAAATGGTGTGCACATCCAGAGGGTGAGTGTAGCACAAAATACCGATTTCACACAGGTGCCGGATCAGATGTTCGATTGAGCCTGTTTTTGAACAGGAAGCTTATGATATGCTCACTCAACTGTCGACTAATGACCGAGTTGCCGTGGTGGGCGACCGCAGTGGCAAAAACGGTTATCACTCTCTTCTTCCTTGCCGGAGCGGGGGTCTTTTGGATTCTCACGGGAATGGCTCGTGACCCACAAGCTGGTGGATCAGTACCAGTGCTGCTCGGAGCGACGGTAGTTCTCGGAGTATTGGGACTGATTGGACTAATCTCTCTCGGGTTTGATCTCCGTCAATTGGTGTCTGAATAGACTGTGCACCCGTTCGCACGCTCCGTGGAATCTTCGGTTCCGCGCTCCGCTCCCGTCGACCAGCGCGCCACTGTGTCGTGACCCACTTGGCACATCGCTCGCGCTCGGTTCTCGAACCCGACGGCCCAGCCGAACCAACAACCCGTATTACCCGTTCCCGCCAACCCTCGAGCATGCAGATCGATACCTTCGGCCTCGAGCGCTGGTTCGCCGAGTACGAACACGAGGCCGACATCATGCTCGCGGAAAGCGGCGTTCGCAGCCTCTCGACGGATCGCTTCGACACCGATCCCGGGGAACTGGGGTACGTGATCCCGACGAACGGCGATCCCGACCTTCGAGCACGGATCGCGGATCGCTACGACCGCGAGGCCGACGAGGTCCTCTGTACGTGTGGCACCCAGGAGGCGAACTTCTTGGCGTTTCTCTCGGTGCTGCAGGAGCCGACGCTCGGCGCCGACGGCGCCTCGCCGTCCGGCTCCGCGTCGCGGAGCCCGCATGCCATCGTCGTCACCCCGACCTACCAGGCGCTGCACGCCGTCCCTGACGCCATCGGGGAGGTGACTCGAGTCCCCCTCGAGCCGCCGTCCTGGAAGCTCGACGTCGACGCCGTCGCCGACGTGATCCGCCCCGAGACGAAACTAATCGTCCTGAACAATCCGAACAACCCCACCGGTAGGTACCACCCGCTCGAGAAGGTGGAGGCGCTGTACGACCTCGCGGCCGACAACGACGCCTACCTACTCTGTGACGAAGTCTACAGGCTCCTCGCCGAGGATCCGCTACCGCCCGTCGCGAGCCTCGGCCCGCGCGGCCTCTCGACCGCCAGCCTGTCGAAATCGTACGGGCTCGCCGGCCTGCGCTTCGGCTGGCTGGTCGGAAACGAGGAACTGCTCGAGACGGCCTGGAACTGGAAGGACTACACGACGATTTCGCCGTCGATCTTCGGCCAGCACGTCGCGACACAGGCCCTCGAGCAGGAAGACGAGATCCTCGCGGCAAACCGCGACCTCGTGGCCGATCACCGCAATCGAGTGCAGGAATTCCTCGAGAAACACGGCCTCGAGTGGTACGACCCCGTCGGCGTCAACGGCTTCGTGACCGTTCCCAAGGGCTTCGAGCACGGCAAGGCGTTCTGTCGAGCAGTCCTCGAGGAAGGCGTCGTCCTCGCGCCGGGGGAGTTCTTCGGCCACCCGGACCGGTTCCGGATCGGGTTCGGGTTGCCGACCGAGGAGCTCGAGGAAGGGTTGCGTCGGATCGAACGAGTGCTCGAGTAGCGCCCGACGAGCCCGGTACACGGCGCCACCGTTCCGGTTACGACCGACACGGCTGCCACAGCGCCGCGACGGACTCGGCGTCGCCGTCGGCGCGCTCGACGTCCCGTCGAAGATCGAACGCCAGGTAGCGGTCGTCCTCGAGCAATTTCTCGGCCAACTCCACTGGCACCGTCACTCGCCGACACTCTCCCGAGACCAGCAGCCCGTCGGGGCCGAACGTGAACTCGATATCGTACTGTGCGACGTGCTCGTCGTGGTCCTCGATCACTGGATGTATCGCCTCGAGTGCGCTCGCGACGTATTCGAACACCATCTCCATCCCCGGCGCGTCGGTTGTCCCGAGCTCGATTCGGATTTGCGGCGCGTACACCGGTTCGGCGCCGCGTTTTTCCACGACCGCGAGCCGACGAACCCTTGGCGCGTGCTTGAGGTGCGAGCCCGTTTCCGGTCCCATCGAGTCAGCGAGTCGGTCGTCGATCGCCGCCTCGAGCGGGGAGCGACGCCGTGATCGAGCGATTCGGACGATCAACACGGCGGCGACGAGGGCGACGACGAGCAGCGACGCCGCGAGCACGGTTCGCATCGTCGGCCCGTTCGCCTCCATCCCCCGAGGCGTTTTCGCTCCGAATCGGATCGGACGAACCTGCGCGAACGGGCCGTGGTATCGGGTTCCACCCCTTCGAGCGGCCATTCCAAACGGTTTATGGCCGTCGGTTGATTATCCGGCGACATGGCGAAACAGCAGCAAGAGGTTCGCGATCTCCAGGAAGGAAGCTACGTCGTCATCGACGACGCGGCCTGTAAGATCAACTCGTACTCGACGGCCAAGCCCGGCAAACACGGCAGCGCCAAGGCCCGTATCGAGGCCGAGGGCGTCTTCGACGGGAAGAAGCGCTCGCTCTCCCAGCCCGTCGACGCGAAGATCTGGGTCCCGATCGTCGAGCGAAAGCAGGGCCAGGTCGTCTCCGTCGACGGCTCGGACATGCAGGTGATGGACCTCGAGACCTACGAGACGATGACGATGCGCGTTCCCGACGACCAGGACGTCTCCCCCGACGAGAACATCGAGTTCCTCGAGATGGAAGATCAGCGGAAGATTATCTAATGTTCCCCGGGGCGACCGACGAGCGCGAGCGAGCCGACGCGACGGGAGGGCCCGATCGCTCGGACGCGAACTTCGTGGTCGTCGGCGCGCCCCTGGACGCCTCGACGACCTTTCAGCCGGGGACCCGCTTCGGTCCCCGCCGCATCCGCCACTTTTCGGAGACGTTCGACGACTACGACCACCGGACGGACCGGTACTTCTCGGAGCTGGGCGTCGTCGACCACGGCGACGTTCGCCCGTGGGACGACGTCGACGAGTACCTCGAGTGGCTCGAGGGAGCGGTCCGAGACGTCGTCTGGGACGACGCAGTCCCGCTTGTACTGGGCGGCGAGCACACCGTCACGCTCGCGGGCGCCCGCGCCGTCGAGCCAGAGACACTGGTCGTCCTCGACGCCCACCTCGACCTCCGCGAGGAGTACGACGGCAACCGGCTCTCCCATGCCTGCGTCACCCGACGGATCCTCGAGGGCGTCGAGCGCGTCGAGGAGGCCGTCGTCCTCGGGGCCAGAACCGGCAGCGAGGAGGAGTGGGACCGGGCAAGCGAGGCCGACGTCACCGTGGTCCCGCCCGAGGACGTTGCCGACTGGGAGCCCGACCCGGCGCTGCTCGAGCGAGAGCTCTACTGCAGCGTCGATATCGACGCCGCCGATCCGGGCTACGCGCCGGGAACGGGAACCAAGGAGCCGTTCGGCCTCGAGCCGCGCGAGATGCGCGACGTCGTCCGCACCCTCGCACCCGCGGCGACGGGGTTCGACGTCGTCGAGGTCAACGACCGCGACGACGGACAGGCCGCGGCGCTGGCCGGAAAGCTCGTTCGCGAGTTCGTCTACGCCGGTTCGGGGCCCTCGTAGCCGATCGACTCGACCCGCCGTCGGTCACCGACCTCGGGGATCCGACCATACTGGTAAGGGAGGAGGGTTGAACCGCTCGTCGCCTACCGTCGAGTATACCAGAGTCGGAAGCGAACGACGCGGACCTATCGGCTGTTTGGCACCTCCTTTCGGATCCACGACGTCGATGCGTCCTCGAGCAGTTGTACTCGACCGAGCGAACGACGCTCGCGGCACTCGCTCGCAGGATCGAATCGAGAACCGAGGCCAGTCGATCCGACGGCGAGACGGGGACGTCGGCGAGTCGCCGCCGAATCGAGATCGCGCTCGCACACGACCATCTCCCGCGGCTCGCAGACCACGGCGTGATCGCGTACGATCCGTCGACACTCGAGGTCGTCCTGACAGCCGACCCCGAGACTCGCCGGCTGCTCGAGGGGGTTCTCGAATCCGACGCGGCGGTTCGGTGAACTAGAACGGCGACTCGAGGTACGCCTTCGGCACCGCGTTGCGCGCGGTCACCAGCGGGTCGACGACCTGACTGATCTCGAGGCCGCCGATCAGACTCGAGAGCATGTAGGCGTCGGTCGCGTCCCAGCCGTGTTCGGCCGCGAGCAGTTCGACTGCATCGCGATTTGCTAGCTTGCAGGCCTCCTCGAGCGTCTCGGCGCTGGCAAGCGTCTTCCAGGCGTCGGCCGTCTCGACCAGCGGTCGCTCGAGGCCCGGATCGGGATCGGAGACCACCTCGAGGGTGACGTCGATCTCGGTGGCGATCTCCGCGCCGGTGCCGCACATCTCGCCGTCGGCCATCGCCGCCTTACAGTCGCCCATCGCGAGCATCGCGCCCTCCTGGAACACCGGGAAGTAGGCGACGGAGCCCGCGGTCATGTCGGTCGTGTCGAGGTTCCCGCCGTGGTCGTGGGGGACCAGCGTCGTGTACGACTCCGAGTCGGTCGCGACCCCGATCGTTCCGATCACGGGCGCGACGTCGATCTCGAGGTCGCCGAACGCGAGGGTGTCGCCCTCGACCGACAGCAACCGGGTTCTCGGCGACTCGATCCCCTCCTCGCCGTCGAGCAGGCCGAACCCGCCGATGGTGATCACGCGGCCCTGCTCCTCGGTGAGACGGATCTCCTCGATCTCGACCCGGAGGACGTCGCCGGGTTCGGCTCCCTCGACCGCGATCGGTCCCGTCGCGGCGTTGACCTGTGAGGGGATCGACTCGATCACGTCCGCCTCGGTCCGGATCGTCCCGTCCAGGCTGTCCCTCGTCTCGATCGTCAGCTCGGCACCGGGCTCGACGGTCGTTACCGCCTCGAGGTCGGGGCTGAACTCGTACACTACACCGTCGTCGTACGTGACTTGTTCACGTTGCATACACTACCTGTTCGAACGGGGAGATCGTAAAACGGTCCATCGGGTCGACCACTGGGGGACACCCGTCGGATATATATGGTCGGAGATCGGAGTCAGAGCTAATGCCAACCGGAACGGTCGACTTCTTCAACGACACTGGCGGCTACGGCTTCATCGAAACCGACGAGATCGACGACGACGTCTTCTTCCACATGGAGGACGTCGGCGGCCCGGACCTCGAGGAGGGCCAGGAGGTCGAGTTCGAGATCGAACAGGCGGACAAGGGTCCGCGCGCGAAGAACCTCACGCGCCTCTGATCGGATTCGATCCAGCGCTTCGGTCTGTGACGGCGAGACGTACGAATAGTGGACGGCGAGCGATGGGTTCTCAGCGGCTTACGGGTTTTCTTTGATGAATCCCGACGACATCCACGACCGATGGGCGGAGCGAACGGGCGCGTACTCACCGGCGTACTACGCTCACTACGGTCCCAACGAGACGAGCGAACTGCTCGGGGCGATCATCGACCGCGTCGTCGGTCCCGACGCCGCCGTCCTCGAACTGGGCTGTAGCTCGGGGCGCCACCTCGCACATCTCCACGACCACGGGTACGACGACCTCCACGGCGTCGACATCAACGAGTCGGCGTTCGAGGTGATGGAACGGGTCTACCCCGACCTCGCCGCGACGGGGGCGTTCACCCACGGCTCGCTCGAGGAGTTCGTTCGCGACCACGAGGCGAACCGGTTCGACGTCGTCTACGCGGTCCAGACGCTCCAGCACCTCCCACCCGAGGCCGAGTGGGTGTTCGACGAGCTGGTACGGCTGACCGACTCGCTTCTCGTCACGGCCGAGACCGATTCCGACGAATCGACGGCCGACGCCGCGTCGTCCACCGACGACATCAGCGATTCCGGCTCGGCGGTGACCGACGTCCGTGACGTCGACGGCGTTCCCCTGTATGTCCGCGACTGGTCGCGGGTGTTCGCCGACCGTGGCTGGGTCGAACTCGAGGACGAGGCGGCCGTCCTCGACTACCACACGTTCAGGGCGTTTCGCCCGCCAGCGGAGTAGCCCGCCGAACGGGGACGAGAGATCGGGCCGTCCGTATAAAAGCGGCCTTGCGAGCGCACTGGATAGCTTCATACCCGCAACGGTCGAGAGCGTTCCCTTGCCTATGGTTCTCGCATCTCGAGTCCGAGCGGGGGGAGATCGTCGCAGTGCGACCACGACGGCACACTCGCCCGGAGGTGGTCGACAGATCGGCTCGAGCCGTCCGAGCGGGCGACGGCGCGACCGGGGACGGGGACGAGAACCGACGAGCGGCCGTTTCGGAGGTGGGATCGAGTGAGCGACCTTCCGCCACAGACGAGCGTCAGGCGGTGGCTCGTCACGACCAACCACAAGGACGTCGGGATCCTCTATCTGGTGACGGCGCTGTTCTTTCTGGTAGTGGGCGGCGTCCTGGCGCTGCTGTTCCGAGCGCACCTCTGGGAGAGCGGCGGCACCGGGCTGCTGACGGAGAACCAGTTCAACCAGGCGGTCTCGACCCACGGGCTGTTGATGGTGTTCTGGTTCCTCTCGCCGATCGCGTCCGGCTTCGCGAACTACCTCGTCCCGCTACAGATCGGCGCGAAGGACCTTGCCTTTCCGCGCCTGAACGCGCTGAGCTACTGGTTTTACCTGTTCTCAGGAATCCTGTTTGGCATCTCCTTTTTCCAGGGAAGTTCCTTCGCGGGCGGCTGGACGATGTACGCGCCGCTGAACGTCCCGATGTACACGCCCGCACTCGAGGCGACGACCGGCGGTAACGGCGCCGTGCTCGCGCTGATCCTGTTCGTGCTCTCGATCACGCTCGGGTCGGTGAACTTCATCACGACGATCCACCGTTCGCGGGCGGAAGGGCTCGGCCTGTGGAACATGCCGATGTTCACCTGGACGTGGCTGCTGACCGTCTGGATGATGCTCTTTGCGTTCGCGGCGCTGCTGGCCGCGTTGCTGTTGCAGACGTCCGATCGGATCCTGTTGACCCAGTACTTCGCGACCGATCAGGGGTCGGGACTACTGTGGGCGCACCTGTTCTGGTTCTTCGGGCACCCGGAGGTGTACATCGTCTTCTTCCCCGCGCTGGGGATCATGCTCGAGGTGTTCCAGACCTTCACCGGACGCCGGCTCGTCGGCCGCAAGTGGGTCATCATCTCGATGGTCCTCGTCGCGGTCCAGTCGTTCCTCGTCTGGATGCACCACATGTTTCTGACGACGATCAACTTGGAGATCAAGACGCTGATGATGGCGACGACGATCGGGATCTCGCTGCCGTTCGACCTGATCGTCTTCGCGCTGATCTACACGATGATCAAGGGACGCGTGCGGATGACGACGCCGTTTCTGTTCGCGCTGGGGGCGCTGGTTCTCTTTATCCTCGGGGGCATTACGGGCGTGTTCCTCGGTGCCGTCGTGCTCGACTACGAGTTCCGGGGCACCTACTGGGTCGTCGCGCACTTCCACTACGTGATGGCCTCCGGTGTCACCGCGCTCGTCGGCGGCCTCTACTACTGGTGGCCGAAGCTCACCGGGCGGATGTACTCGGAGACGCTCGGCAAGCTCAACTTCGCGGTCTACTTCGTCGGCTTCAACCTGCTTTACTTCCCGCAGTTTCTCGCCTGGGAGACGCCCCGGCGTGTCTTTCACTACGCCGAGGGTGCCCAGTTCTACCACCAGCTCTCGACGGTCGGCGCGTTCGTTTTCGGCGCGTCGTTCCTGATCCTTTTCGGGGCGCTCGCCCACAGTCTCGTTGCGGGTCCACGAGCGCCCGAAAACCCCTGGGAGTTCTCCCGCACCGCCGAGTGGGCGATCGCCTCGCCCCCGCCGCTCGAGAACTGGGACGGCCGCCCCAGCTACGCCACGGGCTCCCTCGAGTTCGTCGAGGACTCGCCGGCCCAAGCCGACGGCGGCGTCGCATACGGGAATCGAACCCCCTCCGGGGCCACTGGGGGCGGGGAACACGCCGATCACGCCAGCATCTGGCCACTCGGGGTCGGGTTCGGTACGTTCGTTTTCTTTCTCGGCCTGACGGGGATCACGCCGTACACGATCGACTTCGCCGAGGGAACCGGCGTTCCGCCCGAGGCGCTCGTCGGGACGGCAGCCGAGCAGAGCATCCTGTACCCGATACTGACCGTGCTGGGCGTGGTGATCATGGGGTACACGCTGTTCGAGTTCGGCCGCGAGCGGTTCGTCGTCCCCGAGATGGCCATCGCCGAGCGCTGGCCGTTCGAGGGCGTCGGCAGCACGAAGTTCGGCGTCTGGGTGTTCCTAGCCTCCGACGTCGTCGTCTTCGGCGCGATCATCGGCGCCTACGTCTTCATGCGCCTCCACGCAGGCTGGGGCGAGTGGACGACCGTTCCGTTCGCCTCCTGGCCCGGCCTGCTGAACACGTACATCCTGCTGACCTCGAGTTTCACAGTCGTGCTCGCGCTCGTGATGGCCGAACGAAAGAACAAGCGGGGTCTGCTCGCGACGCTGGGTGCGACCCTCGGGCTCGGACTGGCGTTCATGGGCGTCAAAAGCTACGAGTACAGCGTGAAGTTCGCCGACGGCGAGTACTGGTGGTACGGGCTCGAGTACTCGATCTACTACGTGACGACCGGGATGCACGCCCTGCACGTCATCTTCGGGCTGTTGATCGCCGGCTTCATGCTCTACCGGATCTGGTCGGTCGACGCCTACCTCGAGGACCACCGTCCGGTGGAGTTTTTCGGGCTCTACTGGCACTTCGTCGACATCGTCTGGGTCATTCTCTTCCCGCTGTTCTACCTGCTCTAGACCCGTCCGTCCGGCCGCGATCGCCCGATTCGGCGATCGAGCCCGAGACGTTCGTTTCTTTCGTAACGAACACGCTCCTCGTATTTCCATAGTGATTTGCTAACTCGGCACGTACCTTCGAACGTATGTTCGAAACGATCCTCCTCCCGACGGACGGCAGCGACCGGGCGGAGACGGCGGCGCCGTACGCCCTCGAGCTGGCCGAGCGGTTCGACGCGACGCTGCACCCGATGTACGTCGTCGATACGGACGCGATGAGCCACGCGCTCGGTCCCGAACAGGTCGATCGGATCGGCGCCGGACAGTTCGCCGAGATGACCGAACTCCACGAGCGGGCGGCCGCCGCCGTCGACGGGGTCCGCGAGTACGTCGGCCGAGCCGACGTCACGGTCGACCCCGTGATCGAGGCAGGGGTCCCCCGAACGGTAATCACCCGGTTTGCCGAGGAGAACAACGTCGACCTCATCGTGATGACGTCGCAAGGTCGCGGCGGCGTCCGGCGCGCCCTGTTCGGAAGCGTCACCGAGGACGTCGCCCGCGAGACGAACGTCCCTGTACTAGTGATCGACGCGGACGACAGGCGCCGGGACCGGGCGGAGCCGGAACCCGAACTCGCCTGAGCGAGATCGCAAGGTTACAAGCGGTCGGCGGCGTAACAGCCGGCTATGTCTCTCGAGCTCTCGACGTTCGCGGATCGACTCGACGAGCGGCTGTGTACCGACGACTACGCTGACCTCGACGCCAGCGCGAACGGCCTGCAGGTCGGCCCCAGCGAGGGGACCGTCGAACACGTCGCGTTCGCCGTCGACGGCGCCGTCGAAACGTTCGAGCGCGCCGCTGAGGCCGGCGCGGACGCGATCGTCGTCCACCACGGGCTCTCCTGGGGCGGGTTCGACCGGGTAACGGAACGAACCTACGATCGGCTCGAGCCCCTCTTCGAGCACGACCTCGCGCTGTACGTCTCTCATCTCCCGCTGGACGGCCACCAGGAGCTGGGCAACGCCGCGGGCGTCGCCGACGTCCTCGGACTCGAGGGCCGGGAGCCGTTCGGCGAGCTCGGCCCCAAGCACATCGGGCAGCGTGGCACCGCTCCGGACGCCTGCGCGCCCGACGAGCTCGCGGAGCGACTCGAGTCGGAACTCGAGACCGACGGCCGACCCGTTCGGCTGCTCGAGTTCGGCCCAGACGAGATCGAGGACGTCGCGGTCGTCACCGGCAGCGGCGTCGACTGGCTCGACGAGGCCGTCGAGGCCGGCGCGGACGCGCTCGTCACGGGCGAGGGGAAACAGCAGGTCTACCACGAGGCCAGAGAGGCGGGGATCCACGTCGTGCTCGCCGGCCACTACGCGACCGAGACGTTCGGGGTTCGGACGCTGCAGGAACTCGTCGAGGAGTGGGGACTCGAGACGACGTTCCTCGAGGCACCGACCGGGCTGTAGGCTGTCGTTGACGACGGATACGGGTGCGTACGCTACCGGCACGAGACGTAACGGCGCCGTACTGATGCTCGGCGACCGAACTGAAGCCGTCGATGCTCGACCGTTCGTGGCGCTCGACCGTCTCGTTCGTTTCGACCGCGCCCTTGGAGAGGGGTGAGAGACCAGCCCGTGACGGCGGTCGAATCGGTCGCTCGAGCCGCGCTGTTGGCTCCCGTGAACTGCCCTGCAGCCCGTCGATAACAATGGTCGTTGCGCAGGAAGGGGCTCTTACTCTCGGGATTGACCCGGGGAACTAACCAATGACACAAGAGCTCCCTTCCAGACGAGAGTGGTTGCGAAGGGTCACCGTTACCGCTGCGGTGATCGGTGGCGCATCGGGTAGCGTGGTCGCCAGTAGTAGCGCGGAGACGGCGACCGACGGGGGCGTCGACCCCACGTGTGCAGAGTCGGGTCCCGCCGACGTTCGGCTCGTCCCCGCCTGTACGGACGACGGTCTGGCCGTCTTCTGCGTGAGCAACGACGGGACGCGTCCGGCCTCCCTCGAGTGGCGGCCCGTCGAGCCGCCCGAGGAACGCATCGAGTTTGTCGACTGCCAGACCGTACGCGTCGTCGGCGAGTTCGTCGACGTGATCGTCGGTGCGACGTTCGTCGCCGCGGACGGCCAGATCGGCAACCTCTTCGAACCGTTTGGCGGCGTCGATGGCGTCCGAACGTTCGACGTCCGCGAACTCGAGGGCGTCCCCGACGACGCGATCATCGACGGCGTCGAGGCGTTCCGCGACGAGCCCGTGCTTCCGGGGGCGGGAGATCTCGCGGTCACGAACCCCGAGTTCGACGCCTGCCAGGAGGAGTTCTTCGGCGAGGTACTCGTCGAGAGCGGCTCGGACGGCGACGACGAAGATCCCGAGACCGAGGAGGACGCCGAAGCCGTCGAGGACGACTCGGTTGGTAAACTCGAGACGCTGACGGTAGGTCCCGGAGAGACGACGTGCTTCGCCGTCGAGGCACCGGACGGTCCCGTCGCCGTACAGCTCCTCCAGGACGGGGAGGTAATCGTCGAGCGCACCAGCGCCGCCGACGTTGCGTGTCCGCGGCCGATCTCGGCCGACGAGGTGGGATCGGTCGTCGCGTCCCCCGACGAGTTTGCCGACGACGGTTCGTGAGCGCTCGCGCGTCGACGGCGGTAACGATCCCGGCGGAGACGAGTCGCTGCAGTCGGTCGGCTTTGGTTCGGCCGGCCGAGTCGACCCCGCCGAGACCGCGGCGTTGAAAGCGCTGGCCCGCTGACTCGAGGACATGACAGACGAACACGACAGCGACGAGGATCACGACCACGAGCCCGAGCGCGAGACGTTCCAGCACGACCCCGTCGGCCACGCCGAGGCCCGCGCGGGGATGACGGTCGGCGAACTCGCAGACGAGTACGGCAACGCGGGCGTCGGCGCGGCGAGCCTCCACGAGGCCGTCGACGTCACCGAGGCGATGTTCGACGACGACGTGACTGTCTTCTTCGGCCTGGCCGGGGCGATGGTACCCACGGGGATGCGCCGGATCGTCGCCGACCTGATCCGGGACGGCTACATCGACGCGCTGATCACGACCGGGGCGAACCTCACCCACGACTCGATCGAGGCCATCGGTGGCAAGCACCACCACGGCTGCGTGCAGGCCGAAGGCAAAACGGAGCGCGAGCACGACGAGACGCTGCGCGACGAGGGGGTGGACCGGATTTACAACGTTTATCTCCCTCAGGAGTTCTTCGCGACGTTCGAATCGCACCTCCGCGAGGAGGTCTTCCCGGTGCTCGAGGAGGAGGCCGAGGAGTCGGGACCCGTCTCGATCGAACGCATGACCCGCGAACTGGGACGGGCTAACGCCGAGATCAACGAACGAGAGGACGTCGACGAGGGACCTGGCATCGCCGCCGCGGCCTACGAGAACGACGTCCCGATCTACTGTCCTGCGGTTCAGGACTCCGTCCTCGGGCTGCAGGCCTGGATGTACTCCCAGACGTCGCCGTTCTCGCTGGACGCCCTCGCGGACATGACCGCGCTGACCGACCTCGCGTTCGAGGCCGAGGAGGCCGGCGCCTTCGTCGTCGGCGGCGGGGTGCCGAAGAACTTCACGCTCCAGACGATGCTGGTCGCGCCCGGCGCCTACGACTACGCCGTCCAGCTGACGATGGATCCCAAACAGACGGGCGGGCTCTCGGGGGCAACGCTCGAGGAGGCCCGCTCGTGGGGCAAACTCGAGAAGGATGCGGAGAACGTCTCGGTGTACGCCGACGCGACGATCACGCTGCCGCTGGTCGTGGCGGCGGCCCGGGAGCGCCTCGAGTAGCGAGCGAGTCGGCGGTTCGGCTGCGATCGGTCAGTACGTCCGGTAGCTCGCCGTGCCGACGTCGATCCGCACCAGTTCGTTCTCCTCGTAGGCGTCGCTGGGGGCGCCGTACTTCTCGTTGATCCGGCGTCTGGCTTCGTCGGTCTCCGCTTCGTCCTCGACGATGGTCGCGGTGCCGAGCAGCGTCACCATCCACTGCGTGTCGCCGCCGTCGTCGGCCTGGATCGACAGCGCGACCTTCGGGTTCTCGCGGACGTTCTCGAGCTTTCGGCCTGTCGTGACGATCTCGACCGTGTCGTCCTCGTAGCGAAACCAGACGGGCGCGGCGTGGGGGCGGCCGTCGGCGCAGGTGGCGAAGTGGGCCATCACCGGTTCGTTCTCGAGCAGTCGTTCGGCTTCGGGTGGAACCGTCGTCACGGCTTGACGTTGAGCGCGGACCCGCAAAAACGACCGCCGCGCGGCTGCCGGACTCAGACCGTCGCCCGGAGCCGACCCGCGTCGAGGGTGGCGTAGTGGAACAGCGTCCCCGTCAGCCCGCTGTCGGCGATCCGCCGACCGGAGTTCTCGACGAGCACCGAATCGTGGTAGCCCGTCGGCAGTTGGCGACCGAGCGAGCGGCTGAACGCCGTGTCCTCGTTCGGCACTTCCGGGAAGCCACCCGTTTCGAGGAAGGCCTCCCGGTGGACGAAGAAGTTGAACCCGGGGAGAATCGGGCGCTCGAGGTGGGGAAAGACGTGGTTGATCGTCCCCTCCATCAGCTTCGCCCGCAGGGGCCCGGTTATCCGGCAGCCCGAGCTGCCGGCCGCGAGGTCCTCGCGCTCGACGAAGCCGAGCAGCTCGGTCAGGTAGCTCGGCCGAACGCGGGTGTCGGCGTCGATAAAGGCCAGCCATTCGCCCTCGGCCGCCTCGCCGCCGAGGTTCCGGCCCGCGGCGATGCTCGAGCCCGCGCCCTCGAGCACGGTCGCGTCGTGCGCTCGGGCGACGTCGGCGGTGGCGTCGCTCGAGGCGCCGTCGACGACGATCACCTCGTACTCGTAGTCGGTCTCGAGGGCCGCGATGCTCTCGAGACAGTCGGCGAGGTAGTCGGCCTCGTCTCTCGCGGGTACGACGAAACTCACGTCCGGTGTGGCTGCCATCCGTGTTCTCGAGTGCGCTACCCTCGAGTATAACAGGCGGGCGGGCAGGTGCCGACAGTCGAGTCGCAGATCGCGGCGATACTCGGTAGATCATGAACGTTTATTATGGTTCGGTCTGAAGGGTGGCGTACAGATGTCGGTCGTACCCGTACACCCCCTCGCCTGATTCTCCAACGACAGCATCGCCTTCCGACGACGCGACCCTTCGACCGACAATGAGCACGCACCCACACTACGCCCGACCCGAACCGACTCCCGACCAGCCGACGACCGAGACGCCGCCGACGCGCTCGACGGCCGAGCCCTCCTCGCCCGCGGCGAGCGACCGCGCCCCGGCGACGTTCTCGAGGACACAACGCGACCGCCTGCAGAATCTCATCGACGAGTGGAACACCGCCTTCGCGGCGGACGGCTCCAAGACGAACTGAGAACACAGCAGGGATCCAAACCGTCTTTTGGCTCTCGAGCGTAGCCCCGCACGGCCGATGACGACCCACTCGCTCCGAGCCGGACTCGGCACCCGGTCGTGACGAGCCCTATGAGTGCCGAGGCCCCGTTTCTGACGGTGGACGCTGTCTCTGGGTACATCTGATCGTAGCCACAGTAGACATAAAGTCCCAATTAGGGTGTCGCCGATTCGAAATCCGAACTGACGAGCATCGTAGTCAGACCGAGTGTATATTCACACCAGTTGTATGTCTGTTCACATTTTATCAGAGACCGACAGGGAAGATTGTCCGTGCAGCAGTCGGAAAAGTTCGTGTCCAGTCCCTAGCTTGGAGAATTCTCTATGAGCAAGTGTGGTGCCTCGGTGTTGATCCTGGATCATCTTGAGAACGAGGTGAATCGGCAACGAAATATAAAATGGTTATCTAGCGTCGATAAGACGGGTAACTAGTAACCAAAAAGAGTTCATATATTGGATAATATACAATATCCTTTTGCGTACCCGGCCAAAGACGGTACCGATGAGCTCCGAACAAGACCACCTCCAGCAGACCAACACGGAAGAACGGTTCGAGTTCAAAAACGAACACGAAGCCGCGCTCGCTGTCGAAAAGGGTCTCAACGAAGAGACGATCCGACTGATCTCCGAGGATAAAGACGAACCCGACTGGATGCTCGAACGCCGGCTGCGCGCGCTCAAGCAGTACCAGAACATGCCGATGCCGACGGATTGGCCCGGCCAGCCGGACTTGTCGGAGGTGGACGTCGGCGAAATCGTCCCCTACATTCGGCCGGACGTCGAAATGCGCGAGGGGACGAACGACTGGGAAAACTTG
>NZ_JARUKW010000035.1 GCF_029688845.1 Natronococcus sp. A-GB1 | reverse complement strand
CCTCGGATAATATGAGCGCAGGAACGCAGGTACACGCCAATCTGACCGAAGAACAGGTACGCCAGATCAGCGGCGATCTCGACGAGCCCGACTGGCTGCTCGAGACCCGCCTCGAGGCCCTTGAGGCCCTCGAGGAGCTCGACATGCCCGACGTCATCCGGACGCCGGGTCGGGACTGGACGAACCTCCACGAGCTCGACTTCGAGTCGCTGGTCGATCCGCTGAACGCGGCGGAGAACAAGGATCAGGTCGGGCCCGACGAGGTCGAGGTCCTTCCCTGGAGCGAGGCCGTCCAGGAACACGAAGAGCTCCTGTACGAGCACTTCGGCTCGATCGTCGACCCCCAGGAGAACTACCTGACGGCGCTGTCGACGGCGCTGTTCAGCACCGGGACCGTGGTCTACGTCCCCGAGGGTGTCGACGCCGAGGACGTGACGATCCGGACCGAGCAGAACTCCAGTTCGCTGTTCAACTACACGCTCGTCGTCACCGAGGAGTCCTCCTCGGTTACGATCATGGAGCGCCAGTCGACCGGCGAGGAGGCCGAGGAGCAGTACTACAGCGGGATCGTCGAGGTCGCCGCCGGCGAGAACAGCAACGTTCAGTACGGCAGCCTTCAAAACCTCTCGGAGGAGGCCTACAACTTCGCGCTCAAGCGCGGCGACGCCGACACCTACGCGACCATCAACTGGATCGAGGTCAACGTCGGCACACAGCTGACCAAGTCCGGCGTCTCGACGGAGCTCAACGGCGACTCCTCGGAGACCCAGATCGTCGGTGCCTTCTACGGCCACAACGACCAGCACTTTGACCTCGACGCGAAGGTCTGGCACCGCGGCGAGCACACGACGGCCGACCTCGTCACCCGCGGCGTCACCGACGACGTCGCCCGCTCGGTGTACGAGGGGGTCCAGGACGTCGGTCGCGACGCGTGGGACACGAGTTCCTACCAGCGCGAGAACACGCTGATGCTTAGCGACGAGAGCGAGGCCGACGCCTCGCCGAAGCTGATCATCAACAACCACGATACCGAGGCCAGCCACTCCGCGACGGTCGGTCAGATCGACCAGGAGGACCTGCTGTACATGACCTCCCGCGGCATCTCGCCCCGGGACGCGCGCAACATGCTCGTCGAAGGGTTCTTCGTGCCCGTCCTCGACGAGATCGCGGTCGACGAGCTCCGCGAGGACCTCGAGGAACTCGTCGCCGCGCGTCTCCGGAAGCGCGACTAACGACGATCAAAGCGGTTCGGACGCGCCGTTTTCGTCCGTCTGACGAGCTTTTTTGTATCGAAGCCCGGTACCAATCGGTAATGCCGGGGCTGTCGGTCGCATTCGACGCCGAAACGCTCGAGGAACTCGAGGCGGAGCGACGACTTCTGGGATTCGAGAGCCGAGGCGCCTACGTCCGGTGGCTCGTCGACCGGCGAGACGCGCTCGAGGACGGTCGGCCTCGAGCGGACGGACTCGAGATCGAGTCCGAGGACCAGAATTCGGTCACGACAAACCCGGACGGTCCGAGTGGGGCGACCGAAACCGACGGATTCGACGACGCTCCGGGATCGCTGCCTCCGGAGCGCGTTACCAGAGTTCCTGAGGACGACGTCGGTGCGGACGCGACCGTCCTCGAGACGGTCCAGGTCGATCGTCTCGACAAACTCTCGCGGCGGGCGGTCGCCGAGACGCGCAGTCGGCTGGATCGGTGCGTCGAAACAGGCCTCGAGTACCGATCGACGGCATCGCTCGGACGAGAGAGCCTCCGACCTGGCGCCGATCTCGTCGATCTCGACGCGCTGTCGGTTCCGGGTCGATCCGCGGATCGACGCGAGCGGCGACGGGCCATCGCCGGACGCGCGATCGCCTTCCTCCGCGACGAGGGTCGGGCGAAGAAGGCGACGGTCGTGGGGGAGCTGTACGACTCTCATCCTGTCGGCTACGAGACCGCCGACGGCTGGTGGACGTTTCTCAAGGACGTCTTCGAGCAGGTCGACGCGATCGAGGGCGGCGCCGGTAGCCGCGTCTGGCGGTACGTCGGTAGCACTCGGAGGCAGGATGCCCGAAGTTAAGTAGCACGCTCACCGACGGTACGTGTATGAGTCTGGGACAGCGCGTCTCGAGCGACCACCAGCTCGCCCGACTCCTCCAGATCGGGGTCGTCCTGGAGGAGGTGGTCGAGTCGCGCGCCGCCCACCACCTCGAGTCGCTGCCGGCCGACGAGCGAGAGGCGATCGACGACGAGGTGCGGGCGCTGCTCGCCGAAGCCGCCGAGGAGTCGGCCGAGCATCGCGAGCGCCTCGAGACGCTGGTCGACGACCTCAACGCCGAGACGGTTGCCTACGAGGAGATCAACGCTCTAGTCGACGCGCAGTACGGCCCGCCGGAGGACACCGACGGCGTACTCTACGATCAGCTCTGCAACGAGGAGACTGCCTACAAGTTCTACGACGACCTGATCGAGGCCGTCGAGGCCTCCGACGCCGAGTTCGCCATCGACCGCGATCGGCTCCTCGAGACGCTGTACGACATCCGCGAGGAGGAACGGGAGGGCGTCGAAGAAGTAACCGAGATCATGGAGCGCAGAGCATGATCGGCGTCCAGACCGATCGACGACCGACGGATCGCAGCCGGATCGACACCGACGGAGGGACGCGATGAACACCGCAGACCAGTATCTCAAGGCGATCTACCTCGCACAGCGCATCGACGACGGTCCGGCCTCGACCGGCACGCTCGCCGACCTGCTCGAGGTCAGCCCGGCCAGCGTCAACGAGATGATCGGGAAGCTCGAGGAGCGTGGCCTGGTCGAACACGAGAAGTACAAGGGAGCCAGTCTGACCGACGAGGGGCTCGAGCGCGCCCACGACGCCCTCCAGACCTACTGTATTATCGAGCGATTTCTCGCGAACGTCCTCGAGGTCGAGGAGTTCCGCGAGGAGGCCCACGCCCTCGAAGCGGTGATCGACGACACCGTCGCGGAGCGACTCGACACGATCATCGACCGCCCCGAGGAGTGTCCGGACTGTTTCGACCCCGAGGCCGACTGCTGTAAGTACCTCGAGGTCTCCACCCAGGCGGATTAACGCCCAGGGATCGGAACGCAAAACCGACTACTCCGAGCCGAACCGCACGTACCGGTGGCCGACGACCGCCGCAACCGCGAGTGCGACGACGACCGCGGCGGAGAGTTCGAACGGGAGCGACCAGGCGTCGTCCTCGTCCCGATCGCTCTCGAAGACATCGGCGTAGTACGCCGCCGCGTCCGTTCCGTGCAGGGCGAGCAACACCTCGCGGTTGTTCCGCAGCGAGTTCTCGTTCCAGTTCGCGCTCCCGACGACGGCGACCTCGCGGTCGATCACGATCCCCTTCGCGTGGATCTTCTCGAACGCGTCGGTGTCCTCGACGAGTTCGGCCTCGAGCGATAATTCCTCTTTGTCGGCCGTGCGCTCGAGGTCGGCTACCAGCGTCTCGTGTTCGTCCTCGACGTACCAGCTCGAGTCGAGCAGAATCCGGACGTCGACGCCCCGGCGGGCTGCGTCGAGCGTCGCCTCGAGCAGGGAGACATCGTCGGCGATGCTCGCTTGTTTGATGAGGATCTCGTCGTCGGCGCCGTCGAGCAGCTCCAGCAGCCGCGGCTCGGCGTTCTCCGGTGCGAGCAGGAGCTCGGCGGCGTCGACCGAGACGGTCTCCGCTCCGTGGTTCGTCGGGAACTCCCGCGGCGGCGCAGCGTCGTCCTCGACAAACGTGGTGTCTTCACGGAAGCTCGCTCCCGACTCGGCGTCCCAGCCCTCGAAATCCGCCCGAAAGATCGCAGCCAGCTCGTCTGCGAGCGCGTCGTCCGCGAAGCGAACGCCCCAGCCGCGACTCGATTCGCCGCCGACGCCCGCGGGCTTCCAGTTCTCGCTCGTTACGAGGACCGACTCGTCCGCGACCGCGTACTTCGGGTGGTGAAACCGGTAGCGCGCCCCCTCGCCGCCGACGAATCGAACGTCGACGCCCCCGTGCTCGAGCGTCTCGACGACGGACTCGCTCGTATCGGGCGTCCCGCCGACGGGCCCCGACTCGAGCAACACTGCCACGTCGACGCCCCGATCGGCGGCCGCGACGAGGTCGTCGGCGACGTCCTCGTCGGTGAACGTGTAGCCGGCTACCAGGAGCCGGTCGTCCGCGTCGCGGATCGTCTCCTGCGGGATATCGGGGCTGTCGGGAAGGACGAACGCGGTCGCCTCGTCGGCGTCGACGGTCGACGTCGGGAGACAGGTCGCGTCGCGGGGCCACCACTCGCCATCGGCGGGCGTCACGTTGGCTGACTCGCTGCCGTCGGTCTCAGTCGTCCGGTACCACCGCTCGGCCGTCGGCGCGCGGTCGTACGTCACCGCATCCACCGTCCGGTTCCCGTCTCGAAGCTCGAGGCCGTCCCCGTCGGTGGCGAGTCGCACCGTTCCCTCGAGTTCGATGACCGGATCGTCGGTCAGTTCTCGGGTTTCCTCGGGGTCGGTCGTGAGTGCGACCCGTCCGGACACCGTCTCGTTCGGGAATCGGGCGGTCGTGTGGCCGTCGGTGACCGACCAGTTCTTGAGGGCGGTCTCCGAAGGGACCTCGACGACGAGGTACTCGCCGACGTTTTCGTGTGCCGTTGGGTTTGGATACAGCTCGACGATCCGAGGATCATCGCCCGTTTCGGTAGCGTCGATCGGTTGCGGACAGCGGAGCCCGTCGACTTCGTCAGCTTCGGCTGTCGCGTCCGGACCGTCGAGCCCCGACGGGGGAGACGCGGCGCCGAGACTCGCCGCAAGCGGGATTCCAAAGAGAGTACCGAGCAAGGCCGTCGCGCAGAGTACGAGCGCGACTCGCCTGGAGACCATCGGCTCTCCTGGCCGCGCTCTCGGATATAAACCTGCGGAGAGAAGGAGTGACGATCAGGCAGCCGGCTCGAGGTCGGCGCGTTCGGCCTCGGCCTGGACGAGGTAGGCGCGGTCGTCCGCGTAGTCGGCGACGACCTCGAGGGCCTCCTTCGTGCCGATCTGGTTGAGCGCCCACGCGGCGCTGGCCCGGACGCGGTCGGCGTCGTCGTCCTCGAGGACGTCCGAAAGCGGCTTGATCGCCCGCGTGTCTCCGATCAGTCCGAGCGAACGCGCGGCGTTGCTGCGAACGGCCGGCTCGTCGTTGGTGGCGAGCTCCTCGGCGATCGGCTGGACGGCGTCCTCGGCGCCGATTTCGCCCAGGGCCCTGAACGCAGGCCGCTGGAGCTGGATGTTCGAGTCGACGTAGTCGAGCAGCGCGTCGACGACCCGCTCCTCGTCGGAGCCGATCTTGCCCAGGATGCTCATCGCGTGCGTGTCTCGGCGGTTTGCCTTCTGAAGCATCGCGTCGATGGCCTCCTTGGGGCCCATCCGCTCGAGGGCTTCCATACAGTGTTCTTCCATGAAATCCGAGCCCAGCGAGTCGAGCGCGAGCAGGATCATCTCGACGTTGCCTCGCTTCTCGTGGACTTTGAGGGCGTGCCACTCCGGCGGGAAGTCCTTGACGTGGTCGAGCACGTCGTAAAAGCCCTCGCGGCGGAGCTGCTCGCGGACCTTCAGATCGGTCCACTCGGTAGCGTCGTCGACGCCGTCCTCGAGGTCGTCGGTCGCCTCGAGCAGCGCGGCGATCGTCTCGGCGTCCTCGTCGGGATCGAGGCCGGCGTCCTCGACGGCGTCGGTGACGTCCTCGAGCGTCGCCGCGAGTCGTTCGGGAACGCCCTCGTCCTCGTCGGGAACGTCCTCGCGGAGTTCAGCACACTCGGTGGGCTCGAGGTCGTCGGGGACCGAGACGGACGCGCCGAGCAGGTCGTTCGCCTCCGCGACGAACGCCTCGACGGGGTCGATCAACTCCTCCTCGCCCTCGATCGTCCAGCGAGTGCCGGTGATCGTTCCGCTGACGCCGTTTATCTCGCCGATCACGTCCTCGGCGTAGGGACCGCGCTGGTCCTCGAGGTCGTCCTCGAGGTCGTCGAGGTCGTCCTCGATCTCGTCGTAGCGGTCCTGGAGCTCCTCCTCGGGGTGGACGACGTCTTCGTCCTCGTCTGCGTCCTCGTCTTCCTCCGGCGGTTCTGGAATCTCGAGGGCCTCGAGCTCCTCGTGGAACGCCTCGAGCTTCGGTTCGACCTCGTCGAGGTCGTCCTCGGTCTCGGCGGCCTCGAGTTCGGCCTCGAACTCCTCGATCTGGGTCTCGAAGGCGGCGAGCTGGCCGCGGATCGCCTCGAGTTCGTTCGCATCCTCGTCCAGGTCTTTCTCGTCTTCCGCGTCTGCTTCGTCGTCTGTGTCTGCTTCGTCCTCTGTGTCTTCGGCCGACTCTGACTCCTCCTCGGTCCCGTCTTCGTCGGATTCCGCTTCTTCGTCGGCCTGGTCTTCCGCTTCCTCCTCGGTTTCGGCCGCATCTGTTTCGGGTTCCTCGTCGGCCGTTTCCCGCTCGTCCGGCTCGTCGGCCGGCTCCTCGTCACCGTTCGCCTCGTCCTCGCTCATGGAATCACCCGGGGACGACACCGACGCGTGACTTCGTTCATACGTACAGGTCGTGTCAGCACGTTCCTAAGCGTTTCCATGCAGGTCGGTTTCGGCCGGTCGGGGTTCGGGGCGCCAGTAGAGCCAGGGACTCAACGTCATGTACGCGATCCCAAGGGTCAACAGGGCGTAGGGGAAGGTTCGGCCGGCGGCCGTCGGCACGAGGATCGCCAGCGCGTGGACAACCCCCATGATGGCGGCGTCTCGAGCCAGCAGATCCGGATACGGAATCCGCGAGACCATCAGATATGTGAAACCGGCCGTGATCGCCAGGATGAGCACGGGGGCGTCGGCGGGGTCGCCGGCGAGGATGGCGGCGCCGATGATCGTCGCGGCCAGCGTCGTCTGGACCCCTTCGGTGTAGCTGCCGGTCGTGTCGTAAGCAGTGTACAGCCCCAGTCGGGTGACGGCCATCGCGACGAACAGCGCACAGACCGCCGTGACCACGAGCAACTCGGCAGTAACGGCGTCGAAGCTCAGTCCGAGCCCGTCGCTGACGACGACGAACGCGAGGACGGCCGGAGCGACGGCGAACGAGGAGACGTCGGCCAGCGAGTCGAGGTAGGGCCCCGCCTCGGTCCCGCCGTACCGGCGCGCGAGCAGGCCGTCGAGGCCGTCGGCGATCGCCGCTAGCAGGATGAGCCGCGCCGCGAGTTCGATGTCGACGAACGCGACGACGACCGCGACAAACCCCAGCGTCGCGTTGGCGATCGTCACCGCGTCCGCGACCCCCAGTCGTCCGACGAACCGCGGAAGCATACTCCTCGATTCGAGCGGCCGATACCTTACTGTTTTCGTTTCAGAAGGAGGTGAACTAATCTGATCGGCGGTCGAATCGAACCAGGTGAGACGCGAGACCGACTCGAATCCGTTCGGGCGGTCGACCACGTCACGCCCGTCTCCGAACGTGTTCGACACTACACAACAGGCTCGAGAACCGAACCGGGCCCGTTATACCGTGACCGTCCTAACGCTCGCGTATGCACCGGCGCGTCTACCTCGCCACCGTCGGGACCGCCGCCTCGGCCAGCCTGGCCGGTTGCTCGTCCGTCCTCAGCGTCTTCGACGACGATGACGACGGCCCGTGTGCCGGCGAGGAGTGTGACATCGGGATGAGCCGCAACGAGTTCCTCCCCGAGACGTACACCGCGAGCGTTGGCGAAACCGTCGTCTGGAAGAACACGAGCGGGGCCGATCACACCGTCACCGCCCTCGAGAACCAGATCCCCGACGACGCCGCGTACTTCGCAAGCGGCGGCTACGAGGACGAGGACACGGCGATCGACGCCTGGCACGAGTACCGCGGCGGACGGCTCGGAACGCGGGACACGTACGAGCACACCTTCGAGGTTCCTGGGACGTACGCCTACATCTGCGAGCCCCACGTCAAGGGAGGAATGATCGGCGAAGTCGTCGTCGAGTAGCCCGCGCGGCGCGGATCTTTTCTCACGGCGGACCGTGGGCTCCGCCATGAACGTCCGTCAGGTGATTCCGAGGGACGCGATTCCGAGCATCGACGAGCCGACGTTCGGGACCGAACGGGTCGGCGACCCCGACGACGAGGTGGTCGTCGTCGAGGCCTCCGCGCCGAAAGCGTACCCGGTCCGTGTCCTAGACTACCACGAGATCGTCAACGACGCCGTCGACGGAGACCCGATCGCGGTCACGTGGTGTCCGCTCTGCGGGAGCGCCATCGTCTACGATCGAGCGGTCGACGGCCGTGTCCTCGAGTTCGGCGTTAGCGGAAAGCTCGCCGACGACGACCTGGTGATGTACGACCGAGAGACCGGCTCCGAGTGGAAACAGTCGTCGGGCGAGTGTATCGACGGCCCGCTGCGGGGACGGGAGCTGCGGGTTCGGCCGGCTGCGGTCCTCTCTCTGAAGTCGTTTCGTGAGCGCTATCGTGATGGCCTGGTGCTACAGCCTCCCGAGAACGCGGCGAGCGAAGCCGCGAGTGGCGGCGACGAGCCGGCTCCGATCGACTACAATGAGACCCCGTACGTGGGGTACTTCGAGGGCGACGGGTTCGGCCTCGCGGCCCACCGGGGAACGGACGACGAGCGGTCCTGGGACCACGCCGACTTCGGCCCCAAGACCGTCGTTCTCGGTCTCGAGATCGGCTCCGAAGCGCGCGGCTACCCCCTCTCACAGGTGGAGACAGCGGGCGGAGTCGTCCACGACACCGTCGGCGGAACCGATATCGTCGTCCTCGCAACCGATGAGGGGATTCACGCGTTCGAGAACCCGGGCTTCGAGTTCGACAGAACCGACGACGGGACGATCCGTGCCGACGGGACCGCGTGGGACGCCGCCACCGGTTCGGCTGCGGACGGCCGACGGCTCGAGCGACTCCCGGCCCGGCGGCTGTTCGCGTTCGCCTGGCGGGACGATCACGGCGTCGACTCGTTCTACGGTCGGCAGTAAAAATCGGGATCGAACGGGTTCGCGAGTCGCGTCAGTTCTCGGCTGCGACGTCTTCCTCGTCGACGTCGACGGAGGTCGCTTCCTCCTCGGCGACTTCCTCGGGGTGGGCCTCGAGGGTCGTCTTCTGGATTTCGACGCGTCGCAGCGGGTAGATCGTCTTGGCCTCGCCGTAGATCGCCGAGGAGAGCCGTCCTTCGACGATGCTGTCGATGAGTTCGTCGAAGGTTCGCTCGGCGGCGGCCTCCTCGATCATCTGGACCATCTGCTCGCGGATGGCCTTCTCCTGGCTCGCGTCGGCCTTCTTCGTCGTGAACGCGACGGGCTGGACCTGGACGCGGTAGTCGTCGGTCGTGAGGACCGTGACGTAGGCCTCGACCTTGGAGGCGCCCCGTCGAACGAGCGAGCGCAGGTAGTCACGGGTCAGGGCGTGCTCCTGGAACTCCGTGTACGCCGCGTCGCTGCCGACGTCGGTGACCTTGAAGGTCAGCTTCGTGTTGTTCTCGCTGGCGTTGTTCGTTATCTCGCCGAGCGTCGTTTCGATTGTTCGGTCGTAGACTTTCTCCGGTTCGTCGGCGGGGGTCTCACCGAGCTCCTTGCGATCGAACTGCTCGGGCGCGAGGATGGTGTACCACCGCTTTTCCTGTTTCGTTCGTGAAACCGATCGTTCACTCATAGTTTGGTGTTATCTGGGGTGTCGGACACAGTGCCCGTGTCCGTCGGGTGTGCGTGCTGTGCGACCTCGATCGCGACCGCGAGGTTGACGACGTAGTCGTCGACCGTCGACTGCAGCCCCGATGTCGTCTCGCGTTCGATCCGGGTGACGACCGCGTCGTCGCTCGAGGGATCGCTCCCCTCGCCGTCGTCGACCGTCGTCTCCATCTCGGCGGTGTTGTCCGGTGCGATCGCTCGCGCGATCAGTGCCGGATCGTCGTGGGTCGTCCGGATCGTCGCTCGTCGGGTCATCTGAACTCCCTCGTCGTCGCGATGATCGTCGAGTCGTCCGTCTCGGGGTCGTACCGCAGGTAGCCGCGTCGCCGCCCGTCGTCGTACTCGAGGCCGTCGACGTCGTCCTCGAGTGCCCTGGCGATCGCTTCGACCGTCGAGCCGAGTGACTCGCCGGTGCGAGTCGCGAGTGCGGCCTCGCCGTCGCCGACGACCAGCACGGTCGGTTCCGGCGATCGGTAGGCGACGGCGATCTCGGCAACCGTCTCGACGGGGCCGTCCTCGATTCCGAGGACGAACAGGCCGTCGTGTCGGCTGCCCGATGCCGAGTCGAGCGCCGCGTGGGCGCGTCGGCCGTGGGTCCGCCAGGTCTCGAGTGCGGCCCGGTCGACGCCGTGGCCCATCGCGAGCGCCACGCCGGTTCCGGGTTCGGTTCGGGCCGTCGCCGCGAGCACATCGGCGTAGCCGCCGACGGTCGCAAACGGTCCCTCGGGCGTCGCGTACGGCTTCAGCGCGCGCCCGATCGATCGGGCGCTCGCCTCGACTGTGTCCTCGGCGCCGACCGCATCGAGCGCGACCAGCGAGCCGATCGCTCGGTGGTCGCTGGCCTCGAGTGCGTCGGGTTCGGGGAGCTCGAGTCCCGAAAGCGCGTCGCGGACCGCGTCCGGGTCGCCGGACCACGGGGCGCGAACGCGTGTCGAGTGTGCGAGGCCGTCGACCGGGTCCGCGGTCGGTACCGCGACTCCGGGTCGCCGACCGACGAGACCGCGATCGCGCGCGGTCTCGAGTACCCACTCGCTCTCGCCGGCGCCGGGTTCGCTTCCGGCGGCGACGAGTCCCGCGAGCGCGAGGACCGGGTCGGGCGCCTCGCCCAGTTCACGGACGAGTTCGGCGGCCTCGAGCGTGGCGGCCCTGTCGGTCGCCGCGAGCCGGATCGCCTCGAGGTCGGCGTCGGCGCTGCCGACGACGATCGTCGCGTCGTCGGTCTCGGGTTCGCCGATCGTCGCCCGTTCGGTTCGTTCGGTGACGGTGCGGCCGACGGTCACCTGAAACGGCGTTCCGCGCTCGCGAATTGCCCGGGCGAGCAGCCCGGTCGCCGCGAGCGCGTCGCCGTCGGCGCTCGAGACGAGCCGGACGAAGCCGGCGCTCTCGAGAGGGGCTGGCGTCGCCTCGGCGGTTCGACCCTCAGTAGACATTCCTTACTCCTCGAGGAGCTCGACTGCCACGTCGTAGGAGTACTGGAAGTCGGCCTCGAGTTCGTCGCCGCGGTAGTAGTCGACCAGACGGCGGACCTTCGACTCGGTGTTCTGCAGGGCGCGCTTGTTCTGGTAGTCCTGTGGGTTCTGCTGGATGTGCTCGCGCAGGCGTACGGCGCGCTGCATCAGACTGCGCAGGTCCTCGGGGATGTCCGCTTTCGCGTCGTTCTCCTCGAGAATCTCGGTGACCTTCTTCCCGGTTGCCAGCTTGACGTCCGGGACGGGCGTGCCCGTGACGCCCTCGTCACGCAGCTTGATCCCGATCTGACTGGGATCGTGGCCCTGCTCTGCCAGTTCGACGACGCGGGCTTCGATGTCGTCCGCGTCGACGTCGCTCCACTCCGGCGGTTCGTCTGCCGTCGGCTTGTCCGATCCGGACGAGCCACGACGGCGGGTGTGCATTCGTGCCATTGGTGAGGATAGGAACCGCACTGACCGCTCGAGTGTTCGGCAGCCGGATTGCCAGCTGCCCGTGCACTTCCGCAATCCCAAGCTGCCCGAAAGGGTGGACAGCGAGTCGGATTTGCGGCCGTGCGCTTCCCACCGTCGCTACCGGGAGCAGCGACTAAAGGGTTGCGTCCTGCACTCAGCCCTGTCCGACCATCGACTCCTCGTCCTCCCACTCGCGCTCGCGGAGTTCGTACTTCTGGATCTTGCCCGTCGCGGTCTTGGGCAGTTCGTCGACGAACTCGACGCGGTGGACGACCTTGTAGCCCGCGAGCCGCTCGCGGGTGTACGCCGTCAGATCGTCCTCGGTGACCGATGGGTTCTCCGGGTCGCCGTTCGCTGGGACGACGAACGCCTTCGGCGTCTCGCCCCACTTCTCGCTTGGCGCGGGGATAATCGCCACGTCGGCGACGTCGGGATGGTTGAACAGGGTGTCCTCGAGTTCGATACTCGAGATGTTCTCACCGCCGGAGACGATGATGTCTTTCTTGCGGTCCTGGATCGCCATCAGGCCGTCCTCGTTGACGACGGCCAGGTCGCCGGTGTGGAACCAGCCCTCGCGCTTGTCGTCGAACGCCGCCTCGGTCTCCTCGGGTTTCTCCCAGTAGCCATCCATCACCTGGTTGCCCCGGACGACGATCTCGCCGATCGTCTCGTCGTCCCAGGGGACTTCGTTCCCGTCGTCGTCGACGACCTCGACCTCGGTCGCCAGCGGGGCGATCCCCTGGCGCTTCTTGAGGGCGAAGCGCTCCTCGCTGTCCTCGTCGATCAGCCGCCGGGTCGCGGAGGTGCCGATCAGCGGCCCGGTTTCGGTCGCGCCGTAGAGCTGGCGGAAGTGCCAGCCGAACTCGGTCTCGACGGTCTCGATGATGCTTTCGGGCGGGGCGGCGCCAGCCGCCGTGACCCGCATCGGTGCGTCGCCGGTCGTCGGGACGTCGGCCTCCTCGAGGTACTCCTCGAAGAGGGTGAGGACGGTCGGCGCACAGCAGAGAAAGGAGACGTCCTCCTCGCGGATCTGCCGGAGATTCGCCTCGGCGTCGACCCCGCGGGTACAGACGTGTTTCGCGCCGATTCCCGTGATCGCGTAGATGTGGCCCCAGCCGTTGACGTGGAACATCGGCAGCGTCCAGAGGTAGACGTCGTCGTCGCTGATCTCGTGGTGGATCGTCACCAGCTGGGCGTGGATCGACTCGGTCCGGTGGGTCCGCATGACGCCCTTCGGATCGCCCGTCGTCCCCGAGGTGTAGTTGATCGTGATGACGTCGTCCTCGCTCATCTCGGGACGATCGTACTCGGGGTCGGTTTCGGCAATCAGGTCCTCGAAGTCCACCCACTCGCCCTCGCAGTCCTCGAGGGCGTCGGCGTCGGTCGCGATGAACGTCTCCGTCGGCACCTCGTCGCGGACGGCGTCGATCTTGTGGGCGTACTCGTAGTCCGCGACGACGGTGTCGACGCCCGCGTCGTTCAGCATGTACGCGTAGTCATCGGGGGTCAGCCGGTAGTTCAGCGGCGTGTGGATCGCCCCGAGCTGCATGATCCCGTAGGCCGCCTCGAGGTGGTAGTGAGTGTTCGGGTCGAGTACTGCCACCCGATCCCCCTTCGCTACGCCCCGCTCCTGGAGTACCGCGGAGAGTCGATCGGCGCGGTCGCCGAACTCGTCGTAGGTGTAGCGTTCACCCGTCGTCGCGACGACGGCCTCTTCGTCGCCGTAGTACTTCCGTGCGCGGTCGAGAAAGTCGGTTACGAGGAGCGGAACCTCCATATACGAGGTTCTTACATATCGTTCATTATACTCCTTGCGAATGGGTCAATCGGTGTCGAAACCGAAAGGCAACGACGGGGCGCGGTCCGAACCAGTTCGGCTTACTGCTGGCCGACGCGTCGCTCGGCGTCGTCCCAGTACTGCTCGCGGAGCTCGTACTTCTGGACCTTCCCCGTCGCCGTCTCGGGGAGATCCTCGACGACCTCAACGCTCGTCGGCTTCTTGTAGCCCGCGAGGTGATCCGTGACGAAGTCGACGATCTCCTCCTCGGTCGGCTCGGCGTCGGTTCCGGGGACGATCAGCGCCTTCGGCGTCTCGCCCCACTGCTCGCTCGGAACGGGAATCACCGCGGCCTTCTGGACGTCCGGGTGGTCGTAGAGGACGTCCTCGAGCTCGATGCTCGAGATGTTCTCCCCGCCGGAGATGATGATGTCCTTCTTGCGGTCCTGGATCGCGACCATCCCGTCCTCGTCGATCGTCGCGAGATCGCCGGTGTGGAAGTACCCCTCGAGACGCTCGGAGAACGCTCGCTCGGTGGCATCGGGTTTGTTCAGGTAGCGATCCATCACCTGGTTACCCCGGACGACGATCTCGCCGATGGTCTCTCCGTCGCGGGGAACGTCCTCGCCGTCCTCGTCGACGACCCTGACATCCGTACAGAGCGTCTCAGCGCCCTGTTTGACCTTGAGTTCGCGCCCGCGCTGGGCGAGCCGTCGTGGCGAGTTGCTCGTCGTGATGATCGGCGCAGTCTCCGTGAGGCCGTAGATGTGGATGATCCGCCAGTCGAACTCGTCCTCGACGGTTTCGATGGTGGCGGTGGCGGGCGCGCTGCCGGCGGTCGCGATCCGAACGTCGCGGTCGCCGGCCGTCTTGACGTCGTTTTCTTCGTGGTACTTGATGAGGGAGTTCAGCACCGTCGGCGCACCGCACATGAACGTCACGTCGTACTCTCGGACCCGGTCGAAGACGCCCTCGGCGTCGAAGGTGCGCTGGCAGATATGGGTGCCGCCGGTGCCCGTGATCGCGTACGTGTGCCCCCAGCCGTTGCAGTGGAACATCGGCAGCGTCCAGAGGTAGGTGTCGTCGTCCCGGATCTCCATGTGCTGGTCGAGCACGAGGGCGTGCCAGTGTTCCGTGCGGTGGGTGCGGACGACACCTTTCGGATCGCCCGTCGTCCCCGAGGTGTAGTTGATGCTGGCGTCGTCGTCCTCGCCGATGTCGGGACGGTCGGGTTCGTCGGTCGGCTGACCCTCGAGGAACGCCTCGTAATCCAACCACTCCCCCTCGATCTCGTCGGCCCGGTAGCCGACGAACCGCTCGGCGGGGATCGAGTCCCGAATCGGCTCGATCGTGTCGGCGTACTCGTAGTCGGCGATCAGAGTGTTCGCCGCACAGTCCCCGAGGATGTACTCGTACTCGCCGCTGGTCAGCCGATAGTTCAACGGGACGAACACTGCACCAAGCTTGTTCGTCGCGTACAGCGTCTCGATGAAGTAGTGAGTGTTCGGCGCCAGCAGGGCCACCCGGTCGCCCTGGCCGACGCCGCCCTCCTCGAGGGCGTGTGCCAGTTGGTTCACCCGCTCGTTCACCTCCGCGTAGGTGTACTCCGTCCCGTCGTGGGCAACGATCCCCGTCACGTCGTCGTAGAGATCGACGGCCCGGTCGAGGAAGTCGGTGGTTCGCATTGCCGTTTTCATGGGTCTCGTTCACATCCAATGGCAGTATCTGCCTAATCTTTTCTCATGGGCGGAGGTGTCCATCGGCGATCCGGCGCACTCGAGGCAACTACGATCGAAAGACGGGCGTGACTCGAGATCACGTACCGTGTCCCTCCCCGCCGCTGTCACCCGATATCGAGGGGTTTATACCGATGTGTGCAAAAGCAGGGAGTGCAGAGAGGGCTCGTAGATCAGTGGTAGATCATCCCCCTGGCACGGGGAAGGCCCGGGGTTCAAATCCCCGCGAGTCCACTTCCTTCCGTTCGTTTCACTCGCTCCAGCAGTGTTCTCGCCGTCCCTCACGAACTCGGAGGGGATGCCCAGTCCCGGCGAGTTCGTACCGTTTCTTTGCCGTCCTCTGCCCGCCACTCGTGTGCTCTGTGGGAGAAATCGGCTTCCGCGGGAACGTGGAATCGAGTGGCCCGGGGATGAGTGAGCCGAACAGAGCGTCCCGAGCGGTACTCGACGGTTCTGCGTTTTATCAAACAAAAAAGCTCCAACTGATCCGTTACTCCGGTTCCTCGCCTTCCCAGTGCCACTCCGCCCAATCGCCCCGGTCGGGAAATTCGTCGGCTTCATCAGGATCGCGGTCGAAGAGCGAGCCGTCTGCTGTCCCGGGCTACTCGGGCTCGAGCCCGACGTTCAGCTCGTGGTCGCCGTCGTCGGAGTGGTCGACCGCCGTCGGCTCGCACTCGGAGCCGATCGTCTACTCGTTTCGTGGATCGCGTCGTGGTGGTACCCCTTCGATCCCGTCACGTCCGTGAAACCGAGGGGAGCACCGACGTCGTAGGGGCCCTTTCGTTCGGTCTCGAGAAACGACTCCGAACGCGGACTCGGTCGTCCGGTACCCGTCGAACCCCTCTGCCGGAACGCCGGGGACTGGGTTCGGTTCGCGAACCCGGGGTCGAGAACTGAGCCTCGGAAGCGGCGAACCGATACCGGCCGACCTTCGGCCAAATCATATTAGAAAGTATGAAACTCACATAATTACGTAAAATGGGTTTATCGGGTTTCGCAGAAATATCTCTGCTACTGTAGTTCAACTATACATGACTGATGATCTCCGATCCAGGCGATGGGTGCTACGGGCCACGGGTGTAACCATCGGTAGCGGACTCGCAGCGGGGACTGCGGGTGCGAATACCGACGACGAAACCGATCTCGAGGATCTCCCGACGATGTTCGCTGCGGAGCTCACGCCGGAGGCCGTTCCGCGGGAGGTCGAGACGGAGGCGAGCGGCACCGCCACGTTCGAGGTCGACTTCGAGGAGCGAGCCGTCCACTACGTGCTCGACGTCGACTACCTTTGTGACCCGACGGACGCACATATCGGGTACGGGGCCGACGGCGAGTCCGGAGAGCCGTTCGTTCAGCTCTACCCCGGTGCAGACGGCGACTCCGTCGAGGGACGGTTCGACGGGATCCTCGCCGAGGGAACTCTCACCGCCAACGAGTTGCTCGAGGCGTTCGAGCGACACGATCTCGAGCGGGTCGCAGCCAAGCTGGCCGAGCGAGAGATCTACGTCGACATCGCTACCGAGGCCCATCCGGAGGGTGAGATCCGCGGGCAGATCGTCCTCGAGGACGAGTCGTCCGCAGAGCCGGACACCGACGAGAGAGCGGAATCGGATGCGACGGAGTCCAAACCTGAGGAAGAAGACAGTGAGGAGTCCGGTACCGACGACACGGACACCGAAACGGGAGACGGTGAGGAATCCGACGCCGAAGCGGAGGACGACGACGAACCGGTCTACCGTGCACCTGCCGATCCCCAGGATCCGGCGGACGACGAGGACGCGGACTGAACTCTTTCGCGTCTGAGAACGGGTACCGCTCTCGAGTCGAGTGGATCGCGTTTTCGGGGGAACCGATCGTCGAGAACCGAGTTCGATATCCGCCGGTCGATCCATCCGTGATACGGGTGGATCCTCCTTCGGCGCTCGGCCTGTCTCGAACCGACTCGATCAGTGGGTCCGTCGTGTACGCCCACCCTACCGCCGATCGAACGGGAATCTCATCGATAGATTCCGCTCTATGACAGTACTACACGTCAGCAGAGCTGGGAACGAAGGTCGTCGGTGGCTACAGTTCAGGCTTCGAAACAAGTCGTTCTTCGTCTGCCGGATCACGTTACCTGTGCTCGCTACGATTTCGGCGTCACGCGGGAACTGTCCCGAACGTGTACAGTATCGCGGTTCGAATAGTTCGGCGCGGCAAACGGATCTCGGACGGCACGTAAGCAGCATCTAGGATTTTCGGCGGTGGTTCTCTCTCGAGCAGAGCTGTGTAGCTTGCAGATACTTACTATCCGGTCTCTGGTTAGCTGTTCCCGTGCACCCGATGCATGGCGGCGATAGGCCGTTTCGGGTGTGCAGAGCTACCAATGGTAAATATATCAAAACGTGCGATTGCGCTCATGATGGCGCTGATGATGGCAGTGGCCATTGTCAGCGGTGCTGGCGTGATTGCGACCGATGACGACTACGATGAGGAAAAAGTCGACGATGGTGTCGACAAAGAAGAGGTAGAGAAAGCCGACGACAAGGCT
>NZ_JARUKW010000034.1 GCF_029688845.1 Natronococcus sp. A-GB1 | reverse complement strand
TCCTATTTCCAAGATTGCTTTTAGTAACTTTGTGCTCATGCTCCCCAAAGTCGATGAACATGAACGCCAAATAGTTATCATACAGATAGGGTTTCCCATAATGTGCAGGTCGATTTGAAATAATCGTCTTTTCACCATCATGCTTCTCAACAGACCATACCCAACACTCACCATTTCTGTTCCAGTCAAACTGGATGTCGATCGCTCGGTTAGGCCAAGCTGCGTTGTCTCTGTTAGTGATTGTGAACTTGCTTTTGTCAGCACTGGAGATGGGAATTGTATACAGCTCTTGAAGACGAAAGTCGTCTTTAATTGAAGGACCAGGCCTAGAATACTCAGAACTGAGCTTCTTGAGTTCGTCAACAAAAGCCTCTAAAGCACCACCAGCCTTCACTCCGGTTACTTTTCTACGCTCCTCCCCCACGTGTGTGGTTGAGGCACTATCTTCATCTATGCCGGGAAATTCCATATGGAGGTTTTAGTCGTCACACACTTAACAACTTTCCAGGTGGCTTGAAACACTACTCCTCAAGCCTGACAGGCACAGGTTTAAATCTGAAGCCGCAGCCAGCGACAGCCAATGCACACAATTAGATCTGAGGACACGTGATAGTCACTACGCTGGTCCGACTGGGCTATGACTGTGAGGCGCTGACCCGGAGGTAAGTCGGATCACGTGGGAACTCGCCGCCGCGACTGACGCTGAACGCGAAACCCGTAGGGACGTCTTACGTTAGTAATAGGCATGACTGATAGTTTGGCAAACTAGGCCAGAACCGAAAGAATGAATTTCGACAATTGTCTATGTATCCCTCGATATTCGACAATAAGAGGTCCCTTGCTAATGCTTTCACTTTCACCCCGGTACCGGCAGTTTAAATACATACCAGATCAAATAGTCTGATAGTTCCGTATGAACGACGATCACCGAACGTCGTGGACACTCCTCCCGAAAAGCGCTTCTCAAGCGCGAGGTGTCAATGAGAACGCGGAACGGGAGGTGACGACCCTGTGGGATATTCGAAAGCCAAAGCCCGACGCGAGATGAGAAAGGCAAAGCGCAAGGCCGAACGCGAGTGGAAGCGCGAAATTCGGAAGGCCCAGCGCAAAGCCAAGCGCGAAGCACGTCGAGCGCGTCGACGTAGCCGGTAGCGGCACGTCGATCACGGTGGTATAGCTTTCAATCGTTTTGTGGGACGTCGGCTATGCTTACATTACTCTCTCAAATATAACTAGCGGCTGCTGCGCTATTATCTTCATTTCCGGCGTTCAGTACTTCCTCATGGCATTTAACTAACAATCGGTAGGTCGGGAATCCTTGTGTTGGTTATTCCTCGCTGGTTTCACCATCATTGTCCTTTTTGCGATCGCGGTGCGCCTGCCGACCCGCTAGCGTGTCGGACCACTCCTCACGCCGGTGCTCGCCGGGGTGTTCAGTATTTTGTGCTTGTGAACTCTTCTCTCGCCCCGAATGTCCTTGAGCAGTCGGGGATGGACAGTCGTAGGTGTCAATGTCATCGGTCATGGAACGATCTATTGACGCCGCCCAGAAAGGTCCCTATAGCTTCCATGATCTTAACCAACATCGGCCGGTAGACACCCCGTCCGTTGGTTAAGTTGGATCATTCCTCGAGTTCACCGTCAACAGGGACGCCGGTGAGCCACGACTTCACTCGAGTGAGAACGCCAGCTTGATCGACCATACGTTCGCGGCGTTCGCGATAGCGCTCGAGCTCTCGCTGTTCGTCAACGTACTCGACTAACTCAGTGACCTCGTCAATACGACTGTTCGTAACCGTGAGTTGCCGCTGTAAGCGATTACGTTCGTTCTGGAATTTATCCACCCGTTCCGTGAGGCGTTCATACTCGGTGATGAACGTTCTCACTGCCTCGCTCTTCGATTCATACTCGCCGCCGTCCCCCGTTTTCTACTCAAGGAGTTCGGCTTACTCGTCGGTGATCGTTACTGTTAGTCTTGGCACCGGCGACTCTCCTCACCACCCGTAAGAACTCGCTCACACAAGAGATTCGGTCAGATGTACGGCTGACGTAGAACTATATTTCACGAGAAGTGTCTCAGCGGTTAGAATTGCAGGGCCCACAATCCCTGACCGGATCCATGGCATTGAATCAGTCTTGAGCGTGGACCCTGCAACAGGATGTTGCCAGTGTGTCTGTAAAAACCTTCGCAAGAAGATGGTGCAATCAAGCAGTGTCTATGCTCGGTGATTTTTGATCCAGATCGCAAGACGACATCGAGAGAGAAGTACCGAACGTAGTCAAACTGCAAACCATTAGAAGCCCTTCTTTCGCCAGAAAAGATCTAACCGAGTGGTGCCGCCGGGCGGGCTACGAATCGAGTTCAGCGGGCTCAAAGACAGTCGCCCAAGGAAGCTGTAGTAATCGTCCGACCGGGTGCGACGATCTATTAACATTACTCAAAAGAGGAGTTCAGCGGGACGCCCAACCGAAGAACAGCCAGACGTCGCCGTGCTTACCTTTCAGACCCTTTCGTTCGCGATACCGTTTCGCTTCGGTCGTGCCCGAGCAGTTGATCGCTCCGGCAGGACCTCGCTTGCTCTGTATCCGCTCGTCCCCTTCTTCGATCAGTTCGCGTGCGACAGTGCGTTTCTGCCGGCCTTTGTGCCCACGTTCGGGTATCACCTCGAACGTGTCTTTCTCAGCGATCGTACCGGTGTAGCCGCCGTGACCGTGCGTATGCCGAGCGTCCTCGACAGCCTTCGAAAACGCTTCTTCGACGGTTTTCCCGAATGCAAGCGTTTCGAACGTCACAGCCCCCATCAGAGTCCCCCCGTTATATGGTCGTGGGCGGCGCTTTTGACGGTTTGATCCAAATTGGTGTTGTAGTTCTGAGTGTTCATTATGAAAGAACCTCCGCTAGAGCACCATCTGGCGAAACTGCCGTTCGGTGCAGCCGGGGTCGTCGACGCGGATCGGTGCGCGATTGGGTTCGGGCGCCGGCGGACGGTTCTCGTCGATTGTTCGCCGCTCGTGGAGCTTCTGCATGATCTTCTCGTGCTGCCGATCGCCTGGCCGTTCAGGTGCCGTCACAGCGCGGGCTTCGGCAACGACAGGTCGCTGGTCACTCTCGGCAGCGCTCTCAAAACGGAGCGACATGGCTCTATTCGCTGTCGCTCTGGTTGCTCGATCGGCGTTCGGCCATGGTCTCCTCGACCATCTCGAGGAACTGCTCGCGGTCCTCCTCAATCTCCTCGATCGAGTTCCGCCCAAGCGTGGCCTTGACGCGGTCCTCGTCGCGAGTCCCGCCGCCGCGTTTACTCTGTACCTGAAGCGTGCAGAATCCGTCTTCGTTCTCGGTCAGTTCAGTCTGAAGGTCGTCTTTCCGTGCCATGGATCAGTCAGGGAGTGTGTCTCCCTGTACCCATATATTGTATGGTTACTATATTAAAAGTACCGATTCTCGTCGCTGCTCTCGAGTACGCTAAACGTCAAGCGTCAGTGCCCTGTCTTGAGAAAACGACTCGTCGCAGTCGGCAGTGAACTCGTAGGGGAGCATTCGGGCGGTCGCTTCGGCGAATCCGGCGCGAACCAGTCGTTGAGCCGATCCCCTCGAGGAGCGGGCGCCGATGTTGGGACCACAATCGACGTCGAATACGTGAACGGCCTCGAGGACATCCTCAACCGAGTAGTACGGGTCCAAGTAGACCGTCGGTGATCACGATCTCCCAAGCGCACCGAGCCACGACCCTCACTGTCTCACTCGACTCTCGAGATCGCGAGCTCGCACGCTGTTGGGTGCTAAAAACTGAAAATCGATGTAGCGCTGCTGCGGCTAGAGTCGAAGGGTGTCGGTCTCGACGCCGGCGCCGGCGCCGTTGAATATCTCAACCTGCTCACGGCAGGCGCGACAGCCGTGCAGCGTTCCGTCGTTCGCGGCGAAAACGCGCCGATATTGCTCGGTCACGTGAGCGCCGCAGTTGTCGCATTCGGGCATTGTTAGTCCCTCTGCGTGACGTGCTCGCCGAGGTCGGGATCAATCGAGCTCTCGTCGACACCGGCCGGGATTTCCCAGTCGCCGGTGGCGTAGCGGACCCGCTTCTCGTGCTTGCACTGTTCACCCGCTCCGAGGTTATAGGTCGCGTCAGGGCAGGTGCACGACCCTTCGCGGAGGTCGACCGTGTACTGCCTCTCGGTGATCACGACGTACATGTCGTCAGCCCCGCGAACGTGGTCGAAGTCCTCGAGGACGCTCATGTACTCGGTTAGGGCGCGAACGCTACGGTCGTCGATATCGGTGATTGTCGGTCCGGTGCTTCCAGCGTCGTTCTGTGTCGCAATTTCGGGTGCCATGGAATCCAGTCAGGGAGTGGTTCCCTGTACCCATATATTGTATTGGAAGTGTGTTAAAACTACCGGTCGGTCATGGCTCGCAGACAATTCGGTACCTTTATTATCTTACCCATATATTGTATGGTTACAGGGGCGTTCCCTGACCGGAACCATGGCACTTGCAGAACCCAACGCGGAAACGGAAGCCGAGACCGAGAACCGAGGCCTCGCGGCGGGTGAGGTCGAGATGATCGACTACGAGACGATCCAGATAATGCACGACGAGCCCGGCGACGCCCAGGTTGACGGAAAGACGCGCTTCGTCGCCGTTGCCCGAACGCTCGAGAGCGAAGATATCAGCCTTCTACCGGGTCAGACGGTCGTTCTCTACGTCGACACTGGTGCGAACGTTGCCTTCGAGCGCTGGTTCCCGCTGCCGCTCGAGTGGGAAGGCGTTCCGCGCTCGGTCGTTGTCTCGCAGAATCAGGAATTCAAGCCACTCTCCGACGACCTGAAGGCCACTGCGGAGCAAGTCATTGAACTCTACGACGGCGTTGAGGTTGACACGGACGAAAACGTGGATTGGCGGGTCGGCGAAGAGGAATAGACGGGCCGATGTCCACCGAACAGTTATCGCTCGCTGACGCACTCGAGGCCGCTACCGATAGTGAGACGGCCGACAGCGTCGCTGAACGCGAGCTCGACGAACCCGAGACCAAAGCAGAGCTACGTGCTCGAGCGGCGTCGCACGCTGCCGACGTCGCCGGTGAGCACTTCCCCGAGCTGCCGGTCGAGTCGATCAACTGGGAGACATCGACCCAGATGCAGCGCTCGGCAGGAAAGGCCGGCTACAACCGAGCGAGCGGTCAGATCACGATCCGGCTCTCGTGGGACGCATACCGCGAGTATGGCTGGCAGAAGTTCGCTCGGACGGTCCGCCACGAACTGATCCACGCCTACCAGTTCCACAAGCACGGCGAAGCCGATCACGGTCCAACGTTCACCCGGTGGGTTGATCCACTTGACACCGATCGCCACTGCGAGCGCTTTGCTGACCCGAAATACTGGATCGTCTGCGACGACTGCGAGAAGCGCGACCCGCGCTACCAGCGCTCGAAGATCGTCAAGAACCCCGGCAACTATCGCTGTCAGTGCGGTGGCGATCTCCGAGTTGAGGACGCCTGATCTGGCGCCCTCCCTGCAGTCGATCAGTACCTTTATGTTGTTCCCATATATTATATTGATGTATCGGAAGATACCCTGACAGAATCCATGGCACTCACGATTGAAATTCGAGGCGCTGACAAGCCGACCGAAGAAGCCCGCATCGGGCGGGCTACGAACGCGGCCAACAGCTTTCCCGACTGCTCGAAGCCGCGGACGACGTCGAGCCAAAGATCGTCGGTGAGCTAAAGCGGTGCCTGGTGTGGACTCCGGTGCCAGCCTAGCTGAGCTCGTGATCAAGCCCAGGACCGCGACGACCTGGGGGACTATACCAGGGCGCTGCTCGAGGAGACGAAGGCTGAGAGTCGGCTACTGCGTGGTGTTGACCAGCGAGATCGCTGGTGCGTCATCTCACCCCGGTCTATACACCTCGCACATCGCCAGCAACGTCGCGGAAAGGACAAGTCGGAAAAAGGATGCCGGCGCCGGCGTGATCGGTCAATATAGTGGGATGCGTGTGATCGTGACGGCGTCTGACACCCGTTCAATGTCAGGATGACACGTCCGGCCGACATCACCGGTGCCATGGTGGACGGCGTCCTCACGACGCCGTCGCTGTTCGACTCAGCGCACCGGCTTCTGGTTTGACGGCCTCCCTGCCCCAAGGCCGACACAATACGGATCCATGGCACAAACATATCCTAACTCCAATGACCGAAGACAAGAACGTCGACATTCGAGAGATCCAGACTGCTAAGCTCCGACAGGCGAAGGGATCGGTCGTCGTCCGGATCACGAACGCAATCCGCGCGGCCGGTCTCGAGGATGGCTCATTCCGGTTCGATCCGCACGCCGTCGAGGAGATCGGCATGGTTCCCGCGATCGGCGTAGAAGAGCGGATCGATGGCCGGACAGACCCGCTCGCGAGTTCAATCCGATTCGAAGGTGACGGAAGCGTGATGATGCTCACGGTCCCCCAAGATGTCCTTGAGGCGCTTGAGATCGACTCTGACGAGATTAACTGGGATAACCCACCTGAACTGAATGTGTGGGCCGGCGATCAGCTGCTCGCCTTCGAGCGTCCCGACGAGAGAACCGTCCAGATCGACCGTGGTAACGAATCTGAGGACTAGGAGCATGGCCAAGACAAAACGTGAAACAGACGATATTGACGTCAACGCCATCCGCGAAGCCGCCGACTACTGGATTCGATCTACCTACTCGGAATCAGGCCGGGCGATCCATGTCCCCAGCAAAGAGAGCACACGAGACGAACCGGAGACCCCGTGTCGCCACACCCCCCGCGCTGGGCACTGGCGGACTGTCGAACTCGATCATCTCGATGACGGCCTCCTCAAGGAGCGGCTTTGTAGCGAGTGTGCCGCCAAAGCTCTCGGTGAGAAGTACCATCCCGGTGGCGACGACATCGACTACTCGCGAACGCCGCTAGACCGACTCGCCGAAGCAGGCCTCCTAGAAGAGGACGACGGCCAGCTACGTACCGACAGCGGTCCTTCCTCCCCCTCTACGTAACCGCTATTTTGACGAAGTACGAGAATTCACAGGGATCCAGAGAGGTTACCAATCTCCCCGCATTCCAAGGCTGTACTCGAGGCCCTGTTCAACGGCCTCCATCCGCTCATCGGGGATTGATCCGACGACCTCAGTTATCCGCTGGTCAATCGACACTGTCCGGATTTGGCTGCAAAGAGCGACGGAGTCCTCGCGGAGTGCACACTCATCAGCCGAAATTTTGACCTCGAAGGGGTATAGTCGATCCCCAAATGACGTCGTAAACGGAACGACAATCGTCGTCGGTGCGTTTTCATTTCCGACGTCATTCTGTACGACGAGACACGGTCGGGTTCCGCGTTGCTCGGAGCCTTTCGTCGGATCTAACTCAACAATGACAATATCGCCACGCCGAACATGCATCGTTACTCGAGCTCCGGCACGTCACCAAGATAGTCGTCCGCCTCACGCGACGCTCCCTCGAATTCCTCGGCAATCTCACGATCACGCTCTGCTCGAGCGCGATATCCTTCTGCCAAGTCCTCTCTCGAGACTGGCTTTTTAATTACGATTTTGTCTCCCTCCACGCGGAACTCAAGTTCGTCGCCACCACTAATGCCAAAATCCTCTCGAAGCTCTTTTGGAAGCGTTACCTGTCCACGCTCTCCCACGCGTCGAGTTTCTCCGTTGGATGCTGCCATACATATTCAATTCATATTCATACATAAAAAGGCGTCGGTGGGTTGTGTCACAAATCACTGCTGTCTGGAGCGTATCACCGAACGAGAAAACCGCGAACTAGCGTTCGCACGGAAACAGGTTGCTACTGGGGAAGCAGTCATCCTAAATACTCATCGCCACGATATACTTGGTCCGATGACACCCAGTCATTGCTTCGTAGAAAATAGTTACTCAACGTCGTCGAGTTGTTCAATAGTGAGTTTGTGGCCTGTTTCCTGACCGTGTTCCCGGATCACTTCCGCAGATGTGTCTCCTTCCGTAGTAACCTCCTTCGAGAAGGGACACTCTCTGCACACAATACGGACCTTCTTTGGGCGTTGCTTGGAAGCCATTATGACTAGTCTTGAATAGTCGTCTCCTGAGTAGAAGAAGGGCTCGCATACGAACAGCGAAAAATCTATCTTAGGCGATCTTTTCCCAGGAGCGGCTCAACCTTTCCAACTCACTCAGATGGAGCTACCTCGATATCGCCAGTGCCGGAGACAACGACATCGTATCCGGCATACGCAAAAGAGACCGACTCCAAACCAGAACTCCTCTCAGCGCCGACCAAGTCGTTCAGTGCCTCTGGGTTAATCGCCTTGCTAAGCGGCGGCAACTCGAGTGGATCTGTGCCAGCAGCATCGGCAACTGCAGAAACGACTGCAACAACGGGTGTCATCTCGTGATGAGGTCTTTGTTTCGACACTGGAGCACCACTTGTCTGCTGGACAGGTGAATTTGGCATAGCACGGACTGCCACATCCCTGTATAAATTGCTTCTCAAACAGCCGACCAGTTCCCAGTGATCGTTTATCGGGGTTTGAGTGCGTCAGCTTGGCGTTCACGGCTAACACGTTCGGGGACCACCCCCGAAATATCGCTTCGAGTCCGTAGGGCAAGCAAGAGATTGATAATGACTCCAACGAGTATTCCGAGTGTCGCGCATCACCCAACGCGACACTGCCACACAGCACCCCACCCTGCACCTGGCCACCGGCACTAACTCCCCACCTGACCGGTGGCCCGTTTGCAACTCCTTCCATCCTTTCCCGAAGACGTCTCCACAGAGAACCTTCAGCGACTGCAACAAAGAGAGAGGGTCTATTTGCACAGGCCCCAAATAAGAATCCGATGCCAAGCGATTCGGATCCATTTCGGGAACATACCTTTGGGTCCCCAATTGATCTGCCTTCAGCGCTCGAGGGACTCAGCATCCAGTATCTGGACGTCAATGAGATCCGTGCGCTCGTGATCTACCAGACTGCAATCCTCAATCTCGAGGTCCTCGAGGGCGAACTCTCGGCTGCAAGTCGTGTCGAACTCGAAGTGTATGAAGGTCCTCGAGAGGACTACTCTACAGACACGGAGAAAAGCAGTGGCTCGGTCATCAACTCCCTCCTCGACCAGCTTACCTCTGTAGCTACCCAATCGCTTTCAGATCGAAACTAAAGGAGAGAATACAGTTCTTGCCGAAGTTGTAGATCGAGACTGACTAATCATACGACAGGGATAACAATATACAGGTGCAAGGATAAGTCACCATGGACGATCTTACAGGTTTCCAGCGAGACCTCCTGTACGTCATCGCAGGCGCCGACCACCCATCTGGCCAAGACATCAAAGACGAGGTAGAATCGTACTATAGCACCGAAATCAACCACGGGCGACTATACCCAAACCTCGATACCCTCGTCAATAAGGAACACGTCGAGAAAGGTGAACTCGATCGCCGAACAAACTACTATGCGCTCACTGATCAAGGGGATGAAGCCATTGAGGAGCGTCGCGAGTGGGAATCACAGTACGTCGACCTCTAACTCGACCGTTCTTCGTTAGGCAACATCGAACCGCTGGAAAGGAGCCGTCAGCTCGAGCGTTCACTCTACGTCAGTGAACAGCGCTGTTTATCTTGAAAAGCCAGCAGTCGAGGGACTAGATCGAATTAAAGGAATTATCGGTAGTGGACTCTTCTTCCTCCTTCTCTTGACCACTGTCATCCTCAGCTTCGGGTTCACACTCGGGATCCGGCCGCTGCTCTGGTGTTTCAGGTGCAGGCACAGGCTCCTCGGGCTCTCGGAGTGGTACTGCATCCCGATCGGTACTTTCAGCGTCGCTGTCGTCTCCGTCCGTGTTTGTCTCGTCAGCGCTCACCAATTCTGCTGTCGACCCAATCGCAGACTCGGGTTCGGGTTCCGCCGACTCAGTGGTGACACTGTCAGTCGACCCATCTAGCCAGGTGCCAATCGGAATCGCCGCTTCGCTGCCGACGTCAAACATAAGCAGCTCCGGCTCACCCTCGAGGTCGCGATCATCGTTCGGCACGATGGCAATCCGGAATTCCTCGGGTTCGGGAACGGACTCGTGACCGTGTTCGCGGAATATTGCTTCAGGGATCACCGGTTCGTAGATGTGCGTCCAGTCGTCGGTAAGCGGATCCTTCCCACCGTACTTCCGCTCAACGTCGCCGCTCCGTTCGACGACATAGTTGGTATCCTCGGGATCGTAATGAACGGTCGCAGGCGCATCGGTCGGGTCACGCTCTCGATACTCTTCGGGACTGTCGAACCGAAGGTACGTCTCGTCAGTGTCCCGGTTACGACAGACGATCGCGCCACTCTCGAGTTCAACCCACTCGGTCGAAACATCTTCCGGCACGATCGCGAGCTTCTCAGCCCCCGAGTCGTCGCGAGCCATCTCGAGTTTCCCGCGGGTGTAGAACTTCCGAGCAGCCCCCGTCGGTGTTCGAATCGACGTGAACGGATCGCTCCCATCGGCACCGAAGATCGATGCCAGACGTTCGGCGTTCCGTGTGAGTCCATCGTCGCCACCGTCGCCAACGACGAATAACAGCTGCTCAGGGCTTGGGGCCTTCGCCGCGTTCTTGATCGGGCCGCCTGGCTTCGAGAGTCCCTTTGACTCCGCTTCGATGTACAACGTGTTTGCCCCCGAAAGCTCGAGAAGTTCGGGATACTCGTCCTCAAGACGCGACCGAACGACCTGTTCACGTTCCTCTGCAGAGAGATCTCCGTCGGGAACAATCGACGGTGGAACCTCGCCAACCGCATCCGGCAATTCGTCTCCGTCCTGAGTTGGCAATTCCATCTCGTACCCGATGCGTGTCCCCCACTCGTAGACCTCTCGAAGCATGTGCCGGTGTTTGCTCTTCCCACCGGAGCCTCCCGAGCCAGTCTCCAGCCCGATCTGGCCACGTCCCTCAGGTGTCACCGTGATCTCCAGGCCGTCGCTTGTACTCCGTTGCTCGAGTGCACCGGCTGCTTCCAAACGCTCGACGATGTTCGACGCCTGCGTGTACTCAAGACCTGTTGCATCGGTCACCGCACTCTCAGCAGCTGACGTCTCAACCGAGTCAGTCTCCGCTCGAATCGTCTCGTCGTAGATCGCCTTCAATGCCGCCTGGGCCGCTTCGACATCGTCGACGTCCATCGGCTCCTCGACACCACTCGAGGTGTTCTCACGACCGACTGCATCCGCTGCGTCGGACTGACCAGTACCAGCGAAGAACAGCCCATCCAGGACCTCCCGGCCGGACTGGCGCTCGATCCCGTAGCGTTCGGTCGACTCTTGAATCAACTCGAACGCTTCTTCGATCGAGTGCAACGGCGGGTATGGTGGTGTTAGCTTCGCCATGAACGAGTCATCCTCGTGGCGCAGCTTCGTCTGGGCGTGGTAGTCCGGGATCTGGGTCAAATCTCGAGGATCCTTTCCACCGAATCGATCAGAGAGCGCTCGAGCCTCATCTGGCAGCAGTGGATTCAACGAAACCAGTGTATTGCAGTTCGACAGAATCGCCTGCTGAGCCTCTGCATCCAACTGATGAAGCGTCTGCGTAGCCAACAGCAACCCAAGCTTCTTCGAGCGAGCCTTCGTGAGCATCTTATCGATCTGTGATGCCTCAGTGAGCACATCGTCACACTCGTCGATCATCAAAAAGTACGGATCGTAATCCCCACCAGAGGTATTTGCTCCGGCGAGCTCGCGAACCTTCTTCTCTGATGGGTTGATCCGATCGTTCACGCAGGTCCAGACGCGACGCATGACCGCCGTCGCAACCATCCGCTTTGCCTCGCCGGGCAGGTCGTTCTTGCAGATGATGATCTTCCCCTCGTTGACTGCCTCCGCAATCGAGACGTCGGACTCACGTTGGGCCAGGATCTGGCGAGTAATCGGGTTCTCCACCCAGTCCTTCAGTCGACCCACGAGTGCGTCGAGTTCTTGCTCAGTCAGTTCCTCAGCAATCTGTCGCGTATAGACCTCGAGAAACGCGATGTCATCGTCATCAGCCGACGCGATCAGATCCGCGTACTCCCTGCGGTTCTCCTCGTCGAGCAACGCATAGTACAGCTCGAGGGGCGTGAACTCGAACTCGTGGCGAATCATCCCTCGGACCATCGTCTTCATGACGCGGTCCATCCGATTGCCCCAGAAGTCGCCAGCTTTCAACAGTTCCTTGAAGTCGTCGACAATTCCCTCAATCTCCTCGTCGAATCCGGTTTCGTCGGGCTCGTGGTAGGTCTCGAAGAGGTTGAACCCAACCGACTTGTCCAAGAAATCGTCCCCCGGCGCAATGTAGATCACATCGTCCCAGCGGTCCTCTGGAACCCGCCGCAAGAGATCATAGATGTCGTCGCCCTTTGGGTCGATAATCGTGACGCCATGGCCACCGTACATGAGAGCCACGGCGTCATTGTACATCTTCGTCGTCTTCCCTGTCCCCGTCGAGCCACCGTAGAAGACGTGCCGAAAGAGCCGGTCGAACTCAACAGGAACTTCGCGACCGGAACTTTCGGAGACACCGATCCAGAGCGGCTGTCGTGGTTCTGCCTGTGCGTTCTCGATCATTGCTCGAGGCCAGGCACCGGCGTAGGTTTCGATCTCCTCCTCGACTGGATCGTAGCGCTGTATGGCCCACTCTTTATTGTTAATCAAAACGGGTTCGCTCGGATCGTCCTCTCCTTCGATCCGTGCGCCGAATTTCTCGATCTCCTCGACTGGTTCGCCATCGTCGCCGAATGGTAGAGTCATGTTATGCGGACACCTCCTGGTCTCGCTCAGAATTGCGGTCATCTAGCTCGCGATCGCCATTGGACGGCTGACTATCGGCATCAACACTCCAACTATCGTACTCCTCAGGATCGCTCCAAGTCGAGGGAATATCGTACGTCCACCAATCAGCCCCCTCGAGGCCGACCGATCGAAGCTCCTTCTCCCATGGAACGATCCCAGAATCGTGGAACTCCGAAAACCTCGGCGCATTTGCTGGAACGTCGCCGGCGTGAGACGTCAGCGACCAGTCGACGTCCTGTGTGTTGATGTCGTCGTTCGGGATATGGATCAGACCAGCAGCTCCACGAACGCCCATGATCATCTTTCGATCCGCACGGGTGCGGCCATAAGCCCGCTCGAGTTCGGTTCGAAGCCGCTTGTCATACAGCGGAACAACCTCGAAGCCCTGCTCGGTTTTACTCTCGTAGTAGCCGTCGAACTGCTGGGCGGTCTCCGCTACCCGCCGAACCGCAGAATCCGGATCGTCCGAGACGCCGACGATCCGCAGATTCATCCGGAAGCCTTTCTCCCCGCGCTGTTCGCGAACGATGTTCGATGCCTGCTTGTCCTTGTTCGACGCCTCTCGCTCTTCACCGATAATGTCGAACTTCTCAGGGAAGAGCTCGTACTTCAGCGCGTGGAGGAACGACTCGTCCTTTCGCGGACTCTTGAGTTCGTCTGCAATGTCATCGATCGATGACGAGAGCAGCCCGCCCTTCCACCAATCCGCCGGTGCCGGCTCGAAGATCGTCTGCACGGCCAAGTCCGTCTCAGTATCGGACTCCCGCTCACCGATCATCTCCGCAGTGATCGACCCATAGGGGTCGTTCTCGAACCCCTCGATGTCCATGTGCTTGATCGGATACAGATGCTTCCCATCCGAACGCTTCCGGAGTCGGAGATATGCACCGGCGACGTAGCGACCTTCCTCGAGGGGCAACAGCGCTGGCCGATCATGCTCCGAGACGTCAATATGAGCATCCGGGTAAAACGTCTCAAGCTGTCGCTGCATCTGCTTCTGGGCCTCAGTCGTCGCCATGACCCACTGGAAGCCAACCAACCCGTTGATGTAGCGCATCTCGAACGAATGCGTCGGTCCATCGGATGAACCGAACAAACCACCCCGACCGGGATTGTGGACGGCCGTCAGTAGATCAATTGCATCCTTCGGCCCGCCGCCGTCCTTGCTCGGCTGGACGGCGATCGACTTACGCTCAGGCAACTCACCATACAACTGTTCCGCCAACTCAGGCGTGACCTCGAGAGCCTCGTAGCCATCATCAAGTCCAAGCTTCTGCTTCGTGGCACACACCGTCCGATTGCCAAGGCCCATCAGGACCACCTCCAGCCACAAACGTCGTCGTACTGCTGGAGATATGACGCATAGTCCTCGCCGTGCTCGGAGGGATCGTACATCAACGCAACCGCCTCTCGAGGGTTCTGGTCGTGATCCATCCGGACGCGCCCGGGGTAGCAACCTTCGTCATCAACCCGAAGCAACACCTCGGAGAACCCATCCGCTAGGTTCCCCTTCTGGAGGTTGTCAATCAAGTCGGCCTCATCACTCGAGAGTCCCAGCCGTTTGCCCCACTGTTCGTTCATCCCTTCGACGTACTGGTAGATCTCCATCGATGAGAGCTCGAGCATGACTTCGGCGTTGTCCGTCAGATGGACGTTGCCCTCACCGTCGGTGCCGAAGAAGTCCTTGTGACTCTGCGTCCCAGCCCCAATCGAGAGATCCCAGTGACGATGGTGGCGATACTTCTGGCTTAGACTCTTCACCGTCATATCGTCCCGCAGCAGGTAGTGGAACTCGTCACAGAAGATCGTGCCCGGCTCGGGACGGGACTTGACCTCGTTATAGAGCAGGTCCAGCAGAAGATGCATCATGAGCCCGCCGCCTTCCTCATCTCCTTCCTTGAGTTGCAAGTCGGCGTAGACGAAGTCCGTGTCCTCGAGGTCGACTTCGGTCTCGTGAGCGAGGTGCTCGAGGTGCCCACCATCGCGGAACGGCTCGACGTGGTTGTTGATCACCGTGGTCGCTTTCTCCTCGCGATCGCGGACCTGACTCTCGTTCGACGAATCCTCAACATACGCAGCCCCATCGCTCGACATGTCGTTGATGATCTCGAGGACGTCATCGGCCATCGTCGGTGCCTTGCCGTCGTACCCCTCCGACTTGCGATACTCGGGATCGTGCGTTTTCGGATCCTCGGTGATCCCCTTCTTCTCGCCGGCACGCTTGAGCGCCTTCGTCCAAATCGCTCGATACTGCGAGAAATCGAACCCTTGCATCTTGTAGTAGAGCTCGAGGAAGTCAAGTCCCGAATCGAGCCACTCCCGATAGGGCGCCGAGTGACCGATCGCATCGAGCTTGTCCTCTGGCGTCGGCTTGATATCGAACGGATTGATATTGGTCGATCCGACCACAATGCGTTCGCCGCCGAAGACCTCCTGCAAATTGGCGAACTCCTGCAAGGGATCAATCACTGCAATGAACGAATCAGGATTATCGACCTTGTAGCGCCAGAGGTACTGACTCGAGGTAACCGTCTTGCCAGCGCCGGTCTTGCCGACGATTACCCAGTTGTACCCCGCGTCGCGTTTGTAAACGTCGACAGCCAGCGGCTCGTTCGTCGCCATGTTCTCGGCAATTTCAACACCCGAGGGCTCGTGGAGGTTCGTCGTCGTCCACGGATTCATTGCCGCGAGCGCTTCCGACCGAACCTTCACCTTCTGGTCGACCTTGTCCTGACACGCCGGTGCGACCGTCTGATGACCAACATCGTGGTTCTGCCGAAGGACTGAGACCTCCGCGCTCATGTCGGACATCTTCGTCCGGATCGAGCGAATCGCCCGCTTCAACGCATCCGGATTGAACGACCGAACCTCGATATAGGTCTGGGCCTCGAAAATATCGTGCTCACTCTGCAGATACGAGTCGAGTGCCGCCTGCGTCTCATCGGCCTCATCACGATATCGACTTGCAAACATCTCGACTCGGGAGTCCTTGACCCGCTCGTACTTCTTCCGGAGTGCGTCGGCGTAGTCCTCGAGCTCCTGCTCGGCCTTGTCCTGGTCAATCGTCTCGATGTGGGTCGCGACATTCGTCTGTACCTCCGCGTCATCGAACTGCAAAATTGGCTCGAGGAACCCTTCAGGCGGATCCTTCGGATAGCTCGAGATGAACATTGTCGCCGCATAGATCTCGCCGTCAATCCGAAGATGATTGCCGCCACCGTCCATCCAGGAACGTTCAATCTCCTCAGGAGCCAGCAATGAGATGTACTGCTCCTCGAGTTCCTCGTCTGTGAGTGCAATCTCTGCACTCCCCGGAGACTCTGTTACCTCTGGCGACTCTGCTGTGACACCACCATCAGTCGTCGCCTCTGGCCGCTCAGGCGACTCCGATTGCACTGAGGGGTCTGGATCATCCGAATCACTCGCATCCTGATCAGCGATCGCGAGCTGATTATGCCGCCTCGAGAGCGTCGTTCGCGGATCCCGTTCAGCCTCAACGTCCAGATGCGCGTAGGTCACGTCATACTCCGGATCAGAGACCTCGCCGACTTCAACACCACTCTCCGTAACTTCGGGCGTTGGGATCGGACTCTGCCGAACGAGCGACGTATAGTCGGCGTGGGCATAGACGTTCGCCGCCTGGTAGTGATCCGCCGCGACCTGCGAGAGCTCTTCACTCGGGATTGGGTGCCCGCTCACGTCCTCGAGACGTCGAATCGAGTCACTAATCGTATCGAGGCGATCCTCGAGCAACGTAATCATCTGCGGGATGTGCTCCCCAGCCTGCTTGAGCTGGTGGACCTTCCAGTGAGTATACATCCGACCGAGCACCGGGATCGATGTGAGCCCACCTTCAACATCGTCTTGAGTGACGACATCACCGGGTTTGACCTCCACAATCAGATACGGATCGACCGTGTACGTCGAGAGGTCGTACATCGAAACGACATCAGCGCGTTCCTGGCATAGATCCGCGAGCACCTTCTTCCCAAACTCGAGTTCGGAGTAGTCGACCTCACCGGGCGCTGTCTCACCGTCAGCCGTCGTGAGAATCTCCTCTTCGCGCTGACTATATCGTTCGATCCGCGGTGTGTAATCAACCATCCGCATGTACTCGGCGATCTGGATGTTGCCCTTGACCGCCGTGTCCAACACCTTCGCGTAGAACCGAGACTGACGCTCCCATTCCTCTTCGCTCGAGGTGACCATATTCGCCGGCGAGATCCGGATCGCACCAACCACGTGACCGTGGTCGGTCTCGACCGCTGGCGTCCCGTGGTAGGATTTCGTGTACTGTACAAAATCCTGAGTGCGAACCGGACCCTTTGATTTGTCATCTGGCGAATCTGGACCTCGAACTGAGGAAAGATAGCGGAGTCCTGTGAGGGGAATCGACGTTACCGTCCCAAAGAGAGAATCGTTCGTTGGCTGTGCAATACCGAAGTCAGCGGGATTTCTATCGAAGAGCATGGTGGGTTGCTGCGAAAACGATCGAAGCACTGTCTCGGCGTAGAAGCGAGCGGTCATCCAGGGATCCTTCGCGACGATGAAACCGAAGCCTGCGAACAACCACACGATCGCCACGAGATACGTAAGCGTCCCTAGCAGACCGCCGATCATCTGCCGACCAATAAACCAGATTATCGCCGGCGGCGCGACCGCCGCCAGAACCTCCATCTTACTCATTCCGAGGACAACCTGATCGCTTGTCCCGGTGTGGATTACTTTGTGGTCGATACCGTCTGACTGACTGGTGCTGTCGCTCATTTTCTATAGTGGTCTGACTGCTTACGGGCCCGCTCAGCTTGTTTTGAATTTCGTGCACGATCCTGCCGACGCTGTGCAGCCTTGCGGCGTTGATCCGGCGTGACACCTGCTCCTTGCGTGGTGCTCGAGTTCGAGCCACCCGAACTCGAACCCGAACTCGAGTTGGCCGACTGACCACCGTCGGTCCGGATCGGCCGTCGAGAGTTCACAGAGGACTTCGCTCGCTGGGCTGCTGCCTTCGACCGATTCGCCGCTGCAGCGCCTGCCCTCTCGCCGCCACGCTTGAGACGCTCCTTTGCCGAGCGTGTCCGTTCGCCACCGAATACCGACGCTGGCCGCGGTGACGGAGCGTACTTCGAGACGACCGATGAAGCGGTCCCGACTGCGGCCCCGCGCATCGAGAGCCCAATCAGGAAAAACGACCCGCTCACAGTGAACGGAATCAGCACTGCAAGCGCGAAGATTCCGAGCGTCGCCAGGAAGTTGAGCAGTTCCCACGGGAAGAGCTGCCAACCGATAGCGTTCGCGAACGCGAGCAAGATTGCCGTCGGGATGTTCATCACCAGCAGCCCGTACCACTGCCAGATGAAGAACGAGCCGACCTGCTTCACTCGGCGGTGACCGCCCCAATAGGCCAAGATGAAGAAGATTGGCAACACTGCCGGATACACGAACAAGAGAACGTGCCGAGTTGCGTGAATCAATCCAAGGGCAGCGCCGCCAACCCATCCCTTGAAGTAGAGGATCAGCGCCGTCGCCACACCACCCGAGTACGTCGTCACTCCCGAGTCAAGGACGTCCTCTCCATCCGGGAGGAACAACTGCGCCGCCGCGTCACTCAACGCGTGCATGAGCGTCGCGAACTCCCAGACGGCGACGATCATCATCACGACGAACACACCTGAGGCGAGTATCGAGCCGACCTTCCGACGAGTGATCGCCGTGATCGCCGGCGCAACCAACATCAACAGTGCCAACAGGAACATGACCGAGATCGCCATCGGCATTACCAATCCGAGATAGACTTCCTCGTAGACCGTCACATAGTTCTCTGTGGCCATCGCATCGTAGAGGCCAGCTTCTTTGTGCGACGGCGTTTGTTCGCCCTCCTCGAGGGCCTCTGGCGTGCCCAAGATACCGAAGGCACCGTCATTGTTTATCGTCGGCGTCCCAAGGGCCTCGTTGAAGACTTCCTCAACGAAGAAGCTCATCGCGCCAGCAAACATCTCGGTGAGCCGCTCCCAGACTTCTTCAGCCGCGTCTGCCGGATTCAGTGTATTACTGACCGCACTTCCGGCACCACCAAGGATCGAGCGCCCTGCTGGCTCTTCCTCTTCATCTTCGTTCTCCTCGAGATAGAGTTCCTCGAATTCCTCGCGATCTTCACTATTCTCAATCTGGAGCGGTTCGTCATCCCCATTCTCGAGTCCATCGCCGGACGCATTTTCAGACTCATTCTCAGTGGGATCGTCATCGGTCTCGTCGACCCCAACACCAAGATCATCATTCGAACCAGCCAGTGCATCAGACTCGTTGTCAGCGTCACGTTCGTCATCTTCCGGCGGTTCCCAGACACTCTCGTTGGCGTCAGTACCATCAGTCTGAAGCACCACCTCATCCGCCGAGAGACCAGCGTCAGCAGCAGCAAGACCCGGCATAGCGAGTACTCCGACGCTACACAACACTGCGATTAGAAGAACAATTCGGGCAATTCTCATTGGTATGTGAGTTTAGACGAACGGCGAACAGCCTTCGCCGACGCCTGGTCCCCCGGCATAGCCGAGGGCGATATCGATGAACTGAACGAAGAAGATGAACGCGATCACGCCCACAATCGGTCCAATCATCATTAGACTCCCAACTGCCGTTGAGCCAGTAAACAGCGGTACTGCCCGCAAGACCAGCCCAAGCATAAAGATCAGGAACAGTGCGCCAAGGATGACCTGCCAGGCCATCATCTGAATATCGAAGATCATCAGCCCAAAGCCCTCGCCACAGATGTCTGTTCCCTCTCCTTCCTGTGCCGCAACTGACTGCGATGCAATCAGTGAAACGGCTCCCATGAGAACCATTGCTCGAACCGGCGTCAGTAGCTGACGCCGAAGCAAGTTCCCTTCCGAAGTGAGGTCCTCGAGCTCTGCTCGGCTTTCGTGAGCCGACTGCAGAACCCACAGGAAGAGTTTCTGGAGAACCGTACGATCCCGATCCGTATCCGCAGTAGGTTTTTCTTCGGTCATTTGTGTTCTCAAAGCCCCACCAAGTCATTAGCAACTTATACACACTCTATCAGTGAGACTTCTATAAGTGAAGTCTAGCCTCAAAGTGATAAATCTATTCCTTAACAGTATCTAAACTAGTTATTGGTTCCATCCGATTCTTAGCGGAGATTTATGTGAGTGAGCACTAACCCCGCATAGTGTGATACGCAGCACAGATCTGCCAACTACACAGCCATGGGGTGCTGGGTGATCAGTATGGCGGATAGCAACGAAACCGATACTGACGAAGACGATTCCAAATCAGTCAACATCGAGATCGAAGGGGAAAACAAGACTCGCTATGTCTCAGTTGAATTCCCTTCTGAACAATACCAACGCCTCGACAATCTCAAAGAACAGCACGGGCTCACCTGGCGCGGGCTTCTAATGCATACTCATCGACAGCTCGATACCCCGGAAATAGAGAATTCGGACCAGTACGAACAACTAAACGAAACTCGCCAGTGGCACGGATTCACCTGGAAGGGTATGCTCTTGTATGCGGGTCGCGATCTTAAGGGTCAGACATAGCTCAATCCTCACACAAAACTAATTCTGAGTCCGGTTATGTCACGCCAATTCCAATTCCGAAGAAAAAGAGAATCATCCAGAGCACACCGCCTGAGACACGCCGGATTGCACCATGATTGTGCGGATCTCCAGTGAGAGTCCACAAAACGACGCCTGACGCTGCAATAACGAGTGCTGAAAGTAATCCAAATCCAGAATAGGCCATATAGGCGGCTAAGAACGTTACCACCGCGAAAAATCGTGCAGCAGCAGCATTCGATCTGGTGAGGAGTCCTGGCATCTCTGTTTTTGCATGGTATAATCTTGTTCTATAAATATATTTTGGTGAGAGATAAGCTGTACTGAGGTGATTCGTTCAGCGTCACGTTCTCGAGGGTGGGCATGTGGCCATCCATTACATCAGCCGGTACTGAGCCTGGATCCCACCCCTCCGCAACGATAGCCACGTCTCGAAGCGTCACTGGTCCTGACGTCCCAGAATAAAACGCATCCGTCGGCTCGAGCAGCGAAATCCGGCAGTTCTTGATTGTCGATTCAGTCACGCCGGAACGAGTCCCGATCGCAAAATTACCCCCGGCGCCGCTGGCCTCACTTTCCTGGGCTATCGTCACCTCACAGTCTCGAATCACGCCCTCTCCAGAGTAATGCCAGATCGAACGGCCGCTTTCGTGCACCCCTGATGGCACACGATCAACGATAGTCACACAGTCCTCTACCGTCGACTGACCATAGGGACCATCTCGAGTAAGCTCACCATCCTCAGTCTCGTCGATCTCTGGAATCAGATCCCAATCGTCGGTCTGATTAAACCGGATATTTGCGGTCCCGGAGTTCGAGGCAATGCAGTTTCGAACGATCTGTCGACCGCCTCCCTGGACGTACAATCCGTTATCTGGCCACGGCCCACAGATGACGTTCTGGAACAACGTCGTCCCCGACATATCCGTGTGCCCAACAATCCCCGTCGTCGACCAGCTCTGGCCGAATCCCTGTTCGTTCACTGTTCCGTCGTAGCGCTCCGTCTGGCGAGTGTTGATCGTATC
>NZ_JARUKW010000033.1 GCF_029688845.1 Natronococcus sp. A-GB1 | reverse complement strand
AACTGAAGCGTTCACGACGACCGCGCTTGGAGGTTCCGTTCGTCAGATCGAGGACGAGTATGAGCGAGCGGTTGAGCTTTTGCTCCGCGCTCACTTCGAAACTGGACAGCCCGTGTTCACTGCCACGAGCGATGGAGACGTGATCGGAACTGCGGTCGTCACCAGACCAGGCGTGTCGTGGGCTCCCGTTCGACTCCTGTGGCTGTTCACTCGCCATTTCCCCGTCGTGGCTCCCCTGTTCGGACGGATGGACTGGACAGGAGTCTATCACGTTGTACGGACGATGCGGCCTCCTAGGAGACTGCCGTCGGCGTACTACCGGTTGGAAGCGATCGGCGTTGCGCCGGCCGCACAAGGTCGAGGCGTCGGCCGAGCGCTACTCGAGACCACGCACGGCCTCGTCGAGCACGATCCCAGTTCGTCAGGGATCTATCTCGCTACGGGTGAGAAATCGACCCGAAACTTGTACGAACGGTTCGGGTACGTACCGGTGGGGACGAAGCGCTCGGACGACGTCATCGCCTACCACATGTTTCGCCCGAACGACCACGACCGACACGACGTTTCCTGGGTCTCGCAAGTCACTCCCTTGCTCGAGTGATGTTGGTCAGGTTCGACCTGATCGATATGCCGAGTTGAACGGTACGGCACTCGGAGTGGCAATCACTCCGCTAGTCGGTTGTAGAGCCGCCCGAACAGGTATCCAATGACGAATGCATCGACAAACCCCAGAACCGTCCCCCAGACGAGATCGCCCGGTTCGGGACTGTACCCGGGATAGAGATCTGCCAGTAACAGTCGCCAGCGCTCTCCGTACTTCGTCCCGGCTGCCAGTTCCAGGAAGGCAACCGCTGTGCCCCAGATAATCCCGGCCGAGAGGCCGAGTGCACGGGCATCGACCTTCCCTGTGAGCTCTGTTGTTTCGACTGAGGAAGCATGGGTCTGCTCTTGGACCGAGGGCTGTGAATCACTCATCCTACCGATGAATTGATCGACTCGAATAAAATACGATCGGGTAGTTACTATGTTGTGGGAACTGCTATAGGCAGAACTGACCAACGGGGGTTATACTGGTGAATTCGATGCGAGATCAATACGCAGCGCTTTGCGGTAGCCTGCGGAGGTACGAAACAGCGAACACGAGTCCGATTACCGGTGGGACGATCGTTCCGACGATAATGAACACCGAAATGTCGAGACCCTCGAGGAGATCGATCACCGTAATCGCCGTCAGCGTGGGGGCGATAAGCGCGGCGAACACGAGCATACTGCCCGTCCACACGTAGCCCCAGGAACGCTCCCACCGGAGCCAAACGGCGGTGATACCGAGGGCCGGCACGAGGAGCCCTAGATCGATCACGTAGGTGTGGGCTGCCTTTGGACCGAGTTGTGCGATCGCCGATGGGTGCTCGTCTGCGAGAAGTGCCGGAACGATCTCGGACAACCACATGAGTCCGAGCCCCAACGCAGTGATTGCAAGAAAACCCACATAGAAGGACGTCGACAACCGACCGTGGAGTAACGCGCGTATCTCATCAGCATCCGTCGATGCGACACCGCTGACCAGCGTAAAGACCGAGAGCCCGAATAGGGCAACGTACCCGATGAAGAAGTCGTTGTACGCGATAACGAACGCGTAGTGGGTCCACATATACATCATGTATGCGATCGCACCGAGCCACACGAGGCGGCCGCGGATCGATCCGCGTCTCGCCCACCAGAGACCGAGGACAAGAGCGGGCACCCCGATCACGAGGATAACGACATCCTGGGCATATATTCGCAACAGAACCGCTGCGGGGTCCGCGTAGTGCCCGTCTCGAAAGAGACCGAGTAGCGATGAAACGATCGATAAGAAGGCGGTCGCGACCGTTCCGGCGGTTTCCAAGCGGCTGGGAGGTACTGGCATAGGTCGTGTATGATCCGAGACACGATAGCGTTTTGTCGCGCCTGCCGGTGTAGACGTGAACTATGACTTCGTTCCTCGTTGTATACGGAACCCGAGAAGGACCTTCGATTACGCCGACCGCGCGCTTCGCTCCGTCCTCGGGCGGTTCGATCGTTTCTTCGAAGTCGGACCGGTTATCCCGCGTAGCCGAGTTCCAGCAGTTCGGCGACGGCGATCACGCACAATGCGTGGAGGGTAGCGTCGTGCGTCTCCGCGAGGTCGAGGCCGTGCTCGATCGCTCGACGGGCGCCCCCACTGCCGTCGGTCGGAATAAGGAGCGTCTGCTACATCGGTTTGCTCCGGCGTCCGTGGACTTCGTCGGCCCACGATCCTTGGATTGCCCGACGAATTGTCCGTCGAAGAGACGGGAAGCGGTTCGTTCCACGACAGCACTCCATAATTACTCGAAGATCGTCACGTCGAACGTGTCGTCCCAGCGGTAGCGACGGCCGCCCCAGACGAACGTAGGCCGCAGGATGCCGGCGGCACCGAGTACTGGCGTGAGCACGAGCGAAGGGACGGCGAACAGCCATGTCCGCCTGTCGACGCCGAGCGCGCGGTACCGATCGTAGGCGAGGAGCGTCGCAGCGACGGCGACCAGCAGCGGCGTGACGACGCCGACCGCGGCGACGGCCGCGAAGAGCCCGAGAATACCGAGCGTCCGACGCGGGGCGAAGCGATAAAAAATCGTCACGAACCGCGTGAGCCGTTCGTAGGTGATTCGGGGGCCGCCGGGGACCCGAACCTCGCTGACGAGCTCGCGTGAGGCAACGACGTCGTCGGTGTACTCGGCCAGCAACGCGTCGTCCGAGACCGTTCGCCTGAGATCCGCGACGTATCCCTCGAGGTCGATCTCGCGGCGGTCGAAGGTGACGCCGCCGCCCCAGGTCACCCAGTTCGTCCCTTCGACGACGAACGAAGCGACGACGAGACACAGCGGCTCGAACAGTTTGAACGGATACTCCTCGCTCGTGAAGACCGGAATCGCTGTCACCGTGCCGTGTTCCTCGCCGAGTCGTTTGATCGTCGCCAGCCAGTCGTCGTCGCGCTCGACGTCGTCGTCGGTCAGCACGATCCGGTCCTGGGAGGCGTGCTCGAGTGCGAGCGCGACGGCGTTTGCCTTCCCCGAACAGCCCTCCGGCTCGCCGGCGACGAGCAGTTCGGCTTCGTCGGGAAGATCGGCGTTCGCCACCGGATCGTCCTCGTGGTCGCAGACGACCAGCAGTTCGTCCTCGGGCTCGAGTTGGCGGGCCAACTGCTCGCACGACCGCGTCCACTCGAACGTCGGCAGGATGATACTCGCCATCGGCCAACCGTACGCCGACCGGAGAGCTAACGGTTTGGGGTCGGTTCACGACCTGAGAGCGTATGGCTCCCGATGGTCACCGTAGCTCCCGAACGTCCCCGGTAATATGCGTTTGTCTTTCTAGTCAACTCGTTGTTAATAGAGCCGTGCCCCTTGCCGCTCACCTCGCCCCGAACGTACGACGATTTCGTCACCGGGGAAGCGTCTCGTAAACGCGTTCTGAACACCGACGCGGTCCGTTCCGAGTCGTGCCGCGAACGGTAATCCGCAGTGTGGTCGTTAAAACAATAGGCGCCGCTTATAGCTGGGTCCGTTCATCGGTCGCATATGAGCGAAGCGACAGACATCGATCGACCGGAAGCGATGGGAACTGGCACCTCTGAAGGAATGAAGTGGATCAGCGGGATCGCCTCGATCGTCGGCCTCTGGATACTGGTATCGCCGTTCGTCCTCGAGTCGGCCGAGGCGGCGGTCTGGAACAACGTCATCGTGGGCGCGGCGATCCTGCTGCTGGCAGGCTACAACTACTACCGGATCGTTACCGACCACCCGAACAGCGTCGGCGTGATGGCACTGGCCGCCCTCCTCGGGTTGTGGACGGCAGTCGCCCCGTTCGCGTTCGAGATCGGGAGCGAGGCGCTGTTGTGGAGCAACGTCGTCGCCGGCGTGCTCGCGCTCGTTCTCGCCGGGTACGTGGCCTACGCCGGGCGCTCCGTTCGTGCCGGAACGCCGACGGGAACCTGATTACTCACTTTCGTACCACTGATCGAACCGCTCGGACAGTGAATCCGAAACGTCCGTGAGATAGGCCGTCCCCCACAGCGTCACGATAACCGCCCCGACGGCGTTGAAGATCAGGTCGACGATCGTATCGTTGATCCCGTACTGCGCCAGGACAGCGTCGAGCCCGAAGACGATCGCACTCTGGTCGATGACGAACTCGAGGATCTCCCAGACGACTCCGGCCGCGAACACGAATACGAGGATGAACGCGGCCATCACCTTCGGCGGAATGTAGACACGGTCGGTGTGAACGTGAACGGCTCGGAAAATCGCGTAGCCGGCGGCCGCAACGACCGACGCCGACAGCGCGTGCGTCAGGTGGTCCCACGGATCGATCGCGTCGTACAGCCCCGCCGAACCGAGTGCGTGGAGGAAGACAGCCGTCGTGATCCAGAGGACGAGCCCGACGTCCATCGGGAGGTCGTACTCCCGCTCGAGAATCGCCGGGACGAACGTGATCGCGAGCGCGACTGCAGCATTGGCAATCGTTGGTAAATCTCGGACGTACAATCCCCAGACGAGGACAAGCACGAGGACGACCTGCATGGCTCGACTGGCCTGCCGTTGTCGCCGGGGGGCGATGCCGAGCCGGTCTCGAAGCTTCGGCGTGTCGGGTTCGGCCGTCGACGGCGCGTCGGCTTCGGGTCGCGGCTCCGGCGGGACGTACGTCCGTTCGGTCGGCACCCTGTTTTGCGTTCGGAAGTAGAAATCGAACAGGAGGCCGCTGCCGATCCCGGCGATGCCGGCGTAGATGAACTCCATCATCACGTCGGCGTTGATCGCGTCCTGAGATCTCCCGTCCAGAACGAACGAGGTGCCAAGGAGGACGTCGGCGATCCACTGGAGGACGTTCCAGATACCGGCGACCGCGAGCGTCGTCAGCACCACGAGCGCGATGGCGAGCCCGTGGTTCAGCCGGACGGCCGTGAACTGGTGGAGTTCGACGGCGATCAACAGCGCCAGCGCGGCGACCGCGAGGTACGCCGGTACGTCCGTTACGAAGGCCCGGCCCAGCAGCGCCTCCCAGAGGATCGGGACGGCCGCGACGGCGATCAGTTCCCACGGAGGCATTACCCGCGGGTCCCGAAATGCGACTCCGGGGAAGAGGACGATTGCGACGACCACGAGCGCGATGAACCCCCAGTCGAACACCCCCTCGAAAACCGTCAGAACTGCGGTCACCAGCAAGACGGCGACGACGATCCATCCGAGGACAGCGTTCAGTCCCGTCTCCGAGAGTAATGCCCCCAGGTCGTCCGTGTGTTCCATGTGGGCGTATTCGAAAGACGGTTTGAAAGCCGTATCCCTCACCCCGATAGCTCAGCGAGGGTCTCGGGAAACGTTCATACGGTTCCGTTGCTTATATAGGGTCACAATGATGGCGACGACTCACGCGCTGTGGGGGATGGCCCTCGCGCTCCCGGTGTTCGCGGCTGCCCCGGAGTACGCACCCGTCGCGTTCGCCGCGGGCCTCCTCGGCGGTCTCGCGCCCGACCTCGACCTCTATACTGGTCACCGGAAGACGCTTCACTATCCCGTCTACGCGTCGGTCGCCGCGATCCCGGCGATCGCGTTCGCGGTCCTGTTTCCGTCGACGGCGACCGTCGCGCTTGCGGTCGGTCTCGCGGCGGCGGCGCTGCACGCCGGAAGCGACGTCCTCGGTGGCGGTCTCGAGCTCCGTCCCTGGGAGGGGAACTCCGAGCGGGCGGTCTACAGCCACTACCACGGGCGGTGGCTCCGACCCCGACAGCTGGTCCGGTACGACGGCGCGCCCGAGGACCTCGCGCTGGCCGGCGTCGCGGCGGTACCGCTCGCGCTCGTCGGCGACGTCGTGTTCGCGACGCTGTCGCTCGCACTCGTCGCCGTCTCGGCCGTCTACGTACTCCTTCGCAGGCGTCTCGCAGCGTTCGCAGCACGGCTCGCCTGCCTGCTCCCGACGGCGGTCCACCCGTACGTTCCCGCCCGATATCTCGAGACCTGAGGGCCGAACGTGGAGAAATCGACCGTTCCGAAGTCTACTTTTTTGATCGATGCCGGCGAAGGAACGCGTATGCACGTTCTCGTGCCGATAGACGACTCCGACCCAGCGGACGCGGCGCTGCACGTGATCGATCCCTACGAGACGAGTTTCTTGGCGTGGCTCGGCCGGGAGGGATTCTCGGAGCGATTCGAGGAAGAGGCCGCGGAGCTGCTCGCGGCGGCCGAGGAGCGGGCCGACGAACACGGTGTCTCGATCGATACCGAGGCGGTCGTCGGCAAGCCGGCTACGGAAATCCCGGACTACGTCGAGGAAGCGGACGTCGACCAGGTCGTTATCGGGAGCCACGGCCGTCGCGGCTCCTTGCGGGTGTTGCTCGGATGCGTCGCCGAACTGGTCGTGCGACGCGCACCGGTGCCAGTGACGGTCGTCCGGTGAGACGGGCTCGAGGACGTCTGCCGTCGTCCCGTCACCCCGGCGACTGGAAACCAGGGCGACACGACGCCGACATGGTGGGTCGTATCCGAGCGAGGGAGTCCTGGCTTCGACCGACCGGACGCAAGGATTCCTCGATGCCGATCAGATCGAGGGGGCGGGTGCGCATGTGTGTCGTGTTCTCTGAGGACTCGGCCCTCCCTTCTCCGACTAACAATATCAATTCCGTTCCAAACACCGAATACGTGGGAACGACCCACGAGTATTTGCCGATGGTCAACGAACTTTCACCTACAACCGATCGTCCGAGATTGCTCGGGCCTGTCCGGCCCGAACTACCGATTCACCACTCATCCACTCATGAACATCGAAGACATCATTTCAACGGAGTTCGTCGAACACACGCCCGACACCACCGTCTCGAAGCTGGTCGGCACCTTCACCGATACCGACGTCGAAGGCGTCGTCGTCCGCGGCGACGAGTTCGAAGGGATCGTCACCCGACGTCAACTGTCGACCTCGCACAGGCAACCACACGAGAAACTGGGACCGCTGGTCTGGCACGTCCCCCGACTGGATCCCACCGAGGACATCCGGAAGGTCGCACAGCTCATGATCGACAGCGACTCACGGCTGTTGCCCGTCTTCGACGGAGACGAACTTGCGGGCGTCGTCACCGCCGACGACGTCCTCGAGAAGGTGACGCCCTATCTCGACGCTGCAACCGTCGCCGAAGCGTACTCCGCCGATCTGGTCGCGCTGGACCCCGACTCGACGCTCGGCAAAGCGCTCAATCAATTCCGCAAACACCGCATTACGCATCTGCCAGTCGTGGATGCCAATTCAGCCGTAGGAATCCTCAGTCTATACGACGTCACCACCATGACCGTGCGCGCCGAGGTCCAGAGTCAGGGCGGCGACGGCGGCGGCGTCGATCCGTTCGGCGGCGAGATCTCCTCGAGTATGGCCCGGTCGCGACGCGGCGGCTATGGCTCCCGTGAGGGAGAGTCCGACCGGATGCTGGACCTCCCGGTTCGGGACGTGATGACGACGCCGGTCCGGACTATCAGTCCGGAGGAAACCCTCGACGTCGCGGTCGAGGAGATGTTCGAGATCAACGCCTCGTCGCTGGTCGTCACGCGTAACGGCTCGCCACACGGAATCGTGACGAAGACGGACGTCCTCGACTCGCTGACGTGGGAGGCCGAGGGCAATCGCGGCGTCCAGGTGTACGGTACGAGTCTGATCGACGACGTCACCTACGACGAGATCGTCGCGATGGTCGAGAAGTTCGACGATAGAGATCACGGGATGAACGTGCTCGATGCGAAAATCCACCTCCAGGAGCACAATGAGAAACGTCGTGGAACGCCGCTGCTGCTCGCGCGCGTCCGTCTCTACACGGACAACGGACAGTTCGTCGCGAGCGGCGAGGGCTACGGCGCGAAACACGCGCTCAACGAGGCCCGGGACGTCCTCGAGCGCCAGATCCGCGATCAAAAGACCTATGGACGCACGAAGAAGCCGCCGGGAGAGGAGTTCTGGGAGAAACGCTTCGGCTGGCTGCTCGAGGAGTGATCCGTCGGGTCCAGTCTGTGAGAAACCGACTGGACTGGCGGCACCGATCCGACACCGCTGCTCAAGGTCACCCAGTTCGGCCGGTCGACAACGATACAGAACGGCCCGAATAGTTCGAACGAATACCTCTCGCTAGTAGGTTTCGGGGCGGGTGATCGACGAGAGCCAGCGTCCTCCTCATCACTCGTCCTCGATCACCGCGCGGAGCACGGCGAACCAGTCGCCGTCGAGTTCACGTGGGGTACGCGAACGCCCCGAGCACAGCCGCGCGTTCGACGAGCCGTCGTAACTGCGCGCGGTCCGCCACGGCGTCGTCCGCTGCGTCGATCGGCCCAGCCAGGATGGAACACACGGGTCGGACGGCGTCCACTACAACGGTGTCGCGGGTATCAGTTCAGCCGTCGCGACGCGGCCATCGACAGCTTACGGAGATCGTCGCATCAGGCGGTCAGCACCGGTCGATCGGCCTGCCGGAGGACGCGTTCGGCGACGCTCCCCATCTTCCCCGGCCGTTCGTGGCTCCGTCCCTGGAAGCCGATGACGATCAGGTCGGCGTCGGTCTCGGCGGCCGTCTCTCGAACTTTCACCCAGGGTCTGCCGTGACAGACGGTCCACTCGCACTCGATACCCGCGTTGTCGGCCCGGTCGCCGACCGCCTGGCACATCGCGGCGCCCCTGTCCTCGAGGTTGTCGATCACGAGCTCAGCGCTGCTCAGTGCCGGCTCACCGTCCGGTGGGTTTCGACGCAGTACAGCACGTGCACAGCGGCGCCGTACCTATCCACCAGCTCAAGTGCGTGTTCGACCGCGCGGTTCGCCGGCTCGCTTCCGTCCGTCGGGACGAGTATGGTGTCGTACATCGGTGTCGGGCAGTGACATCGAGTGCGTTTATATGGTTCACACCGGCCATGCTGATACGTCGGCTACGGAACTCGTCTTCAGGCCGTCAGTACCGACCGATCGACCGTTCGAACGACGCGTTCTGCGGTGCTGCGGATCTCGTCGGCGGACTCGCGCCCGCGGTGTCCGAGCACCAGCAGGTCGGCGTCGACTTCGGCCGCGTAGGAGCCGATTACGCTGGCGGGGGATCCCCGCCGAACCGACGTGGTCACGTCGACGTCGGCGCGCACCTGCAAGTCTTCGGGGATCTCCTCCGCCCGCTCCGTTAACTCGTCGATAATAGCTTCCGAGCCGGTGAGCATGGAATCGTCGTACCGGCGCGTGTCAACGGTCCAAACTTGGCAGCCGAACGACGGAGCGCCCGTGAACGAGTGATTCAGGGCTGTTTCTGAGGGAGGTTTTTTTGATCATGACTACGAAGGGGTAGTATGGATATCCTCGTTCCAATCGACGATTCCCAACCGGCGACGAAAGCCGTCGAACACGCCGTCCGAGAGTATCCGGACGCGGATCTCACGCTGTTACACGTCATCGACCCGTCTGTCGGGATGTACGGGGAGGGTGGAATATATGCGTACGACTCGATACTCGAAGGGCGGCGCAAGGCTGCCGACGAATTGCTCGAGGACGCAGCCGAGATTGCAGCGGACCACGACGGTTCCGTCGAGCGGGAAACCGTCGTCGGTTCCCCCGGTAACGAGATAGTGGCGGTTTCGGAGTCGAAAGACGTCGACCACATCGTCCTCGGCAGCCATGGCCGCTCAGGGGCTTCCCGCGTACTGCTTGGGAGCGTCGCCGAACGGGTCGTTCGCCGTGCACCCGTCCCCGTGACGATCGTTCGGTGATTCGCCGCTTTTACTCCTCATCTTCGTCCTCGGGGAGGAAGAGTTCGGTGAGAAGCGGCACGAGCCCCGCCGACGATCAGGAGGATGAGTCCAAACCCCAGACGGCGTCGATCCCCTCAAGGGTTCCGTAGCTGACGCGCGGCAGGATGAGTAGGAGTAGGACAAAGGTGATCCCGTCGAAATCCAGTGGATCGACGCGAGTTGCGTTCATGTCCCACCTCCGATGAAGATGTACCCGCTCACACCGACCATGGGGAGGCCGACGAAGACGAACACGAGCGCGACCCAGGGGGGCGTAATCCATAGCACGCCACCCTCTTCCCCGACAATTCCGACCGTCCCGGTGCTGAGAACCACGTTCGAGGGCGAAATGGCGTTCCCGACCGCGCCACCGGTCATCTGACTGTCGGGGATCGTCCACTGTGGGATGTCCAGTTCCATTGCGGCTTCGTCCTGGAGTAGCGAGAATATGATGTTCGAAGCGGTGTTACTTCCGATGATGAAGGCCCCGAGAATCCCGAATCCGCTTGAGACGAACGGTGTGGCGAATTTCGGTGGTCGTCTCCCGTTGGTGCCCAAGGCGAATGCGGCGGGGCGGCTCTGCTGATAGGTTGTTCATATTATGTGTGGTCACTGATTATTTGACGCCCTAATCGCACAAGCATGATTGTAGTCCATGCAGTGTATTTCATCAACTGTTACCAATACCAGCCTCACCTTATCACCGCCGGTGCAGCTACGACTCGAGCGTGCGGACAGTCAGCACGGGAACGCTTGCGTCGGGTACCACGCGCTGGGAGATGCTCCCGACGACGAGTCGTTCGAGGGTCGATTTGCTCTCGGTTCCCATTACAAGCACGTCGATGGCCTCGCGGTCGGTATACTCGAGAATAGCTTCATCTGCTGCCCCGGAGGCGACCGTTCGAGTCGCCTCGAGACCGCGCTCGTCGGCTCGACCCGTAATCCCCGTCGTCGTTTTTTCGCCGTGTTCTTCGAACGCTTCCTGGATCTCGGCCGTGTCCGAACTCATGTCGACGGCGTACAGCACGTGCAACCTGGCGTCGGCGGCGTCGGCCAGCGAGAGGGCGTGCTCGGTCGCGGCTGCCGCTCCCGTCCAGCCGTCGGTCGCGAGACATATGTCGTCGACTCGCTCGCCGTCCCACGATGCGTCTGGACTAACCGAGAGAACGGGCTGGTGTGCCTCGCGAATTACCTCGAGTGTGACGCTCCCGAGCAGCACCTGCTGTAACCCGGTCCGCCCGTGGGTCCCGACGACGACTAGGTCGGCATCGACGTCGTCGGCACACGACAGGATCTCGCTTGCGGGCCGTCCGTTCCGAACGATCGGTTCGGCATCGCAGCCTGCGTCTATCGCGTCGGCCACAGTCGAGTCTGCATCTGACTGGCGGCGTTCGCGGCGAGCCGCGATATCGCCTTGCTTCTCTTCGACAACTGACAGGCCATGAACCTTTGCCTCGAGTGTTCGGGCCAGCGAGATGCCGACCGTCGCGGCATTCGCTGCGACGTCGCTGCCGTCGGTCGCGATGAGAAGGTCATCGTACATGACCTCCCCTACGGTGACGGCCGTCTTGGCTCTGTGGACAGCTATCATCCGTTGCAGGTCACCCTCGACGAACTGAGACGGAACGGCGGCCCTCGAGGCCGTTCGTTCCTCTGCCCGTCGTCGGTTCTCCTGCGAGCGATTCGTCGCTTCTGACAGTCCGATCGGCACTCACGACAGCGTGCGATCGATGCGATTGTTCCCATCTAGCAGGAGTTACCCTGGCGTTATATGCTCTCTCGTCCCGTTTCTCCGGATTGATGGGGGTGTCTCGCAGATTCCAGGATCGAACGGAAGCGGGAGAGCTACTCGCGGAAGAGCTACGTGAGCGAGGGATCGACGCGGATCTCGTTCTGGCCATTCCGCGTGGCGGCCTCCCGCTGGGCCGAGCAGTCGCAGACGAACTCGAGGCTCCACTCGACGTCATCGTCGCAAAGAAAATCGGTGCGCCGGGCAACCCGGAGTACGCCATCGGTGCCGTCGCGAGCGATGGAAGCGTCTGGCGAAACGAGGAAGCGATTCTCGGGACGCGAAGCGACGAGGAGTACTTTCAGGAACAGCGCGAGCGCAAAGCCGCGGAGGCACGCCAGAAGGTCGAGCGGTACCGAGGCGGTCGGTCGGAGCCGAACTTGGCGGAAAAGACTGTTGTTGTCGTAGACGACGGCGTCGCAACAGGCTCGACCGTCAGGGCCTGTCTCGCGAAGCTTCGCAGTTCGGACGCCGATCGAGTCGTCCTCGCAGTACCGGTCGGTCCGCCGACCTCTATCGCCGAACTCGAGGAGTGGACCGACGAGGTCGTCTGTCTCGAGAGGCCCGGGAGGTTCATGGGGGTCGGACAGTTCTACCGGAACTTCAGTCAGGTCTCCGACGAAGAAGCAATGGCCTACCTAGAGACGTGACCGTGAGCGGCCGGTCGAGAACGGCCCCGCGATCATCACGAGTCGACTCCCAGCGACCAACTGATCGGTGACGAGTATACATCCCAGCCATCCCAGTACGCCTCAGTAGTACCGTAGAACGACCCCCCAGGACATCGTGGCAATGGTCAATACCTTCGACGACCGGGACCACGGAATGAGCGTCCTGGACGCGAAGGTCCACCTCCACGAACACGACGAGAAACGACGGGGCGTTTCGCTGTTGCTCGCTCGCATTCGGCTCTACACTGATCGCGGACTGTACATCGCTTCCGGCGAGGGATACGGTGCGAGCCACGCCCTCAACGAGGCGCGAGACGTGCTGGAACGACAGATCCGCGACGAAAAGGCCTACGGACGCACGAAGAAGCCGCCGGGAGAGGAGTTCTGGGAGAAACGCTTCGGCTGGCTGCTCGAGGAGTAGACAGCTCTCCAACGGTAATCTAAATCGATGAACGCTATCGTACTGGTCGGCGGGTATGTGACTCGACTGTGGCCGATCACGAGACACCGGCCGAAGATGTTGCTCCCGCTCGGGGAGACCACCGTCATCGACCGAATCTACGCCGAGCTCGAGTCCGAGGATCGAATCGAGGAGGTGTACGTCAGCACGAACGAGCGGTGATCTTTCCGGACGCGACGGTCGAAGCGACGACCGTTCGGGACTCGATCATCGACGAAGGTGCTACACTCGGTGGACTCGACCTTCGCGATGCGATGGTCGGTGCGTACACCCACATTCCGAAGGGATCACTGGAGTAATTTCGGTCGTGACGTCTATTTCCCGTCGACCTTTCCGAGGAGATCGAACCGCCCGTTCGCCGATACTCGACTCTCACCGCCGCTCGACGAGGGCGTCCGCCTTGCTCCGAACCCGGACCGCCTCGAGTCGCTCGGCCAGACCTTCTGCCTCTGCAAGCTTGGACGGCGTTTCGGCGTGGATCGTATACAGGGGATCGCCGTCTTTGATCGGCGCGCTTACCGTTCGGTGAAGCACGAGTCCGGCACGGGCGTCCAGGGGCGCACCTGCCCGCCGCGCGAGATCGCAGAGCTGTCTGTTGTCGACCCGAGTCGCGATACCGGATCGCTCTGCGCGGACGGTCGTCGACTCTCCGCCCGGAGTGAGGTCGTCCGACTTGACGTCCGGATCGCCGTTCTGAGCTGCGACGATCCGCCTGAACTGCTCGAGTGCACGTCCCGACTCGAGGATATCGATCGCCGATGCGTCGACGCCACAGTGCTCGAGCAGGATATCCGCGAGACGGACGGACTTCAACCGGAGCGATTCAGGTCCGGCCCCTTCGAGCACCGAAAGCACGTCCCGGGCCTCGAGTACTGGGCCAACGCCGCGGCCGATCGGATCTGTCCCGTGGGTGATCGCACAGCTGACGTCTATCCCGAGATGGTTGCCGACCCGTTTGAGGTCGTCGGCGAACTTCCGTGCCGAGACGAGACTCTCGACTTTCGCGCCTTCCCCGTACGGAATGTCGATCAGGACGTGCGTCGAGCCAGCACTTTGCTTCTTCGAGAGCACCGAGGCCGTAAGCTGGCCTGGCGGATCGATCGAGAGCGGGTTCTCGGCGCGGATGATCGCGTCGTCGACCGGCGAGAGCTCTACGCCGCCACCCCAGACTAGACAGCCGTTCGCCTCGGCGACGATCGCCTCGATCTCATCGATCGTGAACTCGACGTCACAGAACGTCTCCACGACGTCGGCCGTCCCCGCCGGCGAGGTCACCGCTCGCGAGGATGTCTTTGGCATTGTTATCCCCGCCGCGGTGACGATCGCCACCATGACGGGCGTCACGCAGTTGCCAGCGATGCCCCCGATCGAGTGTTTGTCGGCGACGACTGTGGAGTCCCACGTCAGGTGCTGGCCGACATTGCTCATCGCCTCCGTCAGGTGTTTCGTCTCCTCGAGTGAGAGCCCGTTCGCGTAGACGGCCGAGACGTAGGCGCCCAACTCGACGTCCGACAGGCGATCCTCGTGGATATCTCGGACGATCGTCTCTAGTTCGTGAGCCTTGAGTTCGACGTCGTCTAATTTCTTGCGGACGTACCTGACCGATTCAGGAATCCCGGCGAGCGTCACGTCGACCGACCCGCGAACGTGGTCGAGCGGCTCGGTCATCCCGATCGTTCCCGGTTCGACCAGTTCGTCCGTCACCTTCACGATGCCCGTCGTCGTCCCATCGGACGCTATCCGGACGCGATCGAGCGGATGAGCACCCAGTTCGTCCGAATCGACGGTGTTCAACAGCACGAGTGGACGGCTCGTCCCGATGTCGATCGTAACTGCCTCGAGTTGCATTCGTCTGTGAACACGGCACACACAGCTAAAACGATACGGGCGTCCGACCGATCCGATACGCCCCTCCGTCCCGTCAGGAAATCGGGATCGAAAGCTCGAGAGGGTCATTTCCTCGTCGCTCGGCGGCCGAACGGCAGCAGGTACAGCGGCTCGAGTCGGGCCGGAAGTTCGAGTGCGTCCGCGACGTCGGCGCCGGTGAACGCGCCGACTGGACAGGTATTCAACCCACGTGATTCACAGACGAGGTGGACGTTTTCGGCGGCGTGGCCGGCCTCCATATGGACGTACCGATCTCCCTGTTTCGGGTACTGCCGGCGTGTTCGCTCGTAGTTCGCCGCCAGTACGATCGTCGTCGGTGCATCTCTCACCACCTCCTGTCCCAGCGCGGCCTGCGTGAGGCCGTCGTGGACGGCCCCATCGAGTTCCGACTCGAGCACGTGCCGTCCCGGATCGTAACGGTACAGCCCCCGATCCAGATCCGCCCTCCCGCCCGACGTCACCTCGAGAAAGACGACGAGCGGGTACGTCGCTCCGGCGCTCGGCGCGGCCCGCATCTCCACGCCGTCTCTCACGTGGGTAAGCCCTTGCGCCGCCCACAGTACCTGAGAGATGTCCTCGATCGTCACCGGCGCCCGAGCGAACGAGCGCCGGCTTGCTCGCGTCGCGACCGCTCGTTCGACGCTCATCTTACCGTCGGGGTCGGGTTCTGGAAGCTCGATCGGATCCATGTCGACGATGTCACGGCAAGACGGAAAATACCGTGCCCAAGAGGCTATGTCCCTCCGGCTTGAACTCCGTTCTGTGGCCACTACAGTTCTCGTTCCCGTCGACGGCTCGCCGTTATCGTCACAGGCACTCCGTCACGCGCTTCGCGAGTTTCCGGATGCGGAGATCACGGCGTACCACGTCGTCGACCTGTTCGATCCCGGTTCCGCGACCGACAACGATCTCGAATCGTCGTACGAACCGATGTTCGGGACCGAGGAGTGGTCGGCGTCCGTCGACGAGGCGAGGGATCGGCTCTTCGCGGACGTTTCCGAGACCGCCGCCGACTACGACCGATCGATCACGACCGACTGGGATATCGGTGACCCGGCGCGGCTCATCGTCGAGTACGCGACGGAAGAAGCTGTCGACCACGTCGTTCTCGGCACACACGGTCGAATCGACGAGGACCGATCGTTTGGAGCGGTCGCCGAAACCGTCGCTCGCCGCGCACCGGTTCCGGTCACGATCGTTCGGTGACGAGACTCGAGTTCGTCCTGCCGTCACAACGGCCGTCAGGTTCGTGGCTCGGTATCGGGTCGATCACTGCGGTTCGTATCTACTCGTTCGCTCGAACGACGGTGGCGGGGACTGGTGCGCGGCGAGCGACGGTTTCGGCGCCCCTTCCCAGTAGGATCCGATCGAGACCATCGCGACCGTGACTCCCGTTCACGACGTGGTTGACGTCGTGTTCTTAGCGGTGACGCCCCAGGGATCGTTCCCTGCTGCCAGCGAAGCGGATATCAAAACACCGAGATCATGGTCGCTTTTACACTTATTCGATGAGGTGCTTCCTCATATACTGAAATACTACAATTGATTACGTTTGTACCTACGTAATCCCGCGTCGAGAATCAATCCCCCTGTCGTGGTCATCTCGTCGGCGTTTCCGACGAACGCACGAGTCGAGGCCATGACGAGCGAACCGTCCACGTTCAGGTACCAGTAGGAACTGCTCGGTGGTTGGTGTCAAAAGAAGCCGTGGGCTGTTCACGCTCGTGGAATGGTTCGAGCCGTGTCGGCTTCCTCCTACGCCACCAGCAATCGCTGATTTCTGGTTAGCACATCGCAACGCTTTGCGTTCCGAGGAGGGCCACCGTCGGGGACTTCTTCCTCACATCTCTGTCAATCTGTGAAGGTCGGGTCTCGGTCTCCCGTCTTCGTGCCGGCGACCCTGAGTCGGGGGTCGCTATTCTTCTGTTTCGTCGACCGACCCGTCGTCCGCCGTGTCGGAGTCGTGCCGGGTCGCTGTCTCGGGTTGTGGACCGCCACCGGTCTGTGCCTCCTGGGCATCGCCCCAGCCACCGCTGTCGACCACTTCGAACAGTTTGCCCCAGTTCTCATCGTCCGCACTCTCCGGAAGCTGATCACGGAGCTGCTGGAAGTCCGACGGCGGCACCTCCGACCTCACGAGATCGACGATGATACGGGCGTGGTACGCTGCTTCCGGCGGATCCGTCAGGTCTCCCTCGAGTTCACTGACTCGGGTAACGAACTCCTGCCAGTCGAATCGCTGCCCGTGTTCCTGAACGGCACCGGTCATGTACCACTTGATTTCCATCGGGAGGGAGGCGGCGAGATCTTCGGCCGCCCCCTCCGGAATCCGTTCACCCAGGGTCATGAGCGTCGCCCTGATCGCTCGCACCGTTCGTCCGGTGTCCGGAAGCTCGAGTCGGTGCTGGATCTGGCCCGTGAACTCGTCGAAGTTCATAGCAGTAGCGTGCTTGCTGACCAGGGACGTCAAACCATATGCTACGTGTTCTGTCGCGAGAACGTAACTGATCCAGCAACGTCTTTCCGACAGGATCGTTTTGAGGATCCACGCCCAGGAGATCCGCGAGGGCGAGTTTCGACTAGCGATCCGTGGCGGAATGTCGTCGCTGTTCGATCTCGCGTTCTTTGCCATCGTCGCCCCACAACTGATACCACCCCCGTCGTTGTACCAACGAGCACGGACGATGCACGCTCCATCACTACCGGATCAATCAATCGAGGCGTACGCTGGCGTGACAGGTCACGACCGACTCCAGCGGCTTCGATCTCTCGCCGAGGCGCTGGAAGACGTCCGAATCCTCCACGTCAATTCGACCGCGGCCGGTGGCGGCGTCGCGGAACTGCTCCGTTCGATCGTTCCGGTGTGCAACGACCTCGCCGTCGACACTGACTGGCTCGTCATGGATGCTGATGACGACTTCTTCGAGGTGACCAAGGCAATGCACAACGCACTCCAGGGGAGCGGACCCCCGCTGACCGAGGAGATGAAGGCAACCTATCGGGCGGTCACCGAGCGAAATGCGGCCGAACTCGAAGATGTGTACGATCTCGTCATGGTTCACGATCCGCAGCCACTCGGTATGCTCGATTACATAACGGAGACGATGCCGAACGCACCGATCGTCTGGCGCTGTCACATCGATCTCACCGATCCGATCGACGACTATCTCGCGTTCGTTTCCGAGTATACGAACCGCATCGACCACGCGGTTTTCAGCCGGTCCAGCTACGTCGGTGATATCGAGGTTCCGACGAGCATCATCTATCCGTCGATCGATCCAACGACGGAGAAGAACCGCTCGCTCGATGCAGAGACGATCGCAAACGAGCACGACCGACTGGACCCCCTCTCGTTCGAGGACCCGCTCGTCGCGCAGGTTTCCCGGTTCGACCCGTGGAAGGATCAGTTCGGGACGCTGGAGGCGTACCGTCGCGCTCGCGAGGACGTAACGGACCTCCAGTTGGCGTTGGTTGGTGGGATGGCTGGCGACGATCCCGAGGGACTGGAGCTGTACGAACAGGTCTCTAAGGAAGCGGTCGACGATCCGAACGTCCACGTGCTGACCGATCTCCCGGATACGACGGTGAACGTCCTGCAGTGTCAGTCGGACGTCGTCGTCCAGAAGTCGCTGCGCGAGGGGTTCGGCCTGGTCGTCTCGGAAGCGCTCTGGAAGCGCACTCCGGTTGTCGGGTCGAACGTCGGCGGCATCCCGCTACAGATCGAGGACGGAACGAGCGGCTACCTCGTCGACCCGGACGATGCGGCGGGCGCTGGTGACCGCGTCTGTGACCTCCTCGAGAACGATGACCGTCGAACGAAGTTCGGCGAGAACGCACGCGAGCACGTCCGTGAACACTTCCTGTTGCCCCGTCAGCTCGTGGAGTTACTTGAGACTATCGTCGATGTGCTCGACCGAAATCCGTGAGTGATCGGGTCCGGGCCAACGGCAGAAACGCAGTGTGCCCCTACAATTATCCGCTGTGGTGGTGAAGTGAAGATCTGACAGCTATGAGCCGGCTCATCGACTCGATACTGATACCGACAGACGGCAGCGAGGGAGCGCTCACAGGGGCAAAATGGGGGACCGCACTGGCATCACGAATCGGCGCGGACGTGCACGTCCTCTCGGTCGTCGCCGCCCATAGCGACCTGGAGGAAGTTGCCGATGCAGCGGAGCCGATATACGCGTCACTCGAGACCGATGCGGAAGAAGCAGCGGAAACCGTCGCGGACATGGTTCGGTCCGCCGACGCGGACCTCGACGTTACGACCACGATCAAGCGAGGGACACCGTTCCAGTCGATTCGAGAGTACGCCAAGCGACGCGAGATCGACGTCATCGCTATGGGGACGAAAGGCCGGACCGGGCTGGACAGGGTCTTCCTCGGGAGCGTCACAGAGAACGTCCTCCGGACGGCACGCACGCCTGTCCTCGCCGTCCCACCGAACGCCGACGTGAGCGAGATCGACGACATCGCGTTCGACGAGTTCCTCCTTCCGACGGACGGCAGCGACGGGGCCACGATCGCAGCCGACTGGGGTATCGCGCTGGCGAGTCAATTCGAGTCGATGGTCCATACGGTGTACTCTGTCGATACGAGTCGCCTCTCTCGGGCACAGGAACCGGACGAACTCCTCAGCGCTCTCGAGCACAGCGGCGAGGACGCGATCGATACGGTTCGGGAACGTGCCAGCGACGCCAGCGTCAGCGTCTCCGGGAAGATCGCGACCGGTTCACCGGCGGACGTAATTCTCACGGCCGCGAGCAAGCACGAGATCGATCTGATCGTGATGGGAACGCACGGTCGCACCGGAATCGGCCAGTGGTTTCTCGGTAGCGTCACCGAAAACGTCGTCCGACAGGCCGACGTTCCGGTGTTTTGCGTCCCGGTCAGCGCCGATCCACCGTGATGACACCCACGAATCGATCCCGTGAATCATCGGGAGTCCGGGCCCACACACCGATTATCGCGCCGGTTCCGGGCGTCGTGTGGGAACGTAGCGACGGCGGTATCCAGTTCGTGGGTCACAGGCGGGCCAGGATACCCGCTGCGGTGGTAAACTACACGAGGGGCGGGCGCGAATACGACAAGCGCTACGAATGAGCACTGACGAGAGAGGGGAGACGGATGCCTCAGAACAGACCCGGCAGCTCTGGTTTGGCGTCGCTCTTGCGATAATATACGCGGCATACACGATACTCATCCTTGCTCTCCTGAGCGTCGATCAGTCGATCGCACTGATCATCCTCGTCGGCGGAAGCGTCGCGTTCGGCCTTGCAATCATGATATACGTACTCTACTTTCGGTGAGTGATCGTTGAGTCGGACTGTCCATTGCGAGTGACGCACCAAACAGAACTATCAATATCGACCGGTGACTTTCCGCCTCGGAAGACGGGATCAAACTCGGATTAGCGCTCTTATCGAGTGCGAGTTCGATCGGTTATAGCTCGAGGCGGTAGTGCAGAAGTCTCACCGCGTGGCTAGACATCCGGATAGTGACCAGTCCACGGTCGGACTCGTTCAATCGTTGCAGCGACACTCAGTATATCGGTTTCAGCAAACCGTCTCCCAATAATTTGCAGTCCGACGGGAAGGCCATCATCGGTGAGTCCGGCAGGTACCGATGCTGCAGGATGGCCCGTCAGATTGAACACCCACGTCAGCATCGCGTCGGTCGGAACACCCATCACCGACTGTCCGTCGATCTCCGTCGGGTAGCCGTCGCTAAGGTGTTTGCTGTACGGTGGGACAGTGAGCGTCGGTGTCACGAGGACATCGTAGTCTGTGAGGACGTTTTCGATGCCGTCGTATGCGGCAGTCCGAGGGACGTTCTGCAGTCGCTCAGCGGTAGCGTCGGTCTCCGCTCCGAGTGCGATAGTCGAGCGGACGGTCTCCTCAACGTCCGCCGTCTCAAAGTCGATCTCGTACTGTTCCGCGAGCTGCTGGGCGAACGAACTGAAAAAGACACCAACCTGTTCGACGTATGCCATCGATAGTTCCTCGTACGGTGGGAGTGACACGTCCACGGTATCGACGGTCGCGCCAGCAGTCGCGAGATCAGCAACGGCGTCGTCGACCGTTTCACGCACCGCCGGTGCGATCGGTTGGAGATCCAAGTTCGGGCTGTATGCCACCGCGAGGTCATCCGTCGGTCGGTCAGTCGCGTTCACGTAGTCCGTCTTCCGGCGGGGCACGCTGAACGGGTCTCGGCTGTCTTGACCCGCAAGGACATCGAGGAACACGGCGACGTCCTTGACAGTCCGGGCCATCGGACCGCTGACGAAAAACGGCGAATGCGTACTAAAACCGTCACTCGGGGCACGTTCGGGAACGAGTCCGAACGTCGGCTTGAGGCCGATGACGTTACAGCAGGCGGCGGGCACGCGGAGCGACCCGCCGATATCTGATCCGGTTGCGAGTTGTACTGCGCCTGCCGCGAGTGCAGCCGCCGATCCGCCGGAGGATCCTCCAGCGGATCGGTCGTAATCGAACGGTGTCGGTGTAGCGCCGGCGACGCGGTTTTCCGTCTTGATGGTGTGACCGAGGGCTGGTGTATTGGTGGTACCGACGATGATTGCACCAGCAGCCTCCAACCGCTCGACCATGATGGAATCCTCATGGGCAACGTTGTCGGCCAGCGGTGCAAGTCCCATCGTATTTCGAACGCCGGCTTTCCGACTCCGGAGGTCCTTGATAGCAACCGGGACGCCGTGAAGCGGGCCGAGGTCCTCATCGCGACCAGCTGCCCGGTCAGCCTCACGAGCGCGCTTACGCGCCAAGTCTTCGATAACGGTAATAAATGCGTTCAACTCCGTAGTTGCCTCAATTCGATCTAGCGCCGTCTCGACCAGTTCCAGAGAGGACAGCGTTTCGTTACGCACTGCCGCTGCGAGTTCGCGGGCTGACTGTCCCCTGAGCACTGACATACCTCTCTAAATAATAGGCGGGAAAATAAAGACTCGTATCAGTCCTCGACTTTCCACTCTCTGGGTTGACGATGATTTAGACGGCACGGCACCGTCTATAGTATGAGTTAGAAATAATCACTTACTTTGGGGATAGAAAGTTGATCGAGAGCTGTATCAATCGCCGTTGTAAGATCGCTGAGCGACTCAAAGAAGCGGTTGCTGAGAGTGGCTTGGAGTTGTCTCCAGCACTTCTCAACGGGATTGAGCTCTGGCGAGTACGCTGGTAACGAAGGTGAGGTCGTCACGGGCCGCCAGGTCCGTGACGGCCGACGCCTGAAAATACGGCGCTCCATCTAGAACGATGATCGGAACTGTCTAGTTCTGCACCTCCTCAATCGGCGTCTTTCCGTCGAGAGCTTGGTGCGGTCTCTGGCGGTTGTAGTAGTACACGAATTGTTCAAACCATTTGCGTGCGCTCGCCCGACTGCCCACCCACGAGTTGTGGAAGCGGTCGATGCGCATTTTGAGGGAGTGAAACCATTTTTCGATGAGGTTTCGCTCGATATAGTTGACCCGACCCACGAACGACCAGGGAGCCGATGAGCGTCCCTTAGCGGGTTGTCGACGTCAACGGTCGGTGAGAGTGCAGTTCGTCGCTTCTCTTCCCGAGTATCGAACAGTTGGCAGTAACAGGCGAATGTACCGTATTTCGACGTATCATTCGGCGACCGTCACTTGAAAAAGTCCAAACCGTTCCGTCTCCGCAGCGGGGTTAGTGCGAATTCAGGTATTCTTCCCAGTATTCCTCAACCTCTTCGTCCAGGTCTGCCGAGGGGAGATCCCGCCAGAACCAGTCCCGACCGACATCCCAGAGCCCGTCGGCGTAGTCCGGATCCCGCTCGGTTAGGTCCCCGCTGGCAGCTTCTTCGTGAAGCCGCTCGTACATGTTCAGCGAGTGGCGGATGATGCGCCCATTGGAGGCGTTGTTCAGTTCGGGTGCCTGGCCGCGCTGTTCAACCAAGACGCTGCCGCGGCCGGCCACCCCGTACGCGTTGCGACAGATATTCGCCCCCGTGCCGCCGGGGAAAATGGAGGCGTTGCCGTTCGCGCGGCCCTGGACGCCGTCCCAGAACGCACCGGCGACCTGCTTCGAGAGGTCGACTGCGTCGTCGGGCGCGTGCGGGTTGAACGGCCAGGCCAGCGACACGTTGACCATGTCGCAGTTCTGGTCGTGGTAGGTGAACTGCGTATGCCAGTCGACAATAAGGTCAGCGTCAACTTCCTCGACCTTGTCGATCATCGCCTGGGTCTCCGGCGAGGGGTTCTCGTCCGGAATGCCGATCTCCTCGTCAAAGGCGTCCTCGTCGACCTCGGCGAGGGTCTCCTCGTCGAACTGGAAGTAGTGCTGGCGGTTCGGGTCGACCGGGCCGCACTGGTTCCGGCCGAAGTAGGGTCCGTCGTGACAGATGTCATCCGGTCGACCGTTGCTTCGCGTGGGCGTCTCGTTGTCGTCGGCGGGCGCCCAGCCATCCGGGTTGTGTCGAACGAGAAAGTGGATCGTCAGCTCGTCCAGAATGTCGGAGCGACCCTGGCCGTTGCCGAGATCTCGCAGCACTCGGAGCGCGGCCTCGGTGGCCGGCTGCTCGTCGCCGTGTTGCTGGTTAGTGTGAAAGATGTGGAAGTCGCCGCTACCCACCTTCGCGTACGGGATCGGTCGACCCTGCCAAGTCTCGCCGAGTTCCTCGTACTCGACGTTCGTCCGGTTCTCGAGGTGGTGGAGCCGATCGTAGAGCGTCTCGTTCGAAGTGAACGCCTCGTAGTTCTCCTTGGCAGTCTCTGGAGGGAAGGGACCATTCGGCGTGACCACGTCACAGTCTGCCGCTGCCGTTCCGGTGATAGTCGTGCCGAAGACGCCTGCTGCAGCGATTCCACTAGCGGTCCTAAGTACATGCCGTCGCTTCATGATACACTCAATAAATCATCAACCAGTATGAAATAGTTTACGGGTTTTCTCAGAAATATCTACTACTATTTCTGCTACATACTAATGCCCAGTCGTACGCCAACGGATCGGCGACGAGATGCTAGACGAAAACAAACACAATCCCTTATGGGAGCCTCCGACCGCCCTCTTCAAAACAATCAGGTTATGAACAACGACGTCGAGACGTACGACAGTCCGTCTCTCGACTGCTCGAGGACCTTCGGTACTCGAGAGGAGTTCACGGAGCAGATCAACACCGAGCATCCTGGCGAGTACCGGCGCGACGGCTGACCCGAGACCGAGGCTAGCCGGCAAGCGCGCTGAGGAGAGTAGCGACAACAGCGACTCGTAGGTTTATATCCGAAGCCGCGGCCACGGTCGGTCGATGCCACACGACTCGATTCGAGGACTACGTGATTGTAATGGCATTCGGTAACCTGAGCTACCAACTCGAGGACACCGACCCGAAGGTGAGCCGGATCACCTGGGAACTCGCCGTCGCGATCGCCGACGAGTATAGGATCACGCTGAGCGAAGCCGCCGCGGTATCGGCGTTCGATATGAGCCGAGCGCTCTTCCCAGACTGAGCTAAGGGCACCTGGTCCGAGAAAAATCCTACAGCGTGGCAACGGTTACTGTCCGGCGTCGATTCAGTCATCCCCGAACCGCACGCTGGTACGACCGACCCGTTCGGCCCTGCGAACTCGACACATCCGAGATCACTAGTTGCCTGCGGATGTCAGTCGAAAAAGCGATTGACAGGTTTCCGAAACCGGTGCTCTACCGAACCTCCCCGTACGTCCCAACCAGTTCGCCATCGACGTACCGCCGCTGTTGGAACCCGAGA
>NZ_JARUKW010000032.1 GCF_029688845.1 Natronococcus sp. A-GB1 | reverse complement strand
GATGGATTCTCGGAGGTGCTGCTACGGGTCGACGACGAGGGCTGTTACCCTGGGCGTGTCCGGATGGATCATGACCAGAACCCTCGAGAGGCGGTTGCGTTAATGTATGATCCCTCTGAGCACGGCGAAGACTACGCATCGTATCTGCAGCAGTACGACGATGTCTGTGGCTGGAGGTGGTCCTAATGGGTCTTGGGAATCGGACAGTGTGTGCCACGAAGCAGAAGCTCGGTCTTGGTGATGGCTACGAGGCTCTCGAGGTCACGCCGGAGTTGGCCGAGCAGCTCTACGGTGAGTTGCCTGAGCGTAAGTCGATCGCCGTCCAGCCGAGCAAGGACGGCGGCGGGCCGAAGGATGCAATTGATCTACTGACGGCCGTCCACAATCCCGGTCGGAGTGGTTTGTTTGGGTCGGCAGAGGGGCCAACGCACTCGTTCGAGATGCGCTACATCAACGGGTTGGTTGGCTTCCAGTGGGTGATGGCGACGACTGAGGCCCAGAAGCAGATGCAACGGCAGCTCGAGACGTTCTATCCTGACGCTCACATTGATATGTCGGAGCATGACCGGCCAGCGCTGTTGCCTCTCGAGGAAGGGCGCTACGTCGCCGGAGCCTATCTTCGACTCCGGAAGCGTTCGGACGGCAAGCATCTGTATCCGATCAAGCACATGGACATCGAGGGGTTCGAAAACGATCCCTATGGGTCCATTACGGCCGAGATGATCGGCGAGCGTGAGTCAGATACTGAGACCGATCTGGCTGTGCAGACGATCTTCGAACCGGCACCAGCGGATTGGTGGAAGGGCGGGTTGCTCTCGTCGTCGATCGACGACATCGCAGATGAGCTCAAGAGTCCCCGGAAGGACGAGTCGTTCCTCCATGCGCTGAAGTACGAGCTGTTCCCCGAGAAGTTCGAGATCGTCGGCGAAGAGCGTGAGGCGTCGAACAAAGACAAGCAGGCATCCAACATCGTTCGCGAACAGCGTGGTGAGAAAGGCTTCCGGATGAATCTGCGGATCGTCGGTGTCTCGGACGATCCGGATTCTGCGGTTCGGCGGGTAGCCGAGACCGCACAGCAGTTTGACGGCTACTATGAGAGCAAGACCGAGCAGGGCTTCGAGGTCGTTCCGCTGTACGACAAGCCGCTGCTGACTGAGTTGAAGCGGGCATATGGTCGTACCCGTGCGGATCGGAAGATGATCATGGGTGTTCGCGGTGCAGCGGGGCTAATCCATATCCCGAACGACGATATCAACACCCAGGACGTCGACTGGTCGCTGACGTCTCACGCCGGCGACGTCCCGGCGAACGCACCGCGGTTTTCGGAGTTCCACGATTCTGGGGTCGTTCCATGGGAGAAGGAGCTCCGGTCGGTCGGCCTCGAGGGCGCTGATTGGTGGACGTACGATATACCCCCTACTTGGAGCGATCCCGAGGAGTACAATGACTGGAGTGTTGTCGCCGATAGTCAGCCGTCTGATGGCGACCGCGAACTAGATGACCGCAGTTCTGAGCGAGACCAGGAGGTGTCCGCATAATATGACTCTACCTTTCGGCGACGATGGCGAACCAGTCGAGGAGATCGAGAAATTCGGCGCCCGGATCGAAGGTGAGGACGATCCGAGCGAACCCGTCTTGATCAACAATAAGGAGTGGGCCATACAGCGCTACGATCCAGTCGAAGAGGAAATCGAGACCTATGCTGGTGCCTGGCCTCGAGCGATGATCGAGAACGCACAGGCGGAACCTCGACAGCCCCTTTGGATCGGTGTCTCCGAAAGTTCTGGTCGGGAAGTGCCAGTGGAGTTCGATCGGCTCTTCCGGCATGTCTTCTACGGTGGCTCGACGGGTACGGGGAAGACGACGAAGATGTACAACGACGCCGTCGCGCTCATGTACGGTGGTCACGGCGTCACGATTATCGACCCGAAGGGCGACGATATCTACGACCTCCTACGGCGGGTTCCGGAGGATCGCTGGGACGACGTGATCTACATTGCGCCAGGGGACGATTTTCTGGATAAGTCGGTCGGGTTCAACCTCTTTGAGACCTACCACGAGCCCGACGAGACCGGATTCGACGAGGAGATTGAAGGGATCGTCGACGACTTCAAGGAGTTGCTGAAGGCCGGCGACTTCTGGGGGAATCGGATGGACCGTGTCATGAAGACGATGGTCCGCGGAATGATTCGCCACGAGTTCGAGTTCACGCCACTCGAGCTCTACTATGCGTTGCTCGACGAGGAGAACCGAAAGGAGTACGCGGATTTGATCGCATCGGCTGATGACGATGACATCGCGTTTCTCGAGGTCTACACGCGACAGATCGCGGAGGAACTGACTGAGCAAGAGCTCGACGCACTCGTGGGTCGGCTAAAGGACTGGGTGGAGAATCCGATCACGCGACAGATTCTGGCTCAACGTGAGTCCGACGTTTCGATCGCCGAGGCGGTCAACGAGGGCAAGATCATTATCTGCAAGAACGACCTGCCTGGTGAGGCAAAGCGGATGGTCGCGACGGCAGTGATGCGTCGGGTCTGGACCTGTGTGAACGATCGGATCAACCCATCAGAAAAGAAGGTTCGTGAGCTCGCTGGGGCGAACACCTCCGGTGGGGATTATGATCCCTACTTCCTGATGATCGACGAGTGCGACGATGTCCTTACTGAGGCTTCACAGATCGACAAGATGCTCACGAAAGCCCGTTCGAAGAAGCTTGGGCTACTGCTGGCTACACAGACGCTGCATCAATTGGATGCAGAGGCCCAGCAGGCGATTCTGTCGAACTGCAACACGCTGGTTTCGTTGAATCCGTTGTTGCCTGATGAGGCTCGAGCGCTCTCTGATCGATTCGGTGGAAAGGATCCTCGAGATTTGACCCAGATTCCGGACTACCACGCCCAGACGAAGCTGCGCCATGAGGACGACTCGTTCATGGCGAAGCTGACGCCACCGTATCCACCGCTGCACTCGATCGAAGAGGCTTTTGAATTGATCCAGCAGTCGACGGAACGCTACGGGATTGAGCGCCAGTCTGGGCGGGAGGTCCTCGACGGGCTGTTCTTCGCTGGGACTGGGCAGTCCGATGCAGCGGATGCAGTCGGTCGTGAGAACACCTCGAGTAGCGTCGAGGAACCAATGGACGTCGACGATGTCGAAGCGGCCCAGGCGGCACTGAAGGCTATTTACGACGAGACGATTCGAGCGGAGTCGACGTCCGTTGAGACACCGGCCGCAGAGCAGGCAGTGACCGATGCGACCGGCCTTGAGTATACGCAGGCGTCGAACATCGTCGAGCGTCTGGAGGCAGCCGGTGCACTCGAGCAGCGGAGTACAAGCGATGGTCTCGAGATTACGGTGACGCCTGAGGGACGCGGCCAGATTGGGCTGGAAACTGGCTCGGGTGGTTCTGGTGGGAAGAGCAAACACCGACATATGCTTCGAGAGGTCTACGAGTGGGGGACACGGTCCGGGTACGAGATGAAATTGCCAACGCAGGACGGAGACGAACTGCCGGACGCGGTTGGTGAAGTACCACCGTCGATCGTTCCTGATGGTGGCCTTTCGGAAGATGAGCGTGATCAGATCGTTCAGTCGCGTCTCGAAGACGAGTACCCAGAGATCCTCGAGCTCTCGGGAACAGAGACGCTGTACATCGAAGCCGAATCGAAGGGACTCTCGAAGCCGGGCGGCCCAATCAAGAACGCGGCGAAAGCGCCAGAGCCCGAACAGCTGTTGTTCGTTGTCGGCGACGGCGGCGACGATGGTCTTACACGGAACGCCGAGCGCCTGGCATCGATTTTCGGCGCCGATGGGAGCGATCCGTTCACGTCGATTCGTACGCCGACGGGGGCTGCCCGGAAGTTCTACACGCGTGGGAAACTCGAGATGGCTCGCGACGATTCGGGCACTGAGAAACTCGCGATCGTCCCTGAAGATGTCTCGACCGAGTGGGTTGAACTCGAGAGTGGTGCGATCGTTTGTCGCGACCGGGACACTGACGAGACCTACCTTCGGTTCGACAGTCCCGAAGAGTACCGAGAGCGTGACCCGACCGATGCGCCTGCGACCGTTCATTACGATCCCGAGGACACCAATTATGTCGTCGAACGAAGCGGCGACGTTGAGCGGAAGTATGGCGGGAAGGGACCGCTTACAGACGACTGGACGCACATCTATGAGCCGGTGATTCCGGAAGCGATATTCCGCGAGCACGGCCATGAGTTCGTTCCGGAGCCAGAGGAATTCCGGATCGCTATCGTGCCGAACGATGATCGCGACCTCGAGGGTGAGCCGGAGTTGCTTCTATTCGACGTTGACAGCGAAGAGGCGATTCCGATTGGTTCCTGGTTAGGTGGGTCGACTGAGGGCGTCACCACCGAGTCGGCGGAACCTGAGTCTGAGATTGGGTCGGAACCAAAATCGGAGAGCGCTGATGAGACAGACCTGGACGGAGACGATAGCGACACCGAAAGTGACGAGAACTCTCTGGATGTGGAGCCACTCCGAGAGCCAGAAGAGCCCGCGCCTGCGCCCGAAACACCAGAGCAGCGGCCAGACCCCGAGTGTGAGCCTGAAGCTGAGGGTGGGGATGATCAAGAGGAGGGGGGAGCAACTGATAATCCCTTTAATTCGATCTAGTGTGACTGCTGCTGCTTTTCGAGACAAACAGCGCTGTTCACTGATTGATGTAGAATGGATATTCGAGGCTGGCAGAATGTTTTGTCGATACGGTTAGGTATAGTAATCTTCAGAAGTTTCTGCTCACGGCTGCCGGTAAACCGATGGAGATCAGCAGATGGCAACTCAGTTCGATCGTTTGCACTGCAACGATTTCCAAGTTTTGTTATAGTTTAGCATCTCCGCTATTGCGTATCAGTTTGGTGACTAGATCGGATACAGTGTTTATAGTAGTGTGTATAGCTATCAAGATAGGCCCTAGTACTCGTTCGGTTTCCACCCATGAGCTGTGGAAGTAGTCAACCCATCTGCTCAGTGTGTAAAATCACATTTCGATGCGGTTTCGGTCGGTGTAATTGAGTTGACCGCTCATTCCCAGCCGAGTGAGAGTAGTCAGACGGCCGCAGCCATCAACGTATCTCTCCAAGATGGTGTTTCTCGTTGAGTCGGTGCAGGAACGCAACGGCTGGAGCCTCGTCGTACGAACACTGCGACATCGAGTATTAATAGTGACCCCATTCCTGTTGTGGTATAAGAACAAGATCATTCAGAACTAGTATTAACATCTATATTACCAATAGAGGGCCGGGACGGCTTCGCTGTCCTCAGAACGTTTTGCGTTCTGAGGGCTGCACAAGGGTTCCGCTCTCATGGACGTCGGCGGGTCTGGAAACATATGGGATATCCGATGTAATTAGTTCCAAATTGCCTGATGAGGCCGTTCAACGCCGACCAAGCTACGGATCGCTTGTATCCCTCGAAGCGAAACCTGGTCGTGTGGAGGCCGGACAGTGAACACTCTGACGTACATTGCCGTCTGCTCACGTTCCCAGGATTTTCTAAATCCGCCGCGTAAGACTTGCTGAACAAGTTTACGAGCTGAATATCCAAACCAACTTCACGATCTGCTCGTTCCCCAAACAGCAAAACACCGACCAAAGAGAAGAGGACCGTGTTACTCCTTCAGCGCGACACCGAAGCTCAACCCGGCCGCGAGGTACTTGTTCACAAGGATGAGGAACAGTACGATTGGCATCACTAGTACCGAGGACGCAGCTGCAAGCATGCCCCAGTCGATCTGGCGCGAGCCGATGAACTGATACATGTAGATCGGTGCAGTTCGTGTCTCGGTTCCGGTCAGCACGAGTGAGAAGACGAGCTCGATCCAGCCGAAAATGAAACTGATGATCGCTACGGCGATGATCCCAGGCAGTGCGGCTGGGAGTACGACCTTGCGGAACGCCTGGAACCGCGTTGCACCGTCAACCATCGCTGCTTCCTCGAGTGCGACGGGGATGCCGTCGAAGAACGCTTTCATTACCCAGACGACGATCGCGATGTTGATTGTCGTCAGCATGAAGGTGAGTCCGATACGCGTATCGAGCAATCCGAGTCGGTTATACAGGATGAAAAACGGCACGATGACCGCTACCGGTGGGAGCATCCGTGAGGAGAGGATCCAGATCATTACGTCACGTTCAGCAGGGATATCGTACCGGGAGATCGCGTACGCACCCGGGATACCGATCAGCAGGACGATTAGCACCGAGCCACCGACGACTAGGAAACTGTTGCCGAGGGCGTAGGCGAACTCGGGGTCACGCATGAGTTCGATGTAGTTCTCGAACGTGGGGACGAAGATCCACTCTGGCGGCATCGCCAGTGCGTCGGCGGTCGACTTCAGCGACATCGACAGGATCCACAGGAACGGGAACAGTGCGAACAGGAGCCACCCGAAGAGGACAACGTGTCGGCCGACCTCCTTGAGCTGTCGTCTCCGGTCCGTCGATATCGCACTCATCAGTCCCACACCCCCTCGAAGCCGACTTTGATGATCGCGATCGTACACAGCGCGATAACGAACACGAGGTAGACGATCGACACTGCCGCTGCAGTCCCGAGATTACTCCCGATGAACCCCATCTCGAAGACCTGAATGCTGAGCACCCGACTCGAGGTTCCGGGACCCCCGCCGGTCAGCGAGTAGATCATCCCGAACTCGCGGAACAGGTCGATCATCCGGATGAGTACCGCCACGAAGATCAGCGGTTTCATATAGGGGATGATGATATGGGCGTAAATTCGCCACAGCGGCGCGCCGTCGACTTTCGCGGCCTCTTTCAGGTCAGTCGGGACCGACGTGAGCCCGGCGTAGAACACGATGAACATAAACGGTGTCCAGTTCCACGTGTCGACGAGAATCACCGTCAGCAGCGAGTACTGCCCGGAAAGGAACGCAGGTGAACTCACCGGTAGAACCGTCTCGATTAGGTATGGAATGATGCCAAGCTCTTGATTCAACATGATCTGGCCCATCGTCGCCAGCGCGACGGGCGCGGCGGCCATCGGCAGGATGAACCCGATACGGTAGACCGTCTTCATTCCGTTGGTGACGCCAGCGACCAACGCGGCGAGGACGAACCCGAGCGTCGTCTGCAGGGCCAGGCTCCCGAAGACGAAGACGAACGTGTTCCGGACCGATACCCATGTTGAGCCCCGGCCCCACGCGCTCGCGAAGTTGTCCAAGCCGATGAACGTGCCGGTCGTCGCCGGATTCGTGAGATCCCAGTTCGTGAGCCCTAGGTAGATGTTATAGGCGCCGGGAAAGAAGGTCACTACGACCAAGAACAGCGCCATCGGCAGCATAAACCACACTGGAAGGTACTCCTGCCATAGCTCCGTAAGGCGCTTACGGTACCCGCGGGTCCCAAGCGTCGTTTCCGTTTCAGTTGCCATGATTCATAGTTCTCTCTTGGCCGCTAGTTGACGATATCTTCGGCGGTCTCGGCAGCGTTTTGCATCGCCTCCTCAGCAGACTGACTTCCGTCAATTGCTGCCTGCAATTCCGTCGAGTACTCTTCGCCCCACTCGGGGTAATAGACGTCGAACTCGTCGCCGATTGCGCCCTCGAGCGAGTTCATCGAGACGTCCGCGAACTCCTCGCCGACGTGGTCGCGGTACTCGTCGGTCTCCCATGCCGAGGCGCGCGTGAGGAAAGGTGCGCCCTGTTCGCCCATCCACTCTTGAACCTCTTGGCTGGTCGCAAACAGCATGAACAGCCACGCCGCTTCGGGGTTGTCAGACGCTTGTTGGGTCGAAATCTGCCAGGTGAAGGCGTTCGGCGCGAACTGCCCGCCCTCCGGGACGGGCATCTCCGCGACTCCGATATCCTCCGCGACCGGGGACTCGTCGGGGTCGGTCAGGTCGGCGTGGAAGAGATTTGCGTCGACGGCAAAGTGGCCCGCGCTGCCCTGCTGCATCGTCGCCAGCGCGTCCGACCACTCGTAGCTCGCCGCATCACCCGGGCCGTACTCCTGAAGCATGTCAACGTAGAACTCGGCGGCTTCGATCGCCTCGTCGCTGTCGAGTCCGGACTCCTCGGGGTACTCCTCCCAGAGTTCGCCGCCCCACGAGCGGATATAGGAGTTCAGAATGAAGATGTTCATCCCGTATCCGCGCTCGCCGCGGGCAACGACGCCGGGCATGTCCTCGTTTTCGTGGATCGTCTCGATGTTCTCGAGCATTTCGTTCATCGTTTCGGGGACCTCGAGGTCATGTTCTTCGTATAGGTCCTCGCGGTAGAACAGCGTGAGTGCTTCGACGGTGATCGGGAGGCCGGTCCACTCGTCGGCCGTCCCGGCCGCGTGACACGCCTCGATCGATGCTTCGAAGATATCGTCGGTCTCGTACCACTCCTCGTCATACAGGTCGTCGTCATCGAAGTATCCGTCCAGCGGCTGGAGCCAGTCCGATTCGTAGTACTGGGTCACCACTTGGTCGGCCATGAAGACGTCCCAGGTACCACCTTCAGTCGTAACGTCCGTATCTCGTTGGGTTCGAAACTCTGACTCCGGTAGCACGTCCCAGCTGAGGGTCATCCCGGTGAGATCCTCGAACTGCGACTCGAGCGGTTCAAAGTTGTCGACGAACGGGTGCTCGACGAACCCGAGCGTCAGATCTTCCCCCTCGTGGCGCTCCCAGTCGATGTCCGCCTCCTCGATCGACGAGAGATCGAAGTCGTCGACGTCCGCATCTTCTTCACCGAGACATCCGGCAAGCCCAGCGACGGCCCCCACGGTGCCTGCACTAACGGCTTTCATGAACGTACGCCTCTTGCTATCCATGGCTATGGTACAGTATATCTTAACACGGTTATTTATAATTTTGGTTCGGGTCGTCATTCGCGAAGATATCACTCCGTCGCGACAGTCGTCAGTCAAAACGGCTCACGCCGGAATCCCGCCAGTTCCTCTTCAACTATCTGCGGCACCGCCTTCGGTCGCTGCCGAAATCTCCATTTCGGCATCCTCGCTGACGGAGCGGTGGTGCAACGCGGTCCCCGTCTCCCGATCGAACAGGTACACCGCCTGCTCCGGGATGTGAGCGTGCACCGTGTCGCCGGTCTCGATCGGTTGTTGTCCGTCAATCTCCGCGACGAACTCTCGGTCCGTTTCCGCGGTGCGCAGGTAGACGTACTTAACGCTCCCCATCGGCTCGACGACATCGACCGTACACTCGATGTCGTTCGATGACCCCGATGCAGACTTGACCGAGACATCCTCCGGCCGAACGCCGAACGTGAGTGCGGTGTGTCCGGCGACGTCCTCGGCGGTAGCCGCCGACAGTTCGTACGCTAGTCCCTCGCCGCGGAGCGTCCTGTTCTCCGCTTCTACCGCGAAAAAGTTCATCGAAGGGCTGCCGATAAACCCGGCGACGAACCGGTTCGTCGGCTTGTAGAAACACTCGAGTGGCGTTCCGACCTGCTGGACCTTTCCTTCGTTCAGGATGACGAGCCGGTCGCTCATCGTCATCGCCTCGGTTTGGTCATGGGTCACGTACACCGTCGTCACGCCGAGTTGTTCCTGCAGTCGATTGATCTCCGTTCGCATCACGGTCCGAAGCTTTGCGTCGAGGTTCGACAGGGGCTCGTCCATCAGGAACACGTTCGGATCCCGAACGGTCGCCCGGCCGAGTGCAACACGTTGTTTCTCCCCGCCCGAGAGCTGTCCCGGATTGTTGTCGAGCAGATCGTCGATCCCCATCACTTCCGCCGCGTCGTTGACCTTCTCGTTGACCTCCTCGTCCGACAAGTCGGTCGACATCTTCAAGCCGAAACTCATGTTTTCCCGAACCGTCATGTTCGGGTACAACGCGTAACTCTGGAACACCATCGCAATGTCCCGCCTGCGGGGCTTGTAATCGTTCACGACTTCGTCGCCGATGACAATGTCGCCGGACGTCTGCTGCTCGAGGCCGGCGATCATCCGCAACAACGTTGATTTCCCGCTTCCGGACGGGCCAACCAGAACGAGGAACTCGCCGTCCCTGACCTCGAGATCAACGTCGTCGACGGCGGTTATTTCGCCTCCGCCGCTACTGAAGACTTTCCTAACGGAGTCTAATGTAACGCCAGCCATGCGTCGAAGCTACGTTCACCCATCATAATAAATGTTCACATGAGTATACCACACAGGGTAACGAATCGGCTGCTCTCTCCCAGACGACGCCGCCACGCCGGTCTGCGGAATCGATTCGATCAGTGGCCGCTCACTCCGACACTGTAATCATTCCCTTGACAACGGCAGGCTCCATCGCGCGCTCGAACGCCGCTTCGACCTCCCCCAGCGGCGACTCGAAGTCGACGAGCCCCTCGAGATCAACTGCTCCGTCCGCGAGCAACGAAACCGCAGCGTCGTACGTGTTCTTGTACCGGAACGAACCGTGGACGTCGATTTCGTTGTCGATGAGTTCGAGAACGTCCAGCGGAACGGTCGCCTTGTCGGCGAGTCCGACGAGCACGATCGTCCCGCCACGCCGGACGGCATCGACCGTCGATTGGATCGACGGTTTGGCGCCGGATGCCTCGACGACGACGTCCGCACCGACTCCGTTGGTGTACTCCCCGACGGCCGTCTCGAGGTCGGTCTCGGAGACGTCGATGGTCAGATCGGCGCCGCGATCGGCCGCGCGCTCGAGTTTCTCGGACACGACGTCGGTAACGATGACGTCCGTCGCTCCGGCAGCCTGCGCGGCCTCGAGCGTGACGAGCCCGATTGGTCCGGCGCCCGCGATCAGGACGCTGTCGCCAGTTCCGACGTCGCCCCGTCGGCACGCATGGATGCCGACCGACAGCGGCTCGCAAAGCGCACCGGCCGTCGTCGACACGTTCTCCGGAAGTTCGTACGCGAAGTCGGCCGGCCAGGCGACGTACTCGGCGAACGCACCGTCGTGAGGCGGTGTCGCCATGAACGTCACGTCCTCGCAGAGATTGTAGTCACCGCGCTTACAGTGTGCGCACTGTCGACAGGGAACGCCCGGCTCGAGTGCCACTCGATCGCCGACGGCCGGCTCGGTGACCTCGTCGCCGACTGCAACGACCTCGCCCGCGCTCTCGTGACCGAGTACCAGCGGGTTCTCGACGACGTAGTCGCCGATACGTCCGTGTTCGTAGTAGTGTACGTCCGAGCCGCAGATCCCGACGTCGCTGATCGCGACGAGGACGTCCTGCGGGCCGGGTGACGGTCGTTCGCGCTCTCGGTGCTCAAACCGGTGAGGTTCGGCTAACACGGCAGTTCGCATGGCTCAGCCCAGGAGGGTGAACTACAAAAAGGTGAGGGAGTGTCGCAATCGACGGGTTACCACTCGGCAAGGCTTCCGTCCTCGTGATGCCAGGTCGGATTGTGCCAGTTAACCCTCGTCTGCGATTGCTCGCGGACGTACGCTTCGTCGATCTCGATCCCGAGTCCCGGTCCCTCCAGGCGTTCGATGTACCCCTCGTCGAAGGCGAATGCCTCGGGATCCTCGAGGTATTCCAGGCCGGGACTCGAGTTCGGGTCGTGGACTTCGAGGCTCTGTTCTTGCATCACGACGTTCTGGGTGGCGAAACCGACCTGAAGACATGCCGCGAGCGCAATCGGGCCGAGCGGGCAGTGCGGGATCACTGCCGTGTCGAATGTCTCGGCCAGCGTCGCAACCGTTCGAAGCTCGCTGATCCCGCCGACGCTGGTGACGTCCGGCTGAATGACCGAGACGGCGTCGTCGACCAGAAGCTGCTTGAAGTCGTATCGGGAGTGGAACCGCTCGCCCGTGGCGAGCGGTACTCGGGTTTGCTCGGCGACACGTTTGAACGCCTCGGCGTGTTCTGGCAGCAGCGGCTGATCGACGAACATCAGGTCGTACGGCTCGAGGCGCCTGACGAGTTCGATCGCCATCGGCTTTGACACGCGACCGTGGAAATCAACCCCGACGAACGCGTCATCACCGACAGCGTCTCGAACCGCTGCGACGCGTTCGATCGCCTGTTCGATTACGGCTGGCGTCTCGAGCGGCCGAAACTCGCCGACGAAGTTGAGCTTGAACGCGCGGTACCCGTTCTCAACACCGTCGCGAGCGGACTCGGCGATCTCCACCGGACTCTCGGGAACGACGCCGATCCAGTTGTACACCATCATCCGGTTCCGAACGTGCCCGCCGAGCAGTTCGTAGATCGGCACACCATAGTGGCGAGCCTTGATGTCCCACAGTGCTTGGTCGATTCCCGACAGCGCGCTCATCAATATCGGGCCGCCGCGGAAGTACCCGCTCTGGTAGAGTTTCCGCCAGTGGTACTCCGTTCGCATCGGATCCGCGCCAAGCAGGTACCCCTCGACGAGTTCACTCACGGCCGTCTTGACCGACTCTAACCGTCCCTGAATGATCGGTTCTCCCCAACCAACCGTTCCGTCACTGGTCTCTAGCCGCAGGAACAGCCACCGCGGCGGCACGGCGAACAGTTCGTAGTTGGTGATTTGCATACGTGGAGTATCCGGGAGACGCTACTTGAACACCACGGGTACTGCTGTCACTCAGCATTCGGGAGTTCATCGGCGTTCGCGGCCAACAGTGAGAGTGACTCACAATAGATTTAACACGGAGGGGATAGCTGGTATGAATCGAACGCATGAGTATCCGAGATGCTTTCTCGCTCGAAGGAGAGACAGCGATCGTTACTGGCGCCGCACAGGGACTGGGCAAGCAGATGGCGTCCGGGCTCGCCGAGATGGGCGCCGACGTCGTGATCGCCGACATCAACTACGCGAACGCTGAAACAACCGCGACCGAACTCGACGGCGAAACCGATGTCGTCCCGTTCGAAGTCGACGTGACGGACGAATCGTCGGTCGAAGGTATGGTCGAGGAGGTGACCGATCAGCTTGGTCCGATCGACGTTCTCGTCAACAACGCCGGGATCGTCGAGCAGTCCCCGGCGGAGGAAACCGAACTTGACTCATGGAAACGGGTGCTCGAGGTCAACCTCGATGGCGTGTTCCTCTGTGCCAAACACGTCGGAATTCAAATGCTCGAGCGCGGCGAGGGAAAGATCGTCAACATCGCCTCCATGTCCGGGTTCGACGTGAACGTCCCACAGAAACAGGCCAGCTACAACGCCTCAAAAGCCGGCGTCTCCATGCTCACGAAGTCGCTAGCAGTCGAGTGGGCCGACCACGGCGTCCGCGTGAACGCGATCGCACCGGGATACATGCGGACAGATCTCGTCGACGAGGTGCTCGAGGAAAACCCGGAGATGGAGGAGACGTGGCTCGAAAACACGCCGATGGGGCGACTCGGTCGTCCGGAGGAACTCCGCGAGCTTGTCGTCTACCTCGGCTCGGACGCCTCCTCGTACATGACCGGATCGACCGTCGTCATGGACGGCGGTTACACCGCACGCTGAGAGCGTCGGAATTCGCGACCGGACGTTGACCCGAGCCGGAAACTCGAGGTCAGTCGTCGGTCGCGACGAGATCACCCATCCGTTCTTTCGCCGGACCCCACTTGTCGGTACCGGCTGGTTCGTACGTTCGCGGCTCAAACTGCTCCGCAACCAGCTCGCGGCCGGTTTCGAGATCCGGAACGACGTCGAGGGCAATCGCCTGTGTCAGTACGTTCCCGATTGCGGTCGCTTCGACCGGGCCGGCCTGCACGGAGCGACCGGTCGCGTCGGCGAGCAACTGACAAAACAGCTCGTTCCGGACGCCGCCGCCACCGAGAACGATGCGCTTTGGCGGCGCCTCCACGACATCTCCCAGTTCGTCGAACACAAGCGCGGTCTTCGCCGCCAGGCTCTCGAGCAGACATCGGACGACCTCGCCCTGCCCTGCGGGAACCGGCTGTCCGGTCCGCCGGCAGTACGACCGAATCTTCGCCGGCATTGACCCCTCGATCCCGAACTCCTCGGCGTCCGGATCGACGAGCGACCGCATCGGTTCCGCGGATTGTGCCGCCCGAAGCAGATGGCCGTACGCGGTCGGTTCGCCAGCGTCGTGCCACGCGTTCCGACACTCCTCGAGCAGGAAGAACCCGGTAATGTTCTTCAGGAGACGAACGGTCCCGTCCGCACCTAACTCGTTCGAAAGTGAAAGCTCGAACGCCGCGTCGGTCACTAGCGGATCGCTTCGTTCGACCCCAAAGAGGAACCACGAGCCGGTCGAGAGAAATGCCGCGTCGTCGGTCAACGGCAGGCCGGCAACCGCCGAGGCGGTATCGTGACTCGCGGGCATTACCAGCTCCGGCGTTGTCGAGAGCGACGCGGCGACCTCTGTATTGACCGGTCCGAGTCGAGCACCCGGCGATTCGAGATCCGGAAGCAACTCCGTCGGCAGCGAAAGCTCCGCGAGCAGGTCACACGCCCACTCCTGACGGTCGGGATCGACCATTTGCGTCGTCGAGGCGATCGTCACCTCGCCGGCTGCTCGCCCGCCTAGCAGTGTCGACAGCAACTGTGGCATCATGAGCAGCTCGTCGGCTCGCTCGAGCAATGACGGGTCTTCCCGTGCGAGCGTGTACAGCTGCCAGAGCGTGTTCGGCGTGTTCCAGTTCGTAATTCCGGTTGCCTCGAAGAGCCGTCGCTTCCCGACGGTCTCGAACAACTCATTTTTTGCCGCCGTCGCCTCGGGATCGCGGTACGACGTCGGGTCTCGAAGTACGGTTCCATTACGTGTGAGTCCGAAGTCAAGGCCCCATGTGTCGATCCCGATGGCATCGATCCCGTCGGCTCGCTGATCCGCCGCCTGAATTCCCTCGATCATTTGCTCCTGGAGCGCTTGGAGATCCCACACGTAGCGCCCGTCGGCCTCGACGGGCGCGTTCTCAAACCGATCGACTTCTTCGAGTTTGAACGTTGAAGAGCTCAATCGGCCGAGATAGACGGTTCCGCCGCTGGCGCCAATGTCGATTGCAACAACGTTCATGCTCGATCTCGCGACTGCATTGTCCCTGCTCGGCGGGGTAACTCGACTAACGTGATCACCGTTGTCCGATTACTGACCATATCCGTCGAGTTTACCCTGCAGATGTTCGACTTCGTCGTCCGGGAGAATCTCCGGCTCCCCGATTGCCCGCGCCTGGTAGTGGATCCGCGCGCAGTATTCTACCATCAACGCGACCGTATAGGCGTCCTCAAGTGACTCCCCGACGGTCAACACGCCGTGATTGCGAAGCAACGTTGCCTTCGCGGACTCATCAAGAGCGTCGACGGCCACATTACCGAGCTCCTGTGTCGCGTGGGTTTCGTACTCGGTAACGGGGACTTCCGTCCCGGCGAATGCCACAAGGTAGTGCGATGCCGGGATCGGCTCACCCAGCGAGGCGAATGTCGTCGCGTACGGCGAGTGTGTATGGACGACGGCCTCTACGTCTGAGCGCTGCTCGTGAACGGTCAGGTGCATCGGAAGCTCTGTCGAAGGATCGTACGCTCCCGAAACGACGGTTCCGTCCGTCGTTGTCACCGGGACGTCCTCGATAACGACTTCCTCGTATGGAACGCCGGACGGACTGATCGCGACGCGGTCATCGTCGAGTCGAACGCTTAGGTTACCGCCGGTCCCGGTCGTCAGATCGTCCTCGAGTAGTTGACAGCCGTACTCCCGGATCTCTTTCCGCTGGTCTCGGAACTGCTGTTCGTGTCCGGACATGCTGCGTACGAGCCCGCCACAATATAAATTACTTTTGACAGCTATATTACTCATTCCGGCAAGCGACACTAGCAGAGAGCTGGTGACGCAGACCGAATCCAGTGCCGAACCACAATAGATTGTTGTGTGGCTTATTCTCTTCCTTGCGAGATAGAAACCATATACTCCTCGTTTGCACCATGCCAGCGAACAGCGATCGGTAGCGGCAAGTTATTAATAGGTTGTTCCACTACTCCAACTCGGAGCCCTAGCGTGAGAGTACCACGCGTTTCCAGCCGAGACGCCATCACGTCTCACTGGTAGCGGCTCTGGACCGGAGGAAAACGTGACACAGCCACAGACCGACGCCTTCGACGAGGAGACGGCCGCCCACGTCACAGCCTGTCGCGATGCAGTACCGACAACACCGCCGAACGCCGAACTGACGTTCGGATTCGACGGATTCATCGACAACGTGCGGGAACTCGTCGACGTCCGCCACGACGCGGAAAACTACACGCCGATGCGAGAACTCGGAGCGTTCGGCGACCGAATCCGACGGTCGGCCGATGCGGACAGCTCTGTCAGCACCGAGTGGCACCGCTCGGGACGGCGTGCGGGCGGCCACGTCGCACACCTCTCTCGCGCTACCGGAACCGTAGGGTTCGACCCTACCATGCTCGGTACCTTTGGCATTCCCTCTGATCCCGTGTTCGACGACGAATTCGAGCAGTACGAGCGGTACACACTCGGCGAACCGACGATCACGGACGCGGTGGAGTTCGACGACGGCAAGCTACTGCTTCAGGAGACCGGCAGCCAAAGGCGGCTGAACTGGGAGCGCCTGTGCGACCGCGTCGGCATCGAAACTTTGGCCGACGCTGTCGACGGCGCAACCGTTCTTGGAATTGGGTACTGGGCGAACATTCCGGAGCTGCCGACCATCTGGAACGGGCTCGCGACCGAGCTGTGGCCGCTGCTCTCGGAGCCGCCCGAGTCGGTGTTTCTTGACCCCGCAGACATCAGACAGCTCTCGACCGAACGGTTGCGGTCGGGGCTCGAGCCGTTGGCCGAGTTGGACGACACCGTTCCAGTGACCGTCAGCGCAAACCGTGCCGAGACAGCCGTTCTCGCACGACCTCGTTCGACGGAACGTCACGACGGAACGCTTCGAGACGCAGCCGAACGGGCTCGAGACGCACTCGGCGTGACTCGATACGCCGCTCATTCCTCAAGCGCTTCGGCACTCGCTGGACCCGAAACTACCGCTCGGGTGGCCGTCCCGCAGACAGACGATCCGGTCCTTACGACGAGCGCCGGCGACCACTTCACCGCGGGACTGGTTCTCGCTCACCTCATCGGAATCACCAACGGTCCGTCGCTCGTCCTCGGAAACGCGCTCGCCGGTCACTTCGTTCGGAACGGAGCCCCGCCGACGTACGAGGAGCTACTGACGTTCGTCGATCGGTATGCTACATTGTTCGACTGATACGGAACCGAAGCACAGCCGATTCACGACAAGCCGAACTGAAAACCAACTATGAATCACTCACTCCGAATCAAACGAACTGAATCACAAATAAACCGACCCGATACGAGAATCCTACACTAATGCGTACAGCAACACTGACCGACGTCGGTGAGATCACCGTCCAAGAACAGAATCGACCCGAACCGAACGACGACGAAGTACTCGTCGAAGTTGGTGCCTGCAGCGTTTGCATGACCGATTACCACATGTACCACGGTACCTTCGCCGTCGAGACACCCATGGTTCCCGGCCACGAGAGCTCCGGAACCGTCGCCGCCGTCGGCGATGACGTCTCCGAGTTCGACATCGGCGACCGAGTCGCGATCAACCCGACGATTCCCTGTCACACGTGTTCGTACTGTAAGCGCGGTGAAACCCACCTCTGTGAGAACAACACGGTCCTCGGGGGCGCTGGAGAGACCATCCTCGATGGCGCGTTCGCAGAATACATTCGCGTCCCGATAACGAACGTCGAGGACATCGGTGATCTTTCCTTCGACCATGCAGCACTGGCCGAACCGCTCGCATGCTGCGTTCACGGTGTCAACCAGGTTGACCTTGAGCAGGGCGATAGCGTCGCAATTATCGGTGCCGGTCCGATTGGGCTAATGCTGTTACAGACGTTTCGAAACCGTGGCGCCGGTCCGATCGTCGTCTCCGAACCGGACGATAAGCGACGAGAACTCGCCGCCGATCTCGGTGCCGACGCGGTCGTGAATCCCGACAACGTCGATCCCGTAGAGGCAATCCGGGACGCCGCGGGGGGCAACGTCGCCGTCGGCGTCGAAGCCATCGGTCTCGTCCCGACTATCGAACAGGCCAACGAGGTCACAGCGAAGGGCGGAACGACGCTCATATTCGGCGTTCCCGATCAAGACGCTACAATGGAAATTAATCCGTTCGACATCTACTTCCACGAGATCGACTATCGAGGTACGTACTCGCTAACTACCGAGGACTTTGAGCGAGCCGTAACGATGCTCGAGCAGGATCGAATCGACGCCGATGCGATGATTACCGAGCACATCTCGCTCGAGGATCTGCCGACCGCGTTCGAACGAATGGGCGACGCTGACGGACTTAAAAAAATCGTCGAACCCGGGGCGACGGAATGACTGAGTACGACCTGTTTGACACTCGCTCGGGAAATGCTGTCGTCGTCGCGCTCGATCACGGTATCGGAACGGGCGCCGTCGACGGATTCCAGAACCCGCTGGCGACGCTCGAGTCGGTACTCGATGGTGAGCCCGACGGCGTGCTTGTCAGCCCAGCCTTCGCCGAGCACTACGCGGACACGCTTGCCACATCGAGCGCAGAGCTTCTCGTTACCGCCGACTTTGTATCCCCATCGAGCCATCCCGGCGAGGATGTCGGTCCGCTCGTCCAACAGCGTGCGTTCGATACCGAGTCATTGCTTGCGTGTGACCCGGTTGGCATTAAGACTGTGCTTGCTTTCGGCCGTCAGGACCACCGGGCATTCGAGCGCAACGTCGAGTACATCACGACGCTCGCGTCAGAACTCGACGGGACCGGTGTTCCGCTTATTGTCGAGACGGTACTGTGGGGGACAGCCGTACCCGACCGTCTCGAAACCGATCCGACGTACGTTGCGAACGCGTGTCGGATCGGGTGGGAGCTCGGTGCAGACATCCTCAAGGCGCCGTACACCGGAACCCCAGAGTCGTTCACTCCGATCGCCACTAACGCTCCGGTTCCGGTTATGATTCTCGGCGGTCCTGCGTCAGGCTCCGTCCCCGCCGTGCTCGAGGACGTGGCTGAGGCGATGGATTCGGGGAGCCACGGCCTCATTATCGGTCGCAGCATCTGGCAAACGCCAGACCCCACAGCCGTGGTCCGTGCACTCCGTGACATCGTCCATGGAGACGCTCATGTGGAAGAAGCCTGGAGCACTTAATCGATCTCGCTAATCCTTTCCTGCTCGAATACCACATAGCAGTGCTTACTGTTGGTGTTGAAATTCCATGTTCTGCAGAGAAGAACGGGAATAATATCCTATACAGAATCATAAATAACCAACAAAGATGGCCTTGTCTTGCTATACCATAGTCCGTGGAATGCTCAGTTCTTCCCCGGTTCGTTCTGCACTCTAGAACAAGGTATTTGTCGGACGAAGCTGTAGGGGAAGACAGAATGACGGACACATCACGGTACACCGTCGACGCGACGGAAACATCACTGGCAGTATTAGAGACGCTTGTCGCTTCTGAGGATCCTCTCGGCGTCACGGCCGTTGCGGAGACGGTCGGCGTCTCGAAAGGCGTCGCCCACAACCATCTCTCGACGCTCTGTACCAACGGGTACGTAACCAAGAACGATGGAACCTACAGCCCGTCGCTTCAGCTCCTCTCGATGGGTAGTCGAACGCGGGATCGGCACGCGATTTACGAGGCGGCCAAACACCAGGTCAACAACCTCGCGACGGCAACCGGAGAGACGGCGACGCTGTTCGTCAATGAGAACGGCGAAGGCGTTCCGATACACATCGCCGAGACACCCGACGGCTGGTCGCCACCGTTTCACGAGGGAAGCAGGATCCCGCTTCATCTTACTGCCCCTGGTAAAGCGATCCTTTCATCACTTCCCGAAGAAAACGCCAATACGATTCTCGAAACACACGATCTCGTCTCATCGACGGATGCAACGATGACCGACCGATCCGAACTCGTTTCTCAGCTGCAACGAATTCGTGACGATGGTATATCGTTCTGCAGAGAAGAACACTACGAAGGGATCATCGGTGTGGCAGCGCCGATCTCAACTGCCACCGATACTCTAACTGCGGCCATCGGAGTTTGCGGCCCCGCCACCCGATTGAACGGTCGATTTCTAGAGGAGGACATTACTGGTCAGGTTCTCAGCACCACGAAGTCCGTATATGTCAATCTCGCGTGAGAGATGCCCATTACGTTTACTACAAACCTGACTTGCTTGTCCCCTCCCCATAATTTACACCCATACCACTGTAATCTCTCTGCTATCACAGAATACGTCACATGCACACCAAGCATCGATTTGACCAATAACTGAAGTCTGTATCGCAAGGCACCGTCTAGTCAGTGTAGTTTGGAAAAACGAGCAGACCGTAGAGTTTGTTCGAAAAGTTGCTCGCAGACCTGCTCAACGAGTGCTACGCGGTGGAATTTGATGGATTTTGGGAGCATGAGCGGACGGCGACATCCGTGGGGTGTTCGCCGTCTGTCTTCACGCAACCGGTTGTCGTTCCGAGAGACACAAGTGATTCTTCATTAGTCGGCGTGGAACGCTCTCATCAAGTGACCTGGCTGTGGAAATGTTGGCTAGCGGATAACTCTCCAGATCTGCCAACGGCGCAGCCGCCACGGGCCAATATTATCGGAAAACTATTAAGATTGATAGTAAATGGTCTTGGGTGTATATTGCAACAGTTCTATACTCATGACTACTTTTTGATATCGCCATGTTCGGGCGGCAAGGCACCGATCCAGCCGCTGCCTTCTTGCACCAATTGACCGAGAAACACAATCTCGCCGAAGCGGTGTTTCTCATCGATGGCTACGGCTATCTGACTGCCCTCTTTCGATTGGGGTTGAGTGGCCAGCTCGACTATGTTGATCGAAAAGTGGATCACACCTTCAAGATATGAGTTGGCCGCTTCTATAACTCATGAGTGGGAAGTCAGGCGAGCGCCAGAGAGGATCTTGAACAGTTTGCGCATTATTATTACACACAGCAACCAATTTCATAACTAAACAGACAAATTCTGGCCGAGATGCTAAACTAAGAGTGTTCATCTGTTAGATAATATTTCAGTTTATAGTCTATTGTGTCAACAACTCTCTCTCTCTCCAAATTGTATCGCTATCGCCTCTGAAAGTACAAACTTAAGCGATCGTCGGTCCTTCAGCTTATTCCGGAGCCGCATACTGAAGACGTTTTATAGGTGGTCTTGAACACGGTTATTAAGCTACCGGCCATCTCTCTCGTCGCGAGTGATATGCTCGCTAAGACGGCCCGAGTTAGAGGTCGACGTACTGTGATTCCCATTCGCGGCGTTCCTCAATGGCTTCATCCCCTTCATTCGCGAGGGCATAGTAGTTCGTTCGCCGATCGAGTTCGCCTTTCTCGACGAGATCTTTGTTGACGAGCGTGTCGAGATTTGGGTATAGCCGCCCGTGGTTGATCTCGGTACTATAGTAGGTTTCAATCTCGTCTTTGATGTCCTGCCCGGATGGCTGATCGGCGGCTGAGATGACGTACAGCAGGTCTCGCTGGAAGCCTGTAAGATCGTCCATGGTGACTTATCCTTATACCTGTATATTGTTATCCCTGTCGTATGCGATTGCCAGTCTCGAGCTACAATTCTGGGAGAAACTGTATTGTCTGGTTTAGTTTTGATTTGAAAGTGATGAGCTATTTGCAGAAGTAAACTGGTCGAGGAGGGAGTCGACGACTGAGCCACTGCTTTTCTCCGTGTCTGCAGAGTAGTCCTCTCGAGGATCTTCATACACTTCGAGTTCAACACGGCTTGCAGCCGAGAGTTTGCCTTCGAGCACCTCGAGATTGAGAATTGCAGTCTGGTAGATCACGAGCGCACGGCTCTCATTGACGTCCAGATACTGGATACTGAGCGCCTCCAGTGTTGAAGGCAGATCAATTGGGGACCCAAAGGTATGTTCTCGAGGTGGATCCGAATCGCTTGGCATTGGATTCTCATTTGGGGCCTGTACAAATAGACCCTCTCTCTTTGTTGCAGTCGCTGAAGGTTCTCTGTGGAGACGTCTTCGGGAAAGGATGGAAGGAGTTGCAAACAGGCCACCAGTCAGGTGGGGAGTTAGTGCCGGTGGCCAGGTGCAGGTTGGGGTGCTGTGTGGCAGTGTCGCGTTGGGTGGTGCGCGACACTCGGAATACTCGTTGGAGTCATTATCAATCTCTTGCTTGCCCTCTAGGCTCGAAACGATATTTCGGGGTTGATCCCCGAACGTGTTAGCCGTGAACGCCAAGCTGACGCACTCAAACCCCGATAAACGATCACTGGGAACTGGTCGGCTGTTTGAGAAGCAATTTATACTGGGATGTGGCAGTCCGTGCTATGCCAAATTCACCTGTTCAGCAGACAAGTGGTGTTCCAGTGTCGAAACAGAGTCCTCACCATGAGATGACACCCGTTGTTGCAGTCGTTTCTGCAGTTGCCGATGCTGCTGGAACAGATCCACTCGAGTTGCCGCCCCTCAGCAACGTGATCAACCCAGAGGCACTGAACGACTTGGTCGGCGCTGAGAAAAGCTCCGGCCTGGAGTCGATCTCTTTTGAGTATGCTGGCTACGATGTCGTTGTCTCCGGCGCTGGCGATATTGAGGTCGTTCGATCTGAGTAAATTGGAGGCATAGGACCGGCAGCCATTGACAATCACCCGTCTGATTCGCCATTATCCTGGATAATAGCGAGCCAAAAGTCCTCGACTTCTTTGGCAAATGTGACGAATTCCTCAGCCTCAACTGGTTTTTGGATATACTCGTCCGCCTCGAGGCCGTGAGATTTCACGATCTCTTGCCCGGCTTCTGAGCTCGTGAGAACTATCACTGGAATCTCTTTCAGTTCTGGCTCGTTATTCAGCTCCGAGAGGACTTCCATGCCACTTTTTCCAGGCAGCTGGGGCTCAAGTAAAATGAGGTCTGGTTGTGGCACCTCTTCATACTCGCCACGCTGATTCACGAAATCAAGCGCTGCTTCCCCATTAGAAACGGTATGAATGGTATTGAAGATCTTTCCTTGCTCAAGGTTTTCCTCAAAGAGACGGATATCACCATGATTTGGTTCGACTAATAAAATATCTATCAATTCTCCTGTTTCACTGTTACTCTCCCCACTTGGTGAACCCATACCACTGCATTAAGTTGCAAGCTTAAAAGATAAACGCTGATAGTTTCTTCGGTGCAACTCAGTTTGTTTTGTTCTGAAGGCGGTGGAAAGGCTCTGTGTCACATGCCGGTGCCCTATGTCTCGATTAGCTCGAAATCAGTTCCGTCGCAGAGAGGACATGAATCCCAGTTTTTGGGAGTGGGATCAGCATCGCTCACCGCTTGTAGAACAAATCCACAGCCTTGGCATTCACTAAAGATGTCCAAGCAAGAGTAGTTATGGTGTCAATTGACATCCTTCTTCTCCCCCAGTAATTTGGTAACAGGAAGCGATGAAGAGAACAGCGTTTTTTCGCACATCTACGGATTGACTGGCTCTCCGAAATCCAGTCGAACTCAATTATCAGTCAACGGGGAGAAAACCAGTATCAGTCAACGAATGAATTCGCCGGCATTGAATGGATGCTCGAGACCGGCGAACTCCTTTCGCCGGTAGAGGTAAACCAACCCTGCGAACGTTGCGAGAAACGGTGTGAACGCGACGACAGCATAGAGGTACCACCAGTAGCGACGCTCATGAGTCTGATTGAGATACATCCCATCGAGTGCGAGCGCGATCGGCAAGCCAGGCCACGCGATCAGGATTGCTAGACCGGCTATCACACCAAGACCGAGCGGTGGCTCGACGAGAAACATAACCGCCGTCGCGATCGCCCAGCAGCCGGTTGTGATCGCGACCCAGTGCCAGCGGGGTTTGAGGCCTGGCACCGATGGAAGCGACGTGAGAAGGCCGCCTTCTTTGGCTGAGTCTGTGGGTTTAGTGGGTGAGGACAATGGTTCGGATCCACTCTCGTTGCGTGTTGGCAGTGGGAGGTATTCAGCGACGAGATCTTCGGCGCTTTCTTCGCGGATAATGTGAACGAGGCCATCGCCGTCGATCGTTTTGACGTTCAGGTCCCGTGCAAGCTCGAGGGCCTGTCGTGAGAATTCGTTGGTTGTGACAACCAGCACCTTGTCGACGCCACTCTCTTGATGAGCGAGAGATGCATACTGTTGGATCTCTGGTGAGCCGACAGTCGTGTTCGGTCCGTATCGCTTCGCCTGGATGAGTACCTTCGACTCATAGGGGTAGGACTTGGTGGCCCGGACGTCGACGCCGCGATCGTGTGTGCCGCCATCGACTGCAGCGTCCCATCCTTTTCGGTCCCAGAGGGCCGCAACGAGTTCTTCGAACTCGAAAGGATCCATCTGCTGGAGGTAGCGTTTGAGTTCGTAGTCCGTGACGTCGGGAACAGGTCGCGTTTCGGCGGCCTGTGCTTCGGCCACTACAGACCACGCCCACGTTCAGCTTCCCCGCCTACGTTACGCGATTGAGCAGCTTCGTCGTCAGCACTCAATTGGTCGTCGTTTTCGTCCAGGAGGCCAGCATCTGCGAGCCTGTCGAGAGGCGTCCGTGAGTAGTCGACGTCGTCGCCACCAGGATGATACTCCTCACCGAGTGCTTTGGCGGCACACTCGCTACAAAGCCGCTCCTCGAGGAGATCGTCATCGAGATGATCGAGTTCGACAGACCGCCAGCGCCCAGTGCGGGGGGTGTGGCGACATGGTGTTTCTGGCTTGTCTCGTGTGCTCTCTTCGGTGGGGATATGGATCGCCCGGCCCGATTCCGAGTAGGTGGATCGAACCCAGTAGTCGGCGGCTTCGCGGACGGAGTCGACGTTGAGAGCCGATTGAGAAGAGTCAGCCATCGTTCTCCTCATCCAACTCGTCGCGGTCGATCTGAACGGTTCTCTCGTCGGGACGCTCGAAGGCGAGCAGCTGATCGCCGGCCCACACATTCAGTTCAGGTGGGTTATCCCAGTTGATCTCGTCAGAGTCGATCTCAAGCGCCTCAAGGACCTCTTGGGGGATCGTGAGCATCATCACGCTTCCGTCACCTTCGAATCGGATCGAACTCGCGAGCGGGTCCGTCCGGCCGTCGATCCGCTCTTCCACGCCGATCGCGGGAACCATGCCGATCTCCTCGACGGCGTGCGGATCGAACCGGAATGAGCCATCCTCGAGACCGGCCGCGCGGATTGCGTTCGTGATCCGGACGACGACCGATCCCTTCGCCTGTCGGAGCTTAGCAGTCTGAATCTCTCGAATGTCGACGTTCTTGTCTTCGGTCATTGGAGTTAGGGTATGTTTGTGCCATGGATCCGTGTTGCGTCGGCCTTGGGGCAGGGAGGCCGTCAAACCAGAATCCGGTGCGCTGAGTCGAACAGCGACGGCGTCGCGAGGACGCCATCCACCATGGCACCGGTGACGTCGGTCGGACGTGTAATCCTGCCATTGAACGGGCGTCCGTCTGACGCCGTCATGATCACGCGGATCCCATTACATTGACCGATCACGCCGGCGCCGGCATCCTTTTTCCGACTTGTCCTTTCCACGACGTTGCTGGCGATGTGCCAGGTGTATAGACCGAGGTGAGATGACTCACCAGCGGTCTCGCTGGTCAGCATCACGCAGTAGCCGGTTCTCAGTCTTCTTCCTCCTCGAGCAGCGCTTTAGTGTAGCCCTCCAGGTCGTCGCGGTTCCGTGTTTGATCACGAGTTCAGCTAGGCTGGCACTGGAGTGCATACCAGGTACCGCTTCAGTTCGTCGGCGATCTTTGGGTCGACGTCATCCCCGGCTTCGAGCAGCTGGGAGAGCTGCTGACCGCGTTCGTAGCCTGCGACGATGCGGGCTTCTTCCGTCGGCTTGTCAGCACCTCGAATTTCAATCGTGAGTGCCATGGATTCTGTCAGGGTATATTTCGATATATCAATATAATATATGGGAATAACATAAAGGTACTGATCGGCTGCAGGGAGGGCGCCAGATCAGGCGTCCTCAACTCGGAGATTGCCACCGCACTGACAGCGATAGTTGCTAGGGTTCTTGACAATCTTCGAGCGCTGGTAGCGCGGGTCGCGCTTCTCGCAGTCGTCGCAGACTATCCAGTATTTCGGGTCAGCAAAGCGCTCGCAGTGGCGATCGGTGTCAAGTGGATCAACCCACCGGGTGAACGTTGGACCGTGATCGGCTTCGCTGTGCTTGTGGAACTGGTAGGCGTGGATCAGTTCGTGGCGGATCGTCCGGGCGAACTTCTGCCAGCCGTACTCGCGGTATGCGTCCCACGAGAGCCGGATCGTGATCTGATTGTTCGCTCGGTTGTAGCCGGCCTTTCCTGCCGAGCGCTGCATCTGGGTTGATGTCTCCCAGTTGATCGACTCGACCGGCAGCTCGGGGAAGTGTTCGCCGGCGACGTCGGCAGCGTGCGACGCCGCTCGAGCACGTAGCTTCGCTTTGGTCTTGGGT
>NZ_JARUKW010000031.1 GCF_029688845.1 Natronococcus sp. A-GB1 | reverse complement strand
TTCGGATACAGACGACCGTGGTGGACCTCTTTTTCGTAATAGTTCTCGAGCTCCTCTTTGATCGCAAGTCCGTGTGGTTCATCCAGGCCAGCAGCAACATAGAGCAGATCGCGCTGGAAAGCGGTCAGATCGTACATATCTGCCTCTTGTCCGTTGGCAGTTTAAATGAGTCGAAGACCTCCTCCTCTCACTGACCAGTGAGATCCGAACAACCACCGATCTTCCACCTACCGTGGGATCAAGTGACTATAGATTTGGTCCGTGGTTTGTCTATTGGCGTGACGGAGTCGTAGCTGAGCGTCCTCAAGCCGACCACCGTCGATCTGGATAATCCGATAGGCCACAGAGTGCCGAAGCGTGTGCGGAGTAACCTCCGTCGGCTCTCCTATACCACCGCCTGCAAGCAGCGGCCGCACGTTCGCTTCTACAGCGAGTTTTTCTATGAGCCGCTGTAGGGATCGTGCCGTGATTCGGTCGCTTGAGCGGGTAGGAAAGAGAGCTGTAGTGTCCTTCCATCGGTCCCGAAGATACCGACGGAGTAGTCGAACCGTCTCAGGCTTGAGCTCGAGAGTCGCTGGCGGTGGTGAGCCTTTCTGGATAGCACTCGGGAGATAGATGGTCCCGTTTTCGAGATCTAGGTGACTCACGTCGAGAGCGCACAGCTCGCCGGCGCGAAGGCCAGCATCATAGAGCAGTGCAACGATCACCTCATTCCGGTCCTGAAGGTAGGGTGCGACGGCGTCAGATAGACAGACGTCCCGAAGCCGTTCAACCTGTGTCGGCTTGAGCCATGTTTGGGCGCGGCTGTACTCATCAGAGTGCTCAACGTCGGGATTGCTTGGCATGGGTTCTGTAGACGACTTGGTTTATAAGCGAGAAGGGTAAATCGGTCGGTGAACGTCGCAGTTTGTGTTGAACTCCGACGTTCGGCTGACAATATGACATACCCCATAGGTGCTCACAAGAGAATAACGGTTGGCGTTCGCCGTTTTACCAGGGAGACGGGTCTTCTCTGGACCCCGTTACATGGTGATGCTTACGTACCGACGAGAGTGTAACGACAACGCCACAGTTAGAGCTTCCAATCAGTACTATTATCACTACATCACATTGTGGTTTAGGAAATGTCCATCAGATGTTATTTATTCGGTCATGCGGATTCGAAATATTTTGAGAGCAAAAAAGAAAATGGGAGAGTTCGGGTTAGGACATGTTCTCGATGTACGAAGACTTTCTCCAAAACGAGTATCGATAATTCAGGAGCAATACAGAGTGTTGAAATCTATCAAGGCCTACTAACAGATCCAGTGTGGTCTCCACAGGATACTTGATCTTCTCGCCCGATCACCGATAGAGAACAGCGGAGTTCACTCTGAACTCAGACGCTCGGCTGACTACATGACATACCACATAGTGCTCTTACAAGAGAATGACGGTTAGAAATCGCTGCTTCACCAGATAGAGGGGCTTTCTCTGGATCCATTCACGCTAAAGCGGCGGTCCGTTACATGGAGATGCGAACCGTTGTTATTTCTACCAGATACCGGGGTATTGGCAGACCGCTGCTGAATAGATAGCACAGATGGTGCACACTGTACGGCTCTGCCAATACTGAAATCGGTCGTCTCACGCTTTCGAATTCGTTGATGTAGGACTGTATCGAAGGATTATCTTACCTGACACACACACATTACCTATGAATACGGCTGATGCGGAGCAAATTGGGATACTCTGTGACGACGATCAGCCGGTGTTCACTGCCGTCGCCGGACGACTTCGGGACGCGGGACATACAGTTCGGTTCTTCGATCCGCGATCGGAACTCTCTCCAAGCCACATCGACGATCTTGCTCTGCTCGTCAACAAGCAGGTGTTCCCGCTCAATATCCCCGCCCTCAGGTACGCACGGCGAACGGGGACATCCTTGTGGAATAACCTCGCCGCGACGATTGCGTTGAGTTCACGGCTAATCGGACTGCAAGCGCTTGAAGCGGTCGGATTTCGAACACCCCGAATAACTTTTGAGAAACCCGACTCTGAGTACGTCGCAAAGCCCTATTACATCTGGAACGGCGACCCCGAACTAAACGGTGAAGGGGATTTCTATCAAGAACTGATTCCCACGAAGCCTGTCGACTACAAGTACTACGCCGTCAACGATGGAACGCGAGTCCATACGACGGCCAAGCGTGTTACCTCAAAGCTTTACGCCCCCAAGCGCTTCCTGAGTCAGGTTCGTTCCAGACCAACGCTTAGGCGTCGTTTGCGCCGCCTCGTTGATCGACTCGGTCTTCGGGGCGTCGGGGTCGACTTCGTCAAAGATAACGAGGATCGATTCTGGGCCGTAGACGTCAATCTCGCTGCAGGTTACCGGAATAGCGGGTTAGAACCCGCCCTCTGTAAATCGATTAGTACGAGTCTTCCCGATCGTTGATCTGAGAGCATCTCCTCAAACTGCGTACCAAGGAGAACTTTTTATACGTGATATTCACCACGTGATTTTGATAGCTATCGGAAGGCTCGAGTAGTTCGACTGCCGTGATGGGTCGGATAATATCTACGATATGTATGCTATCGATGCTCGCATTTAACATACTATAGCGGCTTACATGTAATCATGGAGTTCGGAACTGGGGATGAGATATCTGAGGAGGAGATAGCTGAACAGTTGGAAAAAGAAGGGGAAATAGACATAACTGTTAGTGGTGATGATCGGATCCCGATAGGCTCTTTCATTGAAATGTTCGACGATCATCTCGATAACCCCAATTTTGACATATTCATCGAGCACGCTGAATTGGTGTTTGTGACAAATGGGGATGATGATTAAGCGCTAGTGATTTTACCGGCGGGATCACAGACCATAGCTACGTTCTCAAGTCTCTCGAATGATCTGGATTGTTGTGTGTCTTGGTTGTCTGATCGACGACAACCAAAGGTGATTTTGGTTAACTCGAGAGACCCGCACGACTTTCCCGATCGCGTCGGTAGATCGCTGCATGAGCAACGACGTCCAAACATACGACTGTCCATCCCCCGACTGCTCGAGGACGTTCGGCGCAAGGGAGGAATTTACCGAGCACATCAACACTGAGCACGCCGGCGAGTACCAACGCGATGGCTGGCCGGATACCGAGGCCGGGCGGCAGACTCGGCGTGATCGCAATGGAAGTACAGACACGGACGACGAGTAATCGATTGCTCAAGTACCATACCGCCTTCTTCAATTTCGACTGACCACAGGTTCAGGCTTGAAGAGTACACAAACTGTTTCACAAATGAGTCTGTAGAGTGATCTATGTCTAAGACGAATTCGGCCACCGATATCGAGAATTGGAACGGTGCCCTTGGCCCACAGTCCGAAAGCGAGCCATTGTTCTACGAACTCAATGTTGGGGAGAACTCTGTTCGTCTCGTCGGTCCCTCTCCTGGACAGCTCTATGAGTATGATCGGGATGAGTTTGAGCAGCTTGTTGCCGACGGCGAGTGGGTGCTGGCTGAGGACGATCCCGAAAATGAGGTCTTCCAGACGCCTAATGGCGACCAGCCGTACTAACTGATTGTTGTCGGCGGGTTTTGGTCCAAGCCCTGCATGGACAGATTGGGCAATCCGACAGCGAGAAATACTAATTTTCCGTAACTTTGCATAAGAGCGGGGAGTCTTAACCAACAACACCCCCGGCAGTCACCCCCTCAGTTGGTTAGATCAAGAATCTCACTCTTCGAGTTCGCCGTCGTCGCTGCGGCCGCCGTCGACAGGGACGCCGGTGAGCCACCACTTCGCTCGAGTGAGGACGCCAGCTTGATCGACCATACGTTCGCGGCGTTCGCGATAGCGCTCGAGCTCTCGCTGTTCGTCGACGTACTCGACTAACTCAGTGACCTCGTCAATACGACTGTTCGTAGCCGCGAGTTGCCGCTGTAAGCGATCACGTTCGTTCTGGAGTTCGTCCACCTGCTCTGTGAGGCGTTCATACTCGGTGATGAAGGTTCTCACCGCCTCGCTCTTAGATTCATACTCGCCGCCGTCCCCCGTTTTCTCCTCGAGGATCTCGGCTTGCTCGTCGGTGATCGTAATTGTTAGTCTTGGCACCGGTGACTCTCCTCACCGCCCGTAAGAACTCGCTCACACAAGTGGTTCAGTCAGCCGGATGTCTGACGGTTCACCAAGCAAAATACAGTTTATCCGATTGGCTCGCCGTTGAGGACGACCTCGTTCATCGACGGCGTCGCACCCCCGAACACACTCGAGCGAGTGCCATCCCACCCGGTCGTTTGTATCTCAATACCCTCCAGTTCGACGTCGAATCCTGAAGTGAAATAGAAGGCGTCGCCGGGCTCAGTAAGTTCGACTGACGTATTCGTGACCGTCGCTCGTTCGGTCCCATCAAGCGCCCCGATCGCGTAGCTACCGCCAGCGCCACCGGCGCCATCGTCAACGCCGATCCGGATGTGACAGTTTCGAACTTCGAACTCCCCGCCACGGAGCCGGATCCCACGCTGAGACCCGTACGTTCTCTCGTCGGGCGTGTGGTCGACCTCAGCGATACAGTTCTCGAGCGTCGACTGTCCATAGGGTCCGTCTCGAGCCTCGTCGTAGTCGTCGGTTTCATCGAGGTACTCAACAGGCTCCCAGTCGGGACCGCTGTCGGTCCGAAGGCTCGCGACGCCGCTATTCGCCGCGTGGCAATTGGTGAGAATCTTCCGACCTGAGCCCCCACGAACGTAGATCCCGTTATCCGGCCACCCGCCGCACTGGATATTATTGAAGTGGATCGTTCCCTGCATTTGTGGGTGACCGGTGATCCCCGACGTCGACCACGACTGTCCGAGGCCGTACTCATTCGTTCTCCCAGCGTAGTCGGTCGTTCGGCGTGTGTTGATAGTGTTTTCGTGGTGTAGCCCGCCCCACCGCATGTCGATTGAATCGACGAGCCCGGTCGACTCGGGAGAGTGGGTCGCGACGCGCATGTTCCCGTGGGTTCCGAGGTCGTGCATCCCATTGAAGAGGATGTTCCGAACCTCGAGGTCACCGTCTACGTGAGCATTGATCGCCTGCATTCCCGAGTTTTCTCGGCTCCAGTCAAAAATGAAGCCACCAAACACGAACTCGCCGCGGTGAGGAGTGCTGTCGGTGCCGACCCGGAACATCATGGTGCTTCCCGAATACTCTCCCGAACCGACGGTATGGCTGTGGATAGATTCGACCTCGCCGTGACGGATCACTGCGTTCTGACCGATCAAGCCGACGTCCCTCGATCTTGTCCGTCGGAATTGACTATTGAGCTTGTAGTCTCCTTGTGGGAGAACGATTAGCGTATCGTCACTCCAGGCACTCGAGAGCGCGTCGCCGATCGGCTCCTCACCGGAGGGGTCGGCGCCGTGATCTTCAACGAGATTCGTGACGGTCTCGAATCGATCGGCGTACGCTCCAGGATCAAGCGCTGTCGCGACACTGTCGCCGCCGGCGCCACTCGCTCCCGATTCACCGTTACCGTCGCTCTCGCCGCCGTATGTCGATACGTTCGTGCATCCAGCGACCGAAGCGCTGATCCCTGCGGCGATCCCTCCGAGCAACGATCGCCGAGAGTAGTTTGTGAACTGTTGGAGTGTCATGGTTTCACCTCGAGAAGCGCTGTCTATGCGTTAGCTCCAGATCACGCCCGCGCCGAGAAGCGCGAACATGACCCCGAGTATTTCCATAGTCGTCCCACGGAATCCGGTGTTATTCGAGGCGTTCCGAGTGATCAGGATGTACCCCCCGATGAGGAAGAACGGGATTGCGCCAAATTCCCTGCTCCCGATCGAGAGGAACGCGGCAAGAAAAGCAGCGAGGCCGATGAGTTTCGCGAGCCGCGCGTTGAAATGTGGATAGAATACGGACATGCTACCCACCGTCCTCGCACACGACCTCCCGTAACTCTTTGAGGAGTTCCGGGTGATTTTCCTCGAGAATATCAATGTCGGTCGGGAGTTCGTCGTGTATCTTGTTCCGGACCCTCGAGGCCGCTTGATACTGGTATTCTTTCTCCTCGGTGTCGTCGCTTGCAATCAGTTCGCGTTCTCGGTCCGTCAGAATTGCACGCCGTCGGGCCATGTCGCCCGTGTTTTCCGGCTGCATACCCATATGCGTATATCGTTCCCACATACATTAAACGTTCCCTCTTGCTGCAACGTTCCCATATAACCATAACTATAAGTGGTTGACTCTAGTTGGATAAAGTAAGCACTGATCGGTTGTAGAACCGACCGGCGCACCAACGCCGGCCGAAGTGCTGTTGAGACAGCATGCTAGATCACAACCCCCTACCGGATGTGTGTTCCGGCCTTAGAGAGTGTATTGGCAGAAATTATAGAGTCCCGTCGTTAGTCATGTTGCTATCGACGTTGATGCTGACGATGTCGGTCGCGGCTCAAGAGGAGGACTTTTGTAGCACCGAGGCAGGCGAAATGCTCGGTAACACAGTCGGGTTCGTCGGTGCGATCGTCGTCATGATGCTCGTGATCGGGCTCCTCATCGGTGGCGGGCTCGAGGCGCTACCATTGACCGGCGGCGTCGCACGGATTGCTCACCGTATCGTCGGCGGGCTATTCGTCGGCATATTCGTGCTCGTGCTCGGGTTCTCGTTCCTACAGTTCGGACTTGGATACTCGGTGATCGACACGGGTATGGCGTGTACCCCGCTCGACTAATCTCGAGGGTTCGATAATGTCCCGATTTTCCCGTTTCGCAGCCGTCCTACTGGCCGTTTTACTCTTGAGCAGCGCGTTCGTCGCGCCAGCGCTCGCACAAGAGGGTCCGGTCGGGAACGAGACGGACGACGAGAACGAAACGATCGGCCCGACCGATCCAGCGGTTGGGAACGAGATCAACGAGAGTGAGAACGAGACCGGCGCTGAGGACGACGAGGACGGTATGGGTAACTGGGTGTCTGACGCGGCACCGTCGGTGAGCAACCCAGTCCCGAGTACGGGCGAGTTCGTTGATGGAATCTTCGAGTGGGTCCAAGACAGTGCTGTCGGGATTATCGAAGGTGTCCTGGAGGGATCCATCGAGGTTCTCATCGGCACCCCCGAGCCTGGAAACGCGGGTTGGAACGGGATCTTCGGGCAGCCAACTGAGGAGCCGTTCGCTTCCCTCTTTGAACCGATCTATGAGGGAATGATCCTCCCGTTCACAGTCGCGATACTGTCTATCATTATCCTGGCGCTCACCGGATTCCTCCCCTACTCGAGTCTCGTCGGGAGCTACCGGGTCTACATGTGGATCATTCGGCTTGTCGTCGCGATCTTCGCACTGATCTTCGCATGGCCGGTTGTCGGTTGGATGCACCAATTGTCGAATGATATCGCATGGGCGTTCGCTCCCGAGAGCGATGAGATACTGTCGATCACAGGCTCGCTCACGCTCGGGTCGACAGCCGCCCCCGTCGCGGCATCGATCTACCTGTTCGGGTGGATCAAAATCGTCCTCTATGCATTCGTCTACTTCTTCAGATATCAGCTACTGTTCTGGATGCCGTTCGTGTTCCCGATTCTGCTAATCCTCGCTCTCGCAGCACCCCACAAGCGGCTTCGAAGCTTCGGATCCTTCGGTCTCTGGCAATACATCGGCTTGCTGATCATGACCTGGCCGAACGCCATGATGTTCGGCGCCGCCTATCAGCTCGACTGGGGATTCAACGTCAGCTCGTTCGCGAACGTCGGGCTCATATTCGGGATGTTCCTCACCGGGATCCTCGTTCCGATCGCGATCATGTACGCTATGGCTCAGGGACCGGGTCTTGTGACCGGCGTTATGATGGGGACCGCCTCGAGCGCCGCGAGTGGCGTTCGGCGCCGCTCGCAGAAAGGATGGAAACCACAGACGTCGGTCGCACCTCGAGAGCTCTCACAGCAAGCGCGGAACCGTGCACAGACGACCTACCAAAAGACACAGACGCAACTCAGCTCAATGCGAGGTCGACTCTCACGGTCGTCTTCGAGCCCCGGATCTAACTCCGGGACGTCGGCCGGCGGCTCCTCGAGTTCCTCGAAAGAAATCAAGTCGAACTACGGCGACTCGAGCGGTGCAACGACACTTGCACAGCGAATGAAACAGCGAAACAGGAATAAGAATAATGGCGACTGATAGCACCGGCACCGACGAAAGTACAGCGACTCGAGAGCGACAAGTCCTTAGCGACGTCTCGGAGCGCCCCGACTGGATGGGATTCTCGATTTTCGGGCTCTTGCTGTTTCTGACGCCAGCGCTCACCCTGTTCACGCTGACGGCGATTATGCACCCCCGGCCGTTCTGGTGGGTGCTCCTCTTGGCGACGCTTGCGGCGGCGTTCGGCGCGTTCGTCGCGATCGCCATGACTCCGGACCATATCACGGCCGGACAGTACGCGAAGAAGCTCGTCAACCACTACACCCAACAGCCGATCCTGATCCATGACTGAGAACGCTACCAGCGACGCCGATGCGGAAACGACCACGAGTAGCAGCGACCTCGAGCAACCAGCACCAACCTCGAAGCTTCGGAAGTTCGCCCAACTCCCAGGAATCAAGGGTTCGATCCTTGGGTCGGACGAGTACGAACCAACTCAAGAGTTAATCCCGCTCAAGAAATCGTACCGACAGCGCTACGCTGTCGAACGTGACGACGGTGCGCTGATCGGCGCTGTGCATATCTCGCCGGCGAATATGAGTCTCAAGGACGACGACCACTGGGAGCAACAGGTTAACCGACTCGCACGCATGCTCGCGTCAACTGTTGAGTACCCGGCTCAGTGGTACAATCCCATGCGTTCGGTCGACTTCGAGGACCGACGGGCTCGGTTCTTCGATCAGGAACAGACTCACCTCCAAGGCGCCGACACTGCTCCCGACGCTCAAGACGAACTCCGGGAGCGGGTGCTCGCGGACGTTGCCGGCGAACGTGCCGCCGTGATCGGGCTTCTCCAGGATACGACCATGCGGCGAGAGCACTATTTTGTCGTCGCCGTCGAACCCAAAGAGGCCGTCTCGCCGGTCTCGAGTGACGGCGGGGGGCTCGCGAACGTTCCCGGCGTCGGTCAGATTATCGAGTGGCGCGAACTCCAGAAACAGCGCGGCTCTCCCGAGCACACGAGAGAACTCCTCGATAAACTCGAGCGCCGCGTTGAAGACGTCGCGACGAGCGTGCAAACCCTGGAGGATATTACGGCGACGCCGCTCTCGTCGACCGAGTTCGCGAAGATCCTCGCTGACTACTACCGGACCGACGACGTCTATGCGTTCGACGACTTTTCGCAGGTCGCCCGTGAGTCACCGGTCCCGGAGCTCGAGGATCAAGGCGACGAGGACCCCGCGCCGGATCTCTCCTACGATCACCTCGAGCGTGGTCCCGACCGTGACGGTCACACGTTCGCCGCTGAGCGTCACGCCCGACGGGACCCGTCCGAGACGGCGACGCCTCGAGACGACGCCGACAGCGACGACGTCGCGGCGCTCTCCGAGGACTACGGCACCGCCGGGATTGCACTCGACGACGACGCGCTCGAGGAGAACTTTCAGTCACTGCTCGCTCCCGAGGTCGTTGATCGGTCGTCGCCGAATCACGTTACTCTCGACGGCGATACGCACTCGACGACGCTCGTGATCCGCGATTGGCCGGCAATCCCACCGGTCGGGATGCTCGAAGGCCTGCTTACGTTCGACGAACCCGGGGTTCAGGTGACCGTCTCGACACACTTCGAGGGGCTGAACGTCGCCGACGAGCTCCAGCGGCTCAAGTCGACCGAGACCTCGCTCCGGCTCAAGGCCGAACGCGCTGAGGAACGAGACTCGCCGCTCGCTGATCGGAAAGTCGAACAGTGGGAAGCCGCTCGAGACATCAAGCAGTCGGTCGAACACGCCGATACCGGACTCTTCGAGACGAACACCTACGTTGAGATTCGGTCGACCGACCTCGAGCAACTCCGTTCGGTCGTCCGGAAGACAAAGAGCCGTCTCAAGGAACTCAACGCCGCGGCGAAAGAGCTCACGTTCAATCAGGATCGGGGATGGCAGACCGCAGCACCGGCGTGCAAGAACGACGTTCACGACTCGGTCCAAATGACCGGCGACGGTCTCGCGGCGCTACTCCCGTGGGTCTCGAGCAACCTCGTTGAGCCGACCGGCGTCGAATTCGGGACTCACGCCGAACTCAACGAGCCGACGCTTGTCGATCTATGGAGCCGGTCGACCGGCTACAATATGGGGATCTTCGGAACGATCGGGTCGGGCAAGACGACGACGCTCAAGACGATACTTACCCGACAGAAACTCACGAACGACGACGTTCGGCTCGTGCTCTGTGACCCGCTCCAAGAGTTCGCCGGGCTGACCGAAATATTCGACGGCGATCGGGTCGTGATCGGCGGGTCGACGAACATCAACCCGCTACACCTCGAGGCCGACGAGGACCGAGCCAACACCGACGACGAATACACCCCTGTCTCGGATGCAAAAGTCCGGGCTATGTCGTTCGTTAAGACGTACTATGAGAACGAGGAAGGGCTCTCACTCGGTCGGAAACAAGGTGTCTGGCGGCGTGCGATCAGTACAGCTTACGACCGTGCAGGCTACCACGAGCGCGACGGCACCGTGACCTTCGGTGAGGAGCCGCCGACGCTCCAGGACGTCTTCAAGATTCTCCGGAGAATGGTCGACTCGCCGGAGAACTTTGTCGACAAGGCTCTTGACGAAGACGCCGATACGATCGGCGACTGGAAGCAGCGGGCGATCGATATCATAAACAACGATATCCAGGCGTTCGACGAGGGCGAGATTTACCACAACCTCACCAAGCCGACCGACATTAGCCTCGAGGGATCCGACGTCGTCTACCTCGATCTTCAGCGCTACAACAGCGACGAGAACCGCGGGCTCATGATGCAACTGCTCGTCTCGCAGATCTACGAACAGACCAAGACATCCGACCGGAAAACGATGTTCGCGATCGACGAGAGCCACTACATGACTCGGCACTCGAGCGACCTCGCTTTCCTCAAGCAAGCCGTTCGCCACTCTCGACACTACGACCTTTCCGTGGTCTTCTCGACTCAGACGATCAGCGAGTTCCTCGCAACGACCGAGGACGGCGGACTCACGGACACCTCCGAGGTTATCCTCGATAACATGTCTATCCAGATCTACCAGTACCTCAAAGAAATGGACCGAAGTCTCGGCGACGAACTCGGTCTCACGAGTACCGAGGTCGACTACGTTCGGGACGCCGCCTCGGGGAAAGAGGGACAGGGCTACTCCGAGGCGCTGCTCCGGGTCGACGAGAAGGGGTCCTATCCGATCCGGGTTGAAATGGACGACTCGCTCAATCCGTGCGAGTTCTCGCTCGTTCGCTACGATCCGACCGATCACGGCGACGACCCCTACCAGTGGCTCCAGGAACAGACGGACGACTGGCGCTGGGAGCTCCCGGCCGAACCCGGCGACGACGTCCTCGAGGACGACGTGACCGAGACGGAACCGAACGCGATCGCGGCGGACGACTAACCGAGGTTCGATTCGTATGGGACTCTTCAGCCGAAACTCACCGAAGGCACTCGAGATAGATGCACAGACGGCCGAACAGATTCGTGAGACAGTCGCCGACGAGGAGCAACCCGTCTTAGGGATCCGCCCCTACCGCGGAGAGGATGCTATTGAGCGCGGTGAGCGACTACTCAACTCGCTTCACGACGTCGATCACGGCGGGCTCTTCGACCGAAAGAACGCCTCACCCCCACAGACCTTCGAGCTCCATTACACGGACGACGAGGAGATCCTTCAGTTCCGGTTCGTTCCCGGCGATCAAGACAGTCGTCGGCGGCTCCTACGACAGCTCAAAACGTACTATCCAGATTCGGACGTCGTCGAATCGGCTCCGGCGTTCGCCGAACTCGAGGACGGTGATCACGTCGCCGGCGCTCACCTCGAGCTCCGGGATAGCAACTACTACCGACCGATCAAGCACTATCAGATTGACCCGGATCACTTCGAGCAGGATCCCTACGACTCGATTACGTCGGAAATGGTGGGGGCTCCCGAGACGGCCGACGCCGACGTGATCGTTCAGTTCGTTCTCCGGCCGGCGTTCTCGACAGAGAGCCGCGACTCGAAGAATTGGTTCTCCGGGATCCCCGATACTCTCGAGGAACTCCAGAACCCAGTAACGAGGTTCGACGCGAGTGGGTTCGCCGAGGAAATCGGAAATATCGTTGCACAGAACGAGGAGCGCGGCGGCTTCGCAAAAGAAATAGACACGAACGGTCACAACAAGGCCGCTCAAGTCGTCGCTGATCAGTACGGGAAGAAAGGATTCCATCTTAACATCCGAATCTTCGCAATCTCCAGCGATCCCGACGAGGCCGTGTCTCGCGTTCGTGAGACCGCTGGGATGTATCGCAAGTTCTACAACTCGAAGTATGAGCAGGGCTTCGAGCCAGCGTTCTACTCCCGGCGGAAGCTTCCGAAGCTCCTCGAGCGCGCCGCTGCTCGGGAGTGGGTCGATCGGGACATGGTTTTCTCGACCGACTCGACAGCGGGCGTCTGTCACGTCCCGACCGACCTCAACACACAAGAGGCCGACTACTCCATGACCGTCGCCGGGAAGGGCGTTCCCCCGAGGACGCCGCGGTTCCCGTTCGACGAGGTCGGGCTCGACCGAGCAACCTCACCACAGAGCGAGAAGCAACGAGCCATGCTCACTGAGACCGACCGCGAGTCGCCTATCTGGTACGGCTTCGGTACTCGGAACGGCGTCGAAGCCGGCGTTCGCCCTGAGACGCTCAACGTGCACCAATTCGTGAGCGGGTCGACCGGTATGGGTAAGACGACGCTGTTGATCAACTACTTCCGTCAGATCATGCAGCGTGGTCACGGCGGGCTCTTTTTCGACCCGAAAGGCGACGACGCCGACGAGATAATCTCGCTGCTCCCGGAAGGCCGTGAGGACGACCTGATCTTTCTGGATATCGGCGCCGACGCCGAGTATGAAGTTGGCTTCAACTTTCTCGAGGTCCCGCTCCGGAACCCCGACCCCGACTCTCAGTCTTTCGAGAGCGCCGTTGAAGCGCTCGCCGACGACCTCGAGTCACTGCTTGCTCAGTCGGCCGGTCCCGATGCCGCATGGGGCGCTCGCATGTCCGGTGTGACCCGCAACGTCGTCCGTGGTCTCGCCGAGTGGCAGGTTCGGACTGACCGAAGCGTGACGCTACTCGACGCCTACTACGCGCTCCTCGAGGAGAACGGCCGACAGCGCTACGCCGACATGCTCAGTGAGGCACGGATTGAGTGGATCGAGGACTACGCTCAGGACGTCGTCGCCGACATGGATCAGGACGAGCTCGAGCCACTGATTCGGCGCTTAAAAGAGTGGGTAGAGAGCGGAACGACCCGATCCATCGTCTCACACCCAACGTCAACCATTTCCATTGAGGACGCCGTTCGCGACGGGAAGATCATAGTCGTTCGGAACCGTTCGAGCTCCGGATCAGCAAAGCGTATGATCGCGACGGCGCTGATCCGACGCATTTGGGTCGCGATCCGAGAGCAAACGTACTCCGAGAGCGAGCCCGACCCGCCGGAGTTCTACTGCGTGATCGACGAGTTCGACAAAATCGTCTCGAAGGAAAGCGAGATACACAACATCCTTCGGGAGGCCCGCTCGTTCGGGCTCTCGCTGACGCTCGCGGCTCAGAACCTTGAGACCGGAAGCGACGACGACATAGGGATTCCCGAAGGGATTCGCCGGGCGATCCAAGGCAACTGTAAGACGTTCCTCACCTTCGACGTCGGCGATCCACAAGACGCGACTGCCGTTGCGCCTCAGCATAGCGAGGATATAGAGGCGAAGGATATCCTCGAGCTCTCGAAGTACCGGATCTTCATGCGGACCCACGACGACCGGGATGAAAAGACCGACTCGTTCAAAGTTCAGACACTCGAGCCTGCGCTCGACGTCCTCGAGACGCGCGACGAACGTGAGACCGAGCAGCTGATCGCCGAGTCTCAGAAACGCTACGGTCGACGTCGTCGCACGACCGCAGAGATCAAGAGCGAGATTCTACTCCGGGACAGTGCCGACGATGTCGGGTCGGTCCGCGACGAGGAGCTCCAGAAGGATGTCGCGAAGGCCGTGTACGACGCTGCACTCCGATCCGAGGGGAACGACCGGGATGTCCCGCTCGAGGAGTGTGAGGACGCTATTCGCGCCGCTGTCGCCGACCGTCTCGAAGCCGACCGGATCGACACTCGCGAACGGCTCTGGCGAAACGTTCTCAAGCCGATTCCCGACTCGAAACTCTCCGAGAACGAACGAGACGGGGAGCTGTGGCTATCCGTCGGCGACGACGTAGTCTCGAGCATCCAGGACGTCGGCGACGACGAGAGTGCCGGCGGCGCCCTGCATTCGCTCGTGCTCCGAGATGCATACCCCGCGTTGAACGAACTCGGTCTCGACGTCGCGATCGCCGAACAAGGAGAGGGTGAGAAGAGCCTTCCCGACGGCACCGCTGATCCGACACCGCTGCTCGAGATCGGTGCCGACGCCGATCCCGCGGCGATCGCCGAGGCCTTCGAGACCTTCCGGGGGGATCACCCGACAGTCGACGAACTAACAAACGGTCGTGAGGCGATCCTCGAAGCCGAGAAGTCGACCGGGAGCACTAAGCAGGGTCAGACGGTCCGGAACCTCTCGAGTGCCGCGAACGACGACAAAGCTTGTCTGTTCCTCTGTCGGGAGGACGTCGCCGATAATGTCTGGCGGACACTCGCAGACGAGCCTCGAGGCGCTCGCGAACGCCACTCGGTCGACGGTGAAACCCGGTTCTACAACCTCAGACCCCTGGGTATCGACGGCGAAAGGGTGTATCGCAACGGCGCTCGCGAAGATGTGTGGGTTCGAGACGATGAGACCGGCGAGTACGTCCTCCGGGACGGCGCCGGCGACGTACACGCTCGGTTCCCTGACGCCGCGAGTATCTTCGAGGACGTCGAACGTTACCCAGCGGTCGGCGACGAGGCTACCGAGGACATGCGAACGATCAAGACACCGATCATTCCCGAGTATGAGTTTGGCGACGGTGCCGTTCCCGAGCCCGGCGACGGCTGGTATGTCGTCGTCGTTCCGTCGACTGAGGACGACGAGACGTTATCCGCCGACGACCTGGAGGTCTATATTGACGGGATGACCGTCCCGCTCTCTTCGCTGGGAGCCGACGGTGAGACGTCCCTCGAGGACGACCACAGCGACGGCCGCGATCGCGACGACGAGCTCCAGGACGACAGCGCCGGCGAGAAAGAGACGGCGGATCGGGACGGCGGCGACAGCGGGCTACTCTCGAGATTCTGAGTCTCTGAAAGGTGTTTACAGATACGGTTCGCATACCCCTCTTCGATTACCCGACGAGCGGTACGTACAGGCGGAGGCGGTATCACTGCGGTAGCGCCACAAGCGCAGCACCCGTGAGCGACCATCGGGAGCGAGCGGCCTTTTTAGCGTAGATTTTTGCGCCGAGCGGTTCCGAACGCAGTGAGGAATCCCGAGGCGGAAAAAGGTACGTGTGCATCTCTACGTAGCGGCTGGTTCAGCAAAATGGGGGTGAAAATAATTCACGGAAGTAGTTCTATGACACCCTCTACCCCTCCAAGCGTTCGTGGTGATCTTCGACAAGGTCAGCCATACGATTGAACTCGCTCTTTATCGCTTCGAGGTCGTTCTCCAGCTCGTCGATCCGGTCGTTCAGTCCCTCGATCGTTTGCGGCCGATCCTCCCGACCCCGCTCCTCGTCGATCGCCTCGAGCAGCTGCTCACCGCTCTCGGTCAGCGACCAAACGATCACGTCCCGGCCGCCGTGGCTAACCTCTTCTCGATCTACCTCACGGATTAGGTTCTCATCGGCCAGCCACCGGAAGTGATACCGGACACTTCCCTCGGGTATTTCGGCTCCAGTCGTTTGCCGGACCGTCGATGTATCACCTTCGCCGCCGACCGCTCGGAGCGCCTTGAGGATCCCGCGGCGAGTGCTCCCGAGTCGATCACGGACGTCCTCGATCGAGTCTGATCCCTCGCTTTGCTGAGATTCGTTCATAACGACCATACACGACCATAGAACAATAAATAATATGGTCGGTTATCTACCCAAGCGAATACATAGAGTGGGTTGAACTAACCACCGGGAGGATAGGCCAGTCGAAACAGGAATCAAAGAGGTATCAGTCTCTCGAGGACGTCAGGTGACGGAGCAAGAGCATAGCGTAATAGGGTAATCTACCGGGTATTTCCCCGAGGAGTTATCCGGGTGTGCGAAGAGTTCGATAGCACTCTCCTGTTACTCCCGCGGGGATGCCAGCACTACCTCAGTACTCGAGTTCCTCAAGCATCTCGCGGACCTCTTGGGGAGTGGCATCTTCGAGGCAATCCAAGCCGTATTCAATCACGAGCGGGTAGTAGTGGCGGTTCTTCTCGAGGCTCTCACCGAACTCTCGCTCATACTCTGCGGAGATCATCTTGTAGCGAAAGTTCATCTCGTCTCGCTGTTCCTCTGGAAGGTAGAGGTAGGTGCCAACCTGCTCATCTTTGAGTGACGTTGATTCCTGCGAGCTGTCTGTCTCTCCTGTCTTGGATGTCTTTTCCGTTTTAGACGTCTTGGACGGTTTGGATTCTTCAGACTCCTGGGACTCTCGATCTTCTGAGTCCGAGTCAGGTTCGACCTGCGATTGGGCCTTCTCCTTGGATTGATTGCGTCGTTCACGAAGCCGACTAGCACGATCACTCATGCTTCGACCACCTCGGAGTCCGACGGCGATGCAAATCCAAACTGCGAATCGAGACTCTCCGCAATGTTCAGGAAGGCCTCACAAACGTCGGCTTCATCATTGTATTCGAAGATTGAGGTCCCGCTCTCGAGGGCGTACTGGATGTCCGCCCGTTCACGAATCTCCCAGACCGGGACATCGTCGTAGGCTTGGTTGATCCAATCGACCATCTGTTGGGCCTGGTTCTTCCGGACGTCGATCCGGTTGATGACGACACCGACCTCGTTGATTTCGATCTCGTAATCTGTCTCGAGCAGATCAACATGATCATAAAGCAGTTCGAACGCACGCTTACTGGTCGACTCCGCCAGCGCTGGCACAAGGATGTTCTGGGCCGCATATAACGCGTTGTCGGTGAGGTTCCCTAGGTTGGGCGGACAGTCGATGATGACGTAGTCATAGTCATCTGCAACGTACTCGAGCACAGCGTCGAGTTGCTCCCCGCTACGACGCGAGAGTGTGAGTTCTGGTTCGACTGCGGTCATATCGATATTGCTCGGGATAACATCCATCTCCTCATGTTCACGAACGATCTCCGTCACATGAGAGCGCATCTCTGCGTCAGTCAGACAGTCGAATAGCGTGGGGGGCTCTTCATCGTAGACCTCTGGCATCCCCAGGTTTTCCGTCGCATTCCCCTGTGGATCGATATCGACTAGGAGAACATCCCGACCGCGCTGATTGAGAGCGCCTGCAACGTTGATAGCCGCCGTTGTTTTTCCGACACCACCTTTCTGCTGGGCAACACTGATTTTGGCTGTCTCTTCCATACAAAACGTATTGTATGGAACAGTCATAAAAGATGTGGAAACTATCAAAATAGGCAACCGGTAGGAGAAGGGGTATAGCGAAAATAGTGGTGTGAAAACTGGAGTCTGCCGGCAGGACGAAAAGAGAATTCACTCTCTTGTCGTCGTCTACTAATAGTTCTCCAGCCAAACCTACTTCACGGCGACGTATCGTCCCCAGCGATAGAATTGAGTGCTCACGAAGCCGCGGATATCCGTTCAGAGCTTCTCGATCGTGGAGAGCCGATTCCAGCACCGGATACGTTGATCACTGGTGTTGCTCGGAGCTTGGATGCCGAGTTGGTTGCAACTGATAAGCACTTCTCGGAGATATCCCAGCCAATACTGTGAACCTGCGCGAGTAATCTACCGCTATCAATTCCTAAGGAGGAACGGAAGCAACGGTACCTCCGCTACAAAATCTGCTGAAAGATTTTCTTTTTGATCACCCCTCCGAAGAAGTCCCGCTCAAAGATTGACCAAGATGAACAGCTAATAGAGAAGCTGAGGACGCGGTTGCTGAGAAACAAGACAGCAAAGGGGGGTTGCTGGTAACCAGCAACCCCCCACCCTACCCTCACTGGGTTAGGGTGGTGGTGGTGGTGTAACCATCCGAACCCTAACTCAGTGAGGGTAGGTTGCTGGGTTACAGATGTTCAGTTCGTCCTGTTCTGCTTTGTCCGGTCACGAACCTCCTGTTCTTTGCTCTATCTCGTCCTCTCTATCTTCACTCTCTCGTCCTCGGAATGCTGAGTCAAGAAAAAACTTGTAGTGTCGACGCTCTCCATCACTACTCAAGCCCAGACAACCCCTCTTTCTCAGACACGTCCTAGCCGTTACGTAGATATGCTTATTGAATGGTTGGTGTTTTATCAATATTGAGTAATATTCGGAATTCCTTGCTGAATACAGAGCGCACATCGTCCATCCATATAAGAGGCTTCGGTACATTCAGGTATTCACGTTGTAATAGCTGGTAAATACGGGTGTGTAGTTCAGTCTGGCAGAACAGTCGGATTGAGCTTGGATTGCCGGGGGCGTGAGTCCGCGTCTGGGGCGTGTGAGAGGCGTTACGCCAATACGGTACGAGTCAGAAAATGAGTGCCGGTCACGGCATCCTCCAACGATCAGGGCTTTCGTAGAGAAACAATTATAGAAATCGGATATGACATATCTAGGATCTGTGGAAGCTGTTCTGCTTGTGGGCGTGTGGTTGTTCGTCCTAACCCATATTGACACGCTAATCGTCATCGGCGCCTTTTGTGCGGACAACGATTACCACCTTTGGGAAGTGCTTGTTGGGCATTACGTCGGCTTTTGTGGCGGATTGGGCGCGGCGGTCATCGGGACGATTCTTGCTGCCGAGCTACTCCAGGAGTGGACGTTCATGCTTGGTTTCGTTCCCCTCAGCTTGGGGCTATGGGGACTACTCCGCCAGCCCCCAGAAACGACGGTCGAAGAGGTACCCTTCGTGCCAAACTCTCTCGGACGTATCGGTGTCGTGACTGCCGCAGGACTGGGTCTCAGCGGCGAAAACATCGCTCTCTTCATCCCATTTTTCGCTACCCTCTCGCCAGCCGAACTGATACTTATCATCACTGTTTACCTGATCGGTGCTGGGGTCGTGTTTCTCGCCGCGCTCGCAACCGTATCTCGCCTCACTACCGACGGCATTCCTGACTGGCTGGATCGGTGGCTCGTCCCCTCCGTGTTGGTACTCGTCGGCGGGCTCGTCGTAGTGTCCGGATGGGTTATCGCCTGAACTCCACGTCTTTACCGAACCGATCGGCTTCTGTTCTCGGTTTCTACCGACTATAGGGTCACAACTACAATCTGAAAACCAAGTCGTCGTGCTGCACTAATGCTCTGTATGCAGCAGGCAAAGTTTGACAGCTATCAGAGAGTTTGATCACCGTTTCGGCAACTGCTTGCCCTGTACGTAACACAGCTATTGAAAAGTGTAGCTGATACTGATCGAAAAGAGTAAATCCTCGAACACACCGCTCATAGAATTCTCTATCGGTCCAAATCTCGACCCCGTTGGACTGGGTGACTATTCGTTCACTAATCCGCCGTCAGTAGCTACTTGTCTCCCATCGCTTGCTCGAGTCGTTTTCGCGTACTCCTCGAGTGTTAGTCCGATTTCGTCGACCACGGCATCGATCTCGTCGAGAGCAATACTCTCCGTGCTCGCATCCGTTCGAGCATCGGCGATCTGACCGGCGATCGACTCGCGAGCATATTCAACGTCCATTGACTCCCAGAGAGCAACGAGGTCTCGATCTGCATTAACGATCGACTCGACGGCTTCGGAGAACCATTCGGTTTCCTCGATTGGCATCTCGGGTTTATCCTCGCTTTCGATGTCGCCGCTGTCCTGTTGGACGTCCTCATAATCTGCTGTTTCGAGCGAAGATCCGGCTCCCGATTTCTTCTCGAGGTCGTTCTCACTACTGATGTCCTCTGGTGCGCGGAATGCGTCAGCGTTCTCGTCGTACTCGAACCCGAGGCGATCAATCAGTTGCTCGACGAACTCGTTAACCTGTTCGCGGTTCTCTTCGGAGATCTCGATTCCAGCTGCATTGAGTGCACGGCAGGCGTCGGAGCGGTCAAATGCTGGTGCAGTGTTGAAAGAGCGATCGCCTCCGAGAGCGTCGATCACGTCGCCGACGATCTTCTGTCTCCAGACTTTCGGCGGGAGGTACTCTGTGGTGCCGTCCTCATCGTCGTAGCGCTTGACGTCGTCGCCAAGGTGACTGATTACACGCTCACGGTACTCTTCGATAGTCTGTTTGGCCGGGTTATCACTGTGTCCGGCGTGTTTACAGATCGCCTCTTCGAGCGTCTCGCCATCGAATACGTCTGGGAGTTCGGTTACAATCGCGACCGTTGTCCGCTCAACACTTGAGAGACCATCACCGTCAGAATCAGCCAGGGTCGAGAGTAGGCCTTCAGCGTCGTCGACAATCCGGTCAAGCTTTCGGTTGAGACGGGACTGACGATCGTCCTCGAGATACTTCTGAAGTGCCCGACCGAGTTCGACACCGTATGTGTCGTCGCTCTGTTCTACCTTCGCTCGGAACCCATTTGCGACGTCAGCATCGACAACTTTCTGCACTCTCACTCGTTCCTTATTCGCCAGCGAGTCGCTGGTCACCGGATCGCTGTCCTCAATATCTTTCGGCCGCCGGCCGGCAGCTCGGACAAGCCGATCGACAATCGATTCTGGAGAATCGTCGAGGTCAGCGTACTCGATCATTGCTCGCTCGAGCTCCGGCCGTTCGTAGGCCCCGACGCTCGTTCGGTTCCGAGTGAGATGGTCCTGAAAATCGTCCCATGGCTTCTTCGGGACGCTCCAGTCGATCCGATCCGTAGTTTTGCTTGAAGTGGGTTTATTCGTGTTCGGTTCGTCGGTTGACGTCGTTCGCGCGTTCGTCATTTCTGTGGTTTGGGTGGGTTAACGCGCCCAAATCCACACTGCAGACAGCGACCGCCGACGAAAAGTCTTTTACTCGGCCCGTTCAAGGACCAAGTAGACGACATCACGTCGTCGGCCAAGTTCATTCGAACTCCGTTGTCCGCGTTGTGGTTCGTGGACGCACACTTCGGGGGCTGCCACCCCCGGACGTTACTACTCGCATAGTCACGACGCCGTGATTCGGTATCGTGACCTGACTGCTTCATCGATTATCTTGAGACCCGGTAAGTGTTTCCCTCACACTCTTTCTTCACAGACGACCTCTTGAAGCTCCTCGAGGACGTCGGGTCGCTCTTCTCGCAATACCTCGATATCTTTCGGTAGCTCCTCTCTGATCCGCTTTCGAACCCGATAGACCGCCTGATCTTGCTGGTGTTGTTCCGGCTTACTCTCGCCGGTAATGTGCTCTCGGTCTGTATCTGTCATGATTGCCCGGTACCGTCCCATCGACCCCGTCTCTATTGCCATTCTACATCAACCTATGCGTCCCCGCATACTAAAACTATGCACCAAGGCATAGCTTTGCACTAGTGCATACTATTAATAGGCACCAGTGCATAGAATAGAGTAAGCACTGATCGGGAGTAGTTCCCGACGGGCGCTGGAGACGCCCGCCGAAGTGCTGTAGGAAACAGCAATGAGCAAAAACGCTACCCGAAGCCAAGAAAGCACCGACACCGAACTTGATGAACGCGACTGCCGCGCCTTGGAACAGTACCTCACTGTGCTCGAGGACCAGGGTGATGTCCGTGGAAACCCGGGCGAATACAAGGTCGTCAGCGAGAGTGGGAATAGCTACGCCGTCAACACGCTGCTCGGGGAGTGCGAATGCTGGGATGACCGGAGACAAGATCGTCCTCGCTGCAAGCACCGTCGTCGAGTCGAGTTCGCGACGGGCTACCGCACAATTCCGAACACTGATTGTGTTGATGTCGATCCAAGTCTTGGTGAGCACGTCTCGAGCGTTAACGACGCTGCCAATGAGGCTTCGAGCGAGCAGGCGATCGCGACTGACGGCGGACTCACTGTTCGCGAGGCTGCGGACGATGCTGAGATTCTCGAAGACAGCGAGAGCGATCCATGGGAAGGTCCATTCCCAGAGTTCGATAAGTACGGCGAGCCGACCGGCAAACGGTACTATCGCTGTCGCTGCTGTGGCCGTGAGGCACTCGAGTCGATCAGTCGGGACGTCGTCGGCCACCGCGAGAGCTGTCGCTTCGGGGGAGCGGACAGATGAGACGGCCACTGCATACCAACGCCGAACGCGAACAGTTCGAACTCGAGTGGCTGGAGATCCAGCGCGCCCGTGCAACGTGTCTCCCTGAGGACGTTCGCGAGCAATAGGGAGAAACTCGAGCCGGCGCTTTCATTCGTACAGAGCCAGATAAGAGAGACTGAATTGCTCGAGAAGCAGCATTTAGGACAGAGTTTTTCGCTGTTGGTTCCCCTATCCCTGAGTAATGACGTTTCAGTCGACCTGGAGTAATCTGCTCAAGGAGTGTGAGGCGTTAGGGGATGAGGCGACACTGGTGATGCCATTATCGGATGAGCCGTTTCAGATCACAGATGTTCAGGAGCACCGAATCGTCATCGAACTCCCTGACTCGGACGAGAAGCGGCCGCTCCAGCGTGACCAGTTCGAGACGCTTGCACACCGAATCAGCGATGCAGCTGACTCATTTGACCTTGAGCGATTACCCCCTGACGCCGATCCCTACCCTGCGGTCTTGAGTCTTCATCCCCGATTCGAGATCGATGAGCGCGAGGGACTGATTCGTGAGAGTGAGCAACCGGGCCCATCTCAGCTCGTTCGGGCTCCGGAAACCGAGACAGAGACTGAACGAACAGAACCTGACCTTGCCGTCTACGCTGACGCACTGCTCCTTACCGACGCCCTCGAACGCCACGACGTCTCCGATCTCATTGGCCAGGAGACATCCACACTGGTGAATCTCTATACGCTGTTATCCGACGTCCAGCGCAATGCTGACGACCTTCGCCAAGATGTTGCTGACGTTTTGCTTGAGCGAGTCCACCACGATCAGCCGATTCATGCCCAGTTCGGCTCTGTCCAGCGGACCAGTCGGACGTACAAATCATTGCGCGAGGAAGAAGAGGTGCTGGCAACCCTCGAAGATGCCGGGATCCCACGTGAGCGTGTCACCAGCGTTGATTCCAGTAAGGTTGACGAAGCGGTCGAGGTAACCGAACTCAGTCGAAATGATGTCTACGAGATCGAGGATCGGGAATACGTTCGGAAAGCGGACGTTGATGAAGAGCAGAAAGAGACGCGCCTCCAAGGTCTCAAAGATCAGTTAGCGGCCAGTGATGAGCCTGAAGCCGCCGAATTACGTGAGGAGATTGACGATCTCGAGGCCCGAATCGAGGAACTCACTGAGTTCAGCCCCGCCCAAGAGTTCCACGCTGAGTGACTGAGAGTGGTTGATAGATCGTTGCCATCTCACTGACCCTGTAATCGGGTACTTGCCTGCTTACAGGGTAAAAACAGAAGTATAAGTATCTGAGACGGTCCTATTCGATATCCTCACGTTCGAGGCGCCTCCCCTCGTGAAAGTAAAACTCCGAAAACTCGAAGCAGAACGATTATCATTCATATTTATATTTATACTGTAGTATCCAATACAAATACAGTACAAACTCTACCAAACCTCTAAGAACTCATCAACTACTTCTTCTGAATCTAAGTCCAATCCATATGCCTTCCTCAGAATCGTCTCATCCAACTCATCACACAACTCATCAAACCGATCCCCCAACTCACCTATCCGCTCCTCATCACCACGATACTCGTCCATCAACTCCAGCACGTCATCCAGTGATGGAACCTCCATATTCAACACTTCAGACCGAGTGAAACGCCGTTCCTGAGCAGTCAACAATTCATACACAAAGTCACGTATCCTCTCATCATCGAACTCAAGATAGTGCCCACGCTTCATCACCACCTGATACACCTCTTCGGTCCCCTCGGCATCCATCTTTTCACCTTGCCGAATCGGTCCTTGACGATAGTCGTCATCTGACAGATCGATGGACTGGGCGAGGTCAAGAATCGCAGCCGAGCGGCTGTAGTCAGAGAGGTAGTTGCGCACGTCTGATGTCTTGTACTCCAAGTCGGTGATCTGCTCCCTCGTAGCCTTGGTCTGTCTCGCCTTTTCGAGGATCTCTTCATCCGGCGAATTCTCCGGGAGAGCAATTGAGTGCGGCTCCAAGTACCGCTTGTTGTAACTGTAATACTTCCCGCCGAAGATGGAAGCGATGTGTTTGTGCCAAAACTCCACGACACTTGAATTCAGAATCGCAGCATAGTAGAGGTGATCCTCGGACGACGGGGCATACTCCTCCCTCAAATCAACCCCGTACCCGCCGGCGTTCCCACCGCCGAGGAAGTAGTACTTACCCTCAGTATCGACAGAGAAGCGGTTATAGTCGCTCATAATATTTGTCATAATCTTGTCTGGCTCCATCTTAGACAAGTTCTGACTTCGCCCGAACGCCCACCACTGTTCCTTGTTCTCCCATTTACCGCCTTCGCGGCCCTTCAACTCGCCCTCGTGATTCTCGAAGAACTTCCACGTGTTTGGGAACTCCTCCCTCAACTTCTGCTTAGTCAATAGTTCAGTGCCGTCATCCTCGACTTCATAGGGGAAGAGCAACCACAACCCTTCCCAGTCTGCACCCCAGTGATCAATTTCACTTCCTTTCAGCAACCGTCGCAGTAGCTCCTCTTCAATAGGCTCGGGTTCGTTGCCACCCTCTCGGAGGAACTGAACAACACCATCTTCGCTTGCTTCACCGACGACTTCGCCGACGAACACCTTGTTCCATCCCGTGATCAAACCCTGGAAGACCGAGTTTGTTATTTCGCCGAGTCGCTTATCTCCGCCTTCTACTATAGCGTCGAACACTTGCCGCTCCGTATTCGGCATTGGTTTCCAGCTCGGCAGGTGTTCGTCGGAGTTGTCTTCTCTCATCCGTTCCTTCGGGTAGGTGAACAGATCGTACTCGTTCACGCCGGTTGGTGTCTCCCACTCTTTGAGTCGAAAAATCTCCTCCAATACGCCTTCGCGCTCCTCAGCGAAACGGGCGAACTTCACGTCCTCTTCAGGATCTTCTTCTCGGTCAATAGAGAAGATGCACGGGTACGGTGTGGCCGCGTCGAACACCTCTACGTCCTTGAAGTCGATCAGATGAGTGATTGGTTCCTCCGCAATTAGGTCTCGGATATCTTCTGCGTACTCATGCGTTAGGACTCGGTTGGGGCAGATGTACGCAAGGTTGCCGTCGTCGGAAACCCAATCCATTCCTCGCTCGATGAAAGGCACATAGATATCGAACGACTTACTGTCAACGGATGAATATCTCTCTGCGTACTCCTCTTTTGGCCCGGTGATGTTCTGTGTCTTCACATACGGTGGATTTGCTACCACCACGTCGAACTCCACTTCATCCTTAATTCGATCAACCTCGTTCCTGTCCTCAATAAACGCCTGTGCTCGGCCATTGTAGTCAGCGAACTGCTGGATCTGAGCCTGCTGCCCGTCGTTATCCGTATTCCCTTCCTGCTTCTCGCGCACTGTCGGCGATAACGTGTCGGCGACGTGAACCTCGAACCCGTCCATCGTGTAGTGTGGGTCTTTCTCCGTCACCTTGTCGTACAAGTCGATGGTGCGGAACAATAGGTTGATTTGTGTGATGTGGACAGCGAACGGATTAATGTCAATGCCGTAGATGTTATCCTGTGCTCGATCCAAGATAGTTCGCGCCTCCTCGGCGTCAAGTCGGTGAACGCTTGTTTTCCCGAACTTCTGTTGGAAGTGCTGTATCAGCCGATCGCACGCCTCTGTGAGGAAACCCCCACTTCCGCACGCCGGATCGAGAATATTCTGCTGGCCTATGCCCTCGCTCGGCCTGTACCCGGTGTTGTCCAGCATAAACCGGATAACCTCAATTGGGGTATAGTACTCGCCGAGTTCCTTCCGTTCCTGCTTCGGCAGATAGTCCTCGTAGACGTGGCCGAGAATATCTCGGTTGACGTATTCGAAATCGAACCGATTCAACCGTTTCAACACGACGCTGAGGGTATAGTCCAGATCTTCTTCTAACTGCTTTTGACGACGCTTCTCATCTGAACCGAATCGCCCTCGCTTATCGCGACTCACCCACCACCAATCGAAGATGCCCAGCTCGTAGAGATCGCTGTAGTGGTCGTCGATACGGTCGTAGGTGTCCATCAACGCTTCGAGATAGGGATTATCGTCATCGCGTTCAACGGATTCAGCCATTCCACGGCCTGACAATCTCGTGTTGGCGACGATCTCCTTGTCCTCCGCGATACGCGCGAACAAAGCACGGTTGAGGACGATGTATGCCGTCTCACGACAGAATGTTTTCTTCGCATCGTCGCTCTTCCCAGTATACTCCCTCCAGTCCTGCCAGTCAGGGTACGTCGATTCGAGGAAATCTCGTGGATAGGACCCCTCTGGGCGTTCTTGATAGTCATCGAAGAAGTTCATCATCACGTCAGCCAACTCGTCGAGAGAATCCTTCACCGCGTCTACGAACAGCTCATAACCCTCGTCATCTGTTCCTGGTTGATACTGGACCGAAACTTCCCGAACGTGCTCACGGAAGTACTCTGCATCACCGACGTTGACGAACCTGTCACGGCGAAGAACGTCCAACTTATCCAATGACTCTTGCAGATCCGCACTTAATTCGTCAGCAGTCGCCACGTCCTCAACCTCGAAGTCATCAACAGCGCGAACGGCTCTGTCATCCGGGTTGTACTCGTACAGACGGAACTCGTGCCCATTCGTCAGAACCCCATATTCCGCGCTACCCACACCAGCCATATACGTCTCTAGTTGATCTACGTCTTCCAATTGGAGATCGTGCGACGGCCGTTTCGTCTCGCATACGATAACAGGGAACGGTGGGTCGCTATCGTCGTAGCATAGTAC
>NZ_JARUKW010000030.1 GCF_029688845.1 Natronococcus sp. A-GB1 | reverse complement strand
CAGCGCGAGTGTCGCACAGGTGCTAACGAAGTTCACCAAGATGTTGAATTTTCAGGACAGCATGAATTTTGAATGTTATTGCGAGGTTGAACAATGCAGCAAGCTGATAACCAGTCACTCTCAAGGTTCTTGCATGGGATCGGGAGCCATGACGGTCTACCGAGGTTGTACCCCGGTTGTCGATGCACAATATGAAGCAGATGGGGAACAAACACCAGTAGCGGAGATTATTGACGCAGTGGCGACAGCAGCTGATGTTGAACCGGTCGAATTACCACCGTTGTACGAGTTCATCGATGCCGATAGCCTCAACAACCTCTTCCAGCACAAGGGGGCTGCTGATAGCGAAACCATCCTCGGTTTCAGGATCGACCATTGGAACGTTTTTGTTCGAGGCGATGGCCGGATTCGCGTCTGTGACGGGACGCAGCCTACTGACCCACAGCCTGTTTTCGGGTCTCCTGCACCCTAACGCTCGGCTGGTTGCAAAGACACTGCCTTGGAAGACATAGTTGCTCATCTAGCAAATCAATAATCCCATTGATTGGCGTGCAACAAGCAAATCCGCGGTGCTGCATCCAAGCTCTATATTCAGCAGGCGACACTTATCATCTGCTGAGGATTTCAACAGAGCCGTCTATCGCTATGGCTCCCCTTGAACAACAATGGCTGCTTCGTGAGCGCAAACCTGACTGATCTCATCACTAAGAACGGTTGTCTCAAACGATTGCGGCGTGCTCTATCCCCCGAATTCGTTATCCGCAGATACACTCGTAGGACTGACCAACCAAATGGATTATCTGCCGGTGGATTCGTGTTGAAAGCGTCAACATTGCCTCTGCTCGTTCCCGGGTAGGCATTCCGTCCTGATAGTACGTCTGTGCACGATTTTCGGTCCAGAGGTCGTCAAGTCGAGACGCGACTTCCTCACTGATGAACCCGACTTCCGCGCTGCGATTGATTGCAGTCGTATGTGACTGGGGAGGGTTTGCCGGATCCTGGTGCCCTTCATGAATTAACCAGAACATGAACGTCTTCTCGATGGAGGTGAACGCTGCTTCGATCGTCAGCGTGTAGTAACCATCAGTCAGCAGTTGATCTGCACCTGAAAGCGATCGACAGGCTTTGCGAAGTTGAACGAGTCCCGCGTCAGAGACATCAAGTCCTATCTCCGAGTCTTGACCGCCGTGGCGGAACGCTGTTTCAGCATCTGAGAGTTCCGGCTCTACATCGGTAAGCGTGATCGGCATCGCTTACTCACCTCCTCGTTCAGTTTCATATGCCGCTTTTCGAACATCCTCTAATGCACCGATCCGCTCCAGAACAAGTCCCTCATCGAAGATCTCTCGTAACTTTTCCCCGTGTGATGCAGCAGATTCAGGCGTCTCGACGAGCACTTCGAACTGGTAACGTTCTCCATGGAACGTTCGTTCCTCCAAGTCTCTAACGAGTTGGGAAGCGAGGCGACGTCCGTACGTAAGGTTTCCCTTGACGATGACGAGGAGATCGATGTCGCTACTCCGATCGGCTTGTCCACGAGCTACGCTTCCGAAGAGGATGATCCCAACCACCTCGTCAACGTCATCAGAGGCTTCGACGTCTTTGGCGAGTTCATTGAGGAATGCTTGTACCGGCTTTCGAAACTCTCGCTGTGGAATGGTGAACAGTGGGTTAGATCCAGTGATGTGATCTTGATCGATCCTGATCTGTGCTGGTTTCCCGTTCGCAATATCCAGGACACCCATCTGTTCGAGGAGTTCGACAGCTCGTGAGACAGAAGAGATATCGGAGTCAGTGATCGTCGCTAATTCTTTCTGCGTAAACTCCTCGAACGGGTTATTCACCAAATGATGGAGGATGTCTTGCATCGCCTGGTATCGGAAGACTCGTTCCTCCGGAAAGGGGAAATCGAGAAGCACCCGCATCTGCTCTTGCATAATAGACAAGATATTGCAGGATGTGCAAAAGTGTTACGCCCGCCGTTCTCAGTCTTGCGCTTTCGGTCACGGAGATCCACTCACGGAGGTTCCGCATAGCAAGTATTGTTCAGGAAATCTGGAGTTTCTGAACACCCCGAAATACCTTTAGCTCTACCGTTAGAAATAACGGTATACTCCGATGCCAAAAGTTCAGCTCAAATCCAACGGGCAATACGTCGTCACAGTAGACAAGGGACTTGCAGACGCGATGGATCTCGCGGGAGCCGACGTCGAGTGGTCCGTTGCATCTCGGAACAAACTCGAATTGCAGATCACATCTCGGGGTGACAATGAGTAAGGCACTTGCGTGGATTCGAAAATCTCGCGGGTCAGACGATGACATCGGACTCGAAGAGCAACGTGAAGTCGTCACGAAACTCGCACACGAACTCGCCGACGAGGTCGAGATGTTCGACCTGGGCGTCCACACCGGGTTCAGTTCACTCACTCGGGATGAAGACTCTGATCTCATCGATCAAAACGAGGACGTCCTCGACGTCGTCGAACAGCTTCGAAACGGAGAGTACGACTATCTCGTCGCCTTCGACGACCGGCGCATTTGCCGAGATGGATACCTCACCATCATCACGTACGCCTGCAAGCAGGGAGATGTGGAGATTGCGTACGTCGCCGACGTCGCACAGGACGAGTTGACTCACGACATGCACCGGCTGTTCGAACGAGTAACCAAACAGGAAGAGATCCGCAAGGCAAAGCGCGCACTCCAACGACGGCGAGAGAACGGATACGACGAGGGACGCCCGAAGTGGGGTACTACGTACGATGCTGACGGAAAATACCTCATCCCGAATCCAGAGACGTTCCCCGATGTGCTCACAGCTATCGAGATGGCGGAATCTGACGAGCCAGAATACTCGTACCGAGACATTGTCGAACGGACGTCAATCGAGTCAGTTGGAACACTGAAGAATATCCTCGACCGGCGTGACTGGTACCGGGAGTTGGCTATGGATGATGGAAGGATGTGAGACACAGCGGGAGCACAACTGTATTCATGGGTTCAAAGTACCCCTACATTCCCAACTCAAAATGATCTCAATTTGAGATACTATCCGAGGTTGACCTCGATATGTTTTAAGAGATTAGGATTAACAGTGATAGTATGCCCTTTGACAGCTCTGTGGATGACCTCTCCCTTGAGGATATACATGACCTGATAGACCAAGGGGTTGATGAAGGAAAAACAATTGAGTACAAGCGCGAACTCAATCTCAATCGATACCCTGCGAAACATAAGCAGACACTGGTAGGTAAAGTCATCTCGCTCGCAAATGATGATGGAGGGTACTGCATAGTCGGTGTTGACGAGGATTGTGGTGTGCCTCAACACGCGGAAGGATTCGAGGTCGATGATCCTGATACACTGAAAGAGCAGTGGGGGAGTATTCTTCGCACCAATACAGATCCTCAGTTGCCACCCGGAGTTTTCGATATTGGCTCTATCCACGTCACTGACAACAACTACATATTCGTGATCGAGGTCGATCAGAGCTGGCGGGCACCACACCGTGAAACAATGAACAACAGCTTCTACGCCCGATCTCCCACTGGCAAAGTTGAACTCACTGTCGAAGAAGTGCGCCACCGCATCCTCGGGACAGAGAAGCTCGATATGCTGGAAGAACTGAAACAGCTCCGCGACGATCGAATCGGACTTATCCACAACCGTGATGGTCTCGCCTCTGCGTTGGAGCCCGGAGCGATGACTGTGGTACATGTTCTCCCTACAGCGATGATCGGAGATATAGACCATATTCCTGCCAGCACTCTTCCGGTCCCGAAACCGCTCGGTGATACTATTAACGGCGACGACATGACGGCAGAGGCACGATACGCGTGGACACGAGGCGGCGGTGATGACTGGTATGCCTATGGGCTACTACGCAACGATGGTCTATACGAAGCAGTCGGGAACAGAATGTTCTCACTGTGGAATGACGAGTCCATGATCCAGGCTAAAGTTAGTCGCCAGAATATGGGGCTTGATGCCTCGATCATCGTCGGTGTTCAACGAGCCCTCTCCGCCTTTGAGGAACTCGGCTTCACTGGGCCAATCTATACGTTCATATCTCTCTTGGATGCAGCAGAATACAAATTGGACGACTCACGCGGCCTTCCCTCCACGTTCCTTCCAGGGAATCGAACTATAGGAACCGATGTCTTCACCACACCACCCGCAGAGCTCACAACTAGTACAGACACTATCGCCACGGAACTTGAACCCATCATTAACACAATTTATCACCAAATGAGCTGGGAAGACGGCTCTCCTAATTATACAGACGGCGAATGGACTGGCGGTAGCGTCAAAATCAACAGCAAGCAACTTCTCTAAGTTGTTCAAAAAGCCATGGGTTGCCATGCTGAACTTTTTCTCTCTATTTAAATACCAGTTTTATCAACCACCGAGGGCTTCATCAGAGGTATATAATATAGCTCGCACAAGTGAAATTGCTGGATGGTAGTGCCTTCTCGTTATAAGGATCAAACCTCTTTGGTTTAAGTAGCTCCTGAGTTTCTCCAACAACCACTGCCAGAGTGGTAATAATTCAAATTTTGAATGCGGGAACCCCCAGTAGAATCTTGATAGGACACAGTTATTTTTATAATAATTAAAATTGTAGTGTGGGAAAATGCCAGGGTTCTCCGTCCCAACACCTTCAAAACCAACCTTTCGACACCTCGTGAACGTGGAAGACTACATCGAAGTGAGAGAAGATATCTTCGAGGTCTATGAAGCTGTAAACACCCAACCCCACATGCAAGAAGCACTGAGAAAACGATCAGTTACGACGGCCCAAGACGAAGCAATTCAATTCGGGAAAGCCGCAGAAAACTACGATCCACACAAACTGGTACTCAAGAAAATTAACGCTCTGAGAACCCATCGCACCCTCGTTACTGCGATCCTCCTCGTCACCATCGGGTTTCTCCATTACACTATTGGAAGCGTACCAGAATTTCTCATAACAGCCGCAGACTGGATCATGCTCTCCCCTCACCGAACCGGGAGTAGTCTGGTCGCTCTGATCGTCGGGCTCTGGTTGCTCTACGTGTTAAGTCTGAAGGGCAACCGGTGGGTGACACAGCGAATGAATAGGGAGTTACGGTATTATGAACCAACAATCCTATCCTGTCGGAAGGAAGCCTCTATTCGATCCTACCGAATGTGGAATCGAAGCCTCAGCAAGCCCTATACACTTACTTTCCTCGGACTGGTAACGATCGGTCGGACAATCTCCCCAAGAGCCTATGATGGTGCGATGAACCTCGTAAAGGCGTATTTGCCACTATTTGTCGATTACTATGCGGCTGTTCGTCTTGATTAGCACAATTCGGCCACAGACCTCAAAAGCTCGACTGTGGGACTCGTCGAACAACCTGAAGAAGTCGTCACACTCCTGGAGTTCGCCGGATTCAATATGAAAATCACTCATGTTGAAAAAGTTCTGAGTGAACATCTCGATAGGCTATTTCAATACTTAGGACCAGTCGGAGAAGGGGAAAGTGATTAACAAATTGAGGAATAGAATACAGAACAGGATAAAGAGCGATGAATGAGGATAACATTCGAAATATCCCACAGGTCCAGGAGCTGTTAGAGGATGCAGAGATGTTTGCACAATTGAAAGAGCAACTTCCGGCATTGCGGCCCATGTTAGAGCAGTCAGGAGTTGATGTAGATGGCCTTGAAGCAATGTTGGAAGAAGAAGGGATTAGTGAACTGATTGAGGAAACGCGGACGTTAGCTGCGGTCCCAGATCGATTCAACGAATTATTTGCTGAGCGTGGGTGGATTTTCTACGAGTCGTTTGATTACGAGGTCGCTCAAGAAGCGATTGAATTAGCTGAAAGCGGTGATATGGAAGCAGCAGAGATGACGTTGGTATCATTCTATGACCCAGAAAGGATCCAAAAGCGGCTCTTAATATTAGGACAAATAGTTTCGTCCTCGAATAAATCTTGCTGAGAAAGCGTTAGTGGATTATGAGGCAGCGCGGTATCATGCTTGTGTGCCAGTCGTACTGAGCCTAATTGATGGTTTTGTTCAAGATGTTTATGTCTCAGTGCATGGGGAAGCGTTGGACTTTTCATCACGTGAAGCGACGTTTGAGGCTTGGGACTCAATGGCAGCTCACCCAACTGGACTTGAGAAACTTCGGGGGACGTTCTTGAAAGGACGTAAAAAGACACGGACAGAGGATATCTCCGTACCGTATCGTCACGGCATCATGCACGGAATGGACTTAGGGTATGATTCCAAGCTGGTTGCGGCTAAAACATGGGCGACCCTGTTTGCAGTGAGAGAATGGGCTATCAAAGCGAAGGAGGGTGAGTTAGAACCACCAGAGGAGGTGGAGGAACGAACACTAGCAGATATCGTTGAGCAGGAGCAGCGGATTCGACGGATTAGCCAGCGGGGTGAAGAATGGGAACCACGGGGGGTAGTTGTCGGTGATGATATTCCGGAAACGGGTCTGCCTGAGGACTACCCAGACGGAACTCCGGAACGAGCGTTTGTGGAGTTTTTGGTGCTCTGGAAACAGAGGAATTATGGGGGGATGGCAAACGAACTGATTACCCGCGATGGGACGACAGAAAACCCTGGTAAAATCCGAGATCAATTTACAAATCTTGATCTCAAGTCATTTCGTCTTGTGGAGGTTACCGACTCCAGTATCGTCTTTACAGATATTACCGTTGAACTGGAACTAGAGCACTCAACAGGGCCTGTAACGAAAACCAAAAAGGTTCGAGTTGGAACTCGCCAAGAAGATGGTGAAAGTGCAATTCTTGAGGACGAGGATGGGACGTGGACGATCACCAATCATATTCAACTCGTGGCTCCAGAATAACCAGAAGCAGTTCACTGGTTCCAATCTAATCTCTTAGCCAAATGTGGCCCATGACGGCTCATTGTCTCCTTACGAACGCACAGACCAATCACGGACTTCCCAGGTGAAGTACGGCACGCGACTCCCGAAGACGTCTACGAACGGGATCTCAAACGCAACCGGATCTGAATCAGACCATCGATCAGACACCGTCTGAGGCGTTCAAACGCGACAGAAAATTCGACATCGCTGGGAACATCGCCGTCGTCGATGACGAGGGAACCGTCCGGTGGGCCTCAACACTACCGGGCTACTCCAACGGCTATGGACCGGGCGCCGAATCACGGACCGCAATGGATTTCCTGGACGATATCGCCACCTCTCCGAGTAATTGTATTTGTGTGTCGTGCCTCTCTTTGCTTAACGGCGACGAACAATTCTGCCCTAATTGCGGCTACGAGCTTCCGTGACAGTGGATAATACCTACATTTCATGTCTGAATTTGAGGCCAAACCTTTTCTGTTGCTGTTGGTTGGATAGTCTATGGATGATGACATTCGAGCATGGGTGAAAAAATTTCAGAAGGATTGGGAAGAGAAACCGATTGAGTATCTGGATGAGGGTGGTAATTGGAAACAAGACAGTGATCCCCTATTTAGTTCAATATCAAACGCAATTCAGTCACGAGAGTATGAACTCTCAGTAGACGAATTACTGCGAATCAGCCAATGGAAACTCCAGAGCGGCCGGAATGATTCCAATATTAAGGAGAATTCTTCTAAAGAGGTGGCGCAGCAGCTTCAAATCGCTCAAGAAGTCTCAACAGACAAGGAAGCAATTGATGCTCTAACCGAACTCAGCGGGATCGGTGTTCCAATGGCTTCAACAGTATTGACAGTATCCGAGCCGTCAAAGTATGCAATCATCGATTATAGAGCATTTAGAGGGCTTGCTGGTCTAAAACCCGATATTGTAGAGTTTCCAAAATATACTGAGTACGCCGAGTTTCTGGAACACTTCCGAACCTATCTGAAGAGTCCAGAGGCATACGAATATTATATGAATCATGTACGGGAAATCGCTGACGCGGAGGGTGTGTCTGCAAGAGAGGTTGATATGGCCCTTTGGGCGTTCGATAATGAGATGGCGTAAGTGATGCTGAAAGAAACCCACCCGTACTTACTATGTTCGTTCCGGGAGCAATTTGTGGGTGTAGCTCCAAGCCAATCAAATGTTTGACAAGGTCGTCGATTCTGAAGTTGTTAATATTGATGTGTTCGATACGACTGCCGAAGCAGAGGTGAAATTAACTGAAGGAGGCTCGATTACTGTAGAGTTCGACGGAAAAGTCGAGGTTTTGGCCCCGCAAGGATTCGAAGATCGGATCTCTGGCGAAGAAGTCGGAAGACAGCGCACATTCACCGGACGAACGGAATCAGGGGCAGTTGTGGAGTTCGCGGATGCTATTGACAGTCCGAGTATAAAGTTCGGGTCTGGTGGATTTCGGTACTTTATCAATGGAATCCGACCTTCCACTGTCTTCTTCGACTCATCGGACGAAGAGGCTTTAGTCGAAGAAAAAGTCACTATTGAAATCGATTTGCTGAGCTTTGGTCCCTCTAACCCGTTTATTGAGGGTATCGAAGAGAGACCACTACTTGAGCGAGATGAGTTCTCAATGAGTATATCCACGCTTCAGGATATGAAGGACCGCATTGAGCACATCAAAGAGTCTCGGAGTCCGTTGCGAACGGGAAGTATCCAAGTCACTCAACAGGTGAATGGGCCGCCGGAGCGACAAATTGAGGCAGCACTCGAAACTTCCTTGGATGTACTGGAGTTACTGTCGTTCACACAGGGAGTGTTTCCGTCGCCGATTCGAGCCGAAGTTGTTCGAGTTGGTGACGAAGAGCCAAAGTTCACGGCCAAGAAGTGGGTACCGATCTATCGGAAGATCATGGGCCATGGATTCGTCGGTGGGCGAATTGTCTGGGGACAAGATACGGAACGGTTCCTCGACGAAGCTTACGACGGGTATGTTGAGGAACTACGCGAGAAGTACCGGATTCACATGGTGTTGAGTTGGTATCTGGACGCGTTATTGGGAGCACGGTCACTCGATTCAAAGTTCGCTTCGATTTGTTCGGGAATTGAGCTGCTGGCGAAGCGTCATTCTGACTTAGGACCGGAGCACGCAAAGACGGAGGAGCGGATTATCCATCTTGTGGATAAGTTGGATGTCGAGGTACGGGACTTGGCTGAATTTTCAGAGTCGTATGAGGATTCTAAACTTGACGACGAGGAGTATGCGAACGAATATTTCTACAATCAGACGCGTCAGTACGTGATGCATGGAGACAATCTCGGAACGACGGTTGACGAGTTGTTTCGAGACTATCAAGCAAGCTTGCGGTTGTTCCAACGACTTATCCGGAATCAGTTGATTGGTACTGACTCGTTGGATGAGTACAGCCAACTCGGCGAATTGGAGGCAGAAGACAAGAGATACGAGTAAAACCGCCTCACGCCCGGTGAGGGTATTGGAGAACGAGACGCCAGATTCTTCCTCTATGAAGCGTGGCTACGAAAAACTATCATTGGTAGAGGGGTTCAACAGAGACACTAGATAGTAATTCATCAGTGCCGGAAGATTCAGGTGTTTGATCTACGAGTTTCGTACAATGGCAACTCGCTGTCTGTTCTCTTCCACCAGCACACACCAAGGAAGAGCCAGTGCATTTCAGTGGGCCGCAGACAGAGCTTCTGATCTCCCGCATTCGGTCACGTACGTCTGTCCTCCAGACGTAGATAGAGAGACGCTCACCGAATCGTGGACAGAACACGGTTCGAAACTAGCACTGGATCTCACGACGTTCGACAGAATCGTTGACCGGTTGTACGAAGCAGCGACCCACGAAGGCGAATCGACCTACGTATCGAGTGAAGAACGCCGCTGGATCGTCGAAACAGCCCTTACGCGAATCGATTCGTCCGAGAGTCCATTGTTCACCGATGACGACCCGACTGTAGGTCTCGCCGAGCAAGCTGAAGAACTCCTCACGCTCCTGGAGTTCGCCGGTCTAAACACACCAAAAGCGGTGAAGAAGCGACTGCACGAGGTAGGGCTCGACGACCTGGTCGAACCTCTCACAACGTTCGTCAAGGAGGTACACGCCGTTCGAGACAAAGCGTTGGGTCAGCAGAAATCCTTTCGGAGCGAGCGGTACACACACGTGGTAGAGAACGGCGATGAGTTGTGCGCTGCTGTACTCTCCGCGGCGGATGTCGTAATCGTCGGCGCATTCCAAACGCTCTCTCCGCTCGAACGGGATTTGATCGACGCGCTCGCTTCAACCTTTGATACAGCTGTTGTGTGTGCTCGTGTAACCGATTCGGAGGCCCCGGTCGGTATTGATCAACACCTCTCGCGTGTTTACACCTGGTACGAGTCACTCGGATTCGAACCGAACCGAGCGGAAGATCCGAGATCAGAAGAGGCTACTTCAAGAGCCGAAGTCGCACGCAGCTTGTATCGGCATAGTCCACCCTCTGGTCCTACACCTCGTACACCAGCCGACGTATCGTCTCGAACGTACCCGACAGTTCGACACGAAACGGAAGGAGTTGCCCGTAAGGTGCGATCGTTGATCGCCGACGGGGTCGATCCCGACGACATCTGTGTCGCAACGTACGACTCGGATACGTACACGGAGCGAGTTGGGCAAGCCCTCGAAGCAGGTGACGTACCGGTCACGTACGATCTATCTCGACCGTTCTTTTCGACGACGACCGGAAAACTGTTCGAGGCAGTGCTAGATCTCGGAACCGAACCGGATCGGCAGGAGCCGCTCTGTCGATTGCTCGCAAATCCGCTTGTCGAACTCGATGAGGCTGTCGATGCGAAGGAAATTACCCGAGAAGCGAGCCGACTCGAATCGTCTCGTGTCGAAGCGCTCCGATCGCATCTCGATTCGCCTGCCGACGACGTCGTCGAGTCAGTCGTGGCGTCGTGCGAGCAATTCGTCCGGAGTACGAACTATGGAAACGCACGGTTAGCGTTGTTCGACTCGCTCGGTGTCCCGGTCGATGCTAGCGGCATCAAACTTGACGACGAGGTGCGCCTCTCCGAGCAAGAGCGTTCTCGGGAAGCATCGGCCCTCAGACTCGCTGCACGTGTCTGTAACTCGCTGACGACGTTGGAGGACGAAACCGACGCCGACGGACTCCGTCGGGCACTCGAACAGGTAACGGTCGATACCACCGTTGGCCGGAAGTCGGGAAACGTTCGAGTGTGTAATCCAACCGAAGCGGCGTGGAACCCGTATTCGCACGTGTTCGTCCCGGGGTTGACGACCGAGCACACACCGTCACCGGCTCGACGCCTTGCATTCACCCGGCGACTCAACGAGTCACACATCGATTTTCAGGCCGCAGACCCTGTTCGCCAGGCGCGATACACGTTCGGCCTCCTGCTCGCCAGTGAGGCTCAACTCCACCTGTCCAGACCAAAGAGAAATGCTAACGGTGATCCGTACGTTCCTGCCGACGTGCTGGAAGAACTGCGCCGAGTCTGTGATGTAGATACGAAATCCAGTGATCATCACGTGGACACCCCAGCGAGCAGGAAAGACGTCCAGCGGTCGCTCGCGGAAGCACTTGAGACAGACGGGATCGATACCGGTCGGATCGACGCCGACGCCGACGAATTCGATATCGAAATTCCCGAGGCCAATGCGACGACTCGCCTTCGACGCGGAGTGAAACTTGCCTCGTCTCGCGCCAGCGCAAATGTCGGGGAATTCGACGGACGATTGACTGCGGAAACCGTTCGGGAACTCTACGACACGGACAAACCGTTCAGCCCCAGTCGATTGGAGACTTACGCAGCATGTGGATTCAAGTTCTACATGGGTTCGGTGCTGGAAATCGAGGACGATGAGGACGTTACGATCGAGGTTAACGCACTGGACGCCGGGAACTACGTTCACGACGTGCTCGAATCGTTTTATCGAGAGTGGATCGCTGCTGGCCACCGATCTGTTACCGACGCAACGCTTCCGGAAGCGCAAGCCGTGCTTTACGACGTTGCTGTCGAACGGTTGGACGAGCTGAACGCACACTCAACTGTGTTCCACGGGACATGGATCGAATCGCTGTTCGATGGGCTCGACGCAACGGGGAACGCCCACGGCGATCCGGACGAGGCAGCGGGACTGTTCCGACGGTTCCTCGATGCGGAGGTGAAACTGTCTGCGACGCGTGCGAAACCGACCTACTTCGAAGCCCACGTCGGTATCAATCCCGACGATCCCGAGTCGAGCGTGATCTCGTCCGATCCGATACAACTTCCCGATAGTTCCGTGAGTATCCGCGGGAAGATCGATCGGATCGACGTGACTCCTGACGGTGGACTCGTGGCGTACGACTACAAAACGGGTAGCACACCAAGAACAGGGGATTCACTCAACGGACACGCGTTCCAGCTTCCGGCGTACCTCCTGATGGCCGAGAACGCGCTCGACGGAGAGTCAGTGGGAGCGTCCTATTACCAGGTGAATACCGACTCGTCTATCTCGTACTGGGCAGGTACGATCGGGGCAGAAGCCGATGCGAGCTACTACCGACACGATACGGATGATCCGCTTCGTCGATATCGGACGCTCGAACACGAAACCCGAGACGAGTTCCACGACTTCCTCCGTGAGGACGTGAGCGACCGTATCGAACGGATAGCAACGTCGGTACAGGAAGGAACGTTCATCCCGACCGTTCTTGGACCAGATGCGGCGAACTGCGAGTACTGCGAGTACCGCGATGCGTGTGACGTGAGACACCATCGCCGCCACGAGATCCACGACGCGATCATCGATGACGACGTTCCGAACTATAGGCCGCTTGCGGAGGGAGAGGAACAATGAGCGAGGACGAAGAGTTTACGCTTGAACCGGAACAGCAGGCGGCAGCACGGACGCTCGACCGAAACGTGAGTGTCGAAGCTGGGGCCGGTACCGGGAAGACGACGACGCTCACCGAGCGGTACGTGACTATCTTACGGGCATACATCGACGGACCCGAGACGCTTGCCGAAGAGGTGAAGGAGGGCGAAGCCCCGTACCGGATTCCAGAAAACGTAGAACAAATCACGGGTCCTGAGGAAGCACGCCGGCTTCCCGAGCGGATTGTCGTCACCACGTTCACGGAGCGAGCCGCAGAGGATCTGAAAGCGTCTATCCGGTCGGAAATCCGGGACCACCTCGATGAGATCGAGGATCCGGAGCAGTGGGAGCTGTGGCGTGCCGCCGCCGACGGTGTGGAATCGAGCTACATTCACACGACACACGGCTTCTGTAACCGAATCCTTCAGGAGTACGCAATCTCGACGTCTGGCGTCGATCCCCAGTTCGAAGTTCTCGAAGAGGACGATGCAGCACTGTTCGCAGCGACGGCAGTCACGGAACTGATCGAAGAGGAACCTCGTGAGGTCGGGACGCTCGCACCGCTATTCGATCGGTCGAAACTCGGGGAGGTACTCACCGGGCTCATCTCGGAACGTGAGATGACCGAGGCGTGGATCGAGGACTTCGACCAGTTCGAAGAGAAAGGCGAGTACGAGGCGTTTCTCGTTTCGATTCACCCGTTCGCCGCCGATCCCGAAACCGTCCTTGGCGACGTGATAAACGATGTCGAGACGCTGTGCGAGATTCTGCGCGACGACGCCGTGTGTGACCGAGTCGGGTCTAGATCGATGAACAGCATCGGGAGACCGTTACAGGACTGGTACGACCGTGCTACCCGCACTCCCGTCGAGTCGCTCAACCCGTTCGAACGGCTCTCGTTGTGTATTGAGCTGTGCGACGTGCTGACGAACGGTGACAACGAAGCCTACGCCGAGGGGACGTACCTCGGGAACAAAGGCTTCAGAACCGGGTCTGGCGACATCGAGACGCGATACGCGGAAGCGATGACGGCGGTACTTGACGGAGTGCAACCTGCCGACCAAGCGATCGATTCGGACATCGCTCCAGATCGGAATGCATACGAATACCTCCAGTCGCTCGTCTCACTGACACAGACGGCTCTCGATCGATACGATCGCCGGAAAGAGATGCGTGGTGTCCTGGACTACAATGACCTGACCAGGCTCACGATCGAGTTTCTCGAAAACGGCGACCAGACCGACGTCGAACGCTTGCGCTCGGATCTGGACTACGTGATGGTTGACGAGTTCCAGGATACGAACGACCTACAATGGCGACTGGTGAAAGCGTTGGTCGGAGATTCGCATTCGCAGGACTCCAACGGTCGCCCATTCGATGCTGACAACGTGTTCGTCGTGGGCGATTCGAAACAGAGCATCTACCGGTTCCGCGACGCCGACGTCACCGTCTTCGACACTGCACAAGACACACTTGGAACCGCAAACAAGCGACACGGGACGCCCGACGACGGCCCGCCACTGGTGACGAACTTCCGGACCCTACCGACGACCCTCGGAGCGATCAACGGGTTGTTCGACCGTGTGTTCGAGTACGGAGGATCGGAACCGTTCGAGGCGGTGGCCGGTCCACTTCGCGCCGGTCGGAACAACGACCAGCACATCGACCCGATCGTCGAGTACGTGCCCGTCCCCGTGGACGATGAGTTGCGTAATCGACTCCTCGACGACGATCATGATCTCCACGAGCTGCCGGAATCCGAACCAGCAGACATCGAGGCGAACGCGATCGCCGGTCGGATCGTCGAGTTGCTGAACGGCGACGCTCGCGTTACGGACGACGATGCTGAGTCCGGTAGCGGAACCGGCAATAGCGACGACGACGGTGACGCATCTGGTCGGCCGATAGAACCCGACGACATCGCGGTGTTGATCCGCTCCCGTAGCGACCTGAAGGATTACGAGCGTGCGTTACGGACGGCATCGATTCCGTACACGGTGGTGAAAGGCGAGGGGTTCTTTGAAACGCCGGAGATTCGGGCGTTCGTCTCGTTGTTCCGTGCGCTCAACGATCCAAGCGATGAGATCGCGTTGTACGCGACACTTCGGTCGCCGCTGTGTGGATTGTCGGACGAGACGATCGCCCGCATTCACGAGCCTAAGACGCCGCTGTGGGAGAGCCTTCGAACCACGGACATCGAGGCGGCTCGAACCGTCGCCGAAGACATCGGACGCTGGCGAGCGTACGCCGGAACGACTGATAGCACGACCGTATCGCGGGTCGGAAGCTGGGTCGAACTCGCCGATCGGATCGTCGAAGAAACCGGCTATCTCGTGTCGGTGACCGCCGACGAGCGAGGCGTCGTCGCCGTCGCCAACGTGGACAAGTTCAGCGAGAAGCTTCGGGAGTTCGACGTCGCCGGCGTCCCGAGTCTGGACCGCGTCGTCGCCCGACTGAACGAGCAATCTGAACAGGGTCGGACCGAGGCGGAGGCGAACGTCGCTGCGGAGGGGAGCGGCGTCCGAATCATGACGGTACACGAGGCGAAGGGCCAGGAGTTCCCCGTGGTCGTGGTGCCCGGAGTCAGCAAGGGGTTCATGGATCGTGGGAGACTCGCCAATGGATCGGTCGAGTTCGAACTCGTTCCGATCGACGGCGAACGGCAACCTGTGCTTGGGCTCAACGTTCCAGGCGACTGGGGCGAGGACGACGAGGGAACGCTGATGCGCCACATTGCTCGGGAGAGACGTCGAGCCGAAGAGCGCGCAGAGGAGAAACGAGTCCTGTACGTGGGGTGTACGCGCGCAGAGGACCACCTCATTCTTACCGGTCAACACACGAGCGATAGCGACAGAGAGACGGGGGTGACGCCGCCAGATCCGACAGATGCGGGCTCGATGCGTGACTGGATCCAGAAAACGTTGTTCGGCGACGAGGATGACGCTGCCGAGTCCTGGACTGAACTCGAAGAGAACGGTCGATTTGCCACGTCGTTGGAATACCAACTTGACGGTGAGACCAAAACAGGAGAGTTCACCGTTCGACTCCCGACCGGTACCGGAACGTACGATGGCGACATCGGAACAATCGAGCCGCAGACGCAGAGATCCGCGTATGAATACGAACGTCCCTGGGAGATCAGACTCTCACCGTCTGCCCTCACTGGACTCGAAGACGGAAGCATGGAACTGACGGTGGACGACGCCGAGCGATGCATTCGCCCTACTGCGACGGAGAGTGTAGAGACGCGAGAGTCAGGTGATCGATCGACGTCGGGCGAGCAGTCCGGCATCTCGGCAGCACTCTTCGGCCAGGCAGTGCACAGACTCTGTGAAGTCCGACCACCTCGCCAGACGTGGCGATCGTTTATCGAACAGGTGTTCGCAGAGGAACGATCGGTCAGTTCAGATGAGCCACTTCAGGAGAGTAGCGATGATCTCGATGCGATCGAAGGTGCAGCAGAGTGTGCAATCACATTCATCGAGGACCTTCACGAACGGAGTGAAACGCTTGCCACGTACGACGAGTTCCCGATCGAGCTGACGTTCCCGGACGGCAAACTCCAGGGGTACATCGACCACCTCATCGTCACTCCCGACCGGTACCACGTCGTCGATTACAAGACAGACCGGCGGAATGACGGCGAACCCATTGAAGAGTTCCTCGATCGGCGCGCTGCGCACCACGAGCCACAGGTGGTTGCGTACGCAGCTTCACTGATGCAGGCCGATCCGGAGCGTGACGTATCGGTGACGTTGTTCTTCACCGATGTCGATCGCGCGCACTCCTGGGAACCCAGCGAAGTGAAAGAAGCCGTCGGGGTAACGGTTGAGCGGATTCGTTCGGAAATTCCTGGTGTGGTCACGGATGTTACCTTCCAATAGAGAAGGTTATCACAGGACAAGCACATTGGGGTGTTTCAGTCAGGGATACCGAAATAGCCCGGAGGGTCGTATCCAAATTGGCCTACATAGGTTCTCACGATTCTGATAAGGGCCCAGATCCGTGTGAAATGCATAGCGCATGAATATCTCTCGGAAAACAGTATTCCACAACGATATTGTTTTGTCCCCACAGAGATCCTACAATACCAGATGACAGGTGGATTCTACGGGGCACTCGCAGCCTCTGCAAGCGTCTTCGTAGCGATTCTCACCGCACTTCTCGTAAACGATTACGTCCGCATCAAAGCCGATCGGCGTCAATTGAAACATCGACTGAATCGGCTAGAAAGTGAGTTAGGCGGTCTCAAGAAAGAACGAGATAACCATCAGGCAATCGTCAGCGAAATTCAGGAAGAGTGGGAAGAGGACTTCCGAAATTCCGCCGAAAAACACGTCGAGGAGTTTATAGAATCTCACGTCGGTACGGACTTCGCCAAACCAATTGAGAATTTGACGTTGGAAGAAGTGTACTGGGAACTCGCCCGGTACCACGGTTTTGAAACGACTGAGGAGATGGAGGGAAATGCCCTTACCCCCCACCATAAGAATGTACTCAAGGAGGAGTTGGAAGAGATCAAGCAGACGATCGCTTATCATTTCATCAAGAATTTTGCAGAGGACTATCGTGGACGGGGCTGGGAGTGGGAAGAGGAAGAGAGGTCCCTCAAAGAGGTTTTTGACCAAGATGAGTTGCTTGACGAAACCGAGATTGAGGATGTCGAGGAGGGCGAGACAGACATTCCGGATTCAGCAATTGAAGTCCGCTCAGAGGTACCAGATGATCCGCTTGATTTGGAGGAATTCGTTGAGAAGTACGAGGACGAGCATGATTTGGAGGAATTAGACTGGCGCTCTAAAGAATTACTTCGCTATCACTATGACGATATTGTCGATACTCGGCCGATGGAGTCGTTTCAAGACATGTTTGGCAACTTCAGCGATTTCGGATCTTTAGATAGTACTCTTGCTGGACTGGAATCGATCGGGTCAATTCCATCCGACGCCGAGATTGCCGTTTCCGGGATGCAAAGCATTAGCGAACGCCGCCAACACGATGAGGCCCAAAACAAAGTGATTCAATTGAACTCCCGTATCGGTGCATTGGAGGACGAGAAGGAATCAGTCAAAAGCGATCTTCAACGGCTGGATCCGTCGGATTTGAAGGACGCACTCGTGGCGAATGTGCTGACTATCGTGTTCTCGGTCGTTGTGCCGATGATAGCATACCTCCTGACTGTGGTTGGTTTCTCACTCGGTGGTCCCGCTTGGTTCTCTACTATCGAAGTGTTTGCTGTGTTCGGGATCTGGCTATTGGGTTTAGTGGTTGTGTTTGAATGGATTTATGCACGGATTCGAAGCCAAGATCCGAAAATGAACCTCCTGTATAACTGGGCAATCCGCTGAGTATCACCAATCACATCGGATACCAAGACGAAACAAAAATGAGATTGAAATTCTCAGACAGTGATTGTGCTGGGTACCGTCTCTGGCCTTCTCCGCCGACTATGAGACATCGATTGCCTACCCTGGCCAATTCAATGGAAACTGATTCTGCCGTTATCCCAGATGACGAAACCAGTCAGTTAGCTACTCTCGATCAGTGTCTGGTCTGCAAGAGCGTAGACTAAGCAAAGACTATATGGGTTCGATTGATACGTCACACTATCATAATGACCCGGAAGCAAGTCGGTCGCAACACCGGGAATTCAGGCCGGATCAACGTCTCCGGGTCTGAATTGGAAAAACTCGGCTTGGACATCGGCGACGACGTCGAAGTGGATGTCGCCGACGCCAAGGAAGTCGCACACGCACTAATCGACAGCAAGGAGTCCGACGAGTTTCTCATCGTCACCCCAGCTTAAGACATGCAAACGGCACTTACCTACCGGACGAACCGCGACCTGTTCTCCAACTACTACCTCGACGAGCACCTCCCCGAAACCGAAGAATGGGACGAGGTCAGTGAAAAGGAACTTCGAGAGGCGTACGATGACATCATGGACCTCTGGGAGCGCGAGAAGAATACGGCTCCCAAGCGAAACGAGTCCCAGCTCGAAGAGAAGTTCATCCGGCCGATGTTCCGGAAACTGGGCATTCCTTTCGAGGTCGAGGAGAGCACGAGTCGGACCCAGCGCCGACCGGACTACGGATTCTTCGAAACCGAGGAGGCTGCACGAGACGCGTTCGAACGCCGTGAAGAAGGCGGTGACTTCTACGAAAATTCCGTCGCCGTCGCCGACGCGAAACGATGGGGTCGGCCACTCGACACGCGTGGGAGTGGTGAACACGAGCGTGACTTCGAAAACCCGAGTTACCAGATCCACGTCTACCTCCAGGAGACTCCCGCCCGCTGGGCCGTCCTGACTGACGGGAAGAAGTGGCGGCTCTACTACGGGCCGACGAGTCATCGGCTCGACTCCTACTACGAAGTTGATCTCCCGACGATTCTGGAGAACGGCGGTCTTGAGGACTTCAAGTACTTTTACCTCTTCTTCCGGCACGAAGCGTTCCTCGAAGACGCCAGCGGCGACTGTTTCCTCGACGACGTCTACGGCGAATCTAACGTCTTCGCCCAGGAGTTAGGAGAGGACCTCCAGGACAACATCTACGAAGCGATCAAGATCCTCTCGGAAGGGTTCCTCCAGTTCCCGGAAAACGATCTCGACGAGGACGATCTCGGGCTGATTCACGACTCGTCGCTCATCTACCTGTATCGGCTGATCTTCGTCCTGTACGCCGAAGCGGAGGGTCGTGAGTTGCTCGACACGAGCAACGAGATTTACGAGCAGTCCTACAGTCTGAATAACCTCAAGCAAGAGGTTGCCGAGGAGATCGACAGCGGGAACCCCTCGTACCGTGACTGGCAGGACGATCTGTGGGACCAACTGGACGAGCTGTTCATGCTCATCGACCAGGGGAGCAAGTCGCGCGGCATCCCGGAAGATGACCTCTACATTCCGGCGTACAACGGCGGGCTGTTCCGAACAAATCCGGACGAAGACGACAGTCCTGAGGCCCAGTTCCTCGCCGAACACAAAGCCGGTGACGCCTACCTGGCAAAGGTGGTCGAACTCCTAACGCGAAGCAAGAACGGCAACGGTGGCGGGAAGATTTTCGTCGATTACTCCTCGCTCGACGTCCGCCACCTCGGGAGCATCTATGAGGGGCTGCTGGAGTATCAGCTGAACGTTGCCGACGAACCGCTGGCGCTCAACGACGGCGAGTATGTGATTCCCGATGAAGGCGACGAAATCGTGGTCGAAGCGGGAGAAGTGTATCTCACGACGGGCAGCGGAGAGCGGAAGGCAACGGGATCGTACTACACGCCCGAGTACGTCGTCCAATACATCGTTGAGGAGACACTCGGACCGCTCGTCGAAGACATCCGGATGGATCTCGCCGGGCGAAGCGCCTACGACGAAGGTGGATTCGCCGCAGAGTTCGCCGACCGGGTGTTCGAACTGAAAATTCTCGACCCGGCGATGGGGAGTGGACACTTCCTCACAAGCGCGATTGACTACTTGGCCCGCGAGATCATCGACGCCCAGGAGAAGCAGGCCGCACAGCAGGGTATTGAGACGGTCAATCAGGAGCACGACATCAACTGGGCCCGCCGACAGGTCGCCCAGCGTTGTATCTACGGTGTGGACCTGAATCCTCTCGCTGTCGAGTTGGCGAAGGTGTCGCTGTGGCTGCGGACGCTCGCCGCTGAACAGCCGCTTGCGTTCCTTGACCACCACCTGAAGACTGGGAACTCACTTGTTGGGAGTGACATCGAGGAAATCGAGGAACTGGAGTCAGAAGGTGGTGGCGACGGTCAGAACGCGTCGCTCGCAGATTTCGGTGTGGCCCGGAAGGGGACGATTGAGCAGTTGATGCGGATCTACGAGGACTTCATCGCCATCGAGAACCAGGAACTCGCAGACGTCAAGGAGATGGAGTCCAAGTATGATGAAATCGAACGGAACCAACTTCGCCAGCGCTTAGAAGCGATGGCGAATGTTCGAACCGCGCGAGATTTCGGTTTAGATCATGCTCCTGAAGACATCTTCGAGGATATGGCTGCAGCTCTAGAGGATGATGCAGAGTGGGAAGAAATTGCTTCTGAAGAGTGGTTTGAAGACGCACAAACGTGGGCAGAGGATCAAGACTATTTCCACTGGAAGTTGGAGTTCCCAGAGGTGTTCTACACCGCCGATGGTGACTCGAAAGCAGAGGAAGGATTTGACGCTGTAATTGGCAACCCTCCGTATATTATTTTCCAGATGCTTTCTGACGATATCCGCGACTATTACCGTTCGAATTTTGTGACTTTTGAAATGAAGGGTGACGTGTACGTTCTATTCTTGGAGTTGGCCTCTGACCTCCTCCGTGAACACGGTCATACTGGATATATCATTCAAAACAAATTTACTAAAGCCAAATACGGATCGTCGATCCGGAATTATCTATCCTCGCAAGAAACTGTTCGTGAGATAATTGATTTCCATGATTCTCCGGTGTTTGATATCACGGCCTATCCGATGATCCTGCTTCGGCAGAAAGTACCACCGGGTGAAGATCATAAGTTCACATGGAGGGACATTCGAGAGTCAGAGAAGAAGCAAATTGAAATAGAACTATCCGAGAGTGAAGCAGGATGGACGATCACACAATCTGATCTGAAATCAGATGTTTGGCACCCGTTCGTTTCTGACGATGTTGTTACTGCTAATACTATTCCAATTGAGGAATTCGCTGATCAAATCGGACAGGGAGCAATTCCAGGGAACACTGAGGTCTACATCGTCGATGACGAAACTGTTGAAGAAAATGATCTTGAGCGGGAGTATATTGAACAAGTTCTCAGAGGTGGCGACGTCAACCAGTTCATTATGGAATCTCCCCAGAACCTATCTCAACTAATCTATCCGTACGATGTAGTTGATGGGGAACCAGAGTTGGCTACACCGGAACAGATTCCGAATATCCTCTCGTATCTTGAGAAGTTCAAATCTGACTTAGTTGAACGGAAAAACTATGGTAAGAAGCTTGTAGATCAGGGATACGAGTGGTATGAACTTCGGTATGAAGCACCGGGCATGCTTAATGAGAAGATTGTTTTCCCGGACATCTCACCTGAGAACCGATTCGCCTATGACCAAAATGGTGAATTCGCATGTCTTGATACGGTCTACTATCTTGTTCGTGGCGATTCTCTCACTACATACGATAGTCGATATCTGACTGCAATTCTCAACAGTGCGCTATTGGATTATCTCTTTGACCGCATGTCACCGAAGGTTCGGGGTGGATACCGAAGGTACAAAACACAGTATGTAGAGAGTCTGCCTGTACCTGCCGTTGATTTCACTGCTCGGCGTCATATTAACGATAACGCCGACGTCTTGATCCAGAAAATTTGTAAAGATGTGTCGGTCGGGAATATGTCTGTGAAAGAAGCATTTGAAGAACTCTATTCATTGGGAGAACAAAAAGTAATTCTTCATGATACGCTTTGTTCAATCTCTGATTTGATATCTGATATTAAACATCAGAGGCGAAGTTACAATCTTGAACTCATGGACTACTTAGGATCGTATAATGATGGTGAGAAACTTGAGGAGTTCTCTGGATACCAACCAGCATCTGGTGTCTCAGAATCACTTCTTTCGGAAACTACTGAAACGAAGGATAATCTTAGATTTGGTGATGTTCGAGTGGCAGAAGAAGGTCATAAAGTTGTGATTGAGGCTTCTGCACGGTATAAGCCTGAGAATCCTGAAGAATTTGAGACTGACCGATGGGGGTACACGGAAACAGAATACAATCCTGTAATCGAATTTGTCGGAGTTGACGAGCTTGAAACAGCGCTATTGGTAGAGTTTGTAGAATACGCAACTGAGGAGGGAGATGGGTTTGCTGGTTTCCGTGACACGGCAACCAAACGGAATTCCTTGGTGGACCGGTTAGAAGATCTCGTACTCCCCGACATATATGATATAGAGTCTGGGTTAGAAACATATCTCAAAAAGAAGCGGGAAGTTAGCGAACTTGATGATGAGTACAACCGTCTGTATGACTTCCTGAATAGACTAGTCTACGAGTTGTATGAGCTGGATGAAGACAAAATCAGGATGGTAGAAAGTACCCGATGAATGCGGATAAACGATAATGACCGGTTTTGAGGTTGGCGACCACGTCAAGTTCGCCGGTGGGCAGGGCGAAATCACGAAAATCGAAGAACGCCCGAACGGAGGCCAACTCCTTCACGTCTATACCACAGAGGGTCAACTTCGCAAACTGCCGAGTGGTCTACCCCATATCAAACGAATCGAATCTATCGTTGACCGGCTCGCAGCCCGGCAAATCGATTCGCCCATCCACCACGACCTTAGGGAGCGGGCGACTCGACTCGACCTCGCGTACCGGTACGATCGTTTCCTCTCGCTGACGAACAACCGCATCGAAATCGAACCGTATCAGGTTCAGGCAGCCTACGAGATTCTGAACTCGTACGACCATCGGTATCTGATCGGCGACGAGGTCGGCCTCGGGAAGACCATCGAGGCCGGTATCGTTATCGAGGAACTCATCGCGCGCGGTCGTGCCCAGAGGGTACTCATTGTCGCACCAGCGCCACTTACGGTGCAATGGCAAGAAGAGATGCGCGAGAAGTTCGACCGCAACTTCGTCATTTATGACCGTGAGACTGTAGAAAACCACCGTCAGTCCCATCCAAACCAGAACGTCTGGGAGCAAGAGGACCTCATCATTACCTCAATCGATTTCGCTAAGCAAACGAACGACGATCCTGAGTCGGACAGGGTCTCGGTTCGTGATGCTCTTGATAACCTCAATGCATCTTGGGACGTCGCCGTCTTTGACGAGGCGCACCACTTGACTGCTCGCAGGGGAAGCGACGATTCCATTGACCGCACCCAGCGGTACACTGTCGGTGAAGCGGTCGCCGAAAACTCCGACGCGCTCCTGTTGATGACTGGAACGCCTCACAAGGGGAAGTCTGACCAGTTCTACTTCCTCGTGAATCTGCTCGATCCATATCGCTTCAACCACGAATCACAGATCAATCCCGACGCACTGGATGACCTAATGATTCGCCGGTTGAAGGATGATATGTATGAGACCGACGGGACGCGCATGTTCCCCGAGAAGAACATCGAAGCACTTGGTGTGGACATGTCACCGGCTGAGCGCAAGCTCTACGACGACGTTACTGAGTACATCCGTGAGTACTACAACCTCGCTCAACAGGAGGAGAACCAAGCCGCGGGGTTCACGATGGTCATTTATCAGAAGCGGCTGGTCTCCAGTATCTACGCGATTCAGAAGTCTCTGGAGAACCGAATGCGCGCCATCCAGAACGACGCTGTTGCCGAGGATCTCCCCGACGACGTTCAGGAGCTGATTCCCCGGTATAGCACCGAACCCGAGACATTGACCGACACCGAGCGTGAGCGCGTCGAAGAGGCTCTAGAAACGGTCACGGTCACGCTGAATCGATCGCAAATGCAGGAAGAGCTTGACCGGGTGAAGCAACTCTGGCAGCAGGCCAAGAGCATCCAGACTGATTCGAAAGCCCAGTTACTGAAGCAATTTATCGATCGTATCCTGTCCAGCGATCCTGAGGAGAAAATACTCATTTTCACCGAGTACACGGACACGCTTGAATACCTTCGAGACAGAGTGTTCGACGACCACGATATCGCCCAGGTCTATGGAGACTTAGACCAAGATCGACGGCGGGAGGAAATGGAGAAGTTCGAGAATGAGGCTAACCTGATGCTCGCCACTGACGCAGCACAAGAGGGTCTCAACCTCCAGTTCGCCCACATTATGGTCAACTATGACCTCCCGTGGAACCCGATCCGCATCGATCAACGAATGGGCCGCCTTCACCGCTACGGGCAGGAACGAACCGTAGAGATCCGGAACCTGTTCTTCAAGAACACCCGGGAGAGTGAAATTCTGAATCTGCTGGTTGAGAAGACGAACCAGATAGAATCTGACCTGGGAATGCGTTCCGACGTCCTCGGTCGTGTTCTAGAAGACGTCGATCTCGATGACACCATTATGGCCGCCATCGCGGAGAACCGACCAACCGACGAAGTTGTGGGAGATATCGAGGAGACGATCGAGGAGCGTAAGGAAGCCCTTCAAACGGTTGAGAACGAGTTCCTGATCCGCGACCGATTCGATCTCTCCGACGAAGACGAAGAGATCCTTGAGGTCATCGAACGCAGCCAACATGGCGACGTCAGCGAAGATGACATCGAGGTATTGGTTCGGGAGTTCTTCAACGAGTTCGACGGTAACATCCGTGGTGTCCGTCCAGGCCCTGCTCGCTCAGGCGGTGACGTCTTCCAACTTGACGTACCAGATGTACTCTCTGGTGATCAGGTCAGTAGTCAGTATGACCGCGCAACGTTCACCCGCGAAGTGGCGATGGAACAAGATGACATCGAATTCATTGCCCTTGATCACCCCCTTGTTCAATCACTCATCGAATTCTGCCTTGACTCGACCCGTATTCAGGGACGAGTCGCTGTCAAAGTCGCAAAAGATGGTGAGCCTGGACCCGGTGTTCTATTTAACTACCGTCTTGGGTACGTGTCCGGTGCCGGTGAAGCGGTAACTGAGAAGCTGGTCTCATTGTATGTTACTTCAGATGGGGATGTTTCGACGACCAAGCCAGAGATCGTTGACACCCTCCCTCCAGGGGAAGTCTCCGCCGATAAAACGTTGGATCAGCTGGCGTCAATGGTATCGGACTTACATGGGATTGCCGAAATGGAGGCGTGGGAGCAGGTCGAGTCGTTTGCTGAGGAGGCGAGAGAGGAACGGGAACGCGAGATGGAAATCAAGAGACAACATGCTGAACGTCACTTCGAAGAGGAGATCAGCGAGTGGGAAGAGCGGTTAGAGACATACGAACAGCAGGATGAGCGAGGAAAGGATATGTCGGCACCGATCGGGAACGCGAAACGCCAGTTGGAGTCCCTTCGACATGAGCGTAACGAAGAATTAGCTCGGTTAGAGGAAGAGAAGCACGTAACACCCGAAGAACCCGAACTGGTGACAGCGGCACTGATACTGGACTTGCCATCCCAGAACCGATGAGTGTCACAATTGCGAACGTTGTTGGGTCGGGCGACCTCCACGTGGAGTTGGATTTGGCGGCACTCGAAGAAGATCTGTCCACACCGTACCTTGAGTATGATCCATCCAATTACCATGGTCTGTACGTCCGTCTCGAAGAGGGAGGACCTCTAATTACGGTATACCGGAGCGGAAAGTATATCATCAGTGGGTCTTCGAGTTATGAAGAACTCGACGTGACAAATGAAGGATTGCTGGCAAATATGTGCGATTTGGGGATACTTGCGCAAGGATGTGATACTGGATTTGGAGTCCAGAACGTCGTGTGTACTGCCACTCTCGGTGAAGAACTGAACCTGAACGCACTATCGATTGGGCTCGGCTTGGAGTCTACCGAATACGAACCCGAACAGTTTCCGGGTCTCATTTATCGACCGCCGGAGGTCGGTGCAGTACTTCTTGTCTTCGCTAATGGAAAGGTAGTGATTACAGGAGCCCAGGATGTGGATATCGCTGAGAAAGCTTTTGGCCATCTCCGATCCCGAGTAAAGGAGTTGGTTTAACCTGAAGGGACGAGTGCTCCAACACTACATCCTGTAAGGCATTGTAATCTCATACTATTAACAACTAAGTGAAGTCATGACCAACCCTGGGCTATGGAAACCGAGCTACGGTCTCTCTCCTCTAAGGTCGATTCTGGGGAAATCAGAACGCATGATGAGATTCGACGAGAGTTTCTGAACATTGTTCAGAAATACTTGGAAGAGAACTATGGTATACTCGCCCACGTCAAACTCGAACGAGACATCGGGGAAGGATTCTACGACGCAGCGATCGGCAATCTTTATTTCGAAATAAAAACTCCAGACGAAGGGTTCGAGGCCGGTATTGAAGATTCAAAGGAGTACATCGAGGATGAACCGGAGCCGCCCGAATTCTTTACGACTGAAGGGATTCTCGGAGCACACATCAACAGCAGTGCCGAAGTTGTCGCTCGTGATTCGCTTCCCGAATTAGTCCCTCGACTACGGACACTTCTCGATACGGCGATAACTGAGCCTACTGCCGAAGACATCGTTAACGCGTTCGGCCCGCAGTCAGAACGAGTGCAGACATTCATCGAGGAGTTGTGGGAAATACTCCAAGACCACCGTGAAATTCCCCGCGTGGAAAGCGCATTCGATACGTGGCGGGATATATACGCCGAATCAGCAAACCTCAACTCGGAAGCACGTGAAGCGGTCCAGGATCAGGCTGAAAAGTTCGGTATTGATATCGACACGGAAGAAGAGACGTACGAATTCTTATTCGCCGTTCAGACGTATTTCGCAATTTTCCTGAAGTTATTCGCAACGCGGTTGAGTGGTGAGTACGACAGTACTGAAGACCGCATCGAAATGGGCGCGTGGCCAGAGTCCTATCGAAGACTCAGTGTCGAAGCCGACCTTGTCGAACATGACCTGTTTGACTGGATTCTCGACCCCGCCCGAGAATCCGCAGACGCGAGCCGACGGATCGAAGACATCGTTATTCGTCTTGCCAGCTCGGTGGATTTGATCAACCCTGACGAAGTAGACCAAGACATTCTCCGAGACCTGTACCAAGGATCGTTCGACTCCTCGACGCGAACGGCAATGGGAGAGTTCTACACGTCCGACGATCTTGTCGGTGAAGTCCTCAATGATGTCGGGTACGATGGTTCAGACATCCTTGACGAAGCGCCATTACTCGATCCAACGTGCGGTTCCGGAACGTTCCTATTTCACGCCATCCGCAGGTACATCGACGAGGCAGAAGCAATCGGTCGTACTGGCCCGCAGATTGTCGATGGTGTTACTGAGAATATCAGCGGAATTGACTTACACCCATTCGCAGTGGCGATGGCGCGAACGAATTACCTGCTCGCGCTCGGTGAATACGCCACGTACGTTGACGACGTACCGGTATACTGGACAGATTCTCTCGCACCTGCGGCACAGCGAACGATCAGCGGGCAGAAAGTAACGGTCTCGACCCTCGGTTCCGTTGACGTTCCAGACCCGGATGATGTCGGCCATCAAGAAGTATTCAACAAAATGGAGAATGCACTGGCAGCCGGGTGGACCGAAAATCGTTATTTGAGCGAGTTCGACGATCGAGATCGACAGCGGTACGAGAATACGTTGAAACGCGTCTACGCGTTCTTCACCGAGGAAATCCACAACGGTATGTGGGTGCCGGCATTCCGTGACGTTGCTGCAGTCCATGAGCTAAAGGATAACTGTGAATTCCTTGTCGGAAATCCTCCGTGGGTCCGGCGGAATAACGTCGAAGAAGGCCTTCGTGAACGGTTAGAAGAGGACTTCGAGTATTACAGCGAACCGTGGCGACCCGACTTGGACAAGAAGCGGAACCCGCCCTCGCCTGAGGATTATGCTATCGCGTTCGTTGAAGCCGGGTTCGAATTCCTCAGCGAAGGTGGTCAACTCGGATTCGTGATTACAGCGAGTCTTGCGCGGGCAATGTATGCCGGGAAGGCTCGGCAGGATATTGTCAAGAACCGGAATCTAAAAACGATCACCGATTATACGCTCTCGTCAAACGATTTCTTCCCAGAAGCAGATAACAAACCGTTGATTGTCGCCGTAGGGAACGAGGACCCGGAGGGAATGACGGACGTGGGGCTCTACAACCGCGAGGACGACCTTCTGACGTGGGAAATCGACCCAGACGAACTGTTCCTTGAGACAGATGATCCACGGTCACCGTGGATTCTCGCACCGCCGAACGTTGTGTCCGGGATTCGAACGATGGCCGGTTCCGGGAGCCGTGCCGGTGACCGTTACACCCCGACGTCTGGTGTGAAGACAGCAGCGAATTACGTGTTCTTTGTCGATGAAGTTGAACCGACAGAAGATCCGGACGAAGTACTCGTGACCACGCAAGATGATGTAACGACGCGCATCGAGAAAGAGATTCTCCGTCCGCTCGTCCGCGGGAAGAACATCGACGAGTGGTGGTTCGACTATGACTCGTTCATCATGTGGTTGTACGATGATGATGGCAATGTCCTAACCGAACTCCCGTACCGTGTGGCCGATCATATCGCATCGTACGAGAACGACCTTCGAAACCGAAGTGACTACCTCGTGACGAACCAGATGGATGACGGTAAACCGTACTGGGTCTTCGGGAACGTCAACTCTGGGAAACTTGATGCGAAGGTCGCTTGGCAGGATATTGCGACGACGGTTGAGTCGGCGTATCTCCCATCGACAGTGGATGTTGAACTTGATTCAGACGTCGAGATGGGTGAGCGTGAATTAGTACCGACTACGACGCTACAGTTCTTCGAGGAGATGGATGACGACGTAGCGAAGCGATTGACTGGCGTGTTGAATTCGACGCCAGCCCGCGCGTACGTCGGGAGTTACGCGACACGAACCGGTGGCCGATATTGCCACCACAAGGCATGGACTGTCGGTATCCTGCCGGTTCCCACTGAGGTGTTCGACGGAAATCCTGAGCGAGTGACTGAACTGACTGAACAGCTATACGATCGTGAGGGGGACAGCGAACTGACCGAAGAGTTAAATTCCGAGATTGCCGACCTTTACGGTCTGTCCAATGAGGAAATGGATGCGATGGAAGACTTCATAGAGTTCTTTTTAGCGGGTTAGCCAGAGTCCGTAACCAATTCCCGGTTCTGGAGATTAACGTCAGCCATGTGACCATCTAGCCGCCGTACACGGTACGTGAGCCGATCTGATTCTTGGCCGCACTTCGCGTTCAACTCATCCCCGAGCACGTTCACGACTTCGCAGTGCTCCCCGTGGAGGTGGCTGTCCGGGTCAGATGCACCGAGATACACTCGCACCACGTTACCCGGTGTGTACAGGTTCGAAGAGGGTTGAGGGATATCCTCCACGTTAGGGTGGAATGGACCGATCGGTTTGTAGGATTATGGAATTCCAGAGACACAAGTGAGTTATGAGTGCAGGCGATGATGCGGTTGGCCTTGTTATCGGGCTGTTCTTGTCGGGGAAATCGTAAAACAGACATTCAAACCTGAATTGGCTACGTGACTATGTGTTTCCCTGTTGACCGGTAAGTGATTTTCCTATTTTATACAGGGATCAAGGAGGACAACCTGTTTGCGAAACGAAAGGCTGCTCAAACAGCCGAACCCGCGTCTTTGAGCCCGACCCCGTAGGTTCACACGGCGATTTCAGCAGTGGCTTTGATGTATGCACACCAATGTATGCACTACCCAGACGAACGTGCATAGGAGTCAACCGAGTACGAGCTCGAACAGTTCCCCGGCCTCATCTGTCGCCATCGGATGTTAGCGCAGTTCTTCTGGTATTCGCAAATGGGAACGTCGTGATCACTGGAGTCAAAGAATTGGACATCGCTGAGGCTGTCTTCGATCATCTTCGTTCAAAGTTCGGAAACTGGTCTAATCGGCTAGCGGCTGTACCATACACCACATCTCAACTGAACGTGCCTGTGATATGCTCTCGAAGCATTTCTTCACGCATCTGCACGAACTCGGGGAAGTTTTCCAGCTCGTACAGACGCTCATCCCT
>NZ_JARUKW010000003.1 GCF_029688845.1 Natronococcus sp. A-GB1 | reverse complement strand
AAGCGTGCTGCGAGCTAGGCAAATCCAACGCTGTATGGCGATTCACCACGGCCAACCAATCCAAAACGGTCACCGCGGACGGAGGCGTTGAAACCGACAATGTAACTCCCACCTCCTCTGTCTCGACTTTGCAAGATTACAGTCCGGATAGCGACACTCGTCTAAGCCGTGCTGCTTTGGAAACACTTCCACGGATCGACGAGAATCCAGAAATCAATCGCGGCGACGTGCCGAAAGGAGCCATTCCAAGTGATGTAGAAGTGAAGCAAGAGCTGATCGCTGCTGTCGTCCGCCACGAACACAACGCGATTACACGCGAGAAAGTGATGGCTGTAGCGGAGGAGTTCGTTGGTGTCGGATCCCCGTATAAGCGGGAGACGTATGTTGATGAGGTATTGGAAGGGATGGGTGGAGTGTACGTAAAGGATGGACGGTTAGAAGTAACGTTTGTTGACGAATCAGCGGCGTTGGCGTGGATGGACAAGCGCATTGAGGAGGATGGTGCATATGCTGATGAGGACGTGCGTCCTGTAATTGCAAGACTATACAGAGATCACGAGGTTAGCGTGGAGAAGTTGCAGCCGTATGCTAGTGCATGTCGCCTTGGAAATGTGGACGCTTTCGCCTGACAAAACCACATTCCGATTTTAGTGGGCCAGCGTGTATGAGTGAGTATACCGGTCATAATATGACCGCTTCGAACTGAGGCCCACACATACATATATTTTCAATTAGCGGCTACTAATCATCCACCATGACACGAAGCGGACTAAAAGACGTAGAACTGCTCGATAAGGTGCTTCACGAATTCCGCAGCGGACGAGGGAAGGCAACCATCCACGACACCCCGTTCGGCTTGATGCTTGGAGTCTCAGCTGGGAACTCCGGCTCTCTCGACGCTGTCGCCACATACGGGGTCAGAGGATCAGGCATTGACTTCGCAAACGAGTACGGTGAGATCGTGCAAGCCATTGCACGCGGCGAATACGACGCCGTCTACGAAATCAGCAATGAGGAATGGCTACTGTTCCTTGATATTCTTGACGAGGTAGAGAATTTGGATGTGGACGAGGATGAGTTGTGGGAGACAAGAAGCGACAACTGACTAGCTTGCCAGACTTGGTCGACCAGTCGCGGAACTCCACTACTTGGTCAAAGAGGGAACGATTGGAATAGGTGAGGATACCGTCGACAATATCAAAGAATTCGTCGTGGAATACAATGCTGTCGGTAATAGAATATTAGAGAGCGTTCAAGCTACTGGTCGGTAGCGATGTCGTCACGGTCGAACCAAATCTAATTTTCCCGCCTACACGAGTTCACTGTCTACGCCGAGGCCATTGCATACCTCGCAGATATACTCAGTGTGGGCGTAACCGGTCGTAAAGTGACCGGTTTGATGAGTCAGGCACGGGATGTGTTCCCATATGCGATTTAACTCGACGGACAATCCGGATGGGATGGTCGATCTCCTGCGACACTCTGAGAACGCGACTATCCACGTCTGTGACGCAGAGGACAACAAGTGGCACGGCGATGTCGAGCAAGTCGTTTTCAATGAAACTGATTCAGACTATTCGAAAGAGGAAGAATTGTCTATTTCCTTTCTTGCAACCGACACCAACGAGGAGGCGGAGAAACCGTGGACAGACCGGCCATCGCTCCACACCCGACAATCCGGCCGTGAAGACTGTTGGACGGCGGTGCAGGCGGTCTACCCGCTTGAAGCCGGTAACGGGGATCCGTGCATGCCGGGGGAGCGCACGGTGGAGATCAGGGAAATCGAGGTGGAACCGACCAGAAGGTTAGGTGGCCATGGCGACTTCTTTGATGGCGTAAGCGAGGGTGACCCGGTTTGCCTCTCATCTGACCGGACGCAGACTGACCCAATTGCAGGGGTTGCCGGGAAGCAGTACCGCGGCAATCTATCCGTTCACATCCCACTCAGCTTGTACTTTCTACCCGACGAGTGGAACAGTAGGGAGGGAGAGATACGGGCCGTATACCGAGGAGGGAGTTGGAGTATCACTCTGACACCGGAAACCAACAGTGACCCGCTGTTGCCCGTCAAGGATGTCGAGTACGGCTGGGGGTATGCAGAGAAGTATTGGCGTCGCGCCAAAGAGGGTGTAGACGGGATTCGGACACAGTCGCTTAGGCGTGTGATATGGTTGGACGCAGTGGTGCGATATCACGCCAAGCGTGACGGCCCAGTTGTCACCGAGGCGCGGGGTGAGTCAGAGGATGAATTGGGTGAGTGGCCGTTCGTGCCATGGGAGTTCCTGTCGGCGGCGGACGTATGGCGGATTGCGGACGAGGACGCGTGGGCGGTGGTGCGTGACCGCGACGAGTGGGAGATGGTGACCAACGTCGGAGAACGAGCGAGACGAGAGTATCAGAATGCGCTGCAATACTTTGGTGACGAAGAACGTCACTAATGGTCGTCGGACAACGTATGTTCAGTGTTATATATGAGAAATAAAACAGCGGAGCCGTGCGCTTCGACGGGATTTTCTAGGAGTGCAGAATGTTGGAACTGTAGAAGTCGCCGAAGAAATCACCGAAGAGAGTGATCCGAATATGCGTGCGAAGTCCGTGATTGGTCGAAGATATCGTCTCACGATCTCAGACGTCACTTCGCCCAGGACTTGCTTGTGAGAGAGCAGACAAATTCCCACATCATTATAAAGGTCGGTAGATGGTCAAATTTTGGTACATTAGAGGGTACTGTATATTTAAGCCAGTTTGAGAAGTGAGCGGGTCGTTGAATGTCTGGACTAGAATGTTCGCAGATCTGCTCAGCGAGATCTACGAGGGGAATTTGGGGGAATGAGTGAACGGCGACGCTATCAGGGCGTTCGCCGTCCGCCTCCATCAGACCGGTTGTTCTCTTCGAGAGACAGCTGCGATTCTCGCTGAATTTTTGCAAGTGGTTCATACTCCGTTGCTGCTTCGAGGACTTGTCTCTGGCTGACGTGTAGTTCGTAACGGCCGTACTGGCTTTCAGCGTAGGAATCGTTGTTGTGGTCGTCCCAGTCCCATGAGTCTGGTTCGTGGACATCTAAGTCGTCGCAGACTTCACAAAATATTTCCAGTGCAACTTCTCTTCCGACTTCGCGATTAGCGTACAGTTCGCTTCGTTGTATTAGCCCGTTTGGAGTCTATGTGCGCTTTCCACACTGCTTTGATTTCTTCGTCAGTCATCACCACCCGACGCGTCGTCGTATTTTCTGATCGCTTCGAAGATCTGCTCTTCCGACTGGCGGAATTGGCGTAGTCGTTCCAGATCATCAGGTGCTTCGTGGCTGTAGTACTCGTGCTCGTACAATCCGTGGTCTATCCGTCGTACTCGGCTGTCACGGATTAGTTCTTTGAGGAGCTGAGTGGCTCGCGTGCCTGAAACGTTGAGTTCGTTTGCGACCATTTGCCGCGTTGCGCGTCCTTCGCGTGCTAGGATCTGTTCTGTTTCGCGTGCTTTTGGCGATACTTGGTTGTCTTCCATCACCTACGTATAGTTAGCACTATCTATTGATAAGTTGCTTGGTTGAAGGGAACGAATCGGGTGATTTCATACTTCTATTCGTGCTAAAACGCTTTCGACCGACAACCTTCCCAGACGATAGGTTATTAATCATAACTACCTTAGCGTTAGTTGCAGAGTTGATGAGAGCAAATGATTACGTTCGCGACATACGCGCCGTCCGCGACATCAACAATGTCGAGAGGATTGGCGACAATGACGCGTGGAGTATCAATGATGGAGATCACGTTGTAGACCGCATCGCTGACGATGATTGGCGGTGCGGCTGTGAAGATTTTGAATATAGAAACGCACTTTGTAAGCATATTCGCGCCGTGCAGCAGCAGCTTGGATTGCGTCTCCGCCCGATGGTGGGTGATTCATCGTGAGTTTGGAGACTGGTGATCTCGCCGTTGATGATGAGTCTGACTCGTCGGATTACCTCGTCTTCCTCGGCGCCATTGGTGTGCCAGCGAACGAGTATGTGATCTGGGAAACACCGCCTGATGATAACGACATCACCATCGCAACCCGAAACCGCGCCTATGGTGAGGATGAGGAAGTCGTAGAGGCGGCGTATCTGGAAGATGTCAAGCGATCGTTAGCTGATTGGGATATCAACGAAATCGTTGAATGGCACGACGAAGGTGAGTTAGAAGATCACGGCGTACGAGTCTACGGGTTCCCAGAGTCCAGGTTGTCTTCCGCGTCAGCGGGTGATGAGGGATGAGCAAGGTTGCTGATTCCGCTGAGGGTGAAGAACGTGATCCGTACCTGTATTACAGGACGCGTATGGATGAGAATCCTCGGGAAGTCGTGGTCAAGACAGAACCGAACCAGTTAGACAATCTCTGTGAGTACTGTTTCCGGAAGTTGCCTGAAGGCCGGTTGTTAGCACCCAAAAGTGCGACTTGGCACGCAGTCTCGTTTTTGCGGGATGAGGTGGGGTTTGATGTGTTGACGCCTAGTGTGTTTGATGATCAGAAGTTGCTGATTGATTTCGAGGCTTAACCATCTACGGGTTCTCCTTCTTCGTCGTTGATATCGTTCCGCATTTCGTTGAGTTCCTGTTCCGCTTGCTGTTTACCTTTCTGCAGTTCACCACTGGCTTGGCCAACTGAACGGGCGAGTTTTGGTAGCTTCGAGCTGCCGAAGAGTAGTGCGGCGACGCCGACGAGCCCGCCGATAGAAATCGCACCGAGGAGTTCGTAGGCCTTCACACCCCAATGTACTGTCTGTTGACATTTATCTAGCACGCTCGTTCGGGTGTGGGTGTGGCGCGCGCGGCAATTTCGCCGGCAGAGCTTTAAGTACTGTTAGGACGTGTGCAGTTATTATCGTGGCACGGCAGAGACTCGTGACCCGCATCGGGATGGAATGGAGACACCGCACTACCCTATATGGTTAAAAGGAACCCCTCATCCCCTCCGCCGGGGTGTGGATTCCAAGCATTATGCGGTGGGACGGGCGCGACGGGATTTGAACCCGCGACATCTTGGTCCGGAACCAAGAACTCTGTCCACTGAGCTACGCGCCCTCCGTAACAGAGTACAGAAACCGGCCGTATAACGGTTGCTCTTCGCGTCGAAACGCTCCCTCGAGCCCGACTACAGCGAGGACTCGGCGTCGGGGGCGTCGGTGACCGAGCCGTCCAGTGACGCCGGCTCCGACAGCGCGATTTCGACCCCATCTCCCCGGGAGTCGACGGTAACCAGCCAGCCGGCGTACCGGAACGACAGCGACCGGAACCCCGAGTCCGTATCGCAGATCGAATCCAGCGTGTCGGGGTCGATCGCGTCGTAGAGGGGCTCGAGCGCAATCGGATCGACCTCGTCAACGCGAGCGACTAGTTCGACAACCGCCGTACTCGTTCGCCGATCCTCCGTCGCGGCCACGCTCGTGGTCGGTCGATGAGAGGTCACTACTAGCGGTGAGCCGACCGGGAGTAAAGAAGATGACTCAATATTTCGGGGTGGAAATGACAGAGAAGATTGAACAGCGATGACCTCGTTCGCGGTGCTCTCACTCTCGCCGAGGAACGTCGTGGCGGCCGAAGCCGTACCGGAGCCGACTCGCCAGTCGCCTCGAGAACCGACCCTCGTCGGCCCGGGAGCCGAACCGCTCGGAGAGGGCGGTGTAGATCAGCGGCAGCGGCACCTCCTGCTCGAGGGCCTCCTGGACGGTCCAGGTGCCCGTCGAGCCGCCCTCGATGCGGTCGGCGACAGTGCCCAGGTCGGTCCCCTCCTCGCGAAATGCCTCCTCGCAGAGTTCGAGCAGCCACGAGCGGATCACGGCGCCGTTGTTCCAGACCGTGGCTACGTTCTCGAGGTCGAGGTCGTACCGGCCCTCGTGGAGCAGTTCGAACCCCTCGCCGTAGGTCTGCATCAGCGCGTACTCGACGCCGTTGTGCACCATCTTGACGTAGTGGCCCGAGCCCGCAGGCCCCATCCGTCCGTGACCGTCTGGACCGGTCGCGACGGCGTCGAACACCGGGACGAGTTCGTCGTAGGCCCACTCCGGCCCGCCGACCATCAGCGAGAAGCCGAGTTCGGCGCCCGCCGGCCCCCCTGAGGTACCACAGTCGAGGTACGCCGCCGAACAGGCCTGGGCCCGGCGCACCGAGTCCTCGAAGTAGGAGTTGCCGCCGTCGACGACGACGTCGTCGCCGTCGAGGTGGGGATCGAGGTCGGCGAGGGTCGCGTCGACGGCCTCGCCCGCGGGGACCATCAGCCAGATCCGCTTTGCCTCACCGAGTCGGTCCGCCAGATCCGATACGGAGTCGGCTGGCTCCGCGCCAGCGTCGGCCGCGGTGGCGACGGCTGCCGGATCGAGGTCGAAGGCGACGACGTCGTGACCTGCCTCGAGCACTCGTTCGACGACAATCTGTCCCATGCGTCCGAGTCCGATAACGCCCAGTTGCATGCCTCCGGATGGGCGGGGCCGCGAGGTAGTGGTTGTGATTCGCCGCGGAGGCGACGCTCGAGGACGAAACGCGAGGCAGAAGCCGCCGCGGCTGCAGCGAAGCCGACCGCCGCCGTCAGTGGATCGGTTGCTCGAGGCGAGCCCAACCGATCGCGTCGAGCACGACGATCCGACCGTGGTGTTCGACGTAGACGCCGTTGTACTCGCCCCGACCGGCCTCGTAGTACGGCAGCGAGTCCCGGATCGTGTCGACGACCGACCAGGCGCCGTCGCGCTCGAGGGTGACGTGTTCCCAGTCCTCGCGGGCGTCGTTACGGACCGCGCGCTCGAGCGCCCGCCGGGCGCCCGGAATCTCCGCGAGTCGGCGGGCCGATGCGTCGATAACAGTCGCCCCTGCGGGAACCTCGTCGACGACCCTGGCGCCGAGGTTCGCCTTCGAGCGTCCCGTTTCGGTCGGCGAACGGTCGTTCTGAAGGACGTACCCGGCGGCCGCGGCGGTCCCCACCGCGAGCAGCGATAGGGCCATCCCTTTGCCCCTGAACATCATACACATACCTCTCAGTAGCTAACTAAGTATCTTTCGTAACAATCTTCTTTACAAATATATCTAGCAAGGAATTACATGTCTACGACACGACCGCGGCGACGTTGGTCGTGATCGCTCCGGCGACAACCAGGAGGAGGACGGCGACGACCGCTCCCGCCCGGTACAGCGGCAGGGCGTTCGCCGCGGGCTCGCGGAGCTTCTTCCCGTTGAGTCCGGACTCGAACCGTTTTGCGCCCACCTCGACGAGCCCCGCGAGGACGAGCCAGAGGACGACCATCGCGAGCACCAGCTGCCCGTTGATCGTGTTGAACAGTCCCTCGGCGGTGTAGCGGGTTCCCGCGAGATGGCCGCCGGTGAGCAACAGGACGAGCGCGCTCACGCGCGAGATCGACGTCAGTCTGCTCGAGATCGTTTCGAGGGGTTTCGTCGAGGTGAACGCGCCGTCTCGAGCCAGCGGGAGGACGACGAACGCGACGTAGAAGACGCTGCCGGCCCAGAGCGCGGCGAAGACGAGGTGGGTCGTCTGGGCGAGAAACGTGTCGACCATATCGGAAGCTTCGCGACCGACGGTATCAGCGTTCCGACTTCTCCCGGCTACTCGAGCCAGTCGGGGAGCCACGCGACCAGCCGTCGCCGAACCAGGACGTAGCCGAGCGAGATGGCGAGGCCGCCCGCGACGACCGAACCGATCCAGCCGTCGAAGACGAGCAGCGCCGGCACCGCGAGCGCGAGTGCGAGCGCGCCGTCCTCCGGCGCGCCGTCGTAGCGGATCAACCGCCGTGGACGTAGCCACCGACCCCGGACGTGGTCGTAGACCGCGCGGTCGCCGACGTCGGTCCAGGGGTTCATCTCCGGACCGTCACCGAGGACGTCGCTCGCGGCGTGGAACCAGGCGGCGACGACTGCGGCGGCGACCGCGACGACGGGACTCGAGGGAACCACCACCGCAGCGCCGACCGCGAGCGCGGCGATGGGCAATCCGGCAATTGGGAAGTGCAGGCTTCGGCGGTGCTCGAGAACGAGGTCGAGGTCGGGTACGAGCCCGCCGACGATCGCACCGACGGCGAGGGGACTCGAGAGCGTCGGAACGGTGGCGGCGACCGGAGCTACGAGGGCGAGCCCGGCGAAGACGTGGGTGGTCGCCATCATCTCAGCGGTCCGGCGACCCCGTCGGGGTTCGGCTCTCCGTGCTCCGATCGTAGACGATCACGACGGTGAGCGCGGCGCCAACCCAGATCCCGATCCAGAGGGCGATCGCGGGGCCGGCCGCCCCGATCGTCCCTTGCTGGATCGAGAGCAGAGTGAGATAGCCGAGCAGGGCCGTCGCGAGGGCGAGGCTGGGGACGGCGATTCCGAGGACGAGCCAGCCGACGTACTGCCATCGGCTCGTCCGCTCGCGTCCGCAGTCGGGACAGCGAGCCGCCGCTCGAGGACGCTGCGATCCGCACCGTTCGCACGGCTCCGTCCCGGACATCGCGTTCGAGTTCGTCGCCGGTCGCCTTCGTTCTGTCGGCCGTAGAACCTGTTCTCAGTCCGACCGCTCCGGCACGAGTCCCTTCTCCTCGAGCTCTGCGATCGCCCCGTCGGCCTTCTCGAGTTCGTCGAGGCCCATCCCCTCGAGGACGTGGTCGGCCTTCGTGAACTGGATCTCCGAGTAGTCGACGAGCTGGACGCGGTTCCCCCACGGATCGTGAAACTCGAGGCCAGGAACGTCGAGGCGTTCGACGCCGCAGTCCTCGAGGCGCCGTTCGGCGGCGTCGGTGTCGTCGACGACGAGCCCGAAGTGACGCTGACCGTCCCGGTCGGTATCGTCGCTTTCGGCGAGCGCGATGAACTGATCGCCCATATCCAGAAAGGCCTTCGAGTCGGACCGGCTCCGGAGTTCGAACGCGAACAGATCCTCGTAGAACTCGAGTGCGTCGTCGATGTCGCCGACATCGAGGGCGACGTGGTTCATGCCGACGAGCGACGGTAGTTCCGTTTCGGCGTCAGTCATGTGCGAACGGTCGCCGCGGACGGCCGTCAATCCCCTGTCGGCAGCCCGGCGGCTACTCGAGGTTCTCGCCCTGGTAGCTGCCGTCGTAGGCGCCCTCGTGGTTGGCCTCGGCGAACACCAGCTGAGCGATGCGGGCGCCGCGAGCGATCTCGACGTCGTGGTGGGCCTGCAACAGCCCCTCACCTCGGCCCTCGTAGCCGGCGTCCCACACCGCGGTGTTCAACATACAGGAGTTGCGCATCAGCGACGAGCGCGGGTAGACGAAGCCGACGTGGCCCTCCGGGATCTCGATGCGTTCGCCGTAGCGAGCGACGTAGGCGCCCTCGGGCAGGTAGTAGGTGTCCGGCGCCTTCTGCTCGAGTTCCTCGAGCGGGCGGGCCACCCGGTCGCCGATCTGTTTGCCGTCCCGGCCGATCCGACCGGGCTCGAGCTGTTCGAAGACGACGTCGAGAGTGAGGTCGACGCCGTTGGGCTGGATCTGATCGTCGGTCGTCGGGGAGACGTACTCCGCGACGAAGGCGCCGGAGCGGAACATAGCGTCGCTACGCGCCGGAGCCGAAAAAAGAGTATCCGTTCGGAGCGCCCGTGCCAGGGCGTTACGGAACACGCTCGAGGAATCGTCGTCGGCCGGCTGCGCGCGAGTGGACGAACGATCGGCGGTGTGGCAATACTTACGCGAAACCCGGTCGAATGCCCGGAAATGACACGGTCGTTCCCGATAGAAACACGCTGGATTTATCAAGCCGGAAAGCCGAAATCCGCATGCTATGGGACAGACGCTCACCGAAAAGATTCTCGACGACCACCTCGTCGAGGGCGAACTCGAGACCGGCGAGGAGATCGGGATCGAGATCGACCAGGTACTTACCCAGGACACGACCGGAACGATGGTCTGGCTCCAGTTCGAGGCGATGGGACTGGACGAGGTCCAGACCGAGATCGCCGCGCAGTACTGCGACCATCAGACCTACCAGTTTGACTTTAAGAACACGGACGACCACCGCTTCCTGCGCTCTGCGGCCGGCACCTACGGGGCTCACTTCTCTCGTCCCGGTAACGGTATCTGTCACAACGTCCACCGCGAGAACTTCGCCGCGCCCGGCAAGACGCTGCTCGGCTCGGACTCGCACACGCCGACCCCCGGCGGCCTCGGCGAGCTCGCCATCGGCGCCGGCGGGATCGACGTCACCGTCGCGATGGGCGGTGCGCCCTACTACATCGAGATGCCCGAGATCGTCAGCGTCCGACTCGAGGGCGAGCTCCCCGAGTGGGCCACCGCGAAGGACGTCATCCTCGAGCTGCTGCGACGCCTGAGCGTCAAGGGCGGCGTCGGCAAGATCCTCGAGTACACCGGTCCCGGCGTCGAGACGCTCACCGCACCGGAGCGGATGACGATCACCAACATGGGAACGGAACTCGGCGCGACGACGTCGATCTTCCCGACCGACGAGCAGACCGAGGACTACCTCGAGCGCGTCGGCCGCGGCGACGAGTACGTCGAGCTCCAGCCCGACGACGACGCCGACTACGACGACGAGATCGTCGTCGATCTCTCGGACCTCGAGCCGCTGATCGCCACGCCGTCGATGCCCGACAACGTCGTCCCCGTCAGCGAGGTCGAGGGCGAGTCCGTCGAGCAGGTCATCGTCGGCTCCTGTACGAACGGCGGCTACGAGGACATCCTCCCCGTCGCGAAAATGCTCGAGGACCGCCAGACCTCCCTCGAGACCGAGACGATCGTCGCCCCCGGCTCCAAGCAGGCCTCCGAGATGCTCGCCCGCGAGGGCTGGGTCGCGGAGATGATGGCTGCCGGCGTCAACTTCTCCGAGGCGACCTGTGGTGCCTGTATCGGGATCGGCCACGTCCCTGCCTCCGATTCGGTCTCGCTGCGGACCTTCAACCGCAACTTCGAGGGCCGTTCGGGTATCGAGGACGACAACGTCTATCTGTGCTCGCCGGAGGTCGCCGCTGCCGCGGCCCTCGAGGGCGAGATCACCGATCCGCGCAACCTCGACGACGTCGAGGCCCCCGGCGTTGAGCTTCCCGACGAGTACGACGGCTCCAAGACGGATCTCATCGCCCCCGACGAGGCCGTCGACGACGAGCTCATCAAGGGTCCGAACATCGGCGACGTCCCGATCCGCGACGAGCTCGGCTCCGAGATTTCCGGTGAGGCCCTGCTCAAGATGGAGGACAACATCACGACCGACCACATCATCCCCGCAACGCAGGACATCCTGATGTACCGGTCGAACGTCCCCAAGCTCTCCGAGTTCACCCTCTCGCGCGTCGACGACACGTTCGCCGACCGCGCGCTCGAGGCCGACGGCGGCTTCCTCGTCGCCGGCGAGAACTACGGTCAGGGTTCCTCGCGCGAGCACGCCGCGCTCTGCCCGATGTACCTGGGCATCGAGGGCGTCCTCGCACAGAGCTTCGCCCGGATCCACCGCGCGAACCTCTTCAACTTCGGGATCGTCCCGCTGACGATCGACGAGGACACCTACGAGTCGATCGACCAGGGCGACGAGATCGAGATCGTCGACGACGTCTACGAGGCCGTCACGAGCGGTCAGGAGGAGTTCACCGTCCGCGTCAACGGCGAGGAGTTCACCGCGACGCTCGACGCCTCCGAACGCGAGCGCTCGATCCTCGCGGCCGGCGGCAAACTCTCCTGGACCCGCGACCAGGCCGAGGACAGCGGCGCCGCACCCGCCGACGACTGATCCCAACGCGGGACGCCGATCTTTTGTTTTCTAGCTCCGTAGCTCCTCGAGGAGTTATAATCTTGATCGAATGCTCTAGGTTCGAGTTGCTGCTGAGGTCTCTCATTGCACGGCATTTTATCACAATGTACCAGCCGAAGGAGAACGATAATAAGCAGGGAGATGCGTTTGTCGTCACGTATGCGTAGTCAACACAGCGTTTTCGATACGAGTCGAAGTCCCAGTGCGGTCGGGAATATCCGTGGCCAGCCCCTTTCCGAACTCGTGCTCAGCCTGCTCGACAGCGCCTTCGCCGGCGTCTTCTGTGGATCCGAACAGAGGAACCGATATGGGGAACACCCGGTACGCTGAGCAGGCCGCCCCCGTATGGGTCGAGTACGCCGCCGCATCCGATAGCCACGCCTCCGGACACGTCGTTCTACAGTGACCAATGACTCTCGAACGATGTGTCCGGCTTTGCCAGCGACTGGTGTCCCGGACGTGCTGGACTGGGTGACAGGTGAAACGACGAGCCCTGTCTCCAGCGCGGTGCTCGCCTAACCCCCTGGACTAACCGGCAGCGCTGGTCGTTGTTCGCTCCCGGCGGACCTCGTGTCCGTCAGGTAGGGCAGCCTCTGTGTTTTTATTCCAAATTTTACTCCGACGAATTTAATAGGAAGAACGCCACATTCTCGACTGTATGTGGGAATCAACTCACCATTCGCAGCTGAGTAGTGCGGTGAACTACAGCGGTCCGACCCTCGAAGAACAGGTTCGCAGCTTGCTCGACAGCGCGTTCGCCGGTATCTTCTCGCCAGCCCAGGAGGAGCACTATGACTGCTAAGACACCGACAGACGAGTCCGAGGAGCAGACGGAAGAACCAGCCGCGGAGCCGCTTACTGACGGCGGAGTCACGAACAGCGGAACCAAGACCACTGGCGGCGGAATCGCCATTCGTGGTGAGAGTATCAAGGACGCGGAGCTGACGCGCAGCGAACTCATCCTCTCCTCGTCACTGCCAAAGAAGATCTGGCTCCGCCTCCCGTGGTTGCTGGTTGCACTTGCTGGTGGCCTCCTCGCTGGCGGGGTTATTGGTGGCGCTGAAGGGTCACTCGAGGCAGCCGAGATCGCGCTGCTGGCCGTTTTCGTTCCGGTGATCATGGACATGGGTGGGAACGTCGGTACCCAGGCGTCCACGATCTTCGTCCGCGGGCTCGCAACTGGACACATCGATGACAAGAACGCGATGAAACACCTCGCTCGAGAGGGCGTCTTTGGCGTCGTCATCGGCCTCATTATCGGTGGCATCGCCGCAGCCATCGCGCTGGTCTGGCAGGATAACGCAGCGCTATCGATGGTGCTGTTCACCGCTCTGTTGACCGTCTGTACGGTCGCCAGCGTGTTCGGGTACCTCATCCCGTGGGCCGCACACAAGCTGGGATTCGACCCCGCTGCGGTTTCCGACCCCGTCGTGACGACGTTCAAAGACCTTACCGCCGTGCTCATCTACTTCGGCCTGGCGATCTGGCTGCTCCCGGGGGCGTTGTAAACGATGGCCGACCCCGTTTCCGAACTCGTCTCCGACGAGTTTCAGACCGCTGACCCGGCGACCACCGTCGACGAGGCGATCGATCTCTTCCGCGATCGAACGCCAACGGACGGAACGACGTTGTACTATCTGTACGTCGTCGACGGCGACGAACTCAGTGGAGTCGTCTCGCTCAACGACTTGCTGAACGCCGACCAAACGGCTTCCGTCGGGGAAATCATGACAACCGATATTCGGACGGTTTCGACCGACACACCGGTGGCTGACGCAGCGGACATCGTTTCCGAACGGGGGTTCCCTGCGCTGCCGGTGACCGACGGATCGAAAATCGTCGGCGTCGTGCGGACGGGCGATCTGATTGAAGCGGTCGAAGACGAAGGAACGATGTCAGCGCTGAGAAAAGCTGGATTCTGGGTGTAACAGGCCTGGCTGATCCGGTCTCGACAGCGCATATTTTGTTGGCACGAACTCGAACGGAAAACCGAACCCATGGCCCGAAAACACTACCAGGATGAACTCGAGGCGCTCCGTGAGGCGGTAATCGAGATGAGCGACCTCGTCTACACGCAGTTCGACCGCTCTGTAACAGCCCTCGCTGATCACGATACGGAGTTAGCCCGACAGGTCGTCGAAAGCGAAGAACGAATCAACGAACACTATCTCGAAATCGAGCGCAACTGCATCGACCTGTTGGGACTTCAACAGCCGGTTGCCGGCGACCTCCGCTTCGTCGCCGCGTCGTTCAAGATCAGCACCGATCTCGAGCGGATCGGCGACATCGCGGTCAAGATCGCCGAACGAACCGAAGCCGGGCTCCCGATGATGGACACCGACGTCGACGTTCCGTCGATGGCCCAGGAAAGTGCAACGATGGTCGCCGACGCAAGCGACGCCTTCGAGGCAGCCGACGCGGAGGCGTGTCGGGAAATCATCGCTCGCGACGACCAGATCGATCAGCTCGCGAAACACGCGAACCGACAGATATTCGGCGAAACGGTCACCCTCGACGCCAAGACCGTCGATCCGGACGAGTACTACGAGGAGCTCCTCCGTCTCCTGCTCACCGTCACTGACATCGAACAAGTCGCTGACCACGCGGCGAACATCGCCGCTCGGACGATCTATATGGCCACTGGGGACGACAGTTTCCTCGAGTAACACCACCTATCGGTGTTCTGAACAACTACTCGAAACTGTCACTCATCGATTTATCTTCCGGCTCACGTCGTGGCCACTCGAGTTCGAACTCCAGGTGTCGCATCATCCCTTCCTCTTCCATGTCGTCTTCAACTTCGACTTCGTAGGTCAGCTCCTCGGGTGGATTGATCTGAAACGTCGTGCCACCCATATCGAGGTCGAACTCACCGTCGTCTCTGAGGCCGCTTGCGACCGTCTCGAGGTGATCTGCGATTTCATCTCGGCTCGCTTCTCATTCGCGTTCGATTTCTCCCTCGGACATGACGGCCGAGCGTGCCACGGACCCGATGATAAGCCTGTCCTATGATAGCATAGACGATATGTTGGCAGCGACGCCTCGGATTTCGATACGACAGCAGCGTCTGTCCTCTCGTGTACAATTTTCCTCCCTCCCACTGGCGCCGACGAAGCGACCGAGAGTCGCGCGTCCCGGCTTACGCGGCGTCTACCCGTCGGCACGCCGTCGCATCTCTGGGTTACGGACGCCGTAACTACACGCTCCGACGGCTACGGCCGATCCATGTGGCCCTGGGGACACCTCGGCGTGGCCTACCTCCTGTACTCGCTGTACGCCCGCGGCCGGTTCGGACGGCCGCCCCGAGCCGAGCCGGCGCTCGCGGTCCTGGTCGGCTCGCAGTTCGCCGACCTGATCGACAAGCCGCTGGCGTGGTGGTTAGGCATCCTCCCAAGCGGCCGCTCGCTCGCCCACTCGTTGCTGTTCGCCGCAGCGCTGATTCTCGTCGTCTACGCCGTCGGGTTCGCCTTCGGCCGTCTCGAGACGGCCACCGCGTTCGTCATCGCACACCTCTCGCATCTCCTGGCCGATATCCCGCCCCGGGCGTTTCTCGGATATCCGTTCGAGACGGAGTTTCTGGTCTGGCCGCTGCTCGAGCAGCCGACGTTCCGGTACGGCGAACGGCTGTTCGAACCGCCTGCGGTCGTCGAGCTGGTCGTCGGCCCGTTCACGAATCCCGCGATTTTCTTCCTGTTCGAGTGGGTGCTGTTCGGGACGGCGATCGCGCTGTGGTACGTCGACGGCTGCCCGGGACTGAGATACGTCGATCCCAGTTCCCGTCGCTGAGTCCGATCATCGGATCGAGAGCGAACGCGTCTTGTGAACGCAGCCGATAGCTCGAGCGAATGCCCCCCGATCACGCGAACGCTGGCTACCGGCGGCTGTTCGATCGCGAGGGACTGACCTTCGGCGCGGGCTTTCCCCTGACCGGGACGAATCGGTCGACACCCGATCCCACGACCGAAATCGAACTCGCGACCCTCGCCGAGGAGCTTGGGTTCGACGGCCTCTGGGCGCGGGACGTTCCCACCTACTGGCCGAAGTTCGGTGATGCGGGCCAGACCTTCGACACCTGGCCGTGGCTCTCCCACGTCGCGGCCCACACCGACGACGTCGCGCTGGGGACCTCGAGCGTCGTCCTCCCGCTTCGCCACCCCTTACACGTCGCGAAGTCGGCCGCGACGGTCGATCGCCTCTCGGACGGCCGCCTTGTGATGGGCGTCGCCTCCGGGGATCGGGACCCGGAGTACCCCGCCTTCGGCGTCGACAGCGAAAATCGAGGCGAGCTGTTCCGCGAGGGGTACGAGGCCCTGCGGACGGTGTGGCGGGAGGAGTATCCGGAACTCGAGGGCCGATGGGGACGGCTCGAGGGCGACCTCGACGTCGTGCCGAAACCGGTCGGTGGAACGATCCCCCTGCTGCCGACCGGAAACTCTCGACAGTCGGACGACTGGATCGCCGAGCACGGCGACGGCTGGCTGTTCTATCACCTGCCGGAGTCGACGCTCGAGAGCTACATCGCACAGTGGCGCGAGGCGACCGAGGACAAACCGTTCGCGATCGCGGTTCGAGTCGAACTCGCCGAGGACCCGACGGCCGACCCCGACCCCCTGCATCTGGGCTACCGGGCGGGCATCGAGTGGTACCGCGACTACTTCCGCCGGCTCGAGTCCTACGGCCTCGATCACGCGATAATCGGGCTGCAGAGCGAGGACCGCGAGCGCGCGTTCGAGCGGTTCGCCGACGACGTAATCGCCGAGCTGTAGGCCGCCGTCGACGACCCCAGGCGCTCACGTCGGGTACCGATCACGCCACGGCCGCCGTCGCTCGAGGGCGGCACTGGCCGTGAGGACGTCGGCGTCGCCAAAGCGCTCCCCGGCGAGTTGCATGCCGACGGGCAGCCCGTCGACGAACCCCGCGGGGACCGAGGCTGCCGGGTGGCCGGTGAGGTTGTACGGCTGGGTGAGCACCCAGCCCCGTCGTGGTCCGATATCGACGCCGTCGATCGTTTCTGGGGGCTCGCCGAGGGGAAACGGAGTTGTTGCCAGCGTCGCCGACGCGATCAGGTCGTACTCCTCGAAGCGGTCCTGCAGGCCGTCGAAGACTCGCGATCGGACGACGTCCGCCCGCGTGAGTTCCCGCACCGTCGGGGGGTCGACGTCCAGGACGGTCCCGACGAAGGCGTCGTGGAGCCGGTCGCGGTCCTCGCCGCGCGGATCGAACCCCTGGGCCTCGAGGTCGTCGAGGGCCGCCTGCCAGCGAACGGTCGCCATCGTGTAGAACGCCTCGAGGATCTCCGCGCGGTCGTGGCCGAACTCCGGATCGACCTCCTCGACGGTTGCGCCGGCTCGCTCGAGCGCGCGGACGGCGTCGTCGGTCGTCTCCCGGACCGCGGGCTCGAGCGGGTAGATCCCCAGATCCGGGCTGTAGGCGATCCGCAGATCGTCGATCGGTCGGTCAATCGCAGCGAGGTAGTCGTCGGTCGCGGGCACGGAGTGGGGGTCGTCGCGGTGGGGGCCGGCCATGACGGAAAGGGAGCGCGCGGCGTCCTCGACGGTGCGGGTCATCGGACCTGCGTGGTAGAACGGCGTGTGGCTCGCGAAGGCGTTGGGGCGATCGACGTTCGGTACCAGCCCGTACGTGGGTTTGTGCCCGTAGACGCCGCAGGCGCTGGCCGGGATGCGGATCGAACCCCCAGTATCGGAGCCCGGTGCGAGCGGGACGAGGTGATCCGCCAGCGCTGCCCCCGCTCCGCCCGAGGAACCGCCAGCGGTTCGCTCGAGGTCGAAGGGCGTGCTCGTCGGGCCGACGACGCGGTTGTCCGTCGTCGTCCCCACGCCGAACTCGGGCGCGTTGGTCTTGCCGACGATGATCGCGCCCGCGGCCCTCAGGCGGGCGACGTACGCCGTGTCGGCGTCGGCGACGCGTCCGGCGCGGAGCCGCGATCCGTAGGTGGTCTCGATCCCCGCGACGTCGTCGATGTCCTTGACGGCGACGGGGACGCCGTGGAGCGGCCCTGGCGGCTCGCCGCCCTCAAGCGCGCGCTCGGCCTCGCGGGCCGCCTCCCGGGCGGACTCCTCGGCGACGGTGACGAACGCGTTCGTCCGGTCGTTTCGCTCGCGGATTCGCTCGAGGTGGTCGTCGACGACCTCGACGGGGGACAGCTCGCCGTCTCTAATCCCCCGTACGATTCCGGCTGCGGAACGCCGTGTGCTCTCTCTGCCCATAGTGACGGTCACACGAACGAACGGATAAGCGTGGTTCCGGCGGCTTCAACCGGAGGGGGATCACGACGACTCGAGGAGCCTCCGGAGCCCCGTCAGAACCTGTCGATCGCGAACGGCTCGATCGGGTGGTCGGTCTCGCCCTCGAGCGCCAGATCGGCGAGGAGCTCCCCGATGACGCTGGCGAACTTGAAGCCGTGACCGGAGAAGCCGGCGCCGACGGCGACCTGCGGGTAGTCGGGTAGCGTATCGAGGACGAAGTCGTCGTCGGGCGTGTTGGTAAAGAGGCAGGTCTGGAGTCCCATCGTCGGTCCGGCGCCGTCGGGGAAGTACCGTTCGGCGAACTCCCGGAGGAGCCGTTCGTCGGTCTGGGTCGGCTCGCGCTCGAAGGCGTCGGGATCGACGACCTCCTCGCGGTGGTTGTACCGGCCGAGCTTGAACCCCGGGACGTCGTGGACGGGAAACCCGTAGTACCGGCCCTCCGGGACCTCGAGGTTCCAGACCGGGAACCGATCGCGCTCGAAGTGGTCGGGTTCGGTCGGCTGGAGCCACGCGAGTACCTGTCGCTCGGGAACCAGCACCGACTCGAGGGCGTCGACGAAACGTCCCGCCCACGCGCCGGCGGTGACGACGAGCCGATCGGCCTCGTAGCCGTCGTGGTCGGTCTCGACGCGGACGCCGTTGCTCGTCGGGCGCCAGTCGACGACCCGTTCTCGGGCCCGGATCGTCGCCCCCGCCCGGTGGGCGCACTCGACGTGGGCGACGGTGCAGACCTCTGGCTCGAGGAACCCCCCGTCGGGCTGGTAGATCGCCTCGTACCCCGCCGGGAGCCGGTAGCCGGGGTAGCGATCGGTCAGCTCGCTGCTCGACAGTTCCTCGTACTCGAGGTCGTGTGCCTTACAGGAGCGCCTCGAGCCCGCGACCAGTTCGCCGTCGGCGGGCCCGGCGTCGACCGATCCCGTGCGGTAGAACAGTCGCCGGTCGGTCGCGTCCTCGAGGCCGTCCCACAGCTCGGCGGCTCGCTTCGCGAGCGGGACGTAGGCCGGGTCCTCGGCGTAGGCGAGCCTGAACATCCTGGAACGGCCGTGTGAGGAGCCGTAGTCGTGGGGGACGTCGTAGCGCTCGAGGCCGAGGACGTCGGCGCCTCGCGTCGCCAGGTGGGCGGTCGCGGCGCTCCCGATTCCGCCCACCCCGAGGACGATAGCGTCGTACCGATCGGTCATGGGTTCGTCTACGGAGCGGGGTTCGAAAACAGTTGGCAGTTGTCGGTCGTCACTCCTGCCGAGCGCGCTCGCGGATCAGGCGCTGCTGGCGGCGTTCGGTGACGTGACCGATCCCGTCTGCCAGCTCCTCTCGAACCTCGTCCTCGAAGGCGTCGGCGTCCTCGAGGAAGCCGTCCGAGAACTCCTCAACCAGTTCGTAGGTCCACCGGTCGCTGATCGCGCCCGCAGGCAGATGGTCGTCGCGCAGGCGGTCGGCCAGCTCCTCATGGCCGGCCTCGCGCAGTTTGTCCTCGGCGTCGCCGATTCGGTCCATCGCGTGGCCGAGTTCGTGGTGAAACTGGAGCAGGTTTCCGTAGGCCCGGTGGACGTACTCGATGCCGAGCTGAAGCTCGTGCAGAGCCGCCTCCTCCGTCTCGCTCAGCTCGAGGGCCTCGAGATCGGTGTCAGTATCGTGTGCCATCCGTCGTTGGGACGGCGACCGACGTAAAAGGCGTTTCAGGTCCGGAAGCCGGTTTCGGTTCCCGTACTCGGGGCGTTACCGGAACGGCTCGAGCTCCGGTCCGGCACCGCATCGGTCCCGGAACCGGCGTCGACGATCGTCCCCGTCGCCGGCATCGCCAGCACGCTCACCAGTCCACTGATCGATCCGGTGTGGTTCGCTCCGCAGCGGTGCTCCCGACAGAGGCGACAAACCTCCTCGTACTCGATACCGGGGAGCGCTCGGATCGTCGACTCGTGATCGCCGACGAACATCGGGAGCCAGTCGTCTCGCAGCGCGGCCGCGTTCGTCCCGTCGCTCGAGTCGCCGACGCGCTCGCGGTAGAGCTGGCCGAGCCAGTGGAGCGCCCGCGGCCGGGAGAGCGAGACGCCGCTCTCGTTGTGGGGAATCGCCGCGAGGTCGGGTGCGAGCCGTGACACCGCGCGGTTGACGACGTTCTGTCGAATCGCGTCGGATCGGGGCAGCTCGAGCGAGAGCTCGATCAGCCGGCGATCGAGAAACGGGTAGACGGTCGGCAGCACCTGTACGTCGGCGTACCGGTCGAAGGAGCTCTCGTTGGTCAGGGGGTACCAGAAGTCGACCCGCCCGAGCTCCGCCATCGACGGGTAGTCGACGCCGTGATCGTGGACGCCGTCGACCGTGTCCGTCAAGGATCGCTCGAGCACCCGACGGGCGGACGGGACCGCGTCGGTGTCGACGTACGCCGGAGTCGCCTTCGAGCGCGTCTCGAGGAACTGCCGCCGATTCTCGGCCGCCCGTCCGACCGGGAGCGTGATGTCGCCCAGCGGCGTCGAGAGCCGGCGGTCGGGAAGCGTCCACCCCTTGAAGAAGACGTCGGCGTACAACCCGGAGACGAGGGTGTCGACGTCCTCGCGGATCTCGTCGGCGACCGCGAGGGTTCGCGCCTCGTTGAACCAGCCGATTCCGTTGCCGTGTCGGCCGTACGCCTCGAGCAGGGCCGGGGTTCGGTCCGGGTTGAGTTCGAGTCGCGTGAACGGAACGTCGATGGTTCGGGCGACGCGGGCCGCGATGGACGACTCGTCACCCGACGTCGTCGAACCGGTAGTGAACCCGTACGCGCGGTCGGGGTCGACCGTCGCCGCGAGGAGCCTCGAGTCGCTGCCGCCCGAGAGCAACAGGCCGTGGGTTCGTCCGGACCGAACCCGGTCGTCGACGGCGGCGGCAAAACGGTGGAGAAACCTATCGACGAACCGATCGGCGGACAGCGACGTCGGCTGTGGAGTCGGGTACCAGTAGCGGTCGTGTGCAATCGAGTCCTCGTCCCCGAGTTCGACCGTCGTGATCGAGGCGGGCGGCAGCTGCGCGACACCCTCGTAGAGCGTCTGCGTTCCTCGGACCCGCTTGTGAGCGAGGTACTCGACCAGTCCGGACGGATCGAACGCGGCCGGAACGGCGGGGTGGTCGACCAGCGACTGGACGGACGTCGAGAACAGCAGGCAGTCGCCGCTCGAGTGATAGTACAGCGGTCGACTGCCGAGAAGATCCGTCACGAGCCGCAGCCGCCGGTCCGCGCGCTCGAGGACGACCGCGACGAACTCGCCGTTGAGTTCGGTCAGCGCCTCGAGCCCGTCGGCGGCGTACTCGCGTGCACAGAACTCCGGCGTCGAGACGCCGACAGGCCGTCTCCGCCGCGAGCCGTCACCGAGACGACTGTAGACGGTGCCCGACATCAGCAGCGTCGCGTCTCGCTCCGGAACCCGAACCGGCTGTGGGGTCTGTCGGTGTGTCGCTGCGAGGCAGGTCAGCCCGTCGCCGTCGTGTCTCGCCTCCTCGCCGACGCCGTCTCGGCCGATCCACTCGGCCATCGACTCGATATTCGATCTCCCCCTCCCGAACGCACCGCAGACCCCGACCATTACGAAACGTTTGGCGAAGAAGGGGTATTACCCTTCGGCCTACTAATCCAGATGGCGCCCGCTACGACTCCGTCTACGGGCCAGCCATACGCCCGCTGATCGTCGTCTTGATACAGCCGAAGGAACGCGGGGAGCGCGCCGGTAACCGGTCACGAGAAGCCGTCTCAGGCGTCGGCCCGGAGCAGGGTCGTGAACTCCCGAGCGAACGCCTCGACGTCGTCCCAGTCGGTGTACTCGTAGTCCCGGGCGGTGTCGGTGTCGCCGCTGGCCCGGCCGGCGATCCATCGCATGACGAAGCGCTTGAGCCGGCCGTACTCGCTGTACTTGAGCGCGCCCGCGACCGCCAGCGTCCCGTCGGGGTTCCACCCGGTTTCGTCGAGGAACGCCTCGAGCAGCGCCGTGGCGGGCTCGCGCTCGCCGGGATCGTCGTGGGCTGCCGTGAGGCTGACCGAGAAGAACGCCGACGGCCGCCGATTCAGGGTCTCGAGGTGGTCCCGAACGAACGAGCCGACGTAGCGCTGGTGGGAGCCGCCGTGGATCGACGCGCCGACCACGATGCCGTCGTAGGTGCCGGGATCGAGCCCATCGGGCGGGTGTTTCAGGTGTGTGAGGGTTACCTCGTAGCCCTCGCCGCCGACGACGTCGCCCATCCGCTCGGCGATCGCCTCGGTCTGTCCCTCGCTCGTGCCGTAGCAGATCAGGACCCGGGTCATCGACGGTCACCTCGAGCGGTCGGAGTGGAGTCGTCCATGCGCGTGTTCCAACCCGCAGTTCTATCAAGGCGCAGGGCCCCTCAGAGCGACAGCTCCTCGCCAAGCGAGGGGGCTTCGGCCGTGAACCCTTCTTCTCGGAGTTCTTCCGCGAATCGCTCACAGCGATCGCCGTGGTTTACGAGAATCCGGGCGTCGGCGTAGGGAGCGAGGAACTCGAGCAACCCCTCCCGGTCGGCGTGTGCGGAGAAGTCGTACTGCTCGACCTGCGCGCTGACCCGCATCGAGCGGCCGTCGATGACTGCGCTGCCGGTCTCGTAGAGCTCGCGACCGGGGGTGCCCTCGACCTGGTAGCCCGTCATGGCGATCTTGTTCGTCGGGTGCGAGCGGATCGCCGGAACGTACGTCATCGCGGGGCCGCCGTGGAGCATCCCGCTGGTGGTGACGATCACGGTGTTTTGCTCGGCGATCCGTTCGCGTTGTCCGTCCCGACCGTCGACGAACCGGGCGTTTCCCTTCGCCCGCCGGAGCAGGTCGGGATCGCGCAGGAACTCGCGATTGCGCTCGCGGAGAAAGAGTTCGGTGACGCGCTTTCCCATCCCGTCGACGTAGCACTCGAGGCCGTACGCCTCGCAGAGACAGAGCACCTCCTGAGTGCGACCGATCGCGAACGCGGGGACGACGACGGTGCCGCCCTCCCAGAGGGTGGTCTCGAGGCTGTCGACGAACGATCGCTCGATCTCTTCGCGGGGCGGCCGGCTCACGTCGGAGTACGTGCTCTCACAGATCACGGCGTCGGCGTCGGGACGGGCCGCGGTTCCGGAGAGGAGCTGCTGGTCCTCGGTGTGGAAGTCGCCGGTGTAGAGCAGCCGCGTGTCGCCGTCGGAGACCAGCACGTGGGCGCTACCGGGGACGTGACCTGCGTCGAAGAAGGTGACCTCGTAGCCTGCAGCTTCGAAGGACTCGCCGTAGCCGTGAGTCTCCGAGACCTGTGCGAGGCGGGCGATCTCGGTCTCGGTGAACGGGCAGTTGTAGCTCCCGCCGTGAAGTTTGAGGGTATCCCGCGCGAGCACCGTCGCGAGGTCGTACGTCGGCGGTGTCCAGTGGATCGGCGGGCGGGCGTCGCCCGCCAGCAGGGTGGGGATCGAACCGACGTGGTCGAGGTGGCCATGACCGACGACGACCGCGTCGGGGTCGGCGTCGCCGATCGGAAACGACGGCGGGTTCCCCGAGTCCATGCCGAAATCGAGCAGCAAGGAGTCGTCGATCAGCACCGCGCTGCGACCGATCTCGCGAGCCCCGCCCAGAAACCGAACGTCCATACCCGGTCTTTCCGCTCGAGTCGCTTGCCTCCGTCGGTTCGCCGACCGGCGTCAGCGGTCGTCGCCCAGCGCCCGGCCGACGAGAAAGAGCAGGGCGAAACACAGCACGACCATCGCGGCCTGGGAGACGGCCCCGATCGGACTGTCGACGGAGCCGCCCGTCGCGAGCGTCCAGACGTCCGAGAGCCCCCGCGTGCTGCCCGCGATGCCGAGCAGCGCCAGCAGCCCGTAGCCGTAGATGGGGAGTCGTCGCCGACCCGTCGCACGGCCGAGCCAGCCGATCGCGACGATGGCGATCCCGAAGAACGCGGGGATGAGCGCCGTGACGCTCGCGAATCCGGTTCCGACGTACGCGACCACACCGAGCAGGATCAGGAGGATTCCGATCGCGATGCCGCCGCCGAACAGCCCCGTTTCGTCTGTCTCCATGGCTGATACGAGTTTCGGCGGGGTAATACTGGTTACGCTCGAGCCTCGCTGACGAAACGAATTGTCCGAAGCGCGAGCGCTCAGGACGAGCCGTTCGACCGGGCCTCGCCGGCGGGCGGATCGCTCGAGGGGGCCGTCCGCTGAAGGACGCCGATGAGGTAGACGTCGAGCAGGCAGACGATCAGGACGGCAAGCGGGATCGCGACGTCGGCGTAGCTGACCGACTCGAACTGCAGGGCGGTGATGACGAACGGGTCGCCGAGCTCGAGGGCACCCGAGACCGATCGGGCACTGAGAAAGCCGAGCGCGAGGACGTAGAGGGTGAACCAGATCGACCCCCGTTTCCACTGGCCGAGATACCAGTGACCCAGGCCGGCGATCAGCGCCGTGAGGAGATAGGCCGGCCAGAACGGTCGTCTGCGATCGGTCATACCCGACAGTTCGGGACGGGGCACAATCGGTGTTTCCCCTCCAGGCTCGCAGACGACGTCAGTCGCTTGGTTCCGCTTCTGGCCCCGCAGGCGAGGCGTCGTCGACGACGTTGTTCGTCCAGGTCCCGCGCAGGAACCAGGCGGCGGTAACGATCGCCGAGAGGACGTAGGAGACCGCGATGGCGTACCAGACGCCGATGACGCCCATGTCGAGGACGACGATCGCGATCGCGGCGATCGGGATGCGGTACAGCCACAGCTCCTGAATCGACAACAACATTGCGGCGCGGGTCGACCCGCTGCCCCGGATCCCGCCGAGCATGATCTGGAAAGCGCCGAGGAAGAGGTAGGAGGGCCCGGCGATCGTGATGTAGGCGGCGCCGTAAGCGATCACCTGCGCCGACTCATCGCCCTCGATGAAGATCGCCGTGATCGGTTCGGCGAACTGGTAGGCGACGCCGATCACGACGGCGAAAATCGAGAGAACGAGCGCCGCGCTGAGCGTGACCGCCTGCTTGGCGCGGTCGACCTGCTCGGCGCCCAGGTTCTGCCCGACGACGGTTTCGGTGCCGCGGGCGAGCCCGAGTGCCGGCAGGAACATCAGCGATGAGAGCCGATTGACGATCCCGTAGGCGGCGACTGCCTCGGTGCCGGCGATCGCGATCAGTGCCGTAAGGACGGTGATCCCGAACGCGCGAAAGCCCTGCTCGGTCGCGATCGGGCCGCCGATCTCGAGGATCTTTCGAACCGTCTCGCTCTCGAGGCGGAGGTCCGACAGCGAGGGCTCGAGCCCGACCCGACCCGAAAACAGCAGGTAGAGGCCGACGGTCGCGGCGATACCGCGGGAGAACACTGTCGCGATAGCTGCGCCCGCGACGCCGTACCCATCGAAGCCGGTCGCCTCGTAGAGGGTCGTCTCGAGGCCCGCCAGCCCGACCCAGGCGAACATCGGGTTGTCCTGGAAGCCGAGGATGAGAAACGGGTCGATGACGACGTTGATCGCGACGCTGATCACCATCAGGTACAGCGGCGTTCGCGTGTCGCCCCACCCTCTCGAGAGCGCGTCGAAGATGAAAAACCAGAACATGAACGCGACGCCGACGAAGATGATCCGGGTGTAGGTAACGGCGTAGGTGAAGGCGTCGCCGCCCGGCTCCGCGCCGATCAGGCGGATCATCCAGGGCGAGAGGAGGTAGCCGACGATTCCGAAGACGATCGCGACGATCGTCACGAACGAGAGGGTCTGGCCGGCGACGTGAGAGGACCGCGTGAAGTTACCCGCGCCCTTGTGCTGGGAGATCAGCACCGTCCCGGCGACGGTCAGACCGCCGCCGACGCTGACCATCAGGAAGACGATCGCCCACGAGTACGACAGCGCGGCGACGCCGTCGCCGCCGAGCCGACCCACCCAGTAGGTGTCCGCGAGGTTGTAGCCGACCTGCAAGAGTTGGCTGGCGACGATCGGCGCCGAGAGAACCATTAGCGGCTTGAACAGGTCGCCGTCGGTGACGTTGACCGAGCGATCGGTGCCCTTGCTCGACCTGCTCACTCCCGATCACGCTCGGTCGGTTCGTCGTCGTTACTCTCGTCCGCATCGCCGTTTCCGTCGTTACCCAGGTCGGCGGCAAGGCGGTGTTGCTGGTCGGACTCCGGAAGGGTACTCGGATCCCGATCGGCCGGGAACGACGCGTCCTCGGCAAGCAGGTCGTCGAACACCCACGTGGCGGTCCCCTTCCGGACTTGCTCGAGGTACTCGTCGCGGCCGATCGTCAGCTGGCGGATGCGGGCCCCGTCGAAGGCCGCGATCAGCAGCGCCGCGGTCTCCTCGGGATCGTGTTCGTTGAACTCGCCGGCCTCGAGCCCGTCCCGGAGGATCTCCTCGAGGACCGCCCGAAGCTGATCGTCGCTCTTGCGGAGCTTCTCGCGGAACGTCTCGTTGTACGGCGCCTGCGTGCGCAACTCGAGCATCGCGACGTGGAACGACTGTCGGTCGTTCTCCTCGGGACCGTAGAGGAACCAGTCGACGAACACCGCCAGCCGTTCGACCGGTGGACGGTCGCGGGTTTCGGCGACGCGCTCGTCGAAGCGCTCGAAGAGGAACTCAAGGAAATCGCCCAGGATGTCCTCCTTGGAGTCGTAGTGGTAGAACAGCAGCGACTTGCTTTTGTCGGTCCGATCGGCGATATCCTGTGCCGTCAGTTCCGTATAGCCGTGCTCGCAAAGGGCCTCGTACACTGCGCGCATGATCGACGCGCGAACGTCGGGATCGGTCACTAACTGACTAGTTAGTCAGCACAGATAAGGGTATTTCGGTTCGAAGGGGTGTTCGAGAGTCGCACGCTCACTCCCGGTACCGGCGAATCCCGAACGCTTCGTAGCCGCCGAACGCAATCTCGAGCGAGCCGATCCACCAGTTCCAGCGCTCGGTCGGGCCGCCGTCGGGGGCATCCGCGAGCTCCTCGACGACGATTTTGGCCGTGAGTCGGGTCCCGGTATCGGCCTCGTAGCGACCGGAATCGTCGAGGTCCGTCGCCTGGCGGGCGACGACGCTAGCGGCGCCGCTCGAGCCGCCGAACTCCTCGCGCAGTCGTCGCTCGAGGCGGTCGCGGTCGATGCTCACGGGAACCGGTACGCACCGAGGGCGGTAAACGCCACCGACCGCAGTCGGGCGGGCGTCGCGTCGAGACCGTGTTTCGATGTGTTTTTGAGCGCGCGCCGTTTTTCACCGGGCATGGCAAGTTTCACAGTCGTCGTCGGCGATCCGGACTCCGGGTCGACCTACCAGCTCGAAGCGGAGGAACAGGACGCGAACCGGTTCATCGGCAAGTCGATCGGCGAGGAAGTCGACGGCGGTGCCGTCGGTCTCGACGGGTACACCCTCGAGATCACCGGTGGCTCCGACGAGGCCGGCCGCCCGCTCAGCCCCAACGTCGGCGGTCCGAACCTCGAGGAAGTGTTGATGAAGGGCCGACAGGTCGGCTACCACCCCACCCGCGACGGCGAGCGCCGGCGCGTCACGGTTCGCGGCCGCGAGGTCTCCGACGCCGTCGCACAGATCAACGCCTCGGTCGTCGAATCCGGTAGCAGCGACATCGACGAGCTGCTGGGCGGCGACGACGAGTAACTTCCCTCGTTTCTCTACGATGGCAGACAGAATCTCGAGTGACCACCCGTCAGTCCGAACCGTTCGCTCGACGTGTACCGAGACGGCAACGGGAACCAAACTCGACGTTCCGGCCGAGGATCGCGAGGCGTTCGTCCACGACGAGGTCGTCCGTGTCGTCCTCGACGGGAGCGAGCGGTTCGCACGCATCGAACGCGCCCTCACGGGCGAGGAGCTGTCGGTTCCGGGCGTCTACGACACACCGGAGATGGCCCGGAATCCCGGCGAGGGAACGGACCGACTCGAGGAGTGGATCGACGACCACGGGATTCGCTCGGGCGGATCGGTGCTGATCGACGTCGTCGAACCCGAGTTTCTCTACGGGCTCAGAGCGCCCGGCGAGACGAACTTCTACGACGCCCGCGAACCGCCGAGCGACAGTTTGAGCGACATCGCCGACGGGCTGGGGTCGGAGTAACGGGGCGGTTACTCCGAGTCCGCAGCCGGATAGGAGGAGAGAAACCGATCCAGCAACAGCCCGAAGGCGAGGTGCTGGGTCATCGTTCGTTCGAGGGTCGCGCGGACGTAGGCCTCGTCGACGACGGAGTACTCCTTCGTTCGAACCTTCGCGTGCATCGACAGCACGCCCTCCTCCTCGAGTTCGTGCAGACAGGGGTAGACCGTCCCAGGGCTGAGCTGTGCATCGAACGCTTCGGTTAGATCCGCGAGCAGCTCCTTTCCGTGTGTCGACCCGTGGACGCAGACGAGCACGAGCAGCAGCTCCTCGAGGTTTTCTTTGATCAGCGACTCGTCGAACGCGACCTCATCGGTCGCGAGCGCAACGGTTACTTGATCGAACAGTTCGTCGAGTTCGTGGTCCGTCGTTCCCGGTTCGTCGGTCTCGAGGCCGGCAGCACTGGCGCTTCCGGACTCGGCGCTCGAGCGCTCGTCGAACGCGGACGCGACGGAGGAGTCGTGTTTACTCATTGATGATCACGGCGGTGTCGTGGCTGGGCCACCGTCGGGACCGACGACGTCGCGGCGCGACGATCGCGTTCGTCCGACAGCCGTTCCGGTCCGACGCGTTGTGGTGATCCCGGGCGGTTCCGAGACGTGTGGAGTTGTGCCCATCCAACTACTGGCTTCTCGTATCGGAACGTAATAAGTAACAGGGTTCTTTACCTTCATTATTTAGTTAACCAAGATCCATAAAACATCCAGGACGGCGTTTTGGGCCGGTTTAGAAGCGGTTAAAGAAGCGTTTGTGACGTCAGGGACGGCTATCGCTCCAATTTTGTAGCAATTCCTGAGCGTTCTGCCGACGAAAGACGATCGGATCGGGTTACTTGTCGACGGCGCCAACGACATCACCGACGTCCGCCGATCGGTCGTCGAACTGCCGATCGGTCCGCTGGTCGGCCATCCGTCCGACCAGCACGTCGTCCGCCAGGCTCTCCCCGTTGATGCGGGCCACGTAGGCGAGGCTTCGCGCGTGGGCGGCGAAAGCGCTCCCCTCGAGCGAGTCGATCGGTGAGGCGAGGTCATCGTCGGGGTGGTCGGTGGCGTCCCGCGAGACACCCCGAACGTAGGCGACGAGCTGTTCGCGGGCGCGGGGGCCGATCCAGCCCAGTTCCTCGTAGTAGCGCAGGCAGTTCAGCGCCCCCGTCGTTCCGAACCGGTCGGTGAGGTATCGAACCCAGTCGATCGTTACGTCCGTCCGATCGGTCGGTCCGTCGAGCGTCTCGAGGTACGGCGTCGTGTCGGTCATTACTACTGAACGTTTCCTCGCCGGGAACGCAAGAAGCTTCGTTCGATTACGAGCGGTGAGCCGTCAGACGGCGACGACGAACTCGACGAGGTACTGCGTCGCGGCGGCGACGACCGCACCGACCCACGTCAGGAGGACGAAGTGGACCAGCCCGCTGATGGGATGGCCGCGGTCCGTGAGTCGGATAATGACCGCCGACAGCGCCGCGTTGAGCAGGATGGTGAACGACAGCAGGTACTCGATGGCCGCGATGTTGTACTGTTCGGTGTGGAGCAGACCGTCGGTGAAATCGCCCGGCGTCGGCCCGCCGGCGACGTTGCTCTCGGGGTCCTCGGTGTCGTCGAGCTCCATCTCCGTGGTGATATCCATCATGATGTCGACGATCTCGAGCCCGATGAAGAAGGCGAAGACGCTCGCAGCGGTGATCCCGTACAGCACGCCGATGAGGGTCATCGTCTCCTGCTGGCGCTGCTCGCGGACCTTCAGCACCTGGTTGTAGTTCTTGCTGATGAGCTGCCCCAGCAGTTTCGGATCGCCGCCCATCCGGCGGCCGACAACGTACATGTCGCCGAACTTCTGGATGAGATACGAGCCGGTCTCGGCGGCGAACAGCCGCCACGATCGAACGCCGTCGATCCGCATGTTGAGCCGCTTGTACAGCGCGTCGATGTTCGCCGTCAGCGCGCCGAAGTCCTTGTGGCGCAGGCTCGAGAGGACGCTGCTCGTCGAGGTCTGTTTGACGCTCTCGACGGCCCCGAGCGTCCGGACGAAGCTCGGGAACTCGCCGTCGCGGATCTTGACCTTCTGCTCTTCCCGTCGCATCCTCCAGCCGGGATACAGAAGCGGCGTCACTGGAAGCGCAAGCAGGATCGGCAGCGGGACGTCGAGGTCGGGGACCGGCACGAATCCGGACAGGGCGACGAGGACGCCGAGTGCCAGTACAGCACTCGTCCCGACGCCGAGCGCCAGCGCGGTCGGGATCCCGTCCATCGGACCGAAACCGGCGGTCTCCTCTACGTACCAGACCGGGTCGGCGGGCGCGATCAGGTGGATCGCGTAGACGAAACCGAGCTGGACGATCAGGAACATGATGATCGTGCCGGCGATCAGCAGCGTCGGGTTCGTGCCGACGAGGATCGGGAGGACGATCGCGAACACGAGGACGAACGCAACCGACAGCATCATCGACATGTACAGCTCCTTCATGACGTCCAGTTTCGCCAGGTCGGCCTCGTAGCGGGTGACGAACTGCTGAATGATCGTATCCTGCTCGTCGATCAGGAACTCGCTGATCTGCTGGCCGCCGCCGACCGTGTACGCGAGTCGCTCGAGGAAGTCCGTCAGCAGCGGGCTCGAGGTCTGTTTGGCCCGTATCCGGCAGGCGTCGTCGAGGCTCATGTTCCAGGTGTCGACCATCGCGACGAGGTGGCCCATCTCGTCGGCCAGCGCGTCGTACTCCTCCTCCTCGGCCAGGGTTCGAAAGATCTCGACGCGGTTGATGTTCGTCATCGAGAGCACCGTAATGTGGGTCAAAAAGAGGTGAAAGCGCTGTCGGACCTGCTTTCGTTTGCGCTCCTGGAGCAGCTTCGGGTAGCTGACCGCGGCGGCGACCGCGAGCAGGCCGAGCAGGACGACCGGGAGCGTCAGCAACAGGGGGAGACCCAGCAACAGCGCCAGCACGGGCATAAACAGAAAGAACCCGACCGCGGGTGCGACGACAAACAGGAGGTACCGTTCGGTCGAGAACCCCATCTGTTCGTAGGCCATCCCGAGCTCGCGAAGCGCCGAACGGGCGGCGAGCTCCGGCGACGACTGGGTCTCCGAGGACATGTTAGGCGAACTGATCGAGCCCCCTGATCCGAACCGGCAGCCCCTGCAGGCCGTCGCGCTGGAAGTCGGCGATCGCCCGGTTGACCTCGTGGTAGCCCAGCACGTCGGCGTCGATCAGCTGGCGGACGATCTCCGCACGGCGGTCGAGTTCGTCGTAGATCCGGCGGGTGTCCTGGTAGCCCAGCAGCGTCGCGATCTGTTCCTCGAGGACGTAGGAGTTGTTCCGACCCGTAAACGAGACGACGTCGTCCCTGGGATCCCAGCGGAACGCCTGCCGGGTGACGACCCCGCCCTCGTAGTCGGAGTAGCCCTCGATCTCCTGGACCGAGGTGACCCGACGGAGGACGTCGTCGCCCTGCTTGACCCGGTTCTGGAACAGCGCGACGTCGCAGTTGTCCATGAACGTCTCCGGGACGTCGATCGGACTCCCGGTAAAGCGCTGGATCATCGAGACAATGTCGCTGGCGTGGAACGTCAGCATGACCGGGTGGCCGGTCTGGGCGGCCTGGAACGCCATCTGGCCCTCCTCGCCGCGGACCTCGCCCACGACGATGTAGTCGGGCCGCGAACGGAGCGCAGCCGCCACCAGGTCGAACATGTCGACGTCGGCGCTCTCGTCGCCCGACCCTTCCCGGGTCAGGAGCTGCTGCCAGGTGTCGTGGGGCGGAATTACCTCCGCAGTGTCCTCGGCGGTGTAGATCTTGGCGTCCCGTGGAATAAACGAGAGCGCGGCGTTCAGCGTCGTTGTCTTCCCCGAAGCGGTCTCGCCGACGACGAACACCGTCTGCTCGTTCTCGAGACAGAGCCAGAGGTAGGCCGCGAGCTCGGGGCTGAGCGTGCCCCACTTCGTGATCTGGAGGATCGAGAGGGGGACGTCCTCGCCCTGTCGGATCGTCAACGAGGGGCCCTGTACCGAGACATCGTCGGAGTAGATGATGTTGATCCGGGAGCCGTCGGGCAGCGTCGCGTCGATCACCGGATCGGAGTCGCTGACGGGGTGGTCCATCCGTTCGCCCATGTTTCGGAGCCACTGTTCGAACTCCGCTGGCGTGCCGAAGTCGACGGTCGCCTCGATCATCCCGTAGGTACCGTGGTCGAGGTAACACTGGCCGGGGCCGATGACGTGGATGTCCTCGTTGGCCGTGTCGGTCATCACCGGCTCGAGCGGGCCGAGCCCGACGATGTCGCGCTGGAGCTGGTAGCGCAGGCGGGAGAACTGCTCCTCGGTTACGGAGAGCGTGCTCGTCCCGAACGCGTCGAGTAGTCCGCTCGGAGTCGGCTCCTCGGTCGTCTCGGAACCGATCTCGACGACCTCATTTAACAGGGCGTCGATGTGTTCTTCGAACGCCTCGCTGTCGGTCGGGGCGGGCCGCGTGACGCTCTTGTCGAGGAGCCGCTGGCGGATCTCGTTGTACAGCTCCCCGTCGCTGTCCTCGAGAATCGGCTCGACGCAGTAGTACGTCGTCGAGATGCCGACGTCGCCGTGGATGTGACAGAAGATCGGCTCCTCGGGTGTGTAGATGACGTTCGGCCGAGGGGACTCCCAGCCGGGACCCGGCTCGTCGATCAGGACCGGGTACTCGTTGTGTTCGGCGTAGAACCCCTCGAGGTGTTCGCGGAGGTGGGGGTGGGCGTCGGCGAGGGCGGCCAGGTCGTCCTCAAGTCGCGGCGTTCCGAAGTCGGACATCTCAGGCGACCGTCCGGCTGATGATCGAGACGCCCCGTCCCTGCTGGACGCTGAAGCCGATCGTGTCGTCGACCGGGGCGTTCATGTTCTGGAACCGCCGGACGCGGACACTCCGCCTGATCTCCTGGCCGACTGCCGTCGTCTCGATGTCGAAGTAGACGTCGGCGACGCTTCGCAGCGGGTGCAGGGCGTCCTCGGCGATCCCCGACGGATCGACCGTCAGCACGATCGACTTGCCGCTTCTCGTCATCCGCCGGAAGAAGGTAACGAGTCGCTGGATGACCCGATCCTCGTCGTCGGTCTCGGCGCCTGCCTCGTAGTTCGGGTCGTGGCGCAACAGCGCCGAGAGGGTATCGACGTAGACGACGTCGGCCCGCCAGAGCCGCTCGGCGTCGACCAGCCGGGCGAGCAGCTGGCGGGTCGGCCCCGGGTCGTGGGTGTCGACGTTCGCGTGTAAGAACAGCAGCCGTTCGGCCAGCAGGAGATCGACGACGTCGTAGGACAGCGAGTGCATCTGGTCGATGAACTCGCCGGCCTCGAGCTCGCTCGAGACGTAGCTGACGTCGGTGCCCTCGGTCGCCATCCCGTAGGCGAACCGCTGGGAGAGCGCGCTCTTGCCGGCGCCGTCCTCGCCCTCGATCAGGACGATGCTTCCGGTCGGGATGCCGTCGCCGACGGCGTTGTTCACCCGATCTCGATCCGTCAGTCCGATAGAGTAGTGGTCAGTCATGGTTAGGTTCGAAATTCGAACACCGCGCGGCTGTCGTTTTTCGTGACGACCGCTCGGTGTTCCTCGCCGGTGCCGAAGCCGTCCTCAAGGCCGGCAGCCACGAGATCGATCTCGAGTTCGGCGACGGCGCCCGACCGCCAGTGGTCGTCGCCGTGGATCTCGATCTCGAGGTCCTCGCTCGAGACGTACTCGCCGTCGACGAGCACGTCGAGACCGGCGCCGTCGCTGGCGAGGGTCTTCTCGCCGGTGTTCTTGACGTACAGGCTGACGGTGTCGTCGTCCTCGTCGTAGACGGCGTCGCTGCCCGCGTCGCTGATGATCGCGATGTCGGTGTCGATCGCGTCCGCGGTGTTCCCGGTCTGGGTGCTGACGGAGCTGCTCACGTCAGTTACCGTCGTCACGAGGGTTCCGGCGACGCCCGCGGCGACGATCATCGCCGCGATGAACAGGATCAGACTCGAGATCGAGGTGCTCGACACCTCAGACCCCCTCCGTGGTTGCGACGCCGTGTTCGGTGACCAGTTTGACCCGCTCGGGGTCGTCGGGGAGGGCGGAGTCGTCGACGGCGATCGTCAGCTCCTCCTCGGGGAGCCACAGCTCCCGGTCGGGCTCGCCGTCGACTTCGACCTCTCGGTCGTCGGGGATCGTCCCGTCGACCAGTAGCGTCGTATCTGCCGCCGATAGCGACGTCGAGCCGTCGTTTCTGGCGGTCACCGTCAGCTCACCGTCGTCGTCGGTGACCTCGACGTCGTCGATCGCGGTGTTGTGCGTCTCGAGGGCACGGTCGTCCCGGTCCTCGATCGCATCCTGGCGTAAGTCTTGTGCCGCCTGCAGGGTCGGATACGCCACGCTAACGGCGACGAGAACGCCGATGAGGAGGATCGCGGTCGCGCCACTGGTGCTGAAGCCCATCTTCGATCACCCACTCGTCAGGGTTCGACGGTCCGTTTGATCTCATGGAGTTCCCGGAGCTGCATCACGTAGGCGTAGCTGTCGGCGTGGTCGTCGGCCGTCAGCTCCGTGGCCTTTGCGGATGCTTCGGTCTCAAGTCCCGGCCCACTTAGGACAGCTTCGAGCTGAACCCGGACTTCAGGGTCGATCCAGCCAAGTTCGACGTAGTACGACAGCGCCTCGAGGGTCGCCCGCGGCCCGCCCGACTCGAGCAAGTCCGCGAGCCACTCGAAGACAATCACGTCGGTCGCGTAGGCGTCGGGCAGCGATTGTAGCGTCGGCTCGTCGGCGTCGCGGTCCTCGAGCTGGGGGTCCGCGGTCGGCTCGGGTTCGGGTTCGTCTTCGACGGCGCCGGCGGGTTCGGTCTCGACCCCGCTTTTGAGGTCGTCGAACGAGATCGTCTCAGCCTCGGTCGCCTCCCCCGTGTCGGCGTGCTCGTCGCCGAAGACCTCGAACCCGTTGTCTGCCTCACCCTCGCCGGTGAAGGGGTTGATGTCGTCGGTCACCTGATCGTAGAGCCCGAGCATCCGCCGGACGCGGTCGTTGAGCTCGTCGACCTGTGAGACGACCTGCTCCTGGGAGTCCTGGATCGCGTCCAGGCGCATCTCCGTGTCCTCGATGGACTCCTCGAGGCCCTCGGTGCGGTAGTACAGATCGTCGATCGCCTCGTCGTCGGGGCCGTCCTCGCCGCCGTCAGCCTCGGCCTCCTGCTCGTGTCCGTCGTGGTCGTCCAGCGATGCAGGCTCGAGGTCGGCGAACTCGGCCTCGGCCTCGGCTTCGGCGTCGTCCTCGTGCGCCTCGGCTTCGAGTTCGCCGGCCGTGACATCCTCGTCGGCCCCCTCGGGTTCGGGGTCTGGCACGTCGTCCGAATCGGCGGGCGATACGCCCTCCGGGTCGGACTCGGCCTCGGAGCTTTCCCGACCGAGCCATCGGAGCAGCCAGTTCAGTCCCGCGGCCATCCTACTGGCCCTCCCTGGGATCCCCATCGCCGGCATCGGCCGGCCCGTTCCCTGTGCGATAGTACTCTGTCATACCCGCCTCTTCTAACAGGATCGCTAAAGTTCTCTCCACGAGTTCAGCGCTCGTTTCGAATCGTGAGTCGAGACTCGAATCGAGACGTGAGCTGACGATCAGCTTGATACTCACTGTATCTGATATTCTAGCGGGGACGAACCCCTGAATCCGCGCTTCCGTCAGATTCGCCCGAGCCGGCCTCGAGCACCGGTGCAGCTCTCAGCCCGCCGTCACAGCGTGTGGTCGCGGGGTGACGCTCGAGTCGGCGGCCGCCTCTCGAGTTCGTACTCGAGGTGGCTCGCGCACCCACGGGTGCGCTCGGGATGCGTGACACGCGGAGACACCAATACAATCAATGTTCGAAAATATAGCAGACAACGACGAACGTGGTCAGGTGGGTATCGGCACCCTGATCGTGTTCATCGCGATGGTGCTGGTTGCGGCGATTGCAGCCGGTGTCCTGATCAACACGGCTGGCTCGCTCCAGAGCCAGGCCTCCGATACAGGTACAGAGACCCAGCAGGCGGTGGCGAACCAGATCGAGGTAGTTCACGCGTATGGTGAAACCACTGACAGCGTCGACGGCGAGGACGGAATTGATAACTTAAATCTGGTTGTCAAGAAGTCTGCCGGCTCGGATGTTATCGACATGGAGTCGATGACACTTCAGTACACAAGCCCGAGTACGTCTGAAACCTTGGAGTACGATAGTGGCGGCGCAGGTGATGGAGTCTTCGGAACCGAGGCTCTCGCTGACACTAACGGTGACGGGGAGGCACTGACGGAAACGAGTGATCGGATCGAGATCGAAGTCGATATCGAGGAGATTGAAGCCGATGATGGCCTCGAAACTGGCTCCAGTGCAACCATCGAACTCATCGACCAGTCCGGTGCCCAGTTCAGCTACGGTGTGACTGTGCCCGCGACGTTCGACGAGGAGAACACTGACGTCGTGGAGGTCTAATCGATGTTCGAGCAGGTACACTCTGAGGATCAACGAGGTCAGGTCGGAATCGGGACGCTCATCGTGTTCATCGCGATGGTCCTGGTCGCAGCGATTGCGGCCGGCGTTCTGATCAACACGGCCGGTTCGCTCCAGAGTCAGGCATCCGATACTGGTTCCGAGACCCAGCAGGCGGTGGCCAATCAGATCGAAGTGACTCACGCTACCGGTTACACCAGTAGCCACGATGTTGTTGATGACTCGAATCTCGATGTTGATGACGACGAAATTGGATACGTCGACTTGATCATCAAGAAGTCGGCTGGATCGGATGTCATCGATCTCGAATCGATGACCGTTCAGTACACGAGTACGACAGCAGATGCGACGCTCGAGTATGAGACTGACGCAACTGGAGATTCACTAGATGACTTCGTTGATGATGAAAACGATGACAGTTTCGCGACGATTGAAGCCGGACAAAATCCAGATGACGATACAGTAGATGTGGACGAAGAAGGAATGGCCTTAACCGAAACTGGTGACCGCGTTCTCCTCCGACTCAATGCTGACGCAATCGAGGACGACTACGCACTCGAGTCCGGCGACAGTGCGACGGTCGCACTGACTGACCAGTCTGGTGCGCAGTTCACCTACGGCATCACGACGCCGCCGAGCTTTGTCGATAAAGACGTGGTGGAGGTCTAACGATGTTCGAGCGCATTCACTCCGAAGACGATCGTGGTCAGGTCGGAATCGGGACGCTCATCGTGTTCATCGCGATGGTACTGGTTGCGGCGATCGCAGCCGGCGTCCTGATCAACACGGCCGGTTCGCTTCAGAGCCAGGCATCCGATACTGGCTCCGAGACCCAGCAAGCAGTGGCAAACCAAATCGAAGTGACGCATGCTGCTGCCGAGAATCAGTTTGATTGGGATGAAGATGGAGTAGGAGACAGTATTGAGGACGACAACGCAGATGAAGTCGTCATCCCATTTGCTGACGATGATTCACCGGACAGCGCAGAGTATGAGCTCAACGATGAGTTCAACGAACTCAGACTCACCGTCAAGAAGTCGGCTGGATCCGACGTTATTGACCTCTCGTCGATGACGGTTCAGTATACGAGTGATGATGAATCACTCACGCTCTCTCACGAGAGTGTGGCTGAAAACCTCGATAATGGAGGCGGGGATGACGATGAAGCAGAACCGTTCTTCATCACTCAGGAAGCCGGTGAGCACGCCGATGGTACCGGTGAAACCTCGCTAACGGCTGGTGAAGAACGTATCGACGTAATCGTTCCGCTCGTTGGCGATGAAGACGAGTGGGACGCAGATCAGAACCAGCCGGAACACCTCGAACCCGGTGACAGCGTATCAATTCAGCTCGTTGACCAGTCTGGTGCCGAATACACCTATGGTGTAACGATGCCCCAGACGGTCGACAGCCCTGAAGAACAGACAGTCGTAACCGTATAAGATAATACTAATGATTAATACAGAACACTCGAACTCCGAAAACGATCGCGGTCAGGTCGGAATCGGAACGCTCATTGTGTTTATCGCGATGGTCCTGGTCGCAGCGATCGCGGCCGGCGTTCTGATCAACACGGCCGGCTCGCTCCAGAGCCAGGCCTCCGACACCGGTACAGAAACCCAACAGGCAGTGGCGAACCAGATCGAAGTCGTTCACGCGTACGCAGAGGACGACGAGGGAACAGATGGTGAGTTTGAGGAACTCAACCTCATCGTGAAGAAATCCGCGGGTTCGGATGTGATCGACATGGAGTCGATTACGGTCCAGTACACGGATTCCGATGACTCTCTGACATTGGAACACGACAGTGGTGAAGGTGACTCGGAATTCTCTACCGAAGAAGGGACCGACGACAGCGATGCGACCGCACTAACTGAAACCAGTGACCGCATCGAACTAACTGTTCCACTAGAAGGAGGTTCTGACCAACCTGAGGCACTGACACCTGGTGATAGCGCAACTGTCGAACTCGTCGATCAGTCCGGTGCACAGTTCAGCTACGGCGTGACGATGCCGCAGACTGTCGATGACGAGCAGGATGTCGTCGAGGTCTAACCACTAACAGTTTGGAGTCGGCTTGAGCCTTCACTCAAGCACACTCTGTTGCCGACATTTTTTGAACGTAGCGATATCGGTAGGGAGGTCTATGTTATAGCTTCTGATGTCGGTTCTCATTGAGGCCAGCCCCTTCCACTACTCACCGCTCGATATCGTCCAGAGATTTTTACACGCAAACTAACCACTGAGAGTATGATCGACGACGGCACTCCCTCGAGACGCCGCTTCCTCACTACAGCCGCCACCGTAACGGCGGCAGGGTTGGCCGGCTGTACCGGCTCCACCGGACAGATCACGCCGCAAGAACCGTCCGAGCCTCGAGAGGGCTCCCCGGAGGAGTTCTACTACTTCCTCGAGGACAACGGGGTCGCGGTCGAGGAACTCACTCGAGAGGACGACGAACTGTTCCTGACCTACGACTCCGAGGCCGAGACGATCGACGAATCGGACGAGGAGATCATGGTGATCTACGAGGTGTACAAGCTGGCGCTGATCCACCGGGGCTCGGAGATCGAGTACCTCTACAGCGAGATCGCGGACCCCTTCGAGGAGCAGGCGCTTGGCTGGGGGATCGACACCGAGTGGGTCCACCGGTTCGACGACGAGGAGGGCGACGAAACCGACGCCAACGAGTCGACGAACTCGAGCGTGGGCAACGAATCCGCCGAAGAGGAACTAGATATGGACCAGGTCACCCTCTGGAGCAACATCATGAACACCAAAGTGTACGAGGAGGACGTCGAGGCCGTCGGCAACGAGAGCGACGCGAACGAGACCGCGGCCAACGCGAGCGACGACGTCCTCGAGAACGAGAGCGACTAATCGTATGAGCGAGGAGTTCTCCCGCGACGAGGGCGTGCTCACCCCCGAGGAGCTCTCGCTCGAGACCGACGCCGTCGACGACCTCGGCGAGAACCGGTTTCTGGTTCGCTCCGAGGGCGACGATCCCTCGAGTGCGGTACTAACCGACGGCCGCGGCGGAGTCGAGCGCTCGAGCGCCGAGATCGGATCCGGGCTCGCGGACACTCCCCAGCCCCACGCGGTCGATATCGCGCTGAAAGTCGACGGCGAGGTCGCACGCCACCGGGCGTCCTCGAACGACGTCCGCGAGGTGTTCGCCGAGCTGCTGACCTGGTACGCGACCCAGCTCGACGACGAGCTCTCCCCCGAGGCGACCCTGCGGCTGATGCTCGAGCACGCCGACCTCGAGCGCTGACGAGGGGATGACGCGTCCTTTTTGGCCCTCGAGCGACGAAAGCGGTTCATGAGCAACCCACGCGAGGAGTTTCTGGCAGGGGAGCGTCCCGAGGACGTCGCCCTGTTCCTGGCCGACTCGTACGTCGCGGACGAGCGCTTCGAGAAGTTCGGCGACCCCGTCGACGACGGGATCGTGATGATCGTCGACGGCGAGAGCGGCCGCAACGCGTTCAAGGCCGCGACCGACACCGACGCGATGGGCTTCGCCAAGACCGCGATGCAACAGGAGGGTGAGATCAACGACGACCTCACCAGCGGCGAGTGCCCCGACGCCGACGCGGACGGCGACCACGACCCCCAGTTCGTCTTCGCGTTCGCCGAGGAACAGAACGAGGACGTCGGCGGGATCTACGCCGAGGGCGCGGTCGTCCACGCCTACGCGCAGTGTGCCTGCGGGACGGCCTACTCGGATCGCTGGAACGTCGCCGACTCGTAGCCGTCCCCACGCGTCGTCGCGACCGACAGCTCGTAGCCACGACCCGCAACTCGAGGACTCACACCGACCGACGACCCGGACGGCGACGAGCAGCGCCAAGGAGCAGCCTTTTCCTGACGGCCCGGCTACTCGCCCCCAATGAGTTCCTTCGAGACGCCACAGAAGACCGATCGCGGCTTCGGGCTGTCGCGACGCGAGGTGACGGTCGTCGGCGGCGCGAGCAGCCTGATGGCGGTCACCATCGCGCTGATGTACGCCTTCGCGATGACCCCGATCGCCGAGATCAACCAGCTCGTGTTCTCGGTGCCGATCGTCGGCGTTATCGTCTACGGCGCGGCGATCACGATCGGCGACCTGATCGCCGAGCGGGGCGTCAAAAACGACAACATGGGGACGGCGTTTATCGGAATGGTGATCCTCCAGGTCGCGTTCGCCGCCTTCGGCGCGGGCGTGATCGCCTTCGCCCCGCCCGATCTCCGGGTGACGATCCTCGGCATCACGGCGGTCATCACCGCGATCATGATGGCCGTAATCTCGGGGTACGTCTACGCCCGCTCGATCACGTTCGAACACTGGGGTCGGTTCTCGACGTACGCCTTCATCGGCGGCGTGATCGCGATCCTCGTCGGTAGCTTCGTCCTGCCGGAGCTGCTGCTGGCCGGCTTCGCGCTGTTCTTCCTTGGCTTCGTCCTCCGACTGGGTTACGAGATCTGGCAGGTCCGGGACAACCACAACGCCTCGGTCGGCCTGCAGACGATTGGCGTCTACGTCGCCGTCGCCGGGGTGTTCGTCCACGTCCTGCAGCTCGTCCGGGCCTACGTCCTCTCCCAGGAGTAGCTCCCACCGGCCGATTTACGTCACCGTTCGTGGAACCGTTTGCCGTGACACGTTACTACGAGGAGCTGACGGTCGGCGACGTTTTCGAAACCGGTGGCTACACCGTCACGAAAGACGAGATCGTCGAGTTCGCCGAGCAGTTCGATCCGCAGCCGTTCCACGTCGACGAGGAGGCGGCGGCGGAGTCGATGTTCGGCGAGCTGGTCGCCAGCGGGCTGCACACGCTCTGCCTGTCGGTTCGGCTGTTCGTCACCGACGTCGTTCAGGGCGAGGACGGGGTCGCGAACATGGGCGGGCTCGGGATGGACGACCTGCGGTGGCACGAGCCGGTCCGTCCCGGCGAGACGCTCCGCGTTCGCGTCGAGGTGCTCGAGAAGAACCCGTCGGAGAGCCGGTCCGACCGCGGCTACGTCACGTTCGGCCGGAGCGTCGTCGTCGACGAGACGACCGTGCTGTCGATCACCTCGGCGAACGTTATCCGGCGACGGGACGCCGCGAGGTAGTCGATTCCACCGTCGAAAGCGAGAACGCGTCTTCGGCCCCAATCGATCTCGAGGAACTACGTCTCGTCGGACGCGTCGGACGACTCGTCTTCGGCCGCCGACTCCGCGACGTCGCGGAACGCGTCGAGCAACACCTGCTTTGCGACCGCCCCCCGAGAAGTCCAGTGCATCGCGTAGTCGAGCATGTCGTCGTAGATATCGGGTTTGCAGCCCGCGGCCTTGGGGTGGCCGCCGCCGTTGACCTGGCCCGCGACCTCGTGGCAGCGTTCGAACTCGTCGGTTCCCCGGATCGAGGCGGAGCCGGCGGGTTTGACGATGATCGAGGCGTCGGCGCCGCGCTCGCGCATCGTCTCGGCGACCTCGTTTTGCGAGCAGCGCCCGTAGGTGATCCCCACGGTGTAGCCGCCGATCTCGCGGAACTCCGAGCGGCCGACGGCCTGCTCGATCAGCGCCTCCTTCTCGACGCGGCGCTCGGTCAGGTACTCCTGGACCCACTCGGGCAGGTCGACGCCGTACTCCCGGACGACCTCGACGTACTCGGCGGGGTCGGTCCAGTAGGCGTAGTCCGCGAGGTCGTCGCTGCGGGGGTCCTCGCGCAGCCAGAGGTCGTGATCCCGCGTCACCGCCGCCAGCTCCTCGTACATCGGGGCAAAGTCGTACTCGAGCGAGCGGTAGACGACGTCGGCCGAACACTCCTCCTCGGAGTCGCCGACGACGAGGTCGACCCCCGCCTCCCGAACTGCCTCGGCGACGTCGTCGTCCCACTGGTGGTGGTCGTACCACGAGACCCGGTCGACCGTCTCGAGGGCTGCATCGAGCTCCTCGTCGACGTACTCGTACCTGTCGGGACAGAGGTCGCAGACGAACAGGTCGATCCCCGGCTCCGCGTACTCGGCGACCCGCGCCAGCGCGTCCTCGACGTTGTGGGGACTCGCGGGGATGAGCGCGACGCCGTGGGGCGTCGGCTCGGGTTCGGCAAGCGGGTCGTCGGCCTCGCCTGCAGCGAGCGCGAGGTTCTCCTCGTGGGCGTCGTCGGCCGCTTCGGCATCCACATCGTCCTCCTCGTCCGTGTCGGGCTCCGGCACGTTCCGAACGTCGTCGTAGGCCTCCCGAAGCAGGGCAACGCAGGCCAGCCCGTCGGCGTCGGCGTCGGCGACGACCGCGACCTCGGCGCCCTCGAGGGCGGCCTTGGTCTGTTCGTCCTCGAGATCCTCCTCTAGGTCGTCGGGGAGGAAGAAGCCGGTTCCGGGGAGCACCGACTTGCGAGCGGTCGGCAAGTCGGCGCTGTCGATGAGCTCCTCGTACATACTCTTCACTGGAGGGGCTGGCCGGAAGTACCCGCCGATCGACGACCCGACCCGACTCAGGCCGCAGCGCCGTCGTTGGCCGTCTCGAGCTGGCGGACCGTCAACACTGGTACGGGCGAGCGACGAACGACGCGCTCGGCGACGCTGCCCAGCAGGAGGCGGTTCTCGCCGTGGCGGCCACGGGTCCCGGTAGCGACGACATCGGCGTCGACCTCCCGGACGTACTCGCAGATCTCGGAGGCGGGTCGACCCTCCCGAACCGCAGTGGTGACGTCGCCGTCGGTTCGGCCCTCGACGGACGCGAGCGCGGCGTCAGCGGTCGTCTCGAGTGCCGTTCGAAGTTCCTCGCGGAGCTGTTCGGGCGAGGCGTCGACTTCGCTGGCGTCGATTACCGAGAGCACGTGGACCTCGGCGTCGAACTTGTCGGCGAGGTCGAGTGCGATGTCGACCGCGCGGCTGACGCTGTCGGAGCCGTCCGTGGCGACGACGACCGTATCGAACATAGCCGACACGTACGGGCGCCAGGGCTTAAACGCTCCCGTCGCGCTCGAGGCGCCTCCGCTTCGGGGCGGCGAATCGTGCCACGGTGGCGTCCCCGCCGCTCGAGGACGGTGGGGAGTCTTTTTGACGCCGGAACACACACTGCCGCGTATGGATGCCAGCGAGTCGTTTACCGTCGACACGGTTCTCGCACCGGTCGACGGGAGCGAGGAATCCGCGACCGCCGTCGAGTACGCCGTCGCCGTCGCCGACCGCTACGACGCGTCGGTCCACGCACTGTTCGTGCTTGGTCGCGGCGTCGTACAGGGGATAGATGCCGGCACCGTCGAGGAGGAGGCCGTCGCCGACAGCACGCGGGGCTTTCTCGACGACATCAGCCACATCGCCGACAGCGAGGATGTCTCGCTGTCGACGTCGGTCGACCACGGGTTCTCGACGACGCGAAAGACTCGGCATCCGGGCAACGTCGTGCTCGACACCGCCGACGCCGTCGACGCCGACTTCATCGTCCTGCCCCGAGAGCCCGTCACCGGCGCCTCGGCAGAGATCCTCGAGAAGGCCGCCGAGTACGTGCTGTCCTACGCCAGCCAGCCCGTCCTCTCGGTGTAACAGGAGAGCGACGGTTCGTTGTCCGGACCCCGCTAATTCGGTGCGACGTGGATAGGCGCACCTAGAGCCATCTCCACGATCAACTCGTAAAGCTGCTGAGAGAGCCGTGTTGAATACACAGCGCGAACTTCGGGTCTCGTATAGTCCCACTGATCGACCAGCAGACCGGGTACCGCGAACAGCAAGTGGGCGTGACCGGGCGTACGGAACACTGCCGAAACGCCACTAGCTTCGAGGATTGCGGTAGCCGTTCCGATCCTCGAGATCAGGAGTGCGTGATCTTCGTCACTAGGAGTAACGGTCCGGACTGGATAGAGAGGGTCGATCTCGCCCCGGTCTGGGTGTCGAATCGACACTGGGTCCCCAGCACGAAACGCCGCGGTCGCGTCGCCAACGAGGATGACGACTCGCGACTACGCTTTGACAGGAATAGTGAGCCCCGCATCTCGTTCGAGAGTGACTGTTCGATCACTCGTGAACCGCCTCATCGTGCCGGTTCGATGTTCTGGTTCACCCGGAAGAAGTTGTCCGGGTCGTAGTTCGACTTGATCTCCCGAAGACGATCGTAGTTGTCGCCATAGGAGGCCTGAACCCGCTTCTCACCCTCGTCCATCATGAAGTTGACGTACGAGCCGCCAGCCGTGTGGGGGTGGACCGCCTCCCAGTAGTCGCTGGTCCAGTCGGTGATCAGCTCTTCGTTGGTCGGATCCGGATCGACGCCGACGATTGCCATCGAGTAGGTCGCGTCACGATGTCCCCAGGCGGTAGCGTCCGTGTCCATCTTGTGGACGGCACGGTCGATTGGATAGATGTGCATCCCGGACTTCGGGGTCGGAACCTCAGCGAAGCGCTCGTGTTCGGCGATCGACTCGTCAGTCAGTTCGTACACGAGATCCCCCTTCCAGTACCAGTGGTCGCCCGGGGGGTAGAGATCGTCGAACATGCTTTGGACTACCGGATACGGCATCGGATCAATGTGCTCAAACAGCGGTTCAGCGGTGTCTCGTGCCGGCTGAATAACGTCCTCGGCCTCCTCTTCCGGTCCTAGATAGCACCACATCAGGCCGCAGACGTTCTCACCGTGGATCTCTTCCGGGAAGGGATCACCCGGCACCTCGTGGATCAGGTAGAAGGCGTAGACGTCTTCGGGTTGCTCCGGCAGCCACTCGCGGTACCACTTCATCGTCTTTTCGAGGTCGTCGATCGGCCAGAACAGCGGGCCGGCGACGACCGTTTCGACCGGGTGCAACTCGAACTCGAACGAGGTGACGACGCCGAAGTTGCCACCACCGCCGCGTAACGCCCAGAACAGGCCCTCGTTTTCGTTCTCGCTCGCGTGTACCAGTTGCCCATCGGCCAACACGACGTCCGTACTCAGTAGATTGTCGATGGTCAACCCGTACTTGCGGCTCAGATAGCCGTGCCCGCCGCCGAGTGTCAGCCCGCCGACGCCGGTCGTCGAGATGATTCCGCTGACCGTTGCCAGCCCAAACGCGTGGGTGGCGTGGTCGACATCGCCCCAGGTGCAGCCAGGTTCGACGTGGACGGTCTGTGCCTCGGGATCGACACGGACTCCAGTCATATCCGACAGGTCGATAACCAGTCCATCGTCAACCGTAGCCAACCCTGCACCGTTATGGCCACCGCTACGAACCGCCGTTTCGAGGTTGTGATCGCGCCCGAAGTTCACGGCTGTGATCACATCGGCGACGTTGGAACACCGAGCAATCAACCGCGGGTGCTCGTCAATCATCGCATTGTAGATGACGCGGGTATCGTCGAACTCCGGATCGTCTGGCTGGATCAGATCGCCTCGGAGCGTCTCCCCGAACTGTTCGATTTCTGTATCGTCTGTCGTTGCCATGGGTTTCCTCCTTCCCCGTTCTCTTTTCGGAAGAACGGGTTGCTGCCCTCGGCACTGCGAATGCCATACGCTACCAAGTGCAGTGGTCGTCTACTACTTCCAGCGGAAAGTAGGCATCTGCTGATGATCCGGCAGCCACCGACGGTTGTGCAAACGATGGAACCCTCCACGAAGAAGTCGTAGACGTGGACTGTAATCGGGGGTGAGAGAACGAGCGCACTCCAACACCCGTCAGGTGTTCGGAGTGGGTCGCATTCGATGGGGTCGTCGCTGTTTGGTGAGTCGATACCCCGCTGGCCGGGACACTTCGGTTCAGACCGAAGACGATTTATTAGCCCGTTCAAGGTACGGTGGAACCGTGTTCGGATGATGGACAAACGATTGTCGATAGATCGGAGGAGAGCGTAAATGTGTACACGGCTAGTGTATCTCGGACCCGAGGACATCGTGATTACCGGTCGGTCGATGGATTGGCACGGCGAGATCGGAACCAATCTCTGGGTGTTTCCTCGCGGACTGGAACGAACTGGCGAAGTCGGTCCGAACTCCGTGGAGTGGACAGCTGAGTACGGCAGTATCACCGCCTCCGCGTACGACATCGCGACGAGTGACGGTATGAACGAGGCGGGTCTAGTCGCGAATCTCCTGTGGCTCACCGAATCCGACTACCCCGAGTGGGACGGCGACACGCCCGGACTCTCGATTTCGGTGTGGACGCAGTACGTCCTCGACAACTTCGCGACGGTCGCCGAAGCAGTCGAGAACCACCGAACCGAGGAGTTCGCCGTCGTCTCCGACGAAATCCCGACCGAGGACCGATTCGCCACGTTGCACCTCTCGCTGTCGGATATGACGGGTGACAGCGCGATCTTCGAGTATCTCGACGGCGAGTTGACGATCCACCACAGTCGGGAGTATCAGGTCATGACGAACTCCCCGCCGTTCGGCCGACAACTCGCACTCAACGAGTACTGGGCCGAGATCGGCGGCACCGTCATGCTACCGGGAACGAACCGGCCAGCCGACCGATTCGTCCGTGCAAGTTTCTTCGTGGACGCGATCCCACAGACACAGGAGCGCCGTATCGCAACGGCGAGCGTCTTCGGTGCGATCCGCAACGTCTCCGTCCCCTATGGGATCAGTACGCCGGACCAGCCGGAGATCTCTTCCACCCGCTGGCGCACGGTCGCCGATCACCGGGACCGACGCTACTACTTCGAGTCGGCGCTCTCACCGAACGTCTTTTGGCTGGACCTCGACGAAATCGACTTCACTTCCGATGCTGGTGTTCGGTGGTTGCCACTCGGCGGGAATCAGACGAACGTCTTCGCTGGGGAGGTCACCGATGAGCTCGTCGAAACCGAGCCGTTCAACTTTCTCGGCATTCCCGAACCAGCGGGCTGAGTTCGACCACCCCAGAGGCACCCTCCAATATGCACGCACCAGCGGTGACGTCCTCCCACAACTACAGTCGTGGGCTTCCGCTATGTTTGTGTCACTCCCGCACGAACACGAGTAGTCCGGTGGAAAAACGAGAGGTAAAGCGTCTCGTCGACGTCCTACAGAGCGCGATCCTCTCGCTGCGCGAAGATCGTTGCACTGCCGATACGTAACGAGACGTTGTGCGCTATTGCACTCGTTCCGGTCTCCGAACGCACACCGATCGTCAGGCGAGCAGGATCCCCATTTCCTGTTCGAAGTTCTCGGTGCCGGTAGGTTCGAACCCGACGCGTTCGTACAGCGCGATCGCGGGCGTGTTCCAGCGCTCGACGGTCAGCCAGACGTGGGTAATCCCCAGCTCGATCGCGTGTCCGAGCAGGTGTTTCAACAGCTTCGTGCCGATCCCCGACTGCTGGTAGGCCTGGAGGACGAAGATCGCCAGCTCCCACTCGACGTCGCCGACATCCTCGATCGAGTCGGGGTCGTCGGCGTCGGGGACGAGTACGGCGTGGCCGATCACGTCATCGCCGTGTCGGGCGACGACGTTGACGCTGTGTTCGGCGATCGTCTCGAGCCAGTTGCGGATCCGAGTCTCGCCCGTCGGCGGGATCCCCTGGGCGCGGTCGCTCGGGTCGAAATCGACGTACATCTCGACGGTGTCGTCGAGGGCTTCGTCCTCGAACTCGTCGACGGCCCGAAACTCGATCGTCCGACCCGACTGGTCCTCGGCGGTCGACGGCGGGGCGGGAAACGGTCCCGACGGCGTGTCGGGATACACTCTCTCGGGCATCGTTACCGCACCAGCTTGACTGTCGTCGGGGCGTTCAGCAGAACGAACTCCGCGATCGATCCCAGCTGAATCTTCCCCATCGGACTGATGGTCCCGCCGCCGATCACCAGCTGATCGAACTCGCCCTGTTCGGCGTAGTTGACCAGCGAGGCGCCCGGATCGCCCTCGAGGCGCTCGATCTCTGCGTCGAGATCGGCCTCCGAGAGCAGCTTCTCGGCCTGGCGGTACATCTCGTCCTGGGATCGCTCCGTGTCGGCCTTCTCGAGAACCGCGACGGTGAGGTCGTCGCCGACGGCGTCGGTACGTTCGATCGTTCGCCGCAACGCCGTGATCGATTCGTCGCTTCCGGCCAGTCCCAGCAACACGTTCATGCGTACGTGTGTGAGCTAATGGACGAAAACCATTGTGCCGCTCGAGCCGGCCTGCAAGCGTCGCCGCGTGACGACGACGTTAAGGGTGCGTAGAGAATACGTTGACCGAATGAGTGACGCAGCGCTCGATGTCGTCGAGTTCGTGCTCACGACGAGCGTGTATTCCGACGACAGGACGCTGGACGAGAACGATCTCCCGCCGTCGTACCGCCGCGTCTTCTGGACGGGCGGGAGCGGCGAGAGCGAGGACGACGATGACGGTCGAACGCGGGGCGGGATCACCCGACCGCTATCGGCGACCAACACCACCGCACGACAGGCGACGGACGTCGATCGACCCTGGGAGGCCGTCTCGGGGCTGATGTTTACCGACCGCGACGAGTTCTCCGGAACGATCACGTTCACCGAAGAGGGGATGGCCGAGCAGTGGTACCTCGACCGGACCGACGACGAACGGCTGCTCGAGAACCCGACACTCGCGAAACACTTCGCCGACCACGAGGAGTACGACGTCGACGTCAGCCACGAGGCGGCCCGCGAGCGAAACCGGCCGATCCAGGCGGATCGGGTCTGGATAGACGGCCTGCTCGAGGAGTACTTCGACGAGGAGGACGACGAGGAGATGCTCGATCTCGTCGACGTCCGCGCGCCCGAGGAGGTCGACGTCACGCTCGACGATCTCGTGTTGACCGAGGGCCAGGAAGCCGAGATCGACAAGATCGCGAAGGCGATCGAACACCGAGACTACCTCGCGGAGATCGGCCTTCGCGAGATCGGGAAGCTGCTGTTCGTCGGCCCGCCAGGCACCGGCAAAACGTCGACGGCACAGGCGCTGGCCCAGGACATGGACCTCCCGTTCGTCGAGGTCAAGCTCTCGATGATCACGAGCCAGTATCTCGGCGAGACGGCCAAGAACGTCGATAAGACCTTCGAGGTCGCCAAACGACTCTCGCCCTGTATTCTCTTTATCGACGAGTTCGACTTCGTCGCCAAAACGCGGCGCAGCGACGAACACGCCGCCCTGAAGCGCGCGGTCAACACCCTGCTCAAGAGCATCGACAACATCTCGCTGATCCAGGACGACGTGCTCCTGATCGGGGCGACGAACCACCCCGACCAGCTCGACGCGGCCGCCTGGCGGCGCTTCGACGAGATCGTCAACTTCCCCAAGCCCGACTACAACATGCGGGCCGACATCCTCCGGGTCATCACCCGGCAGATGCGTATCGACGAGTTCGACCCCGAACTCATCGCCGACGCCACCGAGGGAATGACCGGCAGCGACCTCCGGATGGTGCTCCGGGAGGCCGTCCTCGAGGCGCTGACCGAGGATCGAACCATGCTCACCCAGGAGGACCTCCTCAACGCCGTCGAGGAGTTCGAGGAGCGGGACAACCTGAAGAACATGGACATGATCGACGGCGACCACGACGCGCTCGTCGCGGGCGGCGACGTCGGCGACAGCAGCGACGGTCACGGTCACGATCACGACCACGACCACGATCACGATCACTGACGGCGTCAGTCGGACCCGTCACCGGTATCGAGAGCGCAACGACCAACTGTTCGGGTTCCGTCGAACCGGTATGTACGATTTCCACGCCCACACGAACTACTCCGACGGCTCCTTTTTGCCGGGGATGGTGCGGGCCGCCGAGGAGGCGGGGCTCGAGGGAATCGGCCTCACTGACCACTGTTCGATCAGCGCACGCGACCGGGCCAACGCCACTCGCAACCGCTACGCGTTCAACCTCGATCTCACCTACGAGCGGCGCCGCGACGCGATCGAACAGGTCCGCGAGCGCACCGGAATCGACGTCTACGACGCTGTGGAGATGGACTACGACCCTCGGGACGAGGCCGAGATCGAGCGCTTCCTCGAGGAGGCGGGGTTCCAGTACGCGATCGGCAGCGTCCACGCCGTCGAGGGCGAGAACGTCCAGGTGGCCTCGAACTTCGAGGGGCTCTCGGAATCCGATCGGGACACCGTCGTCGACGACTACATCGATCGGCTGGTGTCGCTGATCGACTCGGAGCTGTTCGACGTCGCGGCCCACCTCGACCTGATCGAGCGCACGCCGCCGCTACAGGGACGGACGACCACCGATCACTACGAGCGGGTCGCGAGGGCCTTCGACGACTCGCGGACCGTCCCCGAGATCAACGCCGGCCGGGCGACCCGCAAGGAGTCGATCGTCCACCCCTCGGAGGAGTTCCTCGAGGCCCTCCATACGTACGACGTCTCCGTGACGCTCGGCACCGACGCCCACGAACCCGAGGAGATCCGCGAGCGGACGACGTTCCTCGAGCAGTACCTCACGAGTCACGACCTCGAACCGGTGAGCCCGCCGAGCCTAGAGTCACACACGCGGGAGTGACGGTCTCCCTGGGGTCGCTGTAGTGACCAACCGCGACACACGTCCCGCCGACACCACGTTTTTCCGCGCTCCGTCCGACGGTTCGGTATGACCACCGATCCCGATCGGAACGTGTTCGGCACCGAGCTCGAGCCCTGTAGCACCGATCCGATGACCGGCTTTCTGCGGGACGGCTGCTGTCGACGCGTCGAGGGCGACCGCGGCCGTCACGAACTCTGTGCCGTCCTCACTGAGGAGTTCCTGCAGTTCAGCAAGGCCCGCGGCAACGACCTCACGACGCCCCGTCCGGAACTCGAGTTTCCCGGCCTCGAGCCTGGCGACCATTGGTGTCTCTGTCTGGGACGCTGGCTCGAGGCCGAGGAGGAAGGCTGTGCACCCCCGGTGGTGCTCGAGTCGACCCACGAGGCCGTCCTCCGGGACGTCGACCCGGATCTGCTCCGCGAACACGAGTACGACCCGCGAGACGACGATCCGTCGGGCTCGAGTTCCGGTTCGGCTTCGGGGTCGACGAACTGATCAGCGACACGCTTTCCCACTCTCTCCCCGTTTCCGAGAGGACCCTCGCTCCAGACTTTCAGCTGTATTGTGTATTTCCACTACCCCGAACTTCATCGATCCACCACGGAATTTCACAGAGGTCTTGCTCTAGCTCTTCCGGATCTTGCTGAGGACGGGGGCGGCTGATCTCGAGACCAGTATCGGTGATCCGAATGAGTCTGAGTACGTTCCCACCGTCACTAACTGTGCCCTCTGTCCACTCGCTTTCATCGTTCAGCCGTCCGCCATACCGATACGTTCCTGCCCGGCTGGGCCACTCACAGGGAACGCGCTCGTATCCTTCCTCTGGGAGCGTGAGCGATTGCTCGACGACGACGTCACCATCGGCGAGGACGCGAACGTCGAGTGTCTCTCGACGGTCCGTATGGTTCTCGATAGTTAGATAACGGAGCGTCGTCGGGTTGTAGGCCGAAACTGCACTGAGGCCGAGTACGCCGATCGCACCTGCTGCCAGCAGTGACCGTCGTGTGATCCACCTGTCTTTACTCATCGCTAATAGGTTGCTTGCACGTCACTTAAACACGGCTCTCGTCAAAAGAGCGTCTGAGACGTCAAACTGCGCTCTTCTCGCTAACTGCTGGATGCGTTTTCGATCACCAGCCCTTCGCCGACAGGGATCGAGTGCGTTGCAAGCGACCGCGTCACGTCGGTCTCCGATTCCGTCTACTCCTCGAGCAGCTCCCAGAACCGCTCCTGGTCGCCCTCGAAGCGCTCGAGCAGGTCCCGGACCTCCCGGCGCACCTCGTCGTCGACGACGACGTGGACCATCCCCTCGTCGGGTTGGCCGTAGACGACGCTGGCGCCGTCGGGCGCGACCATGATCGCCGGCAGCACCACCAGATCCTCCTCGCCGTCGACCAGGACCGTCGTCGGCTCCTCGCGCTCGAGGCTCTCCCGAAGCGTCTCGAGGACGTCGGCGGTGAGCTCGGCGGGCGGATTGCGGGCCTCGACGTTGACTCGCTCGGTGACGGTCTCGCGGATCTCCGCCTCGACGAGCTGGCGCTTGGTCCGTTCGTCGACGAGTGCGACGTCGGGGTCGCGTCCCGTCCTGACGATGTGGTAGGTGACGACGTCGCCGACGGCGATCAGCGGCCCCGAGACCCCCTCGAGCAAAATCTCGGCGTCGGTCTCGATCGGCCCCATCGGCTCCTTGAGCTCGTGGCGCAGTTCGTCGGGTAAAACCAGTAGCTGGTCGTCCGCGCGGACGTCGTCCCCGTCGTCGTCGCGAGCCACGTTACCGAACCTTCAGCGCGTACGCACCGGGTTCGGTGACCTGCATCTCCGTGGCGATCTCGCTGTCCTCGGGATGGGCGATGACGACGTAGCCGGCCCAGTCCTCGGTCAGCGAGGAGGAGTTACAGGAGTCGCAGGTGCCGCTGTCGGGATCGTTGACCCGGTGGCACTCACGACAGACGAGTCGATCGGATGCCATCGTTACTCACCCGTGGCCGCTTCGCGCTTCTCGTGGTCCTCCTCGAGCCAGCCGTGTTTGCCGAGTCCGGGCTGTTTCGCGGTGAGACCGATCTTCGAGTCGCGCGGGTTGCGTTCGTCGATGCTCTTGGTGACGATGCGCGCTCGAACGGCGTCGTCGACGCCCAGTGTGCGGTTGGACTCGTTCGAGGCGAGCTGCTGGTTCTCGCCGTCGAAGGCGAGGTATTCGTCGGAGATCTGGGAGACGTGGAGCAGTCCGTCGACGGGGCCGATCCCAACGAAGGCGCCGAACTCGACGACCTCGACGATCGTGCCGTCGACGACCTCTTGCATGTCGGGGTCGAACGTCACGGCGTCGAACTCGGCCTCGTAGTAGACCCCCGGCTTGTTCGGGAGCACGGCTCCCTCACCGATGTCGTGGACCTGGGTGACCGAGACGACGCTGCCGACCTGTTCGTCCATCCGACCCTCGAGTTTGTCCTGCAGCAGTTGCTTGACCAGCTTCGGCGAGACGTCACCGAGCGCTTTCGGCGGTACTTCGACCGTATCCTTCAGTTTGACCCGTTTGTACATCTATGGTTGAGTGATTGCCAGCTTGTTTCTCCCGCGTAATGCAAGTACCGGTATGCTCGCCTCGAGCACCCGGTCGCGCAGCGGGCGATCGTTCGTGACGACGTAGTCGACGCTTCCCTCGCGGGCGAGTTCGACCAGGGCGTCGTCGGCGTACGACTCCTCCGTGTCGACGACGAGACAGCGTTCGGTCGCCAGGTCGTGGCCGACCGACGCGGCGGTTCCTTCGGTGCCGCCCTTCTCCGAGAGCCGCCGGAGCTCCTCGATCACGGGCTGGGGTGCCACCAGCTCTGCAGAGCCGATCAGCCGCTCGAGTTCGTCGAACAGCCGGACATCCAGCTCGACCGGCATCATCAACGCGCTCGTGTCGAGGGCGACCCGGGTGCTCATGGCGCTGTCGTCGTGTTACTCGCGAAGCGTTCCCAGCCCGATCAGCCGCCAGCGGGCGCCGATCCGGCGATTGATCGCGATCTTCGCGCCGGGCTCGGCCGCGACGGGGCGTTTGAGCTTGACCTCACATTCCCCGCTGCGGGCGCTCGTGACCGCGCCGACGGTCGTCGCCGTGCCGACGGTCATCATCAGGGGCTCGCCCGTGCTGATCTCGTCGATGTCGGCCGCGTCGCCCGGCCCGCTCGTCTCCTCGACGTTACCGACGACGCGATCGAGGAGATCGACGTCCATCGTGAACTGCTCCCAGGTCGGTGGGAGCGACCCCGGCGGACCGGCGATCCGTCCCGCGAGAGCGTCGCCTTTCGTCAGCGAGGGATCGAGTCCGGTGCCGACCCCGAGCAGCCCGCCGGGCGTGACCGACTCCGCGTCGGCGCCGCCGGCCTGCAGCGACCGAACCGTCGTCTGGATCGGGACGTACTCGGTCTGGCCGCCCTCCTCGACCTCCCGTCCCGGACGGATCTCGAGGTCGTCGTCGAGCTCGAGCTCGCCTCGGACGAGGCTTCCGCCGAGGACGCCGCCGGCGAGGTTTGCGGCGGTCGTCCCGGGTTTGTTGATGTCGAAGCTCCGGGCGACGTGCATCCGGGCGTCGGTTGCGGGATCCCGCTCGGGTGTGGGAATCTCCTCTTCGATCGCCTGGATCAGCAGGTCGAGGTTGACCTCCTGGCCGGCCGAGACGGGGACGACGGGTGCGTCCTCGGCGACGGTGCCCTCGACGAACTCCTGGATCTCCTGGTAGTTCTGTCGGGCCTGCTGGGAGTCGACGAGGTCGACCTTGTTCTGGGCGATGACGATGTTGTCGATCCCGATGATGTCCAGCGCCATCAGGTGCTCCTCGGTCTGTGGCTGTGGGACGGGCTCGTTGGCGCTGACGACTAACACGGCGCCGTCCATCAGCGAGGCCCCCGAGAGCATCGTTGCCATCAGCGTCTCGTGACCCGGTGCGTCGACGAACGAGACCGTTCGAAGCGGCTCACTCGGCGAGCCGTCCGCACACTCCTGTTCGACGGTGTACCGTTCGGGCTCGTCGAGATCGGGACAGTGACGGAACGTCGCGTCCGCATACCCCAGCCGGATGGAGATACCGCGTTTCATCTCCTCCGAGTGCTGGTCCGTCCACGATCCGCTGAGAGCCTGCACCAGCGTCGTCTTGCCGTGATCGACGTGGCCGACGAGTCCGATGTTCACCTCCGGTTGTTGATTTCCTGCCATAAGACGATGAGTAATCTTAGGTAGGAGTTCCCTCGTGCGACTGATAAACCTACTGTTCTCGGAGCGTATCACGACACCAAACAGTTCCGCGCAGTCGGGCGATCTCGACCTCGTTACTCCTTGACGAAGGTATCGATCGGGGGCGCCTCCCAGATGCCGTCTCCGTCCTCGAGCAGCTCGAAGACGGTCGCCGTCTCTCCCGCCTGTTCGCCCGAAATCGAGACGGTCGCGGGGTCAGCGTCGATGTCGACGATTTCGTCGTCCCCGTCTGCGAGCTCGACACTCAGGCGGTACGGCTCGTCCTCGCCCAGCGGGAGTTCCTCGCCGTCTTTGGTGAAGACGGCTTCGAGTTCGATAGCCGAACCCGGCTCGATCGCCGGCAGTCCGCCCGTCTCGGTCTCGTAGTGCCAGTGGCCGGCGTGGGAGTTCGCGACCTGTTCGCCGTCACGGTCGTAAACGAGCAGTTCGGAGACGTCGACCTCGTGGTCCGCGTCGTCGACCGGATCGTCGACCAGGTCGTCGTCGAACTCGCCGTCGTCGGGATCGTCGGTCTGTTCGTCGTCTTCGTCACTCGAGTCGTCCGTCGACTCGCCGGGTTCGCCGTCGTCGAGACAGCCGGCGGCTCCGAGAACTCCGATCGAGCCCGCGCCGGCGAGTAGCCGACGGCGCGTCGTCGGGCGTCGGTTGTTGCTCATCGATTGCACACCGTTACAGCGACCGAAATTCCTTCCGATCGCGAACGCGTCCGTCGGTGGCTGGAGCCCGTGCTCCCTCTCAGATCGAGTCGGACTGAGCTCCGTCCTGACAAAGGCGACATAAATACTACAGAAACGGCGTTGAGCGAACGCTTTAGCTCGGTTGGGTGGTAGACCCTCACATGAGCGACTCATCCGTTTCGAGCGACACCGACTCCGAATCGGTTCTCGAGTGTGCAGAGTGTCTGGACCCGGCCGACGCGTTCGCGCTGATCGGCAACGAGACCCGCCTCGCGATCCTCGAGGCGCTGTGGGCGGCCGACGAGCGTCCGGTGTCGTTCTCGGAGCTGCGCCGAGCGGTCGGGATGCGCGACTCCGCACAGTTCAACTACCATCTGCAGAAACTCACCGGCCATTTCGTCACCCGTCGAGAGGATGGGTACGCGTTCAAACACGCCGGCCAGAAGGTCGTCCGCTCGGTGATCGCCGGGTCGTTCAATCAGCAGCCGACGCTCGAGCCGTTCCCCGTCACGGGGGAGTGTTTCGACTGCGGCGGTTCGCTCCGGGCCGCCTACGCGGACGAACACCTCGCGATCGACTGTCGGGACTGCGGGCAGTGCCACGGCGAGTACGGCTTCCCGCCCGGTGGTCTGAACGACCGGACGCCCGCGGAGATCGCCGACGCCTTCGACCAGCGCGTCCGCCACCTCCACTGTCTGGCGGCCGACGGCGTCTGTCCGGAGTGCAGCGGACGGATGGAAACCGGGATCGCCGAATCCGGCGAGTGCTGTCTCGGCGTCGGCGTTCGCGTCGATCACGAGTGCATCCAGTGCGGTCACACCCTCTGTTCGGCCGCCGGGCTCCGATTGCTCGATCACTCGACGGTGGTCCGCTTTCACGACGAGCGAGGCGTCTCGCTCGACGACCGACCCTACTGGACGCTCCCGTGGTGTGTCTCCGCCGAGTACACGCGAATCGTCGAGCGCGACCCCTACCGTCTCGAGGTGCGGCTGCCGGTGGCCGGCGACGAACTCCGGGTCAGGATGGCCGAGGATCTCTCGGTGCTCGAGACGAGTCGGTGAGCGAACGCGAGCGACGTACGGTCGGGTGACCGCCGCGGAGGAAGCGCGGGGACCGATCGTGGGGTCGACAGCGGACCGTCACCGCGTGGAACTGCGGCAGCCTCCCCTGGGAAGCCGTCGGTTCTCGAGGCCGAACGGCCGAATCGATCGAGTAGCCGTACAGTCGGCCACCCGTCCTGAAATCTCCTTCAGTAACGGACGTTACAGAAATGTTTTTCAGGTTACACTTAATCCGCATCGGCGCGTCGGTACGGTCGAGAACCGATGCACCCACCGTACTCCCCTCCCCCGACCGCACCGCCCGGCACCGATCGCAGTCTCACGTCGGCGTTCGCCTCGTGTGTCCTCACCGTCGTCGCGTTCAGCACCGCGCTCGTGACCGCGACGACCGCCGCGGCGACCGTCGCCGGACTGCCGCTGGTCACCGCCTCGGTCGCGTTAGCGGTCGGCTTCGCGACCGTCGTCGCCGTTCCCGTCGGAGCGTCGGTCGCCGGCCGATGGCTCCTCGAGTGGTATCGCCGACGCGGTCGTCGGCCGTCGACCGACGATCTGAACCATCCCAATCCGCAGCCAAAGGCGCGCTGAGCCTCGGTCCGGTCGAGGGCGTCGCGGCTCGTCGCGAACGTCACTCGGCGGTGTGGCTGTCTACTCCGCTTCGTTCGGCGGCACCGTCTCCTCGTCAGTCTCGACGAGAGCGAAGTCGGTACACCCACACTGACAGCTCTCACTTCCGATCGCCTTGATCGTCCCGTCTGGCCACCGTCTGGCCGCGTAGACCGTGCCACACTCCGTACACTCCCCGAGTTCTCTGGAAACGTCGTCCCTGTTCGCCATTCCTCATCGGCGGATGGTCTCGTTCGTAAATCAGCGTTTCGCTCGCGGTGAGCGACGTACTCCGGCCGTTCGGATCTCAGACGGCAAAGCCAAAACGACGTCAGAACTCGTAGTGTGCGATCTCGCGGGAGCCACAACCGGTACACTCCTCGGCGTCGGCCGTCAGCTCTCTCCCGCAGTTTCGACACTCGTAACGCGTCGTCCCATCGTGGCCTCGAACACCGAGTGCATCGAGTACCCCCATATACCATCCGGCTTTGGACCGCAGGGTGATTAATCCTGTTGTCTCTCGTGACACTGTCTCTCACTGGAGTGCGCGACCGGCCCCCTTTTTTCGCTACCGCCCGTTCGTCCCCTCGTGAGCGAGTTCGCTTTCGAACTCGAGCTGTGTGCCGCCCTCGAGTTCCGCGGCGACCGCCTCCTCGCCCGCCAGCTCGGCGCGGGCGTCGCGGATCCGGGCGGGCGCGTCCTCGATATCGTCGCCGTCGCTCCCGGCCACCGATTCGCGGATCGGACCGCGATCACGGCCGAGGCGATACCCACCGCGGCGATCGAATCAGCGGTCGGCCCCGGCCGCGCGCGGTACTGGAAAGACGCGTTCGACTGCCATCCCGAACGGGCGCGGCGGGCGACCGAGCGCGCCCTCGAGATCGGCTTCTTCGAGCCCGAGCGCCACAACGGCCGGGAGTACGTCCGCCAGGTCGCACGGTACCCCGACTGGTACGATCGGATCGTCGGCATCGAGAACAAACCGGATCTCGGCCGGCCCGGTGAACTCGAGGCTCAGCTCCGAACGGACGTTAGCCTCGGACTCGTCGACGAGGTCGTGCTGGCGACCGAGAGCTACGTCACGGGCGCCCACCGCAATCGCATCCCCGACGAGGTCGGGATCTGGCGTGTCCGTCGTGAGGAGGGCGCGGTCCGCGAAATCGACGTGCTCCGCGAGCCGACCCCCCTGGCGGTCGCCGAGCCGGGAGTCGAACCCCTCGAGACACACCCCGGTCGAACCGACGTTGCTGTCGTCTCGCCCGCGGCGAAGGCACGCGCCCGTCGGCGCCTCGCCGAGCGAGCCTACGGCAAGGGGTGGCGAACCTACGGTTTTCCCGACTGTGCCAGCTGTCGAGCCATGGACTCGAGCGGCGCGACGCTGCCGTACTGCGAGTGGGCGCACGGAGTCGTCGACGCGGAGACCGACTGCGGCACCGACTGCCCTGGGTACGAGTCCGAACCCGGACCGGAGGTCGACCTCGAGACCGAACGGGACGACCGAACCGACTGGGTCGCCGATCCGGACGGGAAACGTCACCGCCAGACCGGACTCGAGCGCTTCCGGTGATCGATCGCTGGTGAATACGGATCGCTTTCGATACTGAGTATCGAAGGCTCTCGTCCCCTTTCCCTGGAAAGTGAAACGCCGAGCCTTTTACGTGCGGAGTCGTTATATTTGGTTGACTTCGCGATACTATCTCTGTACGTTGACCGAACTGCCTCGGGCGGAACTGCCGGAAATTTAATTCATGGGAACCACTGAAAACTTCACGACACGAATCGCACAAGAGCTGTCAGATGCAGTACAGGAGTACGGGCTGGCGTTCGTCATGGTCGCCAGCTACTTCGGCTCCGGGTCGGTGTTCATCGCGAGCCAGGCCGGGGTCATGCACGGCTACACGCTGCTGTGGGCCGTCGTCGGCGCGGTGTTGCTCGGCGTCATGGCACAGGACATGAGCGCACGACTCGGGATACACGGTCGGCCACTCATGCCCTTCGTCCGTGAAAAACTCGGCAAGGGGCCCGCGACGGCGATCGCGGTGTTCCTCTCGATCGGCTGTGTCGCCTGGACGCTCGGCCTCGTTGCCGCCGTCGGCGCGGGGGTCTCCTTCGTTACCGGGGGTGCCATCGACTGGCAGCCGATCGCCGTCCTGACGACGCTGCTGGCCATAGGGGTCGGACTGTTGAACTACGAGAAGATCGAGAAGCTGATGATCATCATGATGCTGTCCGTGATGGTGCTCTATCTCGCCGTCGCCGGCCCGAGCAATCCGGACCTCGGCGCGGTCGCGCTCGGGTTCGTCCCGACGTCGGATTCGCTTGGCGCGCTCGCGATCGCCGCAGGTCTCCTGGGGACGACCGCGCTGTGGCCCAACTTCTTCCTCGAGTCGATCCTCGTCGAGGAGAAGGGCTGGACCGACGAGAGCGATGTCGCCGACGCCCGCCGAGACCTTGCCGTCGGCTTCACAGTCGGCGGGATCACCACGGTCGCGATCCTGGTCGTCTCGGCCGCGGTGTTACAGCCGATGGGCTTTACCGAACTCGAGTCGTTCATGACCCCCGGCGAGGCGCTCGTCGACGTGTTCGGAACGTGGGCGATGGTGCTTTTCATCGCGGGCGTGACGGCCGCGGCGTTCAACAGCATCATTCCGATCATGTGGACGCCGGCGTACATCATCCCGCAGGCGATGGACATCGAGGTCGACCAGAGCAGCCGACTGTTCAAGCTGATCTTCGCCGGCCTGACCGGGCTGGGACTCGCCTCGCCGCTGATCAGTAGCGTTCTCGATCTCTCGGTCGTCGACATGGTCATCCTCTTCCCGACGTACAACGGGATCTTCGGCCTTCCGCTGGCCGCCCTCCTGTTGTTCTGGGCGGTCAACGACAAGGAAACGATGGGCGAGTACCGGAACACGCCGATGCTGAACGTCGTTAACGCGTTCCTCGTGTTGCTTGCGTTCGTTCTGGCGATCTTCGCAGTCCAGGACTTCCTCGACCTGCTGCTCGGCGGCGGCTTCTAACCGCCGTCGCGATCGAGGCCGCTCACTCGAGGACGTACCGCTCGCCGTCGACCGCCAGCGGCTCCTCGAACGCCTCTTCTGCGGGATAGTAGTGTGCCAAGTGGACGAGTCGGGTACGGCTCGCCTCGAGTTCCTCGGCCAGCGTCAGCGCCCCCTCGCGGGTCATGTGTTTCGAGCCGAACGTATAGGGCGTCCCGTCGGGTCCCTCGTGGCGACCGCCGGCGGGGTGGGAGGCACAGAGGTGGGCCGGAACGATCGCGTCGGCCAGCAAGAGATCCGGACCTGCGAGGACTTCTCGGGAGCGGTCGGGAACGGCGTAGCTCGTATCGCCCGTGATAGACAGCTTCGCGTCCGTCTCGGGGTCCTCGATCGCAAGCCCGTAGCAGACCAGCGGCGGGTGGTCGACCGGGACGAGCGTCACGTCGAGTCCGCAGATCCGGGTCGGCTCGAGCGGCGACGTCGGCCGAACGGCGATCGTGTTCAGGTAGTGGTAGTCCTCGGCGACGGTCTCGGCGACGCTGTTCCCGGTTCGGGGGTCGGTCTCGTCGGCCGCGTACACCTCGAGCGAGTCGAACACCCGGAAGGCGTTGCCCAGACCGTCGAGGTGGTCGAAGTGGACGTGAGTGATGATTCCGGCATCGGGCATCGGCACCTCCTCGCGGAGGAACTGGGAGCGAAAGTCCGGACTGAAGTCGATCAGCAGCGACTCGTCCGTGCGCTCGTTCTCGACGTGAACCGAGAAGCGAGTGCGCTCGAGGCCGCGCTCGCGGGCCGTCCGACAGGTTCCACAGTCACAGCCCACGGTCGGCGTTCCGGTGGTGTCGCCGGTACCGAGCAGCGTGACCCGCATCGTCACCGATCCGTCACCTCGAGGGTGACGCCGCTCGAGCGTGCGCGACTCGATCCCGAACCGCCCGTGGGTGACCGCTGCCTATACATATACCTCTCCTTCGGCGAACGCTCGCTCGACGAACTCGGGGTCCGTTTGCTCCTCGTACCGATCCGCCGGCAGGACGTGTCCCGAGAGCACGATACCGTACTCGAGGCCGATCTCCCGGGCCAGCGCCTCGAGGTCGCGCTCGGGCTCCGTGTCCTCGAGTACCAGTAGGAGTTCCGCCTTGCTGTGGACGTTGCGGTCGCCGCTGCGAACGGCGCTGCCGAACACGACGAGGTGACGGATCGTCTCGCCGTACTCGGCCTCCGCCCGCTCGGCGAACGCCGCCGCCGCGTCCGTCGGGTTCGATCCATCGCTCATCGTCGGCCATTCGAAGCCGTCGTATAAAGGGTGTTCCCCGATCCGTCATCGGTCGGAATCCGGTGACTGAAAGGGGCCGGGGACTTCGCCAAAGATCTCGTACTACTCGCTTTCCAGGGACTCGCATACTCGCACCTCGCGACGCTCGATCGGTCGACAGCGTGCGCCACCACCTGTGAGTGGCCGAACTGGGTACGGAGGGGCCCGAAAACGACGATCGCTACTGGTACTCCGGCAGCCGGTCCGAGCGATCCGAGCCGTCGACGAACGGGAGATCGGTGCGCACGACGGAAACGTCCTCGCCGCCGACGCGAACCGTTAGTTCGTCGGCCTCGAGGCCGAACTCGACGACAGCGAGCGCGATCGGCTCCTCGAGCAGCGGGCTCGTCTCGGCTCGAGTTACCTCGCCGACCGAGGAGTCGCCGTCGAAGACCGCGGCGCCGGCGTCGGGAACGGCCTCGCCGTCGAGGGTCAGCCCGACGAGGCGCTTGCTTGGCTGGCCGCGGTTCTCGACGCGAGAGACGACCTCCTGGCCGACGTAACACCCCTTCTCGAAGTCTAAGGCGTTTCGCAGGCCGAGGATGTTCGGGATCTGCCCCTCGAGTTCGGTCTCGAACAGCGGCGAGCCGGCCTCGAGCGAGAGGCTGTCCCACGTTCGGTAGCCAAACGGGGCGGCGTTGAGTCCCTGGTTTAGGAGGACGTCATAGACGTCCTCAGCGGCGTCGACGGCACAGATCACCTCGTAGCTCTCCTCGCCGGTGAGCGCGTCGGTCCGGACGACGGTGACGCCGTCGTCGCCCATCGTCCCGCGGATGAACGAGTACCGTTCGTCGGGCGAGGCGGCGCCGTTGAGGACGCTCGCGATCTTCTCGGTCGCGTGGGGGCCGTGCACGCCGAAGACGGCGTAGTCGTCGGTCGCGACCCGGATCTCGACGTCCTGAATAAAGACCTTCTCGGCCCACTCCTCGGCGAGGTCGTCAGCGTGGGCGGGCGGCGTAAAGAGGAGCAGCCGCTCGCCGGCGTTGTAGATGTAGAGTTCGATTTCGATGCGGCCCTGCGGGCCGAGGACGAGCGCGTAACAGCCCTGCCCGTCCTCGCCCGGAACCCGATTCGAGACGACGTTGTCGACGTACTCGACCCGATCGTCGCCCTCGACGACGACGACGCCGTAGGCGGCCTCGAACAGGCCGACGCCGTTTCTGACCGCGCGGTGGGCCCGCTCGGGACGGCCGTAGTGTTCGACGACCGTTCGGCCGGCGCGATCGCCGAACGTGGCTCCGAGATCCGTGTGGATGGCCTCGATGACGCTCATGGATACCGAGAGGGGACAGGCACCCACAGGCGTTTCGATTCAGAAGGGCATCCGTTCGCGGAGCCAGTCGCCGATCGACTGCTCGTCGGCGTCGTCGGTCGGTATCTCCGGGACGACGCGCTCGTCAGGCTTGATCACCGTCTCGCTGGCCCCCGCGTCGACGTCGATCAGCCCGTCTTCCTTGAGCGTCGCGAGCGCCTCCTCGAGTTCGTCGATGTCGACTCCGGCCTCCGCGCGGAGTTCGAAGATGGTCATCCCGTCGTCGGCCCGGTCGACGAGCGCGTCGAGTACCGCCACCTCGGTCTCCGCCCGGTCCCGGTACTCCCGCTTTGCTCTCATCCGTCGGTCTATTCGTCGACCCGGGATTTGACGTTTGTCGTTCGGCTACCGTCCTCGAGCGATCGACAGGCGGGACCGACAGAGCCGCGACAGCGGCCATGCAGTACGTTTTTTATGGCCTGACTCGATACGGTGAGACAATGGTCCTGCGATGTTCGCTGCTCGGTCACGACTACGGAGACGTCGACGTCGAACGCGAGCGCGAAGAGCGGGGGAGTGAGGTCGTCGTCACTGTCCGGGAGTACGAGGAGTGTGCTCGCTGTGGCGACAAACACGTCGTCAGCGAGAACACCGAAGTTCGGAGCATCTCGATGGCGGACGCCGGCCCACGACCCGACGAACCCGAACCGCAATCGACACCCCGATCGGCGGAGCCGCCGGCAGCCGAACCCGGTGCCGACACCGGCGGATTCACGGCCGAATCGGGAGCAACGGACGCGACATTTATCGACGCCGACGACGCCGGGAGCGAGCCCCCGCCGCCACAGCCCTCGTCGCCGGACGGAACCGAGAAGGGAACACCCGAGACCGAACCCCCCGAGGGCGACGCCGCCGAGAGCGACTTCGCCGAAACCGACGCCACTAGCTTCGGCTCTACGGGGCCGAGCGCTACCGGGACCGACGCCGCCGACACCGGAGTCGAGCTCCCGACCGACGAGAACGGCGATCCGGTCACCGACGACGGCGAGATCCTCGAAGACGACGGAACGACGACCCGCGACCGCGAGTACGGCGAGTGGCCCGACTCCAGCGACGTCGGTCCACCGGTCGAGCACGGGAGCGACGACGACCCTGAGGACTGGCCCGACAGGGAGTCCGAACCGCTCGAGGACGACGCGATCTTGCTCGACACCGGTGCCGAGATGATCGAGGCGAACTCGAGCGACGGCGAGACCGAGCCTGAAACGGAACCCGAACCGTCCGGATCGGGGAGTTCGCCTGCGGGCGGTCCGCCGGCTTCGAGAAGCGGAGAGGCGACGGTCGACGCGGAAGCCAGTGCCGAACCCGGAAGCGGCATCGAGCGAGCAAGTGAGGCGCCGACGCCCGGCAGCGAAGGGGGGATTCCGGGTGGCGACGGCCAGGCGAAACTGCACTGTCCCCGCTGTGGCTTTACCGCGGGTAGCGAACGCAGCTCCCTTCGAACCGGCGATATCTGCCCCGACTGTCAGATGGGGTATCTCGGCGCACAGCCCGACCGCTGACGCCGGTTTCGCGGTTCGCGTTCGATCCCTTGCTTTCCTCACGATCGTGAGCCCGTTCCCGACTCGAGCGACGTTCGGGTTTGTCGCCCGACTGCAGCGGGAACCCCGACAGCGGCTATGAAAAGAGGTAAACACTCCCCCGTGTATCTCCAATTCATGAAGGAGTACAAGATGCGCCGCGGTGAGTATCTCGAGGAGCGAGTTCCCGATATGGAGGCCACTGTCGAGGACTACTTCGGACCGATTACGGACACCCAGGAGTTCAAGGGAAGCGACCTGTACGTGATCGCCGAGCCCGACAACCCTGTCTTCGAGAAAATCATCGTCGGCACCGTCGAATACTCCGGCAAGAAGGACAAGCTGGCCGTCGAGTTCCACGAGCGCGACCCGACCGAACTCGGCCCCGACGAACTCGAGGCCGCTGGCGAGGCCGTCGACGCGAAAAACGACTTCCTGCTCGAGGCGACGGGCCGGGACGCCAAATCCCGCCGTGACTCGATGAAGCGGACGGTCGAGGACGATCCGGATCACGACTTCGACTGACTGTACTCACCGAACGCGGCTCCGCCGCGTTCCCGACGATCGAATCGACGAGAGCCACCCCCGATTTTCGCTCGGGCGATCGGGACCCTTCTCCGACGGCCGGCTCGCAGCGTCGGCTACCCGCGGTGGATACCGAAGACCTCCGCTCTCGAGAGACCGAACCAGCGGATAACGGTCCGAAACGGCTATCTGGGCGACGCCGAACCCTACGAACGATGGAAACCGTTTCGTTCCTGCTCGCGATGGCGGTCGCGAACGTCGGCTTCACCGTCGTCATCGTCGCACACGCCACGTTGACCGACCACGACGCTGGCCGATGGCCCTACCTCACGCTCGTGCTTGGGCTCGCCGGGGTCGCCGGCTACCTCCTCTACGACGGAATCGGGCCGTCGGATCCCTTCTAGGCCAGGAAGACGTGTCGCGGTCGCTTCTCGAGGACGTCCCGACCGAACTCGACGGCGTCGGCGAAGGCGTCGCTGCGGAAGAACTGCATGGCGTCCTCGCGGGAGTCCCAGCGGCTGGCGATGAACATGTCGTTCTCGTCCTCGAGGTTGGCCAGCAGGTCGGTCTTGCGGTGACCCTCCATGTCTGCGAGCAGCGCGCCGGCGTCCTCGAAGGTGTCGACGAAGTCCTCACGGTGTTCGGGCTTGACAGCGTAGAACATTCCCATCGTCCCCCAGGAGTCGTCGCTCGCGGGGCCGTCGCCCCGCTCGCCATCGGCGCCAGCAGGCGCCCTATCGTCTCCCGCCTGCCGCACGATCTCGGGGAGGTCGGCGAGGAACCCGGCGGCGGTGTTGGCCGCCCGCTCGGTCTCCCAGAGGCTGACGACGGCGGTTTCGCTCTCCTCGTCGGCGAGTTCGCTCGGCTCGTAGACGGCGGTCTTGACGTGGGTGTCGTAGTGATCGAAGTTCGTCCGTAGGCCGTCGACCTCCTCGTACAGCTCCCCGGGGTCGGCCGCCGAGTAGAGCACGACGGCGTGGACGTCCTCGCCGTGGGGCTGGCCCGCGTAGACGCCCATCTCCTCGAGTTCGCTGCGGACCGACTCGTCGTCCCCGTCGTCTCCACCGTGGTGGCCGTCGGAGCCGTCGGAATCGCCGTGATGGTGGCCGCTCGAGTCGCCGTGGTGACCGCCGTGTGTGGACTCGCCGTGATGGTGGCCGTGATCGGACTCGTCCTGGGGAATCGGCTCACCCGCCAGGAACGCGTCTAACTGCTCGGGCGGGAACCGCCGTCCCGAGAGGAATCGGCCGAACTCCGCGAACCGGGAGGTCGAGGGGTCGAACCGCATCTCGTAGAGCAGGTCCTTGACGTCGGTCGGGTCGTCGGCGAACAGCGTCACACCCCACTCGAAGTCGTCCAGGCCGATGCTGCCGGAGATGATCTGGGTGACCCGCCCCGCGTACTCCTTGCCGATCTCGCCGTGGCTCGAGAGGTGGTCGGCGCGCTCGTCGAACGGTAGATCGTACCAGTTGTCCGCGTCGCCGCGACGTTTGTCCATCGGGTAGAAGCTGACGAACTCGGCCTCCGGGATCGTCGGCTTCAGCCGGGTCTCGATGTACCGGCGCATCCCGGTATCCTCGACCTCCGCGTCGTCCTCGAAGAACTCCTCGGACATGTACCCCGACACCTCGGTCACCGAGAGATAGGAGTCCGCTCGCTCGGTGTACTCCGCGAGCGCGGTCTGCTCGAACCCGCGCTCCAGCGCGTCGATGTCGGCGAGCGTCGGCCGCAGGTGGAGCACCAGCAGATCGGCCTTATGACCGATCATCGCGAACGTCGCCGACTCGCCCTCCTCGGCGTCGACGGCGTCCTCGGCGGCTGAGAGGTAGTTGACTCCCTCCTCGAGCGCGCTCGAGCGGTGTCGTTCGGGGGCGTCCCGCCAGGCGTCCCAGTCGATCGACCGGAAGTCGTGGAGCACGTACCAGCCCTCTTCGGTCTGTGGCGGTCGTCGTCGTTCCATACGCGCGGCTTAGACCGGCGCCGTCAAGAAGGACAGGGTTTCGCGCTGCCGTTCGACTATCGAACCCCCGCGAATGTCTGCCGCTACTTCAGGTGCCTCGAGAACGAACACCAACTGATGCCCCGAACCAACCCACGGTCGCGACGATCGACGCTTCGGCTAGTCGGCGCAACCGCCGGAGTCGCGCTCGCCGCCGGCTGTACCGAAGGAACGGGCGACGGCGAGGGCGAACCCGATCAGAACGAGAGCGACGAGACGGTCACTGACGAAGCCGACGAGGACGATCCCGACCCGCCCGAGGACGACGAGGACGAGTGGGAGGACGTCTCGACGCTCGAGTTCGAGGCCGACACCGACGGCTGGATCGGGATCGAGCCCGAGGCCATCGAGGACGAGGAGAACCCGGACATCGTCCTCTACGAGGGCCGTGAGTACGATTTCCGAGTTACGAACGGGGACGGCGACGTCCACAACTTCGCGCTGTGGGACGGCTCCAACCCCGTCGCGGCCTCGGCGTTCCTCGAGGACGAGGGAGAGACGGAGACGCTCGTCGCCGAGGCGACCGACGAGGTCGAACAGTACGTCTGTGAAACGCACCCGGATGAGATGGGCGGCGCTGTCGAACTCCGAGCGGAGTAGCCTAGCATCGTGAACCGAGTCGTTGCGGCCATCTCACCAACCGTCGGTGGGAGGAAGAACCCGGCTTGTCTTTGAGTTGACCTCAACAGTACACTCGCTACTCGGTACGAGATATCTCGTCCGTGGGGTACTCGGTACAATGGTGTCACCTGCACCTGGTCGCTCGAACTCGCCGAGACGATTCGAATCGCTGACGATGGCGATCGACGGAGCTGTTCAGCTCTCCGTCGGTCGCCTGCCTCCCGAGCCTTCGTGAACGGGGGTGACCGAAACCCTTTACGTACATCCGTCAAAATCTCGACGCACATGCGGAAGAGTGGACCGCCGAAGGGTGTGATCGCGTATCTCGTCCTCGAGCTGCTCGAGGAGAAACCCCGGTACGGCTACGAGATTCTCAAGGAGATCCGCGACATTAGCGGCGGCCACTGGGAACCGTCCTACGGCTCGGTGTACCCGATCCTCTACAAGTTCGAGGAGAAGGGGTGGGCCGAGCGGATCGAACGCGAGGACGAGCCCGACCGAAAGTACTTCGAGCTGACCGACGACGGACACGAGGAGCTCGCCGACCGCCGGGAGAGCGGCGCCGAGAAGGCTCGAGACTTCGTCGACGTCATCCTCGGGTTTTTCCACGTTTACGCGGCGTTCTCGACGGACGAGCGCTTCGAGATTCCCGAGATGGAGGGAGAGTGGCGCTTCAACGAGGAGTTCAGTGCCTGGATCGTCGAACAGGTCGTTCGTCACCACGAACACTACTTCGACGCCGACTTCGAGCGCATCGAGGAGACGCCCGAGGAGTTCTACGAGCGCCACGGGATCGACGAGGAGGAGTAGCCGTCCCGTCGGTCTCGAAGGCACGACGGTTCTTCTGACTCGCTTCGTGCGAATCCGATCGCCGTCGAGAGCCACCGCTACGGGCTGTCGGAATCGGTTCGAACGCGGTCACGCTCGGGCGGGAGGACGTCGGCGCTCGTCAAAGGTCGAAAGCGGCCGCTCAGTTCAACAGTTGCGGCCCGAACAGCATCAACACGAAGCTAGCGAGCATTGCTAGCCCGACCGTCGTCGTCACCATCCTGACCATCCCGCGGGTGGCGTCGATCGGCAGCCGTGACATAACCGCTTCCGTGCTGGTCCGGAGAATGTGGCCGCCATCGAGCGGGAACGCTGGAATGCAGTTGAAGAAGCCGAGCTGAACGTTGATCCAGCCGGTCCAGAACAGCAGATTGGCGATGACGAACACCGTCCAGTCACCAAGTATGGAGAGCGAGCCCTCGACCTGATAGAAGTTCTCGACCCCGCCGGTGAAGCCCGCGAAGTTGAACGGTAGGACGTCGAGAAAGCCTGCCAGCGGGAGGAACAGCGCAAAGCCGATCTTTCCGAGGAACGAGTCGACGAGCGGGCTGACCTGGTCGTCGCCGTCGCCACCGAGGACGGAGAGGTACGCCTCGGCGGGGTAGTGCTGGACGCCGAGCGCCTCGGCCGAGATGCCGGAGACACCCTCGACCGGCTGGTAGCCCGCGGTTCCGCCGCCGGTAACCTGGCTTCGCTCGCCGAGGCTGATCTCGTACTCGACGCGCTCGCCGTCGAGGTAGCCCGCGATCGTGACCTCGTCGTCGGGATCGGTGTCGCCGAGTCGGTCCTGGAGCACCGACGCGGACTGGGTACGGTCGCCGTCGAGTTCGGTGATAACCATCTGCTCTCCGGCGGGAGCGCCGGCGTCGGCGAGCGGTCCGTCCTCGACGATCGTAACGGCCGCGCCGATCGGAACCTCCCGTTCGTCGGTGTCGCCGTCCTCGCCGACGGTCAGCGTGACGATCTCGTCGTCGCCGGCTGCCTCGAGCAGTTCGTCCTCGGTCGCGACCGGTTCGCCGTCGACGGCGAACACCGACTCGCCGGTGTCGACGCCGGCCGGATTCCCGTCGATGGCCGCGGTCACGACCAGCGATCGCTGGACGGTCACGGTCTCCTCGTCGTTTCGCTCGAGTTCGACGCTCTCGCCGTCGGCGGTCTCGAGCAGCTCGAGGAAGTGATCGTTGTCCTCGATCTCCTCGCCGTTGATCGCGGTGATGCGGTCGTTGGGCTCGAGGCCGGCGTCGGCGGCGGGCGAGCCGGGGGCGACCCCGCCGACGGCGGCACCCGGGGCGACGGCGATCGAGCCGACGACGGGTCCGAAAAGCAGGGCGAACGCGACGATCGTGATCGCGAAGTTGTTGGTGACGCCGGCGGCGAACATCCGGGTCTGGGCCCCGCGATCGGCCTTCTTGCTGCTCTCCTGGTCGGGTTCGACGAACGCGCCGATCGGGAGGACCGCGAGCATCGCAACGCCCATCGAGTTGATGTCGATGTCCTCGACGCGACAGAGCAGGCCGTGGCCGCCCTCGTGGACGACCAGACCGACGAGCAGTCCGAAGACGATACCGGGCGTCGCGGAGAGCGGGAGAAAGTCGTTGACGCCGGGAATGATCAGGACGTTGCGGGGCTGCTGGACCGACGACGTCGGCTGGGGTGCCGACAGCGCGGCGATCGCCGCGAACAGCAGAAAGGCGAACATCGCGACCATGACGACGATCGCGATGCCGATTCCCACGTTGGCCCACGCTCGCCAGAACCGCTTCGGTCCGGAAAGCCAGTCCAGAAACTCCCGGCCGCGTTTGGTGTGAAACGTCGTAATCGGTCCCTGCGTCCCGACGTAGCTGGGCAACAGTCCGGCGTTGCGAAGCGAGATGATCAGGAACCAGTAGGCGAGAAGGCCGATAACTACCCACGTCAGCGTCGTCGAACCGAAGAGCTCCGGAACCGAGACGAAAGCTGGAGCGCCGTGTTGCATCTACCGTAGTTCGGGGAGGGGCTCTCAAATGGTTTGTGTTGGCCGGAGCCCGCCGGGCGACGGCAGAGAACCTGTTAACGATCCCGACGGAGTCGCGCGACGACGAACTCCCGGTCGACCTTCTCGAGGAACGGACCGAGCTTCGGTCCCTGTTCCTCGTCGAAAAAGAGCCGGTAGCCGGCGCCGAAGAAGTCGCCGATATCGACGTCGTGGCGCTTCGCCGTCTCGTAGATCTCGCCCTGGATCTCGTCGGGTCCGTGGCCCGCCGCGACGAAGTCGGCGAGCTCCTTGAGGGCGTCCTCGGTCGCCGCGTCGAACTCGTGGTCCGGAATCGCGCTGCGCTTGAGCTCGTAGTCGAACTCGTTTTCGGTCCGGCGGGCCCAGTTGCGGGCCTGCTCGACGCGCTCCAGGGCACCCTCGACGGCCCACTCGGGGGCGTCCTCGGGAATGTGGCCCTCCTTGCGGGCGACCTCCTCGCGTAGCTCGGGGTCGTCGAACATTCCGAGCACCGCGGCGAAGGTGTAGGGCAGGCGAATCCGCTCCGCTCGCGGTTCTTCCACGACGAGGGGATAGACCCGTTCGGCGAACGCCTGCTCGTCCTCGTTGGCGTCGACCTCGCCGAAGTACGTCGCCTCGAAGCGGTCGAACTCGTCGACGAGCTGGTCGAGGCGTTCGATGCTGAAGTCCCGTGCCTTCGAGGGGTCCTTCGCGAAGAAGTACCGCAGCACCTCGGGCTCGAGCAACTCGAGGACGTCCGAGACGAGGATGACGTTGCCCTCCGAAGAGGAGAACGGTTCGTCCTCGAGGGTGAACCACTCGTAGACCATGGGTACCGGAGGGTCGATCTCGAGGACGTTCCGCGCGACGTCCTGGCCGCTGGGCCACGATCCCTCGGCGTGGTCCTTGCCGAACGGCTCGAAGTCGACGCCCAGTGCCTGCCACTGACCGGGCCACTCGAAGCGCCAGGGCATCTTCCCCTCGCGGATCGTGGCCGTCCCCTCGTGGCCGCAGCCGTCGATAGTCCGGTCGCCCGCGTCCATGTCGGTACAGCGGTAGTCGACGGTCGCGGGGTCGCTCTCCAAGTCGATTCCTGTGACCGTTTCAGTGATTTTGCCACACTCCGCACAGATCGGGTTGAACGGGACGTACTCGGCGTCGACCTTGTCCTGGTACTGCGAGAGCACCTCGCGGGCCCGATCCCGGTTGGCAAGGACATGTCGTGTCACGTCGTCGAACTCGCCGTCGGTGTAGAGGTCGGTCGTCGAGACCAGCTCAATCGGGACGTCCATCGCGTCGGCACTGTCCTGGATAATCTGTGAGAAGTGTGCGCCGTAGGAGTCACAGCAGCCGAAAGGGTCCGGAATGTCGGTGTACGGCGAGCCGAGGTTCCGCCCGAGCGCGCCCGCGTCGACCTCGCCCAGATCGACGAGGTTCCCCTCGAGATCACACAGCGTTCGTGGGAGCTTCCGAAGCGGGTCGCGGTCGTCGGCGGTAAACACCTGTCGGACCTCGTGGCCGCGCTCGCGGAGCACCTCGGCGACGTAGTAGCCTCGCATCACCTCGTTGACGTTGCCCAGGTGCGGGACGCCGGAGGGAGAGATCCCGCCCTTGATCACGATCGGCTCGTCGGGATCCCGTTCCTCGACCCGGTCCGCGACCGTGTCGGCCCAGAAGACGTGACGAGCGTCGTCGTCCTCGCGCTGGAGGGTGTAGGGGCTCTCGGTGTCCGGCTCGCTGCCGTCGGTCGTTTCGTCCTCGTTCGAACTCATTGGTCGTTGCTCGCCCAGTAAGTCGGCTCCTCGCCGACGCCGTCGGGAACGACGTCGGTTCCCTCGTGGTCGCCGTGGCGGACCGCGCGGGCGATGCGGTCGGGGTCGGTTCCGTCGAGGACGATCGTTCGCATTCCGGATCGCTCGATGATCTTCGCCGCGAGCAGGTCGACCGGCGCCGAGGCGCCGGCGTTCATCTCGAGGCCGGCGATGACGTCGACCAGCTCCGTTGCGGTGAGGTCGTCGTACTTTGTCGCGTCGTCGACCTCGTTGGGATCGTCGCTGTAGACGCCGGGGACGCTCGTCGCGTAGACGAGCAGGTCGGCGTCGGCGTACTCCGCGAGAGCGGCGCCGACGGCGTCGGTCGTCTGTGCGGGCGCGACGCCGCCCATGACGGAGACGTCGCCGCGACGAAGCGCGTCGCCGGCCTCCTCGTAGTCCTCGGCCGGTGCGGTGACGGCGTCCTCACCGAGCGCGGCGATGAGCAGGCGCGCGTTGAGCCGGGTGACGTCGATCCCCAGCTTGTCGAGTTCGATCTCGTTGGCCCCGAGTTCGCGGGCGGCGCCGATGTACTCTCGGGCGACGCCGCCGCCCCCGACGACGGTCCCCACCCGACAGCCGTCCGCGATCAGGTCCTCGATGATCGCGGCGTGTTCGGAAACCCGATCGACCCCGGGTTCGGGGACGAGGACACTCCCGCCGATAGAAACGACCACTTTCATCCTAACGCGGTGTAACGGGGTCGCTATCTTAAGGATTGCCAACTCCGCGGCGGCTGTGACGGGATCCCGTGACGGTCATCCGGCCGCCTCGAGAGCCGCCGATCAGTCCTCGAGCGACAGGACCATCGCTGTGCCCTCGCGCTGGAAGGTGGTTCCGAACGGAGCCGACAGCTCGCGCATTCGCTCGCGGGACCAGTCGGCGGCGTCGGGACTCGCTTCGTGGACCGCACAGTCGTCGATCTCGGTCGGATACAGTCGGAGTTCGGTCGGCACCCCCGCCTCGGAGACGGCGAGGACGAACAGGAAGCTCCGATCGTTTCGTAGGTTCGAGTCGACCGCATAGTCGTCGACGAAGTCGCCCGTATCGTAGAGGATCGGCCGTTCCTTGTGAACCTCGACTCCCTGGAAGACGTGGGCGCTGTGGCCGTGGACGACATCGACGCCCTCTTCGACCAGCCAGCGGCCGAACTCTCGGAACGACACGGGCGGTTTCTCGACCATGTTGGGTCCCCAGTGCAGGGAGGCGATCAGCAGGTCGGGGTCGGCCCCGCGAGCGCGCTCGAGGACCTCTCGAACGCGCCGTCTCGTCTCCGGGTTCTCGCGGTCGATCTCGATCCAGACGGTCCCCGGCGAGGCGTCGTCGACCGCGTACTCCGGTGTGTTGTCGGTGAGGGCGACGACCGCAACGGTGAGTCTGCCGATCGAGATGACGGCAGGCTCGAGCGCCTCGTTGAGGGTTTCGCCCGCGCCCGTTCGGGCGATTCCGGCCTCATCCAGGTGCTCGAGGGTGTCCCGAAGCGCGACTGCCTCGTAGTCGAGGACGTGGTTGTTCGCCAGCGCGCAGACGTCGACGCCGGCTCGATCGAGAGCGGGCACGGCCCAGTCGGGATCCGCGCGGAAGTGAAACGGGCGGTACGTGCGTCGCCACTGTTGCCCTCGCGTCGAGAGGACGCACTCGAGGTTGACCACCAGCCCGTCGAGTTCGCGAAGCCGCTCGAGGACAGTCCCCCACACCGCGTCGGCGGGCCGTCGCCGCTGGCGGTCGTCGACGACGCGCCCGAGCATGACGTCGCCGGTGAAGCCGATTTGACTGGCCATACCCTCGTCTACGAGTCGCAGGGACAAAGATCGCCACCCGTCGACAGCTACAAACCGCAACCGAACCAACCGTCCGACATGTACGTACTCGGCTGTCTGAACCGCGGGACGAGCGAGGAACGGCTCGAGCGCGTCGTCGACCGGGTTGTCGACCGGCTCTCTCGGGAGGGACGTGTCGGCGTCGTTCGGTACGACGCGACGATCGCCGACGGCACCCAGGAATCGCTGACGATCGGCGGCGACGTCACTTACGGGCTCGGGGCCGACGGCGACTGGACGGCCTCGGGGACGGGGATGTCGGTCGCGGACGCGCTAGCGGCGCTCTCGACCGACTGCGAGTACGCCGTCGTCGTCGGTGTCCCTCGGCTCCGGCACCCGACGCTCGTCGTCGGAGAGCCGTCCGACGACGTCGAGGAGGTCCTCATGACCGTTTCCGGACCCGCCGACCTCGAGGAGGACGCCCTCGTCGAGGCCCTCGAGGCCCAAGAGCAATACGAGACCCTCGAGTCGCTCGTCGCGCGGGTCAAGCGTTCCCCGCGGGCCAACCGTGCAGGTGCGATCGCGACGTTCACTGGACGGGTTCGTGCGAAAGACGATGACGACGACGCTCGAACCGAGTACCTCGAATTCGAGAAGTACGAGGGCGTCGCCGAGGAGCGGATGGCCGCCCTCGAGACGGACCTCGAATCCCGGGAGGGCGTACTGGACGTCGAACTCTACCACCGAACCGGCGTCGTCGCCGACGGCGAGGACATCGTCTTCGTCGTCGTCCTCGCGGGCCACCGCGAAGAGGCGTTTCGGACGGTCGAGGACGGGATCAATCGGCTCAAGGACGAGGTGCCGCTGTTCAAGAAAGAAGTTACCGTGGAGGACGAGTTCTGGGTTCACGAGCGGTCATAGCTCTCGTTTCGGTGGGTTCTCGAATCTGGAACGCGGATAGGGTCGTTCTCGGACCTGCTATAGCAAGCAACCACGATCTCGTGTCGTTGTCCGGCATGACACTGCAAGCCCTCTCGAAACAGAATATTAAAATGATATTTCATGCCATTCTATACTAAAGAAGAGAATAATACGTTAGAAGCGGTTGTGAAAGTTCTAATGGATTCTCAGGCCATCGTGAAATGTCTCGATGGCGGCGATAAAGAACCTATTATTCGACTGTGCGCTAAATGCAACCAAAAACTCGCTAAACGTCCTTACTTTATAACATATACTGGCTGCAAGAGAGTGTTGTCGATGAGCACGACAGCCCAAACCTCCACGGAAAGCAAAGAACGGCGGCTGAAAAACTACCTGCGCGAACAGGTCGAAGACGGCGAGCTGTACTTCAAGGGGAAGTTCATCTCCGACGATGTCGGCATGTCCCCGAAGGAGATCGGCGCGCTGATGGTCAAACTCTCGGATTCGGACGGCGACCTCGAGGTCGAGAAGTGGTCGTACACGAGCGCGACGACCTGGCGCGTGCAGTCCGCCTGAGCTGTCGTCCACACAACGAACGACGCTCACCCGCGCCGGCGCGCCACGGACGCCATCCGGCGTGGTCTCCCCTCTGATCAAACGGCTGCGGTCTCGCCCGCGTCCGACTGACTGTCTCGGCACGCGGCTCACTTCTTCGAAGGCGATCGTCGCGGCTTAGGGAAGGCAATTTATACGAGCAACCGCTGACTTCGGACGATGGACGACGTTGATTCGTCCGACTACGGGACGGCGGGCGACCGGAACCCGTTCCCGGAGGACGGACCGCCGCTCGAGCGCGTCGAGTCGGTGTTTGCGGTCTACGAAACCCGCCGGGAGGACGAGCAGCTCGTCTACTACGGCGATCCGCTGGTCGCCCCCGAGCCGCTGATGCAGGAGCTGTGGCCGGTGTTTCGCGAGGCGGGGTACGACGTCGAGCTGACGCGGCGCCACGGGGAGTACGCCCTCGTCGCCGAGCCCCGGTCTATCGGGATCGACGGGATCCCCTGGACGAACGTTCTTCTGTTACTCGCAACCGTCGTCTCGACGCTGTTCGCCGGCTCGATGTGGTATCACATCGATCCGTTCGCGAACCCGCTGGCGATGTGGGAGGCCTGGCCGTTTATGGTCGCGATCCTGGGCGTTCTCGGCGTCCACGAGATGGGCCACTACGTGTTGAGCCGCTACCACGGGGTCGACGCTTCCCTGCCCTACTTCATCCCGGTGCCGACGCTGATCGGGACGATGGGCGCCGTGATCAAGATGAAGGGACGAATGCCCGACCGGAAGGCGCTGTTCGACATCGGCGTCGCCGGCCCGCTCGCGGGGCTGATCGCGACGGTCGTTATCACGATCGTCGGACTCCACATGCCTCCCGTCACCGCGCCCGATGACGTCGTCGCGGATCCGAACGCGATCCAGATCGACCTCGGCTACCCGCTGTTGCTCGAGTGGCTCGCTGTCCTCTTCGATCAACCGCTCTACCAGGATGACCCGGCGACAGCCGTAAATCCGGTCGTCATCGGCGGCTGGGTCGGGATGTTCGTCACCTTCCTGAATCTCATCCCAGTTGGCCAGCTCGATGGCGGTCACATCCTCCGAGCGATGGCTGGGAACCTCCAGGAGACGATCGCCGCGCTAGTTCCCGGCGCGCTGTTCGGACTCGCGGCGTACCTCTACTACGTGAGCGGCTACAGCGGCAACTCGGTCTTCATCTGGGTGTTCTGGGGGATCTTCACCGCGGTGCTGGCCTCGGTCGGCCCGGCGCGTCCGGTCCAGGATGAACGGCTCGGAACCGGTCGGTTCCTGCTCGGCGTCGTCACCTTTGGGCTTGGCCTGCTGTGTTTCATGCCGGTTCCGATCGCCATCGTCCAGTGATCAGTCATCGCCGTGGGTGTAGCCTCGATCCGCGAGCGGCTCCCCGTCGAGGCTGATTCCGTCGTCGCTCTCGAGAACGGTCCCGATCGTCGAGAGCGGAACGTCGACCGCGTCGCGAACGGCCTCGAGTGACGTCTCTGGTACTGTCGCGACGAGTTCGAAGTCCTCGCCGAACGTCGTGGCGCGCTCGAGGGCCTCCCGGTCGGTCTCGGAGACCGACCGGACGGCGTCGTCGACCGGAATCGCCTCGCTGTCGATCGCGAACCCGCAGTCGCTCGCCTCCGCGAGCTGGTGGAGCGACCGCGCCAGGCCGTCGCTCGAGTCCATCATCGCCGTTGCGTGCGGGGCGAGCGCCCGTCCGGCCGCGATCCGAGGTTCGAACCGGAACAGCTCGTTCGCGCGCCCGCTGGCGTCCGGATCGGTCTCACGCTCGCCGCGTCGAAATAGCTCGAGAGCGGCTGCGCTCCGTCCGAGCGTGCCGGTGACGCAGACGACGTCGCCGGGTCGGGCGCCGCTGCGCGGAACCGGGTCCTCGGTTCGCCCGATGGCAGTCGTCGCGACGGTAAACTCCTCGTGACCGTCGAGGTCGCCGCCGACGTACTCGCCGTCGACGAGGTCGCAGACGTCGCGTGCGCCCCGGACGAACGCCAGCAGTTCGTCCTCGACGAACTCCGGAGCCGCGTAGGCCGCGACTGCGGCCGTCGCATCGGCTCCCATCGCCGCGACGTCGGACAGCGAGGCGCCAACGGACCGCCAGCCGGCCGTGTAGCGGCTCGTCCCCGGCGGAAAGTCCGTCCGCTCGTGGAGCATGTCGGTCGTCACGACCAGCCCGTCGACGACAGCTGCGTCGTCGCCGACCGGGTCGAGTTCCCCCTCCAACAGCGCCAGTGCGGCGCGTTCGTCCATACCCGGCGTTTCGGGGCCAGCACGAAAAGCGATCCGGACCGCGAGAACGGTTCTCGAGGTCGAGCTCGCGGAAAGACGATGGTCTTAAATGCCGCGGCAGGGAACCCAACGCCAATGGCTACGATGTACGACGTTCCGGCGGACGACCTCATCGAGGCGCTCGCCGAGGACCTCGAGGACCGACTCGACGAACCCGACTGGAGCCAGTTCGCAAAGACTGGCGTCGACCGCGAACTCCCCCCCGAGCAGGAGGACTTCTGGGCGACCCGCGCTGCGAGCCTCCTGCGAAAGGTCGCCGACCGCGGCCCCGTCGGCGTCGAGCGGCTCTCCACCGAGTACGGCGGCGGCAAGGCCGGGACGAACCGTTACCGCGTCGCCCCGGACCGGCGAACCGACGGCTCGAAGAACGTGATCCGGACGATCCTCCAGCAGCTCGAGGAGGAAGATCTCGTCGAGACCGCCGAGGGCGAGGGACGACGCATCACGCCCGCCGGCCGAAGCCTGCTCGACGACACCGCCGGCGAGGTTCTCGAGGAGCTCGACCGCCCGGAACTCGAGCGCTACGCGTAAGGCTCGCTTTCGAGCACTCTTTTCGGACCGCTCGCCGGTCAGCGACGTCTCTCGCTCTCGTCGTCCGTAATCATTTTCTGCGCCCGCGCGCAACGTCTCCCTATGAGCGGCTCACCCGACGAGGAGAAACTCGAGGAGCTCCGACAGAAGAAAATGGAGCAGCTACAGGACCGCGCCGAGGGGGGCGGCGAGGCCGACCGGGCGAGCCAGGAGGCCGCCCAGCAGCAGGCCGAAGCCCAGAAGCAGGCGCTGCTCCGCCAGCACCTGACCGACGACGCGCGAAAGCGGCTCAACACGGTCAAGATGAGCAAGGAACAGTTCGGCGAACAGGTCGAACAGCAGGTAATCGCGCTGGCTCGCAGCGGACGCATCCAGGGCAAGATCGACGACGAGAAGATGAAACAGCTCCTCCAGGAGCTCAAACCCGACTCGAAGAGCTTCGACATCAAGCGTCGCTGATGGAGCTCGGACTGCTCTACAGCGGGGGCAAGGATTCGACGCTCGCGGCGCTGGTCCTCGAGGAGTTTTACGACGTCACGCTCGTCACGGTCAGCTTCGGCATCAGCGACGACTGGAAACACGCCCGCGAGACCGCCGACACCGCCGGCTTCGGGTTCGAACGCCTCGAGCTCGAGCGCGAGGTCGCCCGGGAGGCCGTCGAGCGGATCCGCGAGGACGGCTTTCCCCGCAACGGGATCCAGCACGTCCACCAGCACGCCCTCGAGGCCCTCGCCGAGGACCGCTTCGACGCGGTTGCCGACGGCACCCGCCGGGACGACCGCGTGCCGACCGTCTCGCGGGCTCAGGCCCAGAGCCTCGAGGACCGCCACGGCGTCGACTATATCGCGCCGCTGTCGGGGTTCGGTCGTCGCGCGGTCGACCGGCTCGTCGAGGCTCACCTCGAGGTAACCGTCGGGCCGAGCGAGTCGATTGACCGCGCAGACTACGAGGCGGAGCTGCGGGCGATCATCGCCGCAGAGGACGGCCCCGAAGCTATCGAGGAGCTGTTCCCCGACCACGAGCAGACGTACGTGACGAACGTCCGGTAGTATCCTACCGACCGCGGTTGCGTTTCCAGAGCCCGTAGTTCAGCGCCGTCGCGAACGCGACCCAGCACAGGTACGGCACCAGCAACAGCGCCGCCCGGCGATCGATGCGCGCGAACGCCGCGATCGTCACGGCGATCGCCGGCCCGAGCAACGCGATGACGACGAACCCCCCGAGAATCGATCGTCGGCCGAAGAAGACGAGCGACCAGAGGGCGTTCAACGCGAGCTGGGAGAGGAACACCCGTTCGGCCCGCCGTTTTCGCCTGGGGCTCGTCGTTCGTTCCCGACGAACCAGGTGCCACGCGATCCCCATCGTCGCGAACAGGGCCGTCCAGACGGGCGGAAACACCCATCCTGGCGGCGTTTTCGACGGTTGCTCGAGCGTCGGATACCACTCGCTCACGTCGTCGGCGGTCAGCAGACCGGGAACGACGCCGGCGAGCTCGCAGAAGCCGATGGCGAGACCCAGCTCCCGCCACTCGTCGCCGCCGATCGTCTCGGAGGGAGCCCGACCGATTCGTGGAGGCATACGACGTCTTCGTCAACGCCGTATAAATTCCTCCGCCCGCTCGAGAGACGAACCGTGCTCGTCGCAACGCCGTCCCGGATTCACGCGACCGACGCCCAAACGAAAGGTTAGAAGGTCGCCGTCGCCGAACGGTGGGGTATGTACGACGGCATCAAGGGGTTTCGTGACTTCTACCCCGGCGAGATGGCCGCCAGACGGGTGACCATCGACACGATCGAGGACGCCGCCCGCAGGTACGGCTTCCGCGAGATCGGGACGCCCGCACTCGAGCGCGCCGAAATGTGGACGGACAAGAGCGGCGACGAGATCGTCGAGGAGCTGTACGCCTTCGAAGATCAGGGCGGGCGCCACGTCACGCTGACCCCCGAGCTGACGCCGACGGTTGCGCGGATGGTCGTCGCGAAACAACAGGAGCTGTCGAAGCCGATCAAGTGGTTCTCGACGCGTCCGTTCTGGCGCTACGAGCAGGTCCAGCAGGGCCGCCAGCGCGAGTTCTACCAGACCAACGTCGACATCTTCGGCTCCTCGGAGCCCGAGGCCGACGCCGAAATTCTCGCGTGGGCCGCCGACGCGATGACTGGGCTCGGACTCACCGGCGACCACTTCGAGTTTCGGATCTCCCACCGCGACATCTTAGGCGGCGTGCTCGAGAGCTACGAGACCGACGTCGATACGACCGAGGCGATCCGGGCCGTCGACAAGTCGGGCAAGATCTCCACCACCGAGTACCACGATCTGCTCGTCGAGGCCGGCCTCTCCTACGACCAGGCCGCCGAGTTCGACGACCTGATCGCGGGCGGCGACCTTGAAGAAGTCGAATCCTTCGCGGGGACCGAGCGGGTTACGGCAGCCGTCGAGAACCTCCAGAACGTGCTCGCCGCCGCCGAGGACTTCGGCGCCCGCGAGTACTGCACGATCTCGCTCGAGACGGCCCGCGGGCTCGACTACTACACCGGCGTCGTCTTCGAGTGTTTCGACTCGACGGGCGAGGTCTCCCGGTCGATCTTCGGCGGCGGGCGCTACGACGATCTCATCGAGAGCTTCGGCGGCCAGCCGACTCCCGCGGTCGGGGTCGCGCCCGGCCACGCGACGCTGTCGCTGCTGTGTCAGCGTGCGGGCGTCTGGCCCGAGGAGGAAGTGACGACGGACTACTACGTGCTCCAAGTCGGCGACACCCGCCCCGAGGCTGCCCGCATCACCTGCGAGCTGCGCGAGCGGGGACACGTCGTCGAGACCGACGTCGCCGGCCGTTCTTTCGGTGCCCAGCTCGACTACGCGGACTCGGTTAACGCCGAAACGGTCGTCATCGTCGGCGAACAGGATCTCGCGAACGACGAGGTGACGGTCAAGGATATGGAGTCGGGCGACCAGCTCCAGACGCCGGTCGAGGAGTTCCCCGGCGACCTCGAGCGACCGACCTACGACGACCTCGCGTAGCGGTTCCCGTTTTCAGCTCGTCTCGGCGTCGGGGCGATACCGCCGGCTGACGGCCTTCCAGCGCCCGCGCCGGAACAGCCAGTAGTTGATCCCGCCGGGGACGTACGTCTCGAGCAGGAAGGCGAGGTAGAGCCCCGCGACGCCGAGCGGGGTGACGAGTCCGAGCGCCGCCGCGGGGAGCGCGAAGAGATACCGACCGATTAGCGAGGCCACCAGCGGCAGTCGGGTGTCCCCGGCGCCGAGCAAGGCGCCCGCGGCGGCGCCGTCGACGCCGAGTCCGATCGCGCTGACGGCACCGACCGCGACGAACGTCGCGGCCAGCGAGATCTCGTCAGGCTCGCTCACGAACAGCCCCGCGATCGGGTCGGCGAACGCGACGACGACGGCGGCGATCCCGACGTAACAGACCACCGAAAGGCGGACGATCCCCTCGCCGTAGGCGCCCGCTTCCTCCTCCTCGTTCGCGCCGAGGTGCTGGCCGACGAGCGAACTCGAGGCCAGTCCCATCCCCCAGTTGACGCTGTTGATCAGGCTGCGGACCCGACGACCGACCTCGAGGGCGGTGACGACGACCGGGCCGAACGAGGCGGCGATCCACAGCATGGGGAAGACGATGACACCTTGCGCGAGTCGGCGGCCGATCTCGGGCGTCGAGATCTCGACGAGGTCGCGGATCACGCCAGCCTCGAGCCACGGCCCCTCTCGGGTGATCGGAACGGGACTGGGCTCCATCCCGAGCGCGCCGTAGGAGCGTCCGACCATTCCCCAGGCGAGGACGACGGTGACGAAGCCAGTCGAGAGGGTCGTCCCGAGCGCAGCGCCGGCGACGCCCATGTCGAAGCCGAAGATGAAGAGTGCGCTGAGAACCACGTTTAGCACCGCGCCGCCGGCTCGAGCCATCATCTCGGTGAACGTGTCGCCGACGCCGGTGTAGGTGCGGCTGGCGATCAGATTGAGGAGTTCGAAGACGACGGCCGGCGCGACGTAGACGAGGTAGGTGCTGCCGTGGGCCAGCGACTCGGGGCCGGCGCCGAACAGCCCGATCAACCGATCGGGAACGAGGACGAACGCGGCCGCGAGCGGCAGCGAGATGATGACCGCGAGCAGGACGCTCTGGGTGACGACCAGCGACGCGCGCTCGTTCTCCTCGCCGCCGTAGTTCTGGGAGACGAGGCTGACGGTTCCGCCCGCCAGCCCGAGTCCGAGCATCGCGACGATCTCCCAGTAGGCAAGCGCGAACGCCAGACCCGCGGTGCCGGCAGTGCCGACGGCGATCCCGACCATCGCGAGGTCGGCAGTCTGCTTGGACATGATCGCGACCCCGGTGACGATCCGGGGCCAGGCGAGATCGACCGTCGGGCGCAGTCGCTCGGCGTCGATGATCCCCAGCCGCTCGAGGAGATTCGCGACGAGCGCGGCGATGGCCGCCAGCCGTCCGGTCATCGCTCGAGTGTTTCGCGACGAGGGGTTTCGGTTCGTTGCCTTCGGCTCCGGGAAGACACGTCCGAGCGACGCCTCAAGGGAGTCACGGCCGCAGTCTCGAGAGCATCGCCTTCAGGTGGGTCGGCGAAACGAGCGACGTCGGGCGATCCATGTGAACGCCGATCTCGCCCGACAGCGCGCTCAGTCCGATCCGCTGGATCGGCTCGGGCAGCGAGTAGGCCCGGCGAAGCCAGTGACCGAGCTGCTGGTCCCGTTCCAGGTCCTCGCGCCAGGCGTGTTCGTAGGCCGCGAGGCTGGTCGGACGCTCGGGGTCGATCTCGCGAGCAGCGTGGTCGGCAGCGGTCGTCCCGTAGAGGATCCCGCCGCCGGTGAACGGCTTGGTCTGGGCCGCAGCGTCGCCGATCAGGAAGCCTCGACGGCTCGTCACCCGATCCGCGGGGCCGATCGGGATCGCCCCCGAACACCGGTGAGCGACGTCGATCTCGTAGCCGTCGATCAGCTCCTCGAAGTGTTTGGTGACCTCGACGCCCGGCGGGGCCGCGAGGCCGTACTCGACGCCGGCCTCACCACGGGGGATCCGCCAGGCGAAAAAGGTCGGCGGCGTGAGGTGGACGTCGACGAAGTCCTGATAGTCGTCCTCCTCGGAGAACGCCAACACCCCGTGGAGCAGTTCGTCGGGCTCGGGGAGACCGAGCTCCTGGCGAACCCGCGATCGGGGGCCGTCACAGCCTGCGATCATCTTCGCCTCGTGGGTAACGGGCCCGTCGGGTCCGCTCGCGACGACCTCGACGCGGTCGCGCCGTTCCGTGACGCTCGTCACAGAATGGTTCTCTCTGACGTCGGCACCGGCCTCGCGAGCCAGGTCGGCGAGGTGACGATCCAGTCCGACGCGGTCGATGACGTTCGAGGCGGCCTCGCGTTTGTAGAAGGGGTAGGCGTCGCTGCGGGGGCCGCCGACGTGAAACCGCGCGCCGTGGATCTCGTTCTGGAGCAGTTCCTCGCGGGCGCCCTCGCCCGTGATACTCCAGATATCCGTACTGACGTGGCCCGAACAGGCCAGCGGCGTGCCGATCGTCCCCTGTTCGAGGGCGAGGACGTCGTGGCCGCGCTCGGCGGCTTGCCGGGCAAAGCGCGCGCCGGCGGGGCCGACGCCGACGACGACGAAATCATACATATTTCCTACGTCTCACTCGGACGGTAAGAAGCTCTCGAGTATCGCCCGCCGAGCGTCGACGGTCCTCACGTCAGTGTTACTGATTCCCGGTGAGAGGAGTTATAACCTGTCCGACAATACCTCGCACGTATGCAGACTGGGAACACGGTCGACGAACGAATGCTCGACCGCGAGCGACAGCTGCTCGCCGTCCTCGTCCTCGGTCCGCTCCTGCTCGCACAGGTCGTCCTGCTGTACGCAGGGTTTGGTGATCGCGGTGTCGTCGGATTCGTCCCCAGCCTGATTGGGGTCTACGCCTGCGGGGCAGTCGCCCTCGCCGTCCTCGTCGACCGCCACCGCACACTCGAGTTCCAGCTTCTGCTTTCGGGTGGACTGGCCGTCCTCACTGGAACCGCCGCGGTTCTGGTCCCGGCGACGACGTACACCGTCGGGGCGATCGGCTTCGCCGCGACGACGCTGTACTACGGCTGGCGCTGGTGGGCTCGAGAGGGTTCGGTTCGGCAGTAGTCGGGTCGAATCCGTCCCCTGGGTCGGGGCCGGTAGGAGAGAACACACTCCCGGGTCCCGGCCCGGGGTGGTACTGCTTGGCTATGGCGAACAAGCGCTCGATAGCAAACCTTCCTTTCAGCCGTCGATTTCGCGGGCGCTGAGTATATGTCCTATCACGTAGACGAACACGGAGGCGATCGCGCCGATTCCGAAGCTGGCCACGACTGCGGTCGAAACATCGAACTGAAACGCGATCACCGCTGCAACGAGTGCGGCCACCGCAGTCGTTGCGATCCGTCGGGCGCCACCGATCTCTCGGAACCAGTTTCCTGCCCGTAGACCACTCGCCGAGTTAGCCAGCGGTCCGAGGGAGCCGAGTCCCGTTAGAAACCCGATAGTCACCCATCCCCAGTGAATGGGGCCTGTCCCGATCAGGTGCCGCGACAGCACTATCAGTGCCAGAACTACGACGAACACGTCCGCCCACGTCGGCGCACGTTCCGGATACCACCGGTCCAGAACCATTGGATCAGCCATATCTAGATTTGGATATAAGCATTGGGGCACAGTATTGGTATCCGTAGTTGGGAGCACGGGTTCGGTATTCGGAGTAGGTGGTGAGACTCGCGTTCAGTAGAGGCCAAGTAGGTACCGCTGTAAATTGGGGATGTTGACTTTCATCAAGAGAAGCGCACGAATACAGTCCTGAATTATTTGTCAACTCTCGTCTGGGAAGGGAGAAATAGACTTACGAGCGTGAGTACCAGTCCACCCCAGAGTAATATATAGTGAATATTTGTAACAGCAGCAGTGGTGAAGTTCGTACTAACTATCCAAAACCCACCTACTATCGAGAGGTGTAGCCCAACGAGACTGAGGTGTATCCTGTTCATATAAGAATTGATTTATATTAGATATAAATTCTTTGTGCTTCAAAACTATCTCTTTGACAAGAATTGTAGTGTTCCGTTCGCATCTCTACGTAACGGACCGATGGTTCGGCCGAATCGTATCTACGCTCGAGGATCGACGTCCGGTCCCGGATACTCCCCGCCGACGGTCGCCTCGTAGAGGCTCTCGGGATCGAACAGCCGGGCGAACGCGTCCGGCGGACGGACACTGACCGAAACGCGGGGCTGAAGTGAGAGCCCCGCCTGCGCGGAGTTCAGCCGTTCGTCGTACGAGAGGAGGTGTGCCGCCTGCCCCTGGTAGGCCGAGGCGAGCGCCGGGTGGTCGTCCTCTGGCTGGTCGACCGCGATGCGGTCGGCCTCGAGGCGCTCGCGGTGGTCGGCCGCGAGCTCCGGGTCGGCCAGCGAGGCGACCAGCCGTTCGGTCTCGGCGAGCAGTTCGTCGCTTGCGACCAGCTCGAGCCAGGAGTGGCGACGGACGTGATCGAGCGCCTCGCGGGCCTCGCCGCCGACGAGCAGGTCGGCCGCGAGCACCGCCGGATCGGCGACGACTCGAGTGGGTTCGGGCTCGTCGCGGCGCTCACGCATCGTCGTCCTCGGTCCCCGCCTCGTACGTTGCTCGGACGTCCTCGAGGTTGACGTCGTACTCCGCTCCTCGCTCGAACAGATCGAACCATCGCGCAGTCATGGGTAGACCTTGGACGAGGACGGTGAAAACGGCACGGAAAGACGTAATTGAACGATGAGCGAAGACCGTGCCCGCAGCCGGCTCAGGCGTGCTCGAGGTACCGCTCGGCACACCAGACCCATTCGCTGTAGCTCGGAAAGTGAATACCCCACCAGGTGTAGCCGTCGTTGTCCTCGGGGCCGTTCATGATTTCGCCTTCCGTTCCCTCCGGGTAGGTCCGCTTGGTGTCGTAGTCGAGACCGGGACCGTCGCGGCCGTTGAGATCGACCGTCGTTTGGATCCAGTCACCGTCCTCGAACGTGTGACCGCCGCCACCGCCGTCGTCCCCGTCGAGAAACGACCGATATCGATCGTTCTCCCAGTCGGGGCCGGGACAGCTCTTGGCCGGCATATCCTTGCACGTTCCGTTCGACGTGTAGTCCTGGGGCGCGTGGCGGTGCGTGATGATGCCGCCCGGATGCTCGCACATCGCGGACGGGTGGTCGTAGAAGTCGGTCGGGACGTCGTAGTGATCGGCCAGGTAGCGGACGAGGTCGGCAGACGTCCGGTAACACTCGTCAGTGAAGTAGTTCCCGTAGTCCTCGTGCCACTCGTGTTCGATGCCGATCGAGTTGGCGTTCGACCCGCGGGCGTGGTGGGCGATGTCGGCGTGATTGACCATCTGCGTACAGTGACCCGGAGCGCCCGACGTGTGATCGTAGTTGCTGACCACGTAGTGAGCGCTGACGTTGCGGTCGTTGTCCCGCTGGAAGTAGTCGATGCAGCCCTGGTAGGTGGTCACCGCGCAGTGGACGACGATCCAGTTGATGTCCGCCGCGCCACGACTCGCCGAGGTGTAGTTGCTCGAGTGGGCCGAGACGTACTGGTCGGAGGGGTGGTCGTCCCGGTGGTGTGCACTCACCGGAACCGACGCGCCGCTTCCGATTCCCGTCACTACGAGCCCGGAGACGGCCGTCTTCTTCAGCAGACTCCGTCTCGAGCCCGTGCTATCGGTCGAATCTCGAGAGCCGTCGCCTGCCCCGCAGCCGCCCGCCGTCAGCCGATCGTCGTAGTCGTCGGTCGGTTCCGTCGCTTCGTCCGAATGGTGGTATCGACACATCGTTTCGTGTGGTTAATCGTCCCGGAGGATGCCGCCGCCGGCCCGTTGGTTTCACTATTCGAAAGATTGCTTTTACCTGATTCAGTTCTGTTGTTGTCCTGCTTTCCAGTCATGTATGCCAATATCAAACATAAGTTTTGGTGAACGTACGCTGATGAATACCGCGCGGATCCTCGCGCGGACGGTCGTGAAATGGCGTGCAGACGGGTGTACCGGACGAGAACAAGGAGCCGCCGTCACTCCGGGCGGGAAGCGACCCAGAAGACGACGGCGCCGAGCACGAACGCGACGCCGACGTTGACCGCGAGACCGACGACGCCGACACCGACGACCAGTGCGAGCGCCCGTCCGTCGTCGACGGGGGCGAACGCGGCCCGTCCGAGCTCAAGGGCGACGACGACCAGCAGGACGCCGAGCAGCGCCATCGGAAAGGCGGCGAGCAGGGCACCGGCGGCGACCAGCGCGAGGGCGAGGTAGCCGATCCCGAGCAGGACGTTCGCCCCGCCGGTTCGGGCGCCGAAGGCGTACTTGCCCGCGAGCCCGCCGCTGCCGTGACACATCGGGACCCCGCCGATCGGGACCGCCGCGAGGCAGGTGACACCCATGCTTTGCGAGAGGTCGTCGGCCCGAACGTCCCGATCGTAGAGGTCGCCGCAGAGCAGGGCGGTCGCGATGGCCGCGTTGCCGACCGTCATTCCGAGCTGGGCGACGGTGGCCTCGAGCGCCCCCGCCGTGAACGACGGCCCGCCGGCGGGGAAGAGCGCGGGCTCGGGCACCCGTGGTGTCGGGACGCCCGCGGTTGCGACGGCCGCGACGGCACCGAGCAGCAGAACGACGAGAACACTGGTCTGACGGTAGCCGACGACGGCGAGGACGGCGACGACGGCGAGCCCGGCCGCCGCGACGGGGAGGCTCTCGAGGGAGAGCCCGACCGCGGACTCGAGCAACAGCAGGGCGACTGCGAACTGCACGCCCCGGATGACGGGCTCGCCGACGACCCGCTGGAGGTGGCCGACGAGTCCGAACCGGCCGACGGCGAGCAACACGACACCGGCGAGTAGTCCGGCTGCGGCGAGTTCGGGATACGAGAGCGAGCCGACGATCGCCAGCCCGATCAGGGCCTTCATCGGCTCGACGGAGAGGGGCATCCCGTAGTACAGCCCCCAGACGATCTGGAAGACGCCGAAGCCGACGAGAACGTGGGGTAACGAAACGGACGTCGTCGCGGCCAGCGCGACGACGAGCGGAAGGACCGTAACCGAATCTCCTAGCGCACCCGTCAGTTCGGACGTCGAGAACTCGAGGTCTCGGTTGGTCTCCGAACCGATTGAGTACGCCATCTACCCGCCATTTGGCGGGGGAGAACTTGACGCTTTTCAGTAACCCTGTGCGATTCATTCGTCCGCCCTCAATAACTAAGTCTGGTTACGTTTGAGGGTTCGCTCGAGAATTGACTCGAGATCGGTTTTCGCGTCGGCTTCGAGTTCGCGAAGCGGTCGCCGAGGGCGGCCGACCGACTGCCCCCGCATCGCGAGGGCGGCCTTGACGCCGGGGACGCCGAACCGCGAGGTGACGGCGTGGTTGAGTTCGACGATCACGGCGTTTCGCTCGCGGGCCGCGCCGGATCGATCCTCGCGGTCGAGCCGGTAGATCTCGCTTGCGCGCTCGGGGACGACGTTGGCGACCGCGAGCACGCCGCCGTCAGCACCCACGGCGAGCCCGGCCGCGTAGACGCTCCCGCTGCCGACGAGGACCGAGAAGGCGTCGTCGGTGTGATCGAGCAGGCGCTGGATCGACTCGAGACTCCCGCTCGAGTCCTTGATCCCGGCGATGTTCTCGTGAGTCGCGAGCGCCGCGACCGTCTCGGGGGTAAGCACCCGACCTGTGAACTTGGGGACGCTGTAGAGGTAGATCGGGATCGGCGAGGCGCTCGCGACCTCCTCGTAGTACGCGACGAGGGCCGCCTCGTCGGTCCCGTAGTAGGAGGGCGTGACCACGAGCGCGGCGTCGGCGCCGGCCTCGGCCGCGCGCTCGGTCGTCTCGAGAGTCGGCTCGAGTCCCTCCCGGCCGGTGCCGGCGACCACCGAGAGATCGGTCGCCGAGGTGACCGTCTCGACGACCGCGACACGTTCGTCGGTCGTCAGCGCCGGCCCCTCGCCGGTCGAGCCACAGGGAACCAGGAAGTCGACGCCGGAGCGCTCGAGCCACTCGGCGAGCGCCCGCAGTCGCTCGTGATCGACCGCGCCGTCGGCGAACGGAGTGACAAGGGGAACGCCGGTACCGTGCATGGGTCGGGGTACGACCGTCGCCCACATGGAACGTGGGGTTCGGGCAGTTCGCTGTGGACGGATGGACGGAGCGGGTGTTCGAGAAACGAGGGTGGATGACACGCGACCCGAGCGACTTTGGGCGACGACGACGAGCCGAGAGTATGGAACTGCGCCGTCTCGAGCCGGGAGCGACGGACGCTCGAGCGATAACCCGCGTCAACGCGCTGGCCTTCCGCGAGGCCTACGACGGCCTGCTCCCCGACGAGGTGCTCGCGGGGTTCGGCGCCGACGCGTCCGACGAGCAGCTCCGGGAGTACGCCGACCGCCTGCGCGAGGATCGGAACGGGATCTTCCTGGCGGAACTCGAGGGCGAGGTTCGGGGCTACGGCTACGTCCGGTGGGGCGAGGGGACGAAGGCGTTCGTCGGCCCGGAGGAAGCGGGCCTCAAGGAGCTGTACGTCGAACCCGACTACTGGGGCGAGGGGATCGGAACGGCGCTGCTCGAGCGGTGTCTCGAGGTGCTACCGGGGGAGACCGAGCGACTGTGCCTCGAGACGCTGGCCGGAAACGAGGTCGGGCGACGGTTTTACGAGGCCCGAGGGTTCGAGCGAACCGGACGCTCGGAGTTCGAGATCGCCGGCGAGGCGTACCCGACGGCGATCTACGCGCTCGAGCTGGCACCGGAGCGCTGAAAGCGACGGACGGAGGCGTCAGTCGGCCGATATCGAACAGCTCCCCTTGTAAGCGACGTCCTCGACTGATTCGATCTCGGGCTCGTCGCCACAGACCGGACACTCCGGATTCGCGAGAACGTCGACGGTGTCGAACGTCATCCCCATCGCGTCGTACATCAGGAGCCGTCCCTCGAGCAGGTCGCCCTTGCCGAGGAGGTACTTGACGACCTCGGTGGCCTGGATGCAGCCCACCGTCCCGGGGAGGACACCGAGCACGCCCGTCGTCGCGCAGTCGGGAACGGTACCGGGCTGGGGCGCCTCGGGGAAGATACAGCGGTAACACGGCGGGTCGTCGGCCCCCTGACCCTCCGAGTCGGCTGCGTTCCCGCCCCGGTCGTTCGTAAACATCGTCACCTGCCCCTCGAAGCGGTAGATCGCGCCGTGAGAGAGCGGCGTTCCCGTCAGCACGCAGTGATCGTTGAGCAGGTAGCGGGTGCCGAAGTTGTCGCTGGCGTCCAGGACGACGTCGTACTCCTCGACCAGCTCTGCGACGTTCGCCGCCGACAGGCGGGTCTCGTAGGTGTCGACGTCGACGTCGGGGTTTAGCGCCGCGACGTAGTCGGCCGCGCTGTCGACTTTCGGTCGGCCGACGTCGTCGTCGGCGTGGACGATCTGGCGCTGCAGGTTCGAGCGCTCGACGACGTCGTCGTCGACGATTCCCAGCCGGCCGATCCCCGCGGCCGCAAGGTACTGAATCGCCGGCGATCCCAGTCCTCCTGCACCGACGACGAGGACGCTGCCCTCGAGCAGGCGCTGCTGGCCCTCGGGGCCGATCTCGTCCATGATGACGTGTCTCGAGTAGCGATCGAGCTGCGTCGCGTCGAGGCGGAGTTCGCTCATACCCGATCTTCGTGCGAGACCGAGAAAAGTCCGCGGGTCGGCCCAGTGGGTCAGATCGATCGCGAGATCCGGCAGATTACTGTGTGAACCGCGGCCTTTAATACCGTGGTTAGCATTACCACGGGTATGGCAACCTCACCCAACGATGCCGGTGACGATGTCTTCGATGAATTCCTTTCGGACCGCGGTCACACGGTAGAGCGAGTGGGGTGGGAACAGGAGTATAACAAGAAGCAGTGTCCCGACTGCGGCGGGCTTCACGAGCAGTCGGCCAGTAGCTGTACCGTCTGCGGGTGGACGCCGACCCCGTAGTCGGCGGACGTGACGACCGGGACCGATGGTATTCGGTCCAACAGCGGTTTTCCGGCCGTAACCCACGTCACTTATGGGTATTGCGACCCTGAACAGCTACAATGGCTACTACGGAGACGAAGGTCACCCGGCTGTTCGGTGGGCCGGGAAGCGGGAAGACGACCGCGCTTCTCGATCACGTCGAAGAGATCCTCGAGCAGGACGGGGTCACGTTCCGGGATATTCTCGTCGTCTCGTACACTCGAGCGGCCGCACAGGAGGTTCGCGAACGGCTGGCAGAGCGGCTCGACGAGAGCCCACGCGCACTGCAGGGCAACGTCTGTACGATGCACGCGAAGGCCTACGAGCTGCTCGATCTCTCTCGAAGCGACGTCATCGGCGAGAAGGACAAAGAGGAGTTCTGCGAGGAGTACGGTATCGAGTACGAGGACGAGTACTCGGGAGCGGGCCGTCGCACGGCCCGCTCGACGACGATCGGGAACAAAGTTATCGCGACGAGCCAGTGGCTTCAGCGGACCAGCCGTGAGGTCTCCGACTGGTACGACGTCCCCTTCCAGTGGGACGATGAGGAGGTTCGGCTCCCTCCCGAGATCGACGACCGCGCCCAGGAAGGCAACAAGTACACGCCGACCTGGCCCTCCGACGACGATCGGATCGACGTCCCCGAGGCGATCCGCGGCTGGCGCAGCTACAAGGGCGAGCAGGGCAAGATCGGCTTTGCGGACATGCTCGAGCGGGTCAAGCAGCGCTCGCTGCTGCCGAACGTCGACTACCTGGTGATCGACGAGTTCCAGGACATCACCACGCTCCAGTACGACGTCTACGAGGAGTGGAAACCCCACATGAAGGAGGTACTGATCGCCGGCGACGACGACCAGGTCGTCTACTCCTGGCAGGGTGCCGACCCCGCCTTGCTGCTCGACGAGGAGGTCGACGAGGACGTTATTCTGCCCAACTCCTACCGACTCCCCTCGAACGTTCTCAACGCGGTCAACAAGGAGATCCGCCACATCGATCAGCGCCAGGACAAGGACCTCAAGCCCCGCAAGGAGGGTGGCTCGGTCGAGGCCCGTGCGAACGCCTCGATGCTCGACGTCGTCCGGATGGTCCGGCGTACGCTCGTCGAGGGCGACGGGACGATCATGCTACTGTTTCGCGCCCGGTACCAGATGTTCCAGTTCATCGATGAGTTCATCACCGAGGGCGTGCCGTTTCGCTCGCTGACCGACCAGCGGATGTGGACCGACCGACTCACCCAGTACGTCCGTGCCGTCGAAGCGATCGACGCCGGCGACGACGTCACCGGACTCCAGGCCCGTCGCCTCGCGGACATGCTGCAGGACTCTGCGTTCGGTACCAACGAGCGCGACGCCCTCTTCGACGAGATCGACGAACGCCAGGAGGAAGCCGGCGTCGAGGACCTCGAGGAGCTCACCATCCCTGGCGACGTGATCGAGGACCACGCGCCGTTCATGCCCGGCCCCGCCTCCGCGGGGGATATGGTCCGAAAGGTGACGAACTTCCAGAAGAAGAGCATCCGCTCGTACTTCAACATCGGCGAGTACCAGGGGATGGACACCGACCGGGTTCGCGTCGGTACCATCCACTCCGCGAAGGGTCGCGAGGCCGACCACGTCTTCATCGGCACCGACCTCACCGAGAAGGTCGTCGAGCAGATGGTCGCGACCGTCGACGACCCCACCGACGTCCCCGGCTGCGAGGAGTTCACCAAGACGACCTCGCCCGTTCCCGTGCTCACGGACAACGAGCGACGGGTGTTCTACGTCGGCATGTCCCGAGCCCGCGAGCGACTGTACATCCTCGAGAACCTCGTCGACGGCGCGCCGACGCTACCGATCGACGTCCTCCTGACCAACCAACTGACCGATCTGAGCCTCGAGGAGCTGCTCGAGCAGGCACAGGCGCCCGACGGCGAGGCGGAGAAGCTCGAAGCCGAAGCGCCGTGACCGGCGACGCGCCCGTCGACTCCGCCCTGCGTACGGCCCTCGAACGCGAGGGCGCGAGCGCGTTCGTTCACGTCGGCTCCGCCGACGATCCCTCGATTCGGTACTGTCGACCCGAACTCGAGCGAAAGCCGGAACGAGGGCGCCGCGCCCTCGCGTTCGACGGCCGCGAGTGGCGCGTTCGATCGGCGACCGACACCGAGGCCGACCCCGCCAGCACCCTCGCCGACGACCTCGCTGCCGCCGGGCTCGAGGGAACGGTACTGACGCCGGCCCGGATCCCCCACGACGCCGCGCTCTACCTCGAGGGAGCGGGCCTCTCGCTTACCTCGACCGACGTTGTCGAACGAGCCAGGGCGACGAAGACACCGGCCGAGCGAGAGCGGATCGGAACCGCCCAGGCCGCTGCGGGTGCCGGGATCCGACGCGGCGCCTCGCTGCTCGCGGGCGCCGACGTCGTCGACGGACGGCTCGCGATCGATGGTGAGCCCCTGACCGGTCGGCGGCTCCGTACTGCGATCGACGGGGGAATCGTCGCTGCGGGCGGGTTCCCGGACGGCAACACCGCGGTCTCGGTTCCCGACGGCGACCCGATCCGCACGGGCGTTCCGATCGTCCTCGAGACCGCACCGCGGGAGCCGTCGGGCTACTACGGCGGGCTCGCTCGAACGTACGTTCGCGACGGCGACGGCGGGGACGAGCGACGCGCTCACGTCGGCGTCACGCGCGCGTTTCGCTCGGCCGCGTCGATGCTCACCGCCGACGCCCAGTCGGTGACCGCCGTCGAGGCCGACCTCGAGGCCGAAGTACGGGCGTTCGGGTTCGAAGACGAGATCCGAACCCGCGTCGTCGGCGTCGGTCTCGAGCCCGCGGAACGCCCGAACCGCGGGCGCCAGGAGATCGACGGCGGAGCCGTCGTTCGACTCGACGCCGGCGTCGAGATCGGGGACGGCCGAATCCGACTGGCGGAGCTGTTCGCAGTCGACGAGTCCGTCGACTGGCTCGAGTCGATCCCACAGTCGCTCGATCCGGCGGCGCTCGAGTGAGTCCGGCGATTTCGCCGATCGTTCCTAACATATATACTCAGGGGCTGCACACGCAGCCGGTCCCAACGTGTATAGTGATCGGTCTTATTGAGGCGTCTCGAGAAACTACCGTATGAGAACCGTGACTCCGTCAGAGCCAACCATCATTCTTCTCGTCGAGGACAATCCCGGCGACGCGACGCTGATCAGCGACGCGTTCGACCAGGTTGCCGACGACGTCCGAGTCCACACCGTCTCCGACGGCGCCGAGGCGATGAGCTATCTCTCCGATCGCCGCGACACCGGCTCGTTTCCCGATCTCCTGTTGCTCGATCTCAACGTACCGCGGGTAGACGGGTTCGAACTGCTCGAGACGCTCCAGGAGGGGGCAGACCTGACCACGCTCCCGGTGATCGTCCTGACCTGCTCCGAGGACGAGTCGGATATCGCTGAGAGCTACGATCGTCGCGCGAACGCCTATCTCACCAAGCCGAACAGCCACGACGAGTACGTCTCGCTCGCCCGCGCGGTCGACGAGTTCTGGGTCAGGACGGCCCAGCTACCGTCGGTGACGGCGGCATAGCGATTTCGTTCGGAAGAAGTCACTTCGGCGCCCTCGAGAGCGCTCGATCGCTGCTCACCGATCGTCGGCGTCGTCGGGGTCTTTGCGTACCGTTCCGGCCACTCGTTTTACGACGGCAGTCGGAACGTCGGAGGGGAGGGTGAGCCGGTGCTGGACGAGCACGAGTCCGATCGCGAGGCCGATCAGCACCGCGCCGACGGCCGTCTCGCCGCGGATCAGGAGGAACTCGAGCCCGGCGAGTGCGGCCGGCAGCGCGAGCACGAGGGTACCCGCTAGCTTGATCGTATCGATGATTCCGGCCATCGACGCCGGCTACGAAGGGGGCCGCCAAAAGCGCGGCGACTACCGGTCCGTCACGGAACTGGAACGCATCCGCATTCCGGAGCGGTTTTGTCCGTCGGCTCGAACCCTCAGATATGTTCACGGGAATCGTCGAGGAGACCGGAACGATCGACGCCCGCTCCCGAACCGAGGACGGGCTCCGGCTCCGGATCGGCGCCGACGAGGTCGCGACCGGGCTCGAGCACGGTCAGAGCATCAGCGTCAGCGGGGTTTGTCTCACGGTCGAGCGCTTCGAAGCGGGCGCGTGGTTCGAGGTCTTTCTCGCGAGCGAGACGGTCGAGCGGACGTATCTGGGCGACCTCGAGGAGGGTGAGTCGGTGAACCTCGAGCGGGCGATGCCCGCCGACGGCCGGTTCGACGGCCACGTCGTCCAGGGTCACGTCGACGCGGTGGCGACGGTCTCGAGCATCGAATCGGTGGAGGAAGACTGGTTCTTCGAGTTCGAGCTGCCGGCGGGCTACGAGCGCTACGTCGTCGAGAAGGGATCGATCACGCTCGACGGGATCAGCCTCACCGTTGCGGATCTCGCCGACGATGGAACCGTTACCGTCGCCATCATCCCCACGACGTACGAGCTAACGACCCTCTCCGAGAAGGACGTCGGCGACCCGGTCCACCTCGAGGTCGACGTTCTCGCGAAGTACGTCGAGCGGCTGCTCGAGGCCCGTTTCGAGTAGGTCGTACGGACTGCTGTACGTCGTCGACGGTGCAACCGCGGCCGTTCTGTGGTTGCACCAGCAAACCGTTGCGGCAGACCGTCTCAACGCTGCCGAGTCGGCGGATCGAACTCGGTTAGCTCCGGCGACGGCGCGTCGTCGGCGTCGCCTCGAACCTCCCGGTAGGTTCGCCGGTAGCGGGCGATCTTCCGGTAGAGGTAGTAGCCGATCGCGAGGTCGAAGACGATCACGTACGCGACGAACGCGACGCCGAACCCGATCGGGTACAGCGAGGTGAGGATCTCGGGAACGATCCCGACGGTAGTGTTGTAGGCGCCGTGGACGAACGCGGCGATCAGCAGCCCCTTGACGACGATCGGCCCGGCGTACTCGCGGTTGAACTTCGCCAGCCCGAGGTAGTAGCCCGCGATCGCCGAGTAGATGACGTGGCCGGGACCGACCAGCGCCCGCTGGGTCGCGATGTCGGTCGCCGCGGCGAGGGTGCCGACCTGGGCCTCCGCGACCGTGCCTGCGACGTAGATCGTGTTCTCGATGGCGGCGAAGCCGAGCCCGGCGATCGCGCCGTACACGGCGCCGTCGATAACGGCGTCGAACGTGTCGCTGCGGTACGCGAAGACTCGGACCGCGAGGAGCTTGACCGTCTCCTCGACGGGACCGACGATCAGGAAGAAGAAGAAGACCGTGCCGAGCGCGCCGAACAGCTGGAAGTACGGCCTCGTCACCGAGTTGACGATGGCCGCGAACGTCGCGAAGAGAACCGCTAGAACGAACGTCGCGACCAGCAGCCCCAGCGGCTCGTTCGTCGTGATGTCGGAGTACCAGATGAACGCCGCCAGCAGGGCCGCCGGGACGACCGAGAGCCCGAAGAAGAGCGCGAGCCACGGATCCTCGAGGAGGAGCACGCCGGGCTGGACGAGCAGGAAGGCGGTAATCGCGAGGGCGACCCCGATGATGATCGCGTGGAGCCCGTAGGCGATCCCGTTGTACGTCGCGACCGAGAGCCGGTCGAGGGCGTTCCGTGGCTCCCACGTCGAGACGTCCTGGAGGTCCGTCGACTCGTCGCTGGCCCGTTCGACCGGGTCCCGCCGTCGTTTCATGTAGCGTGATACTCCGTCCGGCCCGGTAATAGTTCGGCACGCCCCAGTCCGGGTCGACGCGTCCTAGTATGATATCAGATCTCATGATCCGTATTAGGATCGAGCTTATGTGTACTGGACCGTGAGAACGAATCACGATGTACAACGCGAGCCGCGGTATCCACTACACCGCCCCACCGGGTCCCGAGGACGAGACCGAGGAGACGACCGAGAACGCAACCGAATCGGCGACGCCCGCCAGCGCCGACGACGCCTCGTCGCCGGCCGAAACCGGTCTCGCCGCCGACGACTGAGACGCGACTTGTTCCTGTGGATTCGTGGGACTCGTTCCACCCAGCGACTGCTCCGGTAACGACGCGCGGCGGACGGTGTGCCGGAGAGACCGGCGACGAACCGAACGCACAAAGTGGCGTCGCGCCAACGTCCCCGCATGCACTTCGATCAGCGAACGCAGCGGGCGCTTCGCGAGGTCGGCCTCGAGACCAACGAGCTCAGGGCTGCCTCCGAGGCGGTCGTCGAGGCCGTCGAGGAGGACGTCACCGCGCTCGAGGCCTTCTTCGACGCCCACGAAACGGTGTACTCTGACATGGAGATGGCCCACTCGAGCGCCGACTACCCCGAACACACCGTCGAAGGCCTCGATCTGACGACCCACGCCGACGAGATGCGCGGCTGGCTTCGCTTCGACAGCTGGGGCGTCTACGTCGAGGACGGCCGCGTGCTTTCGGACGGCTCCGTCGAGCTGACGCTGGGGCCGACGATCCACGATCGAGTCCGGTTCGCCCCCGACTGCGAGACGCTGCGGTGATCGCCGTGTGGGGAACCGAACCGCGGCTCGCGGAGGAGCGGCAATGACGACCGCTCGAGTGCGGGGGATCTACACGACGGCGCTGACGCAGCTGTTGAACGACGACGGGCTTGAGGTCGTCCAGGCCTCCGACCCGATCAGCGAGCGCTTCGAGGAGGAGTCGTTCGCGGCCGCGCCCGCGGACGTCTCGCTCGAGACGACCCGCAACCGGCAGGGCGTCGAGGTTTCTGGCGCGCCGGAGGCGGTCACGACGGCCGTCTCGCGCCTTGAGGAGCTCGCCGTCGATACGTTTTGCTGGGACGGCGACGTCCCCCGCGGCGCGATCTTCGACGCCGAGGTGCTCGAGGCCGACGGCGGAGGCGGCGCCGTCGTCGACCTCGGCGACGGCCGTCGGGGCTACCTGAGCTACGACGACGTCGACGGCTACGTCGACTCGGGGAACCGCTACCGCGTGCAGGTTCGCGAGCCGACGCCGCCGTGGGACGACGACGATCCCCGAGTTGCCCCAGGGCTCGAGGCCGCGGGCGGGCTCTGCACCCTCTCTCGAGCCCGGAACGGCGTCTCCGCGAGTCTTCGCGGGGAGCGGGCCGAGGAGCTCGTGGGCATAACCGACCTCCTCTCGGTCGACGTCCCCGAGGGCTGGGGGCTGCGCTGGCACCGTCCCGCAGCCGACGCGGACCTCGCGGCGATGGAGCGGGCTCTCGAGGACGCCGTCGACCGCGCCCGCGGACTCGAGGATGCCCTCGCCGATAGCCCCGAGGAGCCCGGCTCGCCGGACCGGCTAGCGACGCCCGAAGCGACCCGCTGGCTCTGGTTCGGCCGGAAGTCCCGCTTCGCGCTCGACGAACACCGCCGCGAGGTCGAGTCGACGATGCCGGGCCACCACCGGACCAAAGCGGCGGATCGGGCGGCGAGCGCCGCGGTCGACTTCGCCGAAGCCGTCTGCGGTTCTGCCGGAAACGGGTTCGCCGACGAATTCCCGTTCGACGCCGTCTCCCGACAGTTCGGCCCGCTCGAGGGCGACCGCCTCGAGATCGGCCACGGGAAACCCGACGGGCGCCTGATCTCGCTCGGCTACGGCGACGTGACCGACTGGGATCCCGAGGGGACGATAACCCTCGAGCGCTCGATGCGCGGCGGCGGCACGTACGACGCCCTCGGCGTCCCCAAGGAGGGAGGCGACGTCGCGGTGACGAAGTTCCGCGAGGGTCGCTGGTGGTATCCGACGACCTACAGGGACAGCGAGGGGTCGGCGAAGGGCACCTACGTCAACGTCTGTACGCCCCTCGAGCTGTTTCCCGACTGCGTGCGGTACGTCGATCTCTACGTCGACGTGATCCGCACGCCCGACGGCGCGGTCGAGATCGTCGACCGCGAGGAGCTCGAGACGGCGATGGACGACGGGGTCGTCGCGACGCCGCTCGGGGAGAAGGCGCTCGAGGTCGCCGAGGCCGTCGAGCGCGCGCTCTCGAACTGAAGACGTCGATCGGGCCCGTCGGATCGTCTGTAGCAGTCGTTGAAAGCACGGCTCCGTTATGCAGTGTGAGCTGTGATACCCGCTTGCGGGCCCGCCAGTTCGGTGTAGGGAGCGTATACGACAAACTATTTTCAATTAGACACACTAATGAAGATATGAACAGAGGACGAATGGCTCTCATCAGTATCATCGGGCTTCTTGGCGGCGTCATCGTCTGGCTTCCAGTTTTCGGAGGAGATGGATTCGATACGAGCGCGTACTTTGATCCGGGAACGATCATCGCCATCGCGTTTCTGTTCCCGGTGTTTCTGGCAATGATCCTCTTTGGCTACATGGCAGCAGAGAAGGGACAGAGCGACAGCGAACAACACCGGTGATAGCATCAGCTATTCTCCCCGAGCAAGTTTCGAGATAGTTCGGATGAAGTGCGCTCGATGTGTACATGTAGTTGCCGAATTGCCTGTTTTGTTTCAAACGTGAAGCTGGGGAACGGATTCGAGTTACAGTTCATTGGTGGCGGGGACCGGACCCGATCAGGGGATCACCGGGGAGACGAACCGACAACCGAACTCCTATCACCTCCGCGGGCAAAACGGCTCTGTATGACAAAGCGGGACGTCTCGCTTCCCGACGAGGCGGAAGCAGGAATGCGCGAGTTCATCGACGAGGTCGATCGGCGCCTCTCGAGCGAGGAGGATACGTGCTCGGTCGTCGAGGACGTGCTGATCGACCTCTCGGGCGACCGGGAGGCCTACGAGCGCTGGCGGGGCGGCGAGTCGATGGCGCCGGCCGAACGGGTCCGACTCCAGAGCTACGACCCGTGTAACACCACCCTGGAGAGCGAGTACTACGCCGAGAAGGACGAGGAGGCGTTTCGCCGCTCGAAACACATCCAGTGGCTCTGGCGCCAGTTCGACAGCCTGCCGATCGCGGACAACGTCGAGTTCGCGCTGCGGTTCAGACGGATGCTCGCCGATCACCTCTTCGAGGAGTGTGGTGAGAACTGTCGGTTCTTCAAGGGCGTGACGTTCACCTACGGCCACAACATCACGATCGGGGATAACACCGTCGTCCACGACGACGTTCATCTTGACGACCGCGGAAAGCTGACGATCGGCGACCGCGTCTCGGTTTCCGACGGGGTTCACGTCTATAGCCACGACCACGACGTCGTCGACCAGACCGAGGTCCGCAACTACCACACGATCGTCGAGGACGACGTCCGCCTGACCTACGACTCGATGGTCCGGGCCGGCTGCAAGGTCGGCGAGAACGCCATCGTCGGCGCCCGCGCGATCGTCCAGCACGACGTTCCGGCTCACCACATTTCCATCGGCATGCCGGCCAAGAGCGTCAAGATCAAACCCGGCTGGGAGGACGTCGCCACGCCGATCGATGAGGCCGGCGTCAACCGCCAGGAACAGCGCCACCTCGAGTACGACTTGCCCGCGGACCTCGAGATTTTCGACGAGTTCCAGCGCGACCTCCGCCCGCCCCAGTAGTCGCGAAACGACGGATCGGCCCGAGCACGAAGTCGGGGTTCGTTCAGTGGCGTGGTACTGTCACGGAGCGATGAGGGAGGGAATACCCAAGTGCGTTGAGACCGTATCACACGGTGATGGAGCTCTGGGGCTGGCTCGTCGGCTACGTGGTGCTGTTTGCCCTCCTGCACCTGCTACTGTACTACGTCTACGTCCGTCGCGAGGACGGCGACGGCGTCCAGTCGCCGTCGGTCGCAGACCCCGGTCGGGGCCAGTCCCGATCCTCCCCCGGCTCCGACGGCTACCACTCGGCGTCAGACGGTGTCAGCGACACCGACGACGGCGAGGCTGACGCCGAGATCAACGGTGAGACGATCAGGTGTCCCCACTGCGGCACCAGAAACGACGCCGATCAGACGTTCACCTACTGCTGGAACTGCGTCTCCGGTCTCCGGCAGTAACGTCCGACTACCGCACTCGAGCCCCTTCAACGCCGCATTGAACGGTCGAAGAATCGTTACACCGTATCTAACACCGGCTTGACCCGCCGAACGACTGCAACCGTTCCCGGATCCATCGGAAACGATTTCCTCGCTTTATTCGCGACGAAACCCTCCCTCGAGTCGTTTCGGTGGCAACGCGAAGCGGCCACGAACGATTCGATATGGAACGAACGGAGCTCACGAGCGTCGACGAGGGAAAACGCGTGCTGAACGCCGACGGGACCGCAGTCGGCCGACTCGTCCGGGTCGACGACGGCTACGGGTACGTCGATCCGGATCCGACGATCGTGACCACGCTGCGAGCCAAACTCGGTCTTCGGCCCGACGGGACGGCCGCCCACCCCCTCGACGCGGGAAGCATCGAGGCGATTACCGACGACGCCGTCCGCCTTCGGGGGACGCTTTGATCGACTCGGAGAGCGACCCGACCCGCTCGAGCAGCCGATCGAGTCGGGACTCCGCCTGACCCTTGGCGAGGATAACCGGACACTCGGCCTCGCGGCCGACGGCGTCCGCGACGGAACCGATCACGGGCGGGCGCACCAGTCCGGTGCCGGTCGCGCCCAGGACGATCAGATCGTGCTCGGCCGCGGCCTCGAGGATCCCCGTCGTCGACGAGGGGGCGTCGACGAGCCGCTGGTCGACCGGAACGTCCGGGAACAAGGCTGCGGTGCGGCGAAGACGTCGTTGCGCGGTGGCTCGGTCAGCCATCGGTCCCTCGTCGGTCATCACCGAGAGGATGGTGACTCGAGCGCCGTTCATCGCGGCGATCGCCGCGGCGACGTCGCTGGCCAGGCCCGCGTGAGGGCCGCCGACGGTTGGGACCAGCACGGTGTCGACGCCGTCGGCGACCGTCCCCATCCGCTCGACCAGCACGTCACACGGGGGTCGGCGCAACACGGGATCGACGGAGGTTCCCAGGACCGCGTCGGCGGTGCTGGCGCGTTCGCGCCACCCCATGAGCAAGACGTCGGCGTCGACCTCGTCGACGACGTCCCGGATGGCTCCCGGCACGTCGCTGCCGACCCGGAGGTCGGTCGTGATCGGCACGTCCGAAACGCCCTCGGCTCGCTCGAGCAACTGCGTGCTCTCCTCGGCGTACTCCGCGGAGATGTAATCGTCGGAGAACAGCAAGAACGGAGAGTTGACCGGCTTGTGCTCGATCGCGATGGCGTGGATGCGACCGTCGTGTCGGATCGCCAGGTCCGAGGCCGTTCGCAGGAGCTGCTCGACGGCCGCGGGGTTCGATAGCGCGACGAGGATAGTGTACTGTTCCCCCATACCACACCTTCGCGGGCCAGGAGCAAAAGGCTCACCCGCTGGCGTCGACGGTAACGGTACGTTCGGCCGCGTCGTCGGGGCTCTCGACCCGAACGGGGAACGTGTCCGCGGTAGCGACCGGGTAGGTCTCGTATCCGAGGATGACCGTCTCGGTCGTCCCGAACGGCACGGTGACGGTAGCGGTGTCGACCCGTTCGCGATCCGTCCCGACCAGGAGTTCGATCTCCTGGGTCGTGTCGCCGATTATCATCATTCCGCCCTCGTTCTCGACCTCGACCGTGATCTCGAGCCGATCGCCGCCCGCGAGTGGCTCGTTGGTCTCGACGATCTCGACCGCGAACGGGGGTCGGATCTCGGGGCCGTCGACGGTCGGCTCCGCGCTCGTCCGGCCGTCCTCGCAGACGACCCGCGCCCCGGTCGGGTAGCCGGCGGCGACCCAGCCCGGACCCGCCCGGGCGAGCGTCGCCTCGTCGCGTTCCCCCTCGAGGTCGTCGACCCGGACCACCGTCCGGTTCTGTCCCTCGACCCAGACGACGCGGTCGAGCCGACCGTCGGGATCGCGCGCGACGAGCCTGTTCGCGACGACGTCGTCGACCCCGACGGTCGCGTCCGCGCCAGGATCGCTGTCGAACGACTCGATCGTCGGCGGCTCCCGACCGTCGGGAGCGACCTCGAGGGTCCAGTCGTGGCTCGCCGATCCCGTCTCCGTGGGAACGGTCGCGCCGACGTCGTAGCTTCCGGTAGCCTCGGGCGCCGCGAGGTAGGCCCCGGTTCCCGTCAGGAAGGTGTAGTCGCTCGCGAGCGCGAGGTCGCCCGCGATCGCGTCGTTGGCCTCCCACTCGAGGTCGGCGGGCTCAAGCCGTCGTCCCGCCGCGACCTCGAACAGCACTGTGGTACCCGGCTGCACCGTGATCTCGTCGGCGTCGGGCCTGATCGCCGCGCTCTCGCCGTCGTCAGTGCCGAGTACGGTGACGGTTCGCTCGTCGGCGTCGGCGCCGACCTCGAGTCGTACCGGAAACGACTGGGTACGCCGGACGCGAGGCGTCTCGTAGCCGAGCGTGATCGACGCCGTCTCGTCGGACTCGAGCGAGACGGTCCGTTCGTCGACGGTCTCGGGGTCGTGCCCGACCACGAGGCGCGCGTCGACCGTCGTCGTCGTTTGTCCCTCGAGGGCGGCCGTCACCTCGAGGCGCTCGCCGGCCGCGACGGGCGCGTTCGTCTCACGGAGGCGAACCGCAACGTCCCCGATTCGGGTTCGGCCGACGGCGCCCGACGTCGCCGCGAGCACCGTTCCGGTCGCGATACTGCCGAGGACGCGACGACGTCCGCATCGTCGCAGCTGTCGGTCCCCCCACATGGTGCTCGAGGGACGTCGGGCCGGAGCGATAACTCCCTGGGATCGTTACCCGAATAAGAGGCGGTTCACGGATTCTCGGTTGTCGAAAACGAGCTGTTCGGTCGCGGAGACCCTCGTAATCGGTGCCTACGCCGAGTCTCAGACGCCGGTGGAGTACCGGAGGATGCCGGCGAACCCGCCGAAGGCGTTGTAGAGCTGTTCGCCCTTCTCGAAGTCCGTCGAGATGAACTTCGTCTCGGTGCCGCGCTGTTCGGCGATCTCGATGAGGTGGTCGATGGCGTCCTCGCGGTCCTCGTCGCTCGCCTCGACTTCGCTGCCGCAGTCGGTGCAGCTGTGCTCGGGCGTCGCCTTCCGTCGGTCAACGACTTCGCGATCGGTGTTGCCACACTCCTCGCAGTCGTAGGTGATGACGTCCCGTCGCAGATCCTCGCTGATCAGCAGCCGGTCGACCGCGCCCATCATCAGATTGCGTCGGGTCTGTTCGAACCCGTACGTGGCGAGATCACCCGCGTTGAGTTCCTCGAAGAACTCCTCCATCTGCTTTTTATCCTTCATCACCTCGGCGTCGGCCAGGGCGTCCTCCGCGTTGTCGACGAGGTCCTTGAGGCCGGATTCGTCAGTGTAGGCGACGTCGAACTTGCCGATGACGTTGTCCTGGATCTCGTGGTGGAGGTAGTCGCCGTCGAGGAACTCGTCCTTGGTGGGGGAGGGGCCGCCCACGAGGATGCCGTCGAGTTCGTGGCGTTTGGCGACGAACAGGTCGTTTGCCATGCCGGCGACCTCCTGGTAGAAGTTGTCGATCGCCTCGAGGCGCAGCCGGGCGAATCGCTGGGCGGACTGGCCACCTTTCCGCTGCTTGCCGGGCACCAGCGAGGAGGCGGACTTGACCGCCTCGACGCGTTTGCCCTTCAGCCAGCCGACGTTCGCCTCCCGTCGATCGAGGACGATCAGCCCGTAGAGGCCCTTGTCGGCCATCATCTCCTCGAGCGGCTCGATGAGGAAATCGGAGTCGCAGTGGTACCGGAAGGACTCGACGGGCTGGGGCGGGCTCTCTAAGACCTTCGTGACCATCTCGGTGCGGCCGCCGCCGGAGTCGACGGCGCCCGAGAAGATCACCATCCCGTTCTCCGGCGGGAAGGTGTCGTAGTACCGCAGCCGGTCCTTGATGCTCGTCAGCGCGTCCTGGACGGCCGTCCGGGTCTGCTTGGACTTGATGTTGGCCGCCTCGCTGTGTTCCTGCGTGACGTGTGCGACGACGTCGCTGATCTGGCGGTCCTCGGGGATGTAGATCGAGACGAGCTGCGTGCCGGAGCCGTCGAAGTCCTTGAGATCCTCGATGACCTTCCGGAACTCGTACTTCTTCCGGTCGGATTGCTCCTGTTCGGCCTCCTGGCTCATTGGGCGTACAAAACGGAGCTGTAGCTAAGTATCCTTTGACACGCGCTACGCGTCCGTCGATGGTTCACGCGGCCCGCGGGTCCGGAGCGGGCTGTGATCCGTCGGTCTACTGTGAGCCGCGGGCCTACATCGACCGCGGGGCCGCGACGCCCAGGATCGAGAGGGCGTTCGCGACCGTGTGTTTCGACGCCGCCACGAGCGCGAGGCGGGCCTCCCGGACCTCGGGATCGACGTCCTCGGCCAGCACCGGACACTCCCGGTAGAAGGCGTTGAACCGGTCGGCGAACGTGCGCGTGTAGGTCGCGATCTGATGGGGCTGGAGGTCGTCGGCCGCCTCCTCGACGACCGCCGGGAAGCGGGCGATCGTCTCGAGCAGCTCCCGTTCCTCGGGGGTCTCGAGCAGGTCGGCGTCGACGGACTCGAGGTCGACATCCTGGCCCTCGAGGTCGGCCGCGGAGTCGAGGCCGGCCTCTTCGAGAATACCGCAACACCGCGCGTGAACGTACTGGACGTACGGCGCGGACTGGGCCTCGAAGTCGAGCGCCTGCTCCCACTCAAAGGTGATCGCCTTCGAGGGCTGTTTCGAGACGATGTCGTACCGAACGGCACCGATTCCGACCTGATGAGCGATGCGCTCGACGTCCTCGTCGCCCAGGTCGTCGTCGCGGATCCGATCGTCCATGCGCTCCTCGACCTCCTCGCGGGCGCGGTCGATCGCCTCGTCGAGCAGGTCGTCCAGGTCGACGCCGGTCCCGCGACGCGTCGACATCTTCCCCTCCGGGAGGTTGACGTAGGAGTACAGCACCTGCCGGAGCCCCTCGGTGTCGTTGCCCAGCAGCTCGAGGGTCGTCCGGAGCTGGTCGGCCTGGAGGGTGTGGTCCTCGCCCAGCACCGTCACCGCGTTGTCGTACTCCTCGAACTTCCACTCGTGGTGGGCTAGGTCCCGCGTGGGGTACAGCGAGGTGTCGTCGGCCCGCAGGAAGACGAGGTTCTTCTCGATCCCGTGGGCGTCGAGCTCGAGCTGCCAGGCCTCGTCCTCGTACACCGCCTCGTCGAGCTCCTTGAGCCGGGCGACGAGGTCGTCGGTGTCGCCGTTGCGCATGAACCGCGTCTCCTTGACGAACTCGTCGAACTCCGCGGGCAGGCGGGCGAGACACGCCTTCATCCCGCCGAGCACCTGGTCGACGACCTCGCTGACCCGCTCGTAGGCCTCGTCGTCGCCGGCCTCGAGCCCCTGCATGATCGACTCGATCTCGGCCTCCGCGTCGGCAACTTTCGGCTCCGAGGCGTTCTCGAGGAAGGCGTTGCCCTTGCGGTAGTAGCGCACGAGGTCGTACTCCGGGCGATCCCGCTCGGGCTCGCCCTCGAGGTCGTCCTCGTCGAACGTCTCGTAGGCCCAGGTGAAGACGGCCATCTGCCGACCCGCGTCGTTGACGTAGTAGTGGCGGTCGACGTCGTAGCCGGCGTAGTCGAGCAGGTTCGCGACCGCGTCGCCGATGATCGGGTTCCGCGCACGGCCGACGTGGACCGGCCCCGTCGGGTTCGCGCTCGTGTGTTCGACAACGACGCTCTCCTTGCGGTCCTCGAGGGCGCCGTAGTCGGCTGCCGTCGCCGTCTCGAGCGTGTTCTCGAGGTAGGCCTCGCTCGGCAGGAAGTTGAGGTACGGCCCCTGCGTCTCGATCGCCGCGACGTACGTCAGCTCGTCCGCGTCGATCTCGTCGGCGACCGCCGAAGCGACCTGTGGCGGCGGGGCGCCGGCCTCGCCGGCCAGCCGGAACGCCACGCTCGAGGCGAGGACGCTGTCGACGTCCTCGGGCGGTTCTTCGATCCCGAGATCGTCAGTCGGGTAGTCGAGCGCCGACAGCGCCGTCTCGAGGGCGCTCTCGACCTCCGCGCGTAGGGAGAGGAACATACCCGCCCGTATTCAGGGGGCAAGTAAAGGAATGTCGGGTTCCGTTCCGGACCGCGGCTATGACCGCGTCAGGTTCGGTTTCGAACTGCGGCGTCGGCCCCGTCGGGCGATTCGTGTTCGTGCCCTGAAATGGACGGCCGCAACATCAACCGTAGCGGTTTCTTCCGGAGAGTGCATGACGACGCTAACCGAATCTGACGAACCCGAGTCCGAGTCCGAATCCGAGTTCGACGATCTGGAGGCGCTCGAGGAGACCCCGCTCTCGTCCGGGGACCCGGTGTCGGTCGCAGCCGCGCTGTCGGTCGCGTACTCGTGGTACCTGTTCTACCTCAAGGAGGACAAGGTCGCCGGTCTGTTCGTCGGTCTCTGGGCCCCGACGCTGCTGGGCGCCGCGGCGTACTTCCAGCAGAAGGAGCTGTACGCGAAATTCGAGAAGGGTCTCACCTTCGCCTAACTCCGGTCGACTCGAGCGCGAAGAAACCGCAGGATTCTCACTCGCTTTTCACTCGATTTTTAGCCCGCTGCCGGTCAGCGGCACGACGACGTCCGAACCAGCATCCAGCACGCCGTCCTCGCGGTAGCGCTCTAGTGCCGCCGGCGCGACCGCGCAGGTCGGCTCGACGTAGAACCCGCCACGGTGGAGCCGTTCCAGGGCGGCCTCGATCGCGGCCGGCTCGAGGGCGACGGCGTCGCCGTCGGTCCGCTCGATCGCCTCGAGGATCTCGTCGAGGCGGGCGGGTTCGACGATCTGGATCCCGTCGGCGACGGACTCGGTGTGGCCGGGTTCGGCCGCGACCGCCTCGCCGAAGCGGTTCGCGACGGGCGCGTAGCCCGCCTCCTGTGCGGCGAGCAGCCGCGGCAGCTCGTCGATGATCCCCGCCTCGAGCAGCAGCGAGAAGCCTCGGTAGGCGCCCAGAAACAGCGTCCCGTGACCGACCGGGAGCACGACGGCGTCGGGCGCCGTCCAGTCGCGCTGGGCCGCGATCTCGAGGGCGAACGTCATCGTTCCGGCGTAGAAGGCGGGGTTCCAGGCGTGGCTGGCGTACCAGCCGTCGCCGGTCTGTCGGGTGGCGGCGTCGTCTTGATCGTCCCCGCCTCCGCCCTCGACCGCCTCGATGCAGGCGTCGGTGACGTCCTGGCGCGCTCCCTCGACTCGAACCGGTCGGGCGCCCGTTCGCTCGATCGCCCCCAGCTTCGCCGCCTTGACGTCCGCGGGAACGTAGATCTCCGCGTCGATTCCGGCTCGAGCCGCGTACGTCGCGATGGCGGCGCCGGCGTTGCCCGAGGAGTCCTCGAGCACGCGGTCGACGCCGAGTTCGGCCGCCCGAGAGAGCGTCGTCGTCGCACCCCGGTCTTTGAACGACCCTGTCGGGAAGACGTACTCGAGTTTGAAGTCGGCGTCCCACTCCGGGGCGTCGACCAGTGGCGTGAAGCCCTCGCCGAGCGAGACCCGCTCCTCGAGGGGGAGCCACGGCGCGAAGTTCCAGAGGCCGCGACCCGGCTCGAGTTTCAGTGCACCCGGATCCTCGGGAAGCGGTCGATCGGCAAACTCGAGAGGACTTCCGCAGTCACAGCGCCACGGCTCGTCGGGTCCGGCCGCGTAGACGGCGTCGCAGTCGGGGCAGACGAGGTCGCTCGCCATCAGTACTCGTCGATATCGGTTGCGACCGAGCAGACGTACTCTCCCGTCGCGACCTGTGGGAGCCGACGGCTCCGCCAGAGAATCCCGTCGCTGTCGGCAGTCACCGTCTGCTTTGACTCGCCGAACGGCGTCGTCACGGTAAACAGCGTCTCTCCAGACGTTACCCGGTCGCCGAGGTTGGGTTCGAGATCGACGAGCCCGCCGGCAGGCGCGCCGAACTGCTCGAACCCCTTCGCGCGGGTCTGGGGCTCGGGGCTTCGCTCGCCCTCGAGGAAGCCGTAGTAGCGAAGCACGTTGAACACGCCGTCGACGCCCTTCCGGATGCTCGTCTCGTCCCAGCCGACGCAGCCGCCGAGCTCGGGGTCGACGGTCGGGATCCCCTCGTCGGGCGCCGCGCGGGCGAGCTGGCCGTCGGGGCCCTTCTGGTCGAGGATGTAGCCGCAGCCGAAGACCTTCGCCAGCTCGAGACACTCGCCGTGAAGCCGGTGGCGGGTGCCACAGCGAACCCGGACCTCGTCGATCATCCGGCTGGTCGACCCCTGGTGGAGATCGAGGATGAGGTCGGCACGGGTAGCCGCCTCGAACGTTGCGGCCGCGATCCGTTCGCTCGAGGTTCCCGCCGCGTTGCCCGGGTACGCCCGATTCATCTTCGTGTCGTCGATCGGGTTGCGGTGCTCGGCGACCTGGAACCCGTGGTAGTTGACGATGCCGACGATCAGGATTGTGCCGCTGAGTTCCGTCGGATCGAGCTGCGGGACGACCTGCTGGACGACGCCGACGCCGTTGAGTTCGTCGCCGTCGCTGGCCGCCTGTATGTAGAGAGTCTTTCCGGGTTCCACACCGTTTACGACGGCCACGGGAAGACCGAACGGGCTCCCGTCTCGAGTCTCGCCGACCTCGAGACGACCCGTGTCGATCTCCCCGGGATCCGCGCTCGCCGTTCCGAGCGTCGTTGTCATGTGTAGAGGGGTTGAACCCGTCAGCCTTTATGGATTCGGTTAGATCCCGCCGGGGGCGGACTGATAGCCCGCTCGAGGCGACGACCACGAGAACGAAGTGGACGCAGATACCGTGGAAGCTTTTTATCCGCCGGAGCCGGAGAAACTCGCGTGAATCGACGCACGATCCTCGCGGCGTCCGGCGGAGCCCTCTCGGTGACCGTCGCCGGCTGTGCCGGCGTACTCGAGACGGGCGACGGCGGCGACGACAACCTCGCGGTCGAGGAGGTCGCCGGCGGCTTCGAACATCCCTGGAGCCTCTCGGTCGTCCCGGACGAGAGCCGGCTGCTCGTGACCGAACGGGAGGGATACCTCTCCGTCCTCGATCTCGACGACGGCGACGTCGAGGATGTCGACGGCACACCGGACGTGTACGCCGAGGGACAGGGCGGATTGCTCGACGCCGCCTTTCACCCGGAGTTCCCGGACGAGCCGTGGCTCTATTTGACCTACGCGACGGTCGATGGCGACGGCGAGTCGACCACTGCCCTCGGCCGCGGCGAACTCGATCTCGAGGCTGGGAGCCTCGAGGGGTTCGAGCAGCTGTACGCCGTCGAGCCGTTCGTCGACTCCACCCAGCACTACGGCTCCCGCGTCGTCTTCGGCGACGACGGCGCGGTCTACGCGACCGTCGGCGACCGCGGCTCCAAGGAGTTCGGCCTCGATCACTACTCCCAGGATACGTCCACCGCCATCGGGTCGACGCTGCGCCTCGAGCCGGACGGATCGATCCCCGACGACAATCCGTTCCTCGACGACGAGGACGTCCTCGACGAACTCTACAGCTACGGCCACCGAAACGCCCAGGGGATGACCGTCCACCCCGAGACGGGCGAGCTCTGGCAGTCCGAACACGGCGAGGAGGACGGCGACATGCTCCGCATCGTCGAGGCGGGCGCCAACCACGGCTGGCCGATCGCTCACTATGGCTGCGAGTACGGCACCGACGACCCGGTCGGCGACGGGTTCGACGAGCGCGACGACGTCGTCGACCCGGTCTACTACTGGGAGTGCAACAGCGGCGGGTTCCCGCCCGCGGGGATGAGCTTCTACAACGGCGACGCCTTCGAGGAGTGGGAAGGCGATCTGTTCGTCGGGAACCTCGCCGGCGAGTATCTGGGCCGGTTCACCGTCGACGGCACCGACGTCGAGGAAGTCGATCCGCTGCTCGAGGGCCAGGGGTGGCGAATTCGGGACGTCGTAACCCACCCCGAGACGGGCGCGCTGTACGTCGCCGTCGACGACGCGGACGCCCCGGTCGTTCGACTGACGCCCGAGTAGGGCAGCTGTCTCGAGAGGGAACGCGAGTCGTAGCGACGCCAACTCCGTGTGTCGGTGAGGACGGCGTCAGTCCTCGAGACGCATCGGCTGTCGCTTTCGATACGTGAGCGTCCGCCACATCCACTCGACCGGTCCGAACCGGAACCGTTCCAGCCACCACACCGACAGCGGGATCTGAATCGCCCAGATCAGGACGACCACGCCGAGCAGCTCCATGCGGCTCAGCTGTCCGAACAGGCCGAGTCCGTGGCCGTAGAAGATCGTCGTCGCCAGGACGGTCTGGAGCAGGTAGTTCGTAAAGGCGGTGCGGCCGACCGCCGACAGCGCCCCGACGACGACGCCGTCACGTGCCCGCCGACAGAGCAGCATGATCCCCGCGAGGTAGCCGAGTGCGAGCAGCAGGGAGCCCCAGTAGTTAAACTGGAACGCGAGCGTGATCACCGGCATCGTCTCCCAGGCGAACGCCTCCCGAACCCATACCCCGACGAGGACGAGCGCGATCCCGACCCCGCCGGAGCCGACGAACAGGCGTCGGTAGAAGCGCGTGCTCCGCCTATTGGAGATCACGCCCCACTTGTAGAGCGCCATGCCGACGATCATCAGCCCGCCGAGCATCCAGAACGCCTCGAAGAGGAATCCGAGCGTGTGAAACTCGAAGACGACGGGGACGCGGTGGGTCATCTGGTCGAACCAGCCGCTCTGGTAGATTTCGATCTCCCGCTCCGGCGAGAGCCCCCCGCCAAACGAAGCGAGCAGCTCCGCCTCGAGCTCGGCCCGGCCGTCCTCGGGGAGCGCGAAGTATCCCAGGCCGGCCAGGAGGTAGAGGAGCGAGGGGACCGCGAACATCGCGATCCCGAGAACGAACTGACGGGCGGGCCGCCACCGCCACACCCAGACGACGAGGAAGCCGGAGAGGGCGTAGAGAACGAGGATATCGCCGTACCAGAGCAGGTACGCGTGTCCGAGACCGATGACGAGCAGCCAGAACGTCCTGGCGAAGTGGAGCCGCCGGCCGGGCTGGCCCTTTCGGTCCTTCGACTCGAGGAACAGCACGATTCCGGCGCCGAACATGAACGTAAACAGCGTCACGAACTTCTGCTCGAAGAAGACGTGACTGACCAGCCAGGCGAGGTAATCCATCCCGGAGAAGTTCCCGTAGAGTGCCGGATTGATGGCCGCCACCGCCGGCATGCCGAACAGCCAGATGTTGATCACCAGGATCCCGAGTAGGGCGAACCCGCGAAGCGCGTCGAGGGCGACGATGCGATCGGTCGGCGCCGTCGGTTCGGGGTCGTTCGGAGCCGGCGTCGTCGCGGGGTCGTCGGGTGCCGCAGCCGACGCCGAACCGCCGTCTCCGTCCGTCATCTGCTGGAGTGACGGCTCCGGACGGTCGGTACTGTCAGCGGTAGTTCGCCGCCCGACGAAACGGGGCGGCTGTCGTTCCTCGGTTCCCCGCGTACGTGTGCCACAGCCCACGAAGCGGAATCTACGAGATCCCCGTACGAGCGCACAAGCCGTGGCATGATGCGGTCAAGTACGAACGAAGTTATATATTTTTACTGTTGTTTCGTCGCGGACACCGATCCCGTGCTGCGGACGATATCGGCCGCTATGTGACCCTCATCTCTATCGAAAGCGTGGCCGGTAGCGCGGCCTAGATGAACGGCTGATAGTAGTACGGACTGACGAACCCCTCGATGAACGCCGCGATCGCGAGGACGATCCCGAGGCCGACGACGACCCAGAACGCCCGCTCGAGAGCCTTGACGACGTCCTGTCGACTCGCGCGACCGCGGAACGCCCGCCAGCCGACGACGCCGAGCCAGAGCCCGAGCGCGCTGGCGACGAAGATCGCGGGTACCTCGAAGATTCCGTGGGGGACGACGAAAGCAAGCAATTCGATCGGTTCGACCTCGAGGCGGGCGACGGCACCGAGCACGACCCCGTTGAACGCCAGCGAGAACAGCGCCGGAATCGCCAGCGCGAGCCCGCCGAAGGCGGTCGTGTACGCCACCGTCCAGTTGTTTCCGAAGAACTCGAGGGCGGCCGTCGGCGGGATGTGCCCTTCGAGGCGCTCGTCGATGGAGGTCTCGACCGTCCCTGCGAGGGGCTCGGCCAGCTCCCAGCCGGCCCAGAACGTGCCAACGGCGGCGACGACGACGAACGCGTGCAGGAACGGCGTCGCCCGAACGAACGAGAACATTTCGGTCCAGCCCCGCCGAAGCCCGTCGGCGAAGCGACTCCGGAACGGACGCTCGGGGGCCGACGGCGGGGAGAGCTTATCCTTCGGGCCGCCGTACAGCGCCGTCTTCAGCAGATCGAGGAACGGGAAGACGAGCAGCGTCGTGAGCAGCGTTCCGAGAGAGGGGACCTCGGCGATCGCGAGTAGCCCCGTGAGGACCGACAGCGCGATCGACGCGCCGACCGCGAGGACGTAGTAGAAGCCGGCCGAGATCGGGTGTTGACGGAGGAAGCCGAGGGTCGCCGACAGCGAGCCGAACACGCCCGCGTCGTCGACGACGACGGCGACGGGAGCGAAGGCGAACACCGCCCGAATCGCCGCGATCGCGAGGCCCGCCACGAGCAGGGTCGGCAGGACCACGACGACGGCGGCGATACCGGCCCCGGTCGCGGGCGCGAGGGCGGCACCGAGCAAGACGGCGCCGACGAGCGCGATCGTCCCGACGGTGAGCCAGGCGACGATCTCGAGCAGGTAGAGCCCGACGAAGCGGAGCCAGAACCGCCCCGCGCCGACGAGACCGATGACGAGCCCGCGGTCGTCCCGCAGCCGCCCGTAACAGGCCGAAAGCTGGGCGGCCGAGACCGCCGCGTAGAGGGTTATCGCCAGGACGATCGAGCCGAGGATGACCGCAGCCGCGAACAGTTGGAGCTCGAGCGGCAGCAGCTGCTCGGCCAGCGGGGCGACCTCCTCGACCCAGGCGTCGAACGCCTCCGGATCCGTTTCGGGGTCGGGAGGGTCGGGAACGCCGGTCTCGAGCTCGGTAAGGACGGCCTCGAACCGGCCGGAGAACTCGAGGTAGACGAGGGCCGCGGCGATGCCCAGAAAGGGAAGGACGCGAACGATCGCCGGGATCGCGGCACCGAGCAGGTAAAAGGGCAGGATCTCGGCGGGCCGGCGACGAAGGACGGCGATGGCGGCAGTGACGGATTCGGAGAGGGCCATACCGACAGTTCGGTCTTCCCCGGGTTAAAATCAGTTGAATGTTCGGCCGAGGACGAACACAATCTTCATCCGGATTGCCACACCGAGTTATCGACGAACCGACGTTCGGTCGCGGTTACGCCGGAAATGACGCACAGCGAACCGTCTCACTCGTCAGTCGGTTGCCCGCCGTCGGTGGCGACGTCTTCCGCGGACTGCATCGTCTCCATCGGTTCGGGGCTGTGACACTGACGAACGAGACGTTTGACGTCCTCGGGTGGGTCGTCGGTAACCATCGAGACGACGATGATCGTGAGCATGACGGCCGGGACGCCGACGAGCGACGACGACGTCGCGGGAACGATCATCGCAAACGTCGGAAAGATCGCCTCTCCGGAGAGCGCGGCGACGTACTGCGGGAGGATCTCGTTGAGGATCGACCCGAAGCCGAAAAAGAGGCCGACGAACATGCCGGCGATCGCGCCCTCTCGAGTTGCATCTTCCCACCAGAGTCCGAGGAAGAACACCGGGAACAGTACGGTCCCTGCGAGCGCGAAGGACATCCCGACGACCTCGGCGATGAGTGCGGGCGGGTTGAGCGCCAGGTAGGTAACGATGACACCCAACCCGAGGATCGTCGATCGACCGACGATCAGCTGTTCCCGCGCGGTCGCGTCCTCTTTGTAGAGATTCGTATAGATGTCGTGTGCAGCGGCGGACGACGCGGAAATGAACAGGCCGGCGGTCGTCGCCAGTCCGGCTGCGATCGCGCCGGCAGCAACGATACCGACGAGCCACTCCGGAAGATTAGCGAGGTACGCGGTCAGTACGACGAGCGTGTCGGACTCCGTCCCGGTCATCTCGGTGTACTCGCCGACGTTGTCCTGGTACAGCAACGAGCCGAACGCGGCGTACGCCGTCGTTCCCAGGAACAAAAACAGGGTAAAGAGCAGCCCCCAGACGGTCGCCCAGCGGGCATTGCGCTCGTTGTCGGCGGTGTAGAACCGGACGAGAACGTGGGGCAGACCGCAGGTTCCCGCGATCAGGCTGACGCAGAGCGCAATCCAGTGGTAGTACCCGGCGTCCTGGAACGGCTCGGTGTACTGGCGCTCGATTTCGGCCATCGCGGTCGCCTGTTCGCCGTACTCGACGAACGGCACGACCGTCGACCACCCCTGTGTCCAGCCGGTCGCGTACAGTCCGAGCAGGAACGCACCGATGAGGATGACATACTGCAGTGCCATGTTCTTGGTCGCACCGAGCATCCCCGAGAGTGCGACGTACCCGATGGTAATCGCCATCAGCAGAATCACACCGACCTCGTAGGAGACGCCGAAGATGTACTGGGCCATCAGGCCGAGACCGTTTCCTTGCGCGATTATATAGACGAACGCGATCAGCAGGGTCGTCGACGCCGCGATCGCGCGGCCGAGATCGGAGTAGTACCGATCGCCGACGAAGTCGGGGGCGGTGTACTTCCCGAACCGGCGGAACTGCGCGGCCAGAAAGATCAGCAGGATGAAATAGCCGGCCGTCCAACCGACGACGTACGCCAGCCCGAAGTAGCCGAGCAATGCGACCGTCGAGGCAACCCCGAGGTAGGCGGCGACGCTCATCCAGTTCGCCGCGATCGCCATCCCGTTCTCGATCGCCCCGATCGAGCGGCCGGCGACCCACATATCGTCGACCGCCGCGACGCGGAAGAACCAGCCGACGCCGAGAAACAGTGCCAGCATCACCGTGAGCGTCAGCGCCGGAACGAGCTTGAAACCGCCGTCGAAGAGTCCGGTGTTGATCTCGAGAACCGCCGCTTCGATCACGGGCGTTCACCACCGTCGGCAGCGACGTGCTGGCCGGCATCTCCGTCGGCTTCGGCCGGCACCTCGTGGCTCACGCCGTACTGCGCGTCCAGTCGATCGCGCTGCCACGCGTAGGCCACACACAGGACGAACACGCCGATCGGGGAGCCGAGCGCGGTCAGGAAGTAGTGAAGCTGAAATCCGAACACCTGCGTACTCGTCATGGTGTCCGTCGCGATCCAGGTCGCCGTCACCGGCCCGAACGTGACCAGTACCCAGACGGCGAACAGTCCCCAGATCACCTTCAGGTGATCCCGCATGAACGGCGTTGCCGGCTTGAACATGTGTATCCTGCTGTCGAGGTAGTCGGCGGTCTCACCGTTCGACGTCTCGTCGTCAGTCATCGACCGGCCCTCTCCGTGGAACTGGTCAACGGTGTTCTGGCCGTCTTTCCGCCCGATTGGAGCCGCTGTCGTGGCTTCCGCCTCTCGAGGTGAACGCAGTGGGGTTCGGTATCGCAGCTGTCTCGCATACGGGTCGTTGTTGAATTATAGTGATCGTTAAACCGGACTTTGATCACAATTATTGCACGGTATTTCTACAAGAAAGTTCATAGTTAACACGTACCAGTATCGCCACCTGTAGTTCGGATGTGGGGACGAGCGGGTCGGGCGACGAAGCGCCCGGAAAGTGACAACGTCGTCGATCGAGATCGAATGCGATACGCGGTACCCCTTCCCCCTCGAGTCGACGACCGGCGTGTGAGGGTGTGAAACCGCCACTACCGAGATGAACGGTTAGGAACGTCGACGCCGGGGTCGCGGTCGAACCATCGTCGGTTATCGGTTCGTTCACAGGCGCCGCACAGATCCGGGCGCAGACGTAGGTGGCGGCGTTCGCGAGGTGAACGAGGACGATCAACCCCACCACGCCGAGTGCGCCCGTCAGCGCGGCTTCGGGCGCCATCTCGATCGTCCACATGGCCGGTTCGTCGTTCACCCCGCCGCACTCGGCGGTCGTCAGATACCGGAGCGGCGCCGCGAGCAGCGACGCGACCGACGCCAGCAGGAAGAGCCCGAGGACGGCGACGATCGCGATCGGGACTTTCAGCGAGAGGAAGCCGACCGCCCGCCAAGTCGAGGGAGCGTCGGGGTACGACCGGAGCCGCGAACCGCGCGGCCGTAGCGAGGATCAGTTGTACGTCCGATCGTCGAACGTGGCGTCGTCGCTCGAGTCCTCGGACCCGGAGTTCGACAGCCGGGGCGTGAACCCACCCGTGAGGATGACGGCGACGACGACCAGCGCCGCCGAGAGAACCACGAAGTCGGCGCTCGGGTCGTAGCCGGCCAGCCCTGCACCCGTCGACACGACGAAGATCGCGACCGTGAAGACGACCGTCGCGAGCGCTCCGACGACGACGATGCCGATCACGCTGCCGAGCAGCCCGCGGAGGACGTTTCGTACTGCTGTCATGGCTGTCCGTTTCCGGTCCGGGGTCGTAGTGGTTGCGGCTGGCCGTCGGCGTCGCGAGCCGTTTCACACCGATACGCCGGCACATGTCGTAGAGACGTTTAGGTGATTCACCGGCGTACCTCGCGTATGGTTACCACCCTCGCTGCGGATCGGCTCGCAGAGCTACAGGACGGCGACGAGGAGTTCACGCTCGTCGATACGCGTCCCGAGGACAGCTACGAATCCTGGCACGTCTCCGGCGCGCTTCACTTCCCGTTCGGCCCGGAGGAGGAACTCGACGGCCGTCTCAAGGAGTTCGAGGAGCTGATCGGCGACACGGAGCGGGTGATCACCATCTGTGCAAAGGGGATCTCCTCGGGGAACCTGGCGACCCAGCTCGAGTCGGCGACCGACGCCTACGAGGTCGAGACCGTCGACGGCGGGATGGAGGGCTGGAGCGGCGTCTACGACGCGGTCGAGCTCGAGGAAGCCGGCGACGCCCGGATCGTTCAGGTTCAACGCCGCGCGAAGGGCTGTCTCGGCTACGTCGTCGGCTGCGCGGCGAGCGGCGAGGCCGTCGTCGTCGATCCTACCGCGGACACCGACGAGTTCGCGGTCGCCGCCGAGGAGGCCGGGCTCTCGATCGTCGGCGTGATCGACACCCACGTCCACGCCGACCACGTCTCCGGCGGTCGCCAGCTCGCCGACGAGCTCGAGGTGCCGTACTACCTGGGCGAACGGGCCGAGGAACGCGACGTCGAGGTCGAGTACACCGCCCTCGAGCGCAACGAGGTGCTCGCGGTCGGCGAGCGCGAGCTGAAGGCGATCGCCGCGCCGGGCCACACCAGCGAGATGATCAACGTCCTCGTCGACGATCGAGCGCTGCTGACCGCCGACACCTTGCACGTCGACTCGACGGGGCGGACGGAGCTCGAATTTAGCAAAGACGAGGGCGAGGCGCCACGCGCCTCGGAAGGCTCGAGCGGTGGAACCGCGAGAGAGGGCGAGAAGGGCGCGCGAATGCTCTACGAGACGCTCCATCGGACGATCCTGGCCGAACCCGAGAGCGTTCGCGTCCTTCCGGGGCACGTTACCGTTACTACCGACGGGGAGTTCGAACACGGCTCGCCGGGCGAGGAGGTTTCGACGACGATCCGGGAGGCGCGTACGGGGATCGACGTTCTCGAGCTCGACGAAGAGGCGTTCGTCGACCGATTGGCCGACGCCGGCGAGAAGCCGGCGAACTTCGAGGAGATCATCGAGCGCAACCGCGGGGCGCTCGAGCTCGCTCCAGAAGAGCGGGTCGAACTCGAGATGGGGCCGAACAACTGTTCGGCGTAAGTGTCGCGGGCGCTCGGGTTGTCGCTCGAGAGTCGACTCAGTGATTCGGTACCGAGTCGTCGGTCCGTCGCTGGCTCACCGACCGATCGCCGGCTCGCCGAGCAACGCGGCGCTCATCCGTCCGCAGACGTAGGCGATCGCGTTCGCGACGTGGACGAAGACGACCAGCAGTACCGTGCCGAGCATACCGGCCAGCGCCGCCTCCGGGACCGTTTCGATCGTCCAGACGAGCGGCTCGCCGTTGAGTTCGCCGAACTCGGCATCGGTGGGGTATCGAAGCGGCGCGAGAAGGAGCTCGGCGATCCATGCGAGCGCAATCACGCCCAGGAGGGCGACGACGGAGACGAGCGTCTTCATCGAGAGGAAGCCGACGGCCCGCCAGGTCGAGGGCGCGTCGACGTAGGCGCGGAGCCGCGAGCGAGCCCCGGGAGCGTCGGCGACGTCCCCGTACCGCTCGAGGTCGAGCCCCAGTAGCGCGTTCGCGAGCCATCGTTCGAGCCCCGCGGCGAGCCTGGCGCCGAGGAGGGCGACGAAGAGGATCGCCACGCCGACGAGCACGAGCGTCAGGAGCAGGCCCAATAGGACCCCGAAGCCGAACGTGAAGTAGTACAGAAAGCCGAGCGGGATCGCCAGAAACAGGTACAGGAGGTTCTTGTACGTCTGGCGGGCGACGAGCGCGCCGACCGCCTGTCGTCCGGCGCGTCCGATTTGTTCGGCAGATGTCATTGGTAGTTGAATAGTTCAATTCTGACAGCAAAAATCCTCGGTCGCCAGCTACCGACTGTACGTCTCGAGGCGAACGATCGCTTCGTCCTCGAGTTCGAAAAAGTCGGCGAACTCGAACAGCGCCGACCCCGTTTCGTCGTCGACCACTCGCCCCCGAACCGCGACGCTCCCGTCGTCGACGAGGACGTCCTCGAGGTCGTGGCGCGTCCGCTTGTTCGGCCGGCCATCGCGCATGAACTCGACGAACGCCTCCCGATTCTCGAACCGGCGGTCCGGGCGCCGCTGGACGAACTCGGGGTCGAGAACCTCCTCGAGGGCGTCGTACTCGTGAGCGTCCAGCGCGTCGTAGTAGCGTTCGACGAGGGCGACGGCGTCCATACTCCACGTAGCGAGCCGCCTCTCAAAAACGGCGGCGGTCCGAAGGCGGTGTCGCCGTCGCGTTTTGTCGTCCTGCTCGCGTTTTGCCCTCCTGCTATCGCTTCCCGTACAAAAGCGAGCTTCAGCGAACCCTTACGACCGTGCGTGTCGACCCCACGTATATGGCGACGACCGACGAGTTCCGGACGGCGATCCCGCTCGAGGAGCTGCGAGAGCGGGGGCGCGCGCAGGTCAGCGTCGACGGGACGCCGCTGGCGCTGTTCCACCACGAGAGCGAGGTTCGAGCCGTCGACAACCGCTGTCCCCACATGGGGTTTCCCCTCTCGGAGGGGACCGTCGACGACGGCGTCCTCACCTGCCACTGGCACCACGCGCGGTTCGAACTGGCCTGTGGCGACACGTTCGACCCCTGGGCAGACGACGTCCAGACCTACCCCGTCGAGATCCGCGACGGCGAGGTCTGCGTGAATCCGAACCCCGAACGGGACCTCCCGCCCGACGAGCACTGGGCGGACAGGCTCGAGACCGGGCTCGAGGAAAATCTCGGGCTCGTCCTGGCGAAGGCGACGATCGGACTGCTCGATGCCGGCGTCGACCACCGCGAGCCGACGGCGACGATCCTCGACTTTGGCACCCGCTACCGCGAGGACGGCTGGGGACCCGGGCTGACGATCCTGGGCTGTCTGGCGAACGTGATCGACGACCTCGCGGTCGAGGACCGAAAGCGGGCGCTGTACATCGGCGCGCGCCGCGTGGCGAACGACTGCGCGGGCGAACCACCGAACTTCGACCAGCCCTCCTTTTCGACCCGCGAGGTCGAGTTCGACCGGCTGAAGCGCTGGTTCCGCGACTGCGTCGAGGTCCGGGACGCCGACGGCGCGGAGCGGTGTCTGCGAACCGCCGTCGCCGCCGACCGCTCGGAACGCGAGCTCGCCGAGCTGGTCTTCGCCGCCGCGACCGACCACCCCTACCTCTCGACGGGCCACGTGCTGGACTTCGCGAACACGGCCTTCGAGAGCCTCGAGCACGCCGGCTCCGAATACGCCGACGACGCCCTCGCGGCGCTCGTCGAGCCGCTGGTGACGGCCGACAGAAGCGACGAATGGTCGTCGTGGCGCCAGCCCGTCAACCTCGTCGCCCTGCTCGAGGACGTCTACGGGGGCGACGTCACCGAGACGAGCGGGCTCGAGGCGCTGGTCGCCGAGGGCGCGAGCGCGGACTGGGAGCCACAAGCCGACTTCCGGGAGACGCTGCTCGCGGACGACCCGGAAGCGATCGTCGACGCGCTGGCGGACGCCGTTCGAGAGGGGGCGACGAGCGAGGCCCTCGCGGGCGAGGTCGCACACGCGGCCGCGACGCGGGTCGCGCGGTTCGGCACCGCAAACGAGTTCTCCGACTGGAACACGGTCCACCACACGTTCACCTACGCGAACGCGGTTCACGGCGCGACCCGCCGGACCGACGCCGTCGAACCCTACCGGGGCATCTTCGACGCCGCGATGAGCGTCTATCTCGATCGCTTTCTGAATACGCCCCCCGCACCGGTCCCGGAGCCGGGCGCGAACGAGACCGGGCGAGATCCCGAGGACGTTCTCGAGGATCTGCTCGAGACGTTCGACGTTGAGGGCGAGGTCAACGAGGCCGGCCGGCTCGTCGGCGAGTTCCTCGACTGCGGCGGGAGTCCGGCGGCGTTGAAGCGGGCGCTCGGCCACGCTCTGCTGCGCGAGGACGCCGGCTTCCACACGATCCAGAACCTCGAGGCCGCGTTCCGGCAGTTCGATCTCGCGGACGAGCGCGTGTCAGAGGGGGCCGACGAGGCGCCTCGTCTCGAGTCCCGCCGCCGAATTCCGATGATCGCGACGGCCCGGTACATGGCCGCGTACTTCCCGACCAGACGCGAGGCCGAGCAGACGTTTACGATCGCCGTGCGGCTCAATCGCGGCGAGGCGATCCACGAGGAGTAACGGGACGAAGCGACGCACGCACAGGAGCATCGACGAGAGTTCGAGGGGGCGCTCGAGGGGACGGACTCGGCGAAATGGCCTCGAGGAGCGGTCGGTATCGGCGGGAGTGCCAGTACCGTTTTGACCACACCGGTCGTATGGCTGTCAGATGCGACTTCGCTATCTCGGGTTCGTCCTCTTCCCCGTCGCGATGCTCGCCTACCTCGGCGCGGTCGGCTACGACCCCTCACTCACGGCGTCGGCGGCCAACCTGTTCGTCGCCGCGACGGGCGGATTCGCCCTCGTTGCCGCTCTCGCGGTCCGTGCCGGTATCCGGTTCTCGGTTGCCCTCTCACTCGCGGCGTTCGCGCTCGTCCCCCACCTCGGCGACCTCGGACTCGGCCCACACTTCGTCTCGTTCGCCGCGGTCGTCCACGCGCTCCTGTTCGTCGCCGTCGGCGGCATCGTGCTGATCACGCTCGAGTACGCCGTTCGAAACCAAGGACGAGCGACCGAGTCGGTCTCGAGGCGGGGGCTCCTCGCGAGTCTCGCGGTCGGCATCGGTCATCTGCTCGCCGTGGCTCTCGTCGCCGAGGCGGCCGGCGACGGCGTCTCCGGGATCGCCACCGAGCTGTTCGCCGCACAGCCGGTCGAGTACGCCATGCTCGCGCTCGTGGTGGCCGGCCTCGTCGCGCTCGGCGCGGTCCCGACGCTGCTGTTCGTCCGCTGGCAGCTGCGGTTGCCCGTGGTGGTCGTCGCGGGCGGGTTCGCACTCGTGACCCTTTGGACGTGGCGCTACGTGCGGGAGACCGTCCACCTGGGCGCCTCGCCGTCGCCGATGATCACCTACGCCGTGCTCTGGTTCGTTCCCTTCGCACTCGCGCTGGTGGTCGGCGGCCTCGAGTATCGCCGGTTACACGGGCGATCGAATCGGGGTGTGACGCCGAACTGAGTTATCGTGGACGCATCGACCGTCTTTTCTCGACGGCGCGCCTATCTCGCCTCGACCGTGGACTGTCACGTCTACTACGAGGGCGACGACGACCCGAAGAAGTGCACCGCGCGCCGACTCGAGCAGTTCGACGAGGCGACGCTCTACCGTACCATGCGGCAGGTGCCCTACGGCGTCGTCCTCAACCCCCACGCCGAGCAGGCGCTCTCGCCGGCCGACGCCGACGAGGCACTGGGGACGCTGGTCGCCCTCGACTGCTCCTGGGAGTCCGCCGAGGAGGCCGCCTTTCGGATGAACGGCGTTCACCGCGCGCTGCCCTTTCTGGTGGCCGCGAACCCGGTCAACTACGGCCGTCCGTTCCGGCTGACGACCGTCGAGGCGCTCGCGGCCGCCTGCTGTATCCTCGGGGACCGGGAACGCGCCGAGGAACTCCTCGAGCCGTTCCGGTGGGGGGAGACGTTCCTGACGCTGAACGAGGAGCCCCTGCGTCGGTACGGCGAGTGTGCGGACTCGAGCGAGGTCGTCGCGGTCCAGAACGACTACCTGGCCGACGAGGAGTCGGCGTAGAGCCGGTGTCGCTTTCGACCCGATCATTCTGGTCGGCTACTGGCGTGAACGGATTCGTTCCCGACGCGCGAGCAACGACTGGTAGCTCGCGTACCAGAGCGTGACCAGTCCGAAGAAGAGCAGCGTCGAAAGGCCGGCCAGAACCCGTCCGGTACCGGGACTACCGGCGTCGTAGACGAGATAACCGATCGCGCCCGCGACGGCGAAGAACTTGAGCGACACGACGACGAGCACGATCCGCATCGGCCGCGTCGTGTTCGGCGTCTTCGGTTCCGCGGTCGGCGTCACGTCGTCGGCTTCCTCGAGCGCCCGCTCGAACGCCGATCGGTGGCGCTCCGGAACGGAAACGGTGACCGGACTCGCACCGACGCGTCGGCAGACGTACAGCGAGACAACCCCGAGCGGCACCCGATAAGCAGCCGTAACGTTCGCGAGGTCGATCCGCTTCGTCCCTCCGCTGTCTCGGCGTCGCTCGTTTCTGACCACGATCCGACCGGCCCCCGGATCGAACGCGACCGTCGCCTCCGCGGAGTTCGAGACGAGCGCCAGTACCCCTGTCCCGAGGAAGACCAGCAGTACCGTTCCCCGGGGCGAGAGGACCCCGACAATCCCGACGACGGCGACGCCGACGGCGATCGCGAGCGCGAGTCCACGGCCGGTGAGCCTGTCGGTCAGGTACAGCCCATCTAGCCACTTCGGAAGGCTGTCGTGACGAACGAGCAGCCACAGGGCAACGACCGAGACAGGACCCCCGGCGAGTACCGCAAACATCGCGAGTGCGAGCGGCGAACCGGCGAGCGCCTGACCGACGGTAAGCAGGACGGCGGCCGCGACGATCCACGCAGCGAACCCGCCGTACAGCCCGTACGGGGCGTACACCAGGGCGCGACGGAGTGGGGTCTCTTCCGGCAGCATCGACCACTCGCGAACGGAGCCCGGCATAGGTGACAGACCGTGTCGCCGAAGCATAATTATTCGGCTCGAGACCGGTTCGCGACCACAGCGGTTATATGGACGACGGGCCAACGGAGCGACATGCCAAGTTTCGACGCCGCCGAAAACCGGACGCTCCAGAAGATGATCTGCATGCGCTGTAACGCTCGTAACGCGAAGGACTCCGACCGCTGTCGCAAGTGCGGTTACAAGAACCTCCGACCGAAGGCGACCGAGCCGCGAGCGGCCTAACTCGGTTCTCTGCGGCGTTTTCGATCCTCGAGCGAGTTCTCTCTAGCTCCGCCCTCGTGCGGCTCGGTCGGTTGCCCCCTCGAGCGAGCGGTGGACGGTCGACTCAGTTCGGCAGCAGGGCTGGGGCCCATCCTCCGTACGCTCGAGCAGGATCCCGCTTTCGCGGCCGACCGACGACGCCAACGCAGCGTTCGACGGCTGGAACGAGTTCGTCCTCGCTCACCTCCCCGATCCCGGACCCTTCCTGGAGAGCCACGCGCTCCTCGAGGAGAGGATCAGACGGTGTTTCACCGGCTCACCTGGGACCTCGGCCCCACTCGGTTCGGAAAATCTGGACCAAGAAGCCGCTCGCTGCCCCGGTCGCTCGCGCGTGCTATTCGTCGGGATACTTCGGCTCCCGTTTCTCCGCTCGCGAGAGCGACGTCTCGACAACGTCGCGCACGTCACCGTGAAAGACGTCGCCGTGGCCCGCGTACATGTGCTCGACGCCGGCAGACTCGCTTCGCTCGTCTCCCGAGGCCGTGCTCGCATCGTTTGCGCGACCGCCGTCTGGCATGCGCTCGAGGAGATCCTCGATGCTCTCGATGAGTCGCTCGCGGGACTGGCCGGCCATGTCGGTGCGGCCGAAGCTGCCGTAGTCGAAGGCGCCGTCGTCGTGGACCACAACGTCGCCCGAAAACAGCGTCGACTCGGAGACGAACGAGACGTGGTCGTCCGAGTGGCCGGGCGTGTAGACGACGTCGAACTCCTCGTCACCGATCTGTATCGTGTCCCCGTCCTCGATCGCGTGGTCTCGTTCCGGGTGGTGGTCGTAGGCGTACACCTCGGGGTCGAAGGCCTCGCAGACGGACTCGAGCTGTTCGACGTGGTCCCCGTGCTGGTGGGTCATCACGACGGCGTCGAGCTCGTCGGTGTGCTCGCGGATCTCGTCGACGATCCCATCCCACGAGCCGGCGTCGACCAGCGTGGTTCGGTCGCCGACGACCAGATAGGCGTTGCAGGTGAACGTCTCGGCGTTCTCGGTGACGTGGTAGACCTCCATACGGAGTCGGTCGTGAGCCGACGGCAAAACGGTACTGCCGGAATCCGTGAATTTCCTCTCTCGGAGCGGGCGTAACTGTGGCGTCGTCGGAACGCCCCGCGAGAACGATGTTGGCCCGAATATGTGCTGTTTAAGGGGATTGAAGGTGGGTCACCCCGGGACTTTTCAGTTCCGCTCTCGAACGTAACACTGTATGGGATTCGGGAGCTACGACGAGTCCGAACAACAGGAGGTCGACGCCGATTTTGATGACGACGACGCTGTCCAGTCGGAACAGAACCATCACCACGGCTCGATCGAGTTCGAGAACGGCGCCTCGAGCGACGAGCTGCTCGATCGCCTCGAGGAGATCAAGGACGACCCCGAATGAAGGCCGGGACGCGGGCGCTCGGCGTCGCCGAGTCGTTCCGCGTCGAATCGGACGCTCCGAGTGAACAGGGTCGAAGTACGATCGCCGGTACCGTCGTCCGCGCCGATCGCGTTCTGGACGGCGTCGGCTACCGAAAGTGTACCGTGGGCGACACCGACGCGACCGAGGCGATCTGCCGACTCGTCGACGACCTCGGTCGCCCCGACGTTCGGTACGTGCTGATCAGTGCCGTCGCGCCCGCCTGGTTCAACATTCTCGATCTTTCGACGATACACGAACGCGCCCAGCGACCGGTTCTCGCGGTCACCTTCGAGGAGAGCGAGGGACTCGAGGCCGGCCTCGAGGACGCTTTCTCCGGCGCAGCCCTCGAGGAGCGCCTCGAGCGGTATCGCCGGCTTCCCGAGCGACGCCCCGTGTCGATCAACGACGAGACGGTGTACGTCCGCAGCGTCGGCCTCGAGTTTGGCGAGGCCGTCGACGTCGTCCGCGGGTTCACTCCCGAAGGCGGGCGCCCGGAGCCGATTCGGGTCGCACGACAGGCCGCTCGAGCGGCCGATGCATACGCGGACTCGCTCGCCCACGGCGGGTGAGGTCGCCGTCAGCCGACGACCGTCGATCCTCGATTCGTCGACCGGCAGCTGCGACCCGAAAGGCGTAGTAGGAAGCCGTCTGAGGGACGGCTATGGGAACGATGGAGGATCTCTGTGTCACGGAGTGTACCCGGTGTCCGAAACTCGTCGAGTCGCGAAGTCGGATCGTCAACGGCACCGGTCCAGAGGACGCCGACGTGCTGTTCGTCGGCGAGGGCCCGGGTGCGCAGGAAGACGAACAGGGCGAGCCGTTCGTCGGACGAAGCGGCTCCGTGCTCGACGAACAGCTGCGGACGGTCGGCCTGGATCGGGAGACGGTTCGGATCACCAACTGCGTTCGCTGTCGCCCCCCGGAGAACCGCGACCCGACGAAAAAGGAACTCGAGAACTGCCGTGGCTACCTCGAGACGGAGATCGATCGGCTTGAGCCGGACGTGATCGTCACGCTCGGAAAGGTGCCGACCGAACACCTGCTGGACCGATCGGTGTCGGTGACGAAGGAGGCCGGTTCCGTCGAGGAGGTTCGCATCGAGGGAACGCCGCGTCGACTGCTGATCTGCGTCCACCCCGCGGCGACGCTGTACGACCGCAGCCAGGAGGAGACGTTCGCGGACGCGATTCAGCGTGCTGCAGAGCTCGCGGACGTCGACGGGTCGGAGGGCGGCCAGACGCGCCTCGACGGGTTCTGACGGTTCACTCCGTTTCGAGCGTTGCAGAGAGGGTTCACGAGGGTTCTTGCGGTGGCGCACGCTGTCGATCAGGTTCGAGCGACAGCGAGAACCGATCGACAACGCCGTGCGAGGGATGAGCGAACGGGCCGATAGCCCGTGAGCGAATCGGCTGGGGGGTGTGGAAACTCCCGTCGTCGGTGTGAGCAGAGACTCGACTTCGAGACAGCGTTGTGCGACAGCGAGGCGACACCGAAGAAACAACGCTGTGCGACGGTCGGCTCCGACATGGCGATCGCACCTTCGGTTCTCGGCACCGTCTCGGCGGCGAGGATAGGTTCCGCTCCCTACACCTCGTCGCGGTCCGTAAACGAGTAACGACGCGCGATCGTCCCGTCCTCGAACTCGTGGAAGTCCGCGAAAGCGAAGGCGACGTCCTCGCCGTTCTGACGACCCGCAAACGTCCCTCGTACGGCGACCGTGTCGCCGTCGACGATCAGGTCGTCGACCTCGTGGCTGCCCTCCTCGAGCGGCCGTCCCTCGAGGTAGAACTCCCGGAGCTCCGCTCGGCCCTCGATCGCGCCCTGTCCCGGACGCTCGTAGCGAACGTCCTCGGCGAACAGCGCGACGAGGTCGTCGTAGCGTTCGTCGTCGACGGCGTCGTAGTAGTCCCGTACCACGGTTTCCGGATCGACTTCGGTCATACGGGGACTACGGAGGTGCGGGTAGTAACTCCTGGGTTCGCGCTCGAGTGGTGAGACGACTGCCGGGTCGGCTCGAGTCAGGTGGTTTGGTTCGGACGGATCGGATGGGTTGGCTCGAGTCGTCTGGGTCGGCTCGAGTGGTTCGGTTCGCCGTTTCTGCGCGGCCTCTCGAGCGGATTCGAGCGCCGAGAACTGCGCGAATGACAACACACTTCTTTCCACCCGACCGAGGTCGGTACATGAGCACCGTTACGGCCGACCAGCAGCAGTCACTCGCCGACGTCGTGGTCGTCGACTACGGCCTCGGCAACCTCCGCAGCGTCACCCGCGGGCTCGAGCGCGCGGGCGCCGACGTCGAGATCACCGACGATCCCGAGGCGTTCGCCGACGCCGACGGGGTCGTTCTGCCCGGTGTGGGCGCGTTCCGCGAGGGCGTCGAAAACGCCGACCCGCTTCGGGAGGACTTACTCGAGGTCGCCGACTCCGGCACGCCGCTGTTCGGGATCTGTCTCGGCATGCAGATGCTGCTAACGACCAGCGAGGAGGGAGCGAACGAAGGCGAGTCGGCCGTCCAGGGACTCGACCTGATCCCCGGAACGAACGTTCGCTTCGCCGAGGGCCAGAAGGTCCCTCACATGGGCTGGAACCAGCTGTCGGTCGAGCGCGACCACCCGCTCGTGAGAGGAGTCGACGGCGTCGGGTCGGAAACCCAACGGGAAGATGGATCCGCCGCTGGCGGATCCGTCGACGGCCGGTACGCTTACTTCGTCCACTCCTACTACGCGGTTCCCGACAACGAGGACGCCACGGTGGCGACGACCGACTACGAAATCGACTTTCCCGCAATCGTCGCGAACGAAGCCGGCAACGTCTTCGGTACCCAGTTCCACCCCGAGAAGAGCGGCGAGACGGGATTGAGAATCCTGCGGAACTTCGTCGAAATCTGTAGCGAGGAGTAGCGCTTCCACGAACTCTGGGGAGGATAACGGTTTTTGGTCCAGATTTTTGCCGTGAGCGGTCGACGGAGTCGATCCGAACGGCAAAAAGGTGGCTGTCGGAGATTCGTCGAGATCTGCAGCGAGGAGTAGCGATTCGGGAGTCGCGATCGCGAGTAACGTTTTAAGATCGTTCGCACGGCACTTCGAGTCATGTATGCCATCCTCACCGACGATCGTGATCTCGCTCGAGCCGGGATCGGCGATCGGTGCTACTACTTCACGAAGTACGTCGACGGACGACGGCAAGAGCCACTCGAGGGGGCGGTCAGCTCCGTCGCCTGCTGGGGCGATACGGCGACGGTCCGTGACGAACCCAAGCGGGCGGCCGTCGACGCCGACGGAACGCGGGCCGCGCCCGACGTCGAGGGCCACCACTGGGGGACCGTGTGTCCGACCGATCCCGACTACCGCCAGGGGCTGCTCGAGCGGCTGGGGGGAATCGAGGGCGACGTTCGGCTGACGACGCTCGGCTTTCCCGGACCGGGGTTCTGTCGGTGCGAGCGCTGCGAGCGGCAGTTCGAGGCGAGCGAATTCGGCGAGCGCGAGGCGTGGAGAGCCGACGTTCTCACGACCTTCGTCGCGGCGGTAGCGACTCGAGTCGGTGGCGATCTGACCGCGACGCTGTACCCCGATCCCTATCCAGGGAACCTTCGAGCGCGTACGGGGATCGAGCCGGAGGCGCTCGCGACCCACGTCGACGGCTTCCTCGTCCCGCTCTGTGATCCCGGCTACGGGACGAGCTACTGGGCCGAGTCGCTGGCCCGCGGGTTCGCGCGCCGGCTCGCGGAGTTCGAGGTCTCGCTTTCGATCCAGCTGTCGGGAGCGGAGATCGACCCCGAGCGACTCGCAGGGGTCACGCGGCGGGTCGAACCCCACGCGGACGAGATCGTTTACGGAACGCACCCCGAGGACGCCGAAACGGTTCGGGAGGCGATCGAACGACTGCGCGAGGGGAAGGCGGCATCCGCGTAAACCGGGGCTGTGAGCGAAATTGCCGGGGGGTCGTCGCTCGGGGCGTTCGGAGATCAACGAGCCGACTGCGGACTCCGGTGGGCAAGCCGACTGCGGACGTGGAAGTGGAAGAGACACACCCCGCGTTGCCGCTGTATAGCTCACGTGAGGAGGGACGGGATGGAAGACCGAACGATCGTTACGTGGAGGGGAAACAGCTTCTCGAGCGGTTGCGAGACCCACGGCGGGCGAGTTGGATTGTCGCTTCTCGTCTGAAGATATCAATCCGCTCGACCTGACTCTCACCCGCGGATATCACCATACCTAAATACTATTGCTGAGTCAAAGTCCATTAGCAGTATCGAACGTTGCTTCGTTCGATCGTATCGAACGGGGGATGGCTCGAGTCGAATCCGGGGTTCAGACTCGAGTCGGTTTCCGTTTCGGTCGCGTTCTTCGACTCGTCGCTCGAGTCCGGGCGGCAGTCGCCGTGAAACCCCTCGCGGTCGGGCAGGTAGTTTGTCGCGGTCGGACGGGTAGTTCGTCGCGGTCTCTTTTGCTTGTACGGCTACCGACGGCCGTTTCGAGGCATCTGCGATTCGTTGCGGAGGCTGCCCAGCATCCTCGAGGATATCGTATAGGAGGCGGCATCCACTATCGCGTCGCCGCGGACGTCAGTTCCCGAGCACCTCCGTTTCGACTCCCCCACTTCCGTCCCGTTACAGCGGCACTGCGGGGTGTGTGTGTATCTATACAGCGGCACCGAGGGGTAAGAACCGGGCGGATCCGACTGTTTATCCAAGAATTTGTCCTCATACAGAAGAACTCCGGTGTATACCGACTCCCCGAGAGTCGTCGGTGGTACTCAAACTTCGCCGATCCGGTCGCCGATACAGCGGCACCGAGGGGTGTCTCCTCGAGCACACCTTCGACCAACTTACCGCGAGAGACACACTCATACAGCGGCACTCCGGACTCCTTGGACGGCCTATACAGCGGCATCGTGGGGTGTCGTTCCCGTTTCTCAGAACGCGACACAACGAAACCGAGGGAATTACAGCGGCAATCCGGTTCCGAACGTTTACAAGCACCCTCTCCCGATAGTCGGAGTAGCTGAATGTCGGATTCGATGGACTACTTCGGCAGCGAAACCGAGATCTTCCGGAACAAGGAGCTGCTGCAGGTGTCACACCTCCCCGACGGCGACCGCATCATCGGTCGCGAGGACGAGCTGACGAACCTCGCGAACGCGATCAAACCGGCCACGCGGGGAAACACGCCGAACAACGTTCTCGTCTACGGGAAGACCGGGACCGGCAAGTCGCTGTGTTCGAAGTTCATCACGAACCAGGCGATCGACCGCGCCGAGGGTAACGACATTTCGATCGGCGTCGCCTACGTCGACTGCCTCCAGGAGTCGACGGAAACCCAGGCCGTCCAGTCGACGGCCCACCAGCTCAACGACCAGCCCGCGACGGGGATCTCGATCCCCCACTCGGGGCTGAGCACCGCCGAGTACTACCGGCGGCTGTGGCGGATCGTCGACACCGAGTACGACGTCGCGCTGATCATCCTGGACGAAGTCGACAAGATCGAGGACGACGACATCCTGATGCAGCTGTCGCGGGCGGTCGAATCCGGCAAACTCACCGACAGCACCGTCGGCGTCATCGGCATCTCGAACAAGGTCCGGTACAAGGACTCGCTGGACGAGCGGATCAAATCGAGCCTCTGTGAACGCGAGTACGTCTTCTCGCCGTACGACGCCTCCCAGATCCGTGAGATCCTGCGCTCGCGATCCGATGCCTTCCACGACGACGTCCTCGAGGACGGCGTCGTCCCCCGCGTCGCCGCCCTCGCCGCGCGCGAACACGGCGACGCGCGCAAGGCGATCGACATCCTCCGCTTTGCCGGCGAGATCGCCGAAGAGGACGACCTCGAGGCGGTCACCGAGGCCTGCGTCGACCACGCCCACGAGCGCGAGGAGACCAGCCGGCTGGCCGAACTCATCTCGAAGAGTCCGAGCCACGCAAAGCTCGTCCTCGAGGCGATGGCACTGCTTACCCAGCAAAAAGAGGGTGAGGACGCCCCGGTGACGACCAACGAGGCCTACGACCTCTACAAGCGACTTTGTGACCGGGACCGATCGGATCACCTGAAGCTCCGGCGGGTGCGGGATATCCTCTCGGAGCTCGAGTTCCTCTCGATCATCGAACAGGAGCGCAAGTGGGCGGGGAAGGGGAAGGGAAACTACATGGAAAACCGGCTGATCGACGATCCGGAGGTCATCATCGCGGCCTGTAACGAGTCCGACTAACAGTTCTGACTCCGACTAACGGTTCCACCCCGCACGTGCGGTTCTCAGAGCAGCTCGCGGACGTCGGAGTACCACATGTCGTGGTAGTCGACGTGGCCGACGCGACGGGCGATCGCCACCGCGAGGGCGTGCCAGCACAGCTCCGTGGGGTCGTCGTCGTCCAGGTTGTACTCGCTGTCCTTGCAGGTACAGCCGCCGTCCTCGACGATGTACTCGTCGTCGTAGCCGACGACGATCGTAAAGTCGCGGTAGGACTTCACGCGGTGTTCGCCGACCGCCTCGATGGCGCGAACCCCGCGGTCGCCGTGAAACGTCGAGATCCGATCGACGATCTCCGGCGTGAGCTCGCCGGTCTCCTCGAGTCGGGCCTGCCAGCGCTCGACGGGGTTCGCTTCCGGCACGTCCGGAATTCGGGAACGGACCGTGAAATCGGTTTGGTTGTTCGCCCGGGACCGACCGGAGGATCGGCTCGGGCATCGATCGGTGTCGGCCCCTCGACCGACGAGAGAACGCAGACCCCGTCGACGAAAGCGTCGCTCAGCGTCCGAAAGAATAGAAAGAGCTTCGGCACGGGACGGATGTGCTACTCGTCGTCGTCGGTCTCGTCGCCGGCTTCGTCCTCATCGTCGCCGTCTTCGTCCGCTTCACCGTTCTCGTCGTCGCCACCTTCGTCGTCCGCCTCGCCGTCGTCGTCGGTCTCCTCCTCTTCGTCGTCCGCTTCGTCTTCGCCGTCTTCCTCGTCTTCGACCTCGGAATCGGGCGTCGCGCCCTCGAGGACGATCGTCTCCTCTTCGTCTTCCTCTTCCTCGAGCGTGACGGTCTCCTCGACGTCGTCGAACTCGCCATCCTCGCTTTCGACGGTGATCGTGTACTCGCCCTCGTGGAGGAGGTTGACGTCAGAGAGTTCGCCGTCCTCGATCTCTTCGGCGTGGGTGGAGCTGTAGTCTTCCTCCTCGTGTTCGATCAGGACGCTGAACCCGGTCGAAACCGGCTCGCCGTCCTCGGTCTCGAAAAAGAGCGTGAGTGCGCCGGGATCGTCCGTCTCGAACATGTCGTCGTCGCCGTCGTCGCCGTTGTCGCCGTCATCGTCCGAACAGCCGGCGAGTCCGACTGCGGTCAGGGCCGCGGCAGTCGTTGTGAACTGTCGCCGGGTGAGCGGTTGTCGTTCCATACGCTATCACGTTCGTTCCGCGTGATAAATTTTCAGATTTCCTACCTATTGGGGATTGATACCTTTCACCATCCCCGTACGAGAGCCCGCGAGCCCGACGGAAGATCACGCGCTTTTTCGACCTCCGCGGACGAGAGACGGTATGCGCGTCACCGAGGGCGGAGTCGAACTCGAGGTCCCCGGCGAACAGACCGAGGGGATCGAGGAGTCGGTATTCTACAACCCGAGACAGGAGTTGAACCGGGATCTGACGATCGCGACGCTGCGGGCCTACTGCGAGCGCGAGCCGCGCGCCGAGTCGTACCTCGACGCGATGACCGCGAGCGGGGTTCGCGGGACGCGCGCCGCCGCGGACGGCTGGGACGTCACGTGCTGTGACGTCGACGAGGAGGCCGTCTCCCTCGCCCGAGGGAACCTTGAACGAAACGACTGTGAGGCAACTGTCGTCAACCGCGACGTCAACGCCCTCATGCACGATGACGTCTTTGACGTGATCGATCTCGACCCCTACGGGACGCCGATGCCGTTCGCTGACGCCGCGTTCGCGAACTGCCGGGATCTGGTCTGTGTGACCGCGACCGACACGGCACCGCTGTGTGGCGCCCACTTCAACAGCGGCGTCCGCTCCTACTCCGCAGTGCCACAGAACACCGACTACCACGCCGAGATGGGCGTCCGGATCCTGCTGTCGGCGCTCGCGAGAAGCGGGGCCCGCTTCGACGTCGGCGTCGAGCCGATCCTGACCCACGCGACGAGCCACTACGTCCGCACCTACCTCGAGCTCGAGCACAAACCCACCGCGGCCGACGCCGCCCTCGAGGAGCTGGGCTACCTCTCACACTGCGAGGACTGTCTGTACCGCGAGACGAATCAGGGGCTGATCGCCGACCCGCTCGAGCGCTGCCCGCACTGTGACGGCACCCGGATCCTCGTCGCCGGCCCGGTGTGGCTCGGTCCGATCCGCGACCGAGCGTTCGTCGCCGACGTTCGCGAGCGCGTTCCCGAGTCGTTCGGCACTGCCGGGAAGGCTCGAGAGCTGTGCGAGACGCTCGAGGCCGAACTCGACGAGCCGACCCACTACGACCAGCACAAGCTCTGTCGCAACTGGGGACTGCCCGCCAACGCGATGGACGACTTTCTCGATGATCTGCGGGAAGTCGGCTACGACGCCTCGAGAGCCCACTACGGGGGAACGGCGTTCAAGACCGACGCCTCGGTCGGAGAGATTCGGACGGCGACCGCGGCGTCCCTCGAGTAGGGGTCCCGTTCCGGTTCGTCCGCGAGCCATCCATCAACTCGTCCGACGGGCGCTGCAGGCCAGTGCCACACGACCACATATTTGAGTTCGGCCCGAACGGTCTCTCGTGCTCGATTACAGCCGCGCACACGAGCTTGGAACACGGCTCGTCCAACTGGCCAGACAGGAGCAGCTGACGCTTCTGGCCGCCGGGGTCGCCTTCTACGCATTTCTCTCGCTCGCGCCGTTAGCACTGCTCTCGCTGGCGCTTGCGGCCTCGGTCGGCGGAGAAGCGCTCGCGGCGCAGGTGACCGACACGACCGAGGATGTACTGACACCGTCGGCACAGGCACTCCTCACAGAGACGATCGTCGACGAGACGGGCCAACAGGGTGCGACCGTCGTCGGGGCACTCGGTCTCCTCTGGGGCTCGAGCCGCGTGTTTCGTGGCCTCGATCGCGCCTTCTCGGCAGTGTACGGCACTGTGGCTTCGAAGTCGCTGATCAATACGTTCTGGGACGCGACGATCGCCGCCGCCGCGATCGTGATCGGACTCTCGATCGTCGCCGGCATCGAACTGGCGGTCCGATTCGTCCCCTTTACCGGACACCTCGTCCTCGGACCGCTGTTCGTCCTGCTGGGGCTGATCGCCGCCTTCCTGCCGCTGTACATGATCTTTCCCGACGCGAATATCGACGTTCGCGAGGCGCTTCCCGGAACGCTTCTCGCGGCGATGGGATGGTTCGTCCTCAGTCGTACGTTCTCGTTGTACGCGGATCTCGCCGGACAGTACGCCGTCTACGGCGCGCTCGGTGCCGTCTTTCTCGTTCTCATCTGGCTGTACGTCGGGGCGATCATCCTCGTTTTCGGGGCGACCCTCAATGTGGTGCTCGCGGATCGGGAACTGGATCGGCAGCTACAAAGTCCCCGCCCTCGACAGCTTTCGACAGAAGCGATGACTGATGACGCCACGGGTGCCGACGAGGGGACCACGAGAGATCGTCCGGATCCGGACGATGCGGATCGTACCAGGACGCACTCGAGCGCCCGCACTCGCGATCGGGCCGACGACGCCGACGCGCTCCGCGAGGAGATCGAACGGCTCCGCGACCGGGTCGACGAGTTCGAGACGTCGGTCGAGCGACGCACCGTCGAGAAGGAGTCGCTCGAGGCCGAACTGAAGCGGTACGTCCGTCGCCGAGTTCGACGCGGCCACGCCCACGGCTGGGGTCCCTACCTCGTCTTGTTGTACGGAACGGCGATGTCGATCGCGGCGTTTTACTTTCTCAGCGGGGGCTGGGCGATCCTGGCGCTACTGGTCGTCTTTACCTCGACGCTCGGGCTGTACGTCCTGATGGTGTTGCTCGGTGCCGGCCTCACCGTCCTCGGCGTTCCAGGCCGGCTCCGAAACGCGATCGGCGAGCGACGGTCCTGAGAACCGACCAACCGGACAGACCGTTGATTATAACCTCCCATCCGCTGTAGGTGCTCCCGATGTGGTTCGAGTCGGCGCGGGTCGAAGCTGTCAGGGATGCGTTCCCTGAGTGGCTGGCGTTTCTCGTCGCCTTTCTCTCTCATCTCGGAAGCGTCTGGTTCGTCGCGCCAGCGGTCGTCCTCGCGTTCTGGTATCTCGACCCTCGTCGGTTCGCCTCCTGGATCGGGATCGTGCTAGGGTGTTACGCCGTCATGATCGGGCTCAAGGGGTTCTTCGAGACGCCACGTCCGGGCGTCGACCCTGCCGTCGCGGTCGAGTCACTCCCCCTGCCGGTCGCGCTCGTCTACGCCCCCGCCGTTGAGATCAGCACCTCGAGCTTTCCGAGCGGCCACGCGATGGCAGCGGTCGTGATCTGGACGATGCTCGCGCTCGAACTCGACGTCGGAACGCGGCGCCAGCGGATCGCAACCGCGGCCGCGATGATCGGACTGGTCTCGCTCTCGCGGGTCGTCGTCGGTGTCCACTTCCCAATCGACGTCGTCGTCGGGACGCTGGTCGGCCTGGGGTACGTCGCGGCGATGCTAGCGATCCGACGTCGGATGCGGACTCGAGGCCGTCACGCGGCCACGACCGCCGTCTTCGTGACCAGCGTCGTTCTGGCGTCGCTGGCGCTGGTGACCGACGGACGGGCCGATACCGCAGCCCTGCTCGGTGGGTCGGTCGGTGGCGCACTCGCCTGGCGGTACGCGCCGCCGCCGCGGGAGTCCTGGGATCGGACGCTTCGAGGGGCACTCCCGGCCGTGCTCGGGTCGAGCCTGCTCGGCGGAATCGCCCTGACGCTGCTCGTCGTCGACAGCCATCTCGTCTGGTTTCTCGTCGGGCTGATCGGCGGCGCAGTCGTCGTCGGCCTCCCCGCGTTCGCTGCGACGCGGTCCCCGGTTGCCACGTTCCGGCAGCCGGCGAACTAACGCCGTGTTCTGTGCGACGAGGCGCCGTCTCCCGGTCGATCGAACTTCGAACGATTCCACACCGTACGTTCGGAGTCGAGAACACGGGATGTTCCAGGTCGTTGGTTTTCTCGCGTTGCTCTCCGGGCATCTCTATTACTAATTCTCACTGGCTCGATCAAATCACTCATCTACGCCTTCCAATTGGATATTCGTAAACTTCTAAAGGGTGGCATGTGAGGAATTATGTGATGACCTACGAAAATCTCGACGCAAAGCTAGTAAACGCCCTGCTTGGCGACGGGCGGGCGAGCCTCCGGAGCCTCGCCGAGGAGCTCGACGTTTCGGTAACGACGGTCTCGAACCACCTCTCGGATCTCGAGGACGAGGGCGTGATCGAGGGGTACACGCCGCGGGTCAACTACGACGCAGTCGGCTACGACGTCACCGCCATCATCCAGCTGCAGGTCGAGGGGAACGCCCTTCCCGACATCACGGACACGCTTCAGGACCACCGACAGATGACCAGCGTCTACGAGGTCACCGGCGACTACGACGTCATCGCCATCGGCAAGTTCAAAGATACCGACGGGATGAACGACCAGATCAAGCAGCTCCTGACCGATCCGGACATCAAAGCGTCGAACACGAGCGTCGTCCTCAACGCCGTCTCCGAGAACGAGCAGTTCGAACTCGACGTCGACGACGCCTGAGGGGGCCTACTGTCCTCGTCCGCTTTCTCGTCCGAGCTCTCAGTCGTCGGTCTCGAGCAGCGCCTCGGCCGCTCGCTCGCGATCGCCCGCCTGAGCCGCCCACAGCCGCGCGTACGTCCCGTCCCGCTCGAGGAGCTCCTCGTGCGTTCCCCGTTCGACGACCCTGCCGTCCTCGAGGACGAGGATCAGGTCGGCGTCCTTGATCGTCGACAGGCGGTGTGCGATCGCCAGCGTCGTCCGATCCTCGGTGAGCCGGTCGATCGACCGCTGGATCTCGAGTTCGGTCTTCGTGTCGACGGCGCTGGTCGCCTCGTCGAGGATGAGCACCTCGGGATCGGCCAGCACGGCCCGGGCGAGCGCGATCCGCTGACGCTGGCCGCCCGAGAGCTTGATGCCGCGCTCGCCGACGCGGGTCTCGTACCCCTCGGGAAGCTCGGCGATGAACTCGTGGGCTTGCGCTGCTCTCGCTGCGTCCCGAACCGCGTCGTCGGACGCCTCGAAGTGACCGTACCGAACGTTCTCGGCGATCGTGCCGTCGAAGAGGAATGTGTCCTGGCTGACGTAGCCGACGGCCGACCGCAGATCGGCGAGCGCGACGTCGCGGACGTCGTGGCCGTCGATCCGCACCGACCCCTCCTGGACGTCGTAGAGCCGCAACAGGAGTTTCAGCAGCGTCGACTTCCCGGCCCCGGTCGGGCCGACGAACGCCACCGTCTCGCCCGGCTCGGCCTCGAAGGAGACGTCCTCGAGGACGGGTTCCTCGAACGCGGGGTCCGAATCTCCGTCCGCGTCGGCGTGCTCGGTGTCGGCGTAGCTGAAGGAGACGTCGTCGTACGCGACCCGACCTTCGACGGGCTCGAGGGCGACCGGATCCTCCGGATCGGCGACGTGGACCGGGATGTCCATCAGCCCGAACACTCGCTCGCTCGAGGCCTTGGCGTTCTCGTACTGGTCGACGATGTTCGAGACCTCCGCGAGCGGGTCGACGATCCGCTGGGTCAGAAAGAGGAAGACGACGAAGTCGCCGACCGAGAGCGTCCCCGTTAGCGGGCCGGGCGCGGTCCCGGTCGTGAGCCAGAGCCCGCCGACGAGGAAGGTTCCGGCGAAGGCGATCCCCGCGAGCAGCTCCATTCCCGGCCGGTAGACGTAGCTCAGCTTCAACACGGCCATCGTGCGATCGAAGAAGTTCCGCGAGGACCGGCGCACGCGATCGACCTCGTGGGCCTCGCTCGAGGTCGCCTTCGTCAGGCCCATCCCCGAAATCGCGTTCTCGAGGCGGGTGTTCAGCCGGCCGACGGCCGAGCGCTGGCTGACGTAGCGGGGTTCGGCGGCCCGCATGAACCAGATCGTGAAGGCGACCATCGCGGGGATCGCAAACAGCGTCACGAACGCCAGTTGCCAGTTCAGGTAGAACAGGACGCCGGCGATACCGCCGACCATCACCAGCAGGCGCGCCGAGTTCATCAGCGCGTCGTCCAGAAATCGCTCCAAGTTCTGCGTGTCGTTGTTCAACACGGCCATGACCTCGCCGGTCTGTTTCTCGTCGAAGAACGCCGTGTCGAGGCGCTGCATCTTCTCGAAGCTTTCGACCCGGACGGCGTGCATCACGTCGTGGGCGAACAGGTTGGCCGTGACGCCGTAGATCCAGGTGAAGACGGCGACGACGAGAAACGAGCCAGCGATGGCGACTACGGTGAACTGGAACTGTTCGGCGCTCTCGGTCGGCAGCCAGGCGTCGGGAACGATCGGCAGTTCGAACGGCCCCTCGTCGAGAAAGACCGCGTCGATGGCGACCCCGAGGATCAACGGCGGCACGAGACTCGCCATCCGCGCCACGAAGTTTGCGAACATCCCCGAAGAGAACCAGCCGAGGCGGCCGGGCGCGTACTCACGAAAGAGCCGCGAGAGCGGTCGGTCGACCGCCTCGCGATAGGCGTCGAACGGCGTCTCGTCGTCGTGGGTACTCACTGACGACCCGCTACTGTTTCGAATCGTAAACGTTCACCGGTTCGACTCGTGGTGACGTGTCACGCTCACCCGACCGTCAGCGGATATAGAGGATAACGGCCCCAAGCGCGAGCAACAACAGCCCCCACCAGAGCGAGTCACCGGGCATGACCTTGAGGATGAGCGTGACGATACCCGAGGAGAACAGCGACCAGCCGATCGTCGTCTGATATGCCATACTCGTTGTACTCTGTCGAGCCCAATAGTTCACCGGCCTGCCGCCCCCTCACGGTCGCCGCGGAACCCACCGCGGCACCCGTTCCCGGTACCGCTCGTAGACCTCGCCGTGTTTCGCCGCCAGGTGGGGCTCCTCGTACTCGAGCACGCGGTTGTGAAAGCCCAGCCAGCAGCCCGCGGCCCATCAGGCGACGAGCACCGATCGGTACAGCAGGGCCTGTCCGCCGAGACACAGGAGGACGGCGACGTACATCGGATTCCGGACGTAGCTGTAGACGCCGGTTGTAACCAGCTCCGGGGGTTCGTCGGAGGGGGACGGCGTTCCGCCTCCTTCGTCCGAGAACCGCCACGCGGTGTGGGTGTACAGCGTGACTCCGACGAGGAGCGACCCGAGGCCCGCGGCTCGAGCGATGCCCGCCGGAACGGGAAACACGAGTTGATCGCGTCGGGCCAACAGCTTCGGAATGAGGCCCGCGACGGTACCCGGAACGCCGACCGAGAACGCGGCGGTCTTCAGGAGAACGCGTGGCGATGCCATAGCGACGCCTCGACGCGCCAGCCTAAAGCGATATGGACGTTCCGTTGGTAATTCGCTCAAAAAAGCCGGAGTTCGATCGGTGACGAGCGGTACGTGGTTCGGACGAGTGAGGGGGCGCTGACGGCCTACTTCACATCGCGCCGCCCATGCCACCCATACCGCCCATGCCGCCCATGCCGCCGCCGGGGGCGCCCTCTTCGTCGCCGCCCTTGTCGGTCGAGAGGTCGCCGGCGGAGATGATGTCGTCGATTTTGAGCACGAGGTTCGCGGCCTCGGCAGCGGAGGTGACGGCCTGGTCCTTGGCGTGAGCCGGTTCGACGACGCCGGCGTCGAAGGTGTCCTCGACGTCGCCCGAGAGAACGTTCAGACCGGCCGTGATGTCGCCGTCGTCGTGGGCTGCACGCAGGTCGACGAGCGTGTCGATCGAATCGAGACCCGCGTTCTCGGCGAGGACTCGGGGAACGAGCTCGAGCGAGTCGGCGAAGGCCTCGACAGCCAGCTGCTCGCGTCCGGAGACGCTGTCGGCGTAGTCACGGAGCCGCGAGGCGAGTTCGACCTCGATGGCGCCGCCGCCGGCCAGCACGCGGCCGTCGGAGACGGTCTGTGCGACGACGTCGAGCGCGTCGTTGACGCCGCGCTCGAGCTCGTCGACGACGTGGTCGGTCGAGCCCCGGAGCAGCAGCGTGACGCCGTGGGCGTCCTCGCCCTCGACGTAGAACAGCTCGTCCTCGTCGTCGCGAGTGACGTCGCCGTGGCCGAGGTCGTCGCTAGTTGCGTTCGCCAGATCGGAGACGATGTTCGCGCCGACGACCTCCTTGAGGAACTCGAGGTCGGACTTCTTCGCGCGGCGGACGGCGAGGATGCCCTCCTTCGCGAGGTAGTGCTGGGCGAGGTCGTCGATGCCCTTCTGACAGAAGACGACGTCGGCGCCGAGGTCGGCGATCTGGTCGACCTTCTCCTTGAGCTGTTTCTCCTCGCGGTCGAGGAACTTCTGGAGCTGGTCGGGATCGGTGACGGAGACCTCGGTGTCGACGTCGGCCTCGTCGACCTCGATCGGCGTGTTCAGCAGGAGGATGTCGGCGTCTTCCGCCTCGGTCGGCATGTTGTCGTGGACGGGGTCTTTGTCCACGATGCCGCCCTCCAGCAGGTCGGACTCGCCGGCGCTGCGGCCGGTCTGGGTCTCGATGTTGAGGAACTCGAGGTCGACGACGTTGTCGCCCTCGTCGTTCTCGACGGTGACCTGGCTGATCGCGTCGATGATGAGCTCGGCGAGGTGCTCCTTGTTGACCTCGGTACCCTTGCCGGTCATCGAGGTCTCGGCGACCGAGCGCAGGAGCTCCTCGTCGCTGGTGTCGACGTCGGTGGCGATGTCGTCGATCTCCTCGCGGGCCTGCTCGCTCGCGAGGTGGAAGCCCTTGATGATCGCCGTCGGGTGGATATCCTGCTCGAGGAGATCCTCGGCGTTCTTGAGGAGCTCACCCGCGATCGCGACCGCAGTGGTCGTGCCGTCGCCGGCCTCGTCTTCCTGTGTCTCGGCGACCTCGATGATCATCTCGGCCGTCGGGTTGTCGATGTCCATCTCTCGGAGGATGGTGACGCCGTCGTTGGTGATCGTTACCGATCCCATCGAGTCGACGAGCATCTTGTCCATCCCCTTCGGGCCGAGGGTCGAGCGAACGGCCTCGGCGACCGCTCGAGCGGCACGAATATTGTAGTCCTGCGCGTCCTGGTCCTTGACGCGCTGGGAGTCCTCGCTCATCACGATCATCGGCTGTCCCTGCTGCATTCGCTGGCTCATAGTCAGCCGATTCATTGATTGTCCTTCTACATAAATGCACCGTTATCGATCCCGGCGACACACTCGAGCCGTTTCCGGCATGACGGCCAAAAACACGGTGCTGCGGATGGATGGCGCCGGGTCGTGCGACAGAATATCACAACTACCGACGCCGGAACGGTCCGATACCTTGGCTATATTTAAGTGCCTACGCGTCAGTTCTCACGGGTCGACCGGTTCGACCAGCGACGGCTCGTCCGTGCTTGGGTCGTTGACCGCCGTCGACACCGGGTAGGCTCGCAGGCCGTCGCCCGAATACGGCTGCAGACACGACCGTGGCTCGTCGGCGGTCAGCCACTCCCGCTCCCGGCCGGGCTCGAGAATCACCGCCATTCGGTGGTGTAGCTGTGCGACCAGGTCGTTCGGCTCGGTCGTCAGGATGGTAAACGTCTCGAGGGGTCCCTCGTCGGCCCCGCCCTCGAGGCCGCCGCCGAACGCGTCCAGCCCGGACTGGGTCGTCTCGGGCTCCCAGCGTTCCCACAGTCCCGCCATCGCGAACGGACGGTCGTCCTCGAAGGCGACCCGGTAGGGCTGTTTCCCACCGTCAGATCGGAGATCCGACGAGGATCGCGAATCTCCGATTCGCTCATCCTCCTTTGTCTCGACCCACTCGTAGAACCCGTCGGCCGGGACGAGACACCGCCGGGACTCGTAGGCCGCCCGAAAGCTCGGCTTCTCGTCGACCGTTTCCGCGCGTGCGTTGATGAGCCCGCCGCTGTCGTCGTCGGCCCACGACGGGATCAGTCCCCACTCGAGCCGGCGGAACTCTTCGGGTGCCTCGTTCGTGATCACCGGTAGCTCCTGGCCCGGCGCCGCGTTGTACCGCGGCTCGAACGGAGACTCCGAGTTGGGGAAGCGAGCGTCGAAGCGCTCCTCGAGCTCCTCTCGGTCGACGAACAGCGTGTAGCGGCCGCACATACGAGCGATTACGTGTCGAACGGGCAAATACGCCCCGCTCGAGACTCGGTCGGCGATCGTTCCGCCGGGCGAAACGGTCGCCCAAGCCCCGGTTTCCTGCCGATCGAACTCGGTACGTCCCTCGTACTCATCACGGCCCCCGTGCTCGAGACGGGTATGCAATCGAACGAGAATTCGGAGTACGAAGCACGGTTCAGCGAGGACGGGTTCTTCGAGGTCCGCGAGTGTTCGGATCCGGACCGCTGGATCGCCTGCGACAGCCCGGTCGAGATCGAGCAGTAGCGCTCGATCGTGACTCGAGAGGGGGTACTCGAGAGCAGAGCAGTCGGGCTGCTGTCGCTCGAGGGCTTGCTCGTGGTAAAATACGCCAGGACTGGGATTTGACAGGTGCAAGACGGTCGGCTTGCTTCGCTCGCCGCTGCGACTTGCGTGTTCAAATCTAGTCGTCGGGTATCCGCCGCTCGCGAGTTTGCTCGCGGCAGAATACGCCAGGACTGGGATTTGAACCCAGAATCCCAAAGGGAACACGCTTTCCAGGCGTGCGCCTTACCGTTCGGCCATCCTGGCTCGAGTTATCCTAACCGCGTCCGTCGTTTAACTGTTACGAGACGCGGTCACTCCACGCGGCGAGTCGTCCAGGCGGCGATACGATACTCGAGCAAATAGCTCCCGATCCCCGCACCGATACCGACGAGAACGGCCACGAACGCACCCTGCCCCATCGTCACGAGCGGTTCGACGAACAGCGCATACCCCTGGACGAGCACCAGAAAGGCGAGCGCGCCGACGAGCCCCCACAGCAGCGCGGACTTGGCCCGCCGTGAGAGGCCGAAGAAGCCGTCGGTCGAGGAGCCCGTCATCAGTCCTCACTCGAGCGTCTGTCGCGTCGCCCTTACCTTGTTCGATCCTACGCGAGGACGTCGACCTCGTAGCCCTCGTCGCGCAGATCCGCGAGGAACCGCTCGACGTGGTCGGTGCCCCGCATCTCGAGTTCGATCTCGACTTCGGTGTCGCTCATCTCGACGTCCCTCGAGGTCCGATCGTGGTGGATCGCGTAGATGTTCGCCTGGTGGGCGGTCAGGATCGCCAGTAGCTCCTCGAGCGAGCCGGGGCAATCCTTCAGTACCGTCCGAATCTTGAGATACCGACCCGTCTCGACCAGCCCGCGGACGATGACGTTACTGAGGGTGTTGAGGTCGATGTTGCCGCCACACAGCGCGGGGACGATCGTCTCGCCCTCGTCGTAGTCGAACTTCTCGAAGAGGACGGCCGCAAGCGGCACCGCACCCGCTCCTTCGACCACCGTCTTCGATCGCTCGAGCAGGTGGACGATCGCCATCGCGATCTCGGGATCGGAGACCGTGACGACCTCGTCGACCCGCTCCTGAATGTAGGGGAACGTCCGTTCGCCGACGCTGCGGGTGGCGATCCCGTCCGCGATCGTGTCCACGCCGTCCAGCGAAACCCGCTCGCCCTTCTCGAGGGAGGGGGCGGCGCTGGAGGCGCCCTCGGCCTGGACGCCGATAACGCGCGCGTCGGATTTCTTTCCCTTGATCGCCGTCGCGATCCCGCTGATGAGTCCGCCTCCGCCGATCGGGACGACGACGGTGTCGACGTCGGGACAGTCCTCGAGAATCTCGAGGCCGATCGTCCCCTGGCCGGCCATCACGTCCTCGTCGTCGAAGGCGTGGAGGTAGGTGCGACCCTCCTCGCGTTCGATCTCGTGGGCTCGGTCGGCGGCCTCGCTGTAGTCGGTCCCTTCGAGGACGACCTCGGCGCCGTAGTTTCTGGTCGCCTTGACCTTCGAGATCGGGGCGTGCTGGGGCATGACGATTGTCGCGTCGACACCGGCCCGGGTCGCGGCGAGCGCGACTCCCTGGGCGTGGTTGCCCGCGCTGGCGGTGACGACACCTGCTTCCTTCTCCGAGGGCGACAGCGTCGCGATCCGGTTGGTCGCGCCGCGGATCTTGAACGCGCCCGTCCGCTGGCTGTTCTCGAGTTTCAGGTGGACCTCGGCGTCGGTCATCGACGAGTAGGTGTACGAGTACTGCAACGGCGTCCGTCTGGAGGTCTCGCGAACCCGATCTTCCGCCTCGAGAATATCCGATAACTGAAGCATACGCTCGAGTAGTGGGCACGTACTGTAAGGATTTACTATCGGGAATAGGTGTATCGGCTACCCCCTCGACCCGATAGTCTGTGTTGCCGGTGGGGCAACACGACAGGGAATACAGGATTGCACGGCGTGTGACCTGCGACTGTAGTCGCGGGTGGAAACACCATAAAACCCATGCACCCGGAGCGGAAGTGAAACCGCAAGAGGGCGCCGCGGTCTATCGGCCGTCAGACGCTGGACCGACGTCCGTCATTCGCTCGTTCGTATCACGATATCCCGGTTCGAAACGTACGTTCGAACCCGGTCCTCGAGCGAGGAGCCGTCGGGCCAGTCGACCCGTTCGGCGACCCCGAGTCGGTCCGGGTCACCGACGTAGACCCAGACCTCATCGGCGTCCGAGTCCTCGCGCGGAACCGCGATCCGTTCGTACAGTCCCTGATCGACTCCCTCGTATCGATCGAGGGCCTCGAGCCCGCGCTCGTCGATCGAGAGGAGCTGGCCCTCGGTGCGGTCGCCGGGCGCCAGCGTCGGGTACTCGCCCTCGACCCGATGGAGGCCCTCGAGGACGGCCGTCGAACCGAGGTCGTACTCCGCGTTCGGGACGCTCCGGAGAACGGCCTCGACCCGATCGGAATCGGTCAACGTTCCGTAGACGAATACCGTTTCGTTCGAGTGCGTAGCCGGCATGAGAACGTCTCTCTCGTGCGTTACAAAAAGTAGCGCCGGTTTTCCCCGACCGGTAGATCGTTCGGCCGGTCGATCGGCCTACCGATCCTCGAGGGGGACGAACTCCTGATCCTCGGGGCCCGTGTACCTGGCACGTGGGCGGATGAGGCGATTGTCCTCCTGGTATTCGACGACGTGGGCGATCCAGCCGCTGACGCGGCTCATCGCGAAGATTGGGGTGTACAGATCGATCGGAATGCCCAGCTGGTAGTAGACCGATCCGGAGTAGAAATCGACGTTCGGGGCGATCCCCTTCTCGGCGAGGCCCTGCTCCTCTGAGAGGTACTGTTCGATCGTCGTGGTGTAGTTGTACCACTTGTCCTCGCCTTCCTCGGCGAGTTCCTCACTCCGTTCCTCGAGGATCTTCGCGCGGGGGTCCTTGACGTTGTAGACGCGGTGGCCGAAGCCGGGAATACGTCGTCCCTCCTCGTTTGCCTGCTTGACCCATTCGCGGTGGTCGAGGTCACTCTCGTCGATCTCCATGAGGACCTCCATGACGTCCTGATTGGCACCGCCGTGGAGCGGTCCGGAGAGGGCGCCGATGCCGCCGGTGACCGCACTGTAGATGTCGGCCATCGTCGAGCCGATGACCATCGAGGTGAACGTCGAGGCGTTCAGTCCGTGGTCGGCGTGCAGCGTCAGCGCCTGGTCGAACGTCTCGGCGGCCAGTTCGTCGGGTTCCTCGCCCGTCAGCATGTAGAGGAAGTTGGCCGCGAGTCCGAGATCGGGGTCCGGATCGACCGGTTCCTCGCCGAGGCGGTAGCGTTCGAACGCTGCGAGGACTGTCGGGATCTTGGCGGTGATCCGTCGTCCCTGTCGCCGCGTCGCCTCGAGATCGTCGGGCTCGGCGTCGGCTTCCGGCTCGTACGCCGAGAGCATCGACACCGCCGTCCGCAGCGCCGCCATCGGTCGCTCGTCCGCGTCGGCGAGCTGCTCGACCGTCTCGAGAACGTCGTCGTCGACCGATCGCTCCTCGGTCAGCGACGCGGTAAACGACTCCAGCTCGTCTTCGGTCGGGAGTTCGCCGTGCCAGAGGAGGTAGACGACCTCCTCGTAGCTCGCGCCGCGAGCGAGGTCCTCGATCGAATAGCCACGATAGATCAAGCGTCCGGCATCACCGTCGACCGAGCTGAGCCCGGACTCTGCGACCAGAACTCCCTCCAGCCCTTTCTCGAGATCGTCAACCATACTCGGGCTTTCGTATAGTAATGGAAAAGTATTATCGTTTGCAGTCCCCGGGAACGGGGCCCTCGGCCGTGTCAGAGATTACACTCGTCGAGCAGGGAATCGACGTCTGTCGACAGACGCTGGATCGGGGGTTGGTGGAGGTCCGGGATCAGGAGTCCTGTCCCAGCTTCGTTCGGTTGATCCGTACGCCCGCAGGGGTGACGATGATCTGATCGTCGCCCTTGCGGACGATGTCGCCGTCGACCTCGTGGGCGACCTGTCGCAGCTCGTCGACGATGTGTTCGACGGTGCTGTCGTTGGTCCGCAGCCGAGTGATATCCGCGAACACGATGTCACCGTCGTAGACGGCATCTTTGATGGCGACCGCGTCGGCCTGACCGCTGATCTCGGCGATCCGAACCTGCATCCGCGCCTCGGCCGACTCGGTCGAGATGTCGCCGAGGTCCAGTTCGACGTAATCGTCGGTGGTGGTCGTAGGCTGGCCACCGGTGCCGACGATCTTATCCATAAATCCCATTGACGGTATCCTGCGTGGCCGCCAGTATAGTTCTTACGTCAGACGACGCTCACGGGTGAGACGGCTATCGCTCGCGAGTCGGCTCTTCCCTGCCACATCTCTCGTCGAACACCTTCTACAATTAATTATTTATGTTATGGGATGAACGATTGTTATGCTGATTGAACACACATGTCGAGAGAACACATCACACGACGGTCAATTCTTCGTGGCGTGGGCGCTGGCGTCGCCGGTGCGACACTCGCCGGACAGGCGGCAGCTAGCGACGGTCCCAACGACGAGTACGTCGTCGGCGTCTATCCGGACCGCGGGCTCGAGCAGGCGCGTAAGGCCGCCGACGCGGTTCGTCGAGAACTCGATTTCGGGTCGATCGGTCGTGCGGTCGCCGGCCGGTTCTCCGAGAACGCCATCGAGGGCCTCGAGAACAACCCGAACGTTCGCTACGTCGAGCCGAACGGACTAATGTGGGCGCTCGGCCAGGAGACGCCCTACGGCATCGAGCAGGTCGATGCGGACCTCGCGATCGATGACGGCGAGACCGGGGCGGGCGTCAGCGTCGCGATCATCGACACAGGGATCGACGCCGCCCACGAGACGCTCGCGGAGAACCTCGGCGAGGGGTACGCGACGGCCGATGCCGCCTGTACGACGAGCTGTGGCAGCGGCCCCTTCGGCGGCGGGAACGATATCGACGACTGTCTCGAGGAGTGGGACGACGACAACGACCACGGAACCCACTGCGCGGGGACCGCGGGCGCGGCCGACGACGGCACCGGCGTCCTCGGCGTCGCACCCGACGTGACGCTCCACGCGGTCAAGGCGCTGCAGTGCGACGGGGGCGGGACTCTCGACGACATTGCCGCCGGCATCCAGTGGTCGGCCGATCAGGGTCACGACGTCCAGAACATGAGTCTCGGCTCCGACACCGACTCGGACGTGATCAGGGACGCAGTCCAGTACGCCGACGAACGGGGCGTCGTGATGGTTGCAGCCGCTGGCAACGACGGTCCCTGTAGCGACTGCGTCGGCTACCCGGCCGCCTACGACGAGGTTATCGCCGTCTCGGCGACCGACGAGAACGACGATCTCGCCGACTTCTCCTCGACCGGTCCCGAGGTCGACATCGCGGCGCCGGGCGTCGACGTCCTCTCGACGGTCCCGCGGGACGATTACGCGGAGTTCTCGGGCACCTCGATGGCCTGTCCCCACGTCGCCGGCGCGGCTGCGACGCTCATCGCGGCCGGCACCGACCCCACAGACGTCCGCGACGAACTGACCGCGGCCGCGGACGATATCGGACTCGACGACAACGAGCAGGGTACCGGTAGGCTGAACGTCGCCGACGCCCTCGAGATCGAAGACGACGAGGATGATGACGACGAGGATGATGATGACGAGGAACCGGTCGACTCCGAACCGGTCGTCGACGTGTTCTCGGTCGAGCGATCCAGCTCCGGACCGTGGTCGAACGCCGACGTCAACTGGGAAGTCTCCGACGAGGACGGCGCCCTCGAGTCGGTCACGACGGAGCTGCTCGACGGTTCGGCGGATCTCGACAGCGAGTCGTCGTCAGTCGACGGCTCGAGTGCCTCGGGCGAGCACGAACTGCGCTCGCGCGACGACCCCGATACCGTCCGCCTGACCGTCGTCGACGAGTCGGGATCCGAAGTAACGGAGACGGCCGACTACTGACGAGCCTGCCGGAAACCACCGTTTTTTCGCGGGTCGAATCGTGCGCTCGAGCATGACGTTCAGCATCTGCGTTCGCGAAACCTACGAGACACCCGACGGGGAGACCCACGACCGGTTCGGCGTCGCGGTCACGACCCGCCTGCCGGGAGTCGGCACGCTCTGTCCGTTCGCCAGCGAGAACGGCGCCGTCGCGACCCAGAGCCTAGTTAACATTGACCTTGGCCGAGACGGGATCAGGTACCTCGACGACGGACTGGCCGTCGACGCCGCCCTCGAGGCGCTGCTCGAGGCCGACGACGGCGCGTCCCAGCGCCAGCTTCACGGCGTCGACGCCGACTCGACGTTCGTCTTTTCGGGTGAGGACTGCGAGGGCTGGTTCGGCCACCTCGAGGGCGACCACTACACCGTCGCCGGGAACCTGCTCGTCGGCGAGTCGGTACTCGAGGCGACCGCCGACGCCTACGCCGAGAGCGCGGTCCACGAGACGACCGACGAGACCGCGGGTGCGGGAGTCGGCGCCGACCCGCTCGCGAAGCGCCTGATCGACGCCCTCGAGGCGGGACACAGCGAGGGCGGTGACAAACGCGAGGAGCTGCCGATCCAGAGCGCGGCAGTCGTCGTCGAGACGACCGAGGACTACGAGTTCGCGCCGCCGTACAACGATCTACGGGTCGACGCGACGGAGTCGCCGATCGAGGATCTGCGAGAGACGTACGAGCTAGCACTCGAGGGCTACGAGGACACCCTGGATCGGTACGCGGACGCCTTCGAGGAAGACTCCCTCGAGGAAGCCGCGGAGTAGCCCGTGGAGCTGATCGAGGACACGCTCGAGGTCGAACTCGACGCGTTTCTGGCCCGACCGCTGTTCTGTTTTCTGGCCCAGCGGGCCAATAGCGGGCCCCGGGTCTCCCCGCTGTGGTTCCTGTGGGCGGACGGAATCGTCTGGATCATCGCCCAGCTCGAGGGGCGCTCGTACCCGGATCGGGTCCAGCAGGATCCAGCGACCGCGCTCGCGGTCGTCGACTTCGATCCCGCTACGGGTCGGGTCGAACACGTCGGGATGCGGGGCACAGCGTCGCTCGAGTCGTACGACGAGGAGGTTGCTGGCCAGCTGCTCGAGACGTACCTGGGGACGCACCGCGCGGACTGGCCAGCGGCATTCGTCGACCTCGACCCCGATGCGTACCGGCTTCTCGAGATTACGCCCGAGACGGTCGTCGCGCGGGACCAGTCGTACCCGGCACCGCCGACTCCGGAGGACGGGAGCTAGCCGGCGAACTCGTACAGCTCGTCGCCGACGTGGTGCAGCGAGTCGACGACCTTCCCCTCGTCGCCGACCATCTCCGACCCCTCGACGCGGGCACGACCGACCGCCAGCACCTTCCCGTGGGACTCCTCGGCGATCAACACGAGGTCGTCGGGCGAGATGTCGTCGGTCGCCTCGGTGATGCCGGGACGCATCACGTCGGCGCCGTCGCTCACAAACGAGATCGCGCCGCTGTCGACGGTGACCACGTGCTTTTCGGGATCGTACGCGTTCGCGCCCCGGACCGTCAGGAACGGTTCCTCGTCGAAGAAGGCGACCTGCGGTTCGCCGTCGATCAGGACGACCTCCCAGTCGTTGTCCTCGAACTCCACACGTTCGTAGGTGTCTCCCTCCGGGGAGACGCCGAGCTGCGCCGACAGCATCTCCTCGATCTCGGAGATAGCATCGCTGCGGAGGTGGTGGCGAGACTTGACCTGCATATCCGGGGGGAGGACCGGTCGGAGTATAAAACGCCCGTTCCCGCGACCGCCCGCCTCGACGGAGACTCCGGTCGGGCGCCAGGTGTGCCAATCGCTAAGTAGGTTCACGCGCTGGTCGATAGTATGTGGTTCTCTCGGAACCGCGATCCGTCCGCCGTCTGTCCCGCGTGCGGATCCGAGATCCCCCGCTCGAGCGCCCGCGAGTACGACAAGTACGGCGACCGGTGGGAGCGCGAGAACAAGCGCTTCGAGTACCTCTGTAAGCCCTGTTACGCCGAGCTCTGTCACCACCTGCGCGAGGGACTCGAGGCCCTGCTCGTCGAGCTGGAGGACGAACAACGCCCCTGGGAGACGTTTCTTGCGCAGTACGTCGCCGCCGTCGAGAACCAGGACGGGCGACTCGAGGAGGAGTCCTGAACGTTCCGGTCCCGACACGACTTTCACCCCGACGTTCGTAGGCCAGCCCATGAGCGACGACGCACAGGCCCAGGCCGGTACGGCCGAGGGTCAGGGCCCGGTCGAGATCTCCGAGGAGGTCGCGCGCCACCTCGAGAACAAGCGCGAGGAGCTGTTCGAGAAGTTCGAGATCCGCGACGAGTTCCCCGAGGCGGTGCTCGAGGAGGCCCGCGAGCGAACGGAGGGTGTCCAGGCTGAGATCGAGGACGAAGTCGACGAGCGAGAGGATCTGCGAGACCTGACGACCTGGACGACCGACCCGGTCGACGCCCAGGACTTCGACGACGCGCTCTCGATCGAGGAGCGCGAGGACGAGTACGTCCTCTGGGTCCACATCGCCGACGTCACCCACTACGTTCACCCCGACTCCGAGATGTGGGACGAGGCCGTCGAGCGCGCCAACACGGTCTACCTGCCGGGGTACACCATCCACATGCTCCCACCCGTCCTCGCGGAGACGGTCTGTTCGCTCGTCCCCAACGAGGATCGGCTCGCCCACACCGTCGAGATGCACCTCGACAAGGAGCACCTCGGCTACGAGAACATCGAGATCTACAAGTCGGTGATCCAGTCCGACGAACGGCTCACCTACACGCAGGCCGAAAACCGTCTCGAGGATTCCGACGCGCCGTTACACGAGGAGAACGTCCTCGTCCACGAGGTCGCCGACCGGATGCACGAACAGCGCAAAGAGGACGGCTCGCTCGTCCTGAATCCCGCTCGCGACCGCGCCCACACCATCATCGAGGAGTGCATGCTGAAGGCCAACAAGGCCGTCACGCACGAACTCATGTGGTCACGCGGCGTCGAGGCGATGTACCGGGTTCACCCCCAGCCCAGCCCCGACGAGTGGTCGGAAGCCCTACGGGAGATCCAGGACCTCGAGGGCGTCTCGATCCCCGGCGACAAGTGGGACGACCCCCGGATGGCGGTCAACGCCACCCTCGAGGAGGCACCCGGCCGCCAGCTCGACAAGATCCAGTGGGCGGTGATGAAGGTGATGCCGCGCGCGAAGTACATGAACGACCCCTTCGGCGGCCATCACGCGCTGAACTTCGAGATCTACGGCCACTTCACCAGCCCCATTCGTCGGCTCTCGGACCTAATCAACCACTGGATCGTCTACCAGAACGACGTCCCGGAGAACCTGATCGAACTCTGCGATCGGGCCAGCGACAAACAGAAGGACGCGGAACAGTGCGAGCGCGAGTACAAGCAGTTCCTCCAGGAGGTCGGCCTCGACCCCGCCGCTGTCAACAATCGCGGCATCGAAGTGGTCGACGACGCCGAGTAACTTCCACCCGTCATCGCGAACGGCCCTCCAGCTGCCGTGAACAGTTCGAGATGCGACTATCGGTGAGTTTCAACCAATGAGAAACTGACAAGTTATTTTATTAGATACTATACAAGTACGGTTGGAGTCTGGATCCCTGTCACACGCTCCACGACTCCGTTTTCCCGTTGCGGTTCACCGATACGTCGCCTCGCTCCCCGGTGGACGGAGTGTCGACTCTGGTCTCACTCGATCTCGATCCGGTGGTCGTCCTCGCGCCCGTCGTCGACGATCGGGAGTCGAACCTCGAGGACGCCGTTGTGGTACGTCGCTGAGATCTCCCCGTCGTCGACGGCCTTCGCGATCGGAACCTGTCTGGCAACCCGTCGGGAACGACGCGACCGGTAGCTCTCCGATCCCTCCTCGGCGTCGGCGTGAGCCTGAATCGACAGCACGCCGTCCCGGAAGGAGAGGTCGATGTCCGCCTTCTCGAAGCCGGGCAGGTCCATCACGAAGACGTACTCGCCGTCCATCTCTTCCAGGTTTGCTACCCCGCGATCCATCGCGGTCGGCTCGGCGGCGTCGACCCCTTCGAGCGCCGGTCGGCCGAATCCTCGGTCGTCGGCCGGGAACTCCGCGTCCCAACTCGAGCGGAACTGGTCGAACATGCGGTCCATCTCGCGGAACATGCGGTTCATTTCATCAAAGGATCTCATAACTGATCGAGATATATAGGACACAGTTAATAATAAAGATTTCGAGAACCGGGATAGCACGCCGCTACAGCGCCAGATCGCGGGCGTCGGTGTCGTCGACGCAGTCCTGTTCGTCGCCGAGTTCCTCGCAGGCCTCCCGGAGCAGCCCGTCCAGAATTTCGGGCGTTGTGGGGTGGTAGGCTCGCTTGGGCACCTCGCGGACGTCGACTTTCATCTCGACGAGCACCTGCATCGTCTTGGCCATCACGTCGGCGTGAAGGTGGAGCCCCTGAAACCCGAGCACCGTCCCACCCTCGGCGTCGACGATAATCGTCGCCCGTCCCTCGGGATGGCCCTTCGTCTTGAAGACGCCGTCGTCGCTCGCCTCGCGGGTGACGACGATCGTCTCCATCTCCGTCCCGGCCGCCGTCTCGGGCGTGTGGCCGATGCGGGCGAACGGGTACGCTCCCAGTCCGGAGAAGATCACGTGGTGAGGGACGTTCGCGTACGGCTCGCACTCCTCGTCGCGAGCGTGACTGACGATGTTCTGTGCCGCCGCAAAGCCCTGTTCCTTGGCGACGTGGAGGATCGGCTCGCGGCCGTTCGCGTCGCCGACGACGAAGATGCGATCGTCGTCGGCCGCCTGCATCGTCGGCTCGACCCACCCCTCGTCGGGTTCGAGCCGGGTCTCCTCGAGGCCCAGTCCGTCGAGGTTCGGCCGGCGGCCGGTAAAGCAGTAGAGCTGGTCGGCCTCGACGACCCGTTCCTCGCCCTCCCGGTCGGCGTACAGCCGCACGCCGCCGTCGTCGGTTCGCTCGAGTCGCCGCTCGTCCGTGTTGGTCAACACCTCGATCCCGAACTGCTCGCGGTAGAGTTCGAGGATCGTCTCGCCGTACTCGGGTTCGAACTCGTCGAGCGGGTGATCGTCGTGTTCGATCACCGTGAGGTCGACGCCGCCGGCCTCGCTGAGGTAGGGCGCGAGCTCGAGCCCGATGTAGCCAAAGCCCATGACGGTCCCCGAGTCGGGAAACGAGGTCGCGTCGAGGACGTCCGCGCTTCCCATAAAGTCGACGTCGTCGATCCCCGGTAGGTCGGGGACGTTGAGCGTCGATCCCGTCGCGATGACGACGTAGTCGGGCTCGAGTCGCCGGCCGTCGACCTCGAGGACGCGGTCGTCGACGAACCGCGCGGGCTCGCGGAGGAGCTCGACGTTCTCGCGCTCGGCGAGGTCGTGGACGTGCTCCCGACGGTGTTCGGCGAACCCCGAGATGTGGTCGTCCTTGCGGGCGACGACGGCCTCGGGATCGACCTCGGGGACGCCTTCCAGACGGTCGTCGTGGCGCGCCCGGAACCGGTGGTCGGCTGCCGAGAGGACCTCCTTCGATGGCATACAGCCCTGCAAGATACAGAGCCCGCCCCCGGGATCGCCGTCGTCGATCAGCGTCAGTTCGAGCCCCGATAACGCCTCGGCTCGCTCGAGCAACCCGTCGGCGGCGGCGACGCCCGCGCTTCCGTACGCTCCGACGATCGCGACGTGAACCATACGGGAGCTACGACAACTGGACAAAAAGAGATTCTGCAGGCCGGAGCTATCGGGAAATCCCGCCCTCGTCCTCCGCGACGACCGCCTCGACTTCCTCCTGAGTCACCAGGGCGACGTCGCCGGGGATCGTCCGCTTCAGCGCGGCCGTCGCCGCGGCGTACTCGAGGGCGGTCTCCATGTTGTCGCCCTCGAGCCGGCGGGCGAAGAAAGCCCCCGAGAAGGCGTCGCCGGTGCCGATCGGGTCGAGCGTCTCGGTCTCGTAGCTGGGCTGTTCGACGACCTCGCCGTCGTTCCAGGCGAGGGCACCCTCGGCGCCGCGGGTGACGATGACGGTCTCGAACCCGAACGTTCCGGCCAGCTCGTCGGCCAGTTCGCGGGCCTCGCCTTCGAGACCGAGCACGTTCCGGGCGTCCCGGGCCGCGACGACGAGCACGTCGATCGACGGGAACAGCTCGCGCAGACGGTCGTCAGCCTCCTCGGCCGACCAGAGCTTCGCCCGGTAGTTGAGATCGAAGGCGGTCTTCGTCCCGTTCTCTGCGGCCGTCTCGAGCAGCTCGGCCGTCGTCTCGCGAAGCGTCTCCGACAGCGCAGGTGTGATTCCGGTCGTAAAGAAGAGCTCGGCGTCCTCGATCAGCGCCGCGTCGATCTCTCCGGTTTCGGCGGTCGTAACCGCGGCGTCGCTCCGGTCGTAGATCACGTTCGTTCCGCGGGGTTTGCCCCCGTGCTCGAGGTAGTAGGTTCCCTGTCGCCCCTCCTCGCTCCAGACGATCTCGGTGTCGATGCCGTACCCCTCGAGCTCGCTGACGACGCGCCGACCCAGCGGCGAGTCCGGTAGCTTCGAGGTCCAGGCTGCCGACGCCGAGCCGAGCCGCTGAGCCGCGATGGCGACGTTGCTCTCCGCGCCTGCAGCACGAACCTCGAGCTCGGCCGTCTCCTCGAGGCGTCGCTGGTCGGGCGGCGAGAGCCGCAACATCGTCTCGCCGAAGGTGACGATCTCGCTCACGCTGCTGCCCTCCGATCGCTCCCGTCGGTACTCGCTGCAACGGTCATGTGCGGGTGATCGACCGGCTGCGGTTAAGGTGTGTCGTTCGACGCTACGGCGGATCGGGGGACCGCGAGACGACGGCCCCCTCCTCGCGACGCTCGAGGTCGATCTCCCGGCCGAACGCCTCGAGCAGCGCCCGACTGGTTTCGACGTGGTCGCTCACCCGCGGGATCCGCACCCGTCCCCCTGCGAGCGCGAGAAAGACCAGGAGCTGATCGCCCATGTGGCGGTCGACGACCGCGTCCCCCTCGAGAAACCGGTTCGCCGCGTCGGCGGCGTCCTCGCCGACGCGCTCGGCTGGTTTGCCCCGCTCGCCCAGCGCGTCGAACCCGGCGATTCCCGTACCATGATTGACCCTGATCACCAGCGCGGAGCCCGGCGAGGGGCTCTCGGCGGTTCGCTCTTGACGCTCGAGAACCTCGAGCTGATCGTCCTCGTTGCTCCCCTCGTCGACGTTTCGGTCGGCGCCCGCGAGGTCGAGTCGCTCGAGGGCCCCCTCGAGCTGGCGGTGGGCGACGTCCTGATCCGCGAGCGACGCCGATTCGGTCGAGTAGAGTCGGACGCCCTCGAGCGCTCCTCGCTCGGAGAGTTCGAGCGGCTCGAGACTCGAGGGGGCGATCCGCAGCGTCGCTCGTCCTCCGCCGTTGGGGTAGAATCCGCGTCGATCGCCCTCGCAGGACGCTACGAGCCCGTGTGCACCGAGCAGGGGGAACTTAACCTGTCGGAGGTAGTCCAGCGGCGGCGCCCACTCGACGTCCGTTCCGCCCGTCGCGGTCACCGACAGCGGCGCCTCGAGAATCGTCGCCAGCGGCAAAATGGCGTCGAACAGTAGGGTCACGCTCCCGGCCGTGCCGATATCGACGGCGTAGGAACCGCCCTCGAGTCCACCCGTGCTCGAGTTACCGGGCTCGAACTCGACCGTCTCCGCGCCCAGTTCGGCCCCCGAAACCTCGGCGTCGGCAACCGCGGCGAGCGTCTCGAGGACGGCCAGATGCTGGTTCGCCAGTCCTGGATTCGGCCGGTCGCCGCGGACGTTCTCCAGCCGAACGGGCTCGTTCTCGAGCACGGACAGCGTGAGTGCGGTCCGGAGGAACTGCCCGCCGGCGTCCGAGCCGTCGAGTTCGCGCATGGCTCGGGGTACGGGCTCGAGTCACCTACCGTTGCCGAACGAAAAGAGCGGGCCTGGAGCCGTTCGAACTGCCGTTCAGATCCGCTGGACCGTGTTCAGCGCGTTGATGCGCCCGGCGCCGAACTCGGGGCTGCTTCGCCCGTTGCCCAACTCCGCGCCGTGGGCGAGGTTGTTCTCGACTTGGTTTGCGTTCATCTCGGGCTCGAGTTCGCGCACGAGGGCGACGAGGCCCGCGACCTGCGGGGCCGCCATCGAGGTGCCGGCAAACCACGCGTACTCCTCGCCCGGGACCGTCGAGTAAACCTGGTCCTCTTCGTCGGTTTCGTCCGCGGTCTCGCGGCCGCCGCCGGGTGCACCGACCTCGATCGCGCTCGTCCCGTAGTTCGAATAAAAGGAGAGCCCGTCGTTGGGCCCGCTCGCGGAGACGGTCACCGCACCCTGTACCGTTCCCGGAAGGTAGTGCCAGTTGTCGTAGATCACGTCGACCACCTCGCCGTCATCGTCGGTAATCTCCCAACGGGACTGTCCCTGCTGGAGGTCAACCGCGTCGTTTCCGGCGGATGCCGTCGAGAGCGTCCCGCGCCGGGCGACGTCCTGCATCACCTGCTGGACCGCGACACGGAGTCCCTCACTGTTCGCCTGGGCAGGCTGGGGCGCGGCGCCGAGACTGTAGTTCGCGACGTCGGCGCCGATACTGGCGGCGTACTCCGCGCCAACGAGGATATCGGCGAACGAACTGCTATCCTCGCCGAGAACTCGTACAGAGACGATCTCTGCGTCCGGAGCGGTGCCCGTGACGCCCTCCGCGCCGCTCGCTGCCGCGATTCCTGCGACGTGAGTGCCGTGACTCCCGGTATCTCCCTCGTGTTCGGTTATCTCGCCGCCGTCGACGATCGAGACGCTCAGCTTCTCGTTGAAGTTGTCCTCGAGATCCGGATGCGTGCCGTCGACGCCCGTGTCGGCGATGACGATTCGAGTTCCCTCGCCGGTGGCGTAGTCGTGGGCCTCGAACGTGTTGGTGATCTCCTTGTCCCACTGCTTTTCGGTGTAGTCGGCGTCGTCGGTCGTCTGCGGTTCGGCGCTCTCGACCGGGTCGGCGAACTCGACCTCGAAGTTCTCGGTTACCCCGCTGACGCCCGATACCGAGTCCAGGTCGTCCTCGGCGGCCGCCGGCCCGGAGACGATCGAGACCGATCCGCCCGCGAGTTCGCGCGTGATCGAGAAGCCGGCGTCCTCGAGCCGTCCCCTCGAGCCGCCGGTGACGACGTAGGTCGTCGACGAACCGGCGCTTCCTGCGCCGATCATCCCGACCGACAGTCCCGCCGCCGTAATTCCCTGCAGTACCCGCCGCCGTGTTTTTGTACGTCGTGTCATAGCGACACAAAAGCCGATCATGGTTAATGATGTAATAGTTGTGGAACCGGTGATCAAGAGGGGATAAACTATCTACGGTAGCGGCCGAATTTTGGAAAAATCTGGCAGGGGATCGCGTCGTCACCGGCTACGCTCGAGGCGCGGGCGCCGACGACGTGGACGGTCTGCTGGCGACGCTACCGGGAACCGCGACGACGCTGTGCGTAGTCGGGTTCCCGACGATCGTTCTCGGGGACGCTCATCCCGATGAAAAAGCCGAGGTACAGGCAGAGCACCACCAGCCACCCGATGGCTATGAGTACCATACTCATTTTTCAACGCTATATTCATTCAGGCATAAATATAAGTACTTTCTGCTCGAGGGGGTGACGCCGGGCGAGTCCTCGAGTGCCTGGCGACGACCGATCTCGGCGGAGGGTCAGCCGTGGTGGCCGGGGTAATCCCGCTCGAAGCGCTCCTCGATCTCGCTCTGTTCGAGGCGGACGATCACTGGTCGGCCGTGCGGACACGAGTAGGGGTTCTCGCAGTCGTCGAGCGCCGCGAGCAGGTCGACGACCGACCCCTCCGTCAGCGAGGTGTTGCCCGTGATCGAGGGGTAACACGCGAGGTCGCCGAGGAACTCGTCGGCCAGCGCGTCGATCGTCTCCGCGCCGGCCTCCCGGTCGCCCTCGACGAACGAGGTGAGGACGTCCCGTAGTCGCTCGGGCTCGAGGGTCTCCTCGAGCACCGCGGGAACGGTCGTCACGGCGACGGTGCGGTCGTCGGTTCGGTTCGCGTGGAAACCCAACCGGGTGAGGGCCTCCCGGTAGCTCTCGAAGGCCTCGACCTCCGCGGCGGTGAGCTCGAGTTCGACGGGCGAGGCCAGCGACTGGGCAGCGGGGTCCTCGGCGAAGGCCTCGCGCAGTCGTTCGTAGTTGACCCGTTCGTCGGCGGCGTGCTGGTCGATGAGGGCGAGCCCGTCGGGGGACTCACAGACGAGGTACGTATCCCGGTACTGGCCCAGCACCTGCAGCGAGGGCAGCGAGTCGAATTCGGACACCTCGCCGTTGGCGGCCTCGCCGCCGAGCGTTCGCTGCTCGGTCGGTCCGGAAAAGCGACGGCTCGAGTCAACGTCGTCTCGACGTGCGGGGCCGTCCGAACTCGAGTCGGGATCGACCGCCGGCTCGGCTACCTGGCTGTTCTGCTCGACTGCCGTTTCGGCGCCCGCCGCGGACGAGTCGCGAGGCGCGTTCGCGACGACGTTTTCGGCGTCGTCGGTCGTCGGGCTTCCGTCGGCGGTCGAGTCGGTTGCTCGAGCGTCGTCCGTTCGTGCCCCCTCGTTCGAGTCTGACGACGCTGAAGCCGGTTCGGGGTCGGCCGCTTGCGAGTCGACCGCGTCCGTGTCGTCCGACGACGAGTCCGATACCTCGGCGTCGGCCCCTCGAGACGTCGATCGATTCCCCGAGGGACCCGAGTCCCGCCGTCGCGGGCCCGCGGCGGCCGGCCGTCCCCCTGAACCCGAACCCGAGCCGCCGGGCTCGAGCCGGGCCTCGTCCGGCGCCGATCGGCCGCGGGGCGCACCCGAGCGAAGCAGACCGTGCTCGAGCAGCGCCGACTCGACGGCCGAATCGACCTGTCGACGCACGGCGTCGTCGTCGTCGAAGCGCACCTCCCGCTTTCGGGGGTGGACGTTGACGTCGACGGCCTCCCCCGGAACGTTGAGAAAGAGCACGACAAAGGGGTAGCGATCGCCCGCGAGCTGGGTGCCGTAGGCGCCCATGATCCCCTCGCGGACGGCGTCGGCCGAGACGGCGCGGCCGTTGACGTACGTTGCGAGGTACTCGCGGCTCGAGCGGTTCGTCTCGGGGTGGGAGACGAGTCCTGAGACGGACTCGAGCGGTCCGACGGGAAGCTCGTTGCCGTCGGCCTCGATCGGGATCATTGCCGAGGCTACCTCGCGGCCGTACACCGAGAGGACGGCCGCCTGCAGGTCGCCCTGGCCCGTCGTCGCGAATACCTCGCGGCCGTCGTGGGTTAGCGAGACCGCGACGTCGGGGTTGGCCAGCGCATAGCGAGTCACGACCCGGTTGACGTGGGCGAACTCGGTCGCCGTCGTCTTGAGGAACTTCCGGCGCGCGGGGGTGTTGTAGAACAGCTCCGCGACCTCGACGACGGTTCCGGCGGGACAGCCCGTCGGTTCGACCGAGACGACGTCGCCGCCCTCGTAGACGAGTTTGGTGCCGGCGCCGTCGGCCTCGCGCGGCCGACTCCTGATCGCCAGCTTCGACACGGAGCCGATGGTGTGCAGGGCCTCGCCCCGGAAACCCAGCGTGGCGACGCCGGACTCGAGGTCCTCGAGGCCGGCGATCTTGCTCGTGGTGTGCTGGCGGACCGCGGCCCGGAGGTCGGCCTCGCTCATCCCGTGGCCGTCGTCGGCGACCCGAATCAGCTCGGTCCCCCCCGCCTCGACGGTGACGTCGACGCTGTCGGCGTCGGCGTCGAGACTGTTCTCGAGGAGCTCCTTGACCGCGCTGGCGGGCCGTTCGACGACCTCGCCGGCGGCGATCCTGGCGACGGTGTCCTCGTCGAGCTGGCGGATGTCGGTCCCCTCCGGGGTAGTGGTGTCGTCGCTCATTGTGGTGGTCCGAAATCGGCGCGCTCGAGGCTTCGGCCGCGTCCGCGGATCATCAGTAACTCGTACTCACAGCGGCTGGTTAGGTCTTACGCGTCCGGAGCGGATGTAGTTACACTCGCCGCGTCCGCGGCGCAGGCGGCGCTCGCAGCGAAAGAACGAGCACGCTGTGTGTCCAACCTGTGATCGATGCTCACCGGCCTCGCGCTCGTCGACGGCAACTCGCTCCTCGTTGCGGTGCTCGTCGTCGCAGTTGCGCTCGTCCACCTCCTTCCCAACCGGTTACCCGTCTCGAGCGGCCGATCGCGCCACGGCCTGCTCTCGGCTGCCGGCGGCGTCTCGATCGTCTACGCCTTCCTCCACCTGTTTCCCGAACTCGACGGCCGTCGGGACTCCCTCGAGGGCGTCGACCGCCTCGTCGGTTCGCTCGCCGGCCACCACATCTACGGGCTCGCGTTCGTCGGGCTGGCGCTGTTCTACGGGCTCGAGCGACTGGCCGCGATTTCGCGCTCCCGGGAGTTCGAACACGAACTATAGTAGCCACTGAAAGTCAGTGCGCATCCGATCGCACGACGGCTGTGCGATCGGTGTGTAAACAGTTTCAGTTGTTACTATAGGTCCGTTCACCGACGAGCCCGTCTTCTGGATCCACGTCGGCGGATTCGTCATCTACAACGCGTTTATCGGGTACGTGCTCGTTCAGGGGGAGACCGGAACCGAGAGCGACGTGCTATTCGCGGTCGCGATGGCGCTGCACCTGTTCGGCAACGATGCGGCGATGGAACAGCACCACCGGAAGGCCTACCGGTGGATCGGTCGGTGGGTGCTCGCGGCTGCGGTGTTGCTCGGGGCCGGTCTCGGCGCGGTTTACACGATCGGTGACGCCGCGTTTACCGTTTTGCTCGGTCTGCTGACCGGCGACATCGTCTTCAACGCGATCAAAGACGAGCTCCCTCGAACCCAGGAGAGTCGATTCTGGGCGTTCGCGGCGCGGTCGGTCGGCTACGGCTCGATCCTGCTGCTCCTGTAACGTTCACGTTTCGGGCCACGTCGCTCCGCTCGATCCGCCAGAATCAGGATTCGTGCTATGCGAGCCGCCGAGCGCCGCCCAATCGTTCGGCGTACTGCCGTAGCTCGTCGGCCTCGAGGGGCTTGACGGCGTACGTGTCCGCTCCCTCGGACTCGGTCCGGAGTGACTCCACCTCGAGTCGCGACCCCGTCATTACGACCACCGAAACGTCGGCGAGACGCCCGTCGGCTCGCAATTCGGTTAACACTTTCCGACCGTTTTTCCGCGGGAGATGCCAGTCGAGCAGGACCAGATCCGGGCGCGGCGCGTCGGCGTACTCGCCGCGCTGGCGGAGAAACCGCAGTGCTTCGACACCGTCTTTCACGACGTGTCGATCGCTCTCCACCCCCGCTTCCTTCAGCATCTCTTCCGTGTATCTGACGTCAGCTGGATTGTCGTCGACTATCAGTAGATTTTGTAACACCCATTCCACCTCTCTTACACTCACTGAATATCCAGTAGCTAATAAATGTATTTCAATATCTCTGATTGTAGAGCGTTGCTACTAGTTAGATAGAGAATAAATACAACCAACAGTAAGGGAATCGAGAACCGAGAGTGGACGCGATTGCCGTCTACTCTTCGAGAGTTCGTTGCCACTCCTGTACCTTCGAGAGCAGTTCCACGGGCGAGGTCTCGTTCACGTCGACGTCGGCGAGATCCTCGAGTACCCGTTCGGTTTCGGCATCGATCGCTCCCGCGCCGTCGTCTTCGGCACGTGATTCGGGCGATCCGCCATCGGTGTTGGCCGCACCCCTGAACTGGCCGCTCGAGACGTCGAACACCGTCTGGACGGGCTCGTTCGAAGCGCCGCCTTTCGCCTCGATCGCCTTTTCCTCGCGCAGGCGCTCGAGGACGTCCCTTGAGCGGTCGACGACGGGCTCTGGCACGCCCGCGAGGTCGGCGACGTGGATCCCATAGCTCCGATCCGTGGGGCCGTCGCGGACGGTCCGCAGGAAGGTGACGTCGCCGTCGCGCTCGTCGGCCGCGATGTGGACGTTGGCGACTCGAGGGAGTCGGTCGGCCAGCCCCGTCAGTTCGTGGTAGTGGGTGGCGAACAGCGTCTTCGCCCGCACCTCGTTGTGGAGGTACTCCGTGGCGGCCCAGGCGATCGAGATGCCGTCGTAGGTGGCGGTCCCGCGGCCGACCTCGTCGAGGACGACCAGCGACTCCTCGGTAGCCGTGTGGAGGATGTTCGAGAGCTCGCTCATCTCGACCATGAACGTCGAGCGTCCCTGCGCGAGCTCGTCGAGGGCTCCGACGCGGGTGAAGATCCCGTCGACCAGCCCGATTTCGGCGCTCTTCGCGGGAACGAAGCTCCCGATCTGGGCCAGCAGGACGATGGCGGCGACCTGGCGCATGTACGTCGATTTGCCGGACATGTTGGGTCCGGTGACGACGAGAAAGCCCCGGTCGTCGTCGAGGCGGACGTCGTTGGGGACGAACTCGGTCGTCTGCTCGACGACGGGATGACGACCCTGCTCGATCTCGAGGCGATCCCCCTCGTTCAGCGCGGGGTTCACCCATCGGTTCTCCGCGGCGTGGGTCGCCAAACTCGCCAGCGCGTCGACGGTCGCGAGTGCCCGGCCGACGTCCTGCAGGAGCTCGGCGCGCGCGGCGACGTCCTCGCGGAGTTCCTCGAACAGCTCGTACTCGAGGTCGCCGCGGCGCTCCTCCAGACGCAGCATCTCGCGTTCTTTCTCCTCGAGCTCGTCGGTCGTAAACCGCTTGGAATTTTTCAGCGTCTTGATCTGCTCGTAGTGGTCCGGAACGCCGTCGGCCGCGGACTTGCCGACCTGGATGTAGTAGCCGTCGGTCTTGTTCCGGTCGACGGTGACGTGGGACAGGCCGTGGCGGCGTTTCTCCCGGTCGGCGAGCCCCTCGAGCCACTCCCGGACCTCCTCGTGGCGTTCGATCACCTCGTCGAGTTCCTCGTCGTACCCGTACCGGAACAGCTCGCCCTGGGTTACCGTCGACGGGGGTTCGTCGGCAATGGCCTCCTCGATGGTCTCGCGCAGTTCGCGGGCAGCGTCTCGATCAGGACGCTCGATAATTTCGACGAGCGGCGAGTCGGCGAGGTCCGGGTTCGCGGCGACGACGTCGGCGACCGCCGGCAGCGCGGCCAGCGTCTCACGAACCGCGACCAGATCCCGCGCATCGGCGCTCCCGTGGCTCGCCTTCGAGGCCAGCCGCGCCAGATCGTACGCCTCGCCGAGAACGTCCCCGATCTCGTCGCGAGCCAGCGCGGCCGTCGACAGCGCGCCGACGCCCTCCTGGCGGCGCTCGAGGACCTCGAGCGACCGCCGCGGCCGCTGGAGCCACTCCTTGAGCAGGCGGCCGCCCGCGCTGGTCGCGGTGTGGTCGATCGTCGCGAACAGCGACCCCTCGCGCTCGCCCTGCATCGTCTCGGTCAGTTCGAGGTTGCGCTGGGTGGTCGCGTCGAGGGTAACGTGATCGTCGCCCCGGTGGGCCTGAATTCGCGTCATCGAGGCCAGCACGCCCGCGCCCGTCTCCTCGACGTACTCGAGGATGGCGCCCGCGGCCGTGACAGCGGACTCGCCGACGCCGAGGCGGTCGACGGTGCCGTCGCCGAACTGCTCGCGGACCGCGTGGCTCGCCCGCTTGGGCGCGAAGGCCTCGGTCTCGTGAAGGGTCAGCGTCGCCTCGAGGCGCTCGCGAACCAGTCCGAGCAGGTCGTCGTCGGTCCGGATCTCGGGGCCCGGCAGCACCTCGACGGGGTCGAACCGGTACAGTTCCGTCAGCGCCTCGTCGGCGTCCTCGGTTTCGGCGACGAGAAAGCGTCCGGTCGTCACGTCGGCGAACGCGAGACCGTACGCGGGGTCGTCGCCGCGAGCGCCCGAGTCCGCGACGATCGCAACCATGTACTGGGCGTCGGCGTCGCTGGTCTCGAGTAGGGTGCCGGGCGTGACGACGCGGACGATCTCGCGGGCGTGGCCGGAGTCGGTCTCGTACTGGTCGGCGACGGCGACCCGGTAGCCGCGCTCGACCAGCGCCTTGAGGTAGGGCGTCAGATCGTCGAGCGGGACCCCCGCCATCGGGTACGACGAGCCGTGTGAGGACTTCTGGGACACCTTGAGATCCAGTTCGTCGGCGACGGTCTCGGCGTCCGCTGCGAAGAACTCGTAGAAGTCGCCACACTGCATCGCCAGCAGGTCGGCCTCGGTCTCTTCCTTGAGCGAGAGAAACTCCCCTACGATCCCCGTCGCCTCGGTCATACGCGGAGCCTGGCTCTCCACCGCAAAAACCCTGCGGGATCCACGGCGGAAGTGATCGCCGACTGTAGTGAGGCGATGACTGTCACGGCCGCCGCTACGGAGGTCTATTAGGCCCCCTGACGTACGCTATCACGCTTCATCAATGGCTGTTCCCGACCACCGCGTACTGGTGCCGGTCGACGTCCTCGGCGGTGAAAGCGTCCCACAGACGGTGATCGACGCGCTCGCGTCGGTTCCGGTCGTCCTGCTGGGCTACCACGAACTCCCGGAACAGACCGGGACCGACCAGGCCCGCGACCGGTACGGCTCGCGCGTCCGCGCCGAACTCGACGAGCTTCACGCCGTCTTCGAGGACGCCGGCTGCCTCGACGTCTCGTCGAGGAGCGTCTTTACCCACGATCGGCTGAAGACCTTCGAGCGCGTCGCCGTCGAAACCGACTGCGACGCGATCCTGCTGGTCAACCCCGCCCCAGTTCTCGAGCGGGTGCTCGTCGCGGTCCGGGGCGACGTCAACCTCGAGTACATCGCCCGGTTTCTGGGTGCCGTGCTTGCGAACACCGACCTCGAGGTGACGTTCCTCCACGTCGCCGACGAAGACGAGCGAACGCGTCGGACCGAGCTCCTCGAGGTCGCCGTCGACGAACTCGCCGCCACCGGCGTCGCCCGCGAGCGGATCGACACCTCCCTCGTCGTGGACGGGTCGCCGACGCGGGCGATCCTCGGGGCCGCGGCCGATCACGACCTGCTCGTCGTCGGCGAGAGCCGGCCGTCGGTTCGTCGGTACGTCTTCAAGGATCGAGCGAAGAGACTGGCCAGGGAAACCGTCGACCCGGTGCTCGTGGTTCGTGGCGAGTACCTCGAGGGAACGGAGGAAGCGGCGAACGGAGGCTCGGATGACGACGAGTCCGCTTCGACGGACGACGTCGACGCGTCCGGCGAGCTCCACTGATCCGGCTCGAGTCCGCGTCCAAATCCGATTACCCCTCGTTTTCCGATCCGTCCTCCTCGACGTTTCGAACGACGAGCACCGGCCCGACCGACTCGGCCGCGACGCGTTCGGCGTCCTCGCCGAAGGCGAGCGTCAGCAGCGATGGGGCTCGCTCGCCCATCACGACGGCGTCGTGGCCGACCGTCGCCTCGAGGAGCGCCTCGAGCGGCGGTTCGTCGACCGCGAGTTCGGTTCGAACGTCGATGCCGCGATCGGCGAGGGGAGCTGCGGCCGTCTCGAGCAGTCCGCGACCCGCGGGTTCGTCGTCGGTCGCCAGAAAGAGCGTGACGTCGATCTCCCGATCGCCGATCAGTTCCGCGACGAACGAGACGATCTGCTCGACGGCGACGTCGCCCGTCAGGGCCACGAGTAGCCGATCGACCGGGCCAGTTGCACCCGGAATGGCGTACACCTTGGATCTCGTCTCCGCCGCGATCCGATCGAACGTCTGCTTCCGGTCGTGTGTAAACACGAGGCGGTAGTCGGCGGTTCCCTCGTTCGCCCCGAATTCCGCCGCTAGATCCTCGAGCGCGTCGGTGGCGCGCGCCTCGTACTGGAGTCGCGCCTGATCGGGCGTCGTCTGCTCGGGCAGAACGTGATAACCGAGTACGGTGACGTTCATCGGCTCGAGCAGCGCCGTCAGCCCGGCCGAGACCGATTCGCCCTTCAGTACCGCCAGCGGAACGAGTATGCGTGTCATAGTGAACCTTTGAGTTCGACGTCGCGGGCGTAGTAGACGTACCAGCCCGCGGTCACGATCATGATGCCGATACCGACGAGCTGCGAGGTCGGTTGCATGAACCCGATCAGCGCGAAGCTCGCGAGCGCGCCCAGTACCGGGACGACGGGGTATCCCGGGACCCGGAAGTCCGGGTCGTACCACTCCGGCTCGTCTCGGCGCAGCGCGATCAACGCGACACAGAGCAGCCCGTACATCAGAAGATGGAGGAACGAGGCGACTTCGGCCAGCAGCTCGACGCGACCCGTCGCCGTCAGGACGAGAATCGGCCCGCCGGCCATCCCGAGTGCGACGTGGGGCGTCCCATAGCGGAGATTGATGCGGCTCGCCCCCTGCGGTAACAGGGCGTCCTTCGAGACGGCGTAGATGGCCCGCGATGTGCTCAGTACCGACGCGTTGGCGCTCGACATCGTCGCGAGCAGGCCGCCGAAGACGATCGCGAACGCACCGGCGGCGCCGAGGTAGTGGCGCCCGACCTCGACCATCGCGGTCTCGCCGAACCCCGCGAGCTGCTCGCTGCCGAACGCGCTCGTCGCGACGAAGATCGTCGCGACGTAGAGCACGCCGACGATCAGCACCGACCCGACCATCGCCAGCGGCAGGTTTCGGCCGGGGTCTTTCATCTCCCCGGCGACGGTCGCTACCTGCGCGAAGCCGAGGTACGAGGTGAACACGAGGGCGGCCGTCGTCAGTATCGGCATCGTGCCGAACGGGGCGAACTGTTCGGGTGCGGTCGGCTCGCCGACCAGTCCGACCGCGTCGAGTCCACCGTACGCGAGAAAGACGAACAGAATCGAGAGCAGGAGCGCGACGATCCCGTTCTGGAGCTTCGCTGCGTTCTCGGTTCCCGTCACGTTGAGGACGATGAACCCCGCGCCGAACAGCAACGCCAGCGGGATGACCAATCCTTCGCCGATTGCGACGCCGAGTTCGGCGAGCGTGTCGACCGCGTAGTAGCCGAAGCCGACGAGATAGAACGCCGTCGCGAACACCAGTCCGAACCACAGCGAGAGGCCGACGACGGCTCCGGCGAGGGTGCCGAGCCCGCGGGAGATAAAGTAGTACCCCCCGCCGCTTTTCGGCATCGCCGTCGCGAGTTCGGATGCCGGCAGCGCGACCAGCAGGGCGACGACCGCCCCGATGGCGAACGAGGCTGCCGCGGCGGGGCCCGCACGGCCGGCTGCCAGCCCGGGAAAGACGAAGATTCCGGCGCCGATCATCGTCCCGATACCGATCGCCAGCCCGCCGGAGAGACCGAGCGTCCGCTCGAGTTCGGCGTCGTCGGTGATCGTCGCCTCGTCGGTCTCGATCATCGGTTCGGTCCGTGGCGACTCACCATCGATGTTCGTACCCTCGGGCGGCGGCGGGTCGTCCATGTGTTGCGAGATTCTAGCGGCGGCGTATATTTCTACTGTGAACGATCGCTCGGCCGGAGACCGACACGTCGGTTCAGAACAGCAGCCCGCCGATCGGGACCTCCTTCTCCCGATCGGGCTCGACGAGAATCGGATACCCCTCCTCGTCGGGGACGCCGACCGTCAGCGCTTCCGATTTGAACCCTGCGATCCGGACCGAGCCGAGATTCGTCGCACACAGCACCCGTCGCTCCTCGAGCTCGTCGGGGTCGTAGTGGTGATCCAGCTGCGCTGCGGACTGGATCTCGCCCCCCTCGTCGCCGAGGTCGATCCACAGCTTGGTCATCTTCGGCTTGTTCGCCTCCGGAAACGACTCGGCCTCGAGTACGTCGCCGACGCGGATCTCGACGTCGAAGGGGTTCTCGACCATACCTCGAGAGGGCCCGCCGCTCCTATAATTCTACGCCAGACAGCAGATTCTACGTCGTCGGTTGAGCCCGCCTCCCGGACGAAGTTTCAATACAGCAGTAGCTAATACTCTGACATGAATCGTCGCCCCCTCCTCCGCTCGATTGCCGGCGCCTCGATCGCGTCGGCGCTCGCGGGCTGTACCTCGTCGCTCGAGAACCGCCTCTCCGATCCGGGCTCGATCGACGACCGCGATCCCGCCCCGCTGACCGACGGGACGAACGCCTGGCCGAGCGAGGGGTTCGACGCCGCGAACACCGGATACAACCCCGACGCCGAACTGCTCGAGGCGGAACTCGCGGCGACTCGACTCACCCGGGACGGTGCCGGCATCGACACCGCGTTCGGCGGCGGGGGCGTCGCGGTCGTCGACGACCGCTGTTACTTCGGCACCGGCTCCGGCGACGTCGTCTGCCGGAGTTCTCCCGGCGAGTACCGCTGGAAGTACGAGGCGGACCCGGCCGCGGGCGTTCGGTCGATCCCGTCGCTCTCACGGGACGTGGTCTACGTCAGCTCCGACAACGGAACGTACGCCCTCGGCGCCGACGACGGCGAGGAGCTCTGGACGAACGACGACGCGTTCGTCCGCTACGGCTCGTCCGTACTGACGACGGACCATCTGTACGCGATCGGCGGGGGCGGCGTCCTCGCGCTCGACGTCGAAACGGGCGCCCGCAACTGGAGCGCGGACGCCCCGCACCCGCACGCGCTGGCGGTCGCCGACGGCACGGCGTACACGGCGAGTTCCTCGAGTTCCGGGGGCACGGCCGCGCTTGCCGACGGCGAGACGGTCTGGACGCGCGACGATCTCGACGACCACCGGGCGCCGCCCGTCGTCGCGGACGACGTCGTGCTCGTCTGCGACGGCGACGGTCGGCTCGAGGCGCTCGACCGCGAGGACGGATCGACGGGCTGGAGCTACGATCGTCGCGGCAGCGGAGGCGTTACGCCAACCGTCGCCCACGGGCAGGTCTACCTTCCGAGCGGAAATGGCCCGCGTACGGTCTGTCTCGACCTCGGGTCGGGCGAGGAGCTGTGGGACCTCTCGACGGGGCTCACCCGCGGCCAGCCCGTCGCCGTCGCCGACGGCGTCTACGTCGGCACGCCCAACGAGGGGTTGTTCGCGGTCGAATCCGATGGTGCGGTCCGGTGGCACGACGAGGAGCTCCGCGTCGACGGGAATATGGCTGCCGTCGGCGACACGCTCTACGCGGTCGCGTTCGGTGGTCCGTTCGGAAGCGGGGATCTGTACGCGCTCGAGACTGCCGACGAGGCGTAATTCTGTTCCGGCTCACTCGAGGCGGTCGCACAGCTCGAGTGTCCGATCGGCCAGCGTCTCGGCGTCCTCGGCGACGAGCTTCACCGTCGCCTCCCGTCCGACGTCGGCGGGGTCGATCACCGCGACGGGCGCCGTCTCCCGGTCGGCGAAGACGTCCTCGTCCGAACCGTTCTCGGCGACGACCCAGTCCAGCTCCTCAAGCGCGTCCTCGATCTCGTCGTCGAACCGGCAGTTCACCGCGAAGCGGAGTTCCGGCGCCGATTCGCGGGCAGCGAGCAGGAAGGCGGCGAGGTGGCTCGAGGCGCCGAAGCGAATCCCGCGGTTCGGGTGAACGCCCTCGAGCGTGCGCGTGATCCGCCCCTCGACAGCCGCCGTCTCGGCGGGCGATTCGGCGTAGGGAGTCGCGCCGACGACGTTCATGCCGACCTCGGGGACGAGCCGTGAGACGTCGCGATCGACGAGTCGGTCGACGACCGCCTGAACCGCCTCGGCAGTCGGCTCGCGGGCCGCTGCGTTCCGCAGGTCGACGGCGTGGTTGACCGCGCCGTGGCCCTCGCCGACGTCATAGTAGTAGCGGACCGCCCGCGCGAGGAAGTCGGTCGCACTCTCGACGGCCGACTCGAGGGACTCACCCGTCGACAGCCGTGCGGCGATCGCCGCGGCCAGCGTGCAGCCGGAGCCGTGGGTCGCCTCGGTGCCGACCCGCGGGTGTTCAAACGTCCTGACCTCCCCTGCGGTGACGAGTCGGTCCCGGACCGTCTCGCCGGGGACGTGCCCGCCCTTCACGAGGACGGCGTCGACGCCCGTCTCGAGGATCGCCTCGCCGGCCTCGCGGGCGCTCTCACTGTCGGTCACCTCGACTCCCGACAGCACCTCGGCCTCGTCGGCGTTCGGGGTCGCGAGCGTCGCTTCGCTCAGGAGGTTCCTGTAGGCCGCCTCGGCCTCGGGCTCGAGCAGGCGATCGCCCGAGGTCGCGACCATGACCGGGTCGACGACCAGCGGGAACTCGAACTCGGGAGCGCGGTCGGCGACCAGTCGAACGATCTCGGTGGTCGCGAGCATCCCCGTCTTCGCCGCACCGACCGCGAAATCGCCGGTGACGGCCTCGAGCTGGGCTTCGACTTCCTCGGGGGGGAGCACGAACGACGACTCGACGCCGCGGGTGTGCTGGGCGGTGACTGCGGTGATCGCCGACGTGCCGAAGACGCCGTGGGCGGTCATCGTCGCGAGATCGGCCTGGATCCCTGCGCCGCCGCCGGAGTCGCTGCCCGCGATCGTCAGCGCCACCGGACGGGAATCGGATGCTGGCGTTCTCATAGGTGTGGCTATCGCTCCGTTGTACTAATCGGTAGTGGTCGACACGACGGAGTGTCGGCGCCGAGGGGGTAACGGAGTCTCGAGGACTCGGTCGTTCGTCCCGTCGCGGACGAACGCTCGACTGCCCGGCCGCAGAATGCGAACTCGTCAGCTACCGTCCGCCGTACCATTCGGCGAACGCCTCGAGTGCCCGCCCGCGGTGGGAGATGGCGTTTTTCTCCTCGGTGTCCATCTCGGCGAACGTCCTTCCGTTGTACTCGAAGATCGGATCGTAACCGAATCCGCCCTCGCCACGGGGTGCGACCAGGGTACCCGCGACCGCACCCTCGAACGTCTCCGTGCGCTCCTCGTCGGCGTAGGCCAGTACCGTCCGGAACCGGGCCCGTCTGCTCTCCTCCTCGCTCGCGAGTCGCCAGACCCGCTCGATCCCGAGGGTGTCCTCGACGTAGGCCGAGTACGGGCCCGGAAAGCCGCCGAGCGCCTCGACGAACAGTCCCGTGTCGTCGACCAGCACCGGTTCCTCGCGGCCCAGTTCCGCGTAGGCCTCCTCGGCCCCTCGGGTGACGATCTCCTCGAGCGAGTCGCTCTGAAGCTCGGTGTAGTCGTACTCGACCTGCTCGACGGTGTCGATTCCCTCGAGGTAGTCGCGGGCCTCTGCGACCTTTCCCTCGTTGCCCGTGACGAATCGGACGGTCATGTACGAACCACCGTTCAGGCGCGCCAAAGCCTCGTCGGTCCCGCAACGTGAGCGACGACCCCGTCGCTGCCGATCGCTACTCGCAACACTTTCGTCGGTGTACTGATTTACTCGGCGTGTGAGTAATACTGACACTGTCCGGCTCGGGGTAGTCGGGCTCGGATTTATGGGACAGACCCACGCGACCAACGCCGAGACGCTCGGCCACGAGGTCGTCGCGGGTGCCGACCTGATCGAGCCGGCCCGCGAGGAGTTCGCGGAGACCCACGGCGCGACGAGCTACGAGGGGTTCGAGGCCATGTACGACGCCGAGGACCTCGACGCGGTCGCGGTCTCGACGCCAAACGCCTTCCACGAGGAGGCGGTCGTTGCCGCCCTCGAGCGGGGGTACGACGTTCTCTGTGAGAAGCCGCTGGCGAGCGACCTCGAGAGCGCCGAACGGATCGCCGACGCGGCCGCGGAGTCGGAGGGATTCTGTATGGTCAACTTCCACAACCGCGTCTCGACGGCGACGGAGGTGTTCAAGGACCACCAGGCGGAGGGCTTCTTCGGCGACGTTACCCACGTCGACGCGAACTACGTCCGCCGGAGGGGAATCCCCGGCGTCGGCTCGTGGTTCACCAACCGCGAGCTGTCGGGCGGGGGCGCCGTCGTCGACATCGGCGTCCACGCGATCGACTACGCGCTGTACCTGATGGACTACCCAGACGTCGAGGAGGTCTTCGCGGTCACCCGCACGGAGTTCGGCCACCGCGACGACTACGTCGATCCGGGCGACTGGTACGACGAGACCGACGAGGCGGTGTTCGACGTCGAGGACTCGGCGACGGCGATGATCCGCTGTGCGGACGACCGGACGATCTCGCTCGAGGTCACCTGGGCGGCGAACCAGGAGGAAACCAACGACTTCGTCGTTCGGGGAACCGAGGCGGGCGCGGCGCTCGAGCTCGGGGGCGAGGAGCTGACGCTGTATCAGGCGGGCACGCAGGGCACCGACCACCTCTTCGACTCGACGCTGACGGGCGGCTCGCTCGACCGAACCGGATGGGAGGGCAGCGACGAGCGGTTCCTCGAGGCCGTACAAACGGGCGAACCGCCGGCGCTGAACACGGCCGAGCACGCCCTGACGGTCCAGCGCGTGATCGACGCGATCTACCGTTCCGGCGAAGAAGGGACGTCGGTGTCGGTCGAATAGCGCTGTTCGCGTCGGCTGCGATCAGCGCTGGGAGTCCCGCAGGATCAGCGGGCCGATCGCCAGCGTCCGTTTCGCGGCCGTCGCAACCCGCATGATGTACGAGGTCAGCAGGAAGAACGGCACGAGCGTGATGGTAAACGTTATGCCGACGAGCCAGAGCAGCGTTTCGATGCCGAGGATCCGCCCGGTTACCGTCGCCGTGTCGACGAACGCCAGCATCATCCCCGAGACCAGCAGCGCCGGAATCGCTGCATAGAGGATGAACCGCGAGAGGTTGATCAGTTCCCACTGGAAGTACAGCGTCTTGACGTGCTCTCGGGCGGGCCCGAACATCGCGAAGGAGGTTCGGAGGTCCTCGAGGGCGTCGCGTTGCTCCTCATCGATGTCGTCCTCGTAGTCGGCGATCAGGCGCTCGATCTGGAAGATCTTCCAGGAGTAGTTGTAGTCCATCGATGCGTAGACGACGTCGAACGTGCCGAACTTGGCGCCGTCGAGTTCCTCGCGGACGGTTTCGGCGTTGCCCGTGATACTGTCGACGAACTCGTCGATTTCGTTTCTGAGGTCTTCGTTGTCGGTCGACTCCATGACCTCGTCGAGCCGTTCGGCGCGTTGCTGGGTCGCGTCGACGATCTCGCGGAGAAACGCCGACGGATCGGCCGGCGCCGGTTTGCCGGTGAGCTCCCTGATGTACCCGCGGAAGTCCAGCGTCTCGCTCATCCGCGTCCGCTGCTCGCCGAGCGGACCGTTCTCCTGGGAGATGATCAGTTGGCTGATGGTGACGACGAGGGTGACGCCGGTGATTAGCGCGCCGATCATCTGCGTGTACAGCGATTCGATGACGGCTCGTTCCTGAAGCAGGTCCGAGAGCGTCGGGTCGAGGAGACTCCCGAGCATGAACAGCACGAAAAACCCGACCGCGAGTACGGCGGTGACGAACTGTCGGTTCGCACCGACGATCAGCCAGAGCTTGAGCTTGCTTTCGTCGGCCCGCTCGCGCATCGTGTCGCCGGTGCTGACCTGCTTCTCGTCGGACTCCTCACTCATCGCCGTCACCACTCGCAGGCCGCTTAAACACGAGATACTTGGTTCCGCCGCCGGTGTACTCGACCGTACTGACGAGCTCCCAGCCATCCTGTCCGAGTTCGTTCAGCAGCTCTTTCGGATCGCTCGCCTCTTCCATCGTCGCCGCGCGCGGCGGACGAACCGTCTCGTACTCCCAGACGGTTCTCCTCTCCGATGCCATACCCGTATATCGGAGATCCGTCGAAAAAGGGTTCGCGTTGCTACTACGTGGTCGGCTCGGACGAAATCGACTGCGGGCGGACCAGCCGTCCGCACGCGGCGAGGCTCATACGGTTTACTGTAAGTCATTTCCGGCGCAACCCGACCCGAACCGGCGGTTGCGCCGGGACATCGTTACAGCAATCCGTATCAGTCGTCGTCGACGATGACTTCGACGGGTTCGTCGTCGGTGCCCTCCGTTCCCTCGGTGACGCCCTGCTGTTCCTGCCAGAGGAGCGCGCCGGCGATCGCGACGACGATCCACGAGCGCCAGTTCGCGAGGTTCAGCGTGTAACCGACGCCGAACGGCTTCTCGACGAGCATTCCCTCGCCGGGCTGCCAGTACGAGGAGAGCATCCGACCCATGCTCGGCCGATCGAAGTTGTACGGTACGCCGAAAACCTCTCCGGAGGTTGGCTTGTCTGCCATGCGCGACCGAACGTCGCCCACGATTAAGAGTATTGTGTGCGCAGCCTGCGACGAAACCGGGCGCCGGCGCGGCTCTCGAGCGGTCGACCTCTACGCCGGCGGCTCCGAGCCTCCCACCGGACGGTCGGCGACCGCGACCTCGAGCCCGACGCGAAGCCCCCGTTCCATCGCCTCGAGGCTCATACTTGGTTCGCCCTCGTCGCGGACTGCCGCCTGTTCGTGGGAGAACGGGACGTGGACGAACCCGGCCCCGAACTCGCGGTCGGTCGTCTCGACGAGGTGGCGCGCGGCGTACAGCAGGTCGTTACAGCAATGGGTGCCGGCGTCGGTCGAGAGCCGCGCCGGGACGCCAGCCTCGCACATCGTCTCCTTCATCTTCCGGCACGGGAGCGTCGCGAAGTAGGCGTCGGGACCCTCTTCGGCGACCCGTTCGTCGACGACCTCGCGATCCTCGTTATCCGCCACCCCGCGGGTGTCCCGCAGGTTGATCCCGACGCGCTCGAGCGAGAGCGTCGGCCGCCCTCCGGCCAGTCCGAGCGCGCAGACGATTTCAGGGTCGTGTTCGCCGACGGCCTCCTCGAGCCGGGAGGACGCGCGGTCGAAGACGACGGGGAGGTCGACCCCCGCGACGCTCGCCCCGCCGATCTCGGCCCCGCCGAGTCGAGTCGCGAGCTGGCGGGCGGGATTCGTCTCGAACTCGCCGAACGGTTCGTAGCCAGTGAGGAGGACGTCGCTCATCGGTCGTTCGCTCGAGCGGTCACCCCAAGAGACTCCCGGTTTGGCGACACAGCTAACCGCGACCGTGCCGACCGACCCGTATGGAACGGAACGTCGGCGGACTCGATCGTATCGCTCGAGGCGTGCTCGGGATCTGGTTGGTCGCGGTCGCCGCAGCAGCCTACCGGAACGGGAAACGCAGTCGCGCGGCGATCGCGGGGATCGCCGGACTCGGTCTCCTCCAGAACGCGACGACGTGTTTCTGCGGGGGCAACTACCTGCTCGGAATCGACACGACGACCGACTCCGAGGGGAACGAGTAGGAGGGCTACTGGTCGTCGACGTACCGGCCCCGTCCCTCGACGTCCGAGAGGCGCTTGAGCACACGCTCCTCGCCGACCTCGAGATACCCCTCTCGGAGCGCCGTCCGGAGCGGTTCGGGATCGTCGGCGGTGCCGACGAGGCTCTGGTCGAAGACGTGCAGATCCATCGCGTAGTCCTCGACGTGGTCGGTGTGGTAGCCGAGCCCGAAGTCGATGAGGGACGTTCGATTCGTGCCGTCGTGCTCGCGGTCCCCGTCCGCACGGCCGACTCTGACGTTTCGCGTCGTCACGTCGCCGTGGACGAACCCAGCCCGGTGGAGCCGCGCGAGGTGCCCGGCGACCTCCCGGACCCGTTCCGGCGAGAGCGCCGTTCGAAGGTCCTCCCGGCCGACGTACTCGAGTTCGAGCCGCGAGTCGCGTCCGTCGACGTCCGAGAGCACGGGCGTCGGCACGCCCTCTCGTCTGGCGAGGCTCGTCAGTCGCGCCTCGATACGGGTTCGCTCGCGCCGGAGCCGTTCGTCGAGTTCGGGGTGACGGTACGTTTTGGGTTCGCGGCGCTTCGTCACCCGGCCCGCCTCGGGCTCGAGGTCGACGAGCGCTTCCGCACCCTGGACGCTGCCCTCCTCGCGGCCGAGGGTCAGGTCGGACTCGTCGGCTCTCCAGGATACCGGCACCTGATCCGGCCGGAAGTTCGGATTCACCCGCGACTCCTCGAGTGCGAGCGTGTCGCCGGCGTCGTACATCTTCGCGCCGAGCACGGCGATCATCCCCGCGTTGTCCCGCAGGAATCGCGGTTCGGGCGCGTGAAAGCTCGCGCCACGCTGGGCGCACATCTCCTCGAGCATCTCCTGGAGTCGGGCGTTCTGGCCGACCCCGCCGCCGAGGACGAGTTGGTCGCTGCCGGTCAGCGAGAGGGCCCGCTCGGAGACCTCGGTCAACATCCCGAAAATGTTCTCCTGCAGGGAGAAACAAACGTCCTCGACGGGGATACCATCGTCGTACCGCTGTTTGGCGGCACTCATGATCCCCGAAAAGGAGAAGTCCATTCCCTTGACGACGTAGGGAAGGCTGACGTAGTCGCCGTCCTCGGCCGCCGCCTCGACTTTCGGCCCGCCGGGGTGGGACCAACCGACGTGGCGGGTGAACTTGTCGATCGCGTTGCCGACGCCGGTGTCCATCGTCTCGCCCAGCACCTGGTAGCGACCGTTGCGATAGGCCAGGAGGTGGGCGTTTGCGCCGCTTGCGTTCAGACAGACCGGCGAGTCGAACCCGGAGGTGTGGCGGCCAATCTCGAGATGGGCGACCATGTGGTTCACGCCCACGAGCGGTACGTCGAGGGACTGACTCAGTGCCCGCGCGGCCGTGCCGACGATCCGCAGACAGGGCCCGAGGCCCGGTCCGCGAGAGAAGGCGATGCAGTCGACGGGCGGCTCGTCCTCGGGTCCGTCGTGGGTTTCCCGGGCCTGCTCGAGGGCCGTCTCCACGACTCGAGGGATCGCGTCGTGCATGTGCTCGGCGGCCTCGCGGGGGTGGATACCGCCGCTCTCGGGTTGGTAGGCGTCGCTCTCGATGAAGACGTCGTCAGTTGTGGCATCGTAGCAGGCTGCGCTGGCCGCCCAGGCGGTGCCCTCGATGCCGAGAACGCGGGTGTGAGAACTCACGGCTTGTGGAATCGTGGTGCGCTGTAAGGGCGCGACAGAACGACCGGTCGGGACGCGTTACGCGTCCGGCAACACGTCGCCGCGCTCACGGCCGTTGGCCGTTCGCGTCTTCCGATGCCCCTCGCTTCGCTCGGCGCATCGCAGCTCGCTCACGGGTCACTTCGTTCCCCGTTCGCATGTGCCGAGGCATCCCGTCACGCTCGATGCCTCGCTACTCCCACTCGGTGTAACTGCACTTCCCGCAGTGCAGCCGGTCGCCGTGGTCGGCGAGGAAGGTGTCGCCACAGCGGGGACATTCCTCGCGGTTCTTGCTTCCGTCGTCATCGTAGAGGTCGTAGCGAGCCATTTATGCCTCCTCCGCGTCGGCCTCTGCGTCGTCGGCGTCGCCGACGATCTTGTTGCGCTCGAGCATGTGGTCCTGCTCGACGTCACGGGCGCGGTCGGCCGACTCGTAGACCTTCGCCTGGCCGACGGTCTTTCGCATCCCGAACTTGGTGTCGAGCTTGCGAACGACGACCTCGTCGGCGTTCTTGTTCATCTTCGCCGCGAGGCTGTCCCGAACCTGGAGTCGCTCCGGGGTGGCGTCGTCGTGGGACAGTTCGAAGGTTACGTCCGTGCGGTGCAACATGGGGTTTTCCTCTTCGGAAATGATGTCGACGTCCATGATATCGCTCAGTTATGCTAGTATCCCCGTGTAGCGCCTAAAAGGATTTCGAAGCGACCGATGCTCACCGACGGACTCCGGTATCGCCGAGGCACATCGCGGGTTCTCATACTCGACTGTCGTGTGTTCGTGCTCGAGCCCCAGTTCGATCCAATCACGCTGCTCTCGAGCAGAAGACATATTACTCGATTGAGTAAACGCTGCGACCAACGTGCTATCCAGGCGACAGCTTCTGGTGGGGCTCGGGGTGACGGGTGCGACGGCCGCAACTGCCGCGGTGGGCTCTGCGGCCCTCGCGAGCGACGGCGACGACGGTCGGTACGACTGGCCGATGGCGCGATACGATCCCGCTGGTACGGGACACAACTCCGACGCCACGGGGCCGAAAGACGGCGTCGAGGTCGCCTGGCAGCAGGATACCGAGTCGCCGATGCACGGGCTGACGGCGCCGATACTCCTTGGGGAAACGCTGTACGGCGTCGGCCGACAGTCCCTCGTCGCGTTCGATCGCGAGAGCGGCGAGATCCGGTTCACGCGGGAGGGCCAGTACTGGTCGACGCCCGCTCGAGCCTCGGCGAAAGCCTACCGGAGCGACACACTCGCCGTCAGCAGTCGAGAGGGGGTTCACGGACTGAACGCCGACGGCGGCTACGAACTGTTCGGTCGATCGATCGGCACCGAGCGCTGGCACGCTCCCGGCGAGGAGACCCGGCGCTGGTCCGGGTCAGCGCCACGGGAGCCCTCGCCCGTCGCCGCGGACGGGACCGTATACGCGGTCGTTCCCGAGACCGACCGCGTCGTTGCGATCGACGCGAGCAGCGGCCGCCTCGAGTGGGAACGCACGATCGGCGACCCACGCTCGAGCGGAACGAACCGTCCCGCCGTCAGCGAGGGGACGGTCTACGTCTCGAGCCGTCCCGGCGATCTAGTCGCCCTCGATGCCGACACTGGCGAGGTGCGGTGGAGCGAGCAGCCCGACCCGAACCCCGATAGCGCGCTCAACTACCGCAACTTTCGTCCGCCGACGGCGACGGAGGCGGGACTCGTCGTCCCAGACAGGGAGGGTGTCGCGCTGTTCGACCCGACCGACGGAAGCGCTCTGTGGGAGTACGACCTCGACGGCAACGCCACCGACGGCAGCGCGGCCGTCGCCGACGGGACGGCGTTCGTCACCGACGGCGAGGAGTCGCTGCACGCGATCGACCTCGAGCGCGGCGAGCGGGAGTGGACGGCCGACTACAGTCCCGACGTGGAGCCGGTCGTCGCCGACGGCGTCGTCTACCTCGGCTACCAGTACGCCGAACTGGTCGCGATCGACGCCAACACCGGCGAGCGACGCTTCGCCTACGACGACTCGGTCTACTTCGCACAGCCGATCGTCGGCGACGGCGTGGTGTACGTCCTCACCGACGAGGGACTGCTGGCGCTCGAGGAGGCGGGCTAACCGTGTCCTCCGATTCCGACGACGCGCACGAGCGCCGAACCGGAGACACGTACGACCGCCAGGAGTGGAACGTCGCGGGCGTGCTCTCGAGTGCCGCGTCACGGCTCCGCCGGAACCCCACGCTGCTCGTTCCGTTCGCGCTCGCGGGGGTCGTCCTCGCCGGTATCGATGCACTTCGTCGTCGCGATCCGATCCCGGCCCTCGAGCACGCAGGCCTTGACGAGGCGACGATCCACCTCGAGTTCGTCGGCTATCCGACGGCGACGAGCGGGACGGCGCTGCCTCTCGAGGCGCTGGTTGGACTCGAACTCCCGTATCTCGCCTGGGGGCTCGGACTGTACGTTATCTCACTGCTCGCAGTCAGTGTCGCGGGCGTGCTCACCCTGACCGCGCTGCTAGACGGGGAGGCACACCTCGAGTCGCTGTCGTCGTATCTCGGGCTCGTCGTTCTCTTCGATCTCGCTCACCGACTGGTCGGCTCGATCGGGTTCCTCCAGGAGATGGGACTGTTCGGACTCGTTCCGCTGGCGGTGTTGCTCTGGGTGCTCGTCAGGCTCTTCGCCGCCCCCGGGCTCGCTGCCGCGGGCGCGTCACCCTGGACGGCGCTTCGAGAGAGCGGGCGCTGGACCGGTGGCGACGGCTGGTCGGTACTCGGGCTGCTCTTCGTCCTCGGCATCGTCGCCTGGCTCCTCGCCAGCGTCCCCGTCGGCGGCCCCGTCCTGACCGGCGCGCTCGTCGCCCCGGTCCACGCCGTCGCGGTCGCGTCGCTGTTCGAACACCGCCGCGAAAGCGGGGGATTCTCGAGGTCGCTGGAGGTGTAACGGTATCGGAGCCGTAACGGTAGCCGGAAACACCGCTTTCACAACTGACGTTCAACAACCCGCAAACTGTGTGCTCAGTACAGAGGCAGACGACGACGCCGAAAGAAAAGCCAGCGTTTCGTCTTGCGTAGCCGAACAAGACTGTCTATTTGAGGCGTAACTGTAAGACGCCGCCATTCGATCGGTAGCGGAGATCACCGAGATCGCCATCTACCAAGAGTAGCGCTTGCTTGCATTGATTATCCAAGTGTGCTCGCTCACATCGGGATCTTCGAGTGAGGGAACTCAATCTGGTTTTCTCAGGACCTCGTGAGAGGGTTGTCGCAACCGAGCTATATGACGCAGGGGTGAGAAACGAAGGGCATGAGCGACTCAACCGAGTCGTCGGAAGGCAAAAGCGACAGTCTGTATATACTATTCGGCCTTGGACTAGGACTTATCATTGGCGCATCGATAATGGGGACAGAGACGACAAGCGAGTGGTTTCCCTTCGCATTGGGGGTCGTATTCACGGCTGGAGCGTATGTCAGATTGAACTGATCGGCGCGTCAGAGAGCGCTTTTCGTACTCGTCGAAGTGATGGATGCAGGTGAACTACGTATCAGCTCGGTCCGACCATCCACCTGCGGTGGCGCGCGCTGTCGACCGGCCGAACGTTAGTGAGGATGGTCGACGACGCTGTGCGAGGGATGAGCGAGGGGAACGAAGTGACTGAGCGAATCGGCTGGGGAGGGTGTGGTGATCCCCTGTGTTCGTGCGAGCAAGACCTGCTACCTGTCAGTATTACCCCGAAAGCCCCTGGCCCACTGGAGGGCTACGGCTCGCTGTGCGCCTCCCTCGCTCCGCTCGGTCGGTGCTTACTTCGCCTCGCACCTCCAGTGGGCCAGCCCCTTTCAGTCCCACCCGACGGTGATTAGCCGGGGCTGCAGACTCGAGGCCGGACGGTCCATTCGCACTCGCTACATAGCGGATGGTTCGCTGAAATAGGGTGAAAACAACCTCATAACATAGTTCCACGATACGATCTCAACGCCGACCGTTCGGACCGTCACCAACGACTGCTCCTATCCGTCCATAGCTCTCTGCCCCAATGTTCTCGTCTCGAGTACGGGCCACCGACTCGGTACGAGTGTCGATCAGCCCTCGAGCACTGCCAGCCCCCGGGGTGCCTGCGCCTCGAGCCCCTCCGGCCACGTCACCTCGAGTCGCTCCCACGAGTCGCCGAAGTTCGTGGTCCGGAACGGACCGCGGTTGTTCACGGCGTAGACGACCCCGGGCTCGGTCCCGGTGGCGAGCTCGGCGCGGACCACTCCCTCACCGGTCGGCAGCCCGCGGCCCTCAAGGCGTTCCCAGGGCTCCACACCCGACTTTCGGTACACGTAGGATTCCGCCGAACTCGCCGTGTGGGCCGAGCCGGCACCGCTGGCGCTCGAGACCAGCACCGACTCCGGGTCGCCCGGATCGGGTGCGACGCTCCAGCAGTAGCGGTGCTCGAGCCCCTCCTGGGGGTGGTCCCAGGACTCGCCGCCGTCGGTCGACCGGGCGAAGCCGTCGCCCGCGGCCGAGTAGACGAGCCCCTCCCGGTCGGGGTGGGTCGCCATGCTGTGGTTGTCCCGACGCGATCCTGGAGGGCGCTCTTGCCAGCTCTCCCCGCCGTCGGGACTCAGCACGAACGCCCCCGCTTCGACCCCAACGTAGAGCCGCTCGGGATCGAACGGATCGACCTCGAGCCAGCGGACGTGGTGGGTGTGGGGTCTGGGCGGGAAGAACCAGCTGTCGGCCGAGGGGAGGTCGGTCAGTCCCTCGAGGTGCTCCCAACTGTCGCCGCCGTCGCTCGAGCGGTAGACCCGGCTCGGTTCGGTTCCGGCGTAGACGACGTCGGGATCGTGCGGGCTGATCGTCACCGCCGTGACGGCGGCGCTCTCGAGGTTCTTGGCGCCGCCGTACCCCGACTCGCGCTCGGGGACGAACTCGGTCTCGAGCGATTCGAACGAGTCGCCGCCGTCCGTCGAGCGGTGGAGGCCGCTCTCGAAGGTGCCGACGAACACCCGTTCGGGCACGTCGGGTGAGATGGCGAGACACTCGAGAGCCCGTCCCTCGAGCCGACTGGTCGTCGTCAACTCCTCGGGTCCGTCCTCCCAGACGAGCAGCCGATCGCGCAACGCGGCGTAGACGGTCGTCATGCTCGCAGGAAGGCACTGGGCACGCAGAAAGGTTCCCCCGGAACTGTCGGCCCGTCGCTCAGAGAAGCAGCCAGTAGGCTCCCAGTCCGAGCCCGGCGAGAACGACTGAAATGGCGACCAGCACGCCGTACTTGATCGCGACGTTGCGCCGGTAGTGGGTCGCACAGACGTCGATATCCTCGTGGCTCTTGAACGTCATCGTGCGGTCGGCCGCGCGCGTACAGCCCCCCATCTGACACCGGTCGTCCGAGCCCATACGATGGCTCGAGTCGCCCGGATCAAATCCGTTCCGTTCGCGGTCAGTCGACGGCGAACGTCTCCGGCGCCATCCCGACGCCGCCGAGCCAGCACTCGAGGGTGAGCAACACGAGCACGAGTCCGGCGGCCAGCATGACGAGGCCGTTGAGCAGGGTCCAGCCGCCGGCGCCGGCGAGCAGCTGCACGAATCCGAGCGTCGTCGCGCCCAGCGCGAGCACCGCCAGGCCGACGGCGCCGATCCGGGGCCAGCCGACGCTCGCGAGTCGCTCGCGGACGGCGGCGACGACCAGCAGACAGCCGCCGATCGCGAGCCAGCCGAACAGCGCCGCCGTCACGGGCGTCGTTCCCGCGAGGGCGACGATCCCTACCGCGAGGACGATCGTGACGACGCCGACGCCGAGAAAGCCCCGTCGAAGGCTGTCCTTTCGGTCGCTCATTCGTCCGCGAGAGTAGGAAGATCGGGCTGGTAACGGTTCCGATCGCGCGCCGCCCGTCTCGTACGGTTTGCTCAGCGAACCGTATCAGTCGTCGTCCATCGGCGCGGTCACGGGCTCGACGCGCTCGCCGCGGGGCCCCTCGAGGTCGACTTTCGGCAGCAGGTCCCGCAGGTACTGTCCCGTGTGGGAGCCCTCGAGGTGGGCGACCTCTTCGGGAGTGCCGGTGGCGACGATCTCGCCGCCGTGCTCGCCGCCCTCGGGGCCGAGGTCGATGACGTGGTCGGCGTTCTTGACGAGGTCGAGTTCGTGCTCGATGACGACGACGGTGTTGCCGTTGTCGGTCAGGCGGTGGAGGACGTCGATCAGCTTGCGCTCGTCCTCGTGGTGCAGGCCCGTAGTGGGCTCGTCGAGTAGGTACAGCGTCTCGCCCGAATCCTTCTTGCCGAGCTCCTCGGCGAGCTTGATCCGCTGGGCCTCCCCGCCGGAAAGCGTCGTCGAAGGCTGGCCGAGCGTCATGTAGCCCAGCCCGACGTCCTTCAGCAGCTCGAGGCGACGGCGGATCTGGCTCGAGGACTCAAAGAACTCGTAGGCCTCCTCGACCTCCATGTCGAGCACGTCGGCGATCGTCTTGCCCTTGTAGGTGACGTCCAGCGTGGCGTCGTTGTAGCGGGCGCCGTCACACTCCTCACAGGGGACGTACACGTCCGAGAGGAAGTTCATCTCGATCTTGACCGTCCCCTGGCCGCCACACTCCTCACAGCGGCCGCCCTTGACGTTGAAGGAGAACCGCCCCTTCTCGTAGCCGCGCTGCTTCGAGAGCTTGGTCTGGGCGAACAGCTCGCGGACGTAGTCGAAGACGTTGGTGTACGTCGCCGGGTTCGACCGTGGCGTCCGGCCGATCGGCGACTGGTCGATCAGGCGGACGGTCTCGATCGCGTCGAGGCCCTCGAGGCCGTCGTGGTCGCCCGGAATGACGCTCGTGTTGTCGTTCATCTGCCGCGCGAGGCCCTTGTACAGCACGTCGTGCATCAGCGTCGATTTTCCGGAGCCGGAGACGCCCGTGATCGCGGTGAAGTTCCCCAGCGGAAGGTCGACGTCCAGATCGGCGAGGTTGTGCTGGCGGGCGCCTCGAATGGTGAGCGCTCCGTCGGCGTCGCGCCGTTCGTCGGGCACCGGGATCTGCTCGCGGCCGGAGAGGTAGTCGCCGGTGATTGACTCCTCACAGGCCTTCACCTCGTCGACGGAGCCGTTGACGACGACCTCGCCACCTCGCTTGCCGGGGCCGGGACCCATGTCGATGACGTTGTCCGCGCGGCGCATCGTCTCCTCGTCGTGCTCGACGACGAGGAGGGTGTTGCCCAGATCCCGAAGCTCCTCGAGCGTGTCGAGCAGGCGGTCGTTGTCCCGCTGGTGGAGCCCGATCGAGGGCTCGTCGAGGACGTACAGTACGCCGACGAGACCCGAGCCGATCTGCGTGGCGAGCCGGATGCGCTGGCTCTCCCCGCCCGAGAGGGTGGCGGCCTCGCGGTCGAGAGTCAGGTACTCGAGGCCGACCTCGCACATGAAGCCCAGTCGGGCGCGGATCTCTTTGAGGATCTCCTCGGCGATCACGCGCTCGCGCTCGGTGAGGTCGGCCTCCATCGCCTCGAAGTAGTCGCGGGCGTCGCCGATGCTCTGTGCGTTGATCTCGGTGATCGCGGTGCCATCGACGAGCACCGCCCGCGAGGCGGGCTTCAGGCGGGTGCCGTCACACGCGGGGCACTCCGTGACCGACATGTAGTCCTCGATGTGTTCCCGCGTCGAGTCGGAGTCGGTCTCGAGGTAGCGCCGTTCGAGGTTCGGGATGACGCCCTCGAAGCGCTTTTTCTTCCGGCGGGTGCCGTTTTTCGTCTGTCGTTTGAACAGTACCTGTCGGCTGGTGCCGTAGAGGAACGCCTCCTGAACGTCGTCGTCGAGATCCTCGAAGGGGGTCGACAGCGAGACGTCGAAGTGGTCGGCGACGGCGTCCAGTCGGGTCTTGTAGTACGAGCGATTGTAGCTCCAGGCCTCGAAGACGTGTTTCAGGGGTTTCGAGGTGTCCTGGACGACGAGGTTCTCGTCGACCTCCTTGGTCTCGCCCAGGCCCTCACACTCGGGGCAGGCGCCGTGGGGCGAGTTGAACGAAAAGGACCGGGTCTCGATCTCGGGGACGTCGATCCCGCAGTGCGTACAGGCCAGATCCTTCGAGAACTCGACGACGAAGCGGTCGTCGGCCTCGTCCTCGTCGCCGAGCGCGCCCGTCTGGCGGGACTCCTCGCCGAGTTCGGCGGCAACCTCCTCCGGGGCGTCGGGCAGGATCACCTTCAGGACGCCCTCGGCCTCCTCGAGCGCCGTCTCGACGCTGTCGATGATCCGCGGTCGGGCCTCCGTCGAGACCTTCACGCGGTCGACGACGACGTCGATCGTGTGGTCGAAGTTCTCGTCGAGATCTGGTTTCTCGAGCGTGAGGTCGTGTTCCTCGCCGTCGACCTCTACTCGAGAATAGCCCTCTGAGACGAGCTCGTCGAACAGGTCCTCGAAGGCGCCCTTCTGGTCGCGGACGACAGGGGCCGCGAGCTTGGCTTTCGTCCCTTCGGGGAGCTCGAGGATGCGCTCGACCATGTTCTGGGCCGACTGCTCGCCGACCTCCCGACCACACTCGGGACAGTGGGGGGTGCCGACGCGGGCGTAGAGCAGACGGAGGTAGTCGTGGAGTTCCGTGACGGTGCCGACCGTCGAGCGGGGATTGTTCGCCGCGTTCTTCTGGTCGATCGAGATCGCCGGGGAGAGCCCCTCGACGGTTTCGACCTGCGGTTTGTCCATCTGGCCCAGAAAGTTCCGAGCGTACGCCGACAGGCTCTCGATGTAGCGTCGCTGTCCCTCGGCGTACACCGTCTCGAACGCGAGCGAGGACTTCCCCGACCCCGAGAGTCCGGTGACGACGGTAAACGCCTCCCGCGGGATCGTAACGTCGATGTCCTTGAGGTTGTGTTCCTCAGCGCCGCGAACCTCGATCGTGTCCCGACTCATAGAACCCTCCGGAGACGGGCGTGAAACGGTGATTGCGCTGACGGACGAATCATTATACCCGAGCCAGGGGTCGAAGGAACTTAACCCGTCTGAAAGCCCAACACAGAGTGGTGTGGTAACATTCGGCTACTCAGCGAGCCGAACTGACTTCGGTTGGAAGCACGAACGGGTCGAGTATGAGCGACGACACCGAAGCGCCCCCGTCGGTCTCGGAGTTCGTCGAGTACTGTCACACTCAGGCGGGCCTGCTGTCCGGTCGGGTTGAGACGATGACCAACGAAGCAAACGAACTGCTGGACGAGATCGACGAGCGGCTGGCCGAGCTGCGCTCGGAACTCGAGGAGCGATCGACCGACACCCCGCGAACCGAGCGACCGCCGTCGGCGACCGGACCCGTCGACGGGACCGATGTCGACGACCTCGAGGCCGCGGGACGGGACCTCGAGGAGAAGCAGGCGCTCGTCGACGCCAAGCAGGCCCGCATCCAGGCGTTCCAGGAACTGTCGGCCGGCTACACGGAGCTGGCAGCCGACCTCCAGACGGAGGTCGACGAGGGCCAGGAGGCGCTGAACCGCATCGTCGAGTTCGAGGCCGAGGCCGACGCGCCGGCGTACTTCGACGAGCGCGAGACGCTCTGTGAGATCGCGCTCGAGGCCAGCGAGGACGAGTAACCGACCAGTGGATCTTTGAGTCGAGCACGCGAACCCTCGAGTATGTCCCCGACGACCCACAGGTGCACCTGTGGCGCGACGCTGCAGTTCAGACAGGACATGATCGAGGATCGAAGCGGAGTGCGCCGGAGCTGGAAGTGCAAGGACTGTAACATGCCGATACCGAACGTGGTGGCCGAACGACTCAGCCACCAGCATCCGTCCTGACGCCCTCGAGTCGACGCCGACGCTTACGCTCGGGACGTTATCGCGGACCGAAAACCGGCGATCCCGACTGAGGCAGGGAGGAGCGCTAGATGTCGCCCTGGAGGACGACGGTGTCGTCGTCAATTCGGTCGACCATACCCTCGGTGACGAGGTAGTCCTCGTCGTCCTCGCCCTCGACGCCGATCTTCGCGAGCAGGTGCTCCGCGACGCTCGGGTTCGGATCGACCGAGGCTTGCTCGTTCTCGACCTTCGCGACGATGCCGAGTTCTTTCCCTTCCGCGTCGATCACTTTCTTCCCAACGTCGTCATCGGTCAGTGTCGCTACCATACGTCACCTTTCTCCTGAGGGAGGATAATCGCGGTGCCGTCTCGTGCCGGCTGGGGTCCTCTCGCTCCGTCGCCTTCCACCGCCGGCTGCACACGCGTCCCCGAGTTATTTGCCTGCGGGGGTGGGAGTACGACCGACGATCACCCATGACTCACACCCTCGAGATCAGCGACGACCTCAAGGACCGACTCGACAGCCACTGCGACGAGGGCCAGTCCCTCGAGGAGTTCGTCGAGGAGCTGGTCTCGATCTACGAGACCGAGGGGACGTTCATGCAGGAAGGATACAGCGAGTGAGGAATTTCGGGGCCGACGAGTCGCTCGAGCGGCGCCGAGCATCCCGAACTACGTCGAACTCACCGCCGCATCGCGGTTCCGTTGGCTGGCCGGGGACGCAACTGCTTGGACAAACTCATTAGGGGGCGAGACAGTTTCAGCACTATGAACGAGCGTTACGATGTAGTCGTCGCCGGGGCCGGACCGGCCGGTGCCCAGTGTGCTCGCGACCTCGCGATCCGAGGCTACGACGTCGTCGTCCTCGAAACGGAGGCGGAAGACGAGTTCCCGCGCCAGAGCAACAAGTCCACCGCGGGAACGTTCCCCTCCATGATGGCCTCCTTCGGGATCCCGGACGACGTCGTGATGCAGTACACCGACAAGGTCGTCCTCGAGTCGCCGACAGACCACTACGTCCAGAACCAGCCCGGTGCTGTTCTCGAGTTTGCGGATTTCAAGCGGTTTCTCGTCGAGGACGGCCGGGAGGAGGGCGCGGAGTACCGCTTCGACGCCCGCGCCACCGCGCCGATCGTCGAGAACGGCGAACCCGTCGGCGTCACCTACAACGGCGACGAGGAGGTGTACGCCGAGGTCGTCGTCGACGCGACGGGCCCGGCCGCGCCGATCGCCAAAAAGCTCGGCGTGAGCGAACTGGAACGCGACAACCACGCCATCGGCATCGAGTACGAACTCGAGGGGATCGAGATCGACCGCCCCGGCTTCGCGGACCTTCACGACGCGATGATGCTGCGACTCGACCACAACCTCGCGCCCGGGGGCTACTCCTGGATCTTCCACACCGGCGAGGACACCGCGAAGGTCGGTATCTGCTACATCCAGAACGGCAGCCACAGCACGTACGCTCGCGACGACTTCACCGTCGACGACTACCTCTCGCACTGGCTCGACACCGACCCGCGGTTCCGGAACGCCGAACGCATCGAGGGCAAGCAACACCGCGGCTCGGCTCACATCCAGCCGCCTGGGCAGATGCACACCGACCGCTTCCTGGCGATCGGCGACACGGTTCCGTCGATCGATCCGCTGTGGGGCGAGGGGATTCACACCTGTATGCAGTCCGGCCGGATGGCCGCAGCCGCCACGGACAGCTGTCTCAAACACGGCAACATCGAGCCCACGGCCGAGAACCTCGAGGTGTACGACTCGCTGTGGCACAAGAAGGTCGCACCGAACGTCAGGAAGCGACAGCTGATGACCCGGTTGCTCTACCTCGCGGACAACGATCGGTACGACGAGTTCATGGCCGATCTCGAGCGCCTCGACGAGGAGACGCTGGCGCGGGCAAACAACGGGAGCCCGCTCGCCATCCGAAAGCTGCTGAGCGCCAACGACATCCCGATGCTCGCGAGGTTCGCACGCCAACAGCTCGGCGTCGACCTTCCCGACCTCCCGCTCGTCGACAAACTCCGACAGTAACTCGCTGCCGGCTGTCTGCCTAACACCCACCGCCCGCGTCCGTACACCCTCCCGCCAGATGTCACCGCTTTCTGATCTCTCGCTCGTGTTCGTCGTCGGGCTCGTCACCGGTCTCGCCACCGGGCTCGGCGTCCTCCCGTTTTTCGTCCTCGAGGAGATCCGCGACCGCTGGCTCGTCGTCCTCTGGGGTATCGCAACCGGTATCCTGCTGTCGGCGACCGCGTTCGGCCTGCTCGCGGAGGGGCTCGCCGCCGGCGGCGTCGGTCCCGTTGCGCTCGGCGCGCTCGTCGGGATCGGGTTCGTCGCTCTCGCCGACCGCGCCATCGACGGCTACGAGTTCGCGCCGAACGCCGTCTCCGACGTCGATACCCGGACGGTCGTCCTCACCGTGGCGGTGCTGACGGTTCACAGCATCCCGGAGGGGATCGCCGTCGGCGTCTCGTTCGCCGATCCGACCGACGGGGTCGTCGAGATCGCGGGGCTCGCGCTCCCCTCGTTGGCCGTGTTCATGGCGATCGCGATCTCGATCCTGAACGTTCCGGAGGGGCTGGCGATCGCGATCCCGCTGATCGCCTACGGGATGGATCGCTGGAAGGTCGTCGGCTGGGCCGTCTTCTCCGGGCTGCCACAGCCGATCGGCGCCGTCGTCGCCTACGTCTTCGTCACGACCTTCGAGGGGTTGCTGGCGCTGAGCTTCGGCGTCGCGGCCGGCGCCCTACTGTACCTCGTAGTCGTCGAATTCCTCCCGGCCGGCGTCGACGCGGGCGCCGATCTCGAGAACCGCGGGCGGGCCGAACTCCTCGGAGGCGCGCTCGTCGGCTTCGTCGCCACGCTCGCGATCATCGTGGCGGCCGAGGGGATCGGCACTGTCTGACCCGGCTCCTTGAGCGCACCGCCCTCACACGCCGTCGTCCAGTAGCTCCGCCGTCGTCGCCACCGCCGCGAACTCCCCCTCGAGCTGGGCCAGCGCCGTTCGGTGGATCGTCTCGGCGTCGAATTTGTCGCCGTCGAACTCGCGGTCGAACGTCGCCGTCGCGTCGGCGACCACCGTCGGCTCGAAGCCGAGGTTCTCGGCCATCCGGGCCGTCGTCGAGACGCAGTGGTCGGTCGTGAGGCCGACGAGGACGACCCGCTCGAGCCCGCGCTCGCGGAGCCAGGACTCGAGTCCCGTTCCGATAAAGGCGCTGTTGACCGACTTCTCGAACGTCGCCTCACCCTCCGCGGGCGCCGTCTCGGCTTTGAACGCAAACCCCGGCCCGTCGCCTCGCAGCGGCGAGTTGGGCTCGCTCGAGTTGTGGCGGACGTGGACGACCGGCCGGTCGGCCTCGCGCCAGGCCTCGAGCAGCTCGCCAGCGCGCTGCTCAGCTTCGGGGTTGTTCCGCGTTCCCCACGCCGGATCGTCGAACCCTTCCTGGAGGTCGATCAGCAACAGTGCCGGTTCCGTGAGAGCCTCGTCCTCCTTCTCCGTCATGGCAACTGCGCACCGGGTTTCGGATGATCTCGAGTGACCGTCATCGGACACTCCTCGGGCGACTGGGCGTCGTCGGCCGTCAGCATGTACTGGGGCCACTCGCGGTCGCCCTCGACGCCCCAGTCGCCCAGGTCCGCGTGGGGGCAGACGCCGTCGTACCCCTCAAGACGATCCTGGATGACGTCGCGGGCCTGCTGGCCGGCGTGGGTGTCGGCCGTCACGCCGAGGTTCTCGAACAGTGCGCGGGGCTGAAACGTCACCTCGAGCCCGATCGGGCAGTACCGGCTCTTGCGGTCGTCGTAGAACGGCGCCCGACAGGTCGGGAACATCGGCTCGCCGCCCAGACAGAACTCCCAGCGCTCGTCGTCGGGGTCCGTCGGGATCTCCTCGGGCCAGGGCTCGGGATCGTGGCAGTGCAGCGTCTGCAAAATGTGCCACAGCATATCGTGGTACTCCCGCTCGGAGAGGGGCTCCGCGGGCGGTTTGAAGAAGGTAACCAGTGAGGCCCGGGGCGAGTGCTCGCGATAGATCTCGAGGTACTCGAGGATCCGATCGCGCAGCGTCAACAGAGCGTCGGCGTCGGACGTCGACGGCACCGCGGTGTACAGCGGCTCGCCCTGCTGGACCGACTCCGCGCCGAAGAAGCAGGGAAACGGCGTTCCGTTCCGTTCGCCGAGCAACCCGTCCTGGAACGACCGCCAGTGCGCTTCGACCCACGCCGGAGCGTCGCCGGCTCGCACCCGTTCGTCGAGCGTCTCCTGGTCCATCAGCGACTGGACGCCGGGCTCGTTCATTACGTGGGTTCTGGGACCGCGCGGCAATGTACGTTTATGTTGCCGCCGCCGTTTGAACGGGCGAACGTGTGCGAGCCCGCGGGATCTCCCCTCGAACGCTCGCCGACGCTCAGCGCCTCTCGACTCGATCCCCGACCGTCAGGATGCCGTCCTCGAGGATCCGCGCCCGGAGTCCGCCGCGGTGGATCAGCGCCTCGCGGACCCCCTCTTCGGCGAGGTGGCGCTCGAGGTACGAGCAGGGTTCGCAGAGTTCGACACCCTCACAGACGACGTCGCCGATGCTGAACCGTTCGCCGTCAAGGTGGTTCAGCGCCACCCCCTCCGTCGTCAGGTTGCGCCGGTGGACGCCGGGCTCGAGCGCGATGTCGTAGTCCCGCTCGACGGCTTCGAGCGCCTCCGTCTCGATGAGCGTGAGGTCGCTGCCGTCGCGGTCGGCGAACGTGCCTCCCGCACGATCGTCGGGCTGGGTTCCGGTCTCGGCGTCGGCGAGACAGTAGCGGTCGCCCTCGAGCCCTCGGCCGGCAAGCGCTCGAGCGGTCTCGATCGATCTCGTCGGCGCCCCCTGCTCGGGAGCGACGTAGATGCCATGTATCCGTCCGGTAGTAGTCACGGGCGTCGACAGGGACGCCGTCGAGGTATATCGATCGCTTCGCGCCCGGGTTCGTACGGTTCGCTGTCCCGGGTTACGGGAGCGACCGCAGGGCGGGTTTCGGTCGCTCCGGCACCGACTTCCAGTGGCTCGTCTCAGCGGGGTCGATTTCTCGAGGAGACGACGTCGACCCCGGGGCTGTAGTAACAGATCGGGGACGTCGCCGGGGCGTCGAAACCGTTGGCCTCGAAGAGCGTGTTCGTCTCGAGGGCGACCGTCGCCGGCCGGAGCGACCAGGGCTCGTGGACGAGGTCGGCGGAGCGGAGTTCGCCCCGACGCCCCGTCGTGTAGTACCGGTAGCGCTCGGTGAGAAACGCCGCGAGCGAGTCGGGGTTCGGCGCGAACGGCTCGCCGACGGGTTCGTATCGACACGCGAACCGAACCGGGGTCGCGCCCGGGTGACGACGCTCGCTCGCGAACGAGACGTGTCTCGACCCCAGCCGCATCTCGATGCGCGCGTTGTAGTACGGGAGGCGGTGGGTGAGTCGGGCGGCGAGGACGCCGAGGAGGCCGTCGGCGTCGAGGCTGAAGAAGTAGACTCCCGACTCCCCGTCCCGGCGAACGTAGGTCCTGAGGTTGAGTTCGGGGAGCCCGAACCCCAGCCTCGCGGGCGCGCCGCGGGGACGGACGGCGACGTTGCGGTACGGAACGATCGAGAGCCACGCGCGTCCGTCGTAGGTGTCGGGCTCGAGACCGTCCGGAAGACGGGTGCCGACGAGCGCGGGCGCGACCGGCCAGCTCGCGAACAGGAGGTGGCGCCACCCCATCGCGACCGGAAGTGTCATACCGTCTCTCGGGACGTGCGCACCGAAAAAGCTCGCCCCGGAAACGAGTGCCTACACGGTCTTGGCCAGCCAGCCACCGTCGACCTCGAGTTCTCCACCTGGCTTTTTCCCCCTCGAGTCGGCGGTGCCGACCGCTCGCGGCAAAAACCTGTCCGACGAGAGCGTACGCGCTCGCTGACTGTTGCTTCGCTCAGCAAGAGCTCAAAATCCCGCGGTGCGACGCGCCGCGGTTCGCTCGCTCGTGCCGCTACACGTCCTCGGGCAGCCAGCCGCCGTCGACTTCGATATTTTCGCCGCTGACGTACCCGCTGTCGGGATCGAGGAAGAACAGAAGCGGGTTGACCAGGTCGTCGAAGCTCGCGGGGCGATCCCGCGGGAGCTCCTCCGGGAACTCGTCGGAGTTCTCGACGACGTACGGCGAGACGGCGTTGACGGTGATCCCGTCGTCCTGGGTGTCGGCAGCGAGCATCCGAGTGAACATCAACACGCCCGCCTTCGCGACGAAATAGGGGAAGTTCTTGGGGCTCACCAGGCCCTTCTCGGAGGAGGCGTAGCCGACGTTGACGATCCGAGCGTAGTCGGCCTCCCGCATCGCCGGGAGCGCGCGCTTCGAACAGAGGGCGGTGCCGTTGAGGTTGGTCTCGAGCACCCGGTTCCAGCGCTCGAACTCGATTTCTTCCCAGTGGGCGGGCGCGAAGTCGCCGACGTTGTTCACGAGGACGTCGACGTCGCCGAGCTCTGTCTCGACGGCCGCGAACAGTCCGTCGACGCTCTCGGGGTCGGTGACGTCGCCCTGCACGGTCATCGCCTCGGGCGCACCCCGGTCGCGGGCTTCCTCGGCGACCTCACGGGCGGCGTCGGCGCTAGTGTGGTAGTGCACCGCCGTCTTCGCCCCGCAGTCGGCGGTCGCGAGCAGGAGTTCGCGGCCGACGCCCCGCGCGCTACCAGTGACGAGGACGGTTCGGTCCGAAAGGTCAGGATCGTTCATACTCCGTTCGTCGGCAACAGCGGAGAAAAGCGACCCGGAACCGGTTATCAGCGCGCAGAACCAGCCCCGGAACTCCCGAATTTAAGTCGGCACCGAGACATAGGGACGGTATGACGTTACAAACGATTCTCCTCGCCGTCGGTCCGGGCGACGCCGACCGAACCGACGAGCTTGCGGAGACCGTGATCGAAGTCGCACAGCCCGCGAACGCGACGGTCGTTCTGGCCCACATCTTCACCCAGGACGAGTACAACGAGGTGCTCGAGAACCTCGAGATGGACGATGAGAGCGGCCAGGTCCGTCCCGACGAGGTTGCCTCCCGGCACTCGACGATCAGGGATCTGCGCCGGAAGTTCGATGAGGCAAACGTCGATTACGACATCCGCGGCGACATCGGCGACCACGGCTCGACGATCGTCGAGCTGGCGACCGGCGTCGCCGCCGACCGAGTCGTCGTCGGCGGCCGCCGTCGTTCGCCGACCGGGAAGGCCGTCTTCGGCTCGACGGCTCAGGAAGTCCTGCTCTCCTCACCGTGTCCGGTGACGTTCGTTCGCGGAGACGAGGAGAACGGCGACTGAGTCGCTCGGCCGAAACGCCGATCGGCCACTGCTTGGAGTCCGACTCATCGCTCTCGCGGTCCGTCGATTACGTGGAGGTGGTTCCTGGAGCGCTTGGCTGTGCCACCCGTTGCGGGATCGGGAATAGTTAAGCAGATAGCACCGCCACGTACTCACATGGCTATCGATACCGTCCTGCTCGCTGTCGGGCCGATGGACACCGTCCGGGCCGAGGAGCTCGCCGAGACCGTCCTCGAGATCGCGGCCCCGCTCGAGGCGACCGTCGTGATCGGTCACGCCTTCACCGAGGCGGAGTACGAGGAGTTCCGCGAGAACCTGGGCTTCGAGGAGCGCGTCGAGGACGTCGACCCCACCGCGGTCGCGGCCCGCCGGCCGCCGGTTCCCGACCTCGAGGAGCGTCTCTCGGCCGCGGGGGTCGAGACCGAGGTCCGCGGGGCGCTCGGCGACGTCGGCACCGAGGTCGTCGAACTGGCGCGGGCGGTCGACGCCGATCGGCTTATCGTCGGCGGACGTCGACGCTCTCCCGCGGAGAAGGCGGTGCTCGGCTCGGTCTCTCAGGAGATCCTTCTCGCTGCACCCTGCCCGGTCACCTACTACCGGGATCTCGACGTGATGGAGTGAGTGAAGCGGGCAGCTACCCGTCGTCGCCCGCGGTCCGTTCTGTCGGCCCGTCCCGATCCGCCCGCTCCTTCCACCGTCGTTCCTGTCGTCGCTCGGGAACGTGACGTCGGCCGTCGACCAGCTCCGCTCGGACGCGGGCCTCGAGCGCGGCCGTCTCGGCCAGCAGCGTCCCCTGAAAGTCCTCGAGGACGTCGTACGACCAGCGGTCGCCGTCGACGACGCCGTGGGGAAGCAGCGTCGTTCGGATCGCGTCAGCGAGTTCGTCGTGGCCGCTTTCTCTGAGCAGCCGTTCGGCGTCGTCGAGGTGGTCCATCCCGTGGCCCGTCGCGTGGTGGAACTCGAGCAGACAGCCCTGAGCGCGCTGGAGCCACTCGAGGCCGAGTTCGACCTCGTGGAGCGCCTCGATCTCCGCGTCGGTGAGCGCCGCACCCGGCACCGGATCGGAGTCGTACTCGTCGGTTGCCATGTGTTACCTATGACCTCACGTGGCATACCTGTAGCGCCCGATCGGTCTCGGTCGCTACTCGGGGTCGAGTGAAGATACCGGTAGTTAAGTACGACGACCGTGCTCTGCTGTAGTATGGTCTACTACGCGGGCGTCGACCTCGGCGCGACGAACGTCCGGGCGGCCGTCGCGACCGACGACGCGACGACGATCGGCATCAGTCGCAACGGGACGCCGCGGGGTCCCACCGGGATCGACGTCACCGAGGGGGTTCTTCGAACGCTTCGCGAGGCGTGTGGCGACGCCGGGGTCGCACCCGAGGAGATCGCCGCCGCGGGCATCGGTTCGATCGGTCCGTTCGACCTCGCGGAGGGAGCGGTGATCGACCCGGCGAACCTGCCCGACTCGATCGATCGCATCCCGCTGACGGGCCCGATCGAGAAACTCATCGACAGCGATGAGGTCCACCTCCACAACGATACCACCGCCGGCGTCATCGGCGAGCGGTTCCACGCCGCACGCAACCCCGACGACATGGTGTACATCACGATCTCCTCGGGGATCGGTGCCGGCGTCTGCTGTGACGGCGATATCCTCGCCGGCTGGGACGGCAACGCCGGCGAGGTCGGCCACTGCGTCGTCGATCCCCGAGGGCGGCTGACCTGTGGCTGCGGCCACGACGGCCACTGGGAGGCGTACTGCTCGGGCAACGGCATCCCCGACTTCGCACGGCTGCTGGCCGACGACGATCCGACCGTCTCGACGGAACTCCCCCTCGAGAGTCCCGACTTCACCGCGAAGGACGTGTTCGAGCTGGCCGGCGAGGACGAACTGGCCGACTACACCATCGAGCAGCTCGCCCACTGGAACGCGATCGGGGTCACGAACGTCGTCCAGTCGTTCGCGCCGATCGTCGTCTCCTTCGGCGGGGCCGTTGCCCTGCACAACGAGGAGCTGGTCGTCGATCCGATCCGCGAACGCGTCTCGGGGATGCTGTTGAACAACGTCCCCGAGATCCGGGTCACCGACCACGGCGACGACGTCGTCCTCGAGGGAGCGATCGCCAGCGCCCTGACCGAGGGGACGGGCGACAGACAGCGAATGCGAAGCTGACACCGGCCGTTGTCCGTGACTCCGGCGCGCTTGTGGACCGTCGGCCACACATGCCGGGGTCGGGTTGTATTTTTCTCGCGCGCTCGAGGCGCCGGCCGCGCCGTTTCACTCCCGATCCGAACTCCCGCCAGACTGTAGTGGCAGTACTCGAGGGACGTCGAGAACCGCCCTCCGACCACGAGTCACCTCGGCGCACGTTCATCACGGACCGCAAGGCGACGCGGCCCCGCGGGGTGACGTTCGACCCGCTGAGCGCGTCCGAACTGGAACCGGTCCGTCGGCGCTGTATCGAACGATCGTGAAGGTTTCGGGCCAAACCTATTCATCGCTCGAGTCCCTAGGTCGGGCGATGACTGACTCCGAGGACGACCCGCTCAAAGACCGAGTCGAGGCGTGGCTGACGCGCGAGATGCCGATCATCCAGATGCACGGGGGGACCAGCGCGGTCCGGAAGGCCGACCCCGACGACGGCGAGGTCATCATCGAACTCGGCGGCGGCTGCAAGGGATGTTCGGTCGGCGACATCACGACGAGCAACATCGAGGCCGAACTGATCACGTGGTCCGAGATCGACGAGGTCACGGTTCGCATCCCGGACGCCCGCGAGAGCCTCGGCGGCCCGGACCAGGCCGAGTCGATCATGGGCGTCGACCGCACCGAGGGCGGACGGGGCGACTGGGGCTCCTCGAACCCCGGCGAGGACCACCTCTGAGTCCGATCTCGAGTGGCTGTGCCGGCTGTTGACACGCCCGGAGAGTTTTGGGAAGTCCTATATCCTTTTACACGCCCATTACGGAGTCACAGAGTATGACGACGCCTGGACGCCCGCAGTTCGGAGGTGACGACGATGGCTGACGTGCCCGAGCCCGAGTCCGACGAGGAAGAACCCGAGACCGACGGCGGCGTACGCGCCTACACCGTCCGCCTCGAACTGGTCGACGAGCCCGGCGAGTTGCTCCGCGCGCTCGAGCCGATCTCGGCCAACGGCGGCAATCTCCTGAGCATCCACCACGAGCGCGGCAATATCACGCCGCGGGGCCACATCCCCGTCGAGGTCGACCTCGAGAGCCCGCCCGAGCGCTTCGACGGAATCGTCGACGCGCTGCGAGACGCCGGCATCAACGTGATCCAGGCCGGCGCGGAACACTACGGCGAGGAGCTATCTGTCGTGCTGGTCGGCGACCTCGTCGAGACCGACCTCTCGGAGACGCTCTCGCGGGTCGAGAACGAGGCCGACGCAGTCGTCAAGGACCTCTCGCTTGCGGCCCCCGAGGGGACGAACGCGACCGCGAGCGCGCGACTCCGGCTCGCGATCGACTCCGGCCGCGCCGAGCAGGTCTTCGAGGCGATCCGCGCGATCGGCACCGACAAGGAGCTGACCGTCGTCGAACCGCTGCTCGGAGGTGAGGCCTGATGCGACTCGCTATCGTCGGGGCCGGCGACGTCGGTCGATCGGTCGCCGACCTCGCAGGTGAGTACGGCCACGACGTTGTCGCGCTCGCCGATTCGAGCGGCGCGGCCGTCGACGCCGACGGGATCGACGTCGAGGGCGCCCTCGAGCGCAAGGCCGGGGGCGAGCCCGTCGGTACCGCCGACCCCGCCACGCTCTTCGAGACCGACTACGACGTCCTCGTCGAGGCGACGCCGACGACGCTGGGCGACGCCGAGCCCGGCTTCACCCACGTCGAGCGCGCGCTCGAGACCGACCACCACGTCGTGTTAGCGAACAAGGGACCCGTCGCCGAGCGCTACGAGGAGCTTCGCGCGCTCGAGGCCGACAGCGCGGGGTCGATCCGCTTCGAGGCCACGGTGGGCGGTGCTATCCCGGTACTGTCGACGATCGAGGACTGCACGCCCCAGGCGGTGACGGCGGCCCGAGGCGTGCTCAACGGCACCGCGAACTTCATCCTCACGCGCATGGCCGCGGAGGGACTCGACTACGAGCACGTGCTCGCGGAGGCCCAGGACCTCGGCGTGGCGGAAGCCGATCCCACCTTCGACGTCGACGGCACCGACGCCGCGCTGAAGTTCGTCATCCTCGCGAACGTGCTGGCCGACGGCGGGTTCTCGCTCGAGGACGCGACCGTCGAGGGCATCCAGTCGATTCCCGGCAGCGCGCTCGAGCTCGCGGCCGAGGACGGCCGGACGATCCGACTCATCGGCGAGGCCTCCCGCGATGGGGTCCGCGTCGGGCCGCGGCTCGTCCCCGAAAACGGCGCGCTCGCGGTGACGGGGACGCGAAACATCGTCCAGCTCGAGACCAAACACGCGGGCAGCCTCCACAACAGCGGCCGGGGCGCGGGCGGTCCCGAGACCGCGACGGCGGTGCTGTCGGACGTCGGCCGACTCCCGGAGCTGTAGTCGCCGTCTGCGAGCCGCTGCACTCCGGTATCGTCGGTCGACGGTAGTTCGGCGGTTCGACTTCCCTCACCTCGACGCCGTCGTCCGGTAATCGAAACCGTGCGTACAAGGCACAAACCGCAAGCCGGCGTCGGGTTCGGTCGAATACGCTTTCGAAATGGTTTTAACCGCAACGAGCAAAAGATACCGACATAAGCGCCTTTGCGCGTGAGCTACAACAATGAGCGACAAACGACACCAGAACCTGGCCATCATCGGTCACGTTGACCACGGGAAGAGTACGCTCGTGGGACGCCTCCTCTACGAGACGGGGAGCGTACCAGAGCACGTCATTGAACAGCACCGCGAAGAAGCGGAAGAGAAGGGCAAAGGCGGCTTCGAGTTCGCCTACGTCATGGACAACCTCGCGGAGGAGCGAGAGCGCGGTGTCACTATCGACATCGCCCACCAGGAGTTCTCGACCGAAGAGTACGAGTTCACTATCGTTGACTGTCCTGGTCACCGTGACTTCGTCAAGAACATGATCACTGGCGCGAGCCAGGCCGACAACGCCGTCCTCGTCGTCGCTGCTGACGACGGCGTCGCACCCCAGACCCAGGAGCACGTCTTCCTGGCCCGAACCCTGGGTATCGACGAGCTGATCATCGGCGTCAACAAGATGGACGTCGTCGACTACAAGGAGGACACCTTCGACGAGGTCGTCGAGGAAGTCAACCAGCTGCTCAAGCAGGTTCAGTTCCAGACCGACGGCGCCTCGTTCATCCCGATCTCGGCGTTCGAGGGCGACAACATCGCCGAAGCGTCCGAGAACACGTCGTGGTACGACGGCCGTACCCTGCTCGAGGCCCTGAACGACCTGCCGGAGCCGGAGCCACCGACGGACGCGCCGCTTCGACTCCCGATCCAGGACGTTTACACGATCTCCGGCATCGGTACCGTCCCAGTCGGACGTATCGAGACCGGTATCATGAACATCGGCGACGACGTCTCCTTCCAGCCCAGCGACGTGGGCGGCGAAGTGAAGACGATCGAGATGCACCACGAGGAGGTCCCCAAGGCCGAGCCCGGTGACAACGTCGGATTCAACGTCCGCGGCATCGGCAAGGACGACATCCGCCGCGGTGACGTCTGTGGCCCCGCCGAGGACCCGCCAAGCGTCGCCGAGACGTTCCAGGCCCAGGTCGTCGTCATGCAGCACCCCTCGGTCATCACGGCCGGCTACACGCCGGTCTTCCACGCCCACACGGCCCAGGTCGCCTGTACCATCGAATCCATCGACAAAAAGATGGACCCCGCAAGCGGCGAGGTCGCCGAGGAGAACCCCGACTTCATCCAGTCGGGTGACGCTGCTGTGGTCACCATCCGACCACAGAAGCCCCTCAGCATCGAGCCGTCCAGCAAGATTCCCGAACTCGGGAGCTTCGCCATCCGTGACATGGGTCAGACCATCGCGGCCGGCAAGGTCCTCGAGGTCAACGAATAAATGCAGCAGGCACGCGTTCGACTCGCGGGCACCAGTCCAGAGGACCTGGACGACATCTGCGACGACGTCCGCGAGATCGCGAGCAACACCGGCGTCAACCTGAGCGGTCCGATCCCGCTGCCGACGAAGACCCTCGAGGTGCCGACCCGGAAGTCGCCTGACGGCGAGGGCACCGCGACGTGGGAGCACTGGGAGATGCGCGTCCACAAGCGCCTGATCGATCTGGACGCCGACGAACGCGCACTCCGCCAGCTCATGCGCATCCAGGTGCCGAACGACGTTTCGATCGAGATCGTCCTCGAGGACTGATCTCGACCGCGGATTTTTCGTTTTTTCGCGCCCCGATAGCCACGGTACTGTCACAGCAGGCGAGTGTAGGCCGCGTGAACTTTTACTACCGTAACCCATACCGGGAGTATGGTGACCCGCTCGCGCCGCAGCTCCGATACCGACTCCCGCTCCGGGAGTCCCATCCTCGAGGTGCTGGTGATCTTCGTGGTCGTGCTCGTCGCCCAGACCATCACCGCAGCTATCAGCGCCGGGTTGATGGCCGGGCTGTTCGTCCTCGGACCGCCGCTGACCGTAAACCCCTGGACGATCGTCACTAGCGTCTACGCCCACAGCGGGCTCGGCCACCTGCTCTCGAACAGCGTCGGGCTCGTGCTGTTCGGCTGGCCGATCGCCCGCGCGACGACGCGGCTGCGCTTTCACACGTTCTTCCTCGTGACGGGGGCGCTCGCCGGAATCACGCAGGTGGTGACGAGCAGCTTCTTCGCCTCGATCGGCGTCGGCGACCCGACCGCAGTGCTCGGCGCCAGCGGCGCGGTGTTCGCGCTGGCGGGCTACCTGATCGCCGGCAACCGCCTCTCGGATGCGTTCGCGTCGGTCGTCGAGATCCCCCGGTGGGCCGCCGTGGCCGTCTTCGTCGTCCTCGCGGCCGTGATCACGATCGCGACGGGCGCGCCCGGCGTCGCCCTGATTGCCCACTTCACGGGCTTCCTGCTCGGCCTGCTCGCTGGTCGGGCCGGCGTTCTGGACGTAGGCTCGAGGAGGGCTCGAGCTGGTTCGACGGCGTGATCGGGGTTGGGCTCGAGGTCGGGTGTGGGAGGTGGAGCTCGAGGGCCGTCGCGTGTGCTCGCGGCCCACGTCGTTTCCGAAACGCAAGCTACAAGTAGAAACCACGGGTAGAAACGGTCGCGGGCTCGTAGATCAGTGGTAGATCGCTTCCTTCGCAAGGAAGAGGCCCTGGGTTCAAATCCCAGCGAGTCCATAATTCTGCGCCGCGAGCAAATTCGCGAGCGGCGTAAATTATCGTCGATGCTGGGATTTGAACTAGACCAGTCGCAGCCCGGGAAGCGAGCGCAGCGAGTGACCCGGAACGTCTGGGCGTAGTTCAGCATCCCAGCGAGTCCACTTTTTCCGCTCACTTCGGCCGTTCCCTCGGAGAGACCTCTGACTCGAGGGTTGCCCTCGTCGAAAACTTCGAACCAGCGTCTTCCCGCCAATTACGATGCTCGAGCAGCCACCTTCGAGCAGAGAACCGTCTCTCTCGCAGTTCGTGAACTAAGGACGCGTTCTCGTGCAGCACGAGAGCTGTGGCCTCTTCAAAACCAAGGTTGTTCCCTGCTCGATAGAATTCGAGAGGGATATTTTCGGGCTCCTGCTGGTGTGTCTCCCTGTATGACCGACTCACCACCCAGCTCCGCTCGAGCGGACGCCTCGTCCTGCCCGGTGAAAGCGCGGTTCGACCTCGAGCGTCGACGCGTCCTGCTCGCGGCGGGAAGCGCTGGGAGTATCGCGCTCAGTGGCTGTCTGGATGACGAAACCGACGACGAAGCGGAGGACGCTGCGGCACACGACATCGTCTTCCTCGAGGACGGAACGGAGACCGAGGTGACGATCGAGGAGACCGAGGAACTGTTGTATCCGGCTCTCGAGGCGGACGTGGACATCCCGTACTCGTGTGAAGTCGGGAGCTGCGGCGAGTGTACCGCGAGATACGACGGGGACGCCACCGACGTCGTCAGCCACGATGGAAACGAGTACCTCGATGAGAACCAGATCGCCGACGGGTGGCTGTTGACCTGCGTTGCGTATCCACGAGACGGTGCCGAACTCGAGGTTACGCATTCGGACGATGCCTAACACCGTGTTCAGTTCTCACCGACAGATGAACCCCGACCGAGACTCGAACGATGACAGTTGATCCGTTCAACCGAAGCAAGCACCACGCTGCCGTCGTCGGCATCAGCGTCGCGATGGCGATACTCCTGTGGGCAGCAGGCTACGCCTTACCGCGGATAATCGCCGCCGTCCCGTGGTTTCTCCTGTTTTTGGTCATGATCATCGGGCCGCTGATGAAGCTCTGGCCGTCGATCAACCAGCAGTTCTCCGGCAACTTCCCGTTGAACTGGCGGTCCGAACTGGGGATCTGGTTCGTGATCTGGTCGCTGGTGCACGTCGTCGCCGTGTTCGATTCCATGGGTTGGGCCGTGATCGACTTTGTCGTCGGTATGAGTGCCTGGGCGTTTGCCGCTATCGTCGGGGTGATGATCGCCGTGATTTTGGCACTCACCTCGAACAACGCAGCCTACCAGTTCATGGGACCGAAAGCCTGGAAATGGCACCAGAGCCACGGCACGTACGTTATGTTCTGGCTTCTGACGATTCACATCTACGATCAGGTCTTCGCTCCGGACAGAACGCTGCCGGCAGATCCGCTCCATCTCCTGTACACGGCTACCATCGTCGTCATCGTGGCTCTACACGTCGGCGCCTTCGTCAAGGTCGTCTCCCACTACCGAACGCACGGTGACTATCCTGGGAGTATCTGATCTCGCTTTTCGGCGACGGAGCGAGGACGATCATTGGGCGAGTCCAGGACGACACGGCTCGGGAAGGCGTTCACAAACGTGTGGCCTCCGTCGGGACGGAAAACGAGTGTGTCGGCAGGACCTCCTTCAGTCAGTTCCTGCAAACCCATCCGAGCGAATATCCAACACCCGATCCGACGGATAGTACCGCACGCCGCATCCATCGAATGGCTCGCTCCCTCGGAGCCACCCCGACTCGAGGATCGTCACGCGTTCGAAGGTTCGGACCAGCGTCTCCCCCCGCTGATCGCCCCACTCGAGTTCGAATTCGACCTCGATACCCCCCGTTTTACTGGCTCGGTGATCACCGTCGGCCATCGTCGTCCTCCTCTACCGCCGACACGTATCAATCCCAGGACACGGGCAAAACGGGCGGCGAGCGCTCGAGCGCAGTCGTCGGCTCCGATCGCGGGACGGCAGCGGCTCGACGCTCGAGAACAACGGGGAACGGACCCCGTGCTGGTGGGTGGAGGACGACACTACGTATCTCTGACGCCGGGACCGTTCTGGGTTCTCTCTGCGAGAGAAATAAACGATAGCTGTTTGCCAAATATTGCCGAGTCCCGACGCGCCCGAAGTGATCGCTCGAGGCGGCTGCCACCGTTCCGGCCGTTCGGCTCGCCGCCTACGACCGACCCGGACCCGCCGTGTCCTCGACCGCCGCCAGCGTGTCGAGGTAGCCCCGGCCGTAGTACTTGCGCTCGTACTCGTCGGGCACCGAGGCGGTACGCTCGAGGGTCGTCCGCACCTGGTTGGCGTTCGCCCGTTCGTCGACGCTCCTGACGAGCGCGACGGCACCCGCAACCTGCGGAGCGGCCATCGAGGTGCCGGCCAGCCAGTCGTAGCCGTACTCGGCGCCCTGGTACTCGCCGTCGTCGTCGAACTCCGGCACCGCGATCGCGTTCAACACGTCGTCGTGGTCGTACTCGCCACCCTGCCCGCCGGGTGCGGCGAGATCGATCGCGCCGACCCCGTGGGTCGTATACGTCGAGGGCGTGTAGGGCGGAGCGTCGTACTCGCCGGTGTCTGGAGCGAACCCGATCGGTCCCGTCGAGCTCGTCGTGATCCCGCCGGCGGTCTCCGAGGAGTCGGTCTCGTCCTGGTTGAACTGGATGCTCTCACCCCAGTTGCCCGAGGCGTGGGTGTGGAGCGTCCCCTGCCGTCTCGCGTACGTCCCGACGCGCTGGTGGGCCCTCCCCCAGAGTTCGCCCGCCCCCTCGGATCGCATCAGCCACGTCCAGCCGAGGCTGAGGTTGGCGGCGTCGCAACCGATCTCGGCCGCGTAGACCAGTGCCGCGAGCACGGAGCTCTGGAACGCGTCGCCCAGGTGCGACGGCGGGAGCTCCGCCCGATCCGCGCTCGCCGGATTGGCGGCAAACACCCGCAGATCGACGAGTTCGGTTCCAGGCGCCGAGCCGACGACCCCCGTCCCGTCGTCGTTCGCACCGACGATACCCGCAACGTGTGTCCCGTGGCTCCCGCTGTAGGGCTCCCCGACGCCGTACTCGTCGTCCGTGAAGTTCCGCGAGAGCTCGAGGTTGACCTGGTCCTCGAGGTCCGGGTGGCCCGCGGCGATCCCCGTGTCGATGATCGCGACTCGAGTCCCCTCGCCGCGAGTGTAGTCGTGAGCCTCCGGAACGCCCTGATCAGCTTTGTCCCACTGGTAGTCGGACAGGTCCTCGTCGCCCGCCACGGCCGACTCGAGCTCTCGCCGTCGAGCCGGCCGATAACCGTCCGTCTCGAGTCGGACGTCGGGGGCGAACTCGGCCCCCTGGTTCTCGAGTTCGTCCTCGCTGGATCGGACGACCAGCAGGTCCACCGGCGCCAGCTCGTGGACGATCTCGAGGCGGTCCTCGTCGCGCAGGCTCGAGCGATCGACGAGGAACCGGTCGGTCGCTTCCGTCGCCGTCGCGACGGAGCCGAGCGCGATGGTGCCGAGCGATACGCCGCTTGCCGTGATGAAGGTGCGTCGGTCCATGGTTCGAGCGGTCGGCGACGCGGGTGCCGACTCCCTACCCAGTGCAGGTGCGGGCGTTCCGATACGTGTTGCCGCCCACATCTATTTCTGAAAAGCTCGGCAAAATTTATGCCGGAGGCGGAAAATCCATCTCTGCCGAAACTCAGTTTAGTGTCGTACCCTGCGGTCCGTAACGCGAACGCCTCGAGCGACCGGGCCGTTCGAGACGAGAGGAAGTCGCGGCGCTACCCGGTCGGTCCGCCGGCGGTACCCTACCGACCGAGAACGAAACGGGGGCGACTACGCCTCGGGGCTCGGCGACTGCACCCGCGAGAGGTAGGCGGTCAGGTCCGTCGTCGTTACGATACCGATGACTCCCTCCTCGTCATCGACGACGGGAAGGTGGTGAAAGCCGTGTTCGACCATGAGATCCGCGGCGTCGCGGATCCCCGCCTGAGCGTCGGTCGTGATGACGTCCGTGGTCATATACCGCGACACGGAGGTCTCGGCCTTCGGCTGGCTCTCGGCGACGATGTCGACGAAGTCGGTCGTCGTCAGGATCCCCTCGAGGCGGTTCTCCTCGTCGACGACGATGACTGATCCTACGCCGTGATCACGCATTATCTGTCCCGCGTCCTCGACGAGCGTTTCCGGTGTTACCATCTGCAGATCGGTCGACATCACTCGCGCGACGAAAATATCGTCCATACGGGGCGATTGGTACTGTAATTCATAAGGGTTGGCCAACCGGCCAACGCGTGTCGATCGGACGGCGCAGGTTTAAGTACGGAATCGGACATAGTCGGTACCGTTGATGTCTTCGCCGCCCCGTCTCTCCGGTTCCTGCAAGCTGCTCCCCGGTCCCGAGAGCGACCCGCTCGCGGCCGCGACCGAACTGTACGCGGAGCTGGCCCCACGCCACGGAGATCGGAACGTCCTCGTGCTCAAGCGACACCCGACGGGCCTCGACCGACTCGCCGAGGCACTCGGCACCGACGACGCGCCCCGCTCGCCCCGCGTCGAGTCTCTCCCCGAACACGCCTCGAAGGCGATCGAGGCCTACGATCCGACCCTCGACCGCCTCGAGTACGAGGAGCGGATCGAGCTCATCTCGCTGGTGATCGACGGCGCCAGCCGCGATATTCCCGACTACCTCGAGCGCGCGGCCGACCGCGACGGATTCGCCCGCGACGTCGGCCAGCTGCTGCTGGGCGCGACCCGCCAGCGGCTTCGGCTCGACGACCTCGAGGACCCCCACGACTGTCTGGCCTTTCTGTACGCCATGAACGACCGCTTCCATCAGGTGCTCGAGCAGCGAGGGTACGTCGAGCGGGCCGACGTGGTCCCGCGGGCGGTCTCCCTGCTCGAGGACGACGCGGACGGCGTTCGCGGGCGGGTCACCGATTCCTTCGACGCCGTCCTGGCCGTCGAATTCGAGGAGTTCCGCCGGCTCGATCGGCGGTATCTTGCCGCCCTCACCGACGACGCCGAGCTGGTCTGTCTCGGCCAGCGCCACGCCAGCGTCGAGCGCACCGGGGTCGAGCCCGGAACCGTCGAGTCGATCGCGAGCGAGACGGGTCTCGAGATCGAGCCCTTCGAACCCAGCGACGAGGACGCCCAGCCCCACCGCGCGATCACGCGGTTTCTCGCGACTGGCGAGGCGCCGACGGCCGACGGAGCTGGCGAGCCCGCGTCCGAGGCCGAGACCGGACGCGCCGAACGGATCCGCACCCGCACCGCCCGCGAGCAGGTCCGGACTGTCGCCCGGGAGATCCAGGCCCTTCGGGATCGCCACGGATGGAGCTACGACGAGTTCGCGGTCGCGGTCCCCCGAATCGAACGCGTTCCCCAGACCAGACGCCGGCTCCGCGAGGCCGGAATCCCGACGGCGACGATCGGCACGCCCTCGCTCGCGGAGGACCCCGTCGTCAACGAGCTCTACGCGTTCGTCACGCTCCAGGCCCGCCGGGAACGCGGCGCCCGCCCCCTCGAGGACGATGACTCGACGAACCGACTCCGCGCTCGCGTCCCCGAGTTCGATCGGTCGCTGCTCGAGGCCTGCACGGACTCGAGCGTCGCGGCCTCGCTCGAGCGCTGGATCGAGCGCACGGACCTCAAGGGACGGATCGCCCGCGAGGAGTCCTGGGTCGACGCCCGCGAACAGTTCGCGAGCGTCGAGCGCGTACTCGAGATCGCCGGCTTCGTCGAGGAGACGGATCTGGTCGGCCCCGACTGGCGGGGGCTCCGTCGGATGCTCCGTCGAACGATTCGGTACGACGCCCCCTACGTCCACGCGGTCGAGACCCGTCCGCCGACCGGGGGCGTCGCCGTCTGTGCGGCCGACGACCTGAAATACGACTCTCGGGAGGCCGTCTTCCTGCTCGACCTGCTCGACGACCACTACCCCGGCGACGGACACCTCACGCGGCTGTTCCCGCGGGCGTGGCTCGAGTCGATGCCGAACTATCCCGCCGTGACGGATCCCTCCCCGGAGACGGTCGCCGACACGTTCGCGCCTGTCGCGGACCCGAGCGAGGTGACTAACCCTTTCGACGCCTACCACGCCCAGCGCTCGCGGCGTCGGCTCGCGCTGGCAACCCGCGCGGCCCGGTCGCGGCTGTACTGCTGTTCGTACGAGCGGGGTTCGGGCGGGCTCCGACGGACCCACGAGGAGTTGCGCTACCTGCAGCTTGTCGCCGACACACCGGGACTCTCTCTCGCGGACGCCGACACCGGCACGGCGCGGATCCGCGGCGAAGCGGCCGCGACCGAGGCGCTGCTCGCACAGCCTCGCGGGGAGCTCGAGCGCGTCCTCCGGGAGGCGAGCACCGGGGGGCAGGCCGACCTCGGCGAGACCGAGGAACTGTTCGAGGAGATCGCCCTGCTGCTCGCCGACGACGATCTCGACCCCGTACTCGCGGAAGCGATCCGCTCGCAGTTCGAGTTCGCGGCGGGCGAGGTGATTCGCAATGAGTGAGCCGACGCTGACGGCCGACGGCCTCGAGACGTACCTGCACTGTCCCCGACGCTACGAGTTCGCACACGTTCACGGGCTCGAGGGCGAGACCGACGACGCCTCGCGCGATCGGGTCGACCTCCTTCGGGAGGCGATCTGTACGGCGCTGCGCTCCGGTGCGACCGATCGGGAGCGACTCGAGGAGATCGCCGGAGATCGGCTCTTGGAGCTGTGGGCCGGCCACGACGAGCCGTTCCACTCGCGGAGCCAGCGGAACCACGAGCGGGCGGTTTTGGATGCGGTCCTCGAGGGGTACCTCGAGGCGGTCGGCACCGACCACGCAACCGGAATCGAGCGCCTCGAGGCGTCCGCGACCGAACTCGTCGGACCCGCGCTTCCGCTCGCGAGTACACGCTCGCTGCCGGAGGAAAGCGACCGCGAACGGGTCCGGATCGACGCGACCGTCGACTACGTCACCCTCGAGGAGGCGAGCCTCGTCGGGGTCAACTTCGTCCCGACGCTCGCGCCGCTCGGACTCCTGCGCTACCGCTCGGACTGGGAGGGCGACGTCGCCGCGCTGTTCGTCGACCACTTCGATTCCGGGTCCGACGCGTTCGAACCGCGGGCGGTCGGCGCCCTGCTCGAGACGAGCGTCGTCGTCGACGGGCTCCGCCGGCTCCGGGAGCGCCTCGGGCTCGAGGCGAAGACCTGCCGGTACGTGCAGGTCCCTCTCGCCGATCGGCACCGAACCGCGGTCAACTGGGTTCAAGACACTGTCGACGCGACCGTCGAGCCCACCGACCTCACCGACGTCTACATCGACCACCACACCTACGCGATGACGCACGAACACCGCAACGAGACGGTCGACTCGCAACTCGTCGACGTGGCGGGCGACGTCCTCGCGGGGTCGTTCGATCCGACCCCACGGTGGGACGAGATCGCCTCGGAATCGTGCCCCGACTGTGAGTACGCCGTCGGCTGCCAGGACTGCCTCGCCGCGGAGGTGCGCTTCGATGGATAGCTCGAGTCCGCCCGGCGACCCCGAAACGCTCGAGCCCCGGGGTAGTCAGCGAGCGGTCATCGAGAGCGATCGAGCCTGTACGTCCGTCGACGCGGGCGCCGGAACGGGGAAGACGACGACGATGCTCATGCGGATCGAGCGGGCGATCGAACGCGGCGCCGTCGATCCCGAGGACGTGCTCGTCGTCACCTTCGCCAACGAGGCCGCCGCGAGCATCCGCGAGGCCGTCGCCGACCGGCTCGAGCCAGACGTCGCAGCCGCGATCACCGTCTCGACGTATCACTCGCTGTGTCACCGGCTCGTCCGGGAGTATGCCTACTACCTCGGCTACTCCCCCGAGTTCGAGGTGGTGACCGAGCGCAAACGTCGCCGGATCGTCGGCCGGCTGCTCGCCGAACGGGAGTACGCGTTCGCGGCGACCAGCGTCGGCGACGGCTCGCCGACCGACCTGGCCGACGCCGTCGATCGATTCGTGGCGACGATGAGCCGGGAGGACGTCACCCCCGACGATCTCAGGAACCGACTTCCCGAGACCCGAACCCTCGAGCTCTGCCAGGAGTTCGTCCACTGGCTCGAGCGCCGGGCCGAGGCGGAGCTCTCCTTCGACAACGAGGCGCTCCGGTACTTCAACCGGGAGGAACACCTCGAGGCGGCCCGCGAGGGGCTCGTCGAGTACGGCACGCTCATCAGCTACTGCCGGGAGAAGATCGCCGAGGCGCCCGCGGTGTTCCGCGAGGACGACGTCGTCCGGGATATCGACGCCTACCTGCGGATCCTCCAGCGGTGTGTGACCAACGCCTACGAGGCGCTCTCCCTCGAGGAGCCGACGACGAAACAGCTGCCGCGGGCGCTGTTCGGCAACCGGATCGGCGGCACGGGAACCGAACGGATCGAGCAGACCCCGTTCGGCCGGCTGAAACACTACGTCGAGTTCCTCCGGCTGGCCCGCCACTACACCGAGGTGTACGCCGACTACCACGCGACCCTCGAGCGCGAGCGCGCGTTCGACTTCGACGAGCTGGTTCGCACCGCGACCGACCTGCTCGCCGACGAGGCCGTCGCCGACGAGATCACCGGCCAGTGGGAGCAGGTCTACTGCGACGAGTTCCAGGATACTGACGCGACGCAGTTCGAGCTCATCGCCGAACTCACCGACGGACCCGATCGGCCCGACCTGCTCGCGATCGGGGACAAGGACCAGGCGATCTACGGCTGGCGGGGCACCGACCGCCGGGGACTCGACCGCCTCGCCGAGCGCTACGACGACCACGCGGGGATCGAACTCGAGCTCAACTTCCGGTCACGCCAGGAGATCCTCGAGCTGACGAACCGCTGTGCGTACGCCGACGGCTCGAAGACACTGCGCGAGGACGGCCGCGAGCCCGGCACGTACGACCGCGAGAACCCCCCGGATCGGGTCGTCAAGGTCGAGAGCGATGAGATCGACGACCCGACGGCCGACCAGGTCGCGACCACCGTCTCGCGGCTGCTCAACGGCGCCTGCGAGAACGTTCCCGAACGATCGCTCGGAGATATCGCCGTGATCGTCCGGACCAACCGCCACGCCCGCCTCGTCGCCGACGAGCTTCGGGATCGCCAGATCCCCCACGAGGTCTCGGGCTCACCCCGGGGCGAGATCTCCCCCGGCACCCGGACGCTGCTGTCGTACCTCCGGGTGCTGGTCGAACCCGACGCCGACGTCCACCTTCGCCGGGTGTTGCTCTACCGCTACCGACTCCCCGAGACCGACCTCGCGACCCTCCAGAGCCGGTCGGGATCGCTGTACGACGCCGTCTTCGACGTCGACGCCGATGACCTCGAGGCGACGACCGAACTCGAACAGGCCCGGACCCACCTCGAGCGTCTCGCGTCGCTTCGGGACGTCTACCCGCTGTCGGGACTGCTCACCAGGCTCCGCGAGCTCACCCGTCTCGAGTGGTTCCTCACGAGCGAGGAGCGACGCCAGCTCGAGCGGATCGACCGATTCGTCGAGCGCTACGACGCCGAGAGCGTGGTTCGCACCCTCTCAACGGAGTTCGTCGACGCGCTCGAGTCGACGCTGCGGGGCGGAAGCGCCGAACGCGACAGGGGAACCAGCTCGGACGACCGCGTCGACGTCATGACGGTCCACCAGGCGAAGGGCCTGGAGTTCGACATCGTTCTCGTCCCCTACCTCTCCGACGAGGAGTGGTGTGTCGAGCACGACTACGCCCGTCGCGCCCGCACCCGGCTGCTCGCGGCGACCCTCGAGGAAGACGTCGCCTCGCCCCTGTCTGCCGACATCGCGGCCGAGACGGTCGGCGAGGAGTGGCGGGTGCTCCACGTCGCGCTCACGCGGGCGGAGAACCACCTGTTCGTCTTCGGGAGCGAGTACGACTACGACGGCGACGAGGGCGAGCTGGCGGTTTCCACCGCAGACGCCTGTCTTGATCCCGCCATCGAGTGGTCGGTCGCCGGCGAGCGCATGGAGCTGTGGTCGACCCTGTCCGAGAGCTTCGAGTCGGTCCGGGAGACCTATCCCCGTACCGTGGTCGACCGAACCGACGAACTCGCCGTCGCGGCCGACGAGCGCCCGGGGACGATCACCTACTACGCCGGCTACGAGGACCGGTCCGTCGAACCCCTCGAGACACGGGAGGCGATCGAGACCGTCCACGAGCTCGGCCGGCTGTTGCGGAACGGAACGTTGCTTCCGGCGGCCGACGCCTCGAGCGAGGAGCCGTCGATCCGGGTGCCGAGGGAACGACGGGCCGGGTCGCTGACGGCCGACACGAGTCGATTCCCGCTCGAGGCGCTCTCTGGCGACGGTCGGCTCCCGGTCGCGATGCGCCACAGCTACACGGCCATGGAGAGCTACGAGGCCTGCACTCGGAAACACTACCTCGAGCACGTCGTGCGGGCGATCGACGATCCGCCCGCCGGCGGGGGCGGAATCGACGAGTCGGGTGCGGCCCCGCGGGTCGTCGGCTCGGTGTTCCACGACGTCGCGGAGGAGGCGTTCCACCGCGGGTACGAGAGTCGAGCCGACTGGCGCGAGGCCGCGGTCCGCCAGCTGACCGCCCGGGACCTGCTCGAACACCGCGAGGCGGTGCTGGCCTGCGTCGATCGGTACTTCGAGGCGACCGCACCGGGGGTCGACTCGCCGACCGCCGACTGGGAGACGCTCGCGGCGGAGCTGCCGTTCGCCCTCGCCGACGTCGCCGGGATCGACGGCGACGTCGTCGGTTACGTCGACACGATCCGGCGACTGCCCGACTCCGCGGGCGGCGGGCTCGCGGTCCTCGACTACAAGGCGACCGCGACTCGGATCGATCCCGAGAAGGCGACCCAGCTCGCGCTGTACGCCCGCGCCTGCGACAGCCGATTCGACGAGCCGATCGCGGCCGTCGGCTACGTCTACGTCGGCGGCGTCGACGGCCCCCGGGTCGACCTGTTCGAACCCGAGGCGCTGCCGTCCTGGGAGTCGGTCCGCGAGACTCTCGAGGGCGTCGACGATCCCTCCTATCGGGAGACGACGCCCGGAGAGCACTGTCGTCACTGCGCCCACCGGTCGCTGGGCTGTGCGCCCGCGGAGTACGTGCCCGACGTCGCCGCGGACGACGACTGAGACGGACCGCTGTACCGATTTACCGGCGTGACCGCAGAACGGCTCGCGGTCGCGTCGGAACCGACAACAGCGGTTCGTCTGACGCGACGTTCGAGGCGGATACCGAACTCGTTTATCCCGTGCCGGACGAACCTGCGGCCATGATCGAGGCGACGCTGTGTTTTCCCCTCCGGGACGTCGGCGGAACCGAGGAGGTGCTCCTGATCGAGAAGCGACGCGGGCTCGGCGAGGGCTGGTACAACGGCCCAGGCGGGAAACTTGAGGGCGAGGAGACGCCTCGAGAGTGTGCGGTCAGAGAGACTCGCGAGGAGGTCGGTCTCGAGATCGATCCCGGCGATCTCGAGAAGGCGGGTGAGCTCGAGTTTCGCCTCGACGGTGATCGGCACACCTTCTGTCACGTCTTCCGTACGCGGGCGTTCGCCGGCGAACCCCACCCCTCCGAGGAGGCCTACCCGGAGTGGACCCCGGTCGAGGACGTCCCCTACGACCGGATGTGGGAGGACGACCGGCTCTGGCTGCCCGCCGTCCTCGCGGGCGAGACGGTCGTCGGCGAGTTCCGGTTCGTCGGCGGCGAGCCACTCGACGAGGCCGAGTTCGCGGGCCACGACCTCGAGCGGGGCGTCGACTTCGACGCTATCGGTCGCTCCCGGTAGATGTCGGTTCGCTCGGGTTGCGGCATTGTATCGCAACGGCAACCCACTTTCGACGCCGACGGGTAGCACGACCGATTACGATGATCGACAGAAACCGTCGACGACTGCTCTCGGTCGCGGCCGTCGGAGCGGTCGGTGCGATCGCCGGCTGTGCCGAGGGCGACGAGGAGGAAGGCGAGGGCGACGAGGACCTCGACGACGCACCGCCGGACGAGACCGAACAGGAGGACGACGACCCGATGGACGACGTCGACGAGGGGACCGAGGGCGACGAAACTGACGACGATCCGGACGAAGACGACGAGTAGCGCTCCTGCCGAAGTGAACGCACCGAACGGAACGCGCTCGGCGAGTCCGGCCTTCTATTGTAGCGTCAATTCACTCCTCTCACTGGTCAGTACCATCTCCAGCCACGATGAATCACACAGGTCGCCGAGCCGGATACTCTCCAGAGCAGATGTTTCGATAGTACTGCCGACCTCTGTTATCGACGATCCAGGTGTGTCGGTACGTGGTCGATACGGTCGTCGCTGACTACTCAACGGTATCGCTCCCGGAGTAGGGCGCGGTCGACGGCTCGCCGGCTACAGCTCGTTGGTAACTACGGCTTCAACAGGACCTTTCCGGAGCTCTTGCGATCCTCGATGTACCGGTGGGCGTCGGCGGCCTCCTCGAGCGGGAACGACTCGCCGACGATCACCTCGAGGTCGCCGCTCGCGAATCCCTCCGTCAGGTCGGGGACGGCCTGCATGATCCGACTCGGGTCGTGCATCGCGGCCTGGCCGAGGTGGAAGCCGCGGACGCTCTTGTTCTCGAACAGCAGGCGCCTATTCTCCGCGCTCGCGGGCTCGCCGCTCGCCACGCCGAAGGTGACCATGCGACCGAAGTGTGCCATCGCGTCGAGGCTGCGCTCGAAGACGTCGCCGCCGACCGACTCGAGGACGAGGTTGACGCCCTCGCCGTCGGTCTCGGCCTCGACGGTCTCGCGGAAGTCGGTCTCGGTGTACTTGATCGGGTGGTCACAGCCCAGATCGGCCGCGACCTCGAGTTTCTCCTCGCTGCTGGCCGTGCCGAACACCTCCGCGCCGGCGTTCGACGCCAGCTGGACGGCCGCCGTGCCGACCCCGCCTGCGGCGGCCTGGATCAGCACTGATTCGCCTTCCTCGAGTTCGCCCCACCCGAACAGACACGAGTGGGCGGTGAGGAACTGGACGGGGAAGCCGGCGGCCTCCTCGAAGCTCATTCCCTCGGGGATCGGGAACAGCATCTGGGCGTTCGCGGTGGCGTACTCCGCGTAGCCGCCGCGGTCGAGCATCGTGACGACCCGGTCGCCCTCGTCCAGATCGACGCCCTCGCCAGTTGCATCAACTGTCCCTGCGGCCTCCATGCCGGGAACGTAGGGCGCCTCGGGGCCGCCCGGGTAGACGCCGCGTCGCTGCATGACGTCGGCGAAATTGATCCCCGCGGCCTCGATCTCGATTCGAACCTCGCCGGCGTCGGGCTCGGGTACGTCCCGATCGACGAACTCGAGTTCGTCGCTGTCGCCGTACTCCGTTACCTCGATGGCCTTCATAGGTTACCACTCGTAACGAGCGCGTATAAACGTCCGAGAACAGGAAACGGGATGTCGAGCGTTTCTTCGCGACCTCGACCTCGATTCCTCAGTCGTCGTCGGACAGGGGCTCCGGATCGGCGGGTGGCGCCGGCTCGCCCGGTGGGTTGGGATCCGCGGGCACACCGTCATCGGGCGCGTACATTACCCACCCCTCGGCGGGGACGGTGATCTCGACCGCACACCGGGCGTCGGTCCGCACGTCGTCGCCGTCGCCGGCGAAATCCGCGAGTCGCTCGTTTCGCCAGTCGGTCTCGACGGTCACCGTGCGATCCTCGTCGGTCGTGTTGATTCCGGCCAGCAGGTTCCCCTCGCGCTCGAAGACGTAGAGGTTTTCGTCGACGTGACGGTCGATCACGTCGCCTCGAGCGAGGGTTCGCGAGACCTCGACGAGCGCCCGGAGGTCGTCGTCCTCGAGTTCCGGTCGGTCCTCGGCGCCGCCGCGGTAGAGCATCGGCATGCCGGCATACGCGAGGACGAACGCCTCGGCGAGCTCGACGGCCCGTCCCTCGGGCTCGTTCGGTTCGACCTCGGGACCAACCGTATCGTGGTTCTGGACGAACGTGACGGCGGCCTCGGGTCGTTCGTGGACGACGCCACGCGCGGTCTCCTGTGAGAGCTCCTCCATGCTGCCGTCCTCGAAGGCCTCCATGATCGCGTTGTACAGCGGGAAGTCGAAGACGGTCATCCCGGTGTCGGCGAACTCGAGCAGGTGACCGACGTCGTCGTCCCAGACCTCGCCGACCCGCCAGAGATCGAGTTCGTCTGCCCACCGGTTGACGTACTCCTCGAAGTACCACGGCCAGACGTGGGCCGCGGCGTCGATCCGCAGCCCGTCCGCGCCGAGGTCGGCGATCTTCCGGAGGTAGGCCTCGTGGGCCTCTCGTACCTCGGGGTGCTCGACGTCTAACGACGGTAGGGCGAGCAGATCGCACTCGTACATCTCCGCCTCCTCGCCCTCGAGTTCGCAGCCGTCACCCAAGGTGCCGTAGTCGTGGAAGTGCTCGTCGAGGTCGAACTGCGGGTACTCGACCTCGCCGTCGGGGCCGTCTGGGTTGGCCATGTGGTTCAGGACGATGTCGACGATCACGTCGATGTCGTGGTCGTGGGCGGTCTCGATCAGCGAGGCGAGCTCGTCCTCGGTGCCGTGGGCGGAGTCGAAGTCCCGGAGGTCGACGGGCTGGTAGCCCAGCGGCGGATGGGGGTCCCGTTCGCGACCGTAGACGGATTCCTCCCCCTCGTAGAACCCCTCCTGGTCCTCGTAGGTTAGATTTTCCCAGCTGAGCTTCGAGACGGCGGGCTGGGGGATCCAGATCGCGCTCACTCCGAGTTCGGCGACGCGCTCGAGGTCGGCCTCGATCTCGGTCCACTCGCGGTGGAAGTACTGGTAGCCGACGCCGTCATCGGGGGCCGTCGCCCCCTCGGAGCGGGCGGCCGCACTGGTCGACCCGATCGTTACCCCTGTAAGGGCGAGCGCGCCGACGGCGGCGCTCGAGCGCAGGACGCTCCGTCGGTCGATACCTGCCGCATCGCTCGTGTGGCTGTGATTCCGTCGCATTCGTTCCCTGCTATAATCTATGGTGTAATAATACATAATGATTTTAATTCGGTTTCGAACGACAGTTATCAACGGCCGAAATACTTCATCGAACGAATACGCCCGGTCGAACGAACCGACGCGATCGGCGGCGGGCGGTCCCAAACGGGGCCCATTTATTGCTCCGGTCACGAAGATGGCGGTATGAGCGACGAGAGTCAGGAGCTCGGGATTACCGAGACGAAATCGCACAAGCCCGGCGAGTGGTACGCCGAGGTCGTTCAGAAGGCGAACCTCGCCGACTACGCCCCGATGGGCGGCTTCATCGTCACGAAACCGCGCGGGTACGCGATCTGGGAGGGGATCCAGGACGCACTCGACAGCCGATTCAAGGCCACCGGCGTCGACAACGTCTACTTCCCGATGTTCATCCCCGAGAGCTTCCTCGAGCGCGAGAAGGACGTCGTCGAGGGCTTCGACCCCGAGGTCGCCTGGGTCACCCAGGGCGGCCACGAGGAACTCGAGGAGCGACTCGCCGTCCGGCCCACGAGCGAGTCGATCATCGCCCCGTTCATGGCCGACTGGACCCGCAGCCACCGCGACCTGCCGCTGCGAATCAACCAGTGGTGCTCGGTCGTCCGGTGGGAGGCCACCGAGACGAAGCCGTTCTTCCGGACGAAGGAGTTCATGTGGCAGGAGGGCCACACCGCCCACGCCGACGACGAGGGCGCCTGGGAGGAGGTCTGGACCCGTCTGGACCAGTACGAAGAAGTGTACGAGGACGTCCTGGCGATCCCGGTCTTGCGGGGCAAGAAGCCCGAACACGACAAGTTCCCCGGCGCCGATACGACGACGACCGTCGAGGCGCTGATGCCCGACGGGAAGTCGGTCCAGGGGGCGACGAGCCACAACCTCGGCCAGTCCTTTGCGGAGGCGTTCGACATCACCTTCGCCGACGAGGACGAGGACGAACAGACCGCCTACACGACCTCGTGGGGGCTGTCCTGGCGCGCGATCGGTGCCCTGATCATGACCCACTCGGACGACCAGGGCCTCGTGCTCCCGCCGACGATCGCGCCGACCCAGGTCGCGATCGTTCCGATCTGGCAGGCCGACACCAAGGAGGACGTCCTCGAGTACTCCCAGGAGATCGCGGACGAGCTCGAGGACGCCGGCGTTCGGGTCGAACTCGACGACCGTGACGAGCGCAACCCCGGCTTCAAGTTCAACGAGCACGAACTCAACGGCGTCCCGCTGCGACTCGAGATCGGCCCCAACGAGGCCGACGACGGCGAGGTGACGCTGGTTCACCGCCCCGACAGCGAGAAGTCCGTCGCCGACCGCGAGGGGATCGTCGACACCGTCGACGACCACCTCGACACCGTCTTCGACAAGCTGTACGACGCGGCCGAGGAGAACCTCGCGGAGAACGTCCGCGAAGCCCACAGCCCCGAGGACATCCTCGGCACGATCGGCAAACACGGCGGCTACGTGAAAACGCCGTGGTGTGGCGATCAGGCCTGCGAGGAGGCGATCAAGGAGAAGATCGCCGCCGAGATCGTCATGCAACCGCTCGAGGACGAGGGCGGCCAATCTGCGGGCGAGGTCGTCGAACCCGACGACGACGAGTGTGGCGTCTGCGGGGAGTCCGCCGATGAGGTCGCCTACTTCGCGAAGAGCTACTGACGAACACCCCGTCTTCGGGCGATTGCCCGGTCCGTCCGTCTCTGGATGCCTAACTCTTTAACCAAATAGTCCTTACCGTCCAGGAACGATGTACGAGTGTGGTGTTCACTCTGGTGGGTGAACACTACGTGCCTCTGACACCTTTCCGTGCTACCCGTCCGACGATAGCGACTGATTTCTCCGTCGTTCGAACGGTCCTCGTCCGATCGCCCGAAAACCGAATCTCCCAGCTGACGCCGTTTCGAACCTGTCATCGGACGAATGACACCTGCCGGGTCGTGCAGTATAAATCATTCCATTATAGATTATACTCCCTTATATGTGTTTATAATACACTTAGTCATTATGGAGCACCCTCTTATAGGAGATCTCCAAAGGAGAGTGCATGTCACAGCCACACATTCCGAACACCGATCGTGCTTCGGGGCTTGCCGACCCGGCGGACGAACGATCGAACTGCGGTGTCGGCGTCGTCATGGATCTCGATGGGGAGGGCGGTCACGACGTCGTCGCGGACGGATTGGATCTGCTGGTAAACCTCGAGCATCGCGGCACGACCGGTGCCGAGAGCAACACTGGTGATGGCGCCGGCATCATGCTTCAGCGGCCCGACGCCTTCTTCGCCGACGTTCTCGATGCGGCTCTCCCCGACACCTACGCGGTCGGTTCGTTCTTCTTCCCGACCGACGAGGCGGCTCGCGAGGAACTCGCCTCGATCGTCGAGGACGCCCTCGCCGACTACGACCTCGAGGTTCTCGAGTGGCGCGACGTCCCCACCGACAACGCCGACCTCGGCGCAACCGCGCTCGACTCCGAACCCGATGTCTGGCAGATGGCTGTCGCGCCCACAGACGACGTTTCCGGCGAGGCGTTCGACCGCCGACTGTACGTTGCCCGGCGGGCACTCGAGAACGCGGTTGCGAACGCCGACGTCGAGAACAAAGAACGGTTCTACGTCTGCTCGCTCGACTCGAAGACGATCGTCTACAAGGGGCTGCTCAAGGGCGAGCAGGTCGCCTCCTACTACCAGGATCTGACCGACGAGCGCCTCGGGTCGACGTTCGCGATGGTCCACGAGCGGTTCTCGACGAACACGCTCGGAGCCTGGCACCTCGCTCATCCCTACCGCAACATCATCCACAACGGCGAGTTCAACACCATCAGGGGGAACATCAACTGGATGCGCGCCCGGGAGACGGACCTCGAGAGCGAGGCTCTCGAAGATCTCGAGGCCGTCAAACCGATCATCGACGACCCCGATCAGTCGGACACGGCGAGCGTCGACAACGCCCTCGAACTGCTGATGCAGGACGGCCGGGACCTCGAGCACGCGCTTCGGATGCTCGTTCCCGAGGCCTGGCGTGGCAACGACGCGATGGACCAGGACCGCAAGGACTGGTACGACTTCCACGCCTCGCTCGTCGAGCCGTGGGACGGTCCCGCACTGGTCGCGGCGACCGACGGCGAACGCGTCGGTGCGGTCCTCGACCGTAACGGCCTGCGACCGTGTCGCTACGACGTCACGACGGACAACCGGCTGATTATGGCCAGCGAGGCCGGCGCACTCGAGACCGATGCCTCGGAGATCGCCGAGCGCGGTCGACTCCAGCCCGGACAGCTGTTCCTCGCCGATCCCGAGGAAGGACGGGTCATCCCCGATGACGAAGTTTTCGAGGACCTGACCGACGACCGCTACGGCGAGTGGGTCGAGCGAGAACAGGTCGACCTCGACGACATCGTCGCGACTGGCGACAGTTCGCCTCGACAGTCGGTCGCCGCGCTCCGGAACCAGCAGGCGGCCTTCGGCTACACACACGACGAACTCGAGAACATGATCGAGCCGATGACCAAGAAGGGGAAAGACCCCGTCGGCTCGATGGGCGACGACACGCCACTGTCCGTCCTGACGGAGTTCAACCGGCCTCTCTTTACGTACTTCAAGCAGCTGTTCGCGCAGGTGACGAACCCGCCGCTTGACTACATCCGCGAGGAGCTGGTCACCTCGATGGAGAGCCGGCTGGGCTACCAGCGAAACCTGCTCGCCGAATCGCCCGAACACGCCCGCCAGCTCGTGCTCGATTCGCCGATCCTCACGGACGCCGAACTCGAGTCGATCCGCGACTGCTCGGCCAACGGTATTACGACGGCGACGATCGACATCACTTACGAACTCGAGAGCGACGAGCCGGGCGCGGATCTCGAGGCCGCTATCGAGCGCGTCCGCGAGGATGCTGTCGACGCGATCGAGGCGGGTCACGAGGTACTGATCCTCTCGGATCGCGGCGTCGACGCCGATCGCGCGGCGATCCCGAGCCTGCTGGCAACCGGTGGCGTCCACCACCATCTCGTCCGCAACGGACTTCGCAACCACGTCGGCCTCGTTGTCGAATCCGCCGACCCTCGAACCGTCCACCACTTCGCGACGCTTGTCGGCTACGGCGCGGGCGCGGTCAACCCGTACCTGGCCTACCAGACGATCGCGGACATCACGGCTGGCCCGGACGGCGCCGAGACCGAACTCGCGATCGACGCCTACGTCGACGCCGTCGAGGACGGCCTCCTGAAGGTCATGGCCAAGATGGGAATCTCGACGGTCGAGAGCTACCAGGGCGCCCAGATCTTCGAGGCTGTCGGCCTCGACAGCGACCTGGTCGACGACTACTTCGAGGGCACCGAGAACCGGACCGAGGGCGTCGGACTCGCCGAACTCGAGGCCGACGTCCGCGAGCGCCACGAGGCAGCCTTCGGCGGCGAGGAGTCGAAACTCGACCGCCACGGCGAGTTCGAACATCGCTCGAGCGGGATCCACCACCAGTGGAACCCCGACACCGTCGGCGCGCTCCAGCAGTCGGTACGCGCGAACGACTACGAGCGATACCAGGAGTTCGCGGCCCAGATCAACGACCAGAACGAGAACCTCCAGACGCTACGGGGCCTGCTCGAGTTCGACGCCGATCGGGAGTCGATCCCGGTCGAGGAGGTCGAGCCGATCAAGGATATCGTCACGCGATTCTCGACGGCCGCGATGAGTCTCGGGAGCCTTTCGCCGGAGGCCCACGAGAACAACTCGATCGCGATGAACCGCATCGGCGGCAAATCGAACTCCGGCGAGGGCGGAGAACCGCCAGAACGGTTCGATACCGAACGCGAGTGTAACGTCAAGCAGGTCGCCTCCGGCCGCTTCGGCGTTACCTCGACGTACCTCTCTTCCGCCGACGAGCTCCAGATCAAGATGGCCCAGGGGAGCAAGCCCGGCGAGGGCGGCCATCTCCCTGGCGAGAAGGTCAACGAGATGATCGCCCACGTCCGAAAATCGACACCGGGCGTCGGCCTCATCTCGCCGCCGCCGCTGCACGACATCTACTCGATCGAGGACCTGAAGCAGCTGATCTTCGACCTCAAAGCGGCCAACGAGGACGCCGACATCAACGTCAAGCTCGTCAGCGAGGCGGGGATCGGCACCATCGCGGCCGGCGTCGCGAAGGCTAACGCCGACGTGGTCCACATTTCGGGTCACTCCGGCGGCACCGGGGCATCGCCCCGTACCTCGATCAAGAGCGCCGGCCTCCCCTGGGAGCTCGGCCTCGCTGAAGCGAACCAGATGCTCCGCCAGACGGGACTGCGCGACCGGATTCGGGTCTCGACCGACGGCGGGATGAAGACGGGCCGGGACGTCGCCGTCGCCGCCCTCCTCGGTGCGGAGGAGTACGTCTTCGGCACTGCCCCGCTTGTCACCTCCGGCTGCGTGATGGCCCGCCAGTGTCACAAGAACACCTGCCCAGTCGGCGTCGCGACCCAGCGCGAGGACCTCCGGAAGCGCTTCCCCGGCGAGCCCGAGCACGTCATCAACTACATGACGTTCATCGCCCAGGAGCTACGCGAGATCATGGCCGAGCTCGGCTTCGAGACGGTCGACGAGATGATCGGCCACGTCGAGGTGCTCGAGCAACGCACCGACGTCGAGCACCCGAAGGCCCGCAACGTCGACCTCTCGGCCGTGCTGGCCGAGCCCGCGGGCGACGTCCGCCACAAGATCCGCGATCAGGATCACGAGCTCGAGGATCAGGTCGACCGCGACCTGATCGAGGCCGCGAGCGAGGCGATCGAGGATCAAGAGCCCGTCTCCCTCGCGGCCGACGTGACTAACGTCGATCGCACCGTCGGCGCGATGCTCTCGAACCGCATCACCGACCGCTACGGCGAGCCCGGACTGCCCGAGGACACCGTTACCGTCGACCTCGAGGGCACCGCCGGACAGAGCTTCGGTGCGTTCCTCGCCAGCGGCGTCTCGATGCACCTCGAGGGCAGCTCCAACGACTACGTCGGCAAGGGGCTCTCGGGCGGCAAGATCACCGTTCGGACGCCCGACACCGCCGCCTACGACCCGACCGAGAACGTCGCGATCGGAAACGTTGCGCTCTATGGTGCGACCGACGGCCAGCTGTACGTCAACGGTGTTGCCGGCGAGCGCTTCGCGGTGCGTAACTCCGGCGCGAAGGCCGTCGTCGAGGGCGTCGGCGACCATGGCTGCGAGTACATGACCGGCGGCGTCGTCGCCGTGCTCGGCGACACCGGCAAGAACTTCGCGGCCGGGATGTCCGGCGGCGTCGCCTACGTCTACGACCCCGACGCCGACTTCGCCGACCGCGCCAACACCGGGATGGTCTCGCTGCACGACAACCTCGAGGAGCGCGACGTCGAGATGCTGCGCCGACTCGTCGAGAACCACGTCGCCTACACGGGCTCCGAGCGCGGTCGCGAACTGCTCGAGAACTGGGAGCGCGCCCTCGAGTCGTTCGTGAAGGTGATGCCCGAGGCCTACCACGAGGCGATCACCGAGCAGGGCAGCGACGACGTCCGCAGCGAACTGCCGGGCGCGCCCGAGACGCCCGCCGACGCCGAATCGACGGAGTTCGCCGCGAGCGACGACTGATCCGCGATCGAGCCTCTTTTTCTCTAGTCGTCGGCGTTCATGTACGACATCGCGTAGGCGACCAGCGCGCAGTTGAGCGTGACCAGGGCGCCGCTCGGGAGAGTCGCGGTCACCCGTCAATCGTCTCTGACGTCGACGGCTATAGAGTCGAGCGTAGCTGCCAGTACCGCCATTAGGCCGGCGAGAACCGTGACGATAGCCACGAACCGATCGGCTCGAGTCGTGGTGGTGTGAACCCGCGGCGACGCACGACCGGAGACGATTCCGGGCGAAGGCACGGCCTCGGCGGACCGATAAGCGGGCTCCCGCCGGTCCCACTGCGACGAACAGCGCTCGTAGTCGTACGAGGATACCAGCGGAGACATCGAAATTTTGTCGTCGGTGATCGACACAGTGACCCCGTCCATCACTTCGACTTTGGGTGCCGGAACCTCCCACGACTTCGTCTCCCGCCGTCCGTCCTCGAGTTCGATCGCGACGTCGTAGGTGCCGAACGCGTCGACCGTGGGCACGTCTTGCCAGTCGTCGGGAGCGACCGTCGTGCCCTCCTCGAGGAGTAGTTCGCCGTCTCCACCGTCGGTGACCGTTACCGTCGCCGCGATCGTTTCGTCGGTCTCGTTTCGGACGGTGACGTCTCGTGGCGAGGCGAACGCCGTCCGGCGTTCGAACGAGAGCCGTCGGGTCTTACCCTCGTGATCGTGTGGGCCGTCGTTCTTCCAGAGCGGTACACCGTCGCCGACGGCCCGGCGGTACCGGAGTTCGCCGTCGGTTTCGTACGCGCCGTCTTCGAACGCGGGGTCGACCTCGGCCGCGAGGTAGTCGGGGACCTCGTCGTAATCGACGAACGGCGCATTGCACTCCGCGTATTCACCGCCCCGAATTCCGGGATCGTCGGAACGGTCCCGTTTTGACATTGTCCGTATCCGTCGTCGGGGAATTGTCTGCTCTCGAGGCCGCGTCGAGACAGCCTCCGACGACGAGACTCGTAGCTGCTGCACCGAGGAGGGGACGTCGGTTCATGTCGGATATCGGACTTGCGGGCCGATCGAACAAGTACTTTTAGAAGGGTGAAACGTGCGTTTGAGCGTCGCGGCCGCTACCGCCCGAGCGTGTGGAACTCGTCGTTTGGGCGCATCCCGGCGAACATCGCCAGCCGGTTGCTCAGGTTGTAAAACGCCGTCACCGAGGCGATGTCCCACAGCGCCTCCTCGCTGAAGCCGGCCTCGCGCAGCGCCTCGAGATCCTCCGCTTCGACCTCGGTCGGTCGCTCGGTGAGTTTCACGGCGACGTCTAACATCGTCCGATGGGTATCGTTGATATCGGCGGTTCGGTAGTTCGCGACCAGCTGGTCGGCGAGTAACGGATCGTCGGCGTAGATCCGCACGAGCGCGCCGTGGGCGACGTTGCAGTAGTAGCAGTGGTTGACGCCGGAGACGGCGACCACGATCATCTCGATCTCCTCGCGCTCGAGGGCGGTGTCCTCGACCAAGGCGTCGTGGTACTCGAAGAAGGCCCGGAAGTGCGAGGGCTTGTAGGCGAGCGCGGAGAATACGTTGGGTGTGAAGCCGGCACGCTCGGTCTCCTCGGCGATCCGCTCCTGGAGATCCTCCGAGAGGTCCTCGTAGTCGGGAACTGGGAATCGATCCATCGCGTCGTCGCGCAGTTCGGGGTCGGCGTCCGTCTTGGACATGGTTCCGGGTTCGCGGGCGACCCGTATAACGTCTAGTCGGCTCGGGACCGGGTCTCGAGAACGCCCCCTGCCTCGTCGGCCGCATCGAGCAGCGCCTCGAGACCGGGCGTCTCGAGCAGGTGTGATCGACAGTCGCAGTCCGAGGCGCCGAACTCGGGGACCGTTTCACCCGGAAGCACACCGGCGAGTTCGCACTCCCGGTCGGCGTCGGGAAACCGTGCGGTCGCGGCGAGGCTCGTCGCCTCGTGACCGAGCAGGTAGTCGACGTGCCAGTGGCGAACGTCGCGTTCCCCTCGAGCCAGTTCGCGATGGCGGTCGAGGCGAGCGAACCCGCCGGGGCCGAACGCGCTGCCGACGTAGGCGTACGTTTCGGCCACAAACTCGAGCATCCCGAGTGCGCCGACCTCGAGGCTCAGCGGTCGATCGACGCCGATCGCGAGGACGTAGGTCCCGCCCATACCCGATCTCGACTCGCCCCGACCAAAACGTCGCCGACTCGACTCGAGCGCCGCACTCGGCCACGACGGTTCGCCCGAACCGTCGGCTTCGCTACCGTTTTCCGTTCCAGCGACGACGACCGCACATGGACGACGCACTCGTTATTGGCGGCACGCGCTTCATCGGTCGTCACCTCGTCGAGGAACTGCTCGAACACGGCTACGACGTGACGCTCCTCAACCGCGGGAGTCACGAGAACCCCTTCGCCGACGACGACCGCGTCCGTCGGATCGAGGGCAATCGAACGAACGACTCGGCGCTCGAGGCGGCTGCGCTCGAGGTCGACCCCGACGCCGTCTTCGACTGCGTCGCCTACTACCCGAAGGACGTCCAGGCGGCGACCCGGATCTTCGACGACTGCGAGGCGTACGTCTTCGTCTCGAGCGGGGCGGCCTACGGCCGCGAGGAGATCCCCAAGCGGGAGGACGAGACCCCGCTCGCGGACTGCAGCCCGGAGCAGGCGGTCGACGACTCCGGCGCGACCTACGGTCCCCGCAAGGCCGAGGGTGATCGTGCGGTGTTCGCCGCCGCGGAGCGAGGCGTCCGGGCCATGTCCGTCCGACCCTGCATCGTCTACGGCCCTCACGACTACACCGAGCGACTCGACTTCTGGATCGACCGCGTCAACCGCTTCGATCGGGTCGTCGTCCCCGGCGACGGGACGAACCTCTGGCACCGCGCGTACGTCGGGGACGTCGCCAGTGCTCTGCGGATCGTCGCCGAACGCGGCGACGCCGGCGAAGCCTACAACGTCGGCGACAGGCGGCTCGTCACGCTCGAGGAGATGGTAGTCCTGATCGCCGACCAGCTGGACACCACGGTGGAGGTCGTCACCGCCGGTCCCCGCGAGCTCGAGGCGGGCGCCATCGAGCCCGACGACTACGTGCTCTATCGGGAGTATCCCCACGTCCTCTCGACCGCCAAACTCGCGGCACTTGGCTGGGAGTCGACGCCGATCGGCGAGGCGATGGCCCGCTCGGTCGAAGACCACCTCGAGAGCGACCGCGACGGGAGCGAACACGAGCCCGACCGCGAGAGCGAAGAGCGCGTGCTGGGGATTCTCGACACCTTCTGACTCCCGACTGCGTCTCGAGTCCTCGTCGCCGGTCGTGTCGGCGAGCAACAACACGTATATCCCGGTGGTGACTCAGCTACCGTATGTTCGAGAAGTCCACGTGGATTCGCCTTCCGCGGAACGTCATCGTCGGCCACGACGTACTGTCGGGTGTCGTCGACGCCGTGGACGAACTCCACCTGCAGGGACGGCCGCTGTTCGTGACCAGCCCGACGCCGCGTCGGGTCGCGGCAGAACCGATCGCGGCCGACTTCGAGGCCGCCGGCATCGAGCCCGCGGTCGTCAGCGTTGAGTCCGCGTCGTTCGACGCCGTCGAGGAAGTGATCGAGACCGCCGAGGCCGAGGAGGTCTCCTACCTCGTCGGCATCGGTGGCGGGAAGGCGATCGACATCGCGAAGATGGCCAGCGAACACCTCGAGATGGGGTTTCTCTCCGTGCCGACCGCGGCCAGCCACGACGGGATCGTCAGCAACCGCGGCTCGGTGCCCGACGGCGACACCCGCCACAGCGTCGCCGCCGAGCCGCCGCTCGCCGTGATCGCCGACACGGGCGTCCTCGCGGAGGCCCCCTGGGAACTGACGACGGCGGGCTGTGCCGACATCATCTCGAACTACACCGCCGTCATGGACTGGCGGCTGGCCCGTCGGCTCCAGAACGTCGAGTACTCCGAGTACGCCGCCGCGCTCTCGGAGATGACCGCCGAGATCCTCGTCGACAACGCCGACCACGTCCGGCCCGGGCTCGAGGAGTCGGCCTGGATCGTCACCAAGGCGCTGATGTCCTCGGGCGTCGCGATGAGCATCGCCGGCTCCTCGAGACCCGCCAGCGGCGCCGAGCACCTCTTCTCACACCAGCTCGATCGTCTCGCGCCCGGAACGGCCCTGCACGGCCACCAGGTCGGCGTCGGCTCGATCGTAACCGCCTACCTCCACGGCGGCGAGCGAGGCATCTGGAAGGACATTCGGGACGCGCTCGACAGCATCGACGCGCCGACGACGGCGGCCGAACTCGGCATCGACGACGAGACGGTGATCGAGGCGTTGACGACCTGCCACGAGATCCGCGACCGCTACACGATCCTGGGGAACGGGATGAACGAGCGGGCCGCTCGAGAGGTTGCGACGAAGACGGGCGTCATCGACTAGCGTTTTGAGCGCCGAATGCAGGGACGAAGCGAACCTCGTCAACGGGTTCGCCACTGTAGTTCGGGCTTGAGACGCTATCAGAGGCCGCGATCGATCGGAAGCGCGGGCTTCGTTCCGAACACCGAGACCAGCACGGCCACAGCCCCGCTGATCGCGAAGTGTGCCCAGTAGGTCGTCAGCCGGTAGAGGATCGCCCCCGCGGTCGCGACGTCGGCTGGAACCCCGGCGGTCGCGACCAGCAGGCTCGCCAGCACGACCTCGATCCCGCCGCTGCCGCCGGGCAGCGGAACGATCCCGCCGAAGGAGGCCAGCGGCGCACAGACGAGCACCAGCGCCAGCGGAACGTCGACGCCGAGCGCGAGCAGTCCGAAGTACAGAGGCAAGGCGTTGAGCAGCCAGCTCGCGACCGCGATCCCGAACGCAGCGACGAGCGTGCGTCGGGAGGCCTGGATCGCCTCGAGCGTTCCGAAGAAGCCGTCGATCCGGTTCGTGAGATGCCCCTCGACGCTCGGAAGCCGCGGGAGGGAGCCGATGGCGGTCTCGCAGCGGGCCGCGAATCCGAACGAGACCCGGCGTGCGACGCCGCGGTTGAACATGACGACCAGGGCGCCGGCGGTGAGCAATCCGCCGCCGCCGGCGACCGCGAGGCTGCCAATGACGGTATCGATCGACCCGCCGCCGACGGTGGCGAAGATCGCGATGCCGATTCCGGCGAGCACCAGACTTCCGACGAGGTTGAACCCCTCCGCGGCGGCGACGACCGCCAGGTTGTCCTCGAACTCCGAGTCGGAGTCCCGCGCGAGCAGGAACGCCATCACAGGCGTTCCGGTCGAACGACCCCACGGAAGGGCACTCCGGGCAAAATAACCCGAGAGGTACGCCGTCGCGAACGTCGTTCCGCTCGCCGCGCCGTCGATCGGCGCCAGCAGCCGTTTGACCAGCGCGCCCCGAAGTGCGAGCATCCCGAGACCCGCGACGAGGGCGCCCGCGAGCGTGACGGGATGCGCCGCTCGGACGTGTTCGAGCACCTCGTTCCAGCCGACGCCGGTGACAAACAGTCCCACGACGCCGACTGCAACGACGAGTCCGGCGACCGCTCGCCGCCACTGCATGGACGCCCCTACAGATTCGACGCTAAAAACGTCGGTGGAATCGGAGTCCTGAATGTCTCTCTCGAGTGTGTGTTCGGTGACTCGAGAGGTTGATTGAGGTCCCACTTCGGAGATGAGATTCGCGCGGGGCCACTGGCTGGTACGGCGGGTTCGATCCGACCGGAACGGTTACCGACGGTCGCGCTCGAGGACCGTCCCCTCGCCGCCGACCGCGATATCGAGGAAGTCGTCGGTCAGGACGACGTCCCGTAGCTCGGCGTCGGTCGGCGTCTCGTCGGCCTCCCAGCCGTACAGCCGTCGGGTGGCCGCCGTTCCGCTCGCGCCGACGGCGACGCCGCGGTCGTTGCGTCGGTCCACTCCGAGGAGTTCTCCGTCGGCGGCGGCCTTCTTCGTCCAGACGGCGCCGTTGTACCGGAACGTCGAACCGTCACCACCTGCGGCGTGAACGTCGTCGTCGCTCGCGGCGACGTCGGTGAGCGCGACGCTCCCCCCGTCGATACCGATCTCTTCCCAGCTCTCCCCGGCGTCGTCGCTGCGGTAGATTTTCGAGTTCGTGTCGGAGACGTAGACCGTCGCGTCGTCGAGGAAGCTCGCTCCTCCAACACTGGAGCCGCCGCCGGGTTCGACGACGTCGCCCCAGTCGACGGACTCGCCGTCGTACTCGCCGGGAAGGACCTCGCCGGAGCCGTTCGCGAGGACGACCCGCTCGCTACCCGCGTCGCCACCGACGGCAACCGCTTCCCAGGTACTCGTCATCTCCATCGGTGCGGAGAAGTCCTCGAGTTCGTCGTCCGCGAGGTCGTAGCGGCCGACGACGCCGCTACCGCCGGCGACCCAGGCGACGTCGCCGTCGGCGGTCGCCGCGGCGTCGTTTAGCGGGCTCTCGTTACCCGTCGGGCCGTCGTCGGCGACGACGTACCACTCGCCGTCCTCCCGACGGAGTACGCGACCGCCCTCGCCGGCGGCGATCGGCGAACTCGCGGCTGCAGCGCCGTACAGCGCGCTCCCGATCGGGACGTCTACTACCGACCACTCCCGGTCGGAGAGACGCAGTGGCGACACCTCGAGCCCGTTGACCGAGACGTTCAACTGCGGAAGTGGGCCTCGAGAGACCTCGAAGTCGTCGATTCGACCGTCGAAGGCGAACTCGTGTTCGTCGCCGTTGCCGAGAGTCCCCTCGACAGTGCCGTCTTCGATCTCCGTATCCGCATCGAGCGCCGCGATCTCGCCGTTGACCTCGAGGGTGTACTCGATCGGTGCGGGGACCTCCTTCGAGAGCGTGATCGTCTGTGGGAGGTCCGTCCCCTCGGGATAACTTCCCTGCTCGATCGCGGTCGCGGACGCGCCGACCGCGACGTCGAGGAAACCGTCGGTACCGAGCGCCGCACCCCGGAGGTCGCTCTCGGCGGGCTGTACAGTTTCTTCCCACGTTTCGTCGTCCGTCCGCTCGTAAACGAACCCGCTGGCGCCGACGGCCAGCCCGTCGCCGTCGTTCCGGGAGACGGCGAGGACCGTCTCCTCGCCGACGTCGGCCTCGTCCCAGCCGGGATCGTTGTACTCGTAGATGAAGCCGCTCTCGCCGACTGCGGTTGCGTCGCTCTCGCCTGCGGCCGCGATGTCCTCGAGTCCGACCTCGGCGACGTACACGCCCTCCTCGCTCCAGGACTCGCCGCCGTCGGTCGTCTCGTAGACCGATCCCTCGGAGTCGGCGACGAAGCCAGCGTCGCGCTCGTAGAGCGCGACGCCGGTGATCGTCGTTCCGGCTCCTGGTTCGATCACCGTACCCCAGTCGACGCCGCCGTCGTCCGTGAGTTCGCCGGGGAGAGCCTCGCCAGAACCGTTCGCGAGAACGACCCGTTCCTCGCCCGCGTCGCCGGCGACGTCGAGCGCTTCCCAGGTGCTGGTCTTCTCGCTCGTGTCGCCGTCTTCGTCCTCAACTTCGGGCGCGGAGTAGTCGGTGAGCTGGTGGGCCTCGACGTCGTAGCGGCCGATGACGCCGCTACCCCCGGCGAACCAGACGTGGCGCCCGTCGTCGGTGACCGCGATATCGTTCAGGGGGTTCGACTCCGTCGTCGGACCGACCTCGATGATCGGCTCCCAGCCGGTGACCCGGCGAGCGAGGACGACGCCGCCCTCGCCGGCGGCGACCGGTCCGTGGCTCGAGATCGCCGTACCCGAGAGTTCCACGTCCGACGGGACGTCCGCTTCGGTCCAGTCGTCGTCCGACTCCGCGCTCGCGGGGCCGGCGCCGAGTCCCCCGGCCACGAGGGCCGCTCCGGTCAGCTTCAGCACGGTACGACGCGTCGTGTTTCCGTCTCTGGTAACCATCGTTGGAATTAGTGTCTACTCGGCCGGTTTCGCGACGATTCCTCTCTCGGATCGGACTGTCTGGTTCCCGTGTCGTTGCGTCTGAGAGGAAAACCCGATGGGAATAAAATAAACGTTTGGCTTGAATGAATATAGTTGTTTGATTATCTAGCGAATCGTGGAAAATTGCCCCAATTTCCGAACACCTAACAAAACAGTGTTTCGTTCGAGCTACTTCCAGAGGTGAGAAATGTTGGGCGTCTACAGTGTGCTTGACGCATCCGGAGACACCGCTACGCGGTCGGTCTCACGCGAGGACACTGGTGTTGGCGGATCCGCAGTCGTCGAAACGACGAGTGGGAAGGGATCGTCAGACGTGCTCGTCGAGGAAGTCGGCGATCGCCGAGTAGGCCTCGATGCGGTTCTCGAGCTTCGAAAAGCCGTGGCCCTCGTCGTCGAAGATCAGCTTGCGGACCGGGACGCCCTGTTGTTCGGCCTGCTCGGCGATCTGTTCGGCCTCGCCGACCGGCACGCGGGGATCGTTCTCGCCGTGGAGGACGAACAGCGGCGCCGCGATGTGCTCGATGTTGCTGGTCGGCGAGATCTCCTCGAGGAACTCGCGGTCCTCGGCGAGGCTGCCGTACTCGGCTTCACGCAGCTCGCGGCGCCAGTCGCCGGTGTTCTCGAGGAACGTGACGAAGTTGGCGATACCGACGATGTCGATCCCTGCGGCCCACAGGTCGGGGTACTCGGTCATCGACGCGAGCACCATGAAACCGCCGTAGGAGCCGCCCTTGGCGACGATCCGGTCGGGGTCGACAGCCTCGTGGCCCTGCAGCCACTCGACGCAGGCCCGGATGTCGGCCACGGAGTCCATCCGCTTCTCGACGTCGTCTAAGGCGGCGTAGTCGGCGCCGTACCCCGCCGATCCCCGGACGTTGGGCTCGAAGTAGGCGTAGCCGCGATCGAGGAAGTACTGCTTGACGCTCGAGAACGACGGCCGGCGCTGGCTCTCGGGGCCGCCGTGGATGTCGACGATAACGGGGACGCCCTCGCCGGTTTCGGTCTCGCTCGCCTCGTCTTCGCTGGGAAGCGTGAGGAACCCGGGCACTCCCAGTCCATCGAAACTCTCGACGTGGACGAGTTCCGACTCGTCGAACGTCTCGGGCGGGATCCCGCCCGTCGGCGCCGCCGTCCAGCGCTCGGTCTCGCCGGTCTCGACGTCGACCACGAAGGCGTTCGTGTTGACCGTATCCCCGGTCGTCGAGATGGCGAAGCGCTCGGCGTCGGGATCGAAGCTTACGCCGCCGGCAACCCCGCCCGGCAGATCCGGTTCCGGGAAGGTCTCGAACTCGGTCGGCTCATTGGCGTCGAACTCGCCGACGGTGAGGTCGGTGTAGCCCTCGACGTTCTTCGAGTAGACGAACCGGCCCGTCTCGTCGTCCAGCGCGATCCCGTCGACGTTCCACTCCCCGTCGTCGACGACCGTTTCGAGCTCGCCGCTTGCAAGGTCGAGGTACGCGAGGTAGAGCGTGTCGGCGTCGCCCTCGTCGGTCACGAGATAGATCCCCTCGCCGTCGGGCGCCCAGCTCGCGCCCTGATAGCGGACGTCGCCCTCGTGGGGCGTGAGGTGTTCGAGTTCCTCGCTCTCGAGGTCGAGCACGTAGAGGTCCTGATCGAAGTTGGAGTACGCCTGCGAGACCAGCAGCCGGGAGTCGTCGGGGCTCCAGCCCGCCAGCGAGAGCCAGCCGTCGCCCTCGTAGACGAGCTCGGCCCCGTCTCCGATCGCGTCGCGATCCTGGACGTAGATGTCGAAGACGGACTCGTCGCGACGGTTGGAGGCGAACGCGAACCGCTCGCCATCGTGGCTCCAGCCGCCCCAGCGGTGTTTCGCGTCGGGCATCGCGGTCAGGTTCTCGATCTCGCCGGTGTCGGCGTCGAGCCGGTAGAGCTGGGCGCGCTCGTTGCCGCCCTCGTCCATCCCGAAGATCAGCTCGGGGCGCTCGGGTGACCAGGAGACGAAGGTCACCCGCTCGTCGTAGAACGTGCGCTGCTCGGGCCACTCGCGGGGTCCCTCGAGCGTCCAGACCTGGGCGGTGCCGGTCGTGTCCATCAGGAAGGAGAGTCGCTCGCCGTCGGGACCGAAGGAGGCCCCGTAGGCGCTGCGAACGTTGAGGTAGCGTTCGATGTCGTAGCGTCCCATGGGACGGTGGTACGAACGCGACCCGGTAGTCGTTTCGGTCCCGGAACCCGGCGACCGCCCCGGGTAGTCGCCGCCTACGCCCGACGACGCGGAGCCGACCCGTCGACGCTGTCGTCACGTCTCAGACGAGCGAAGGTTTGCGGTGCTTAACAATACCGATCAGGGTGCGTACGTCGAGTACGATGTCGGGAACGCGCGGGTACGACCGGGAGCCGGACGGGGGATCCGTCGGCGCGCTGCTCGTCACGACGGTCGCCGTCCTCGTCGTCTTCGGGATGACGATCGCCGGCGTTACCCTCGGGCTCGGGGTCAGCGGCGACACCTCGAGCGCCGAGACGGACGCGGAGACCGAGGACCTGCCGGGACTCGAGGACGATCCCGCCGAGATGATCGACGCCACCGATTCGGACGACGAGGCCGAGGATGACGAAGACGAAGACCCCGAGGACGAGGGAGGCGATGACGACGACAACGAGACGGAAGAGATCGACTGGGACGAGCTCGAGGACGACGGGAACGAAACCGACGACGGGACCGACGGCAACGAGACGGCCGACAACGAAACCGACGGGAACGAATCGGCGACTGACGACGACGATGACGATGAAGCGGATGACGACGAAGACGACGACGAGGCAGATGATGATGGTGACGATGAGGAAGACGAAGAGGACGAAGCGGACGACGACGATGAGGACGATGACGATGACGACGATGACGATGGGGACGATGACGATGACGACGACGATGATGATGAGGACGACGACGACGACGATGACGACGACTGACGGCAGGGGATCGAGCACCCTCGCCGATCACGTGAACGAGGCGACGGACGCGAGCTAACCGACGCAGCTCCCGTCGGCGCCGCGTCGGTCGAACGCGCAGCTACAAGTGCGCCCGCTTCGATGCTTCGGGTATCGCTATGGATCTTCCCGAGGCGCTGACCGCTCGCGGCAACGTCACCTGCGTCGTCGGCGCGGGCGGCAAGAAGTCGACACTGTACGCGCTCGCGGACCGACTCGAGCGTGCGGTCGTCACCGCCACCGTTCGCATCCCGCCGTTCGAGGAACAGGTCGAGGACGTGATCGTCACGGATCGTCCGCTCGAGGCGATCGACTCGGCAGAGTCGTGGCCGATCGGTCTCGTCGCCGGCCGCGAGGGATCGGACCGCTACCTCGGCTACGATCCCGAAACGGTCGACGACTTCGTGGCCGACCTCGGGCCGGAGACCTCGGTGGTGGTCAAGGCCGACGGCGCCCGCACCCGCTGGTTCAAGGCGCCGAACGACGACGAGCCGCAGCTGCCGACCGCGACCGACGTCGTCGTCCCCATCGCGAGCGCGAAGATCGTCGGCGAGCGACTCGTCGAGGAGCACGTCCACCGCCCCGAGCGGGTCGCGGCGCTCACCGACCTCGAGCCCGGCGATCGGATCTCGGCGAGCGACGTCGCGACCGTGGTGACGAGCGACCGAGGCGGCTGCAAGGACGTGCCCGACGGCGCCACAGTGATCCCGCTCGTGAACATGGTCGACACACCCGAACTCGAGGAGACGGCCCGCGAGATCGCCGACGAGATCCGCGAGCGACGGGACGTGCCCCGGGTCGTTCTCGCGCAGTTGCTCGAGGATCGGGTCGTCGACGTCGTCTGATACGGTTTGCTGTAACGATTTACCGGTGGGACCGCGATCCGTCCTGCGGTCCCACCGGAAATGACTTACAGCAGACAGTATGAATCCAGGCGACGGCGCTCGCAGCCGAGAGCTTTAACTATCGCTCGGCGGTTACGATTACGGGACTGCATGGAAACGGGGGAGACTCTCGTCCGCGTCGATCTCGCGGCCGAGTCCGTCGCGTCCGAACCGGTACCCGAATCGTGGCGCCGAAAGTACGTCGGCGGGAAGGGACTCGGCGCCCGCTACCTCTACGAGGAGCTCGAGCCAGGGACGGATCCGTTAGGCGACGACAACGTCCTGTTGTTTCTCACCGGCCCACTAACCGGTCTCCTGCCGGGCGAGCAACGCTCCGTCGTCATCACCAAATCGCCGCTGACCGGAGCCTTTCTCGACTCCTACGCGGGCGGCTCGATGGCCGATCGGCTCGCGGGCTCGCTGGGCGACCACGTCGGGATCCTCGTCACCGGTCGGGCGGACCGCCCCGTCAGACTCGAGATCGAAGGTGGCGAGGTCTTCATCGAGCCGGCCGAGGACTGGTGGGGGCTCGACGCCCGCGAGACCGACGAGCGAGCGGGCGAGGCCGCGGTCGCCTGCATCGGCCCCGCGGGCGAGAACGGCGTCTCCTACGCAACGATCGCCTCCGACGGCGGCGACCACCACGCCGGCCGGGGCGGCGCGGGCGCGGTGATGGGTGCAAAGCGGCTGAAGGCGCTGGTCGCCCGCGGCGATCCGCCCGAACTCGACGCGGATCTCCGCGAGCTCCACCGGCGGTACGAGGAGGCGTTCGCGACCGACGACACCGGCCGCTGGCAGGCCGCCAGCGAGACCGTCGAGACGCTCGACTTCGCGAACGAGGTCGGCGTCCTGCCGACCCGCGGCTGGCAGGAAGGCCGGTTCGACGGCGCCGACGGGATCGGGATCGAGGCCGTCCGCGACGCCGCCCACGACCGCGAGCGATCCGACGAGCCGGTTCCGGGCGGGTTCCAGGTCGAGAGCGACGACGGCGACAGCGTTCCGCGAGGATCGACCCCGATCTCGCTGGGCGCGGGCCTGGGGATCGACGACTTCGACGCCGTCGCCACCCTCGGCTCGGTCTGCGATCGGCTCGCGCTCGACGTCATCTCGGGGGGCAACGCCGTCGCCTGGGCGATCCGCGCGAGCCAGGAGGGGCTGATCGATCGCGACCTCGAGTTCGGCGACGAGGAGGGTGCCCGCGAGCTGATCGAGGAGATTACCCACCGCTCGAGCCCGCTGGGCGAGACGCTGGCCGACGGCGTCGACGCGGTCGCGGCCGAGTACGGCGGCGACGACCTGATCCCCTCGGTGAAGGGGATGGCGCTACCGGCCTACGACCCCCGCGGCGCGTCCGCGATGGCGCTTGCCTACGCGACCAGCGATCGCGGGGCCTGTCACCGCCGCGCACGACCGGTGGAGGTCGAGGCGCTGGGCGGCACCGACTGGAACGCCGTCGACCGCGTGAACAGGGTGATCGCCGAGCAGGACCGCCGCGCCGTGCTCTGGAGCCTGATCGCCGACGACTTCTTCGGCGAGGCGCTCTCGGCGACGCTGGGTGCCGACTGGCTCGCGGCCGTCGACCGCGAGTACGAGCCCGAGGAGCTGCGTCGGGTCGGCGAGCGCATCTGGACGCTGATCCGACTGTTCAACTGTCGCGAGGGCTTTACGCGGGAGGACGACACGCTCCCCCAGCGGCTCACGGAGCCGCTCGAGGGCGGCCCCAACGACGGTGTGGCGATCGACGCGGCCAGCTTCGAGGAGACCCTCGAGCGGTACTACGAACGCCGGGGGTGGGACGACGGCATCCCGACCGACCGAACCCTCGAGCGACTCGACCTCGAGGAGCTGTAGCATCGGCTACTGTGCGCTGTAGCGGGTGCCGTGCCGATCGGAGAAAAGCGGCGCTACTCGCCGTTCGTGGAGAGCTGTCCGTAGCCCGGCGAGAGGTCGTCGGGGTCGAGGCCGAGCAGGTAGGTGTCGGCCTGGAAGACCCCCTCGAGCAGCCAGCCGACGCCCTCGTAAAAGGGGTTGTCGGTCATCTCCTGGATGTCGCGGGCCAGCTCCCGCAGCCACCAGCCGTGGGCCTGCAGGAAGGCTCGTCGGTACTCGTCGTTGCCTCCACGGGCCAGGATCTCGAGGGCGGCGAGTTCGACGGCGGCGTGGTCGGCTTCCTCGCGGAGCTCCGTCGACGGCCGAATGCCGAGGTCGCGGTAGGAACTCTTGACGGCCGCGAGCGGTTCGCCGAGGTAGTCGTCGGCGTACCAGGACTCGTGGATCTGCATTCGCGGACGCGGTCCGACGAACAGTCGGGTGTGGACCCGATTCAGCTCGGCCGCCTCCGCCTCGGGATCGTCGACTCTGGCCCGCCACTTGTCGAGCAGCTGGTAGCCGGTGTCGAGCGCCTGGGGCGACGCCTGCCGCGGAAGCTGTTCGGCGCTGAGCCGTTCAACGGCCGTCTCGTCGGGCGGATCCGCGAGAACGCCCGAGAGGAACGCGTATAGATCCGCGAGCTCGTTCGTGGGGTCGCTGGTCCGTGTCATACTGGGTACGAGGGTGTAGTTCGGGTTAAAACAGTTGGCTCGAGCCCGCCTACAGCGGAAGGATGAGCGGTTCGAACTCGGCGGCGAGCAGGTAGCTCAGCGCCAGCGAGATCTTGCCGACGACCGCGAGGAGCGCAACGGTAGCGTACGTCGCCGTCGCCGCCGTCGGCGAGAGCGCGTCGCGTCGCTGGCCGACGACCGCGCCGACCGACAGCAGGATCGGGACGACCAGCCCGCCGATCACGGCGAGACCGACGAACGGAACGGCGTAGGTGGTGAGCAGGTTGTTGATCCCCGGCTCAGCTGCGGGGCTCTGCCCGGGCAACAGGACGATCGTCGCGACGACCATCGCCAGCGTCGCTGCTAGCAGTCCGGCGATCACGAGCGAGTACTGCCGAACCGCACGGCCGGGGTTTCGGCCAGCCACCGCCGCCAGCCCGACCGCTCCCGCCAGTCCCACGCCGAGGCCGCTGAAGATCTGGACCGGGAGCAGGAACGTCTTGTCCCACAGCGCGACCCGCTCGGTCATTCCGGAGCCGTAGGCCATCGCCGAGTAGATCAGGACGCCGGCCGCGGCGATCGAGAACACGCCGCCAAGCGCGAGCCGAACCGTCTCCGAGGGACGGGTCGTGTCGGCGAGCGAGTCGACGAGATCGAGCAGTCCGACGCGGTCGGCGACGCCGCGCAGTCCGTCGGTCCTGTCGGTGGTCGCGGCCCTGGCGGCGTCGCGCTCGGTTCCGCCGTCGGCGGCGACGGCGCCGGAGTCGGCTCGCTCGGGTGCGTGCGGTCGGTTCCGTCCGAACGCGACCCAGACGAACATCAGGAACGCACCCAGCCCGAGTCCGCCGAGCAGGTACGCACCGATGGTCATCCACGAGTCGAAGTTCGTCATCGTCAGCGGGATGAGCATCGCCCGGAACGGCGTTGCGAGGTGTGACAGCAGGATCGGCGGCCCGATCACCAGTCCGAGCAGTCCGACCAGGTAGCCGTACTTCGCGACCTGGCCGTGCCCATGGGCATCTCGCCGCGAGGCCAGGAGGTCGGCGACGTACCCCATCAGGTACGCCCCGCTGGCGATCCCGATCATCGCGATGTAGACGCCGATCTGCCAATTCCACTGGGAGTACGGCAGGTCGAACGTGACTTCGGTTGCCATCGGCGGTTAGTCCCCCATGATCTCGTCCGCGTCCTCGCCGAAGACGATCTCGGCGGCCTCGTCGTTGAACGGCGTCGAAACGCCGTCCTCGTCGAGCTTCTCGGAGAGCTGCTCGGGCGTGCCAAACAGCAAGGCGTCGGTCGGACACTCCGAGGAGCAGGCGGGCTCGAGCCCCTCCTCCTGACGCGGCTCGCAGGTCGTACATTTGTCCATCAGGCCGCCGCTTCGGGATCCCATCGGCTCGGCCTCCTCGGCATTGGGAACCTCGGCGTCCGGGTACTGCGGTGCGCCGAACGGGCAGCCGACGCCGCAGTAGTGACAGCCGATACACATGTCGGCTTTGACACGGACGCTGCCGCTGTCCCGGATGCGCAACGCGTCGGTCGGACAGACCTCGACGCAGGGTGCCTCGACGCAGTTGTAACACTGCATCGGCTTGTTCGCCTCCTCTTCGGTCCCGTGACCGAGCGCGACGACCTGGATTCGGTCGCTCTCCGGGGGGAGATCCCAGGTCCGCTGACAGGCGACCTCGCAGGCCCCGCAGTCGATACATGACTCCCAGTTCGGGATGACTCGTGCCGGTCCGCTGTTAGATTCTTGTGTACTCATTTGATCTCACCTATCGCTTGTTCCGATCCATGCGCTGTTCCTGCCACCTGATCTGTCGATCCGACAGCTCGGGGATCTCGCCGTCGTCGGCGACCCTGATGTTACACAGCGTCGTCTTGGTCTCTTGCATCTGGGTCTCGCGGTCGTAGGCCGGTGCCGTGCCGCAGTTGATCGACTCGCCGATCACCAGGGGCTCCATCCCGTCGGGGACGCTATCCATGACTCGCTCGCCCTCGAGGATACCGCTCCAGTGATAGGGGGCAAACGCGTGGTCGGATGCGACCCGTCCGGTCGGCCTGGCCTGGACGAGCATCTCGGCGTGTGGCGTCGTGACGACGATCCAGTCGCCCTCCTCGACGTCGATCTCGGCTGCGACGTCCGGATGGATCTCGAGATACATCATCGGGGCCCGCGAGGCGGTTCCTTTCGTACTGCGGGTTACCGCGCCCGCGCCCTTGTGCTCGACCTGTCGACCCGAGGTGAGCACCAGCGGGTCGACGTCGCCGACCTCGACGAGTTCGTCGATGGCGTCGATGTTGTCCTGCTGGACGCCGGCGTTGTCGAGTTCGACGCGCCAGTGGTCCTCGACGCGTTCGTTACACGGGAAGTCCTCGACGAGGTCGGGCCGGGGCGTCACCGCGGGTTCGCGGTGGACCGGGATCTCGTCGGTGAGGTTCCAGGCCTTCATCCGGGCCCGACCGCGGCCCCACGGAGCGTCGGGCTGTGGGTTGTCGAACTCCTCGTAGATGTCGAGGTCGACGTCGTACCCCTCGTCGTCGAGCTGCTGGGCGACGTCGGCGACCGAGGTGTCCTCGTCGAACGCGCCCTCGATCGGGATCGTCGCCGCAGCGGGGTTCTCGGGGTCCGGCAGCACCGTCGAGAACATCGGATACTGGGGCACGCCCTCGATCTCGCCGTCCCACCACTCGGGTTCGTACGGATCCCGGAGCTGATCCTCGGGGTCGACGTCGGGATCGTCCTCGTCCCACCAGTTCGCCCGGAAGTCCATCCCGCCCTCGGAGGGGTGCAGCGAGGCGTCGTAGAGGATGGGCGTTCCGGGGTGGTCCTCGTGCCAGCACGGCCACGGCAGCCCGTAGTACTCCCCGTGGAGCTCGTGATCCTCGTCGACCTCGGCCTGGATGTCCTCGGCGCTGAACACTCCGGAGTTCTGCTGGTGGGCCTTGAGCCGCTCCGGTGTCTGACCGACGTAGCCGACCGAGCGCGTTCCGAGGTTCCACTCCCGGGTGACGTCCTCGACCTCGTCGTAGTCGAAGTGCTCGCCGAAGCCGAGTCGCTCGGCGAAGTCACACATCAGCTCCCAGTCCGTTCGGGAGTCGTGGCGGGGTTCGATCGCCTGCGAACGCCACTGGACCTGTCGGCCGGTGTTGGTGACGCTGCCGGCTTCCTCGACGTTCGTACAGACCGGCAGCATGTAGACGTCGGTGTCGTCCTCGGCGAGCTCGGCGACCTGGTTCGGGAAGACGTCGACGTTGACGATGAAGTCGAGCTCGTTGACCGCCCGCTTGACCTTCTTGTACTCGGTGAGCGAGGCGAGCCCGTGCCCCCAGAAGATCGCCGCCCGGAGCGGGTCGGGCTGGTAGATCTCCCACTCGTCGTCGAGGACGCCCTCGTACCAGCGGGCGACGGTAAACCCGTTTTTCTCCATCAGCTCGGTGTCGTGGAACCGATCGTGGAGATCCTCGTAGCTGACCTCCCCGGAGGTGCTCTGAGTCTGAGTCCAGACGTTGGCCCAGTGTTCCCAGGCGTCCTCGTCGAGCCCGTAGTAGCCGGGCAGCGTACTCGAGTCGACGCCGAGGTCGGTCGCCCCCTGAACGTTGTCGTGGCCCCGGAAGATCGGGGTGCCGCCGCCGGACTGGGCGGCGTGGCCAAGCGCCAGGTTGAGCATCGCGTAGGCCCGGACGTTCCCCGTCGCGTTGTTGTGCTGGGTGCCGCCCATCGCCCACTCGACGCAGCTGACCTCCGCATCGGCGAGCTCCTCGGCGAGCTCCATCAGCTCCTCCTCGGAGATGCCACAGATGTCGGCGACGGTCTCGAGGTCGTACTCAGGGAGGACGTCGTCGCGGAACTCCTCCCAGGTGTCGACCATCACGCGGCTCTCGATGAACTCCTCGTCGTGGGCCTCGAGGTTCTCGACGATGTGGTAGATCAGCCCGTAAATAAAGGCGACGTCGGTGCCCGAACGGAACTGGTAGAAGTCGTCGGACGCGGCCGCGGTCTTGGTGTACCGTGGCTCGGCGACGATGTGTTTGCCGCCCCGCTCCTGGGCCTCCTGGAAGTACTGCCAGGCGACGGGGTGGCTCTCGATCGGGTTGTGCCCGATGATGAGGTTGACGTCGACGTTGCGCATGTCGTTCGAGTTGTTCGTCATGGCGCCGACGCCCCAGACGTTCGCGATCCCCTCGACGGTCGTCGAGTGACAGATCCGCGCCTGGTGGTCGATGTTGTTCGTTCCGTAGAACGCGGCCAGCTTCCGAATCAGGTAGGCGGCCTCATTGCTGTGTTTAGCCGATCCCACCCACATCGTCGAGTGGGGACCGGTCTCCTCGCGGATGTCGTCGAGTCGGCCCGTGATCTCCTCGAGGATCTCGTCCCACTCCATCTGGGTCCACTCCCCGCCCTCGAGCTTCAACGGCTTCTTCAGGCGCTGTTCGGAGTTGACCGACTGGGTTAATGATGCTCCCTTCGAACAGAGTCCCCCACGGTTGACCGGACTGTCCTCCCAGGTTTCCTGGCCGACGACTGCGTCCTCTTCGACGGACATCTGTATCCCGCAGCCGACCGAACAGTGCGTACAGACGGTCTTTACCAGTTCGTCCCCCGCTTCGGGATCGACGACGTCGTCCTCGTCGGCGGCGGCGCGCTGTTGAAGCAGTGTTCGTCCCCCGACCGCAGCTGCGAGAGTTCCACCGGCGCCGGCTTTCAGGAACCCTCGACGATCAAGGTCGAGTGATGACCGAGACATAGAAACGCGAAAGTGGTCCCGAGTTATTAATCCTTGGGATACTGGTAACTAAAATAGGTTACTTCCTGACTAACTCCCAACAAGTCGGATGATAAGTTAATAATCAATCAGTAGTACGACATTAGGATGGACGCTGGGGTGGCGAAGTTCTCCGCGTCGCTGGCGACCGTAACGGAGCGGCAGACGCCGCTTCTCGTTCCGTCGTGTGCTTAGAAGACGAAGCGATCTGCCGAGTAAGCGGAAGCCTCGCTCTTACCATTGCTGCTCGTCCACCACGCTCGCTGCGTCGCGCCCCCAGGGAGAACGCAGCCCGCAAAAGTTAATCCCTTCACACCGCGAACTACCGACGATGGCCGTGACAACACTGCCGATCGACCGGGCGTTCCGCACCCGGACGGACGATTGCGCCGAGGAACGGTCAGCAGCCGCCGGAACGAGGGCGGCACTCGCCAGCCACAGCCGCCGATGCTCGACCGTTTGCCGGCCGCTCGAGGAGGTCGTCCGTCGCCGATGACCGACAGCATCGACCTTGACGAGATGGACGTCGGCGAGGATGAAGAGGACGGCGAGACCACCAACCACGGCGACTGGCTCTGGCGAGGCGAGGGCGATCCGGAAGACGAATCGGATCCCGTGCGGAGCAACGCGCCCGTCGACGGGGCGGCCAACGGCGACTCCGAGAGCGACAGCGGGAACGACGCCGAACCGTCCCGACGCGTTCCCCAGGTGCCGGGAGCGACGGAGGGACCGGTCGGCGTTCCGGAGGACCGCGGTGGCGGTGGCGCCGGCAGGAGCTCGGACGCAGAGTCGGAGGCCGAATCGGGAACGGGCGAGTCGACGTCGGCCGACTCCACGCCCCGAACGACCGATCACGGCGAGGCGACGACGGCCGACGAGATGACCCTCGCCTTTACTTACCAGGCGATCAACCGGCTCGAGGATCCACAGTTCGTGGTCGGCGACGCCAGGGGGTGGGCGGACTGGATCGGGATCGTCGGCACGGTGTCGACGCCGGCGATCCGGAAGTTCCAGCGCGACGAGCGGATCGAACTCGACTTCTTCGGCGGGTCCGAGACCGGTCCGGCCGAGCGCCTCGCGGACGTCACGCCCGACTCGATGTTCTACGCCGATCGGACCGTCGTCGTCGGCTGCAGCGACGAGGAGTGGATCGCCGACGACGCCGGCTGGGAGTTCGTTCCGCTCGCGACGGCCGCCGAGAAGGCCGACTGGACGATCGAACATCCGGAGTAGTACGAACTACTATCCATCAGTTCTGGAGCGACCGCAGGACAGCTCGGGGTCGATCCGAAAATTCGACACGGGAAATCGTTCGAGAGCCGAGACGACGCCGCTTGAAGACTGCGGCTGTCGTCGCCTCCCGCGGAACCGCTTAGACATCGTGAAGCAGCCGCGCTCGGCACTCCGGACAGTACTGGAAGATACTCTCCTCGGACTCGGGGGCGAGATCGGCGACGACGTCACCGATGCGGTCCTCGATCGCGTCGGCTGTCGCCTCGCTCGTGAACTGCTTTCCGCAGCCGGCACACGACAGCATCGACCCCTCGTACACCCGCTCCCAGGCGGGATCCGGCTCCTCCGGCTTGTTCTCCGGCAGCAGCGACAGGTCGAGCCCGTCCTCGACGTTCATGACGTTCTCGACGCAGACCTCCTCGCAGAGCCCGCAGTTGACACAGCGCTCGTGGTTGAAGTCGAGGCCGTTCTCGGTGCGCCGGAGCGCGTCGGTCGGACAGTAGCTCGTACAGGTCGGCGTCAGCGTACAGCCCTCCGCGACCTCGACGATCCCGAAGTCCTTTAGCCCGCGGATCACCTCCCGCTCGGGCTCGACGTGCTCGAGGATCGCGCGGACGCTCTCGAGGGTCCAGCCGTGACTGTCGAACGGCGGGTTCTCCCGCTCGGGGTCGTCGATCCCGCCGTCCGCCTCGTGCTCGCCGGCGGGGATCGGCGACGCTTCGAGCTCCGCGACGGCAAACTGGGATACCTCCTCGACGAACGCCTCGGGCTCGTCGGGATCGGGCGCGAAGAAGGAGACTCGCTCGCCCAGTCCCAGATCGGCTGTCGCTCGGTTGACCCGCTCGACGAGCTCGGCTTTCGGATCCGGGCCGGAGTGGAGACAGCTCCCGCCGCAGCCGACGATCGCGACGCCGTCGGCGCCGGCCGCCAGCGCGTGGAGGACGTGGGCCTCGCCGACAGTGTCGGCGCAGTTGACCGAGACCGGGAGGATCGGCGGGTACTCAACGTCGGCACGTCCCGCGGCCGCCAGGCGGCCGTACTCCCGGAGCGCGCTCTGTGCGTGCTCCGAACAGACGAACGCGATCATCGGCGTCTCGATGCTCGCGCTCGAGCCCCCGAGCAGTCCGCTGACGAACCCGCCGTCATCGCCCGTCGGCGCCAGCAGCGCCTCGACCTCGCGGGCGAGACGCTCGTTGTTCGGCTCCTGGAGCCGGGTCGCGCCGGTCGGACAGGCGCTGGTACAGGCGCCGCAGTTCTGGCAGCTGTCGAGGTGAAACTCGACCTCGTCGATCGCGGCCCGCTCGACGGCGTCGTGGGGACAGGCCTCGACGCACTCGTTACAGCCCATCTCGCCGGACGTGCCGGCGGCACAGACCTCCATCTCGAGGTCGAGGAAGTCGATCCCCTCGAACCCGCCGAGCAGGCGTTCGACCTCGTTGACCGTCGCCGGGTCGAACTTGGTGTGATAGCCGCGCTGGCCGCCGATCGGCCCCTCGCCGCCGGGGTGGATCACCTGATCGCATTCGATCGTCCGCTCGACGCCCTCCATCTCGATGGCGTCGGTCGGGCAGACCGTCACCCACTCGCCGACCGGGGCCTCGGGGTGGATGTCGACCGGGTAGCGGGTGACCATCCCGTCGGGGCCCTCGTGGACGCACTTCATACAGGAGACGCAGTCGTCGGTGACGAGCGCCTCGACGGTCAGCTCGAACTCACCGTACTTGCCGTCGACGTCGACGACGCGACCCCGCTCGACGTCGACGTTCTCGAGGTCGGCGTCGGCCGTCGCCAGCTCCTCGCCGTCCGCGAGCAGCGTCACGTCCGCGGCGTCCGCGATCGCCGCGGCCGCGTTCGGATCGCCGACGACGACGACGTCGTAGCCGGCCCGGTGGATGCTCGATCGAGGGCGCCGCTCGGTTTCGCGCCCCGCGTTCGCCGCGTTGACCAGCCGCGCGGTCTTGGCGGTCGCGGCCTCGCGGTCGTGGACCCACCCCGCCCCCTCCCGCTGGTCGACGAACTCGATGTCGTCCGCCCGGAGCCCCTGTCGCTCGGCCGCGGCCTCGATCTTCTCCTGGGCCTTGGCCTCGGGACAGGTGACGATCATCTCGTCGAGTTCGTACTCCTCGATTACCTGCTCGAACGCCTCGAGCTTGTCCTGGCAGAGCAGCTGCGAGCTCGCGGCGACCTCGACGTCCTCGATCCCCTCTCTGGCCTCCTCGAGATCGATGTCGCAGGTTCCGGCGCAGGAACAGACAAACGCGCCCTCGTTCATCGCGAACAGGTAGCGATGGCACGGTTGTAAAGCTGTCGTGACGAAAACGATTTGGAGGCAGCGGCTTCGGACCCGCCGGGAACGGTCGGAACCGGGTCCGTGGCCGTGTTCGGGAAGCGAACGGGACGGCGCGGCGCTTCGTCGCGAGGGACGGACGTCGACCTTAGGTGATCAGTTCCGCGCTGTCGGCCGAGATGTCGACGACGACGTCCTGGCGGGTTCGCTCGTTGATCTGGTCGAGGTTCCGGGTCAACACCTCGAGGATGTCCGCCGGCTCGGGGTAGACCAGGACGCTCCCGTCCTCATCCTCGATCACGAGCTGGGTGTCCCGCAGCGTGATCGTGTCGTCTTCGATCCCCGCGACGTTGATCGGCAGCTCCTCGGAGCCGCCGACGTCGCCGGCCTCGACCTTGGTGATGTAGACCGCGTCGAGCGAGAGGAGGTCCTTGTACTCCCGGACGGCCTCGGCACAGGCGACCATGTCCGTCGTGATCGCGGTTTTCTGTTCGTTCCCGTGCTCCCCGGTGTAGCAGTGTTTGCACACCCGCAGTTCCATCCGCATACGCGTCGGTTGGCGACGAGTCGGTATGACGATTACGAACTGTGACCTCGCGGGCTCGTCCGGGCCGTGATCCGGGCGGGCCCGCGGCGAGTCGCGACACTGTCGGAGTCGGCTGCGGTGACCGTCTCAGAGGTCGAACTTCGCTGCCGCCGTCTCCATGTCCTTATCGCCCCGTCCCGAGAGGTTCACGAGAATCGTCTCGTGGGCGCCGTCCTCGGCGAGTTCGATCGCGCGGGCGACCGCGTGGCTCGACTCCAGCGCCGGGATGATCCCCTCGGTCTCGCTCAGCTCTCTGAACGCCGCCAGCGCCGCGTCGTCGGTGACGCCGGTGTACTCACAGCGCCCGACCGCACGGAACATGGCGTGTTCGGGGCCGACGCCGGGGTAGTCCAGCCCCGCGGAGACGGAGTGGACCTCGACGTCGTCGTCGATTACCCTGGTACGCATCCCGTGGAGGGTGTCGTCTCTCCCCCTCGCCAGCGGCGCCGCGTGTCGGCTCGAGTCTGCGCCCTCGCCGCCGCCCTCGGCGCCGTAGAACTCGACGGGATCGTCGCGGAAGGCGTGGAAGAGTCCGATCGCGTTCGAGCCGCCGCCGACGCAGGCGACCGCGGCGTCGGGCAGGTCGCCGGTCCGCTCGCGGAACTGCTCGCGGGCCTCCCGACCGATCACCGACTGGAAGTCCCGGACCATCCGCGGGAACGGGTCGGGGCCGACGACGCTGCCCACGAGGTAGTGGGTGTCGTCAACGTTCTCGGCGAAGTCCTCGAGGGCGGCGTCGACGGCGTCGGCCAGCCCCGCGTCGCCGCGTTCGACCTCGTTGACTTCGGCGCCCATCAGGCGCATTCGGAAGACGTTCATCTCCTGGCGGGCGACGTCCTTCGCGCCCATGTAGATCTCCGTCTCGAGGCCCAGCAGCGCGCCGGCCATCGCCGTCGCGACGCCGTGTTGACCCGCGCCGGTCTCGGCGATCAGCCGCTCGCGCCCGGCCCGTTTTGCCAGCAGCGCCTGCCCGAGCACGTTGTTGATCTTGTGGGCGCCCCCGTGGAGCAGGTCCTCGCGTTTGAGGTAGATTTCGGCGCCGTAGCGCTCGCTCAGGTTTCCAGCGCGGTACAGCGGCGTGGGGCGGCCGGCGAACTCCTCGAGGTGGTCCCGCAGGTCGGCCTGGAACGCCGCGGTCGAACCGACCTCGTCGTAGGCCGTCGCGAGCTTCTCGAGCGGCTCGCGAAGCGGTTCCGGAACGTGTCTCCCCCCGTAGCCCTCGAACTCTCCGTCGGACATGATCGACCGTTTCTCGGAGACAGTAAAGTAAGTTCCGCGGCCCGGCAGTCAGTCGTCCGCGTCCGTCGAGCCCTCGCCGAAGCTGCCCCGTTCGCGCATCATCGAGGTACCCCGTTCGACCCACCGCCGTCGGTAGAAGACGACGCCGAGGTAGACGACCCGAAACGCGAAGTCGAGGATGATGGCGGCGTAGGCGGCGACGACACCGTAGCCGAGTTCGACGCCGACGACGTAGGTGAACCCGAGCAGGAACACGAACGTCCCGATGACCCGCGAGACGAACGGGACGACCGTCTCGCTGCCGCCCCGAAGCGAGCCAGCGAGCGTAATGTAGGCGGCGATCAACAATGCAGTGATGGCGTACGCCTGCGCGAAGCCGACCGCGTACCCGACCGTCGTGGGATCGCGCGTGAACACGAGGACGAACTCCTCGGCGAACGTAAACAGCAGGGCACAGAGCCCGCCGACGGTGAGCGTGCTCAGGGCCGTCGCGGCCAGCCCGTTGTAGTAGGCGGTCGCCCCCTCGCCCCGGCCGAGGGACTGGCCGACCATGATGTTCGCCGCGACGCCGTACCCCCGCGCGAGCGGCGAGGCGATCTGCTGGTACATCCGGCGGCCGATGTGATAGGCGGCGTTGACCTCGGTGCCGAACGCCAGCAGGATCGCGTTGAACGGGAACTCGGCGAACATCTCCGTCACTCCCTCGGCGATCCGGGGCCAGCTGATCAGGATCAGCTGCTTCGTGATGACGAGCTGTCGGGGGACGACGTACTGAATCCCGCTGCGCGGCGTGGCGAGGATCGCGAGGAAGGCGGTTGCGCCGAGCGTGTCCGCGGCGGCGGTCGCGACGGCGATCCCGATAACGCCGAGCTCCGGCAGCGGGCCGAGACCGAACGCCAGCCCGATCGTCGCGAGGATGTTGAGCGCGTTGACGACGCCGTTGACGTACATCGGCGTCTTCGTGTCGCCGGTGCCCTGGATCGAGCGAGCCGCGATGAAGTTGACGTGGATCGCGGGCGCCGAGATCATGATCACCATCAGGTAGACACTGCCGTACTCGACGACCGCCTCCATCGCCCCCTCCTCGGTCAGCGCGCCCAGTACCGAGATCGCGTACTCGTTGACCAACAGCCCGAAGACGATGAACGGGATCCCCCCGAGCAGGCCGAGCAACAGCGCCTGCGAGACCGCCTCGTCCCGGTTCGCGGTGGCATCGGCGCTCGTGTCCTGACTCGAGAGGGCGATCGCGCCGTCGCCGATGCCGATGCCGAACCGCAGCGGAAAGCGAGCGTAGATGTCCGCGAGGCCAACCGCCGCGACCGCCGCCGGCGAGAAGAGGCCCGCGACGATCATGTCGGTCGTCCGCATCAGTGTCCGCAACACCTGCTCGGCCATCACGGGCCAGGAGAGGCCGAACACGCGCTTCCAGACCCGCCAGAGCCGACGGTCGGCGAGCGAGAACAGAACGACGAACACGGTCGCGGTTCTCGCGGTTGCCGATTAAGGGTTGAGTTGGCGGAAACGTGGCCCGGTTGAGGTCCGGTACCACCGCCCGCTCGAGGGTTGTTGTCTCAAGCTCGGACTGCTCGGGTCCCGCAGCGGTCGACCCTGCCGGCCACAGTACTATCCGCCGATCCGTGGTATTCCGACCAACCGATGATCGACGACGGTCGACGACCGGTTCCGCCGCAGACGGCAGAACCGGTGCGACGGTTCGAGGTGAGCGACCGATGAGGCTCTCGCGGCTGTTCGCCGACGAGGAGTCGACCCCCTACGGACTGCCGAACTTCGACTCGACGACGGTCTTCGTCCGGGCGGCCGCCAGCTCCCTTCGGGGTGAGCCGTTCCCGCGACTGGGGATGATCCACCCCAAACTGACGCCGCTCGCAAAGCGGGTCAACGGCCTCTCCAGGGAGACCCGCGCCAAGATCTACACGACGGGCGGCGCCAACGAGGGGATCGACCCCGACGACCTCGGCGACATCGACGTCGAGCGCTTCCGGGAGTGGGTCGTCGACCAGTACCCCGAACGGGGCTATCCCGCCGTAATCGTCGGCTCGAGCAACGGCGCGGCGGTCCATCTCGCGGCCCTGCTGGGAGTGCCGTTTCTGCCCCAGACGTTCCTCCTGCCGATCCGACGCTCGATGGGCGCCGACGAGATCCGCGAGGACATCGAGTGGGGCGCCGAACACGCGCCCGACTTCCTCGAGAACAACCCCGACGTCTCGCTGGCCCAGATGCACGACCCGAACCAGGATCGGCTGATGGTCCGGAAGCTGGCGTACTTCCGGGTCAAATCCCGGACCCTGGGGGAGGCCTACGAGGAGTTTCTCGACACCGTTCTCGAGCCCGGCGGCACCGTCATCTCGCTGGAGTGCGAGTACGACTGGCCGGGGGGGGGCGTCGACGACCGCCCCA
>NZ_JARUKW010000029.1 GCF_029688845.1 Natronococcus sp. A-GB1 | reverse complement strand
ATCCATCCGCAAGGTTCCCCTTCTGGAGGTTATCGATCAACTCGGCCTCGTCACCAGAAAGCCCCAGGCGCTTGCCCCACTGCTCGTTCATCCCTTCGACGTACTGGTAGACCTCCATCGACGAGAGCTCGAGCATGACCTCTGCGTTATCTGTCAGATGAACGTTGCCCTCGCCGTCGGTGCCGAAGAAGTCCTTGTGACTCTGGGTTCCGGCACCGATCGAGAGGTCCCAGTGACGGTGGTGGCGATACTTCTGTGACAGCGACTTCACGGTCATGTCGTCGCGAAGCAGGTAGTGGAACTCGTCACAGAAGATCGTCCCCGGCTCGGGACGGGACTTGACTTCGTTGTACAGCAGGTCCAGCAGCAGGTGCATCATGAGCCCGCCACCTTCCTCATCACCCTCTTTCAGCTGCAGGTCGGCGTAGACGAAGTCCGTGTCCTCGAGGTCAACCTCAGTCTCGTGAGCGAGGTGCTCGAGGTGACCACCGTCACGGAAGGGCTCAACGTGGTTATTGATTACCGTCGTCGCCTTCTCCTCGCGATCGCGAACCTGACTCTCGTTCGACGAATCCTCGACGTACGCAGCACCGTCGCTGGACATGTCGTTGATGATCTCGAGAACGTCGTCGGCCATCGTCGGCGCCTTGCCGTCGTACCCCTCTGACTTGCGATACTCGGGATCGTGCGTTTTCGGATCCTCGGTGATCCCCTTCTTCTCACCAGCTCGCTTGAGCGCCTTCGTCCAGATCGCCCGGTACTGCGAGAAGTCGAATCCCTGCATCTTGTAGTAGAGCTCGAGAAAGTCAAGCCCTGAATCGAGCCACTCTCGATAGGGAGCCGAGTGACCGATCGCATCGAGCTTGTCCTCTGGCGTCGGCTTGATATCGAATGGGTTGATGTTGGTCGATCCAACCACAATGCGTTCGCCGCCGAAGATCTCCTGCAAGTTCGCGAACTCCTGTAGCGGATCAATCACCGCGATAAACGAATCAGGGTTGTCGACCTTGTAGCGCCACAGATACTGACTCGAGGTAACCGTCTTCCCGGCGCCGGTCTTGCCGACGATCACCCAGTTATACCCCGCGTCGCGTTTGTAAACGTCAACGGCGAGTGGCTCATTCGTCGCCATGTTTTCGGCGATCTCCACACCCGAAGGCTCGTGGAGATTCGTCGTCGTCCACGGGTTCATCGCCGCTAGCGCCTCCGATCGGACCTTCACTTTCTGGTCGACCTTGTCCTGACACGCCGGTGCGACCGTCTGGTGACCGACGTCGTGGTTCTGCCGAAGCACAGAGACCTCCGCGCTCATGTCGGACATCTTCGCCCGAATCGAGCGAATGGCCCGCTTCAGTGCATCCGGATTGAACGACCGGACCTCGATATACGTCTGGGCCTCGAAAATATCGTGCTCGCTCTGCAGATACGAGTCAAGTGCCGCCTGCGTCTCATCGGCCTCATCCCGATATCGACTCGCGAACATCTCGACTCGGGAGTTCTTGACTCGCTCGTACTTCTTCCGAAGTGCGTCAGCGTAGTCCTCGAGTTCCTGTTCGGCCTTGTCCTGATCGATCGTCTCGATGTGGGTCGCGACGTTCGTCTGGACCTCCGCGTCGTCGAACTGCAGAATCGGCTCGAGGAATCCTTCAGGCGGATCCTTCGGGTAACTCGAAATAAACATCGTTGCCGTATACACCTCCCCGTCGATCTGAAGATGATTTCCGCCACCGTTCATCCAGGAGCGCTCGATCTCCTCTGGAGCCAGCAGTGAGATGTACTGCTCCTCGAGTTCCTCGTCTGTAAGTGCAATCTCCGCACCCCCCGGAGACTCTGCGACCACCGGCGACTCTGCTGTGACACCACCATCAGTCGTCGCCTCTTGCCGCTCAGGTGGCTCCGATCTCACTGAGGGGTCTGGATCATCCGAGTCGCTCGCATCTTGATCAGCGATCGCGAGCTGGTTGTGCCGCCTCGAGAGTGTCGTCCTCGGATCCCGTTCAGCCTCAACGTCCAGATGTGCGTAGGTCACATCGTACTCCGGGTCAGATGCCTCTCCGACTTCGACACCCTCCTCGGTAACCGTCGGCCTCGGTATCGGGCTCTGCCGAACCAGCGACGTATAGTCAGCATGAGCATAGACGTTCGCCGCCTGGTAGTGATCCGCCGCGACCTGCGAGAGCTCTTCGCTCGGGATCGGGTGTCCACTGACGTCCTCGAGACGTCGAATCGAGTCACTGATCGTATCGAGGCGATCCTCGAGTAGCGTAATCATCTGCGGGATGTGCTCTCCGTCCTGCTTGAGCCGGTGGACCTTCCAGTGGGTATACATCCGACCAACCAGCGGAATCGACGTGAGCCCGCCCTCGACATCGTCTTCAGTGACGACATCGCCGGGTTTGACCTCCACAATCAGATATGGATCGACCGTGTACGTCGAGAGGTCGTACATCGAAACAACGTCAGCACGTTCCTGGCAGAGATCGGCGAGTACCTTCTTTCCGAACTCGAGTTCGGAGTAGTCGACCTCACCGGGCGCTGTCTCACCGTCAGCCGTCGTGAGAATCTCCTCTTCGCGTTGACTATACCGTTCGATCCGAGGCGTGTAGTCGACCATCCGCATGTACTCGGCGATCTGGATGTTGCCCTTGACTGCCGTGTCCAACACCTTCGCGTAGAAGCGAGACTGGCGCTCCCACTCCTCTTCGCTTGAGGTGACCATATTCGCCGGCGAAATCCGAATTGCACCAACCACGTGACCGTCGTCGGTCTCGACCGCCGGCGTCCCGTGATAGGATTTCGTGTACTGTACAAAATCCTGAGTGCGAACTGGTCCCTTCGATTTGTCCTCTGGTGAGTCTGGTCCGCGGACTGAGGAAAGAAAGCGGAGCCCTGCAAGGGGAATAGCCGCTGCCCTCCCGAAGAGCGAGTCGTTCGTTGGCTGTGCAATGCCGGAGTCCGTGGGATTTCTATCGAAGAGCATGGTTGGTTGCTGCGAGAACGATCGAAGCACTGTCTCGGCGTAGAAGCGAGCGGTCATCCAGGGATCCTTCGCGACGATGAAGCCGAAGCCGGCGAACAACCACACGATCGCCATAGAGTACGTGAGCGTACCCAGTAGACCGCCGATCATCTGCCGACCAATAAACCAGATCATCGCCGGCGGTGCGATCGCCGCCAGAACCTCCATCTTGCTCATCCCAAGGACGACCTGATCGCTCGTCCCGGTGTGGATTACTTTGTGATCGATACCATCTGACTGACTGGTACTGTCGCTCATTTTCTGTAGTGGTCTGACTGCTTGCGGGCCCGCTCAGCTTGTTTTGAGTTCCGTGCACGGTCCTGTCGCCGCTGTGCTGCCTTGCGACGCTGATCCGGCGAGACACCCGCCACTTGGGTCGTATTCGAGCTGCTCGAGCCCCCTGTCGACGACCGTGACGACGAGCCCGAATTCGAAGCCGAAGACTGACCACCGTCAGTCCGAATCGGTCGCCGCGAATTGACCGATGACTTCGCTCGCTGGGCTGCCGCCTTCGACCGATTCGCTGCCGCAGTACCGACCTTTGCACCGCCGCGTTTGAGACGCTCCTTTGCCGACCGTGTCCGTTCGCCACCGAAGACCGATGCCGGCCGTGGCGACGGCGCATACCTCGAGACGACCGATGAAGCGGTCCCGACTGCAGCCCCGCGCATCGAGAGGCCGATTAGGAAGAACGATCCGCTCACAGTGAACGGAATCAAGACTGCGAGCGCGAAGATTCCGAGCGTCGCCAGGAAGTTGAGCAGCTCCCAGGGGAAGAGTTGCCAGCCGACGGCGTTCGCGAACGCGAGCAAAATCGCCGTCGGGATATTCATCACCAGCAGCCCGTACCACTGCCAGATGAAGAACGATCCAACCTGCTTCACTCGGCGGTGGCCACCCCAGTAAGCCAAGATGAAGAAGATCGGCAGCACGGCTGGGTAGACGAACAAAAGAACGTGCCGAGTCGCGTGAATCAACCCGAGGGCAGCGCCACCAACCCATCCTTTAAAATAGAGAATCAGCGCCGTCGCCACGCCACCCGAGTACGTCGTTACCTCTGAGTCAAGAACGTCCTCTCCATCCGGGAGAAACAACTGCGCCGACGCGTCACTCAACGCATGCATGAGCGTCGCGAACTCCCAGACTGCGACAATCATCATCACGACAAACACACCTGAGGCAAGTATCGAGCCAACCTTTCGGCGCGTAATCGCCGTGATCGCCGGCGCGACCAACATCAACAGCGCTAACAAGAACATGACCGACATCGCCATTGGCATCACTAATCCGAGGTAGACCTCCTCGTAGACCGTCACGTAGTTCTCAGTGGCCATCGCATCGTACTGACCAGCCTCCTTGTGTGACGGCGTCTGCTCACCTTCCTCGAGAGTCTCTGGCGTGCCCAAGATTCCGAAAGCACCGTCGTTGTTGATCGTCGGCGTCCCAAGGGCCTCGTTGAATACTTCCTCTACAAAGAAGCTCATCGCGTCAGCAAACATCTCGGTGAGCCGCTCCCAGACTTCTTCAGCTGCGTCCGCAGGGTTCAGCGTATTGCTGACCGCACTTCCGGCACCACCAAGAATCGAACGTCCTGCTGACTCTTCCTCTTCATCTTCGTTCTCCTCGAGGTAAAGTTCCTCAAACTCCTCGCGATCCTCACTATCCTCAACCTGGAGTGGCCCGCCATCATCGGTCTCGTTGGCGGATGCGTTTTCAGATTCGATCTCAGTGGGACCATCATCGGTTTCGTCGGCCCCAACACCAAGACCATTATCCAAACCCTCTACAGCATCAGACTCGTCGTCAGCGTCACTTTCGTCGTCTTCCGGCGGTTCCCAGACACTCTCGTTGTCATCAGCGTCCTGGGTCTGAAGCACTACATCGTTCGCCGAGACACCAGCGTCAGCAATAGCGGGCCCCGGCATCGCAAGTGCCCCGACGCTACATAGCACTGCGATTAGAAGAACAACTCGTAGAATCCTCATTGGTCTGTGGATTTAGACGAACGGCGAGCAGCCTTCGCCGACGCCAGGGCCTCCAGCATAGCCGAGGGCGATGTCGATGAACTGGACGAAGAAGATGAACGCAATCACGCCCACGATCGGTCCGATCATCATCAGACTCCCAACCGCCGTCGAACCAGTGAACAACGGCACTGCCCGAAGCACTAGTCCCAGCATGAAGATCAAGAACAGTGCTCCGAGGATAACCTGCCAGGCCATCATCTGGATGTCAAATATCATCAGCCCGAATCCCTCTCCACAGATATCTGTTCCTTCCTGTGCCGCCACTGACTGCGACGCAATTAGTGAGACGAAACCCATGAGAATCATCGCTCGCACTGGCGTCAGTAGCTGACGTCGAAGCGACGTTTCCCTCGAACCGTTGTGCTGTTCCTTAATTTTCTCAAATTCCGACCAGCATTCGTCGGCCGACTCCAGAACCCACAGGAATAGTTTCTGGAGGACTGTCCGATCTCGATCCGTACTCGCGTTGGCTTTTTCTTTGGTCATCTATGTTCCAGAGCCCCACCAACACTGTAGCAATCCCAGGGAACGTTATTAGTGAGGCTTCCATGAGGCCAATCTAGCCTTAGTGCAATAAATCTATTCCTCATAACTCTCTAAACTAGTTATTACTCTCATCCGATCCGTAGCGGAGATTTATATGGATAAGTACTAACTCAGTATATTGTGACACAGAAGACAGATAAACAAGATACCCAACCATGGGTCACTAGATAGTCACCATGGAGAACAGCAATGGTACTGACGGCAAAGACGATTCAAAGGCAATCAACATCGAGATCCCGGGTGAAGACAAAACTCGCTATGTGTCGGTTGAGCTCCCGCACGAGCAATACCAGCGTCTCGACGATCTCAAAGATCAACACGGGCTTACCTGGCGTGGACTCTTAATGCATACCCATCGGCAACTCAACAGTCCAGAAATAGAGAGCACCAACCAGTACGAACAACTGAACGAAACTCGCCAATGGCATGGCTTTACCTGGAAAGGGATGCTCCTGCACGCTGCTCGTGACCTCGAAGAAAGTAGCTAACTCATTCCTTACTCAGGCCTGTAGACAGAGATAGCTACGATACGCCGATTCCGATCCCGAAGAAGAACAAGAGCATCCAGAGAACACCCCCTGAAACACGGCGAATTGCGCCATGGTTGTAGGGGTCTCCACTAAGGACCCACAAGACGACACCAGACAGTCCGATTACAACTGCCGATAGTATTCCAAAGCTCGAGTAGGCCATATAAGCGCCTAAGAACGTCAAGAACGCGAAGAACCTCGCCGCAGCGGCATTCGATCTCGTGAGAAATCCTGGCATCTCTGTTTTTACATGGTATAACCTCATTCTATAAAGACTCTTTGACAACACTCACCCCTGGTTCAAGAGGATCCGTTCAACGTCACGTTCTCGAGGGCGGGCATATGACCACCCATCACATTGGCCGGTACTGAGCCTGGATCCCACCCCTCTGCAACGATAGCCACATCTCGAAGCGTCACTGGTCCCGACGTCCCAGAGTAGAAAGCATCCGTCGGCTCGAGCAGCGAAATTTGACAGTTCTCGATCGTCGATTCAGTCACACCGGAGCGCGTCCCGATCGCGAAGTTTCCTCCGGCACCGCCAGCCTCACTTTCTTGAGCTATCGTCACCTCACAGCCTCGAATCATGCCTTCCCCTGAGTAGTGCCAAATCGAACGACCGCTTTCGTGGACTCCTGATGGCACACGATCAACGATAGCCGCACAGTCTTCCACCGTTGACTGGCCGTATGGTCCATCTCGAGTAAGGTCATCATCTTCAGTCTCGTCGATTTCTGGAATCGGTTCCCAGTCATCAGTCTGATTGAACCGGATGTTTGCTGTCCCGGAGTTCGAGGCGATACAGTTCCGAACGATCTGTCGACCGCCGCCCTGGACATACAATCCGTTATCCGGCCACGGCCCACAGATTACGTTCTGAAATAGCGTCGTCCCCGACATATCCGTGTGTCCGACGATCCCCGTTGTCGACCAACTCTGGCCGAATCCCTGTTCGTTCACTGTCCCGTCGTAACGTTCTGTCTGGCGAGTGTTGATTGTATCGTGGTAGTGCATCCCGCCGCCGCTCATATCGACCGAATCAACTAACGCAAAGGCATCTCGAGACGTCGTCGCGACTCGCATATTCCCGTGAGAGCCGAGATCGTGGACACCGTTGAACGCGATGTTCCGAATCTCCGCTCGGTCGTCGATCATCGTATACAGCCCCCGCATTCCCGTGTTCTCCTGTGACCAGTCAAAAATGAAGCCACCGAAAACGAACTCGCCCTGGTGGGGCCGGTTCATCGTACCGATTCGAAACAACATCGTCCCACCGCGGTACTCTCCCTCGTCGACCGTGTGACCGTGGATGGCTTCGACCTCCCCATGCCGGATCACGGCGTTTTGCCCAATGAGGCCGACGTCTCTCCAACCGGTCCGACGGAACCCCCGATTCATCTTGTACTGCCCTTGTGGGAACACGATCAGTGTGTCATCCTCCCAGGCCATCGTCAGGGCATCGTTGATCGCCTCCTCTCCTGTCGGATCCGCATTGTAGGGATCGTCAGTGATGTCCACCACATTGCTAAACTGATCCTCGTAGGTCGCCGGGTCGATCACCGTCGTTACTCCCGTATCGATATTCGTCGCTCCTGCGTTAGCTGGGTTTCCCTCACCCATGGAAGACCCACCATCGAGAGCCATACACCCCGCTAGAGACGCTACCGACACCGCTACACCTCCTCGCAGAAAGTCGCGACGTTGGCATGAGTGTTTCATGGGTGTATAGTCATACTTTGGGGTAATATTGTTTCCGGAGATCCAACCAATTTGTGAGGTCAGGGATTACGATAGCCACTGCTGCTCGAGATAGCGACCGACACTGATCGAACCCAGCCAGCACCGCGCCACACCACTACCGACTGGCCGCTCGCACTCCGCTTCGCTCCGTGCTCGCTCCGCAGGCTGTAGCCAGAGATGACCCCCAGACACTAACTTGAGATCAGCCAGGATCGCATGCCTACACTCGAGGTAATAGTCCATCTATCTACCAGCCCGCTGATAGTCTACGCTGCTAGTTCTCAGCCTGATAGTCCCCCCTTGCTCTCGAGGTGATAATCTGCTCTGCTATAGCCCGGTGATAGTCCCACTTTGCTGAGCTCCTCGAGGTCCTCTTTTGCTGTTCGCGCTCCACCGCTTTGGTTGAGGGTTGATCTGCTATAGCGTAGTGGATATTCCACGTTGTCTCACTTCGTTGATAGTCCCTCGAGGCTATAGTTGCGGAGCCACAACGCGGCCTGCTCGAGATTAGCGTTGTGGGGGTGGCCGGACTATATGTAGTCGGTAGTTCTGGGCTGACCGGAAACTAAAGTAAAATTTTACTACTATGCCCTGAAGCACAATACATGAAGCCAGGACAGGACCCACACGAGATCGCAGCCAACCTCTCACAAAAGCCACATCGGATTTTGGTTTCGATCCGGACCCGTGGCGGGACTGCAAAGACATCTGAGATCACCACCGATACCGATCTCGATAGCAGCCTCGTCAACTACCACTACAAGCGCCTCATGGAGGCCAGTCTGATCGATCGTATTGACGAAGACCAAGATGACCCCATGCCTCGAGAGGGATTTACCTACCAGATAACTGACAGAGGGAAGAATGTACTGAGCGCAGCTCAGGAAGACTACGGAATGGATCCACTTGGGGGTCGGATCGTTCGACAGCGTTTAGATGATTTAGAGGCACGAACTGAGAAACTCGAGCAAGAGAACAATCAGCTCCGAGAGGAAAAGACCGAACTCGAGAATCAGGTCAATGAGCTCGAAGGACGACTAGATGATATGCGAGATGCGAATAGCAAGTTATGGGAAAGTGTGCAGAATATGAAGTGATCCTAAGTAAAATAGAAGTGAGACTAATATCACACTACTCACCGGCCACAGCGATGTCGTGATCGGCAATCCCATCAGACCAACTATGGGGAGCAATCTCAAGTCGCCACGTTTCGCCGCCCTCGAGGCCGGGTGTTAGATCACGGTGACTACCTAACTTGTCACCGTCTTCATCGTAAGTAGTGGTAAGATAGTTTCGCCATTCAGATTCGGTTTTGCATTTGAAGCTGCTGAGTCGTTACGGTCATCTGTGAACCTAACGCAGTATCTTCTGTTAGATATCAGTGATGTTGGCGAAGCCCTGCTATATTCAACCGTGAGTTCCGACCACATCGTCTGTGCGATCGCTGTTTCGAACTCTGCTGATTCCCGTATGCCGATGAAGATCCGTGTCCTATCAATCAATACAAGTTCAACGGTACGGTTACCGCAGAGATGACACACCGTATCGCTACCAGAATACCGGCCAGCCCTCAGTGCCACCATCAGAGGTCGTTGCCGAGTAGGTTGCAACCCGTGCGTCATCAACCCCATAGAACGAAATATAGCGAAACGACCGCTGAAACAGGCCGGGACGTACAATTTCACCAGTCTACTGATAGAGTTATTGTGCCTGGGAGGGTGGGGAGAATACCCTTCCACGGGTATGATCTCTATGACCAAACTGGAGCCAATCCATCCGGCAGAAGCGTTCGAGATCTACCTTGATGAACGACGTGCCGAAGTCACTGCAAATACACTTCAAGCCCACAAATACCGTATTGGGCACTTTCTCCGGTGGTGTGAAGAGAAAGAAATCACTGACTTGAATTCTCTATCGGGGCGTCAGCTGCATGAGTACAAGATTTGGCGGCAAAAGGAAGGAAATCTGAACGCTGTTTCTGTGAAGACACAAATGGACACCTTGCGTGTCTTTATCAAGTTCTGTGAATCGATTGATGCGGTGCCTCCGGCTCTCCACGAGAAGGTACTGTCGCCAAAGCTCAACCATGGCGATAACCAGAGCAACGCTATTCTTACGAAAGACGTCGCTCATAATCTCCTGGACTACCTCTACCGATTCGAGTACGCCTCTTTCAATCACGTCTTGATTCGACTTCTCTGGACGACTGGAATGCGAGTCGGGACTGCTCATGGATTAGACCTGGAAGACTATGATCAGGATGACCGGTATCTCGAAGTTCGACACCGGAAATCCACTCCGTTAAAGAATAAGCAACAGGGGGAGCGTCTCATCGCCCTGGATCCTGAGACGTGTGAAGTCCTTGATGACTGGATTTATCATCAACGTCCAGATTCCCAAGATGAGGAGGGCCGAAATGCACTGCTGTCATCAGTCCATGGTCGCGCTCACAAGAACACGCTTCGGTCTACAGTGTACCGATGGACGCGACCATGCGTCTATACTGGTCAGTGCCCTCACGGACGCGATCTCGATACCTGTGAGGCATTGAACGATAACGAGAAGTCTGCGAGTCTTTGTCCATCGTCAGTCTCCCCCCACGCGATCCGACGAGGATCCATCACGTATCACCTTACTCAAAATGTCCCGACAGAGGTCGTAAGCAGCCGAATGAACGTCAGTGCAAAAGTACTGGACGTGCATTATGACAAACGAAGCGAGGAGACGAAAATGGAACAGCGACGCCGATACTTAGAGGATCAGCCCTCCGCACGGTTCCGACGTCGTTGACATAGAATTCGATTGCGCATTGTCCAGTGTTGCTTCAAGCATGGCGTAATATCATCGAGCTACTGCACAACCAATACCTTGAGAAACACTATTCGAGCAGACCCAGATCCTCGAGACGTTCAACGATTACATCGATAGCCTGTCTAGCATCGTCAATCTCTTTCCCACCAGTGACGACCAATTTTCCGGAGCCAAAGAGCAGGGCAACGACCTCAGGCTTGTCAAGGCGATAGACCAGTCCTGGAAACTGCTCTGGTTCATACTCGATATTCTCAAGGCCAAGCCCAATCGCAATTGCATTCAGGTTGAGACTCCGACCGAGATCGGCACTACTAACGATATTCTGGACGGTGATCTCTGGACCCTCTTCAACCTCAATTTGCAGGTCTCGAAGCTTTCCAAAAACAATCTGTAGGCTCTTGTGGACGTTCTCGACGCTCTTCGCACCGGTACAAACGATTTTTCCGGAGCGGAAAATCAGGGCAGCAGATTTGGGATCTGTGGTACGGTAAACAAGTCCCGGGAACTGTTCTGGATCGTAGTCGGCCCCCTTGAGATCCATTGCAAGACTCTCGAGTGCGAGTTCCTGTCCAATAGCAGATGATGCGACCACGTTTTCGATCTCGATAGAATCCTGGGGTCTGTCATCCGTTACCAACATCTTGTTTACGTAGTATAAAGATCAATGGTTCTACTGTACTATTATTCCAGCCTAGCAGATTCTTCCGATCTCAATCCGGTCGAAGAGTGCCACAAACAACTTTAGAAATCTCTCGGCAATTGGTTGTTCAAGTCGCTTATAGAGCCAAATCCACTGATTGGATCAGACTCTGATCCACACTCGGTACCAAATGTAAGCGACTGCTTCGAATAAGTACTATAGACAGTACCGTTCCATTGCACTATACGTGAGGGGACGACTACGTTTGCAGTTCCGACGACCTCTATATACTTACCCAGAGCAGCGGCGGGTCCCTCGTCGATGTGGATAAGTTCCAATCACACTCGTTGTGAGGGGCAGTACAATCCCAGGCACCAAATCCGTGTAATTCAGACTGCTACTACTTCTGAATCGGGAGGTTGTTGCTTGTAGTTGTCACTAGTAGGGATGGCGACGTCGACCATCCAGTCGACGACCAACTCTGTTTCTACTCGTGGTCCTATCTCATCTGTCTCTTTCGTGTTCTTCTCACGCGGTTCTGGCCTCAGACTGGGTCACAACGGGTGTGACACCGCCAGCACTCGTTACACCTTCCTCAAGCAGATCTAAATGACAGTACCGATCCTCAAGCAACCCAGTTGCCGTCTCGAGGTCCATTGTCAGAATCTCCTTCGGGGGTTGTTTTGGACTTACCTGCCGCGTTCGCTCTTCGAGATCCGATCCACCGAGTTCCGACATGGCCTCCAAAACTCGAGTGATGGTGGTCCCATGTGGCTGTTCACCCATGATCGCGGTCAAAGCCTGCCGCACATCATCGCGGGTAAAGAAGACTCCGTCACCAGTACTGCGTTTAGTCGCAAACTCTTCCCAGCGTGTAGCTACGAGCAACGCGCGATAGGTATTTTGCTCACTCCGCTCGTCGATAAACCGTTTCTTGACTTTGTACTGACGGCAGTTCGCGAAGAAATCGAGCGGACTTGTCGAGGGCTCAACATCGCCGGGTAGCTGTGGTGTCTCGCTGGTTGTCTTGTCGCTCTCGCTCTCCTCGAGCATGGCTTCAACCTGGCAAGCTTTGGCACTTGCAGAGCAGGCGATCTCCTTTGCCTCCTCAGCTGCCGACTTTGCCTCGCTGGTATTCTTTGCGAGGTCCGTCCGAGTCTGATCGTCCTTATCGACACGGTCTTCGAGCTTATCGATCTGGTCCGACTGAATTTCGACTCGTCGTTTGAGCGTCTCATTTTCGGTTTCAAGGCTCTCGACTCGCGAACGGAGTGCTTGCAGTTCCTTGGTCAACGTCTGGATAGTCGTCGATTGTACGTCGTCGCTGTCGGTAGTAGTGGCTTCAGTAGACATCGTGGCTCAGTGGTCGCGAAAAATCAATGAACGAGCGATACGCGTAGCTGCGTCTGCTGCAGTCGATTGGCTGTGGTTCAGGGGAAACTCCGGAACCGACGGTGTCATCGGGTTCCTTGACTCCAAGCAGAAGTTTGACATCGAGGAGTTAGGATTATTCAACGCCGTCGTCTATGATGAGCTGATCCTCGGTTCGGACGCTAGAGTCTTTCACCATGGGGCGGTGGGTAGCGGGATCCCTGAGACGAGGTGGAAGTGACTCGACCTCGACTCCGCCTGAACTTGACATCAGTGGCCGTGTGTTCGTGCCTGGATCTGGGTTCTCGTCAATCCCAGTAGCTGATCGGCTCTCGATGGGTTCGCTCGAGTCGATCAACTTGGGCTCGAGGACGACCAGTTCGGTTGGCTGTGTTGCAAGATCAGTTCGGATATCGAGTCGGAACTGGACGAGCAACTTCGTGCAACCAATCACAGGGTCCGCAATAGCCGAGGGACCGCACGCTGTGCAGTAGGTTCGATGGACCTCCCAATGATCGGTGTCGTTTGTCTGGGAGAATAAGACAATGATGACGTCGCCTTCGTTGAGGTCACGTTCACACCATTGGCAGCGGGTGGTGTCTTTGGTTCCAACGGCGAGTTCCTTGGTGAGTTGCGCAAGGCTAGTCTCGAGCAACATTATTGCTGGACCCACGGATCTCTGTTCTGTGTTCGAGTAGCCACTGCCAAGGGCCACTCCTCGTCCATATCACCGATTCTGTTCTGCAGTCTACCTTTCTGATCGTTCGCAACTCTTAGTGGATCGATATACATTCATGTCTCCGAATTGAGCGTTGACGGTCGGTGCCGCCGTACCAAAGTCTATCGCGTTCGCCCGAAAGAACTGCTCAAGCAGTACCCACCGGCGCTGATGGAGACAGCGCTGCCGCTGGTTTCGGGACAAAGCTTATTGTACTTTGGTCGAAAGGAAAGAATTGCTTAGGGGTTCTCCCCTTTCGACGCTATGATGTTCTCGAGCTTTGCTTATCGCCTTCCCAGTGAGTTTGTCTATCGGCGAGGGTTATCATTTCACCGGAGGTTACACTGTTACCTCCCGTGAAACACCGATAAGATATCCGACTGGTGTCTCTCCGGTCGAAACGTTTAGGAAATCATAGTCGCGCGGCCTACGATGAACGCCGCAGCAGTGAGGAACGAGCCATATTTCAGGACGGACTGCCCCGCTTTGGGGTCACCGAAACTAAGATATCCGGCATACAGTATCACACCATTCACCGGTATCATGAGAACAAGATAGACTATTTCCAAAACACCCAGCAGATAGGGAACCGGCGTAACAACAACCATGAGGCAGAGAAAACCTGCACTAAGAGTGAGGGAACGTTTCTCCCCAATAACGAGAGGAAGGGTAGTAATCTCTTCCCGCTCGTCTCCCTCCATGTCTTCGACGTCTTTGATTACTTCACGGCTGAAGGTCGCCAACGCTGCTAATAAAAATAGGACACCGGGGACAGCAATATCGCCAACTGCTGCACCTCCCAAGAGAAATGTACTCCCACCAAGATATGCCACTACTGCGTTCCCTACTCCTGGCATCCCTTTGAAAATCTCCGTATAGGCGACGAGAAGGACGATATTCAGAAGGGCAATCGCAGTGGCGAACAACGGTAGTACGAGTGCCAGTGCGCCCGCTGCAGCAAACAGGACGATACTCGAGCCGAGGGCAGTACTTGGAGCAACTGCTCCTCGAGGGATCGGCCGTTCAGGATTGTTGATTTGATCAGTCTCAATGTCAAAATAGTCATTGGTAGTATTTCCTGCGGCCGTTGCCAGGATAGTGACAAGGGAAGCGATGAGAACAGGTCCGACGCTGCCGCTAACATCGCTTCCTATAGCTACAAACGCTCCAGTAACGGTCAGTACTCCGGCGACAATCGCATTTACCGGCCGAGTAAGTTCTACTACACCACGGGCACTCTTCGCTACCGACATACTCACAATTTCACATCCTCAACCAAAAGCGAGGCGAAATCAACCGCTCTCATCGCTGCTTTCAATAGTGGCCGCTATAAATCAAAATTCGGAATATCGTCCAAGTTGTTGAATATGATGCAGGAAGGTGCAGGTTTCGAAGAGGAAGTCGTTGAAAATCCAATAACTGGAAGTCAAGATGTTATTCGTGAAAACATAATCAAATATATCGACTCAGCCCGGTTTGAGATTTTGCAGATGATCGATGATGGGCCAGTTACCCCCTCAAAGATAGCGGATCAAGGGTTAGTATCCCGTAAAACAGCATCTGAGTATCTCTCTGAATTCCAGGAGTGTGCCTTCGTTAATCTGAATCAGGATCGACAACACGTCCTTACGTATGCCGGAAAGTTTGCTCTCGAGTTGGTCAGGGACTGTCTCGAGAGAATCACTCGGGATCAACTCGCCTTCCTTTCGCGCTCACCTCGACCACTCCAATTTCTTCAGTCGCTTAGAGCGGGTCTGACAGAACCTTGTGAGCTTGCGAACGCTAGCTCCAATTCACCAGGCCGTGCAACGATTTGGCGTACGTTTCAGACCTTCGAGGAGCACGGATGGTGTGAATCCCAGCCTGGGGGGTATCGCCTTACAGCAAAGGGAGAACAGGCACTATCTGCCTACCAGAGATTACTCGAGCAAAGCAAGCAGATAATCACCAAGGCACCGTTTCTGCAGCGCCTCTCAACAGAATATACAGATTTCCCGACACATGCTCTCACAGACGCAGAGCTTGTATTCTCCGAGCCTGCTTCTCCGGGCCTCGTAGTTGAAGCGGCTCTCAAGCTCTGTGATCCTCGCACGCGCCACTTTCGGATTCTAACCTCCGTCTTTCAACCGACCCTGTTCAAAGCGTACTACCAAATTACCAGATTAGGATTGACGGTAGAGCCGATCGTCGATAGAACTGTCCACAAGCAGATTGTACAGAACGACGGTCTCCACTATCTGCTGGATAATTCAAAGCGAGATAACTACACTCTGGGCTGTCTCGAAGAATCACTCACACTTGGGATAGGACTCTACGACGATCGAAAGGTGGCCATTGGTGCGTACAATGAAGTCGGCGACGGGAACCACGTCGCTATGATACTCAGTTCGAACGATGAGCTGATTGAGTGGGGCAGAAGGAAGTACGAACGCTATCGTGAGCAATCTGTCGACCCAGGAGCCTATTAGAGTTCGCAAGCAGTTCAAAATTCATAGTCTTCTCTATCGCTTTGGATCTACTGGCCGAATATATTCTGACTTAATTTTCTCTCCCTCTCGCCACTGCCAGTAGTAGTACTGGTTCCCGCTGATTTCCTTTGTAGTCAGCGTCGCACTGGTTGGTGCATCATCGCGATCGAGATTCTCTGGCTGATCGTCAACCTCCTGCTCCTCGAGTCCTGTCTCGAGTTGGCGCTCCTTTTCGTCCGCCATCTCGGTAGCGATTTGGGCGATCTCTCGGAGCGTCTCTGGTGACTGCTTTTCGAGGCCCTCGAGTATGTACTTCGGCGGATCCGGCATCTATTAGTTAACCAACGACGGGGCTTTCCTTAGACTTGTTGGTTAATTCGCCGCACTCTCAGGAATGTCCGACGGATTTCTATCCAGAGTAGATTCAGGTCGACTCCAAAATCGCCCTCTAGATCTCAGAGAAGGGCTGATATGGATCATATCGCTGGCTAACCAATAAATACCTACCTACGGATCAATTGTCTACACCTATGGGAACAAGCCAGCACGCTACGGAACAATCTCCACCAGAACAAGCAACCCTCTCTGTCAGCAACATCGGTGGCATCGACGAAACAGAGGTGTCGTTCGAACATGGAGTGACTGTTCTCTCCGGTCGTAACGCAACAAACCGGACGTCGCTGCTTCAGGGAATCATGGCGGCACTTGGTAGCGATCAAGCGAGCCTCAAAGCGGACAGCAAAGAAGGGCAGGCTGCTCTCGAGTTCGGTGAAGAAACCTACCAACAGACGCTTCACCGACGGAACGGCACAATCGTTACTGAGGGCGACCCCTATCTCGACGATCCGGAGATCGCGGATCTGTTTGCGTTCCTGCTCGAGTCAAACGAAGCTCGCCAGGCTGTTGCTCGCGGCGATGACCTGCGTGATCTGATCATGCGGCCGGTCGATACTGATGCAATCAAAGCTGAAATTCAACAACTCGAGCAGCGGAAAAACCAGATCGACAGTGAACTCGACGAACTCGATAATCTCGAGAATCAGCTCCCTGATCTTGAGGCCAAGCGAACGCGACTGATTGACGAAATCGAAGAGCTTCACGACGAACTTGAAACTGCCGAGGAAGAACTCGAGGCCGCGAATACCGACGTCGAAACCCGGCGTGAGGAACAATCCGAACTCGATGAGAAACTCAATGAGCTTCGGGACACGCGTTCGGAACTCGAACGAGTTCGCAACCGAATCGAGACCGAACGCGAGAGTATCGAGGCACTGGAAAACGAGCACGAGGATGTCGAAGCCGACCTCGAGGAGCTACAGGCAGGTGGAGAAGCGAATCTCGGCCGTCTAGAAGCTGAAATCGAGACACTCCAGACAGAGAAAGACGAACTCAACGAAGAGATTTCGCAGTTTCAGCGGACGATCCAGTTCAACGAACAGCTGCTGGAGGATCCCGGAGAGTTCCTTGGTGGCGAGGCGGACAACAATGATGGTCCCGTTACCGATCAGCTACTCTCCGATGCCGATTCGGGGACCGTCACGTGTTGGACCTGTGGTTCCTCGGTCGCCACTGACCAAATCGAAACTACGATCGAACAGCTTCAGTCTGTATACGAGGACCGGCTCAACGAGCGTTCGGAAATCAACGACGAACTCGAGGAAAAGCGAGCGACACTCAACGAAATCGAAGAAAATCGCTCCGAGTATCAGCGAGCCAATCGCCGTCTCGAATCGATCGACGACGAAATCGAGCGCCGGCGTGACCGCATCGAAGATCTCACGGATGATCGGGAGGCCTTCACAGAGGAGATTACTGAACTCGAGGCTGAGATCGATGACCTCGAGACTGACGACTCCGAAGATATCCTCGACCAACACCGCGAAGTCAACCAGCTCGAGTTCGAGATCGAACGGAAGGAAAGCGAACGCGATGATGTCGAAGACAAAATCACGTCAATCGAAGAACGACTCGACGACCGCGAGGGGCTTCAGGATCGTCGTGAAAAGACAACCGAAGAGTTAGCTGATCTTCGAACCCGTATTGATCAAATCGAAGACAGTGCGGTCGAAGAGTTCAACGAGCACATGGAGAGCCTGTTGGAGATTCTCGAGTATAGTAATCTCGAGCGGATCTGGATCGATCAGACAACACGTGACGTTCGCGAAGGCCGACGCAAGGTGACGAAATCGTCGTTCGATCTCAAGATTGTCCGTAGTACTGAGGAGGGAGCAGCCTACGAAGACTCGATCAACCACCTCAGCGAAAGCGAGCGTGAAGTTACTGGACTTGTCTTTGCGCTTGCAGGATATCTGGTTCACGACGTCTACGAGACGGTTCCGTTCATGCTGCTGGATTCGCTCGAGGCAATTGATTCCGAACGCATCGCAACCGTTGTGGAGTACTTCGAGTCGTACGCGCCGTATCTTACTGTTGCACTACTTGAGGAGGACGCGCAAGCACTCGAGGAAGAGCACGCGACAGTAACTGAGATTTAATTATCCCCTGTTGTTCTCTGTCTTCTATCTGAGTGTTCTCTCAGACGATGCTAGAACGCTCTCGAGCGCCAATCAGCTCTTCCGGTTCATACGTGTGAACTGGAGTTGCTGGGTCCCGGTTCACACGAGTGAATAGGGTTTAAGAGGATCGGCGACGTACCCTGAGACATGAGCAATGAACGTGACGATCGCGGGAAATTTGTGACACAGGTCACGCTTGAGGACATCCTCGGAATTCTCCGGCGGACCAGTGAGCCCATGACTGCGACAGAACTCAGTACGGAGTTGGGCATCTCGAACAGAGCAATCCTCAATAAGCTCAATACGCTCCATGAGCGTGGGGATGTCCGCCGAAAAAAGGTAGGTAGTCGGTCCGTAGTATGGTGGCTTCCAGATGAGCCTACCGAAAAGCAAGAAATCAATCCTGATGACCCATTTTGGGACGCCGAGCCCGTAGCCGCAGGCGGGCCAACAGATGTTTCGTCGAATGTGGACGAATATCTCTATGGTGAGCCAGAGAGCGACGAATGAGTAGCCCTGGTGCGACAGCCCTGTTCATCGATACTGGTGCGTTTTATGCTCGATTCAAGCCCGATGACGAAAACCACGAACAAGCCGTTGAGTTGTTCGATGGAATACGGTCGGGAAAATACACGTACCGGCCACTCTACACCAGTCGCTATGTTCTCTCGGAGCTTGCTACCCTCTTGCTCCGATGGGTTGGTCACGGTGACGCCGTTCGTGCACTGAGCGCTATTCGGGAGTCAGAGAGTTTTATTGTTCTACCAGTTGATGCTGGTGCCTTCGATCGAACCTGCAAAGAATTCGCTCGCTATGATGACCAACAGATTTCGTTTGTTGATCACTCGAGCGCTGTTCTCGCTAATGAATACGACATAGAACACCTCTTTGCGTTTGACTCTGATTTCCGAACGCTTGACTTTACAATTGTTCCTGGAGACACCGGCGAAATACACGAATAAACTAGCGGAGAGAAGCTCTGTTGTTGCTCTACACTATGTGTCCATCAAATAGACTACCTCGAAACAACGGCTAGGCACACCAGTTTACGAGTGTTTCTGCCCATAGTGAGAAACAAACAGACCCAATCAGAATTAGATTCGTAACGGGTCGCTGTATGGCTGTTTGAGACGATTTCAGGGAGTCGCGAAGCCACGCTCGAGTCCGGCCTCCAACTCGCGAATTGCTGTATAAAAAAGGAACGAAACAAGCACTATTTTCACATCGATGACGGGGGGAGGGGGAGTGGGACTCTGAATTTACACTTCGATGTCGGGGTGTCAGACGCGTGGCTTGCACTTCGATGACGGGGGGTGACAGAACGGCATTGAAAAGCAGATACTCAGTTTTGGCAATTTCCATCTTTACACATCGATAACGGGGGGCCTCTCTCCGATATACTTCGGAGGTGGTTCAGTCGTAGAAAGCAGAGAACTGGGTTGTACAAGCGATATACTTCCTGTACGCCTCGGATAAACATCGACGGGGGTTATCTTTTTGATGCTCCAGCATACAGGGACCGTATGCCCAATAGTGATCAGAATGAAATAAACCAATCTACTCTTAGTGAAGATACTCACTCTGAAGCCAACGCAGATCAAATAGAAGCCGCTCGAAAGAACACTGTCGCAGATACGGTCCAAGATCAGAATGAGGTGTCTAGTGAAGACAGCTCTCAACAGTCGATTCGGGATATGCTCGATGACGATGAAGAGGCATCAGTTTTCGTCAATCGAGATCTCGTCGAGCCAGACACCATCATTGACGAGGAGCGAATAGTCGGTCGTGACGATCAGCTCAAGTCCGTTGTCTCATTTCTGAAGCCGACCCTGCAGGGAAATCGCCCCCCGAATATGTTGTTATATGGTCCTGCTGGAACAGGAAAGTCACTCATCATCGGGGCTGTTACACAACAGATCATCGAACTCTGCCAATCGAAAGGCGAGCGCTTCGGTGTGATTAATATAAACTGTCAACCTATTAATACCCTTGATCAAGCAGTTTACGAACTCGTACAGACTGTTGCGAAAGACGTCAATGCGGAAATCGGGGTTCCAGAAACGGGTGTCTCAACGAAGCGCAAGTACCGACGTCTATACAAACTCATTAACGAGCATTATGATTCGGTCATTTTTATTCTCGATGAAATCGATCTGCTAGTTGGTCGACGGGCAAACGACGAGCCCGCTTACTCAAAGCTACTCTACCAGTTGTCACGAGCGAGTAACACGAATGAGATTGAAGGCCGTGTGTCGGTTGCAGCGCTGACGAACGACCCAAAGTTCATGGAAGATATCGACGGCCGTGCGGAGAGCTCTTTCAATCCTCGGGACGTCTACTTTCCAGATTACGATGCCACGCAGTTGCGCGAAATTCTCGAGAATCGTCGTGATGCATTTCGGCAAGATGCACTCACAAGTGATGTGATCCCGCTTGTGGCGGCATTTGCAGCACAGAGCCACGGAGACGCTCGGAAAGCAATTGATCTGTTCCGTGGTGCCGGCGATCTCGCAGATGAATGGGGTGACGGAAAAGTTACCGAGAGACACGTACGTGAGTCCCAGGAAGAAATCGATAAAGATCGTTCATTGAAGCTTGTAGAGGGGTTGACGACTCAGAAGAAGATCTCACTGTACGCGACTGCTGCAGTCGCCTGTCACTCGAATCGTTCACGAAGTTCTGTACCAAGTCCAGTCGGATTCAATGTTTATCGGTGGATCACTGATGAGCTGGATGCTGACCAAATGACACGTGAGACCTACGTAAAATACGTGAAAGAGCTCTCTACGTATGGACTTATTTCGAGCTCACGAAAAAGTCGAGGACGGGGTGGCGGAATGTATATGGAGTTTACTTTCACGGGAGATCCTGAAGCGATGATGAAGAGAATTGTTGACGACACTCGATTAGAGCCAATAGCCAATCAAGAAGAACTCCTACAGACCGTTGTCAACTCCCAGCTGAGGGAATTTCATAACCAATGAATTTGTATCAGTCAAGCAGGCCGTTTCTGAACACACCCCCCGTGTTCGATGTGTAAGTACTCGCGTTCTTCATTCCTGACTCAAAATCATTGCTCGTCTGATCTCCTCGAGGTAGCGAAAGGGTCACCTCAAGTTCTCTGGACACCCTCCCCCCGTCATCGATGTGTAAATCTCAGGATGAGGGGGAGGCTGAAAGCTGATGAAAGCATTTAGATTAGAGGGAGAGAGCATGAGAACAGGGATACCAGCACAAACAGACACTTGAGAAAGGAAGAGATTATCGTCCGATTCGTTGGAGACAAGTCTCTCAACTCTCGTAGCTGGACCTATTGCGGTTACTGTTATTAACATTCCTATATAAAACTTTCCAAGCTAGAGATGGCCGTAGATCAGACTGTCATTAGTGTGTTTGAGACCATCTCTCTCATGAACAGCGTGTTTTCTGCTGTTTTTCGTGGTCGTCGTATCTTGGCCCCCACCCCACCTGCACTGGTTTACACATCGATGACGGGGGGAGGGAGTGGGGTAACTCTCCGGGGACGTGACTTCTCCTCCTGGATGATCTCAAATAAAGTGGGACGTTCTCTATCTATAGGTGCTCATCTATTACTATTTCTTGAAACCCAAATTCGACGCTCTTCTGGGAAACTCACTGGTATCTCTCTCGAGCCGGATTCTCGGCCATTGGTGAGATTACGAAGACCACCAAAAGGAGTGCAAGCAGAATCCAGCTGACTTACGAAACAGGTATTGTAATGCTCTGAGAGCGACTCTCGCCCTCATTGTCTTCTGGAGTGCTTGGCTCAGCGATCCACAGATTCAGTGACTCATTGAATCGCTGAGTCACTGATCTCTGTCTTGCTTCGCTAATTCACGAATTTTTTCTTTGGTCTCTTCGCGATGCTCATCGAACGCGATTTCGAAAACCGCGCGGTAGAAATGCTTGTTCTTCTCGAGTATAATACCTTCCCGCTTCAACTGTTTTTTCAGCCGAGTAAATGTAACCTCGATGTCCTCGCTCTGTTCCGGCTCAACATACAATGTGGCTGAATCCCAATCCTCTCGGATATTTAGCGGTTCATCCTCTGTTGTTTCTGTCTTCTTGGTCGATGATTCGCTATTACTTGTAGGGGTCGGTTCCTTGGCTGCCGCCGTCGTTTCGCGATCTCGTTCTTTCACTTCCGATGTTGTTTCTGTGGTCTGATCGTCAGTTGCCGGCTCCTGGTCTTCCGCTTCGTCCGACGGATTCTCGAATCGCTCGTCCATTCCTCGGGGCATGTTTACACCTTCACCTGCGTTTTGTCGAATGCTCGTTCCATCGTCTCTGCAATCTCCAAGAAGAGCTCACGCTCTACTTGTTGGTCGTTCGGGTCCTCCCACTCGAAAATATCGCAGCCATTGTCCCATGCGCGCTGTATTGCTACCCGCATAGGGAGTTTGAAAATTGGTGCCATTGATGCAAATGACTCATCGAATGCGTTCAGGAATTTTTTCGACTGTCCATCGTCCCGGTACATATTCGCGAGCAGCCCTACGATCGCAATCTCGATCTGTTGGCTGTTCTCAATAGACTCCAGCTGGTCCCACAGGTCGTCGAGAGCATCTCGTGATGTTGCCTGGGTTTGTGCGGCAAGGAAGACGTTCTGAGCCGCGATGAACGCGGCGTCCGTTAGAACTGAAAGATCTGGTGGACAATCGATCAAAATGAAGTCATAATCATAACCCTCGTCAATTAGCTCTTCAAGAGCAACTTTCAACGAGAGGCGGGCACTAGCGTCATCCATCCAGTCCCGTGCCAGTCCCATGTCCTTGTGACTCGGAACGAGGTCATAGTTCAGATGTTCGTACTCATTGGTATGAATCACGATCTCTGAAAGTGCCGTGTCGTGGGTTCGGGGATTGTCCACGAGAACATCGAGGAGATTACCGTCGTCGGTGACGAGCTCGTTCGGAAGGTCATTCTTTGGGTTGGATGCGTCGTTATCATCACCTGGACCGAGCCCAAGCCCTTTTGTCATGTCGGCTTGTGGATCCATGTCGATCGCAAGGACGTCGTGGCCTCGCGAGGCCAGTGCTGCCGCACTGTTTATTGTCGCTGTTGTCTTTCCAGTCCCACCTTTCTGATTTCCAAAGGCAACCGTGGGAATGCTGGTTGACGGTGTGACACCCCATCCACGCGGTGAGTCGGACATGTTCCAATCATTGAATCAAAGACTCATAAATTTACGTCAGACGTTCCATACTGAGTTCTAACTCTGATTTGCTGCCTTCACACTCTCTTCCCCAAACAACCGGGAGATTTGACCAGCTGGCTTAGAATCAAAGAATCCTTGAATCATTGAACTCACTCGCTTTGTGGGCTCTTTTGTAGATAACGAACTGACCTCTCTATCTGCATTTTCATTATTCATTGAATCACTGACTCAAACAATCTGTGATTTGTGAATCCATGAATCATTAAATTCCTGACCGAGGACTCTGCTTCTCACCTCTTTCGAGATTTGATTCAGGGATTCATTGACTCATTGATTCCTTGCTTCACTAGTCCACTATTTGCAAATCACTGATTCCATGACTTGCTGATTAAATGATGATATGTCCCACTATACACTGAGGTTCTGCTCATCTACTCCTCATCTCTGTGATTCACCAAGTCCATGATTCATGGACTACAAAATTTGCTGTTCATATTCCCTCACCCTCCAAAACGCCCCTCCTCATTGACCTTTGGTAACTCACTGACTCATTGATTCTTTGATTCACTGACTGCATGAATAAGAGAACCTAAGATGAACATCGCTCAGCAGGCGCCAGCTTATTCCACTCAACCTTCGTATCTACTGCTAACCAAACAGTTCTGAAAACCAAATCTGGATTCGGCTTCATGGATACCAACAAACCCAGACAGAATATTAATACAATATTGCCAGTGCTTGAGCACTATGGCCTCGTTTGTAAGATCAGACCAGCCGAACGGTCCGACCTGTACGAGACCATACGGACGGGTCGATCGTCACTTGAGCATCGAAGCGAGTACGACTAGGCTGACGACTTTGAGTCGATCATCTCATAAAGACAAGTACGACAGACTTCTTGCCGAGAGGACGTGCTTACTGCTGAGCTGTTGGTGACGCATAGTTGAGAACCTGGGCCGCCTTACCAGATCGATCAGTGTAAGTCTAGGTGCTTGTCGAGAGCTCGTGTCAATGTATGAAATCAAAAACGCGTTCGACAGTGTAACTCGTTCATATTCTTTCTTACCACTCCGTCCGGCAGTTAGAACACGTCAGCCGCTCGTTCCGGTAGAACCAGATCTATGAGAATACGCATTCGAATTCGTATAGCTACATATGATTTACGACGATTCTACATACACGTGCTGCCTATTCTGTGTATTTTAGTTGTCTCGAGCCCGACAACCAAATACACGATAGTTTTTAGTGAGTGTCATGAGTAGCGAACCGTACGAAAATGATGCTCTTAGAATCACCACAACATAGGGGAAACGGGTTACTCGAGGCGATCTCGCGTGAGTAGCGAGCAAATCCAGTGGTCACACAAGTCCCTCGAGGAACTCCGTGAGTTCTGGAACACCGAAATCGAACTTGAGCTACAACGTGCTGGCCACGACCTTGAGGACAAACCCACCTATCAGGATCTACTCGACGTCGGCTACGGCGGACTCACTTACACGCTTCGAGAGCACCACGAGATGTCCCTCTCGGAGTTTCTCGAGTCTGTGGGCTATGTAGAGGAATCCGAGGAGGGCTATCCATGGGGTATCGACGACGAAACCACCATTGATGAACTCGAGTCGTTCATTCGAACGCTCGAACGCCGGCAAGGCCTCGCCGACACTACAGTCGCAACGAAACGATCTCGACTCGCGACTTACGCGCAACTGTACGATGAACTCCACGGCCAGGCCAATCTCGTGGACCGCGTCGTCGACACCGCCGAACGGGCTGCCGAGATTCGACGCGTTCTGGCGGTGTTTGACGAACTTGACGCCGATCTCGGAACTGACGCCTCGAAGCAACGGTATCTAAGCGACGTCAACCAGTTCTACAGTCACCTCGAGCGGCGGGCGATCGCCGCGTTCAACCCGGCCTCGAGAATTAGCGAGGAGTACAACTGGAATCGTGAGGAGAAAGACAATCAGCCGCTCTCAAGTGAGGATGTTCGGCGGCTGTACGGAGCTGTTGAGGGTCCTGAAGAGGAACTTCTTGTGCTCGCGCTGTGTGCGTGGGGCCTTCGACGGAACGAGGTCGCGTCATTACACGTTTCTCAGGTGGTACTCGAAGGCGATGATCCACACATCTATTTTGAGGAACGAAAGAACGGTCCAGGAACGGTCGCACTGGTCTACGGCCGCGAGCAACTGACGGATCATATCGATGGGCTTGGCGCTCAAGACGACGAGTGGAACGGGTATTTGTTCCCATCGACAGCATCCTCGAGTGGCCATCTTGTCGGTGAAACGATCCAATTGCGTTTTCAGCGACTTGCGAATCGTGCCGGCGTTACCGTTCGTGGCGAGACGCCGACCTCGAAGATGGGTCGGCGCTTCTGGTATACAACGTATATGGATGCACAGAAACAATTGCTTGAGAATCTTGACGTGATTGCAGGCGATCAGGGAAGTTCCGACGCGAGCGTTGTTTTGGAAAACTACCTCTCGGAAGCTGAACGCCGGAAGTACCGGCGTGAATTCATGCGTAAGCGATTAGCAGATGTATTTGAGATCAACTCATAAGCTACTCTATGTTTGCATTCATCAATCTTCTTTTAACACCGATAAAAAGAGTGGTGAGCAATAGCTTTTGTTGCCGGAAGATCAGAAGGTTCTGATTCGATACACCGATCAATGAACTCATGGAGACTGTCTGTACTAAATATGAATTGTTGATTTACTGAAACTCCTCCGTGAGCGCGGGAACGACGTCGAAGAGGTCGTCGTGGATGGCGTAGTCGGCGATATCCATGATTGGAGCGTTGGGGTCGGTGTTGATCGCGACGATCATCTCCGAGCCCTTCATGCCGGCGACGTGCTGGACGGCCCCGGAGATGCCGATCGCGATGTAGATATCGGGCGTGACGACCTTGCCCGACTGGCCGACCTGGCGGTTCTTGGGCAGCCAGCCGTTGTCGACGATTGGTCGCGACGAGGAGACCGTCGCGTCCAGCGCGTCAGCCAGATCCTCGATGAGCTCGAGGTTCTCCTCCTCTTCGATACCTCGTCCGACGGAGACGAGCACGTCGGCCTCGGTGATGTCGACGTTACCATTGCCGACCTCCTCGAAGGCCGTGACACTCGAGCGGATTGCGTCCTCGTCGATCTCGGCCTGGAACTCCTTGATTTCGGCGTCACCGATACCGTCAGCTCCGGGCCACTCGGCGCCTCGAATCGTGACGACGGCGTTACCCGTCAGTTCGCTGGTCGTCTCGACCTTGCCGCCGTACATCTCGCAGGTCGCGATCAGGGTGTCGCCGTTGGTCTCGAGCCTGACGGTGTCGGTGACGAGCGGGAGATTGAGCGCGTTGGCGACCGCCGGCGCGTAGTCGAGTCCATTGACGCTGTTCGGCGTGAGGACGTACTGGGGCGCGAGCTCGTCGTAGAGCTGGGTGATGACCTGGGTGTAGACGTCGTGGTTGAACTCTTCGCCGTACTTGACAGTGTGGACGGCGTCGACGCCTTCTCGGTTGCATATCTGGGCAAAATCGTCGACAGGGCCGCTGATGACGGCGACATGGAGGTCGCCATCGGTTTCGTCGGCCAGCTGACGACCGGCGGTAATCGTCTCGTAACTGACGTCGCGCAGTTCGCCGCGGCGGTGGTCAGTGACTGCGAGAACGTCACTCATGGTGCCACCTCCTTCTCGTGGAGGAGTTCACCCAGCTCAGGGGCGGTCTCCTCGGGCCTGACCTGCCAGACCGTCGCGTCGGTCTCGCTTTCGGGCTCGTACATATCCGTCACGGTCACCGCGCCCTCGACTGCACCCTCGTCGATGCCGAGGTCGCCGAGCGTGTGGACGTCGAGTTCCTTCCGCTGGGGCTGGCGGATGCCCCGCAGGCTGGCGTACCGGGGCTCGTTGATCCCCGTCTGGATCGTCAGCGCCGCGGGTAACTCGATCTCGGTCAGCTCCTCGACGCCGCCCTCGAGCTCGCGCCGGTCCGAAGCGGTGCCGTCCTCGAGGTCGTGCTTGAGGTGGTTGACGACGGCGCCCCACTCCAAGCCGAGTTCGGCCGCCAGAGAGACGCCGGTGCTGCCCCAGTTGTCGTCGCCGGACTGGACGCCCGTCAGCACAAGGTCGGGCTCCTCGGCCTCGACGATTGCCCGCAGGATCGCGGTTTTGGCGCCGACGTCGAGCAGGTCAATGTTCTCGAGGGCGTCGTCCCAGACGCGGACCGCGCGGTCGGCGCCCTTCGCGAGCGTCTGGCGGAGCGTCTGCTCGCAGTCTTCGGGGCCGATCGTCACGGTAACGACTTCGTCGGCGATGCCCGCTTCCTGAAGCTGGAGGGCCTCCTCGACAGCGTAGTCGTCCAACTCGTTGAGGTCGGCGTTGAGATACTGGTCGACGATGGTCGTGTTTTCAATCCCGAACTCGTCTTCGACAGTAGAGACTTCCTTAACCGTAACTAGAATCTCCATTTCGTTCGTTGGACTGTGGAAGTGATAATGGATAAACGTAGGTATCTCGGCACGTGCCGCCCCAGTTGAGCGAGTCTAATTAGCAACTTCAGCAAAGTGTATACAGATGACACTGTCTAGTTCAGCATCGCCCTCTAATCTGTATATAGAGTGCCATTCTTGGAACTAAACCCAGTCAAATAGTGACTTTATTTATTCTGCGGTATTCTATTGGAAGCGCCTTCGCTATTGTAGTCATCCTCTTTTCGCCAGAATTCCAAAACAACTAGAGCATGATCATAGAACTCTATGTTTCTGTGTGGCTTTAACTGTTCATCGATACCGATTGTACCGTCCCTGCTGAATCTGCTCGAGGCGATATCGAATTGCCCAAATAACCCAAATAAGAAGAATACCGGTCCCGACAACTACTTCTAACCGTATCAGTGGAGTATCATATATTCTGGTTAGCACTACGACCAGCACACACCATATCATAACAGCATAAAAAACTGTATTGAGAGAATTAGGAGCCAGTGTAGCCCGAAACGACATTACCCTTTATTTCATACTCTGAGTAATAAATGGACGGGATGATTCAGTGTACAGTAGATAATATTTATATAGAGCTGCTGAATGAGTCCATTCATGGTCCATTTTCAGCACGTTCTTGTTCCCGTAGCAGAGGAGAAGGACGCACGCACGACGTGCAGTGCATTACGGCCTTTTCTCGAAGGGACAGAGCGCGTTACTGCAGTCCATATTATCGAAAAGGGCGGCGGAGCACCTGACAAAGCACCCCTTGAGAAACGCCGTGAAGACGCATCTAATTTCCTTGCTATTGTTGATTCCACACTTAGTAGCTCTATTGCTGTCGACACCCGAACGGTATTTGCGACAGATATGGTCCCTGCTCTGTTTTCTGAAGCTGCTGACGTAGGGGCTGATGCAATTGTTTTTCGAGCTCGTGGAGGAAGTCGGATCAACCGAATTCTTGCTGGTAATATTACAACGAATCTCGTCACAAACCCAACTGTACCCGTTGTATCTCTACCAGACTCCGATAGTTAGCTTCTATAAATACCTATTACATGAAACAACGTTCAATTGAAGAGCCGGTGGACAAAGTTCTTTCTCTCTATCTGCATTGCTCTTTGTGTTCTTAACATTCTGTTTGCTATTGCGTATTACCTCTTCATAGTCCTAATTTCGATTGTTTCAAGAGTACAGCTAACGACTACTGTATTCTCTCCTAGAAACGAGTGGATTGTCGGCTTCTTCACACTAGTGGCCGGAGCCTCTTTGATTTCTGGAAGTGACTCATACATCGTCCGGCAGTACCTTTCACAGGGAGATCGTGATTTATCTCTAGAATATGCTTATGCGATTATTGCGTTTTCCTGTGGTGCTGCGGCAATACGGGTCTCTTTGCAGTTACTCTAATACTGTCTCTGGAGACGATTGAGAGACAAACTCTTGGAATTTCTTAATTGACTTTTCACTACCGCCAGCAATGAGAATGTCCTCTTCTTGGATGACGAAATCCGCAGTGAGATCTGTTCTTAGTTCATTGTTGCGCTCGATAGCGATTACTGTACAGCCGGTCTGGGCTCGAAGATCGACTTCCTTGAGACTCTTCCCGACAAGCGAGGGCGCCTCCGAACGGATAAACTCGAACTGAACTTGTGGGGTGACGATTTCAACTTCATCAACCAGATGTGAGGCAAGAATTTCGCCAGTCACCGTAGGAAGGGACAGTACGTAATCAGCACCAGCATTATACAATTTCCAGACTGTACCTGGATCGTCTGCACGAGCAATAATTTCAATATCTGGGTTGATTTCTCTTATAACCAGTGTCGCATAGATCGTCGTTGTGTCGTCGTCTAGAGCGAGCACGACTGTCTCTGCATCCCTTATATTGACGCTTTCGTAGGTTTCTGGATTAGTTGCATCCCCAACTATATCGACTCCTTCCCGATCCTGGTGATCGATGATACAGGTATCGATGCCCGACTCACGGAGTCGTTCGGCAACGGACCAGCCAACAGTTCCATATCCGCAAACGATAACGTGCGAGGGATAATGATGTGTCGGGATCGAACGGGCAGTAATCTTCTCGAATCCACCGTGACCTCCTGCAACGAGAAGGATTGTATTTTCCTCAAGAACGGTGTCTGGATCGGGAGAGACGACAAACTTTCCACCGAGCCAAACGCCGACGATCGTAATTCCATTCTCGTCGAAGATATCTGCGTCCCTAATCGTCTGTCCTGCAAGATCGCTTCCTTCCTGTACCAAGAGTTCAGTAATCTCATAATTGTTCTCCACCTCGATTACGTTACGAAGCTTTTCTGCAAAGGATGTCGTAGCTCGCACTCCGAACGCTTCTCCAAGTTGCTGACGAGCTAAGACGACCTCGTCAGCTCCCGAGTACTCGTGATACGAGGCCGTCTTGTAATCTCGTACAACGCTAATCAACTTCAGATCTGGATTGACGCGAAGTGCAGACAACATAACCGTTGGATTCACTTCGTCGCTGACGTCAGCAACAAGCCCACGAGCAGTCGCCGCATTTGCGTTGCGAAGGGTTTGGATCTGCTCTGGATCGCCATGGATTGCGTCGATACCCTTTTCCGTGAGATTAGCGGCTATATCGGGGTCAGAATCGACGAACAGATACGGAATACCAACTTCGTCCAGTTCCCTCCGCAATACATCATCAAGCGCTGAATGGCCGCAAATGATGACGTGATCAGTGAGGTCACTGGTTGTCGGTGGGCCTGAGTCGAGTGCCTGTCGTAGCAGTGGAATTGCAAATAGCGGTAGTCCAAGAAAGACAAGAAGGACGCCAGTGAGATTCATCCCAATTACCATCACGTTTAGCACCATACTTTCCCAGGGTGCGTGCCCTCCGAAGCCAGCCGTTGTGAGCGACTCAATTACCACTTGAACGGCTTTGTAGAACGGAATCTCACGACCCTCAAATGTGATCATTGCCCACTGATAAGCAGTGGCGTAAACAAGAATAATAACGCCAACAGTTACAAGCGCATAACTGGTTCGACGTCGCCAATCTTCCATGCTCTCTAGTATCCAATGACCGCCAATAGGACTTCTGTAATTAGTATTCCTGTTCTAGATGAGATCGTATCCTAAGTCTCCGTAGGATCTCTTCCTACTCAATCCG
>NZ_JARUKW010000028.1 GCF_029688845.1 Natronococcus sp. A-GB1 | reverse complement strand
CTGTATTCATCACGACTCTTCGAAGAGATACGGTGATTGGTAGGAACTTCTGCGGTCAATACGCACTCATCATGTAACGCGGCCCACCTCCGAGTGTACCAGAAAAGAAACCCGCCACGGCTATAGACGAAGGAGACGACCAAGGAGAAATCCGGGCGGAGCACTCAACCGAAGACGAGCACATCAGCTGTAGCAACGACGACCCATATCGACAGTCCCATCAACAGGACCACGGCGATCCATCCCGGCTCTCCACCCTCGTTCCAGTCGCTCTCGAGCGCCGTTCGACCGCGGACCAGGTTCAGACCGATCGCGACGAGCAGCCAGCCACCACTTCCCACGATCAGCAACTGCGATCCGTTCAACGTGAAGGTGAGCGCGACCTGGCAGGCTCCAAGAACGACAGCAACGACCCCAGCGAACCGTTTTCGGTCGAGTCCCTCGAGCGACGTCCCCTCGAGTATCGGTAGCGCCACTCTGTGCCAACTCATATCAATCGTTTCCTGATGTGATGTATTAATTGTTGCCCGACAATCAGCTTCAGTGCGTGTCGACCCATTGGATCGTCGCCCAGTCGTTCACAGCCGGGTTTTCCACGCCACTGACCGCTCCACGTGACTTATCGGCTCCTCGAGCCAGCGATCGCTCGGTTCGGATTTGGGACCGAGGAGAGCGGAGCGTCGTTCCGCCGGCCCCGGCTACTCGACCGACCGGGGCGCCGCCTCCTCGAGCCGATCCGACGCTCCTCCAGCGGCGATGTCCTCGTCTGATCGGTCGTACGGGCTCACCTCGAGGTGGGCGTTCTCCTCGCGGTCGAGCCAGATGGCGATTCCGAGCGCCACCGTGCCGACCAGTCCGGCGACAAAGGAGGCGATCGCGCCCGTGAAGCTCTCGGTGCCACGGACCGCTCGAGCAAGCGAGCCGACCAGTCCGGCGAGTCCGCCGGCCAGCCCGGTCGCGCCGGCACCGTAGAAGACTATTGCGGGATGGAAACTGCGAACGACGTAGCGGGTCTTGAGTCGCCACAGGAAGCTCCGCAACAGGAGCAAGGAGACGAACTGGACGAACGACGAGTAGCCGATGCTCGACTCCTCGTCGCCGTAGACGGCCGTCATGGGGACGTCCGCGACGCGGAATTCCGCGACATTGAGGTGGGTCAGGAGATGGTTGAGGAAGCCGTACTCGTCGGTGATCGCCTCGAGCTCGAGCGTCTCGATGGCCTCCCTGGAGATGGCAGTGTACCCGTTCTGGGGGTCCGACAGCGTCCAGTAGCCGGTGGCGAACTTCGAGAGCCCGGTGAGTGCGGCGTTGCCGACGAACCGAAACGTCGACATCGAGGCGCGATCGTCGGGCGTCAGCAGTCGGTTGCCCTTCGCGTAGTCGGCCTCGCCGTCGACGACGGGATCGAGGATCCGATCGAGGATTGCGGGGTCCATCTGGGCGTCGCCGTTCATCACCGCGACGACATCGAGCCCGTCGGCCGCGGCCCGCTCGTAGCCGGTCTTGACCGCGCCGCCGTACCCCCGGTTTTCCTCGTGGCGAATCGGGATCACTCGACGGCCGTCGCCGCCGTCGGCGACCGCCCGCGCTGGCTCGGTCTCGCCGTTGACTCGCTCGGCAGCTCGCTGGATGACGGCCCAGGAGTCGTCAGGCGAGGCGTCGTCGACGGCGTAGATCCGATCGACGTAGCCAGGGATCGTCTCGATGACGCGACCGACGAACGCCGCCTCGTCGTAGGCGGTGACGACCACGCCGATCGAGCGTCCCTTATACATCGGTCCCACCGTCCGTCCGTCGCGACTCGAGCAGCGTCGATCGACCGTCGGCCGAGCCGTCACCGCCTCCGAGCGGGGCCGGTCCGTCGTGGGAGCCAGCGAACGTGTAGTGGCTGTGAGCCGTTCCCGAGAGGTCGAGGGCGTCCCGGGCGTCGACGACGACCATCGGTTCGAGGTCGGGCCAGGGAATCGCCTCGAACTCCTCGTGGGCGGTGACAACGATCGCGCCGTCGAACGACTCCTCGGGCAGGTCCTCGAGGGCGACCGGCCGGGCGCCGTACTCGGCGGGGTCGACCAACGGATCGATGCCGGCGACGTCTGCCCCCGCCTCGCGGAGGGCGTCGACGACGCCCAGTGCGGGCGAGGCGCGTGTCTCCTCGACGCCGGCCCGGTAGGTGATCCCGAGGACAAGCACCGACGCGTCGGCGAGATCGGTGCCGGCGTCGGTCGCCGCGAGCCGGTCGGCGAGGCGATCGACCATCACCGACGGCATCGCGTCGTTGAGCTCGCGGGCGGTCCGCATCACTGGCATCGGCTCCTCGAACCGCGAGAGCAGGAAGTGCGGGTAGTAGGGAATGCAGTGGCCCCCGACGCCGGGCCCGGGCTCGTGGAGCTGGCAGACCGACAGCCCGTTCGCGGTGTCGATCGCCTCCCGCACTGAAATGCCGAGCTCGTCGGCGAGCCGCCCCAGCTCGTTCGCGAGCGCGATGTTGACGTCGCGGTAGACGCCCTCGAACACCTTCACGGCCTCCGCGGTCGTCGCGTCCGACACCGCGTGGACCTCGTTGCTCGTGAGTTCGCCGTAGATCAGTTCGGCTGCGCGGGTGCTCGCCGCATCGACGCCGCCGACGACCTTCGGGTATCGTCCCCGAATATCCCGCAGCGCAGATCCCGAGGCCGTTCGCTCGGGACAGAACGCGAGCCCGAACTCGCCGCGCTCGAGGCCGCTCTCCTGGAGCAGATGGGGAAGCAGGACGTCCCGGCAGGAGCCTGGCGGCAGCGTCGACTCGGCGACGACCAGGTCGCCTGGCTCGAGCCCGGCCGCGATATCCTCGAGCACGGATTCGACGGTCGCCAGATCGGGCGAGTCGTCCTCGGCGAGCAGCGTCGGAACGATGATCACGTGGATCGTGGCGTCCGTAGCTGCCACGGTGCCGTCGGTCGTCGCCGTGAGCCGACCGCGCTCGACTTGCTCGGCGACGAGGTCGTCGAGTCCCGGTTCGCCGACGACGTGGCACTCGCCGTCGTCGAGGCGTTGGACGACCGTGGGATCGATATCGACCCCGGTGACGTTGCCCGTCGTCTCGGCATAGACGCCCGCGAGGGGCAGTCCCATTTTGCCGAGCCCGTAGACGGCGACGGGGATCTCGCCGGCGGTCAGTCGATCGCGAAGCTCGCGCTCCGGAAGCTCCGAGCCATAAATCGAGGGATCGAGTGCGCTCATCGGGCGTTCACCTCCGGTTCGCGTCTCCTCCTTCCGAGCCGCGAATCGATCGCCTGGACCGTCTCGAGGGCCGCGATCCCGTCCTCGGCGGTCACTTCGGGCTCGGACCCGGTACGGACGGCCTCGACGAACGACTCGAGTTCACACCGCAGCGGCTCGCTCGTTGCGATCCGCGGGCGTTCGACCACGCTCTCGTGGCGGTAGCGGTTCTGGCCGTCGTCGGTCAGGTACTCGGGGTAGGAGTCGCGGTGGATCAGTACGGACTGCTCGAGGTAGTCGACCTCGACGAGACACTCGCGGGCGGTGACGGTGAGTTTCCGAACCTTCTTCTGGGTCACCCGGCTCGCGGTCAGCGTCGCGACGATATCGCCGTACTCCATCGTCGCCGTCGCGTACCGCCCGTCGGCCGCCTCGATCGCCGAGATCGACGTCGGCGTCCGACCGAGCAGGGCGCCGACGACGTCGACGTCGTGGATCATCAGGTCGAAGACGACGTCGCCGGGCGCATCGCGGTTGATCGGCGGGCCGAGTCGTTCGGCCTCGATCCCGATGACGTCGAGGTCCTCGATCAGGTCTTCGAGCATCCCCACTGCGGGATTGAACCGCTCGATGTGGCCGACCTGCAGGACTCGTCCGGCGTTCCGTGCCTGCTCGGCGAGGGCGCGGCCCTCCGCGACCGAACCCGCGATCGGTTTCTCGACCAGCACGTCGACGCCAGCCTCGAGACACCGCGAGACGACCTCGGCGTGTGCATGCGTCGGCACGGCGACGGTGACGGCGTCGACCCGCTCGAGCAGCGCCTCGAGGGAGACGGCGTCGGTTCCGTGCTCGGCGGCGACCCGCCGGGAAACCTCGGGGTCGTGGTCGGCGACGCCGACGAGATCGACGGTCCTGAGCTCGCTGTACACCCGCGCGTGATTCTGTCCCATCGAGCCGGCGCCGACAACGCCGGCTCTGACGGTAGATTGGTCGGTCATTGGGTATCGTAGTGGTCCCACACCGCCTCGACGACGGTTCGACGGTCCTCGGCCGAGAGCGACGGGTGAACGGGGAGCGAGAGCACCTCGTCGGCAGCCCGTTCGGCCTCGGGGAACGTCGCCGCGGCCGTGCTGACCGACCCGTAGGCGGGCTGGCGGTGGATCGGTCGGTCGTAGTAGACTCCAGTGTCGATGCTCCGGTCCGCGAGCGACTCGGCGAGCGCGTCCCGGTCGGTCGCCCGAACCGTGTACTGGTGGTAGACGTGACGGTACCGCGGCGGCTCGGTCGGGGTCTCGAGGGGGAGTTCGGCGAACGCCTCGTCGTAGGCGGCAGCGTGCTCCCGGCGAGCCCGATTGAACGACGGCAGTCGCTCGAGCTGGACGCGACCGATCGCGGCCGCGACGCCCGTCAGTCGGAAGTTGTGACCGAGCTCGAGGTGATCGTAGCCGCCGGTACCGGTCTCGCCCCGGCCGTGGTTGACGTACCGCGCCGCTCGGTCGGCGACGTCCTCGTGGTCGGTCGTGACCATCCCGCCCTCGGCCGTCGTCATGTTCTTGGTCGGGTAAAACGAGAAGCAGGCGGCGTCGCCCAGCGTGCCGACCCGGTCCCCCCCACATTTCGCGCCGTGAGCCTGGCAGGCGTCCTCGAGGACGAACAGGTCGTGATCCTCGGCGAGGTCCAAAAGGGCGGGCATCGGCGCCGACAGTCCGTAGAGATGAACCGGTAGCAGACCGACGACGTCCTCCCGGTCGCGCAGTACTCGTTCGACGGCGTTCGGATCCAGTGCGTACGTCTCGGGGTCGATGTCGGCGAACACCGGCGTCCCGCCCGCGAGCCGGATCGCGTTCGCGCTCGCGACGAAGGAAAACGGGGAGGTGACGACGGCATCGCCGTCCTCGAGCCCCAGGGCCTCGAGGGCGGTCACCAGCGCCGTCGTCCCGTTCGAGGTCGCGACGGCCCGGTCGGTCCCGCAGAAGGCGGCGAACTCGCGCTCGAAGGCCCGAACCTCGGGACCGTCCGCGAGCGCGCCGCTCTCGAGGACCTCCCGAACGCGGTCGATCGCGTCCGGACCGAGTTCGGGATCGGCGATCGGGATCCCGTCGTCGCTCGGCTCGTCGGTTACGCGCTCGATACTCGTCTCGGCGTCGATCTCGGGATTGGTTTCTGTGTCGGTCATTCGAGCTGGTTCGGTCCCTCGAGGGGGGCGGGAAGCGGTTTCGTTCGCGCCGGTGCGCCCACGGCGAGGCTGTCGGCGGGGACGTCCTCGACCACGACGGCGCCGGCCGCGACGAACGCGTTCTCGCCGATCGTCACGCCCGGCAGGATCGTCGCGTTCGCGCCGACGGAGGCGCCGTCCTCGAGGGTCGGTCCCTCGAGATCGACCTCGGTCCGGACGGGGTACTCATCGTTGGTCATGACGGCGCCGGGGCCGACGAAGACGTTGTCGCCGATCGTCGTCTCGGTCGGCACGTAGACGTTCGTCTGGAGGCTGACGTGTGAGCCGATCGTCGTCTCGCCGTCGACGACGGTCTTCGTGCCGACGAGCACGTCGTCGCCGATCGTGGTTCCCTCGCGGATCAGCACGTCGTGACCGGTCGTGAACCCGTCGCCGATCGTCACGTCGCCGTAGACGATCGAGCCGGCCCTGATCGTCGCGTCGGCGCCGATCCTGGTCGGTTCGTCGAACTCGCCGTGATCGATCGTCGCGCCGTCGGCGATCGTACAGCCCTCGCCGGAGACGAACCGTGTCACGGCGACCAGCCTCCGCGCGGGAACGCGACGGTCCGTCCCTGCACTCGTCGGTCGTATCTGGATGTGCTCATAGATGCTCGATACCCGGATGGGTGATCGTCCGGACACAGCCGGTAGCGAGGCTTTGTTATCCCCGGCTTGACGGTCGCGTAGTCCCGTACTACGTCGCCCCTCGAGGGACGAAACGAACCGACACCCTCGCGAACGCGATCGATCGCCACCGGTGATCGCGGGGGCGACAGGCCGGAATCGTCGCTACCGACGTCAGTCACGGCTTCTAACCGGTATATGGCGGTTTCGTCCGGGTAGCCGCGAGATAGTAAAGGGTTGCTCCGTCCCAGTCGGTGGTGTGAGCTATCCGACCAGACCCGATCTCCGGGCACGGGAGACGGGATCGCGAGGGAAACTATGACCGATCGAGAGTTCAGCCAGGCCGAACTGTTCGACGTGTTCAGCAACGCCCGCAGACGCCAGGCGGTCAGGTATCTGAAACGACAGGGCGGGAGCTGCGATCTCGCGCCGCTGGTCGAACAGGTCGCCGCCTGGGAGAACGAGATCGGTACCGACGACGTGACGCGCACGCAGCGTCGTCGCGTCTACATCTCGCTGTACCAGACCCACCTGCCGATGCTCGAAGATCACGGAATCGTCGACTGGGACCCCGATACGCATACGATCGATCTCCTCCCCAGCAGCGAGGTGTTCGAACCCTATCTCGATCGGCGGCTCGGCCAGCAGCGACCCTGGCACCGGATCTACGCGGGGGTAACGGCACTCGGCGTCGTCGCGCTGGCGCTCACCTGGCTGTCCGTCGGGCCCGCGACGGCGACGCTCGCCCCCGCGGTCGCGCTCGCGCTCTGTCTCGCCGTGTTGTTCGTATCGATCGTCCACCGCGCCTCGAGACAGCCGGAATCGAGGCTGTCGTTCGGTGTTGCGGGCCGGTAACCCTACCTATAGCCCTTCCGAGACCTCACGATGGCCCCTCGGCTGGTCGCCCGATCCCTCGTCGCGGCGGACGGCTCGAGACGCCACGGATCGAACCGTCTCCACGGATAGCGCGTCTACGCTTGCCGGGACGTCAGTCGCTGCGTTCGCGCGATCGCGGTCGCTGTGATCGTCGAGCCGCGTTCGTGCTCCCGTCGGTTCCGAGCCGACCGGGGACGGCTCCGACGACGAGAACGGGTTCGGTCCTCCCGTCGAGGTAACGGTGTAGCGACCGCCACGAACGCGGTCGTCGGTCCGGTCAGTCCCGTTAGTCCTGCCATCCCGTCAGTCCGCCGGTTCCGGCTCCTCCGGTTCCCCCGGCTCCTCGGCGACGGTTACCCAGAAGTAGGTCTCCTCGAGGGCGTCCTCGTTCGTCGCTCCGATCGGCGGGTCGCCCTCGAACAGCAGGACGCTGATCCGAACCGTCTCCCCGGGCTCGGCCGTTGGCGTCACCGGATACGTGCCGTCGTCGGTCTCGCCGCCCGGGACTACGGTCCCGATCCGCTCGTGGTCCGTGCTATCGACGACCTCGCCGCCCTCGATCATCTGCTCCTGGACGACGACCGTGTACTCCCGGGGTTCGTCACCGCCGTTCTCGACCTCGATGGTCACCGGCACCGACTCGCCCGGCGCGACCTCGTCGGGGAACTCCCCGGCGACGAGGTCGCCGTCCTCGGTCTCCGAGTACAGCGCCAGCTGGTCGTAGCCGCCGGCCGAGGCTGGAAAGAGGAACGCGGCGACGAGCAGCCCGACGGCGAGAACGATCGCGATCCCGAGCACGACCGACGACACCGTTACGCCGCGGCCGTCGGTGCCGGTCAGTCGCTCGCGGATCGTTCGAATCGAGACGGTAAACCGGACGGCAGCGGGCGTCCGAAGCCGACGGACGACGCCGATCTGTGCCAGCCCGATCGTGACGGCGGCGAGCCCGCCGGCGACCGACGCCGCCTCGAGCTCCCAGCCGGCAAACGGGAGCGCGATCACGGTGATCGGCCCGAGCGCCAGCGAGAGCGCGACGGCGAGCCCGAGCCGCTCGACGGTGTCGATCCCGCGCGGCCGACGGTCGGTCGGCGTCGTCGCCGTCTGCCGGGCGGCCCGTTCTCCCGCCGGAAACAGCACCGAGACGAGCGCGTATCCGGGCAGGAACAGCGCGAGCGGAAACGTCACCAGCAGCCGCGGTGCGGTCTCCGGATCGAAGCTCGTGACGGCGAGATACGAGAGCGCCGCCGCCAGCGAGACCAGCGCGATATCGAGGGGGTACCACCGGAGGAATCCGAGCCGCGTTTCCGTGCTCGTCGGGTGACTCACGCGTCGGTCACCACGGCTGGTCGGTCGGACGGCATCTCGAGGGCGGAGGCTCGTACCATAGATCGTTGAGCCAGTCCTCGCTCGCCGGCTTTGTTATGTCCGTACTACTTGATATTGCAGCCAGCCGCGGTCACATGGGCCCGGAACAGGGTTCTCGTGCTCGTCCTCAGTGCTCGCAAAGTCGAACTACAGGTCGACGTACTGTTGTTCCCACTCGCGTCGGTCGCTGATCTGCTCGTGGCCCTCGTCGGTGATCGCGTAGTAGTTGGTTCGCCTGTCGAGTTCTCCCTTCTCGACGAGTTCCTTGTTGACGAGCGTATCGAGGTTCGGGTACAGTCGACCGTGATTGATTTCGGAGCTGTAGTACTGTTCGACCTCGTCTTTGACCGTCTGCCCGGACGGACGATCGGCACCTGCGATCACGTACAGCAGGTCGCGCTGAAACCCGGTTAGATCGTGCATTGCTCAATCACAGTGACCGTTCCACTGAGTAGATATTTGTTATCCGTATCATACAGCCGTGCTAGCAGTTCGTTCCCGTTCGACGACCCCAGTTAAAATGATTCTGTAGACGACGGTCGTTCGTTTCGGGACGTTACTCCGGCTCTCGAACAGCCCAACTGGAGTCCGACGCCGGTATCACTCGGATTTCGACAGGGAGACGTCGATCCCGCTCGAGTCGATTCGGACCGACAGGCCCTCTATCGTCGCCTTGTACGCCGTCGTGTGCGAGCCGTTCTCCTCGAATCGCACACACTCCTCCAGCAGGTCGCTCTCGAGGAGGCTATTGATGCGCCGATAGACGGTCGCCGAGGAGCTGTCGGTCCGCCCGGTGAGCTCCTTTGCCGTCTTCGGACCGTCGCTGGTCGCGACGAGGATCGTCCGTGCACAGTCGTCGCCGAGCACGTTGAGCTGCACCGACGGATTCGATTCCGATTCCGCTCGTGTATTGGTCGCTTGCGTTGACATAGTCGTGATCACCCATCTTCGCTGAGGCCGGCGTTCGTCGCCGAACCGTCCGTCCCCGGCCGGTAGAGTCGCGGCGCGTCGCGATCCGCGGTCGCGTCGCCGCGTTCCAACACGTAGATCGGTAAGCGACAGTGGTATTTGAGAACGGTGGACCTTACACTCAGTTTCAAAATCGCCTGCGGGAGAAACTGTTGATTTCGGTTGGGAAACGAATACTTTCGACCCGTCTCGGCGAGAGAGATCGGGATAGCGTCCGACGAACGAACGAGAACGCGACTGAATTCATCTTGAGGTCGGAACAAACCCATATCGGAAAGTGCCCTTCAGGCGGGCTGTATCGACCAAAAATGGCCATAAACGATGGGTTTCCGGAGGTGTCGGACCGGCTCGGGGGTGAACGGTCTGTGTCCTTTATTCACGTTTGCTCCCCTGAATCCGATGAGACCGGATGGCTCGACGACCGAACTCGCCCGTCGCCCATCCGCGTACACCCACAACCTATGAAACGAACACAACACGGCTGGAAACCGATGGAATCGTCGTCGGCAGGCGCCCGCTGTCGAAACTGTGGGACACACGTCACCCAGCAGTTCGCTCGAGTCTTCGGAGACAACGGTGACGTCGTCCACGGCTGTCCGGCCTGCACGACGTATCGAGAGATGCAATCGGGCGGCCACCTACCCGGGTAGCGGCCCGGTCCGTTCTCGCCGTGTTAGTTTCCTGTTCGGATCGATGGAAGACAATCCTTCCGAACGGACCGATTGGGAATTAATACCGCAGGTTGAAGTCGGTGGTCGATGAAATCCACGCGTATGTCAGTGGGTGGTGGATCGGTCGGTAACCGTACGTCTTCGAACGCTCTTTGATCAATGTCCGTCCAGACGAACCGAACCGACTCACTCGAGGAAAGCGAGGTTTTTCACATCCTGGGCAACGACCGGCGGCGAGCAATCGTCCAGCTACTCGCCGAGGAAGCCGGACAGGTCGACGTCTCCGAGGTCGCGACCGAGATCGCGTCGACCGAATCGGAGGCCGCATCGGTCCCGAACAACCTCTACAAGAGCGTCTACGTCTCCCTCCAGCAGACACACCTCCCACAGCTCCAGGAGGACCTGGTCATCGAGTACGACTCCGACGCGAAAACGATCCGCTCGGGGCCGAACTTTGACGACGTCCTCACGTACGTCGACGACGAACCAACCGATCGCTCGTCGACCCTCCGTCTTCACCTGGCGCTCTGTCTGGTCGGTCTGCTTCTGATCGCAGTGGCCGGCCTCGACGGGACCATCGGCTCGAGTCTGGATCCAATTCTCTCGAGCGTGCTCGTCTTGCTGGTCGTCGCCGCGAGCAGCCTCTACCGGCTGCTCGGCTAGGTTCGATTACGATCCGACAGAGAACCGGTTCTACTCGTTTCTGGCGCGTTCCGGCGACTTCGAGGCCGTCGGCTCGTGGCCCGGGAGACAGACCAGGTTCTCCCGACCGAGTCGGAGCTTCGTTACCTCTTCTTCCTCCTCGAGTTCGGCCAGCAGCCGGCTCACCTTCGCCTTCGACCAGTCGACCGAGTCGACGATCTTCGACTGTTTCATCCGGCCGCCGTTCTCCTCGATGAGTTCGCAGACCCGCTCCCGGTCAGTTACGAACTCGTCGTTTCGCTGCGGATCCGGCTCCGTGCTGAGCCCCGACGTTGCCGCGAGCTGATTTCGGACGACGAGTGCGCCACCAAGCATCATCAGCGCGACGAGTCCGGCGACGGCGGCGAGATGTGGGTCCCAGACGAGTCCCGGAGCCGACACGACGCCGAGGGTGACCCCCTCACTGATCGACGGAACGAGCGCGGTAATGACGGGTTCGGAGAGCGCGTGGATCATGGTGGCTGGAGAGATCGGTCCGTGTTACTGCGATCCGCGGAACGACCGTCTTACGCTGAACCGTCGACAGCACCCCACAAAGTATTTTTTATAAATCATGTATTGTTACTCCGGTAGCGGTATGTCACGCATACGCTATTCTCAGACGACCTAACGCCATTATGGAGGTAAACTGTTCGATAAGGAAATGTGATGGTTTCGGTGCCGTTATGTGCCGGGGACGCCGGCAGCCTCGAACCCGGTTACGCCGATGACAGCGAGGACGTAGAGGACGACCAGCACCGACAGCCAGGCGACGACCGTGATAACGATTGCTTCGATCCACCCGCCCGGGTAGCGGGCGTTGATCACCGCGAGGTAGGCGACGAACACGAGGAGCGGTCCCAGAAGTGGGATCCAGCCCAAGAAGAAGCCGACGACCGCCCAGACGATCGCGCCGATGAGCGCGGTGATCAGGGCGTAGGTGTAGTCCTCGGTGTCGACGACGATCCTTGCGCCGACGAAGATGCCGAACGCACCGATCAGGAGGCTGACGACGAAGACCACGAGGCTATCGATCATGTCTCGAGTTACCGTCGCGGAGCCGTTAGTTATCTCTCACCTACGCGAACCTGATCTGACGTTGAACCGGCCTCCTCGCCCAATTTCGGGCGGTTCGGCGCACAAGCGACCAATCCGTTGATACCGGGAGCAAAACGATGATTATCGAGACGAACCCGTTCGGATCCGTCTCGAGCGCTCTGGACTGTCGTCTGGACCGCTATACACGGACGACGTCGTGGACGGGCGGTTCGCTACCAAGCTCTCGAGCGTGACTCGGGTCATCCCGTCGTCGACCGCGTCCGGGCAACAGAAGCTATATCCGGATCTCGCGGATAGGTGAGGCCAATGACCGTGGATCTCGTCGTGCGAAACTGCACCGTCGTCACACCGGCCGGACGGACCCCCGACGCCGGCGTCGCAGTCGAGGATGGAACGATCGTCGCCGTTGGACGCGCCGATCGGCTCCCCGACGCAGAGCGAGTCCTCGACGCCGACGGAAACGTCCTCGCCCCCGGCGTCGTCGACTGTCACATCCACAACCGCGAGCCCGGCCTCGAGTACAAGGAGGACTGGGAGTCCGCAACGCGGGCGGCCGCAGCGGGCGGCGTGACGACCGTCGTCGGAATGCCGAACACCGACCCCGTCATCGACAGCCCCGAGCACCTCGAGTTGAAGTACGAGCGAGGCGAGGCCGGCGCCCACGTCGACTTCCAGAGCTACGCCGTCGTTACGAGCGAGAACCTCGAGGCGATCCCCGACCTCGATGCGGCCGGCGTGCTCGGCTACAAGATCTTCCTCGGTTCGACCGTCGGGGATGTCCCGCCGCCGACCGACGGCGAGATCCTCGAGGCGATGGAGCGGATCGGCGAGACGGGCAAGCGCCTGGGCTTTCACGAGGAGAACGGCGAGATCATCGATCACTACACCGAGCGGTTCAAACGCGAGGGGCGAAACGAGCCGATCGACCACTCCCACTCGAGGCCCGTGATCGCCGAACGGGAGGCCGTCGAGCGGATGATCACCTTCGCCGAGGAGACCGGCGCGAGCGTCCACATGTTCCACGTCTCCTCGGGCTCCGCGGCAGAAGCCGTCGCCCGGGGGAAGGATCGGGGCGTCGACGTCACCGCGGAGACGACGCCGCACTACCTCTGGTTCACCGAGGACGTGATGCGCGAGAAGGGCAACGTTGCCCGGATCCAACCGCCGATCCGCGACGCCGCCGAGCGCGAGACGCTCTGGGAGGTCGGCATGGACCGCGGCGCGATCGACTGTATCGCGACCGACCACGCCCCACACACCCCCGAGGAGAAGAAGGTCGACGACCCGTTCGGGAACACCTGGGAGGCGAGTTCAGGGTTCGTCGGCCTCGAGACCGAGGTGCCCGTCATGCTCTCCTTTGTCGACGACGGACGGTTCACCCTCGAGGAGTGGGTGCGTCGCCACTCGACCCGGCCCGCGCAGGTGTGGGGAATGTATCCACAGAAGGGGTCGCTGCAGGTCGGCACCGATGCCGACTTCACGATCGTCGACCCCGAGACGGAGTGGACCCTCGAGAGTCCCGACGAGTTACACTCGAAGAACTGCGTGACGCCCTTTATCGGGGAGTCGTTCGTCGGCAAACCGACCGCGACGGTCGTCCGTGGCGAGATCGTCTACGAGGACGGCGACGTGGTGAGCGAGTCGGGGTACGGGACGAGAGTCGACGTCGACTGAGGCAGAGGCTGGGGCTGTCCTACTCGAGATCCGCGCCGACCGCGTCCTCGACCGACGAAAACCCGTCGCGCTCGAGGAGCTCGACCAGTCCGTGGTTGATCCGTTTCGCCGTTCCGGGGCCTCCGTAGACGAATCCGGTGTAGAGCTGGACGAGCGAGGCGCCCGCGCGGATCTTCTCGTAGGCGCTTCTCGCCGAGTCGACGCCGCCGACGCCGACGATCGGCAGGTCGTCGTCGGTGTGTCTCGCCAGCGTTCGGATCACCGCAGTCGATCGTTCCTGAAGGGGGTCGCCGCTGAGACCGCCCCACTCCTCCCCTCGCGGCGATTCGAGGTCCTCCCGGCTGGTGGTCGTGTTCGTCGCGACGATTCCGTCGAGGTCACACTCTTCGACGATGTCGACGAGGTCGAGCATCGACTCCTCGGGCGAGTCGGGGCCGATCTTGACCAGGATCGGGACGTCGTCGTCGTTTTCGGCCTCGAGGGTCTCGAAGACGGTCCGCAGGTGGTCCGGCGAGGCCTCGTCGAACTCGTCGGGCGTGTTCGGACAGGAGACGTTGACGACGACGTAGTCGGCGAACGGCGAGAGCCGGACGAACACCCGTCGGTAGTCTTCGACCGCCTCCCGTTCGCTCGAGGAGTTCATCTTGCCGACGTTGACCCCGAGTGGAATCTGTGGCGGGCCATCTCGCTCGAGACGGTCCCGGACCTGCTCCATCCCGTCGCCGTTGAACCCCATCCGGTTGATCATCGCCTCGTCCTCCTGCAGTCGGAACAGCCGCGGCCGGTCGTTGCCGGACTGGGGGTACGGCGTGACGGTGCCGATCTCGACGAACCCGAACCCGAGCGCCTCGAGTGCGTGGGTCACCTCGGCGTTCTTGTCGAACCCGGCTGCCACGCCGACCGGATTGGAGAACCGACACCCGAACAGCTCGGTCTCGAGCGCCGGGTGGGCGTACCGGTAGTTCGAGGCGAGTGCCGCTTGCGTCGGCCACGTCGACTGCACTGCTTGCAGCGCCCGTTTACCGAGGACGTGAGCCGTCTCGGCGGGGAGTTTGAACGCGAGTGGACGGACTCGCGAGTACAGCGTCATTGGTTACTACTGGGAACAGCGGGAAGGTAAACCCCTCGGAACCGCCAAGCTTCCGCGGGCGACTGCTACGGCCGCTCGAGCAGGGCCATGATTGCCCCGCCGCCGCCGACGCTCATCCCGACGAGCCCGCGATCTACCTCCTCGTCCCGGAGCTGGTACGCCAAACTGGTCGCCAGCATCCCGCCGGAGGCGCCGATCGGGTGGCCGAACGCGACCGCGCCGCCGCGGTGGTTCATCCGTTCGCGTGGAACGCCGAGTCGGTCCATGACGTACACCGACTGGGCCGCGAACGCCTCGTTGATCCAGTACGCACCGACGTCGTCCGCGTCGAGCCCGTTTCGCTCGAGCAGGCTCGCGACGACGTCGCCGACGGCCTCGTTGAACTCGTCGGGCTCCCGGTAGACCAGTTCGTAGTCAGCGAGCCGGGCCATCGGCTCGAGTCCGTGGTCTGCCGCGACGTCCGCGTCCGCGAGTAACACCGCGCCCGCACCGTCGCTGAGCTTCGAGGCGTTGCCCGGCGTGATCGTTCCGTCCTCGCGAAAGGAGGTGGGAAGCTCGGCGAGATCCGCCAGCGTCGAGTCGGGACGGGGGCCTTCGTCGGTGTCGATCGTCCCGCCTCCCGTCTCCACGGGGACGATCTCGTCGTCGAACGCGCCCGACTCGATCGCCTCCGCGGCCAGGCGGTGGCTCTCGAGGGCGTACTCGTCCTGTACGTCCCGAGGGACGCCCTCGCGGTCGACGAGCCGTTCGGTGATCTCGCCCATGTGGACGTCGAGGTTGACGTCCCACAGCGAGTCCATGATCATCGAGTCCTTCAGCGTCGCGTCGCCGTGACGTCGCCCCGTGCGGTAGTCGGGCAGGATCCAGGGCGCGTTCGTCATCGACTCGAAGCCGCCGGCGACGGCGAACTCGGCCCGCCCGGCGTCGATCCGGTCGACCGCCAGCGCGATCGCCCGCAGCCCCGATCCCGACGCCTCGTTGACGGTCGTCGTCGGCGTCTCGTTCGGGAGTTCGGACTCGACGACGGCCTGGCGACCCGGCACCTGTCCGATCCCGGCCTGGATCGCGTTCCCCAGCGCTACCCAGTCGATCTCTTCACCGGAAACGGCGGTTCGCTCGAGCAGGCCGTCGAGCGCCGTTCGTCCCAGTTCGACGGCTTCGACGTCGGCGAGCGATCCGAGCAGCGTGCCGTGGGGTGTCCGTGCGCCGTCGACGACGACAATCTCACCTGTCATACGAGCAGTAACGATGCCCAGCAGGATCAATCGACGGGGTGAGTTGCACCGAGCGAGTCGCTACCGTCCGCATCGACCGCCCGCTGGTCGATCGAGTCGGCGTTCGGACCGAACTCGCGTTCGAGCAGTTCGGGTACGTCTTCCGGGGTGACGTCGGCGTACCACTCGTCGCGGGGCTGGATCGCGATCGCCGCCCCGTCCTCGCTACAGAGGCCGAGACAGCCGGTTGTCGTGACGCCGATCGGCGACCAGAACGCACCACGCTCGCGGAGCCAGGATGTGACCGCCGCGAGCGTCTCCTCGGCGCCGACGTCGCCACAGCAGGCGTACTCCGAGTCGCGATCGTTCGTACAGACGAGCACACACGAGCCGAGGCGCTCCCGCTGTCGGGTTGTTTGTCGTTGCATGATCAGGAACTCGTCGAGCGACGGTCGTTCGGGCCGACGACACCGGCTGTCGACGTCGCCTCACGGCGCTCGAGCCAGCTCACCGACGCGGCGAGGATCGCCCAGATCGCGGCCTGGCTCAGTGCGGCCATTGCCTGGTACGCCGAGACGAGTTCGCCGGCCAGCTCGGGGTGGCTCACGATCGTCGGCGCGACCGTCGAGAGGACGACCGCGGTCGCGACGATCGGCACCGTGGCGGCGACGAGCCCGAGCGCCCGGTGTCGGGACGCGACCCGCCCGTACGAACCGATCGCGGCGACCGAGACGAACGCGCCGAGTGCAACGAGCCCGACGTAGATCGCCAGTCGTATCTCGACGGTGTACAGCTGCTCCGCGCCGGGGGCCGCGGGCGGGAGGACGAGCCATGGCGTCGCCGACACGGTCAGGAATCCGGCACCGGCGAGGACGAACGCGCTGCTCGCACCCCGGCCGGGAAGCGCTGGCTCGAGGAAGTACAGCGCGATCGCGAAGACGCCGCCGAGGAAGATCGCCCAGAGGACGCCGCTCCCGACACTGACGATCGCCGTCGTCGTTTCGGAGACGGCGTGGGCGTGGTCGTGGCCGTGACCGTGATCGTGGCCGTGGTCGTGTTGTGCGTGGTGAAGGTACTCGCTGAGCGGATTCGCGACGAACGCCATGAACAGCCCGTACGCGAGGCCGGCGATCACGCCCGCCTGCACGCCCCGGCGGAGGTAGTCGTAGAGCATCGGTTCAGTGGCAGGTGATCCCCGCTGCGTGCCGGAAGTTGTGCATTGCGTCGTGTGCGAGCGGGTCCTGCAGGAACACGAGGACGAACGCGATCCCCGCGGCGAACGTCAGACCGGTTGCGGCCTGGATCGGCGTTAGCACCGCCCGTGCGGCGTCGATTCGGTCGGCAACGGTTTCTCCAGCCATGCAAATCAAATTTGACTACTGAAAGTATAGTTGTAAAGGTTGTGGTTCGATACTGAACCGGTCGACGACAGCGACCTCCGCGGTTATCGCGTCTATACGATCGTCACCCGGACGATCGGTCGATTCATTGTAAACGCTTGCTCTCTACTCGACTCGAGTTGGCGGGCACGCAGTGGGGACGTCGCGGCGTCCGCACTCGAATCGGGGGTGTGCGTCCGGTCCACACGATATGATCGCGGAGAATCTAACATATGGAGGGCGATTGCCGATATTAGACGTCGGGCAACAACAACGAAGCGCTGCTTCCGGCTATTTATCGATTCCCTTCGCGTCGGCGGATAACGAAATAGTTTTCCTACGTCTGGCGCTTGGTCCGACTAACGAGAAGAGAGCTATGAGTAGCAAACGACGGTCACCAGGAGGAATCTGCGGTGGCAGCTGAGCGCCTGCACGTACCGCTGTCGGACACGGTGGCCGTTCGACAGGCGGTCTCCCGTGGGACCAACGACCGAACGCCCGCGTCGATCGTCCCCTCGTGCCGCCCGGTCGATGCGGGTCGGAAGTACCGACGGAGGTGGGCAACGTGAGCGACACGAACGGCGTGCTCGTTCCGGTGAGCCCATCGCCGACGCTCGAGGAGACGGTCGAGTACGCCGTCGACGCGGTCGAGAGGGGAGATGGCGGCGGCGGCGCCGTCCATCTCGTCCTCACGGCCCCGGGCCACCACGTCGGCGATGAGGGTCTCGACCGTGACGAGACGCTTCTTTCGACGGCCGAGAGGTACGCGACCGAGGCAGCCGGCAGCGGCGTCTCGATCCGGACGAGTATGCTCGGCACCGACGAGTACTTCGCCGACCCGGTGAACCACTTCGAGCTACTGGTCGACTACGTCGCAGAACACGATCTCGACCGGGTGATTATCGATCCCGACTACTCCGTCGATGCAACCGCACACGTCCTGCAGAACATGGAAACGGTGCTGGCCGAGTCGAACATCCGGTACGAGGTTGCGCCGGTCTCGAGAAGCTGGCGACCGACCGGTCCGGAGCTGATTCGCGGCGGCGTCATCGCGGCCATGGCGTTCGGATTCTACGTCGCGCTGGGTGGTCCGACCTATCCGTTTGCGCTCTGGACCGGGGCCGTGACCGCACTGATCACCGCCGTGCTCCTGCGGAACGTCGCGTTCGAGCGGACGCCCCACGTCGGCTCCGCGCTGGCGACACTCGGTCGCGGCGTGGTGTTCGTTCCTTACCTGCTGTGGGAGATCGCCAAGGCGAACGTCCAGTTCGCCTACGTCGTTTTGCACCCGTCGCTACCGATCGACCCCTGTCTCGACCGGGTCGACGCCGCAGTCGGCGACGGCCTCTCCGTAACCGCCTTCGCCAACAGCGTCACGCTGACGCCGGGGACGCTGACGGTCGACACCGTCGGGAGCGAACTGCTCGTCCACTCCCTGGCACCCTCGGCCCGCAAGGACCTCGCCGAGGGGCTTCATGAGCGGGCGGTTCGGATCCTCTTTTACGGCCGCGAGGGGGCCGATCTTCCCGGACCACTCGCTCGAGGCGACATGGAACCGGTCGTGCAGTCGGCCGACGCCGTCGCCGGAGCCGGAGCGAGCGCTGGAGATGAATCCGGAGGTGAGGCCGATGACTGACCTTGCCAACGCGGCCATGATACTCGGCGCGGCGATCGTCGTGGTCCTTGCGGTTGCGGTGTTGTACCGTGTCGTAGCCGGCCCGACGACGCATGACCGGGTAGTTGCGATCAACGTGATCGGGACCAGCACCGTCATCATCCTGGCGCTGATCGCGGCCGGACTCGATCGGCCGGAGTATCTGGACATCGCCATCGTCTACGCCATCCTCAACTTCGTCCTGAGTCTGGCGGTCGGTCGGTTCTCCTACCGGGCCGAGGAGGTGAAGTGGCGATGACGCTGTTAACGGCTACCATCGTCCTCTTCGTGGCGCTTGGCGTGTTCTTCACGCTGGTCGCCGCCGTCGGCGTGCTCCGCCTTCCGGACGTCTACACGCGCTCGCACGCAGCGACCAAGGCCGACACGCTCGGTGCCGGGTTCACGATCGTCGCCGTCGGGATCTACTTCGGCACCACGGGCGAGATTCTTCGAACGGCCCTGCTGCTCGTGTTCATCTACATCACGAACCCGACGGCAGCCCACTCGATCACCCGTGCCGCGTACAGTCAGGACGTCGAGGTCTGGACGACCGATAAGAACGACTCCGCCGCGGAACGCGGAGGTGACTCGCCATGATGTGGCTTGGACTCGAGCTCGCACTCATCCTGTTCGTCGTCGCGGCCGCAGTGCTGGTCGCGTTCGCGCGCGACATCGTCGGCGCGATCGTTACGTTCGCCGCGTTCACCCTCGGAATCGCGGTGATCTGGGTCCTACTGGCCGCGCCGGACGTCGCGCTGATCGAAGCGGCAGTCGGCGCCGGCGTCACGTCGGTACTGTTCCTGATCACCGTGATGAAAACGACGGGCATGTCCGGCGAGAGCGAAGAGACCGGCGCTCGAACCGCCGAAACCGACGGCGGGAGCGCCGCCGACGGCCCCTTCCGTTCGATCAACGTACCGGCGCTGATGATGGTCGGTGCCCTCGCGATCCCGCTGGGCTACGTCATCCTCTCGCTCGAGCCCGTCGGCGCCGAGAACGCGCCCGCGGTCGCCGAGACCTACGCCGATGGCCAGCTCACGCCGTACGGCCACTATATCGAGAACACGCTCGAGGAGGCCGGATTTCCCAACGCGGTCGTCTCGGTGCTCGTCGTCTATCGCGGACTGGACACGCTCGGCGAACTTATCGTCGCGTTCGCCGCAGCAGTAAGCATTCTCGTCGTACTCGAACGGGAGGACATCCTATGACTGGTGACGACACACCCCGCGATGTCGACAAGAGCGACGACGGGATGGACTCCACCTCGGAATCGCGCCCCGACGGCGGCACCGATGCTAACGCCGCCGACGAGGACGTCCACGGCTACGTTCCCGAGGACGATCCCGATCCGAAAGAGGCGGTTACCGAAGAGAAGCCGCGGACGGAGACGCAGGATACAGCCGAAGACGCCCGCTCCGGAGGGGTCGTCGACGAGCGCGTCGAAAAGACCACGTCGCCGGTCATCCAGACTCCCGTCGTCAAGACGGTAGCGCGGATCCTGACGCCGTTCGTCGTGGCGTTCGGTGTCTATCTGACCCTGTTCGGAACTAGCCTTCCTGGCGGCGCGTTCCAGGGTGGCGTCGTGATGGCGTCGGCGATCGTTCTGATCGGGCTGGCGTTCGGCTTCGACCCGACCCGCAAGTGGATCGATCCACTGGGGCTGGCCGGACTGTTCGTACTCGGCGCGTTCCTGTTCGGTGGGATCGCCGTCGCCGCAGTCCCACTCGGGGGCGCGATCCTCGAGCTGTTCGTCTTCCCGCTGTCGGTCGAAGACATGGTCAAGCTCGCCGAGGTCGCGATCGCCGCCCTCGTCAGTGGCGTGATCACCGGACTCGTGATCTGGCTCGCGGCCGGCTACGAGAAGGCCGAGAAGGACGGGAACGCCACGAGCGAGAACGGTAACGGAAACGGAGGAGACAACGCATGATCGAGGGAACCTATCACTACTATCTGGCGGCGTTCACGCTGTTTCTGATCGGAACGTACATGATGATCGACAACCCGAACCTCATCAAGAAGGTAATCGGGCTCAACTTCGCCCAGATTTCGGTCTATCTGATGCTCGTGACGATCGGCTACGTCGAGGGCGCGAACCCGCCGATCATCGGACTCGGCGAGCCGTACTCCAACCCGATGGTTCACGTGCTCGTCCTGACGGCGATTGTCGTCGGCGTTTCGCTGACGGCGCTCGCGCTCGCGCTCGTGATCCGGCTCTACTCCGAGTTCGGAACGTTGGACACTCGCGAGATCGAAGCGATGATCGCTGCCAGCGAGGGCGACGATACGAATACGGGAGGTGAAGGCGATGACTGAGGCGATCGTTGCGAGCGCCGGGACCGAGACCGTCGACTCGCTGCGACCGCTCGCCGTACTGCTCGTCCCGCTGCTCACCGTCGGGCTGATCTTCCTCTCGAAGAACCGACCAAACGTCCGCGAGGGGTGGTCGATCCTCGCCGCCGTGGCGATGTTCGGGATCGTGGCCAGCATGGTTCCGGACGTCCTCGAGGGGCGAGTCCACGAAACCGACCTCGGATTCTTCGTCGAGGGTATCGAGCTCATGCTCCGGGCCGACGAGCTCGGCATGCTCTTTGCCCTCGTCGCCAGCGGCCTCTACGTGGTGACCGCGATCTACAGTATCGGCTACATGCGCGGCCACCACGAGCCGTTCCAGACGCGCTTCTTCGCGATGCTGTGTGCCAGCGTCGGCGCGGCGCTCGGCGTCGCGTTCGCCTCGAACCTGTTCATGCTGCTGGTCTTCTACGAGGTGCTGACGCTCGCGACCTACCCACTGGTCGCCCATGACGAATCCGAGGAGGCCCGGATTTCGGGATACAAATATCTCGCGTACGCGCTCTCGGGGGGACTGGCGATCTTCGGCGGAATGCTCGCGATCTACTGGCTGACCGGCAGCATCACGTTCACTCGAGGCGGCATCGAGGGAATCGCGGAAGTTGCGGCAGCCGATCCGTGGGCCGCACGTGGGGCCTTCGCGCTGCTTGCCGGTGGCTTCGCGGTGAAGGCCGGCGTGATGCCGTTTCACTCCTGGCTGCCCAGTGCGATGGTCGCGCCGACGCCGGTTTCGGGGCTGTTGCACGCGGTCGCGGTCGTCAAGGCCGGTGCGTTCGGCGTCGCGCGAACCGTAATCGACGTCTTCGGACCCGGGGCGGTCGCCGACATCGGCATGGGGCTGCCGCTGACGATCGCTGCCGGCGCGACGATCCTCATCGCGAGTCTGTTCGCGCTCCGCCAGGACAATCTCAAAGCACGACTGGCGTACTCGACGATCGCACAACTGTCATACATCGTCCTCGGGCTCTCCCTGCTGTCTCAGATGGGACTGATGGGTGGGTTACTCCACATCCCGGCACACGCGTTCTCGAAGCTGACGCTGTTCCTGTGTGCCGGTGCGCTGTACGTCCAGCTCGACGTCAAGTACATCAGCGAAATGGCCGGGGTCGGCAAGCGGATGCCGATCACGATGGGTGCGTTCGGCCTCGCCAGCTTCAGCATGGCCGGCATCCCGCTAATGGCCGGTTTCGTCAGCAAGTGGCACCTCATCTGGGGCGGGGCCGAAGCGGGCTACCTGCTGGTCGTCCCGCTGCTCGTCATTTCGGGGGCGCTGAACGTTGGCTACTTCTGGCCGATCGTCTACACGGCGTTTTTCGAGTCCGAAGACGCCGCCGGCCAGAAGCCGGTGCTCGAGAACCCCTTCGGCGGCTCGCCCGGCGAGCGGGCGTACCGTCCAGACGGAGGCACGTCCCCGGACGACGACCAGCACGAGGACCACGACCACCACGGTCGTCCCGAGCTCCCACCAGCGGACGGATGGGACCGCTCCGACTGGCGCGGCGGGGAGACGACGCCGTTGCTGCTCGTCCCGCTGATGACCACCGCGACGCTGATGCTCCTGTTCGGCGTGGCTCCGGACTACGTCGTCTTCTTCGATCTCATCGAGGGAATCGTCGACGGAGCGATGGAGGTGTCTGAATAATGAACGAACTACTCTCGATTCCACCGGCGCTGATCGTCGCCGTTGCAGCCCTGATCGTACCGTTCGCCTCTCGGCGAATCGCCCACGGCGTCAGCGTCGCCTCGTTGCTGGCCGTCGTCGCCTGGGCGCTGCTCGTCCCCGATGGTGTGGGTCCGACGTACACCTTCATGGGTCTCGAGATAATCGTCGTGGCAGTCGACGACTTCTCGAGGCTGATGGTGATCATCTTCGGCGGATTCGGCGCTGCCGCGGTCGCATGGGCATACTTCGCCGACACCGACAACCGCCACCTCCTGTGGGGACTGGCCTACGTCGCACCGTCGATCTGGACAGTCACAGTTGGCGACTGGCTCGGTCTGGTCGTCGGCTGGGAAGTGATGGCCATCACGAGCACCGTCTTCGTCTGGCTCTCCGGCGGGACCGCGGTGCGGGCGGGCTATCGCTACGCGCTCGCACACGGTATCGGCGGAAGCCTCCTGCTGGCCGGGGTCGTGCTCTACCTGTTCGCAGTCGATCCGAGCCCGACCGCCCTCCACTTCGACGGGACGGGGATCGGTGGCGTTCCGATCGAGGTCGCCGGGAGCACGGTTTCGCTGGCCGCTGTCCTCGCCGGCGTCGGGATCGGCGTCAACACGGCGATGATCGGGCTCCACAGCTGGCTGCCCGACACCTACCCACAGCCCCACGTCGCCACGTCGGTCTTCCTCGCCTGCTACACCACGAAGACCGCCGTCTACGCCGCCTACCGTGCGTTCCCCGACGGGAGCGTCGTGCTCGCGTTCGTCGGTGCCGGGATGGCGATCTACGGGGCGAGCTTCGCGCTGGCACAGAAGGACATGCGACGGCTGCTGTCCTACCACATCCAGTCCCAGGTCGGGATCATGCTCGCTGGCATCGGTGTCGGCTCCGCGCTCGGGATCGCCGGCGCGTTCGCCCACCTGTTCAACCACATCCTCTACAAGGGGCTGCTGTTCATGGCCGCCGGCATCCTGATCCTCCAGCTGAAGGAGAACCGACTCGACAACTTCGGAGCAGTCGGTACCTCCGCTCCGATCGCGCTGGTCGTCTTCCTCATCGGCGCGATGTCGATTAGCGGCGTCCCCGGCTTCAACGGCTTCATCAGCAAGGGAATGGTGATGGACGCCGCCGACTACGACTTCGCGTCCGACCTCGTCATCTTCGGTGACTTCTCGATCGACGTCCTGTTCTGGATGATCGTGATCGGCAGCATGGGCACGTTCGCGTCGTTCATCAAGTTCGGCTACTACGCCTTCCTGGACGGCGACCCGATCGAGACGACCGACGCGAACCTCGGTCACGCGGTCGTCTCCGGTGCCGTCGCCGCCGCCTGTATCGTCTTCGGCGTCTACTATCAGGCACTGGTTCCGTACCTGCCGATGTCCGGCGAGCTCGATCTCAACCCCTACTCGTCCGCCCATCTGTTCAAAGCCAGCTATCTCGCCGCCGGGGGGATCGCGATCTTCGTCCTCGGCAAGCCGATCATGGACCGGCTTCACGGCGGGTTCGACGTCGACCAGATCTACGATCCGGCGACGTTCTACGGCACGCGCGGACTGTCGGGTGGCATCGGCGCGATCTACAACCGGGTCGACGACCTGGTCGTCGGCACCGGCTGGCGGCTCGTCGGCGCCGTCCACGACCCGAACACGGCCATTCGAGGAACGATTCCTGACCGCTGGCGAGACGCCTACGACCGCCGGTACGAGGACACGCCCGGGAAGACCGGCGCCAAACTCGGGGTCGGCCTGACGGTTTACGTGGCCGCAGGCGTGCTCACACTCGCACTCGCTGTCGCACTCTTCATCTAACAATGACGGGGAACCTAACGGAGACGACGGAGACGACTGGACCGGATAGCGAACACGGCTGTGGACACGATGGCGACTCGATGGAGGTGAGCTAGTATGGAGGAGTACAGCTGGCTGCTGGCCATCATCGTCCTCCTGCCGCTGATCACGGCCTCGGTGCCGATCGCTGCGACCGTCCGATGGAAGAACGTTGGCTGGGCGTTCGCAAGCGCGATCGTCACCGCGACGCTCGCGATGGCGGCCGCGCTCGCGTGGATGCTCACGCAAACCGACGATCGACAGCTGAGCCACGAACTCGGCGGCGTCGAGGTCCCAGTCGGAATCGAGCTGTTTGCCGACGAGTTCTCGGTCATCGTCATGCTGCTCGTGTTGCTGGTCTGTCTCGGCGTGTTGATCTATACGCGCGTAGACGGCCCGCGGGGGAACGCCTTCTACGCCGGCTTCCTCCTGCTGGTCGGCGGAATGCTCGGCATCCTGCTCACCGGCGACCTGTTCAACATGTACGTCTTCCTCGAGATCATGGCAATCTCCTCGTACGCCCTGGTTTCGTCCTCCAAGTACCGGTGGTCGACCTACGCGGCGTTCAAGTACCTGCTGGTCGGCACCGTCGGTGCCGGCTTCTACCTGCTCGGCGTCGCGCTGATACTCGCCTCGACCGGGACGCTGACCATGCGACTGCTGCCGGAGCTGCTGGCCGACGTCGGCTACACCGACCCCGTGGTGGTCGCCGCGTTCATCCTGATCGCAGTTGGACTCGCGATCAAGATCGCGCTGTTCCCGGTCCACACCTGGCTGGCGGACGCCCACGCCTCCGCGCCGGACGGGATCAGCGCCGTCATCTCGGCGCTCGTGCCCGCCGTCGCGATGTACGCCTTCGTCCGCGTGCTCTTTACCGTCTACACGCTCGACTTCCTGACAGCCAACCCGGCGATCAGCAACATGCTGCTGGTCGCGGCGCTCTTTAGCCTCTTCGCCGGGAGCTTCTTTGCGCTCCTGCAGGACCACATCAAGCTCGTACTGGCCTACTCGACGGTCTCGCAGTTCGGACTCATCTTCGTCGGCATCGCGATCGCGAACGACACTGCGGTCTTCGGGTCCATCCTGCAGATCTTCGGCCACGGCATCGTCAAGGCCTCGCTGTTCGTACTAGCCGGGATGTTCGCGCTCCGCTTCGGCGGCATTCGCACGCTCGAGGAGTACGCCGGCGTCGCGAAGCGCGCACCGGTCATGGCCGGGGCCTTCGCCGTGCTCGGGATCGCGATGATCGGTCTGCCACCGACGGTCGGGTTCGCCGGCAAGTGGTACATCGCGCTGGGGGCCTTCGAGGAGGGGATGTGGATCGTCTCCCTGCTCGTCCTCGGCAGCACGCTGCTCTCTGCGGGGTACATCCTGCCCTTCATCAACCGGATCTACTTCCACCCCTTCGACGGGAAGGACGTGGATCCGGCCGCGATCACCAAGGGGATGTTGATCGCCATCGTCATCGGAGCCGCGCTCGGTCTGACCCTCGGGTTCGCCTCCGCGGAGATCCAGGACGCGATCAGCACGTCCGTCGAGCGACTGGTCGCCTAACGACGCCGGACTGCCGATTTCATTCTCACCGTCTTTCGTTCAGTGAACTCTCCGGGTCGACCCGTCGCCTTCGGCGACTTCTCGACGCTGTGTCGATCGCGCTCACGCGTATTCGAGGCGGAAGCCACGGCTTCGGTCGTGACTGGTGATCGTAGCGCTGACCGGTGACCGCTCGAGTGCAAAGATCGCGGGCCCGAACGCTCCGCTCGCTCGCCATCCGAAATCGGCTCGAACTGGTCGAGACGGTGTTACGGGAAGACTGGATCCAGGAGTCCGCGTCGTCACCGGCGACGCCGTTCGGACAACAGGTTCGGTCGCTCGAGTAGCGGGAGTGTGGCAGCGACGGACGGCGACCCGAGAACAGCGACGCGTTACGGCTTCGGATCGCCTTCGGAGCCGGGTCCGGGTTCGCCGTCCGCGTTACGTTCCTCGCTGCGGACGACCCGAGCTGGGAGATCGATAATCGATCCGGGCCCCTCCCGAGACGCCGACACCACGATCGACCGTTCCATGACCGAAGCCCGCAGGGCCGGACTCGAGGACGACGCCTCGCGGCGGTATCGGCCGTCGTCCAGACTGTCGTCCCTGGCACCCCGCGGCGTCAGGGAGTCGCCGTCGACCTTGAGTCCCGCTTCCCGACACAGTCGTTTGAGCACCGATCGGGCACCCTCGGTAGTGATCGCCGGCGGAGCGATCGATCGATCGCGGGCCAGTTCCGTCGCCGTCGCGTCCGCGAGCAGAGTGTCGATCGCCGCCTCGTCGTGGCCCCGTTCCCGGAGCACCTCCCGGACTCGGCGGGCGATCGAGGGAGCGTGACGCGTCGGGAACAGCGGCCAGTCGTTCGACGGCGGATCGAGCGCGACTCGGTACCGCCGTAGCGGGGTTCGAACCGCGGCCGGCAGCACCACCTCCTCGAGGCGCTGGGAGCGACCGAGGACGCGGATCGTCCCGGTGTAGAAGTCGACGTCGTCCCAGATCGCACCCGTTCGTCGGTCGTCCCGGGGGACCCGGAACAGCTCGCTACCCCGCACGTCCGAGTAGAGAAAGAGCGCGATCAGGGCGTACTCCCGTAGGCGGTCGCGACGAGTTTCGCGGTCGCGGTCCTCGCTCGTCGCGGCGATCGCGCGCTCGCGGACGTGGCGCTCGAGGACGTGGCGTCGGTCGGCGGTCCAGCCCGGTTTGGAGCCGGCGTCGCCGTCGACGGTCGGCGGCAGCGCGGCCGTGACGTCCTCGGCCGCGGCGGGGTTCGAGTCGCGGAGCCCGCTCCGAACGCACCACGAGAGGAAGGCCCGAACGACCGCGTAGTAGGTTCGAGCCGTCGAGGCCGCGTAGCTGCCTTCGTCGGTTCGGGCCCGGAGCACATCGGCATAGGCCCGCATCTGGTCGGTTCCGAGCGCCGAGATCGACTGAAGGTCGTGTTCGGCGACGAGCCAGTCGACCCACCGTCGAAGGACGGACTCGGCGTTCGCGGCGTAGGTTCCCGCCCCGGAGCCGTCCGGATTCCCGAGCGCCTTCCGCTCGAGATAGACATCGACAGCGTCGGCGATCGAGATGTCGGTCACGCGATCCCCACCTCCGCGGTATACTCCGGTGTGCGAGGGTTCGACCGTCGGACTCGAGGGCACCGTCGCTCGATTCGATTCGTGTCCTCGGCGGCGTCCATCTCGTCTGGAACAGTGCCGTCGGACCACCCTAAATCTGGCTCCCTACCGCTCACGCTCGAGGGAGAGTTCCCTGGTTTCGACACCCGCCCGCTCGGCCCGCTCGTTCGAGTCGAGCAGCTGCTCGAGTTTCGTCTCGAACTCCGCCTCCGAGAGCTCGCCGGCTGCGTAGCGGTTCTGTAGCTCGGTGACGGGGTCGACCGGTTCGCGGACGGGGTCGGACTCGGCGTCGTCGCTTCCAACCCGTTCGGTGAGATACCAGACGAGAAAGACGCTGATGACCAACAGAACCGTGATCGCGACGGCGTAGATCGGCCCGGCGAACAGCAGGGCGGCGATGATAACGATATCGGCCAGCACGAACTTGATGGCGAAGATCTCGGTGAGACTGTAGCCGCCGTCGCTGCCCATACCCGAACTAGGTCGGTGACGGAAATAACTGTAGGGGGAGACGGCGGCGGATCGGCCGAGCACGAGACGGTCGAGGCGGTCGCCTCGAAGAGAAGCGGTAATGGAGCCGGCGACCGTGGAGCGACCATGCGCACCAGTCTCGCCGTTCCCGACGAGATCCTCGAGGAGTTCGACGCGACCTGGCGGGCCGAGGGGATCGACTCACGCTCGCGGGCCGTTCGCGAGGCGATGGCCGAGTACGTCGAGCGCCACCGGACCCTCGAGACGACGACGGGGTCCGTAACCGGGGTCGTCGTCTTCGACTACGAACACGAAAGCGTTATCGAGCGGCTCCACGACGTCCAGCACGACTACCAGGACGCAATCGTCTCGACCAGCCACGCCCACCAGGGCGACTGGTGTCTCGAGACGGTGTTCGTCGAGGGCGAGGCCGAGCGAGTCAGGCGACTCGTCTACCGGTTGAAGGATTTCGACGGCGTGCGGCGGGTGCGGTTCATGTTTCTATAGCGTCCGTCGCGATCGAACGGAGCGAGTAGAGTCACCGGAGAACCGCCGAACGGCCGTGAGTGCATCCGTCCGCTCGAGTGCGTTCTCCATCACCGTCGTGAGCGTAGAGTGGACCGTACTTTCGCTTGGGTCGAGAGCTCCCGTTTCGTTGTAGCGCCGTTGGCCCGTGTCGCCGCTCAGTCAGCGCCCGGAAGCAGGTCGGTTTCTCCGCTCCAAGACCCGCTCGTGAAGTCGACGCCCCCGTTCCAGTACCCGACGAGCGTCGCCACAGCGAGATCACCAGTGACGTTGGTCATCGTCCGTATTCGATCGAGCAGGGGATCGATTCCGGCGATAAACCCGACCACGGCAACCGGGAGGCCGACCTGCGTGAGGACGAGCGTCATCAGGATCAATCCGGCGCTCGGCACACCCGCCGTGCCGATCCCTGCAAGCACCGCGATGGCGACGACGGTGACCTGCTCGACGAGCGTCAACGAGGCGCCGACGATATTCGCTGCGAAGATCGCGACGATCCCCAGATACATCCCAGTCCCGTCCATGTTGATCGTCGCGCCGAGCGGAAGCGAGAAGCTGTAAACGCCCTCGTTGAGGTGGAGATTGTCATCGGCGTTTGACATCGAGACCGGCAGTGTCGCGCTCGAGGAGCTGATACTCACTGCCGTCAACAACGCGTCCTTGATGCCGGCGAGGAACGCGATCGGCGACTGCTGGGTCAGAAGCAGGATCATGACGCCGAGATAGACGACTGCGATATGGATCGTGACGGCGAGGATCAACGTCAGTGCGAGCATCGCGAAGGTGCTGAACACTTCGATTCCGGCCTCCGCGAACGCGACGGCCATGAGCGCAAAGATACCGATCACACCGTACTCCATGATTCCCCAGACGACCTTGAACAGCGCCTTCGATCCTGCTTCGGCCACGTTGAACACGGTTTCGACGCCGTCTCGAACGCTTTCGTCGTCGGTGCTTTCCCGGAGAAGCACGAGTGCGAGTCCGAAGACGATGACGAAGAAGATCGTCGCCAGGATATCGCCCGTCGCCATCGCTTCGATCGGGTTCTCCGGGACGATCCCGAGAAAGACGTCCATGAAGCTGGGGGCTTCGTCGGCCTCGAAGTCGGCATCCGTCAACGTCATTCCCGTTCCGGGTTCGATGAGGTTCGCGACAGCCAGGCCGATCGTCACCGCGATCATCGAGGAGACCGCGTAGATCGCGACCACCTGGCCGCCGATCTTGCCGAGTGAGGTCGGCGACAGCTCTTTGATTCCCATGAGCAGTGTGAAAATGATGATCGGAACGACGATCATGCTGAGCAGGCGAACGAACAGATCGCCGAGTGGCTCGAGGACCATCACCGGTTCACCGATAGTCAGGCCAGCGATCGAACCGAGGACGAACGCCGCACCGATTCGGTAAACGATCGCCACCGACCGGTATCGTTTCCACCAGTGGCTAGCGGTATCAAAAGACATCTCACCTAATAGATAGTTATGGTTACGGGAAACGGCCCGGCCTGCACAACACTGTCGCGACCCGTTCGGAATGGGCGAGATGACTGGGCTAACGGCCAGACGGCGGGTAAAGAAACGTTTCACTCGACGCCCTACAGAGAGCGGCCGTTTCGGGCTCCGGCGGCCGAACCATTACTGGGGGAACTGCGTCCCGCACCTTCTTTGGAAACCGCCGCACAGAGGAGGTATGCGACTACTCGTCGGTACCGACTCCGTGCACACGACCGCAGCGATCTGTGACTACCTCGATCCCAGACTGACGGAGACCGACGAGGTTCGAGTCGTCGCGACGGCCGAGCCGGGCGACGGGACGGCCGAACGCGACGCGAGGGAAGCGCTGAACGTTGCTCCAGTCAGACTGGCTGGAGCCGGGAGCGTCGAGACCAAGTTTCGGGAGGGGGAAGCCGTTCCGGAACTGCTCGAGGCCGCCGCGACCGTCGACGCGGACGAGATCGTGGTCGGCGCAAGCAGCGCCGGTTCGGAGGCAGCCGTCGGATCGACAACGCGAGCGCTGCTCGAGCGAACCAGCCGTCCGGTCGTCGTCGTTCCGGTACCCGCCCTCGAGTAACTAGTCGTCGCTCGGCGCCGCGCCGGGACGGTAGCCGCGACTGATCGCCTTCCAGCGCCCGGTCGAGAACCGGTAGTAGTTGATCGCGGCGGGCGCGGCGGTTTCGGCGATGAACGCGAGGTACAGTCCCGTCAATCCGAGCGCAGGGATCGAGACGCCGGGCGTCGTCACACCGAGGACCGGGATCGTCACGGCGGGGATCGTCAGCCCCGCAGCGCCGAGGTAGGCGAGCGGAATCGCCAGTCCGAACATGCCGACGAGCTGGCTGTAGAATGGCCACCGGGTGTCGCCGCTGGCCTTGAGCGCGCCCTCAGCACCCGTCGAGACGCCCTTGAGGACGATCGCCAGACATGCCGCGTAGATCAGCGCGACGGCAGTCGGAACCGAGAGCTCGGCCGGATCGTCGGTGAACAGGAGGACGATCGGTTCCGCGAACGTGAAGACGATCGCCGCCGCGACGACGTAAACGGCGACCGCGAAGAGCACGATCTCACGGCCGTAACGCTCGGCGGTCCCCTCGCGGCCGTTGCCCAGCTCCTGGCCGACGAGGCTCGAGGCCGCGAGGCCGAAGCCCCAGCCGGGCGTGTTCATCAGTCCCCAGATGCGCCGGGCGATGACGTAGGCGGCGACGACCTGCGGGCCGAACAGGGCGACGATCGCGAGCATGGGGAACTCGGCGACCGTCCAGACGGATTTGGTTCCCATGACGGGGAGGCCGATCGAGGTCAGGTCCCGGATGGTCTCGCCGTCGAAGTAGCCGCCGAACGGATCGACGCTGAACGGGAAGGTTCCGACCCCGGGGAGCCAACCCGCGGTGAGCCCGACCGCGAACGTCGCGGTGACGACGACGTTCGCCAGGACGGTCCCGAGGGCGGCACCCGCGACGCCGAGTCCGAGCCCGAAGATCAGCACGGCGTTGAGCACGATGTTCGCGGCGGCGCCGCCGGCCCGCACGACCATCGGCGTCCAGGCGTCGTCCATTCCGACGAACGTCCGACTCCCGATGAGGTTCAGCCCCGCGAAGGGCACGCCGAGGCCGACGATCTGGAGGTAGGTCGCGCCCCTGGAGATCGTCTCGGGATCGTTGCCGATGATCGAGATCAGCTCGGTCGGATACGTCCAGAACAGTACCGTCACCGGGAGGGTGAGGAGTACGACCAACACGGCGCTCGAGCGAACGGCCTGGCCGAGCGAATCGAACGCTTCGGCGCCGTAGCGCTGGGAAACGAGCGCGATCGTCCCGCCGGCGATCCCGCCGCCGATGGCGAAGGCCAGCCCCCAGAACGGAGCAGCGAAGCCGACGCCGGCGATCGCCGTCGAGCCGACGGCGACGCCGACCATCGCGACGTCGACGGCGTTTTTCGACATCCGCGCCAGCCCGGTGAGGACGCGGGGCCAGGCGAGGTTCGTCGTTCGGCGCGCTCGCTCGGAGCTGATGAACCCGAACCGGGCGAGCGCCAGCCCGACCCAGAGGATTACAAGTCGGATCGGATTCGGAGACCGGACCACGAGAATCTACCGTCCGTAGCCGACTGCGATAAAAGTGCTTTCTCGACGCGGCAGGGGGAACCGCTTTCGAATGCGAGGGACTGACGATCACTCGACGACGAGCACCGGTCTCGTCGAATCGGTCGCGACCCGATCGGAGACGCTCTTTCTGAGGAAGCGATCCAGCCCGCGGTTGCGACCCATGACGATGAGGTCGACGTCGTGGTCGTCGGCGTACTGGAGGATCGCCCTGTGTCGAAGGCCGTGTGTCACCGTCGTTCGGACGTCCTCGAGACCCGCGTCGGCGGCCCGCTCGGCGACGTAGTCGACGGCCTCCTCGCCGGCGACCTCCAGATCTTCGAAATCCATTCCCGGCGCGATCGCGGCCGAGTTGACGACGTACAGCGCGTGAACGGTCGAGCCGTGGACTCGGGCGAGCTCGATCGCCTCGTCGATCGCTCGATCGGTGTTCTCCCGGCCGTCCGTCGGAATCAGTATCGAATCGTACATGGGCGACGGTTCGGTCAGGACGACCAAAAGCGGTCGGTCGGCTCGGGCGTCGAACTCGAGCGGGAGCCGACCGTCGTCGACCGAAACGACCCCGTTCGATCGGGTAGTGAACGGCTACTTACCTTTCGGGTTCCCGAACCGGTTCGCGATGAGCGACGACATTCCGCTGTTCGAGATCGCCTGGGACGAACGCGACGTGCAGAACGCGGTCGACTCCATTACGCGGGGCTCGTACTGGGCCAACGGCCCCTACGTCGAGGCGTTCGAGGACGGTCTCGAGCGCTACCTCGGCGTCGAGCACGCCGTGACGGTCAACTCGGGGACGACGGCGCTGGTCGCGGCCCTCGAGGCCCACGGGGTCGGCGAGGGCGACGAGGTCGTCGTCCCGGCGTTTACCTTCATCGCGACGGCCAACGCCGTTCGTCTCGTCGGCGCCGAGCCGACGTTCGCCGACATCGAACCCGTCACCTACGGGCTCGATCCTGGGGCGGTCGCCGACGCGATCACCGAGCGGACGGCCGCGATCGTTCCCGTCCACCCCTACGGTGCGCCCTGTCGGATCGACGAGATCACCGCGGTCGCGGCCGAGGCGGACGTCCCGGTGATCGAGGACGCGGCCGAGGCGTTCGGAAGCAGCTCTCGAGGACAGGCGGTAGGCACGTTCGGCGAGACCGCGGCGCTGAGTTTCTGTCAGAACAAGATCCTGCCGACCGGCGAGGGCGGCGCCGTCGTCACCGACAACGACGATCTCGCCCGCCGCCTCGAGCGGTTTCGCTCCCACGGGCGAGCCTCCGCGGAGTACTTCGACTCGGCCGCGAGCGGCGACTACGTCGGGCTCGGCACGAACATCCGAATGTCGGATCTCGTCGCCGCTGTCGGCTGCGCACAGCTCGAGAAGGTCGACGAGCTCATCGCGGAGCGCCGACGGGTCGCCGAGCGATACGCCACTGGGCTGGCCGGCATCGACAGCGTCGAACCCCACCCCGAGCCGGCCGCTGGGCGCCACGTCCGCCAGCTCTACACCGTGACGCTGGCTCCGGGCGTCGACCGCGAGGCCGTTATCGAGACCCTTGTCGAGCGCGGAATCGCCTCGAAGATCTACTGGGATCCGCCGGTTCACCTGACCGACGCGTACCGGGACCGACACGAGCCCGGCTCGCTGCCCGTAACCGAGACCGTTAGCGGGTGCGTTCTCTCCTTACCGATGTCTCCCGTTCTCGACAACGACGCCGTCGATCGGGTCGTCGACGGCCTCAACGCGGCTCTCGAGTCGCCGCGAGTCGCGAGCGCCGCTGATCGACGCGGATCCCGACCCGCCGACGACGGTCTCGAACCCGGACGGTAACGGAGTGCCGACTGTCGTTCCAGCCGACGCATAACAAAGGCCGTTATTCCGATTTGACGATAGTAGGCGCCGACCCGTCTCTCGGACGAGGACCGATCGTGACGGGGGCGCACCGAACTCGCAACTATGAGATGGGTACCAATCACGGGCGACGGGACGTCGATCCGGGAGGCGATCGCCCGCATCGATCGCATCGACGGACGCGGCGTCGTCGTCCTCGACGACCGGGATCGACTCGTCGGCTCCGCGACGAGCGAACGACTCAGGGCGGCGCTGTTCGACGGGGCGACGCCGGACGCACCAGTTTCGTCGGTTATCGACGAGCCGACGGGATCGACCGCCAAAGCGGCGTCGACTCCCGCACTCGAGGACGGTCAGAGCGTCGACGGAATACTGAAAGAGGTTACGAACGGAAACGAACGAACCACCGGATCGAACGCGGCGGCCGTCGAAACCGTACTCGTGGTCGGCGGCGCCGGCTACGTCGGCTCGGTGCTGTGCCGGCGGCTGCTCGAGGACGGCTTCGGCGTCCGCGTCCTCGACCCGCTCATGTACGGAGACGGCGGTATCGCCGCGCTCGAGGGTCGCGACCGGTTCGCGCTGTACCGCGGCGACGCCCGCTCGGTCGGCGACGTCCTCGAGGCGATCGAGGGGGTCGACGCCGTCGTCCACCTCGGCGGGATCGTCGGCGATCCCGCCACCGCGCTCGAGCCCCGTAAGACCCTCGAGTACAACCTCCACTCGACGCAGCTGCTGGCGTCGATCTGTAAGTACCACGGGCTCAACCGGTTCCTGTTCGCCTCGACCTGTAGCGTCTACGGACGGACCGACGGAGCCGGGCGGTGTACCGAGGACGACGCCCTCAACCCGGTCTCGCTGTACGCGCGGGCGAAGATACAGTCCGAGCGGGTCCTCCGGGAGCTCGCCGACGACCGGTTCGCGCCGACGATCCTCCGGATGGCGACGGTGTACGGCTACTCGCCACGGATGCGCTTCGACCTCGTCGGGAACGTGTTGCCCGCGAAGGCCCACGAGGAGGGTGTCGTCCCCGTCTTCGGCGGCGACCAGTACCGCCCGAACGTCCACGTCGAGGACGTCGCGCGGGCCTACCAGGCGTGCCTGACCGCGCCCTTCGAGGACGTCGCCGGGGAGACGTTCAACGTCGGCTCGAACGAGCAGAACTACCGAATCGACGAACTCGCGACCGTCGTCGCCGACGCGTTCCCCGACGCCGACATCGAGTACCATGACGATCGAACCGACGAGCGCAGCTACCGGGTCGAGTTCGAGAAGCTCCGATCGAGGCTCGACTTCGAGCCCACGCGAACGATCCGCGACCACTGCCTCGAGCTCAGGGCCGCCCTCGAGGCCGACGCGTTCGGAGCGACGACGGCGACGAGATACAGCAACTGCGCGACCCTCGAGAGCGCACCGTCGTACGAGGAGACCGACGCAGTACTCGAGGGCGGCGAGCCGTCTATCCTCGAAGGGTGGGACGAATCGACCCCGCTTGAGGCGGAAATCGGGGAACGGCGGTCTGGCGGAACTCGCTGACTCCGCCGAGGAAACCGCGACGGGATCGGATATCGATGCGTTCCACGCAGCGATTGCGGAAGCACGTGGTATAGGCGCGCTCGCACCGGAGCGAGACTACAGGACCTCGAGGTGGAACGAATTCCGCTAAAACCTGCCGATGAATGACGTAGCAATACTTCCGCCGTGTGCTACCAATTCTTGCGTTGCTCCACCTTGTTCAGGTCTCTAGCTCACGTTACACTGTTTCGTGTGCTTTGCCGGTTTTCGCCACGTGGCACCGAACCAATCCGGAACGGGCTTCGCACCGGTGTTTTTAAGCGTACATGTAGTACTGTGTACTACAATGGCGACGAAAACGATTTCACTCGACGAGGAAGCCTACGAGCGGCTGAAAGCCCGAAAGAAAGAGGGGGAAAGCTTCAGTGAAACCGTCAAGCGTCTTGCTGGAGAACGATCGTGGAACGAGGTTACAGGAATTCTCTCCGAGGACGAGGCGGCAGACCTCGAGACCGCTATCGAGGAGGGACGAACGAAATCCAGAGAACGGAGTGACCGTCTCACGGCGGAGTTAGACGACAAAACGTCGGAATGATTCAGGACACGTCGTTCATTATCGACCTATTACGTGGTGAGGAAAACGCAAGACGACTTCTCGATATCGTCGAAAAAGAGGCACGACCACAAAAAGTGTCCTCCGTGACGGTTTTGGAACTCTACGAGGGCGTTGCCCGGTCTCAGACAGCGGATACGAAGCGAGAGCGTATTCTCGGGATACTGGAAACGAAACACGTCGTGAGTGCCGATCACACCGTGATGCGAAAAGCCGGAAAACTCTCCGGTGAGCTAATCAATGACGGCGAACGGATTGAGCGAGAGGACTGTGTGATCGCTGCGACGGCGCTTCTCAACGACGAACCAGTTATCACGAGAAATACAAAGCACTTCGAACGTATCGACGGTCTTGAAGTACGATCTTACTAAAGCGTTGACGGGGTAAAGTGTTACCTATTATCGCGCTGTTCGACTTTGTTCAGGTCCCGGGCTGATGTTACAGATCCCGTCTCCTTTGCCGGTTCTGGTATATCTACTCAGTCGTCGTCAGCGGTATACGCGCCTCCACGACGCTTGATTCGAGCAACGACCATTCGGTACTCGTCCCGGTGAAAAGTGACCGCAAGACGGAACTCGCCGATACGCACCTTACGACGTGAGCTATTCTGGAGCGGTTCACCATAGTCTGGTGGGTATTCGTCTTTAGCTAATACTCTCAGTAATACTCAATTCCGTCGATAGGCGGTGAAAACCGCCGTTCAGAGCGGCTGAATCGGCTGGACCGAGGTCATGGAACAAATTACGATGCTACGGCATCGGCACAGCTGACGGCTGAATCCCACAACAGTCATCGATAATACTTTCGT
>NZ_JARUKW010000027.1 GCF_029688845.1 Natronococcus sp. A-GB1 | reverse complement strand
AAGAGGAGGAACTCCGTATCCTGAGGAGTCTAGTGGCTACCGGCTCGGATTAGCAGCCAGTTTTTCACTAGTACTAGGGCTCAATCCACGATATTACCCACCAGTGGATTAATCGGCAGCCACGTAATCTCAAAGAGAATTGATCCCTCGAGATGAGTTTGTCTGGACAATATTGATTCAGTTACTTTCTCTGGGATTAAATTCCGAGTTTGCTACTGGAATAGTCGAATCGACGTCGGTATTCTCGGATTGTATACACCGGTTAGGTGATCGAATTCCCCGGATCCGAACGCCCTCATAGAAGCGATCCGCTTCGCTATATTCTGGGATGAGATGTGACTGTCGAGTTAGTACGACTTTGCCGACGCCTCTGGTACGATTCTCGGTTAAAGGATCAGGAACTCGGTAATCTTTAGCAAGATTCTAGTCATCCTGTTCCGAAGGCGACGTTATACAGAAGTACTGGTGTAAAATTTCTGCAAGTCCTTTTTTCCAACACATAAGAAAGTAGATGTAGCTATATCAATCGATTCTATAGGACGGCATCATCACCTCGTTTAGTACCTCCGCTAGAAATATACTATAGGTGAATTTTCTATCTATTACATACCTTAGATATGTAGATGTTGTACAATAATTTGTATCCTTCCAACTGCCGATCTCACGAGTTATAGAAGCGGCCAACCCACGTTTTGAGCGTATGAAACCACTTTTCGGTGCAAATTCATTCGATATAGCTGAACCAGTCGCTCAACGCTCCTCAGGAGGGGGACAATCAGATTACGGTAGACATCGATAAGAGATTCTATGCCTGGGAAATCGCGTTTTTTGTTCGAACAGTGCAGAAATGCAGCAGCTGGATCGGAACCTCGTTGTCCGAATTCTTTCTATCAAGAGCACTCTCAAGCCACTTCTTATTGTAGAATATTATCAATACTACACCATATATTGTATTGGCAGCAGTCTTATTAGATGGGTCTTATAGTTGTGGGTATTTCCCTTGTTCGGTCGTGGATGGTTCGGACTCGATATAATCCATCGTGGTAGGTCCGAAGAAGTGTCTGGTAAGGTCTCCTCTTCCAATTACGCCGTCAGGTTCTCACGGGAGCGGGAATTTGATACGCCGAGTGTCAGATATAACGTTCGCTAATAGCGAACACGCGAAAGCCACACTCAGTCGGCTGCAGCGTCGGCGCGTTCTTTTTGCTGGCGGTGAACAACATCCTTGAGGCTCGTTCAGAAGATAGCTCCCCGAGGATCAGCATGAAGTCATCGTCAATGTGCTCCTCGCTGGTTAACACTACACAGAGCGTGTCACAGAATCCAACTCATAGCTTGAGCATCTCACGTCCCGGATCGTGTCCTCGCTCGTAGTTGGTGATTGCAATGACGATCCGAAGACACAGCGCAACGAACACTTCTGTTCGTGCGTGGACGCGGCCTCGGGCGCGAACGTGCCCGAGGCCGCAGTCCTTGACTGCATCGTTGGTTCGTTCGACTCCTATCCGGTTGTTGTACGTCTCGTCCAGAACGGATTGTTTCAGCTGAACGTCCTCGCTGTGTTCTTCGATTCGGTCTTCGACCCTGTACTCGATGTTTTTCGGGTCGTCAGTGTTTCGCGGATTGTATGGAGCGATTGGCACGACCCCTGCGGCCAGCAGGTGGTCGTGCCAATCGAGGATGTCGTAGGCGCTGTCTCCAAGCATCCAGATCGGTGTATCGACGGCGATGCGCGTCACCGAGTGATCAGCGTAACCTTTGAACATCTGGAAGGAACGTCTCGATCCACTCACTAGCGAAACTCAGCCGATGGCTCAAGCGGAGAAATGTCTCGGTGAGGAACGCTCTGAAGAGATCTCGGTCCGCGAAGATCTCTGGCGAGATCTCGCGCTTCAGATCTTTCCACAGCGGTTCGATGGCGTTTAACGTCGGTGAATACGGCGGGATGAAGACGAACTCGATGTCGAGTTCGTCGGCCCGTTGTTGGGTGAGGTTTGCGTGATGAGAGCCGTAGTTGTCGGCTACGAGCAGAATCCGTCCGACGGGATTCTGCTCGCGGATCTCTTCGAGTGCCTCAACGATCGTCTCTTTGACCAACCGTTCTTTGAACGTGAGTACGCTCTGGCCAGTGAGCGCGTAGAAGCAATCGACCGCTTGGGAAACGTTATCAGCGGTTTCTCGATCGTCACCGGCCGGTCGAACGACCACATTCGCTGAGAGTTGTCGAACGGTTGTGGCCACGCTTCATCGAAAGAACCCGAACACGACCGGGTCTTCTTCCTTTTTGTCTGGCTCCTCCGGGTCGTCCTCGCCGAGCGCCTTGATCAGGCGCTCGGCGAGAATCTCTTCAGCATCGTCGGGTCGTCGTGGATCCATCGGCCGCGGTTTGGCGTAGTTCATGCCTGCTTCTCGAAGTTTTCGGCTGAGATGGGACGGGTGGTACGTGACGCTGTATCGGTCTTCGATAAGCGCGTGAATCTGCTTCGGAGTCCATGGTTGACCCTCTTCGAGAATCTCACAGAGTTCGCCCCCCTGTTGCGGGGTGAGCTTCGGCGGCCGGCCGCCGCCGAAGCGTGGGTGGAGACCCTCTACGCCACCATCGTTCCACGCCAGTGCCCACCGACGCGTCGTGGACCGGGAAATCCCGACGCGTCGACCTGCTTGCTTGCGTGTCTCTCCCAGATAGAGATTCTTGATGTAACACAGTCGCCGGACGAGACGGCTCTCGTCCGCCTCCTGGGCCGATTCAATCGCTTGATCGAATTCTTCTTCAGACAGATACCGCACCAACAAACCACGCTGACTGTTGCTCATCGAGAAAAATACGCTTCCAAAGGGGTCAACGCTTTCGCAGACCACTCCGGCGGCCTGCTCGACAAGCCTGTTGAAGACATCGGCGATGACGTGTTCGAGGTCGGTGAGAAATCGATCAATCGTGTCTCTCGATGGCGGTTTCTCAAGTCCGCAGTAGTACCAAGCGAGGCCGTGCTGGAGTTCTCGTGCAACCGGTCGTGTGCCGTGGATATCCTTGTAGTAGCAGTGCAGAAAGCCGCGAAAGAGGTCTGGTGGCTGGTGAACTCGTGTTCGCCCCCGCTTCGAGGAGGCGAACACGTCGTACTCCAGCAGAAACTCGAACTCAAGGTGCTTGAACAGCGGTACTGTCTCGGTAGCCGCGACATTCAAGAAGTCGTCTACCGAAGCTACGTCTTGCAGGGTTGCGCTGGTGCTGGACACACTTTCCGCACCCTGCTGCTTCGTACGTGACGCTTTCTATGACACGCTCCTACACAGGCAAATTCCTTCTGTTCCGCTGGTCAGCGTACGGATGGATATGATATCCGCCCCCAGTAATTGAGATGTTCTCCCATATTCCATCACAATGACGGATGTCGCATACCTTATTTCGTATTTGGATGTGTCGAGTGGATGATATCCATTATCGACTGGTACGAGCATCACACTCTTCAAGCGCATCTTCGAGCTCGGATCGACACGTCTCGATATTTGGACTTTCATCTTCAAGAGCTGTCAACGCTGCACGCACGCTATGACAAATACGACTTACATCCGCACGGGTGTCATCAACAGCCCGCTCGTCTCGGGGATCATTAATAATTTCGTAAACACCACGTCCAATATTTTCAACATAATTTGCAGCCTCTAACAACTTGAGGCGTTGTTGAATATACTGACGAGAAACACCGAATTCATCGGCTAAGTTTGACGGAACATTTCTTCCTTCGTGTAATTCATTGAGGATTTTATCATCGATCTCCTTCCGATCTAAGCCCATCACTGACTGGTTCTGTATCGACATAGTTTACTATTGTCTTCACTCATGCAAATGGTTTACTTTTGTATACTACGACGTAATTGACTACAGTAAACTATAAGTGATGCACTGTTATACTATAGAGTAGAGACCGAGGACGCCGGGAAAATCCTGGCCGGCTGCTAGGGACAGCCGACCTCGGTCTGGAGCAACAGACCAATGTCAACTCCAACACGCACGACCGAAACGGTTTCGGCTCGCAGTCGCACTGACCTCCGACCAGACTACATTCTCGTCGGCATCGACACCGAGGGCGCCCACCACGTCTATCGGACGACCGACGAGACCGTCCACGTTATCGATGGTCCCGAGCGCACCTACCGCTACGACCTCGAGGCCCTCGAACAAACGATCGATGACTGGATCAACTACGTCACGACCCGCCGCGGCTTTCCGACGCAACACCTCTACACAGGGCTCGCGGACGCACTCGCTGACGCGATCGGGGGAGGGGAAGCCTAATGACGGACGCTACCGACCTCGAGCAGCCCTCCACACAAACGAATGACAGACAAATTCTCTCTGTCGGCGACCACGTCCATGACCTGGAAAACCTAGCCCAAGCCCCGCTCGTTGCTGAACGCACTCCAATCCCCGCCCACGACTACATCGTTGGGGAGACGTCCACGACCGTCGTGGACATCCACCCGGAGTACGACTCCGACGATGAGATCTTCCCGATCGCCCACCCACAGCCGCCGATCACCGACCTCCTTACGTACCCCGTTTCATGCGCTCGCCTCGATCCCATCACCCTATTGCCCGGAGGTGCCGACCGATGAGGGTCACCACCACCGCCGAGCAACTCCTCGAAGGGTTCCCAATCGGACTCCAGGGCACTACCGCGTGCCAGCACTGCGGGACCACACTGTACGAAGGCGACCGCGTGACCGTCCTCGCATCCCGGCCGGCCGACACCGACCGCTGGGCGATCCATCGGCCCTACTGTGTGGCCTGTAGTCCCGACACCATTTCCCAGCCGACGCTGGGCTGTACGGAACTGCTCGCCCAGTGTCGGCTCGGCACCCGGGCCGACCTCGCCACCCAGCAAACCAGGCTGGTCGTCCTCGAGCCCGAGCTCCAGGACGTGAGCGAGCCCACCAACACGGCGACTCCTGCCACACACCGGTAACCCGGTAGCCGGTCGGCGAACCGCCGCGCTCGGCTATCGCCCTCTCAACTCGCTCGAACTGAATGTCTCTACACTGCAGTCGCCAGTCACCACGCCACTCGCCTGTCCTCGAGGTGGGCCCGCCGTGACCGACGCGGGCCTGACGATGACACAGCAGCCGCCACTGTCGGCGCTGGCCACCCTTGAGGTCACCGACGCGCCGGTCTCGACGCTCTGGGAGCGCCTCTTCGAGCACCAGGCGATCCGCGACGCGTTCGTTCGTGCCGTTCGCCGGTTCGCCACTGGACGGACGATCTCGGAGTGCTACGACGCCCTCGAGACCCACGACGTTCCGTACTGGCTTCGCTCACGATTCTTGAACGTCGCCCGTGGTGACCGCCGTGAAGCCTGGCGACTCGCCGCCGATCTCGTGCCGACTCTCGGGCAGGGACACTCGAGTCTCGAGGACCTGTTCGCAACCGCCCACTTCGTCGCTGAACACGTGTCCGACGAGCAGCCACCGACGATCGTGGTCACTATCGACCGCGCGTTCGAAGGCGAACCACGACGAAAACGGGAAACGGTCTGTCGACTGCTCGCCGTCCTCGCGATGGGGTTCGATGTCCGCGTCGTCGCCAGCGGTCGCACCCTCCACTGGCTGGCCCAACACCACCGCGAGGACCTCCCCGGCGTGAGCGAGTGGCGAGACACACCCTACGATTCGTCTGTCGACGATCGTGTCGACGCGGCCCTCGAGACACTGGATCCGGACGGCCGCAAAGTGAACCTCCTCCGGCAACTCGCGGCCGAACCAGCCGAAACGCTCTCCCGGCACGCGTTGCGTGCGATGCACGACGTCGATCGGAGTCGGATCTCCCAGCTTCTCGTGTCGGAGTCCGATTCGCTCACCGAGCTGGGTCTCGTGACCGAGTTCGGGCCCGCCGATGATCGAGTCGTCGAACTCCTCGAAGCCGGTCGGCAGGTCCTCGAGGCACTGGACAGCCAACGGGGCCGCCAACAGCAACTGACGGCGGCCGTGAACGACACCGGAACGTCCTCCCAACAGTGCCGTGTAACCACGCGGCCACGGGACGAGGGGGAAGCGGACAATCCCGGTAACACCGGTACCCACGCTCCCTACCGAACGACCTACCTCGATCGGCCGGCCCATGCCGGAGCGATTGGGTGCAGCCAGGATGGCGGCATTACCTTCACTGACGCCCCGTTTGCGGACCGGACGGGCGGAAATGAACACGTCCGGTACGTGAGTTTCGATGCTGAGCGCGAGGACGCGGTCGTCGCCGTTCGAGCGAGCGGGCCACTCCAGTACGTGGTGAGTCTCGCGACGGCGTTAACGTCGCCACGATTGCTCGATCGCGTCCTCACTGACAGCCGCCTCGAGTCGCTGGACGATCCGCCGGCACTCCTTCGCGATGCTCGCTGTATCGGTGCGCTCTCGGATGAGGTCCTCGAGGATCCCGTAACCCTGCGGGAGGCACTCATCGGGTGGGGGACCGACCTCGAGTCGATGACGGCGAAACTCGCGGCTGGCGAGTACGAGGATCGCGACCGCTTCCGGAGCTCGATCATTCGCTCGGCCCACGGCCTCGCAGGGTCCATCATCCACCTGTTCGATACTCTCGGCATCGACGTCGTCCGCGAAATCCGCGTTCCAGCCGGCCTCGACCAGAACTCGCTGGAGGCCCTCGCGACCTCGATTGGTATTTCGGCGGCGATCCAGGCCAGATACGGTGCCTTTGCCTGCTACCGACAGCTGTTCGAGTCGCGCGAAGAGAAACGTCGCACTGCACCCTCACCGACCGTCGACGCGGCGGAGCCCCTCGGGACGCTTATCGGCTCGATCGTCGTTCGCGGTGCGGATGTTCACCGCCTCCGGCCACACCTCGAGACCGCTCTCGAGACACCGGCAGAAGTCGTCGATGACGCCCCCGAATTCGCTATCCACGTCCCGCTCTCGACGGCCGATCGCACCGCCTCTGCAGCAGCTGCGACCTGGGTCCTCCAGGCCAAGAATCTGCGACCGACTCGAGAAGTCGTCTCGCTCCTTCACGCGCTCTGTGGTTCACCGTACGCCGCCGCTCGCGCTCTCCACCAGCTCGCCGGCGAGGACAGCAGCACGCGTAACGTTCGGCCGGACGACCTGCGGTACGCTTTGGGAACGCTCGAACCCGATCGCCTCCTCCCCGATCTCCCGCCGACAGTCGGCCGCGTTGTCCATGCGCTCTTGACAGCCACCGACCGTCTGTCCCAGCGGGAGATCGCCGATCGAGCGGGAGTCTCGACGCGGTCGATTCGGAAGTACCGAGATCTTCTCAAGGCGCTCGATCTCGTCACCCACACCGATGACGGGTATCGGCTCGTGCTGTCCTTCCGGGACCCAGTAGAGCGACGCGATCCAGTCACACCAGCCATCGTCGAGGAGAAGCAATCATTGCTTGACGCTACCGACGCCGTTCTCGAGACGATGTTACCATCCGACCGGTACGGTAATCCCGATGATGCGGTCGGTGGAACCCTGTTCTGGCCGCCCGGTCCATTCCAGCTAATCGATCAGCCAAAAGTTGGGCCGTGGATTCGCGTCGCGGCAGCACTCGCAGGTGCAGAATATCCGGTTGATAACCGAACGATCGCGATGGGCCCACCGATCGAACAGCTATCGATCACGGGGTCCGCTCCTCGATCACATCTGACCACATACTGATATACTCCTCGTATCGAAGGTCAGCGATTTCGTCGATCGTAACCCACTCATCATCCTCGGGCTCCGCATCGGACGGATTCAGATCCTCCTCGACGAGTTCCTGCTGGATGGAATTATCGAGTTCCTTGGTAATCACCTCGAGAACGTGCTGTCCGTTCGGGTGACTTCCGAGCCACGTCTCGAGATCGACACCAAGCACCTCTTCAGAGAACTGTCGGTAGGAGTGATACAGCGTATACAGTTCACTATATTGGAATCGGAGCTCTTCGGCTCGCTCATCCGCCCGCTCACGTTCCGATTCGGTGAGATCATCGTCCCCATCCGTATTGATCCACGTCAACTCTTGGCGCTGCCTTAGCATCTGAAGCTCTAACAAGGCCGTATGTAACTTGTAGAGTGTATTCAGACGAAGCGTCGATGCGAGTTGGCGACGTTCGCTGAACTCGAGATCTGTCGTGCGATACCGCCTTCGGGGACACGTCTCGAGAAGGCTCTCGATCCACCCGTCTTTCTCCTTGGCCGCCGCTTCCAAGTATAGCTGGAGACGGTCTTCGGGTGACAGGTCTTCGAGGACCTCTTCACGAACCTCTTCGAGATCGCGTTCGATTCGACGCTTGGTCATCTATCGACCCTCCTGTTGAGCGGCGTCGAATCGGTCGTCACTGACTGCCGATCAGTACGATTACTCATCGGATTTCACCTTTCTGGCGTCTTGCAGTAGCTCGAGTTCGTCCTGCATCTCGTCGATATCCGCATCTTTCATTAACAGTCGATACTGCCCGGAAAGAGTGCCGAGAGTCCGCATCCACTTGATCGCCAGTTCTTGGTCGTCCGTTGAGTCCAGGTCCATTTCCTCGAGATGATTGTGAATAAACTGGATGTTCTGGGAGAGGATCTGCTGAATCTCCTCACGATCACTTCGGTCGGCGTCCTCGCTGGGTGCTTTCGAGTTAGTCACGGGTGTTCACTTGGAGAGAGTTTGCGAGAGGTGATATTCGTGAGACGAGAGGTAACCGCATTCGAAGACGAGATTGTACTTGCTCGGAAATCTTCTCTATACATCTCCAGTGGAAACTACCGGCGGCACTCGGAAAAGGGGTGGGAAACCGGAGTGGAAGTGGTCCTCCCTCCGAACAGGGAGCTACTCCGTGAGGTCACTCGAACTCCGGCGATGCAAATAGCTCGTCAGGAGAGATCTGATCGGTCGTCTCGAGATAGGGCATGATCGCGTCTCGAATCCACTGTGGATCGAACGTCGTCTCGACTTGCTTCACCCGACCGTCGCGACCTCGGGAGTCGATCCACGTCTCCACGAGAGCCATCGTCTCGAGGTCGGTAAGCACCTCGCGAATCGCGCGCTCGCCGAGGCTGACCTCCTCGGCCAGTGCATCGTCGTCGATGCGTTCGGCGATTTGGTTCGTCGTCACCGGCTGGACGACGTCGCCCTGAGCGTCTCGCACGCTAGCGACGACAGTCAAGACGAGAAAGTGATTGAACGGCAGGCTCAGTAACTTCTCTTCGAGGGCTGCCTGTTCAGTCGACTCGAGATTTGCGTCGAGACACTCCTCCGTGACCGTCTCGAGCCCGCGTTCGTTCGCAGTTTCGCCAGCCTGACGAAACAGCGTCAGTGCCTTCCGTGCGTCACCCCAGCGCCGGGCCGCCTGTTTGGTACCGACGTCTCGAACGGAGTCGGGAAGGGCGCTGTCCCGGAACGCTCGCTCGAGACGGGGAGCGAGAACTTTCCGCAGCGTTTCGATACCATACGGTGGGAAGAACACTTCCTCGCCGCTCATCGCACTCTGGACGCGACTGTCGAGTCGCAGATCCACCTCGAGGAGTTCGTTGCTTATGAGAAACACCGATAGTTCGATATCGCGTTGGAGTCGTCCTTCGCCGCGTAGTAACCGGTAGAAAAAGTCGCTGGGATCGTAGTTCGTATCCTGCTGGATATGGTCGATCTCATCGAGCAACAGTACCGTCCACTCCGGATAATCTTCGAATGCTGTCCAGATACCTTCGAAAACACCGTCGATCCCCTCATAGGCGCCTTTCTTCTCACCCGTGAGCTCATACAGGATTTCGTTAGCCGCACTGAACAGCGATCGACACTCCTTCAGGTTGATATATTCGGCAGCGACATCGTCGTGCCGGGCAGCGAATTCCTGACAGACTCGCCGGGTCGTGAGCGTCTTACCAGTCCCTGGGGGTCCGTAGATCGAGACAGTCGTCGGAAGATACCCCTCGTGAATACCATTGAGAATAGTTGCAAGCTCGCGCTCCTGCCCTTCGCGAGCAACAATCTCTTCAGGCTCAGCGAGCGGGTCAAGCGCGCGTTTATCGGTGAAAACACTCTCGCTAGGCGTTGTCGTCTCGAAGAGGTCGTCGTACTTGGTCATAGGAGCTTCCAGCGGAACTACGAGTGTATGTGTTTCTATGTCACCTACAGATAACGGTTCTGGACGGCAAACAAGATCACCACTGATCGTCCCAACCGAAGCTATCTGCTCGAGCGGCTCGCCTCTTACTGCATATACTTCCCTTTACTGAGATGAATCGTGCTGAATTCGCCGTATTCAGTCCCGATACTATTGACTTTGAACAACTGACTGTGCTCTCTTGAGCGGGTAGAGAACCATCTATTCTTCGGGTCGTCGATACTGCTCTAACGACTGAGGAACTACCCGTCAGCCTCCTCACTACCGACCGTCAGGGAAACGTATGCATCGGCGGAGTCGATCGACGGCTCCTCGGGCACCGCATCCGGATACAGCAACCAGACGAACTGCACATCGTCTCCTGTCGCCGGTTCGAGCTCGTGTTCGAACGTCTCGCTTTCGCCGTCGCTGACGGTTACGTCGAACCGCTCGAGTTCGCGCTCGTCTTCAGTGGCCCCGTCCTCGAGTTCCTGCTCGAGCGCGAGGACGGTGTAACTTTTCGGCTCGTCCCCGTAGTTATCGACGCCGACGAACACGGAATCGGCCGATCCCTGCTCGAGGGTCACGTCCGATCCGTCCGTCAGTAGATCGCCGTCGGAATCGAGCAGCGAGATCGCCGCGGCGTCGTCGTCCTCGCCTAGGTCAGGTCCGTACCCTGCGTGGTGGTCGGCGATCGCGAACCCGACCGCGCCGACCGCGATCGCGACCGCGACGGCCAGCGATAGCGTCAACGCGAGGTCGGTGACGCCGGTCGGTCGAAGCGCGCTTGTGCCCGTTCGCGCCCACTCGCGGTAGGGCACGCGGAACCTGTCGGCGGGCGAAACCGCCAGCCGGCGGCGCGCGGCGCCGGCCGTCAGCGCCACGGTGACGAGCGCCACCGCCGCCAGCGTCGGTCCGAGCCCGACTCCCCACGGCGAGGCGCTCATCGCCAGCCCGGTCACGGCGACCACGATTACGCTCGCGACGACCGACAGCGAGAGCCGGTCGATCCCGTCGAGGCCCGATCGCTCCCGTTCCGGAAACAGCGCGGCGACCGCGACGTATCCGGGAACGAACAGCAAAAACGGGAGGCCGAAGACGACGCGAACCGGCGTCTCGCGAAGCTCCGGCGCGACCGCCGCGACGATGACGAGCCCCGTCACCAGCAGCGCCACGGCGAGATCGAGCCACCAGCCACGGTTCGAGTCGGTTCGCCCGTTCGCTCCCATCGCCCGTTTCTTCCACGCTCGAAGGATAAAACCCGTCTGTCGTCGTTCCGAACGGTCTGGACCACGTGAGTAATCGGGCGGCCGGGCCGAGGACGCCGGCCGACACGCATGCGAAACCGGAGACGAACAATGAGAGTCGCGGCTGGGTAAATCTCCGGTTATAGCGACTCGGCGGCGGAAATACGACGTTTCGAGCCCACAGTTTCAAACACCCCTTCGACGTACGTTCGTCGGGTGTCTCTCGTGAATCTCGCTTCGACGCTCGTTGGGTTCGTTCGCATTCCGTGGGGTAGCACTGCCGTCGGAACTCGTCCGCCGAGGTGGCTATGACGACCGACGTCGACGACGACGGAGCCTCGACGATCCCCAGAGAGGTCTCGGAAGACCTGCTCTCGACCGACGACCTCGAGTCGCGGCTCGACCGGGCGGGCGGTGTCGAACGCGACCGGGATCGCGTTCGACGGATCAGGGATCGAAACACGGCGCTGGGGTTTGCCCTGCTCGGCGTGATCAGCTTCGTCGGTGGTCTTGCCCTCACGAGCGGGCAGCAGGTCCTGTTCGCGCTTGCGGGCGTCGGCGGGTTCGCCGCGGTGCTCACGTACGCGCTGGCGCCCGAACGCGTGATCGAGGCTCGGGACGGCCGGCGGGTGTACGAGACGTGCGCGACGAACGTCTCCCGGCTCGCGGCCGAGCTAGGGGAGCCGGCCGACGGCTGCTACGTTCCGACCCAGGAGACGGATGCGGACGGCGTTCGACTGTTCGTTCCGGCCGGGTTCGACGCGGCGGAGACACTCGCGGAAGGTTCGGACGGCCCCGGCCTGTTTCTCGAGCCGACCGGCGCGTCGTTCGTTCGGGAGCTCGAGGACGGCCTCCCGAACCGGCCCGAGCCGCTCGCCGAGCGGCTGACCGCCGCGCTCGTGGACCGATTCGAACTCGTCGGTCGCGCCGAACCGGCCGTCGACGCCGAAGCCGGACGCGTCGACGTCGCGGTCGCGGACGACGTCTTCGGTCCCGTCGACCAGTTCGATCATCCGGTCGTCTCGACGCTGGCGGTCGGGCTCGCCGCCGGCCTCGAGCGCCCCGTCGACGTCGCGGTCAGTCCGGAGACGGACCGCGGGCAGTGGCTCGTGACCTGCCGCTGGACGGGAAACGCGGCCATCGAAGACGGCGTCGAGTGAGCGGAGTCGAGCGAGAAAGCAGCCGTTTTACCAAGACGTAACGTTTGGAAACCGCCCGCGAAACGCCGTCTCTCCCGGCCGAATCCCGCCTGGGTCGATCGTCGCGTTCGGCCAGCTCGTTCGGTGACCAGTTGCCGATGTGTCACTTACTTCTCAAAACGATCTACACACTTATGCGCCGATCTACCGACTGCAACCGGCATGGGGCGACAGAAGCAGAAGCTGAGCAGCGCTCGGACAGGGTCCGGACCGCCTCGGCCGGGGGGTATCCGAACGGTGGCAGGACGGTCCGCGACGCCGTACCGATCGGTTCGCTCGATGCGTCGGACGGGGTAAACCGTGAGTTTCAGCGTCGAACGGTGTGCGGACGGGGACGAGTGGAACGAACTGCTCGATCGGATGACCGCCGCGTCCGTCTTCCACCGATCGTCGGTTCTGAACGTTCTCGCGGACCACTCGGCGGGGACCGTCCACCGACTCGTCGGGTACAAAGGCCGGGAGCCGATCGGCGTGTTTCCGGTGTTCGAACTGGCGAAAGCCGGGGTCACAGCCGCGTTTTCGCCACCGCCGCGGCTGGGCGTCCCCTTCCAGGGTCCCGTCCTGTTCGATCAGAACGGGTTGAAACAGCGCAAACGCGAACGGCGAAACCGGCGGTTCATCGACGCCTGCCTCGAGTGGATCGACGACGCGTTCGCCCCCCGGTACGTGCGCGTCTGTACGACGCCGGGATACGAGGACGTCCGCCCGTTCGAGTGGGCGTCGTACACGGCCACGCCGCGGTACACGTACACCATCGATCTGACGCCGGATCCGGACGCGATCAAACGCTCGTTCTCGCGGACGCCGCGCAAGAACATCGAATCGAACGACGCCGACCTCGAGATCACGAACGGGAGCGCGGAGGAGATTCGCTTCATTCACGACCAGATCCGCTCCCGGTACGAGACACAGGGGAAGCGCTACACCGTCCCGCTCGAGTTCCTGCTCGACTTGCGCGAGGCGACGCCACCCCGGACGGTCCGGACGTACGTCGGCAGGATCGACGACGAACCGACCGCGGGGCTGATCACCCTCGAGGACGAGAACACGGTCTACTTCTCCGAGGGCGGTGGGAAACCCGATGCCGACGTTTCGTGTAACGATCACCTTCACTGGCGGGTTATCCGCGACGCCAAGGCGAGGCGCCTTTCGCGCTACGATCTGCAGGGGGCGAACGTTCCGCGCATCTGTGAGTACAAAGCCAAGTTCAACCCGCGGCTGCGCTCCTACTACGAACTCGAGCGGGGGACGCCGCTCATGCGGCTGGCCTCGGCGTGTTACCGGCGGCTCAGATAGCGGGCACTCAGTCGAAGTACCCCAGGTCCTCGAGCCGAGACCGGACCTCCCTCCGCTCGCCGTCGGAACCGATCTCGTCGGCGTCTCGGTCGTCGTACGCTTTCAGGGGTGTTCCGTCCGCGAGTTCCGGAACCGGCTCGCCGTCGAACGCCGCGTCCCGGGGAACGTCCAGCAGTCCGAGCACCGTCGGCGCCACGTCGTAAATCGACCGCGATTCGCGGGTCGTCGCCGTCTCGACGGCCGGACCCGACCCGATCAGGATCCCCTCGCGCTTGTGATTGAACGCGTACCGCGATCGGTCGAATACCGACGCGGAGACGGCCGCGCTGAGGAAGTAGTCGAACCGGTTGGGCACGACGACGATATCCGGCCCGTCGGTCGCGTACGGGCCGTCGAACACCTGCTCGGACGGTTCGACTCGCTCGAAGACCGGATCGCCGTCTGGTGCCGTCAGCGTCCGGAGTTCGTCGACGAGATCCCGCCGAATCGCCGCGTCGCAGTAGATTCCCAGTCCCGAACTGGAGGGAAAGTACGCCGCGGAGGCCTCCGGATCGATCTTCTCGCCCCCCGCGACGACCCGCTCGAGCACCGCTTCCGGCAGCGCTCGTTTCGCCAGCGTGTCGGCGCCGACGGCCGCCAGACCCGACTCGATCCGCTGTGGGGTCAGGCCGAGCCGCGACAACGTTCGCGTCAGGCGCGCGGTACGTCCGCCTCCCCCCGTGCGGTCGGTTTCGGTTCCGGGCTTGGTCCAGCCGTGTTCCCGCCCGTCGACGGCGGTCTCGAGGTATCCGCGGCGTTTCAGCCAGGCATTGAGCCGGACGTCCCACTCGCCCGTAGGCCCCATCCCGTGATCCGACGCGAGCAGCGTCACGTCCGCGTCGGCGACGTCGATTACGCTCTCGACGAACGCGTCGAGTTCGCGGTAGACGTGTCGAACGTGACGCGGCTCGGGAAGATCGTGAAAGACGAGGTCGGTCGCCTGGAACTCGACCATCGCGAACTCCCACTCGTAGCTGTCACAGAGGTACTCGATCGCGTCCCGCCGGGTACGCATCGTTCGGACGTACTCCTCACACAGGGCCTCGCCCTCGAGCGAGTCGTCGGCGTAGACGCGATACTCGCCGATCGCCTCCCGGAGTTCCTCGAGGATCCCGTCGGGGTGGGCCTTCGCGCGGTCGACTTCCCGACCCAGGAAGCCGGGGACCACGACGCCGTCGATCGTCGGAGCGGGGTCGGTCACCGGAACGTTCACGACGATCGATCGACGTCCCGCTTCGGAAAGGTAGTCCCAGATCCGGCGCGTCCGGACGTCGCGTGCGTCGACCAGCCGCTCCCCGTCAGGCGTCTCGAAATCGAACACGCCGTGTTTCCCCGGATTCTTCCCGCTGGTCAGCGACGTCCACGCCGCCGGCGTCCACGGGGGGAGCGAACTCTCGAGCGTCGCGTGGTAGCCGTTCTCGAGCAGCGCGGCGATGGTCGGCATCGTCCCGTCCTCGATCAGGGGATCGATCGTGCGGAAGTCGCCGGCGTCGATTCCGATCAGAAGTACGCTGTCTGTCATCGTCTCTCCGGCCATCCACCGGTATCACACCGTCCCGACCTACATAGTAGTATCACCCGTCCCGGCCACTGGTTCCGGACGATGACAGTCCGGATCGGCGTACCAGCGAACTATACGATCGGCCGGAGACGGATTCGAGAGTAGTTCGATGACTCGATCCGATGGGTTCCGCGTTGGAGTGCTGGCGGCACCGTACCTCCGCGAGTGGCAGGCTCGATCGCTCGAGCGGGCGACCGCCGACACCGACGTCGCGGTTTCGCTCGTGGTTGTCGACGAGCCGGCCGAATCGGACGCCGACCCGGATGCGCTCGCGGCCGCGGTGAACGGAAGGCTCGAATCCGGTCGCAACGCCCTCGACCTCCTCCGGCTGACCCTCGAGCGGGAACGGGCCTGGACGCTGGTCGTCGGGGAGCGCGAACTCGCCAGGCGCTTCGGCGCCGAGCATCCACTCTCCGAGCGACGAGCGGTGACGGATGTCGACTGCCTTGCGAGCGCGGAGATCCGCCACGTCTCACCGCGGATCGACGGGAACTGGCGCGAGTTGCCGTCCGAAACCGTCCGCGAGATCGCCGAGCGCTGCGACATCGTCGTTAGGTACGGGTTCGGCCTGCTCCGGGGCGGCGTCCTCGAGGCGCCCGACCACGGGGTGCTCAGCTTTCACCCGGCGGACGTCCGCCGGTACCGCGGGCTCGGGACGCCAATGGCCTTTCTGGACGGTCGGGAGACGGTCGGCGTTACGCTCCAGCGGCTGACCGAGGAGATCGACGGCGGCGAGATCGTCGCCGAGGCGACGGTCGCCGTCGACGACGGCGACACCCTGTGGGACGTCTACGACCGTATCCACGAGCGCCAGCTCGACCTCCTGGCCGAGGGGATTCGAAACGTCCGCGATCCAGCGTTCGAACCGACGGTGCCGGAGGCGGTGGGACCCTACTACTCGATGGATCGGCGGCGACGACCCGGGTTCGCCGTGCGGACGGTGCTGCGAAACGTGCGCCGGCGGCTGTCGTGAGTCGTGGGAGCGCGGTATCCCGCGGTTTCCCGCCGAACGGAGCCCAACAGCTATGGTCTCCCCCGGATTGGGATACCTCGCACGTTCGCGACACGGTACGCGAGCAGGGGTCGAACGTCGATGACTAGCGCGTTGCTCTCGAGAGTCACGTCCGAGTTCGGGGGGCGGCTCGTCCACGTCATCACCTCGGGGCTTCTCCTGATACTGCTGACGCGATTGCTCGGTCCCGACGGCTACGGCCTGCTCGCACTCGCGATCTCGGTCTTTACCGTCTCGAGGTTCCTGAGCGAGTCCGGCCTGCACTGGTCGGCGGCGAAGTACGTCGCCGAGTTCAAAGCCGAACGACCGGACGCCGCAGCGACGGTCGTCGTCGAATCCCGGCGGCTGGTGCTCGCGGCCGCCACGGTCGTTGCCGTCGGACTGGCCGCAACGGCCGACCGGATCGCGGCGGTGCTCGCGGAGCCGGCGCTCTCGACGCTCCTCGTCGCCGGGGCGGGCGTCGTATTCTGGTACTCGCTCCACCGGTACAACCGCCACATCCTCCAAGGGTACGAGGCGATCGGACGGAGCGCAGCGCTGCACGCGTTCGAGGGGGTCGCGACGCTCGCGCTCGTCGCCGGCCTCGTCCTGTACCGGCCGACGCCGCTGACCGCAGTGTTCGGCTACGCGGCCGCCTACGCCGTCGCCGCCCTCGCCGGCTTCGTCGCGGTTTCGCACACCGGCGATCTCGGCTCCGCCGTCCTCACCGAACGCGCGTCGATCCGCCGGAAGGTACTTCGGTACAACCTCCCGCTGAGCGCGACGCGACTGTCGAACGTCGTCGACAACGAGGCGGACGTCCTCCTGATAGCGTACTTCACCACCCCGATCGGTGTCGCGTTTTACGCGCTCGGCCTCCGTATCGCCGAGTTCGTGCGAACGCCGGCGGCGTCGATCGGGTTCGCACTGTCGCCGACCTACGGGTCGGAGAAGTCGAGCGGGAGCGTCGAGCACGCGACCGCCGTCTTCGAGGAGAGCCTCTCGAAGACGCTCGTGTTGTACGTGCCGGCCTGTGCGGGAATCATCGTCATCGCCGAGACGGCGATCCCGGTCGTTTTCGGGGCCGACTATACGGGGGCCGTCGTCGTCGTGCAGGTGCTCGCGCTGTTCGTCTTCTTCGACGCGCTGCTCAAGATCACCGGGCCGGGCCTGGACTACCTCGGTCGGGCGCGCGCCAGAGCGATCGTCAACGCGGTCACGTCGGCCTCGAACATCGTTCTGAACGTCCTGTTCATTCCGACGTTCGGCGTCGTGGGCGCCGCGTACGCGACGGTGATCACGACCGGCTGTTACTCGCTGCTCTCGCTGGGGATCATGTACACCGAACTCGCGTTCGATCTGCGACGGATCGGAAACTGCTTCGTCCTGATCTCGGCGATCGCACTCTTAATGAGCCTCGTCGTCGTCGCGTTCACGGCGTACCTGAGCGGCGCCGTCGCGATGGTCGGCGGGATCGCGATCGGCGTCGGGACCTGGCTCGTCGCCTGTCACCTGTTCGACCTCCTGAACGTCACGCGGCTGGTCGAACTCCGCCACGGCTGATCACCCGTGGATTAAGGGAATCGCCCGCGTGTATTGGGGTATGCTCCCGCCCGTTGCGAGGCAGTTCGTCGCCGGGGAGACGTCGGCCGAGGCGCTCGAGCACGTCAGACGCCTCAACGAGCTGGATATCAACGGGATGCTCAACCGACTGGGGACACACCACCGCGATCGTCGGCGGGTTCGCGACGACGCGCGGGCCTACCGGCTGCTGGTCGAGGACGTCGGCAACACGGGACTCGAGGGCGGCGTCTCCGTCAAACCGTCCCAGCTCGGGCTGGACCTCGGCGCGGACGTGTTTCGGGACTCGCTGCGGGAGGTCCTCGAGGCGGCGGCGCCACGCGACGTCGTCGTCTGGCTGGACATGGAAGCACACGCGTCGACCGACGCGACGCTCGCGGCGTTCGAGGCGCTCGCCCCCGAGTACGGCGAGGGGATCGGAGTCTGTCTCCAGGCGAACCTGAAACGGAGCCGCGAGGATCTCGATCGGCTCGCGGACCTCCCGGGAAAGGTCCGACTCGTCAAGGGAGGGGCCTACGACGAACCGCGGGCGGTCGCCTACCGCGACCGTGATCGGATGGACCGCGCCTACCGCGACCTGCTCGAGGCCGCCTTCGAACGCTTCGACGACGGCGTCGCGGTCGCCACCCACGACCCCGCAATGGTCGAGCACGCGATTTCGCTGCACGAGCGCTACGGGACGCCGTTCGAGATCCAGATGCTGATGGGGGTGCGGCCGGACGCGCAGGTCGAACTGGCCAAGGAGTACGACGTCTGGCAGTACGTCCCCTACGGCACCCGCTGGAAGCGATACTTCCTGAACCGGGTAACCGAGAACGGGCGCACGGTTCGGTTCGCCGCGCGGGCGCTGCTCGAGGGAGTGCGCCGCGGCGACTTACGTTCCGTCCCAGCCGAAAGATAAGGACAGCACGAGACCGAGCAGCGGAACGAAGAGTACGACGATCGCCCGGCGAAACGCCGCTGGGTGTTGTTTTGCCGGGCGTTCTGTCTTCCGTCCATTACTCGTTGACTTTCGGGAGTCGATCGACGACGACGAGCAGTCGGCGCTCGAGTCGGACCGGCACGACGCCGCTCCCGTCCATGAGGTCGGCGAGTTCCTCGCCGGTCAGTGCGCCGGTCACGATCACCAACGTCGCGTACACCGCCGCGCCGAGTGGCGGCACGACGACGAGGGCCAGCAAGGCGGGCAGCACCGCCGCCACTGGGACGATCACGGCGGCGGTCGCGACGCTCGAGAGGAGGATCCGCCGCCAGCGCAGCCCCTCGAGGGGCCGGTAGCCCAGGTAGCGGGCGGCCAGCGACTGGAAGGCGACGAGGCTGCCGTATCCGATCGAGGTCGCGACCGCCGCGCCGACCATCCCGTACGGCGGGATCAGGACCAGGTTCAGCGCGAGATTGACGAGCGAACACGCGCCCGTCGCGGCCAGCAGGGGCCGCAGGGACCGCCGACCCTGGTTGATCGCCAGCGTCGGCCGGGCGACCGCGAATCCGAGCACGCCCGGAAGTAGCAACAGCAGCGGCGTGACCGACGGCTCGAACGCGGTTCCGAGATACAGCGGGACGAAGTCGGCGGCGAGCGCGGCGACGCCTACCGCGAGCAACGTCGTGAACAGGAAGACGTACCGTGTCGCTCGTCGGGCCTGCTGCTGGATGGCCTCGAGGTCGTCGCTGGCCCAGAGGTTCGAGATGCGCTGGAGGAGCACGAGCTGGACCGCCGTCGGTGCGAGCCAGAGGAACTCGGCAATCGAGAGTGCCCCCTTGTAGTAGCCGACGGTCTCGTCGGTCCACCAGTACTGCAGCAAGATCACGTCGACGTGGTACAACGAGTTCAGGAACAGAAAGAAGAGGATCGTGCTTCCGAGATATCCGACGATCCCGCGTTTGGGGAGGTCGACGCTCGGGGGCGAGAAAAGCGAGCGAAGCGGGAGCGACTGGGCGATGAAGACCAGCGCGAGCACGAACGCTGCCAAACTGGCGAGGATGTGGCCGAGGAGGACCCCTTCGACGCCGAACCCCGCGTAGACAAGTCCCAGCGCGACCGTGACGAACAGCGTCTTCTCGAGCACCTTCAGCGGCTCCGAGCGCGACTCGCGCTCGAGGCCCATCAGGGTCCGCAGGTTGTGGTATGCGAGCTGGCTGGCGACGGCGTACACCCCGAGGAGGTAAAACAGCGACGTGAACGGGTCGCCGAACGCCCGCGCGGCGAGTCCGGACCAGGCGGCGAGCCAGAAGGTGGCGCCGACGGCCAGCCCGAGGCCGAGCGCCGGCCGAAACACGTAGCCGTAGACGGCCGCCTGCCACGCGGGGTCCGATCGCTCGGAGATGTACTTCCGAACCGCGTCACTGGTGCCACCGATGACGACGATGTTGACGATCCCGAAGATCGAGAGCACGAGCGCGTACCGGCCGTACTCGGTCGGTCCGAGCAGCCGGACCAGCGCCGGGGTGAAGAGAAAGCCGGCGAGGACGACAAAGAGCTTCGAGGCGACGACGGATCGAACCGCCGACGAGAGCGAGTCAGCCATGCGGGCTCGGTCGAGTCGACGCTCGCGGCTCACTTAATCCGGGTGTGGATCGGTTCGCTGTCGGGTCTATCACGCGTTCCGATAGCTCTGGAGAAACCGTTCGCGGGCGTCGGTTCACTCGTCGTCCCGCGACGCCCGGAACCGTCGCCAGACCGTCCGGCCGAGGTTCAGCGCCGGCAGCGCGGGCGCGGGACGGCCCCGCTCCCAGAGCAACAGCGGGATCGGCCGGGCGCCGAAGTACTCCTTGAAGCTGAACACGCCGTTCCGGAAGTCGGGCGTCGAGCCGCGGAGTTCGTAGGTCTCGTACTCCCGGTCGATCGCCCACATGATCGCGTGCTCGTGGAGCAGTTCCGGCGCGTGGTACTCGAAGTGATCCTCGGTGACGGCCGTGTAGAGGTGCTGGAACGTCGCCTGCTCGTCGTCGGAAATGTAGAGGTACATTCCCCGCCTCGAGCCGTCGACCCTGAGCGAGAAGATCGTGATCCGGTCCTCGAGTCGCTCGAGTTCGGCCAGAAACGAGTACGGGAACGCCTCCATCCCGACGCGGTCCATCACCCTCGCGTAGTCGTCGTAAAACGTCGACAGCACCGCGGCCGTCACCGGCTCCTCGACGACCTCGAAGTCGGTTTCCCGCCCGCGCCTGATGCCGCGTCTGCGCTCGCTGTGCATTCCCTCGAGGATCGCGTCCCAGCCGCGGGTGAGATCGAGCGCGAACCGACACGAACGGACGGCGACGTCGTAGCCGCGCTCCCGAAGCGCGTTGTGGTAGCGGACGTACCCCTGATCGTAGGTCCGCAGTTGGTTGAACAGGATGCGTCCGTCGCAGCGATCCGCGACGCCGTCGAGCAGGAGTTCCAGCGAGCGCTCCTCGTCGGTCATCGCGATCGGCCCACCGTACCCCGGCTCGATCGACTTCAGCTGGGCGACCGGTCCGAGTGCGGTGACGAAGTTCGGAAGGGCAGCGATCGGGTTTCCCTTCTTCGAGACGAGCACGTGTCGCGGCTCGCGACCCAACCCTTCCTCGACCGCCCGGAGCCACTCGTACCGATGGAAGACGCATCCCAGCCCGGACTGTTCGACGACGTTGTTCCACTGGTTTCGGTTCACCGCGTCGATGGTGTCGATGTGTTCTACTTCGAGGGACATCTACGAGACCTCGTCGCGTACCGTTCTCCCACCGCCGCGCTCGAAGAAATAGCTTTGGAGCGTCCGCCGAACACGATCGGGTTACCCACCTCGAGCCGTGGCGCTCGTGTTCCGACCCTGGGGGAAACGGTAACTTGATCCGATAACTCAGCGGAGACGACGCGTCGATCCACCGGCTCTCACAGCACGGAAGTCAGGCGGTCGATCACCGCCGAGTGAAGCGCCGCAAGCGGCGGCTCGTCGGCCGCCGAGGAGACGACGGCGACACGGTCGGCCTCGGCGTACCCGTTCGCGAGGAACCGCACGTTGTCCTCGTTCTCGAGCAGTTCGTTGGTCGCGAACGCCGAGTCGCCCACGAGGACGACGGTACCGTCACCGACGTCCTCGACCGTCGCGACGGGGTAGGCCGACGGCGTGGCGTCTTCCCCGGGCGTCGCATCGGGGCCGTCGACGAGGTAGGTAGCATCGCTCGTCGTCGCGAGCACCGTCGCGCCGTACGGTTCGATCGCCGTTGCGTGGGAGAATCCTAGCCGGTCTACGTCCGCGGTCAGCGCGTGGTCTTCGACGCCCGTCGCGACGGGCATCGTCGGTCCGCGGTAGTAGTCGCGCTCGTCACGGAGTACCTCGCCGTCGAGTCGGGCCTCCGCGCCGACGGCCTCGAGGAAGGCGTTCGCCTCGGGTGACTCGTCGGTCACGACGAGCGTGCCGCCGTCCCGGACGAACGCCGCCGCGGTCGCAGCGTCCGCTTCGTCGGCCGCCGACGGGACGGTGATGGCGACGGTACCCTCGGGCTCGAGCGCGTCGTATCCGTCCGCGCTCGTGTACTCGACGGCGGGGTCGGACTCGACCTGCTGGCGGAGTTCGCTCGTCCCGTCATCACCGGGGTTGTACGGATCGTACGCGGCACTCGTGGTCGCGCCGGCCCAGGCCAGCGCGACGAGGACGACGACCCCGAAGACGACGAGCCCGAATCGCGCGCGATCGCTATCACCGTCCGCGCTCACGGGATCACCCCCGGCGCGACCAGTTGGATCGTGCGGACCGCGACGACGACTGCGGCACCGAGGAGACCGACCGCGGCGAGCTTGCGGGTCCGTCCCCGCCAGCGCGGCTCGGCGTCTGGAGACGCCAGCACCTCGTCGACGACGACGAATCCGAGGACGGCGAGCAGCACGTACGCACCGGCAGAGAACACCCCCAGCGCGACGAGGACGAGCAACGCTCCGAGCAGCCAGGCGAGTTGCAGACGGAGGTACCGACGGCGCCGCGGCGTTGGCATCGACGACCACCGATCACGGGCAATCGGGTAAATCTAGCAGTCGGTTTCGAACTCGAGGGCGTGCTAACACGAAATTACCGGGGTTCCGAACCGTTCCCGACCCGCTCGTCACGCAGTCGTCGAGTGCGACCGGAACCCCCACGAGCCGTGATCGCCGTCGCGATAGCTCGTTCGAGATGGTCCGGACAGCGATCGTCCACCCGTTCGTTGGATCCCACGCTGCCCTATCCTTGCTCGACGTAGTCGGTGGGTTCGAGGGGCGTCTCGAACAGGACGTCCTCCCGAGCGATAGTATCGGGCCCTCGTCGTCGGATAACGCGTCCTCGAAGGCCGATCTCTCGAGCGAAAGGAGGGCGCGCCGGTTCTGGAGACGAACGAGCGCGTCAGCGCGGGCGGCCGAGTGCGGTGCAGCCGACGATCAGCGAGAAGAGGCCGATCCCGACGCTGGCGAGAATCCACGAGGCAACCGCTCTTCGAGGCGTCCGGCGAGAAGCCGAGTTCACGATTAAAAACGGCCGAACGAAGGGGAAGAGGACCGCGAGGCTACGCGTGCAGCGCCACCGAACTCGAGTCGTAGACGCGATCGCGGTCCTCGAGTCCCTCGCGCGGGAGGTCCGCCTCGTCGACGTACGCCGAGAACTGGAGCGGCCGGTCCTCGAGTTCGCCTTCCCGGAGGAGGACGGCGTCGTAGTCGTCGAACATGGCGTCGCCGGCCCCGACGTCGATCACCGAACAGGTCGAGCCGTGTATCTCGCCCATATACCGACAGCTGATCCGGTCGGTGCCGACCTCGCCACGGTAGCCGTCGTCGATCGCCGCGAACGACTGGCGCTCGTCGTCGGCGAGGTAGAACGTGTAGAACGGCCGTTCGACGACCGGGTTGTCGGAGGCGGTGAAGTCGTTCGAGACCGCGGTGAAGCTAAACAGCGACAGGATCAACAGGAGCGCGAGCAGCGTCGCCAGTCCGCCGCGGCGGACGAGTTCGTACAGGCCGTAGCCGCCGGCCAGCGCGACGAACATGAAGCCGTAGTGACCGAATCGATCGACGTTCACGCCGGCGAGCGCGTCGAACAGGAGCAACGGGCCGGGAAAGACCAGCGGAACGAGTGCCACTGCCACGATTCCGACGGTTGCCGTGCGACGGGGGTGGAACCGGCCGGTGTCGGCACCGGGATCTTCGCCCCCATCGGCGACGACTGCTCCGTCCGTATCGGCGGTCCCGGGTGTCCGGCGCCGCTGTAACAGGAACAGAACGCCCAGAAGCAGGAAGAAGAGGGCGAACCCGTAGGGAACGTAGTTCGCGACCTCCGTCCATGGGCTCGCGATCACGCCTTCCGGGACTGCCGACTCCGTCGGCTCGAACAGGACCGCGTAGATCGTTCCGACGAGTCGCACGACGAGGAACTCCGCGGCGTACAGCCAATAGAGACTCATGAACAGGAACGAGACGGCGAATACGTAGGCGTCGACGATCGGTTCGGCCCGGGTGAGGACGCGCTCTGCAAGCGCAACGAGGACGAGGATCGCGAGTACGAACGGGATCGTCACGGGATGGATGACGACGATAGCCGCGACGAGGCCGACGGTCAGGAGCCGCACGCCCGGCGTCGGACGGCTCACGAGCGCGAGCAACAGCGCGAGGAAGAAGATCGACGCGACGCTGCGAGGGATCGAGTACATCCCGTAGAAGAGGTACAGCGGGAAGGAGATCGCCACCAGACTGGCGAGGAGGGCGTACTTCTCGTCCGGGTAGAGCCGTCGGGCGAGGCCGAACGTGAGTCCGACGCCCGCGGCGAAGACGCCGCCCGAGAGGAGGTACATCGCGGTGTGGGGCGCGATCCAGTTGCCGAAGACCAGCGAGGCAAACGCGGCGTAGACGTGCCACAGCTGGAACGCCTCGTAGCCCGGCAGGAGCATCGACGTTCGACCCGTTTCGACGATGGCGGTCGTCATCGAGATATGCGCCGTGAGGTCAGTGTGACCGACGAAGAACCCGTAGTTCAGCGTGACACTGTAGATCACGAGCAGGACGGTGGCCGCCAGATGATAGAGCGCGATCGCGCGACTGGCCCGACCCTGGGGCGTCGTCGCGATCAGGAGAAAAGCGAGGAGATAGAGGACAGTGACGCCCGCGTAGAACGCGTAAGGCCGGACGTCGGTGGCGACCAGTACCACCACGAGCGCGCCCACCGCGAGGTGAAAGAGCGTCGACGGGAGTCGCCAGTCGATCCGGACGGGCGCCGACCAGCCGCCGGTCTCGGTGCCGGTACGGACGCCGCGAGCGACGAGCGGCGCTGCGATCATCGGGACAGCGACGTACAGACCCAGAATCGACAGGTTGGGAAGGCCGAGGACCAACGGCACGGCGACACCCACCACGGCCGCTCCGACGAGCGCGACCGCGAGCAGTCGAGACGGCTCGAGGCCGGAAACGCTCACGGGTACCCCCCCTCTGTTTGGTCGCCCCGAACGGCACGACTCGGCCGGTCGGCTCGACGATTGCAGGCGGGTACCGACTTGAGTGTCGTCGTCGGGCGGTCCTGCATGGTCGAGGGTCCGCTATGCGAGCCACCGCGAAAAACGTTACAGCACGTTCAGCCGGTATGATCGGTTTTCGGAACTCCGGCCGCGAGCGACGATCGATCGCCGTGGTTTATGCCAAATCCGGCCTCGATACCTTCCGAGGCGGCCGTAAAGCCGAGGTAGATCGAGATTACCGCGACCGTCCCTGGACAACATCGCGCTTCCTCGGCACGACGGTATGAACGCTATAGGACGTGCCGAGCGTATACGGTGGTGATGGATCGGCGAACCGTTCTGAAGACGAGCGGAGCCGTTGCCGCAGCGGTACTCGTAGCGGGATGTCCGGCCGAGACGGAAGACTCCGACGAGCCGGACGAGGACGACGAGCCGCCCGAGGACGCGGCGGTCGAAGAGACCGAGGAGGAGCCAGCAGGATTCGAGGACTCGCTCGCCGATCACGTCGACGAGGACGAGACGGGGGCCGACGTCGTCCAGATCGACTACGACGAACTCGAGGAGCCGACCGACGTCTACCGGGTCTGGTCCGGGGACCCGACCGTGTTCTCGTTCGTCGACAATCACGTCTTCGAGGGCCAGACGGCGCTGCAGTGTGACATTCCGCGGGGCGAAAACAACGGTAGCAACGCTGCCTTCTGGTTCCCGGCGAACGGATACGGCCAGCCGCTCGACGTCCGCCAGCGAGCGATGGTCCGGCTGAGCGAGAACTGGACGATGGAGGCGGGCGACGTTTGTCGGTTCTGGTGTCTCGGGCTGAATACGGAGGCAGGAACGCAGGGATCGGGCAGTCGTGGCACCCCATCCGGGACCGACGGCTGGTCGAGCATGCTGGCGATCACGAACCGGGAAAGTCGGTCGAGCGACGAGTACAAACTGGCGGCGTACACCTACCACATGGATCAGTTGTGGGTGAGCGGCGAGTTCGAACTGACGGACGCGCAGGTGCCGACCGGCGAGTGGTTTGCGCTCGAGACCGAGGTCGCGATGAACTCGATCGAGGACGGCGAGGCGGTTCACGACGGCGAGGTCCGCTGCTGGATCGACGGCGCCCTCGCCTACGAACGGACCGATTTCCGCTGGACGACGATCGAGGAGCAGGCCGTCGAGTACGCTGGGCCGTTAGTACGCTACGGGGGCGGCGAGACGGCGCCGACGGATCTCTCGGTCCACTACGACGGTCACGAACTGCTCGCCGAAGGAATCCCGGAGATCCCGCCGTACGATCAGCATCCGTACTTCGAGGATCCCGCGAACATGGACGCCTACGACGGTCGAGTGACCTACGCCAACGGCGACGAGCGGGCGGCGTATCGCCTCCACGTCGACGGCCACGTCGTCCACACCGACTGGAGCAATGCGGACGGCCACCAGGCGACCTACAACGCGACCGTCGAGATCACGCCCGCCGAGGAGTCCGAGAGCGGGTACGCGACGGCCGAGGCGACGGCCGAACCCGAGACCGTCGACGGCTACCTCTTCGACGGCGAGGTCGTCGCCCTCGAGGCCGATCCCCCGCCCGACGAGGTGTGGGTCGGCGGCGACGAGGTCGATCCCGACGACTACTCCGACGAGCCTAGCGACGCGTAAACGCGACCGCCTCGCGGTCGCCGGATAGATTTGCGTCGGTGTACCCGGCCGGGAGTCGCTCGAGGATTGCGCTCGGTGGCGTCAGCCACGCCCGGAGGTCCGAGCGATCGACGTTCCAGCGAACTCCCGGCCTCGCGACCGCGCGCACGCACTCGAGCAGTCGCTCCTCCTCCCGGTTTCGCGCGTAGTAGTACAGCTCCCGCAGCGGGAACGTCATCTCTCCGGTCGCCTCGGGCGGACGATCGGGCAGTCGGTCCTCGAGCCCCAGCGTCGTCGCGACCAGCCGCGAGGCGAACCGGTAGCCGTGGCCGCTGGCCAGCGCGTAGGACGCCCAGAACTTCGGGTTGATCTCCATGAGGACGAGTTCGCCGTCCGCGCGGCGCTTGCACTCGACGAGGGCGACGCCGTCCCACTCGAGCGCTCGGAGCAGGTCGCTCGCCGCGGTCTCGAGATCGGGGTCCTGACGCAGCCGGAGGTGCGTGCCGCTCCCACCGCGGCGGGGGACCGAGCGCAGCTCCTCGTGAGCCATCCGCAGTTCGATCTCTCCGTTTCGACAGAACAGTCCGCAGCCGTAGGTCACACTCGAGCCGTCGATCGACTCTTGGACGAGGACCTCGCCAGTCGGGGATACGTTCTGGAGTCGATCGTAAACATTCCAGAACCGCGCGGGATCGACGACGCGGGCGGTCGTCTCGTGGCCGCCACCGGCCTCCCGACGCGCTTTGCAAAACAGCGGGAACTCGAGGGTCTCGAGCGCGCCCCGCTCCCGTCCCTCGGCGTCGAGCGTCTCGACGAGACTCGAGTAGTCGGCCGGAACGCCGATCCCGACCCGTTTGGCCAGCGCCATCGTCGCCGTCTTGTCGGCGGCGGTCTCGAAGGCGTCGGGATCGGGGAGACACACCGCTGTCGGGGCAGGGAGTTCGTCGCGGGCGGACTCAAGCGCTGCGGCCGACTCGTATCCGACTGGAAGTACGAGTTGTGGGCGGGTCGCCTCGAGGACGGCCCACAGCGCCTCGAGGTAGTCCGGATCGTCCGGTGAGGGGATCTTCACTGCGACGTCACAGTACCGCGAGCGGCAGAGACGGGTGTGCCGCGAGCTCCCGGCGCCGACGATCGTCGCCTCGAGGTCCCTCGAGAGTTCGCCGGCGATCGTCAGCGAGGTCGGATAGTCTCCGTCGAGGACCAGCACTCGCGGCCCCGGTGGCATAGACCGAGAGCGACGGCCACAGGCAAAGTGACCCCGATCGTCACGGCTGCGATCGGCGGGTAATTGCGTCTTTCTCGCCGTCGCCGGTTCGACGAGCGGCCGCGGATACGTGTCTCGCCACGTCTAACTTGCGATTGATCGCGGTGAACCACGTGTTGCTCAGTGTAACAGACGATTGGGACCGGAGTATATACGCCGTCGGATCCGGTCAAACGTAACACAGGATCCGGCCAGTCAGAATCAGTTTCGGATTTTATTACAGTCTCCAGAAAGGGAAAATTGATAACCGTTGTTCCCCGTTTCCCGACCGCATGGAACGACAGCATCCGGCTCAAGACCGAACCGACGAGACGCGTAACAACGGATTTCGCGGGAGTAACGGGGATGTTCTCGGCCGGCGATCGTACCTCGGCCTCGCGGGCGGGACGCTGGCCGCGCTCGGCGTCGGTACCGGCGCGGGCGCGAGCAGGACCGCGGCAGCCGAGACCGACTCCGCGGTGATCGACGTCGACTACGACGAGTACGCGAGTCCGGAGGACGTGTACGACGTCAACGACGTCCGGGGGTCGCACGAACCGGAGTTCGTCGCGGATCGGGGAACGCGAAACGACCACTCGCTGCGCACGGAGTTCACCGGCGACTCGAAGATCGCGAACTGCGAGTACCGCCTCCCCGACCACGTCGGCGAGCAGCAGGAGGTGCTCTACACGCGCTTTACGGTCTATCCCGAGGGGTTCGACCTGGGCGCCGACGATACGGTCCGGATGTTCTGGGCGCCGCTGACCAACGGCGACGGCTCCTCGGGGGGTGGCGCGGCCGACGGGCAGAACGGCTGGTCGAACGCGATCGGGTTCGCCAACCGGAACGACTCGCCCGCGCCGGAGGGGTACAAGTTCTTCTCGTACGCCTATCACATGGACGGCACGGGCGACTTCCAGATGACCGACGCCGTCGTGGAGATAGACGAGTGGAACGAGATCGAGTGTTACATCGAGACCAACTCCTACGACGGCGGGACCGCCGAGGCCGACGGGACGATGCGGTACTGGGTCAACGGTGAGCTCGCCTTCGAGGACACCTCGATGCGCTTTACGGCGAGCGACGACAACCGCATCGAGGCTGTCGGTCCGCTCGGCTACATCGTCGGCAGCGGCGGCGGGGCGCTCTACTACGGCGAACACCAGCTCGGCCTCGGAATGGGCCGTGAGGAAGCTCGGCGGGAGCTCGACCTCTAGACGACCAGCGAGCCCGCCAGCCCGAGCAGCGCCACGCCGAGCGCGAACTTGAGCCGGCCCGGCTCGGTCCGGTGGGCGACCCACCAGCCGATCACGAGCCCGACGGCGACGAAGCCGATGGTGTCCCAGCCGCCCCGCTCGAGTTCGACGCGGGGCTCGAGGTCGTGGTACTCCCGGTAGACGATCGTGGCGCCGACGACGGCGAGCAGCCCTGCGAGGAGGAGGCCGTACAGCGCCCGCGAGAGGGAGGCGTTGGCCTGTACGCCCACCCAGGTGCCCGCCGCGGCGGCCGCGCTGACGACGACCGCAATCCACCAGTCGATCTCGCCGGAGCGCGCGTAGACGAGGCTGCCGAGCACCGCGCCGATCGTGAAGACGGCGCTCGAGGTTCCCGCGACCTCGGCGCTCGAGAGCGACGTCGTGAGGTAGAGCCCGGTGACGATGAGGATCCCGCCAGGGCCGATCGTGGCGACGACGATTCCGCCGAGGAAGGCCAGGGCGACCAGCGCGACCAGCACTTCGGTAGCGACGACCACGTGTCTCGGTCGGCCGTACTCGGTAGATCGGGGAAGGGGTTCGCCTTGCTTGACAACAGTCGGCCGAGGGTATGTACGGGCAGCTCCGGTGGCAACGGAACGGCCAGCCTAGTAGAACAGCGCCGGCAGCGCGAGCGCGACGCCGTTCGTCCAGCCGAAGCCGAACTGCAGCGGGTACTCCCCGCCTCCGCCGGCGCCGGAACTGGTGCTGTCGGTGACGTCGTACTTCTCGAGCATCAGTCCGCTGCGATCGAAGACGTCGCGGTTGAGGTCCAGCCACCGGCCGGCGATCGTCTCCGCCAGCTCGTCGTAGCCGTACTGGCGAAGGCCCACGACAGCCATCCAGTGCAGCGGCGCCCACCCGTTCGGGTAGTCCCACTGCTCGCCTGACTCGGCCAGCGTCGTCACCAGCCCGCCCGAGTGGAGAAAGTGCTCCTCGAGGTGGGCCGCGACCGCGGCCGCCTGCTGATCCGTCGCCAGCCCGCAAAACAGCGGGACGACGGCCGCCAGCGACCAGCTGTCGGTTCGTCGCTCCCCGGTCCAGCAGTAGTCGAAATAAAAGCCCGCCTCGTCGTCCCAGCAGTAGGTGTCGATCGCCCGGCGTCGCTCGTATGCGGCTCGAGCGTAGCGGTCGGCTCGATCGGGGTTGCCGGCACCTCGCTCCCACCGCGCGAGCTTGTCCTCCATCGCGTAACACAGCGCGTTCAGATCGACCGGGAGCAGCTCCGTCGTCCGGATCGACGTCAGGTCGTCATCTGCGAGCCAGCGGCTGCTGAAGTCCCAGCCCGACTCGCAGGCGGCCCGGACATCCCGGTAGAGCCGTCTGCCCTCCCGATCGGCCTCCTCTGCGAGGGCGACGTCCTCCCGGTAGGACTCCTCGCGCGGAGCGGCGCGGTCGTCCCAGTACCGGTTGAGCACCCCCTCGTCGGTCCGAACGACGCGGCGGGTCCCCCGGTCGTCTGCCGTCGCGGTCTCCGTGCCGTCCATCCAGAACTCGTGTTCGCGTCGCAGCGCCGGAAGGTAGGGCTCGATCGACTCGAGCCCGCGCTCGCTCTTGAGGATATCGAGCAGGTGACAGAACATCGGCGGGTTCGATCGGCTCGAGTAGTAGAGGCGATTCCCGTTGGGAACGCAGCCGTACTCCTCGATGAGCGCCGCGTTGTTCTCGGCGAGTTCGTCGATGAGGTCGATCCGGCCCGTCACGGCGAGTCCGGTCGCGGCGAAGTACGTATCCCAGTAGTAGCTCTCCCGGAACCGCCCACCGGGGATCACGTACCGGCCTGGCACCGAGAGCAGCGTGCTCCACTCGGGTTCCTCGCTCGGGCGTCTGATGAGGTGTGTCCACAGCTCGTCGATGTAGCGCTCCATCGAGACCGTCGAGGGGTCGGCGGCGGTGACGGGATCCTCCGGGTGCCTGAAGCTGTCGGCGACGAACGCCTCGAGGTCGAACTCCGGTTCGGTTCGTTCGCGCTCGAAGCGGTCCCTGATCGCCTCGACTTCGCCCTCGGGAATCGTATCGACGAACGCCTTCGAGTCGTCGAACGTCTCCGAGAGCTGCACCCGCTCGAAGAGCTCGCCGGCGAGCTGGGGATATGACGCGAACGATGACATGTTTGCTACTATTGTAGTAACTCGTTTCAATCTGTCGTGTTCCGCTCGGATATATATCTGCCCGTCAGTGCGGTGCCGTTCGAGCGAGCGACGTCACTACCTCGAGGGACGCTTTCCTCGCGTCGTCCCTGCCGAAATCCCGGAACGATCGGCGACGACACCGGCGTTTCGCTCGACGTTCGGTGACAGGGCCGATTACTGCGGTGACTGGGCCGGTTACTGCTGTGATGACGCCTCCCGTCGGGCCTCGAGCAGTTCGTAACACTCCCGGCAGGGGCCGATCCAGGCCCCCATCGCCTTCGCCTCGCGGATCAGCCGCTCGTAGAGCGTGCGGTAGCCCGGAAACTCGTCCTCGTTCATGTACCGGGGATGCCAGAGTACGGTCATCACAGCACCGTGGTCGTGGGCCTCCTCCAGTAGCCGTCGACACTCCCGCCAGGCCCACTCGAGGGAGGGCGCCGAGGGGAGCAGCGCCCGCTCCATCAGCGTCAGCGGGAAGACGACGAACGAGTCGTCGAACGGCCGGAGCACGTCGTAGCGCCCGTCGAACCCGTAGCGAGTACTCGAGCCGTAGCTGGCGTCGTATCGGAGCCCGATCGCGCGGTGGTGTTGCCAGGTGCGGCGTCCGACGAGATTCAGGTAGTGCTGGCGGCCGCCGACCACGTTCCCCTCGAGGATCCCCTCGACTGTCCGCTTCTCGGCTCGCAGCCGCTCCCGGTCGTTCGCTGACTCGTAGGAGCCGTGCAGCCCGACCTCCCAGCCGCCGCGCTCGAGGGTTCGGAAGACTTCAACGAGCTCCGGATTCGTGGGGTCGTACCGCCCCGCATAGAGCGTCCAGCTCTCCGGCTGGAGCCACTCCCGGAGCGGCCGATCGCGCAGCAGCGACTGCTCGTCGAGGACGTACCACGACGAGCGGACGTCGAGTTCGTCCTCGAGGGCCATCAACTCCTCGAACTGCCAGTACGGTCGCTCGCCAGTAACGAGAGAGCGCAGGTGCGAGGGGTCGCGCTCCAGGACGGCGTAGTACGGCGCCTGGTAGGTCTTGTACACCCGATCGACGTCGTGAGTGAGACAGAGCGCGAACTCTCCCGGAACGGCCGTGTCGGTCACCGCTGGACCACCTCCGGGACAACCGTTTCAGTCATCGTCGGACCACTTCCGGAACGACTGGTGCTGCCGGCTCCCTCGAGCGCCGGTCCCGGACGGCGTCCTCGACGGCGCCCACGATAACGTCGGTCGTGTCGACCGTCTCCTCAAGGACTCGTCGTCGTCGACGCGTCCAGGTCGACTCGCGGATCCGAAGCAGCTCCTGCGCGTGCGCGAGAACCTCGACCGGACGAACGTCCGCAGAGAGCCACCGCAGCAGCCGGTACCGCCCCTCGAGTTCCTCAAGGACGCCTGCTCGAAGCCCCGAAACGTAAAGCGCGGGCGTCCCGAGCAGCGCGCTCTCGATCGCCATCGTCGCGCCCTCGCCGAGGAACAGATCGGCTCGAGCGAGCAGGTCGTGAATCCGATCGGGAGCGATTGCGAGCCGACGGGTCTCGAGCGTTGGCGGTAGCCGTCCCTCGGCGGTGACGCGAACCGTCGCACCGAAGCGCTCGAGGCCGGCGATCACTCGCTCGAGGTCGGCCAGCCCGCTCCGACCGACGTCGTGGGCGGCCGTCCAGGAGACGAGCCGGACCACGACGAGCGGCCCTCCGTCGCCGACCCCGGCCAGCCCCGCAGGGTCGGGAGCGAACCGATCTGGGTGAAGGTACGCCAGCTCGTGGTAGCCGGGGTATCGGCGGTGGTGGGCGCCGTACTCGTCCCAGAACGCCGTCGGCGTGTAGAGTCGATCAGCAAGTGGAAGCGAGATAGCATTTTGCAGCGCCGCGTGCTCGGTGTCGGTAAACAGGATCCCCTTGCAGTCGGCGAAGGTGCCCGCGTGGGCGACCGCTGGCTCGCCGATCCCCACGATCGCGGCGGGCTCGAGACGGCGAACGCGGCGAAGGATCTCGTACTCGTATCGGGGCTGGACCGAGAGCAGTTTCAGCGGGGACCCCGCGGGGCCGGCGATCCGTCGATGGTCGATGCCGTAGCGCTCGAGCAGCTCGCGAGCCGGCTTGCGCTCCCGGACGAGGACCCGAACGTCGTACCCTCGCTCGCGTAGCTCCACGATCGCGTGTCTGAAGAAGTGAACGTGGGCGGGGTGTTGGATCGTGACGATGACGCGCTCGCTCATTTGCGCACCTCCAGGTACGCGTTCAGGCGCTTCTCGAGGCGAGCCGCGAGCGCCAGTAGCGCCGTCCCCGCGATTGCCAGGAACGCAGCGCGTCCGAGGGCGACCGAACCCCGACCGCCAGCGCGCGACCGGCGACCGAGAACCCACCGTACCCCCTCGAGGGCGCTCCCGCCGAGGGCGAACGCGCCGAGCGCGTACGACAGCGAGACGGGGTGGCGCTCCCGGAGCGGGTACCGCCTCGCGAGTCGCCGGACGAATGTGCGAACGAGCAGCGCCGACACCGTCGGCACGTACGTGGCGTACGCGATCGACGACTCCTCGTCGCCGTACCGTGCGGGGATCGGGACGTCGGCGACGCGCAGCCCCGCGGCGTTACACCGGGCGAGCAGGTCGTTGGGGTAGCCGTACCGATCGTAGACCGCGTCGAGGTCGAGCGCGTCGAGCGCGCGCCGGGAGATCGCAGCGTACCCGTTCTGTGGGTCGCCGATCCGCCAGTACCCCGAGGCGATTCGAGTTAGGAGGGTCAGGATCGCGTTCCCGACCAGCCGGAACCGGGGCATCTCTGCCCTGTAGGCACCGTCGGTCAGTCGGTTCCCCTTCGCGTAGTCGGCCTCGCCGTCGACGATCGGGTCCAGCAGCGCGGGCAGGTACGCGGGATCCATCTGACCGTCCCCGGCCATCACCGCAGTCACGTCGATGCCGTCGGCGACCGCCCGGCGGTACCCCGTCGTGATCGCGGCGCCGACGCCGCGGTTTCGCCCGTGACGGATCGGAACGATACGCCGCTCGAACGCCGCGTCGTTGGCGACGAGCGCGCCCCGGCCGCGGTCGGCCGCCGCGTCGCGGTTGAGTCGGGTCGCGCGATCGGTGATCTCGAGCCAGGTACGATCCCTCGAGCGATCGTCGACCGCGTAGACGCGATCGACGTAGTCGGGGATCGTCTCGAGAACCTCGCCGACGAACCCCGCCTCGTTGTACGCCGGGACGACGACACCGATCGTTCGTCCGCCGTACATCAGTTCGACCCTCGCCGGTTCGGTCGCCGCGACCGATCGCGCGTCCGCAAGTCAGTCATGGAGCACCCCCAGATCGGCTCGCGGTCGTTCGGAAGGCTTCCGTGCCTCGATACGCCGTGCGATCTCGAGGGCGGCGAGCCCGTCGTCGATCGTCACCTCGGGGGTCGACCCCGTCCGGACGGTCTCGAGAAACGATGCGAGTTCGTTTCGCAGGGGTTCGTCGTTCGGAACCCGTACCCGTTCGATCAGGCTCTCGTGTCTGAACCGGACCCCCTCCGCGCGTTCGACGTACTCGGGGACCGACCGCCGATGGATCTCGACTGACTGCTCGAGGTAGTCGACCACGACGAGACACTCCTCGGCGGTGATCTCGAGGGTGCGAACCTTTCGCTGGGTCAGCCGGCTCGCGGTCAGCGACGCCATCGCCTCGGGAAACTCGAGAAGGGCGCCCGCGTGGCGGTTTCCGGCGACGCCACAGCCGGCGACGTCGACGGGCTCCTCGCCGAGCAAGGCGAGGACGACGTCGATGTCGTGGATCATCAGGTCGAGAACGGCGCTGTCCTCGATTCGTCGGGCAGGCGGTGGGCCGAGCCGACTGGCAGTGAGGGCGACAATCGACAGCTCCTCGACGATCTCGGCGAGCGTTTCGACGGCCGGGTTGAACCGCTCGACGTGACCAACCTGAACCGGGACGCCCGCCGCGTCGGCTCTCGCGAGGAGGTCCCGGCCGGTTTCGGGGTCGGCGACGACCGGTTTCTCGACGAGTACCGGGACGCCGGCGTCGAGACAGGTCGTCGCGACCGAGTGGTGATGGGCCGTCGGAACCGCAACCGAGACGGCGTCGACCCGCTCGAGTAAGGCCTCGAGACCCATCGCAGCTGTTCCGTGGCGCTCGGCGATGGCCTTCGCTCGCTCGGCGTCGACGTCGAAGACGCCGACGAGGGTCGCCTCCTCGAGGTCGTCGTACACCCGGGCATGGTGTTGACCCATCGTCCCGACGCCGATCACGCCGACGGCGAGCGGGCGTTCAGGCGTCATCGGACGCGATCACCTCCGTCACGTGGTCGAAGTCGGCCTCCGAACACATTTGATAGGCGGACAGTGAAACCGCCGACCCGTCGTGGATACGTCGATGGACGTCCGAACTGCATCCGGTCGGCCCCCGCCGGAGCGTTCGTTCACGGGTCGACGCGAAACGCCCGGTCCGGCACCGATCGCCGTCAGCGACACCGTCACGGACGTCCGTTCCTGGTCCGATGACCGGATCGACCTCGATCCTCGACTGCCGGGAGCCGATTCGGTACACGTAGCCGATCGTCCCGGTGGGCGACGCTCGCTTGCTCCGTGGTCCCTCGCTCATGTTCTCTCACCATGGGCAGAGGGTTTCAAAAGCCGAAACGATCGTTCCGGGCGTTAACACGCTCGATTCAGGCACAACGAGTCACTGTGTTCCGGTCACCGACGTGGTGTTGCTCACCGAGCGAGGAGCCCGTAGTCGGCGACCGGTCGAAGACGGTCGCACGTCGTTCCGCCGACGCGGGATCTCGGTCTCGGCCCGAAAACCGACGATCGGTATCGAAGAGGCGGCCGCAGCCGATCCTGTCGGCAGATCGATCATCGACGGTCAGATTTCGAATCTTGGTATTACTCCCGCTGGAGAGGTCAGAACTCGACGTCTCGAGACCACAGCGGAACCGCAACGGCCCCGACGACTCGACCGACTCGGCCGGCCGGTGCAGTCGTTCCTCGATCACGCCGTTCGGCGGATAGTGAGTGTCAGTCGGTCGAAACCGTTGCTGCGGACGATCACAGACGACGCACACGCACGGTCGAAAGTAGAGAGGGCGCAGCGTTCAGCGGTCTGGTGCTCACGGGGTCCGCCGGTTCGGCTGCCGTAGCTCCCGGCGGGACGATAGTGGTGTACGGCTATCGGCAGTCACCACTCGAGTGCGAGCGATCACCGGTTCGTCGCTCTCGATCGGGACGGCCATCCTATCGGTGATCGAGGTCTCGGGCTCGAGGACGGGCGATGATTCGGCGCCGCCGGGCACGTGGTACTCCCGCTCGTCGCAGACGGATCGCGGCGAGCTGTCGGTACTCGGAACCGTCGTCGAAACCGCGTCGGTCACACTCTATTACCGGAACGGTTGCAGCACAATTTGTCGTTTGAGCATACAGATATCATATTTGTACTATGCGTTGCAATAGCATCAATCATGATACGCCGTGACGCGTGTTCGTGGTTGAAATCCAAACTGTATTCAAAAATGATATTTTATTCGCCTTTCCCGATGAAATACGCCTCCGATCTCCGACGGACTCGCTCACTTCCGTCAGCAGTCGAGAACAGAAAGTTGGCTCAGTGGCCGAATCGTCCTCTGGGACGGGCTTCTTTGGCGTCGGTACACTGTTCGTCCACTCCGTGCACTAGCCTGTTTCCGTTTCGTCCGCCGTACAGTATACTAGTCGGTCCGATGAAACTCTAGAGATCTTTCCTAGAA
>NZ_JARUKW010000026.1 GCF_029688845.1 Natronococcus sp. A-GB1 | reverse complement strand
AGATATCCTCTACATCAATGGCGTCAGCTGGAGCCGACTCGAGCGCCCACTCCTCAAGTGCAAACCCAACGATCCGTTCCTCACGAGTGTCAATAGCATCGAGATCGAAGTTCTCTATCGAAGCGAGGACCTGCTGCACTTTCAAGCTCGAACTCTCGTATGCTTTTTCTCGACTACTCTCCGCTCCCATCGGAAGCTGCTTTTTCTCCTCGAAGGGCAGCGCTCCATATGTACTGTTCCAGTATCGACCCGCGATCGTCAAATTACCGAGCCGGTGCACGTGCTCTTGATACTCGCCTCTGGTCTCTGTGGGAATGTATTCCTTATCGAGCTGTTGGGCGAGAATATGCTCGACTTGGAAGTCCGACGACAGAATCTGGTGGAGATCATGGCGGACGAACTCTTCTGTCTCTGCCTCGAGTTGCTGGTCATACTGATAGAGTAGGTACCGAACGTCACGACTCGAAACGGTATTGTAGAAATCCGGATCGCGAAGCTCACGCTCGAACCGATCGTCGTTCGTATATCGCCGGGTGATTTCCTCGAGCCGACGGATTGTATCCTCGAATCCGTGATCCGGATCAGTATACATCCTATGTGCCAGCCGAACCAGCTGTCCCCTCGCTGTATCCGACCGGCGTCGATCGATAGCATAAACTCGAAACACGAACGTCTCGCATTTCTCAATGATATCCGCGAACCGATCCGGTGCGCCCTCACCATACTCTAACTGTGCAGCCATCAGGATCGGGAGGACGTTCGCGACACGGCCGAGTTCAAGCAATCGAGTGAGACGGTCTTGAACGTGGTCCGACGAGTACGAAGCTGGATCGAAGATAGCTGCGAACGCGATCGATACCTCACGGAGACTGCTGGTGTACTCATCGATAATCGATTCGACGTGGTCGTACTTGCCACTTCGATAGGTCTCGTAGATTCGTGACTTCAGCGTATCGAGACTGTTGAAGTACTCATCGGAATCATAGCCATCGTATAGTCCCCAATGGGCTTGCTGGAGACTATCTTCATCGAAATCATCGACACGACTGTGTCCCTCCTCTAAGACGAACAGCTCTTGATAGATTCCGCCGAACCGATCGTTGATCTGAGTTTGAAGCGACTTCTCAGCGTTCGCTCGATCATCCATATACATGAGGAAGCTTTTCGTCTTCTCGAGCGAGGAGAGAGGCTTCCCGCGATCATTGATACTCTCGAAAATAGATGCTGCCTCGGAATCGTCATCGACCTCGACAACGTTGATCTCAAAGTCATAGAGCAACCGCGTCGCAAGCGTCGAAAGAGCGATCTCGTCTTGGAGTTCACTTAGTCGGTCATACAAAAATTCTCGAGCCTGCTTGAGGCGATGTTGGGATGGTACATCCGCCGAGAGGGAGATATCCCCTAAGATACGATCTCGGAAGAACTCTTGATCCTGATTTTGTGGCAGGAGACGAGGACGGCCGTTCGGAACGTGGATGACATTACCTTCCTGTACTGATTCCTGAACTGCTTGATCCAGCTCACTAATGACATCCAAGAGAATCAAAGTAGACGTCAACCGTTGTTGGCCATCTACAACCTGATAGACGTTCAGCCGTCTACCTGATGCCGTTTCGTAGGGCTCATCCCTCTTGTCAAGGATGATATTTCCGAAGAAGTGCGTGCGGTCCTCCGGTAGATAGCGAAGATCATCTATGAGTTCGTCTAGCTGGCGTCCTTCCCATGAGTAGCTCCGTTGGTATTCCGGGATGTCGAACACGCCATCGAGAAGAAGCGATTCAACGTGCTCAGTCCGTGTCTGCATGGGAGCAACAGTGAACTCTCACTAAATGAACTTTTGGCAAACCTGACTGTCTATCTCTAGTTCTCCTATCGTTGCCGCTGCCTCTTGTTCAATTCGTGCCTGAAACCTCATCAGGGACAACCGACAGTCTCGTCATGAGAAAGCTCCCGAGTCTCCGCCATTAGAGGCTCACGAATCCGTTCTCCGTAAGCAAGAATGACTATCCAGGAAATGGTAAGCCGCTAGTGAGAAGGACTGCCCATCAATTATTGTCAATCAGAATCTTCCTGGTAAAGATGACAGGCAGTACAACGGTTCGGCTCAGTTTCCTCAAGCGCTGGTGATTCTCGTTCACAAAGTGACTCAAACTCGGTCTCGAGAATGCCAAGTGCGTCATCGGGACGTTCGTCCGTAAGAGCCGACAACACACGATTGAGAACAGCGTCTGCTGTGTCATTTCCGAGCGTCGACGGCAGCTCAAAATGCTCCCTAAGCTGCTGTTCAAGCGACTGATCGTCTCGTTTATTAGCCGCTCGTGAAACGAGCCAGTCGGTGCTCAGCGATCCGTTCTCGAGTTGCGTCTTCAGATCAACGATTGCTCGCCAGTGGTCTTGGTTGAGATCGAATGCCGCTGGTTGGATAATCTCGGGACAGCGGGTTCTGAACCGACAGCCACTGGGTGGATCCCGTGGGGATGGCACGTCTCCAGCGATGATCTGAATGTCTCGATATTGTTCTTCAACGTTGGCCCGAGGAACGTTCTCGAGAAGCCCTTCCGTGTAGGGATGCTGTGGGTTCTCAAAGATCTCCTCTGTTGGTCCGATTTCAGCGAACTTACCGAGATACATCACGGCGATTCGATCACTGATACGCCGAACGATGCTCAGATCGTGTGTGATAAGCAGATACGTGAGATCGTACTCTGCCTGCAGATCATTAAGCAGTGTAAGGATTTGAGCTTGAACGCTGACATCGAGTGCACTGACGGGTTCGTCTAGAACGATAAAGTCCGGCTCAACTCCGAGGGCGCGTGCAATACCGATTCGTTGCCGCTGCCCCCCCGAAAATTCGTGAGGATACCGCTCGGTATGATCAGCGTCAAGTCCCACCTGCTCGAGGAGTTCACGGGCTGTCTCCTTACGTTCAGCCTTTGTTCCCATATCGTGGAGAGCCATCGGTTCGCGGATCGTCTCACCGACAGTCATTCGCGGATTGAGACTTGAGTATGGGTCCTGGAAAACAACCTGGACTCTACGACGGAACTCCCGTTCCTGATCCTCGTCGAGGTCGTAAACTGGGAGATTGTCAAACGTCACGTCACCAGTGGTTGGCGTCTCGAGATTGACGAGGGCTTCACCGAGTGTCGACTTCCCACAGCCGGACTCTCCTACGAGGCCAAGTGTTTCCCCCTCATGGATATCGAAGGAGACGCCATCGACTGCACGAACGGCGACTGGATCGTTCCCGAGGGCACGATCGAGAAGGGTATCCTGTTCGTAGTAGTGTTTCTTCAGGTCAGATACGTGAACAAGCGGTTCACTCATTATCGAATTCCACCGGGCTGTGTTCGAGCTGCTCTCGGTTCATCGTCGATGCTGTTGCGTCTGGTTCCTCTGAGTCGATATTATCCTCAAGAGCCTTTGCTGGATCGTACGCCTCTCGAGCGAGATAGCACTGAACAGTGTGATCGTCGTCACCGTCGACTGTGAACTCTGGTGGCTTCTCACGACAGGTCGTCATCGCCTTCGGACACCGATCGGCGAAGTAACACCCATCACCCATCTCCGAGTCGAGAAGACTCGGAACATTTCCAGGGATCGGTTGTAGGGACGATTCTGGATGTTCGAAGTCCGGAATACTGTCGAGAAGACCCTGTGTATAGGGATGTACCGATGACTGGTGAATGTCCGAGAGGTCTCCCTTCTCAATGAGTTCACCGGCATACATGACCCCGACCCGGTCACAGATCCGTGAGATTACTCCGAGATTATGGGAGATCAACACGATACTTAGTCCGGTTTCGTCTTGCAACTCGCTGAGGAGTTGAAGGATCTGTGACTGAATGGTTACGTCAAGTGCTGTTGTTGGCTCGTCAGCAATCAAAATTTCTGGCTCGCCAGCAAGTGCTTGTGCGATCATCGCTCGCTGGAGCATCCCGCCGGAGTACTCATATGGATACTCCTCAGCACGCTTTGCGGGGTCGGGAATGCCGACTTGTTCGAGGAGTTCGATTGCCCGATCTTTGCTATCTGGTGTAACGAACTGTCGCGACGGAAGGGCACTCGAGAGCAAGAATGAAACGAGACTGAAGTCCTCGGTACGAGCACGTGTCGACCGTGGATTTGCAGACGCTCGGCGCTGGACCTCGACCGCTTCAGCAATCTGTTCACCAACCGTGACACTCGGATTGAAGCTACTCATCGGGTCTTGGAAGATCATACTAAACGTCGAACCACGCAGGGCGTGCCGTCCCCCCTCTGACAGTTGCAGTATGTCGACGTATGCTCCATCGACTGCATCGGGAGTCGCATCGGCGACCATCTCGGCGAGGTCAGGATTTCGATACCAGATTTCGCCGCCAACGATGCGGCCAGGCTCTTCGATCAGATCAATGAGAGAGAGGGCGGCAACGCTTTTTCCACTCCCACTCTCACCGACGATACCGAATATCTCGCCCTTTTGGATCGTGAAATTGATTGATTCGACTGCATTGATCTGTCCCTCTTCAGTATAGAAGCGAGTCGTTAGGTCCCGAACGCGAATAAGATCCGCGCTATCGGATTCTCTAGGCACCAGTACCACCCTCCTCTCCGCTGATATCCGGATCGAGTGCGTCCCGGAACCAGTCGCCAATTAGGTTTATCGCAACGACCGTGAGCAAGATTGCCATTCCGGGCAACGTTGTAATCCACCACGAGGTTGCGAGGTAGTCTCGACCCTGTGCAACGTCGAATCCCCAGGATAGCTGTGTTCCCGAAAATCCGAGGAACGCAAGTGCACTCTCTAAGAGGATAACGACCGCAACCTGAACTGTTGCGAGGACGATAATCGGTGTGAGGCAGTTCGGTAGCAAATGTTTGCGAAGGAGATACCAATCACTTGCACCAGCGGTTCGCGCCGCCCTCACATAATCCTCGTCTCGAAGCGAGAGCGCTTCGCCACGCGCGACTCGAGCAAACCAGACCCAGCTCACCAAAGCGATCACGACGGTAATCGTTCCTGGGAAAACGAAAGACTCCGGCATCCCATCAACGAGACCGAGCCCTACCCATGGATCCGGAATACGTATCGATCCGGTCCCATACAGCCCGATGAGTGTGACCGCTAACACCAGCGATGGAAACGCCAACATGATGTCTGCAAGGCGCATCATCCCGTCATCAATGCGACCCCCGTAGTAGCCAGCAGTGAGGCCGTACACAACGCCTGCGGTTGCAGCGAGTGTCGTTGCAGTAAGACCGACTAATATCGATGTTCGAGCACCGAATAATAGTCGTGAGAACATATCACGACCGAGTGCATCCGTTCCGAGCGGATGTTCCATCGTTGGACTCTGTTCGACGGTCTCGACGGTTGTCTGTACTTCGCCGTCAACAACTTCTGTCGTTGCAGTTTCAGTTTCGCCGCCAAACCCAATTGGTGGGTTGTTGCTCTCGCCCGAGTACTGATGTGTCGGATCGTGTAGTGCGAGAAACGGTGCGAAAATCGATGCAAGGAGAATACTGATGAGTAACACAACACCGATTTTAGCCATCAAGCTGTGACGGAATTCACTCCGGAGGTTCCGAACTGTTCGTGGTGAAATCATTCGTATCCCACCTTTGGATTCACATACGCGTACAGCGAGTCGACGACGATGTTTATTACGACGAATCCAACACCGATGACGATCAGCGTTCCCTGGATCAACGGCCAGTCACGGTTGAGAACGCTTGTGATGACAAGACGGCCGAGACCGGGCCATGCGAAGACCGTTTCAGTCACAACGGCACCACCAATCAGCGTTCCCAACTGAAGGCCGAGAATCGTGATAATCGGTATCAGGGTGTTCCGAAGAGCGTGCTTGTATCGAACAAGTGTCTCTGGAAGTCCTTTCGCTCTGAGGGCTCTGATGTATGTTTTTCCGAGTTCTTCTAACATTCCATTTCTTGTGAGTCGCATAATAAGCGCTGTAAAGTACGTGCCAAGCGTGATCGCTGGTAGAATAATATGTGCACCCCACGCTCGCAATCCACTCACATTCTGCTCGAATATGAGCATCTGTAACGCTCCAACGAGTCCGATCGCCTGCTGACCGGATGGAAGAACCCCGAGCGTCTCTGCAAAGACCAAGATGAGCATGATACCAAGCCAGAAGTTTGGAGTACTGATCCCGATCAGCGAAAAACTGGTTGCAGCGTAGTCGGATGGTTCGTGGCGATTCGCCGCGCTAATGATGCCGAGCGGGATCGAAATGATAATTGCAATCAAGGTCGCCATCAGTGCAAGCTCGAGGGTAGCTGGTAACCGGGCAAAAATGCGACTCCCGGCGTCTGTGTTGGAGATATACGAATACCCCATATCCCCTTGCACCAGTCCGATGAGGTACTCAGCATACTGGATGTGCAGTGGTTGATTGAGTCCAAGATCCTCTGCGATCTGCGCTCGGAGAGCAGGTGGCGCATCAAGTGGCGCAACGAATGACACCGGATCGCCTGGAGTCATGAAACGAAGGAGAAAAACGACCGTTACGATTCCCCAGATAACGAACAATCCCTGTAGTACGCGTTTTAACAAAAATTTATAAATACCCATTCGTACTCGTCTTAGAGATTCATTTCTTGAGCCGGAACAACCTCGTCAGCTCGCGCTTCCCACTCGACACGGTTATTCATCCCGTAGATGCTGTATTGCTGATGAGAGAATAGCCATGGAGCCTGGTCATGGTAGTACTGGTTGAGTTCCTGGAAGAGTTCCTCGCGTGTTTCGTCGTCAGGTTCGGTTCGGGCCTCTTGGAAGAGTTCGTTCCCTTCGTCGTCATCGACGTACTGGCCCGTAATTCCTTCCGGCGTCAGATAGGGTTCGATAATAAACGTCGGGTGGAACGCGGTGTTCCCCCAGCCGATCATCCAGAAGTCCGGGGCCGTTTCAGGATCCCCATCGAATGCCTCGTCGACTAGTGCACCGAAGTCCCGCTGTTCGAGGTCACAGTTGACGTTCGAGAGGGAATCAATGTCATTGACCATAGCCTGCCCAATCTCAACATCGCGTAGATATCGATCAACTGGCGTATGAAGCGTAATATCGACATCAGTATGACCACTCTCCTCGACGAGTTCCTCTGCGCGATCTTGATCGTAAGGGTAGGGATCAGTGTCAGGGTTGTAGCCAACTGCACCCTCTAGCGACGGCTGGCTAACCGGATTTCCAAACCCACTGAGTACGTCGTCAATCATCCCCTCTTGATCGAAGGCGTAGTTTATCGCCTGCCGAAACTCCGTGCTTGAGAACGGCTCGGTAGTTGTATCCATCGGGCAGAAAATCGCCCGTTGGCTTGGAACTGTTTCGATCCGAGCTACATCTGAGTCTTCAACACGGGGAACGTCCTCCGGCGGAACGTTGACCGCGATGTCGGTTTCCTCGTTGAGAAGTTGGCTGACTCGTGAACTCGCCTCCTCGGTCCACGTAATTCGTAGACTCTGTGCATCGGGCTGTTCTCCCCAATAGTCTTCGTAAGCCGTAAGCTCGATATCGACGTCCTCGGTATATTCTACGACTTCATACGGTCCTGTCCCGTTTGCTTCAGTATTGATTACTTCTCTGTCGTTCGTTTCGATCCACTCTCTCTGCACGACCTGTCCACCGACAGCAGCGATATTATCGAAGACTGCAGGGTTCAGGTCTGGCGAGAAAGCATCAACCGCAGCGCCGTCTTCAGCAACTTCAGCTGATTCGACGCCGCTGATGAACGTTCGCTGTGGACTCGCGATATCGACATCGTCGTCAACAATTCTGTTGAGACTGAACGCTACGTCTTCGGCGGTGAGTTCGCTCCCATCGTGGAACGTTATTGTCTCATCACGAAGGTGGAAGCGGACATGTCCCGGCTCGATCCGTTCCCAGTCCTCAGCGATACCACCTATTATTTCTCCTGAGGGATCCCTATCAAGAATCTTCTCGTAAGAGTGTCGAGCAGCGATGTCTGTCTCCGTATGTTCGTGATCGTGTGGATCAAGACCCTGCGGTTCGGTTGCAAGTGTCAGTATTAGATGACCCTCTTCGAGATCGCCCGTTTCGTCGTTCTCTTCATCCTCTCCACCAACACATCCAGCAATCGATACTGACGTAGCCAGACCGATTCCCCCTATGAGGCCACGCCTCGATATACTGTGATGGTTTCGTTTGTGTTTGTCACCCATATGCCTCTCTTAGAAAAGTAATGTGACCGTATAAATATCATTTGTGGGCTTCCCTGTCATGTATACAAATTTATGAACAATAGAAAACACTAATATTCGGTCCGGAAGAAGTAATGAAAAGTAATACTATTGATATTATTCGCGGCTCTAATCAGGTATTATATCCAGCAGGAAGGGTAAGGAAGAACTTCATATTTATAATCAGGGATATGACAAAGACATCTCATATTTTCGGTTAGGGTGGAAAAGAAACTTCTATCTCCTCAAATTATTATCCCATCTAAATATGGTAATTCTATATTTTTTATATGTACCTCATTATTGCCAATCACATTACAAAATATCAGCTGCTTGAGTTGCACACTGAAACATCTGGCACCGACTAGTTAGCGCGGTTTGAGGAATGAGCAGCTCGTAGAGTTAGTTTGGAATTATGCTCGCAGACCTGCTCAGCGAGTGCTACACAGCGGAATTGATGAATCTTGAACCGGGAGCAGACGGCGATGCCCACCAGGTGTTCGCCGTCCGTCTTCACGCAACTTGGTGTTCGTTCGGTAAATATAAGCGGTTCTTCACCTGATCGGCGTAAAACGCTCTCAACAAGCAACTTGGAATTAGGTATATCGACTGGCTGATATTATTTTAGAAGACGGATCGAAGTCGGTCCTTAACCAACAAAGTTGGTGCGGTGTACCAGTGTTGGTTAATTAATCCAGAGTGGTTATTGAGACCTACTCGAGTGAACCCACCATCGATCGAAGCTCTGACTCGACCTCACTCACCTGTCCACCACTCCACTCGAGAGATTCCTCGACGCCGGCTACCGGTGACAGCTACTCCTAGAAAAACTCCCGCATCCATTTTTGACCCGCGTTTGCGCGCCGCTGTCGCTCCTCGTGGTCGATCTCTTCGACGCCGGTGGGAATCTCCCTGTCGAAGCTGGCGTAATAACCATCGGGGACGACCCAATCGTTGTAGTAGCTTGGCCGGAACGTCTCGATCAGGTTCAGCGCGACACGGGCACCGTCGCCGGCGTTGACCAGCGCCTGGTGGTGAGTACCAGTAATCCGTCCGGCAGCCCAGACACCCGGGACGTTCGTGCGGCCGTCCTCGTCGGTCACGATCTCGTCGACCGGACCGTCTTCCTCTTGTTCTTTCTCGACACCGAGACCGTCGAGATACTCGCTCTTCGACCAGGAGGCAGCGAGCAACTCCTCGGTGGTGACCGCCTCACCGTCGCAGTCGACGACCAACGTGTCGTCCTGTTGGGTGACACCGTCGACGGTTTCGGTTCGGACTGTACAGTCGGTCTGTTCGACGTGTGCCCGCGCCAGATCGAGCAACGACTGGGGTTCGATCCCGGCAGGGAAACCGAGGTAGTTCTCGACGTAGGCACACTTCTGCAGTGTCGACCTGCCGTTTGCGACGAGCAGTGTTTCGAGTTCGGCCCGAGCACAAAAAAGCGCCGCCGCAGCGCCTGCGGGCCCGGAGCCGACGATCACCACGTCGTACTCCTGGGGGCTGTTTTCGTCGGGTTCCGTACGGTCTGTGTTGTGACGAGTGTTCGAGTTCATGGATTGTCAGGTTCGATGGTCGGTTCGGCTGGCTCCTCGGTCACGTCCTCGGCAAAGTGACAGCGCGAGTGGGATCCAGCGATCGTTTCGAACGACGGTTCCTCGCGGCGACATTGCTCCTCGGCCATCGGACAGCGCGTGTGAAACACACAGCCATCCGGTGGGTCGACCGGACTCGGAATAGCACCCGACAGCGGCTGTGCAGTTCCGTCGTCCTCCAGGGTCGGGATCGCCTCGAAGAGTGCCTCCGTGTAGGGGTGTGCCGGGGACTCGAACAGTGCGTTTGCCGGTCCCCGTTCCATCACCTTCCCCAGGTACATGACGAGGACCCGGTCGGCGATATGGTGCACGACTTCGAGGTCGTGTGAAATAACGAGATACGTCAGCCCGAGTCGTTCCTGGAGCTCGAGTAAGAGATTGAGTATTTTGGCCTGGATCGAAACGTCGAGCGCACTGACCGGTTCATCCAGAATGACGACGCTCGGTTCCAGCGCAATGGCCCGAGCGATGGCCACCCGCTGGAGTTGCCCACCCGACAGTTCGTGTGGCCGCCGTGCAGCGTGCTTCGAGGAGAGGCCGACGAGTTCGAGCAGTTCCGCGATGCGTCGATCCTGCTGCTCAGTCTCCCAGTTGCGTTCACGGAGCGGTTCGGCGAGTGTTTCCCGCACCGTCATCCGTGGATTGAGGCTCTCGGTCGGGTTCTGGAAGACAAAGCCGAATTCCGAGAGCTGTTCGGGTGTCCGTTCCTCGACGGTCCCAACAGTCGCCCCGTCGAACCGTACTTCACCCTCAGTCGGGCTCTCGAGTCCAGCGATAACGCTGGCAAGCGTCGACTTTCCGCTGCCGCTCTCGCCGACCAGTCCAACAGTCTCACCGGCATCAATGCGAAAGCTGATCTCGTCGACGGCACCGAGAAGTTGGCGCTGGCCGAATACCCGTTCAAGTCGCGAACCGGTCACGTCGAAGGTTTTCGAGACGCCATCGATCTCGAGCAACGGCGTCTCGGATTCCACCGTCGTGTCGTCCGAGCGCGATTCGGGATTCTCCCATCCGGAAGCGCGTCCCGTTCCATCCTTGCCGATCGTGCCCGACGTCTGAACGTCCGCCTCGTGGCGCTCTTGTGAGGCACGCTCTATCGAACGATCACCGCCATCGACTCTCGGCTGAGCCGCGTTGCGTTCCGACTCGGCGTCCTGTCGAACGGTATCAAGCTCTCCGCACACCACGCGGCGGGATCGCTCCGGACGGATCGTGGGCGGGTCGCTGACCCGACATGCTTCGGTCGCATACTCACAACGCGATGCGAACGGACACCCCGGTGTGGAATTTCCGCTGTCGAGCACTGACCCCTCGATAGCCGGTAGCGGCGACCCTCGGTCACTTCGTCGGGGGAGACAGTCGAGTAACCCTTGGGTATACGGATGCTGCGGGTCGCTCAGAACCCGTTCGACTGGCCCCGATTCCATCACTTCACCACCGTACAGGACCACGACACGGTCACACGTCTCCGCGACAACGCCGAGATCGTGCGTAATGAGAAGGACTGCGGTATCGAACGCGTCACGAAGATCGCGGATCCGGTCGAGGATTCGGGCCTGTGTCGTCGTGTCCAGTGCCGTCGTCGGCTCGTCGGCGATCAGTAGCTCCGGCTGTGCCGCGAGTGCGATCGCCAGCATCGCACGCTGGCGCATGCCACCTGAGAACTCGTGTGGATAGTGGCCAACGCGGTCGTCCGCGTCCGCGATACCGACCTGCTCCATCAGTTCGATCGCCCGCTTGCGGTGTTCCTGCCACTCTCGCCGGTCGCTCACGAGCGGGACGTGCAGATAATCGAGCAGCGACTGGCTGTCCGGCGACTCGTGGATCTTCAACGACTCGGCAATCTGCTCACCGACGTCGAACACCGGATTCAGCGACGTGTTGGGGTCCTGGAACACCATCGACATCGACGTCCCCCGCGCTCGTCGTCGGGTCGCCTCCGGGGCCTCCGTCAGGTCAACCGAATCAAAGACGATGTCGCCCTCGACGATCTCGCCGGGCGACTCGAGCCCCATGATCGACCGTGCGGTCACTGACTTTCCGCTTCCGCTTTCGCCGACCAGCCCGACGATCTCGCCCGCCTCGACGGTGAATGTGGCGCCGTTGACGGCGTTGACGGGCCCCTCGGGAGTGCGGAACTGCGTGTGGAGATTCTCGACGGAGAGAAGTGGATCTGACATGGTTAGATCTCCTCCAGTCTGGATTGCTGTTTGGGATCGAGGGTATCACGGAGTCCGTCTCCGAGCAGGTTGAACCCGAGGACGGTTAGCATGATGGCAACGCCCGGGATGTTGACGATCCACCAGGCGTCTCTGAGGTGGTTGCGCCCGCTTGCGAGCATCGTTCCCCACTCGGGAGTGGGTGGCTGTGCACCGAGTCCGAGAAACGATAGCCCAGCCGTCGCGAGCACTACCGTTCCCAGATTCAGCGTCGCCAGAACGATGACCGGGTTGATCGCGTTCGGGAGGAGGTGGCGTTTCGTGATTCGCCGCGGCGGTGTCCCGAGGAGTCGCGATGCCGCCACGTAATCCCGCTCCTTGACCGAAAGAACGTTCCCCCGGACGACCCGGGCGTACGTCGCCCACCCGACGATGGCCAGTGCGATCATCACGTTCCGCAGACTCGGCCCGAGGACGCCGGCGATAACAAGCGCCAGAATCAGCCCCGGAAACGCGAGTTGGATGTCGACCAGCCGCATCAGGAACTCGTCGACCCAGCCGCCGACGTAGCCGGCGACGAGACCGACGGTCGTTCCCAGAACGACTCTGATGCTCGTCACGGCAATGGCGATTCCGAGCGAGAAGCGGGCCCCGTACACGATTCGGGTGAGCATATCTCGACCGAGTTGATCGGTGCCGAACGGGTGTGCCAACGAGGGCGGCTGGAGCCCGTTGGCGAGATCCTGTGACGTCGGGTCGTACGGCGTCAGGACGGGGCCGACGATCGCGACCGCAAAGAGGAACGCGACGATGAGCGTCCCGGCCAGTGTGAGCGGGTTGTACCTGATCTCGTCGAGGAAGTCACGCCACGTCGACTGTGTCGAGACCGACGCTTCCGTTTCGGTATCGGCGTTCGTTCCGCTCATTGCTGTGACTCACCGAGTTTGATTCGAGGGTCGAGATACCGGTACGAGAGGTCGACGAGCAAGTTCGATACGACGAAGGTGACCGCAGCGACCAGTACGACGCCCTGAACGACGGGGTAATTGCGCGCGAAGATCGCGTCCACGAGGAGATTACCCAACCCAGGCCGCTGGAACACGATTTCGATGACGACCGCCCCGTTCAGCACGAAGCCGAGCTGGAGTCCGACGACTGTTACCACCGGAATCAGCGCGTTCCGAAGGGCATGCTTGTAGACGACGATTCGCTCTTTCAGCCCCTTCGAGCGTGCCGTGTCGATGTACTCCTGATCGATCACCTCGAGCATCGACGTCCGAACCAGCCGGGTGACGATGGCTGCCATGCCTGTCCCGAGCGCGATGGCCGGCAGGATGAGGTGTTCGAGCCCACCGCTTCCGGCAACCGGGAACATGTTTAGGTTGAGTGCGAACACGATGATCAACAGATAACCGAGCCAGAAGTTCGGCATCGAGACGCCGATCAGCGCACCGATCTGACTGGTGACGTCAATCGGCTGGCCCTGGTGGATGGCGCTGGCGATGCCGGTCGGTACGGCGATGACGAGTGCGACCAGGATCGACGCAACGGCGAGCTCGAGCGTATTATAAAGGTCGTCGAGGATGAGAGACGACACCTCGGCGTCCGAGAAGTACGACTGGCCCAGGTCACCATGAACTGCGCCGGTTACCCAGTCGACGTACTGGTGGTGAACGGGATCGTTCATTCCCTCCGCTTCACGGAACTCCTCGACAGCTTCAGACGAGGGTTGCTGTCCCGTCTGCTCTATGAGTATCGTCTCAGCTGGATCACCGGGCGTCGCGTGCACGAAGCCGAAGGTCACAAGCGAGACACCGAAGAGGACAACGACTGCCGTTGCGAGTCGGTAGAGTACGTATGACACGGTATTTGGACGAATTCAATCCAGCCTGCCGACCGTCACAGCTGTCCAGTCGTACTTTTTATCTATCGGATGGGGTTCGAATCCGTCGACACCCGACCGGTAGGCAAGCACGTCCTCGTTGTAGAACAGCGGGACAACCGCTCCTGTCTGGCGTATCTCTCGTTGCACCTCGGCGTACTTCTCGAACCGTTCGTCCTCGTCGAACGTGTGGTAGCCAGTTTCGATCATCTCGTCTATCTCCGATCCGGGATTGTAAACACCGGTTCCCTCCGCCTCGTAGAGTTGGCGGTTGTCGGACCCCTGCGAGTGGAACATCGTCCGAATGAGGTAGTCAGAGGCGACACTGTTTGACCCAAAGGCGACGATCGTGAGGTTCGCTTCGCCGTCGGTGAACGTATCGTAGAACGCGCCGGTCTCGACCATCCGGATACTCGTGGTGACTCCGATGTCTTCGAAGTTCGATTGCAGATGTTCCGCGATGGTGGCGTGTTCATCCTCCGCGCTGTCGACCATGAGAACCAGTTCCTCGCCGCCGTAGTCGGATTCCTCGACGAGTTCACGCGCCCTATCGTGGTCGGGACCGTACTCGGGGAGATCGTCGTGGATCACCCACGGGATCGCGTTCGAGAACGGGCCGCGAGCGGGCACGCCGACACCGTCGATGATGTTCTCAACGATCTCCTCTTGATCGACGGCGTAGTTGAGCGCCCGGCGCAGCGTTTCGTCATCCGTCGGCGATTCATACAGGTTCACCGCACCGAGGGTCGCACTCGTCGCGAGCTGTGTGTGTATGTCTGTCTCTGACGACTCCTCGAGCTCCGAGACGTCGTTGAGCGGCGGGTTGAAGATGACATCGACCTCTTGGTTCTGCAACGAGAGAGAGCGCGTCGCTGGATCCTGGATGTACCGGAACGTGACGCCGGCATTCGGAACGTCACCGCGGTAGTCCTCGAACGGTTCGAGGATAACTTCGCCGTCACCCCTCTCACTGAGTTCGAACGGCCCGGTTCCAGCGTCAGGACCTGATTCGTTGGGGTTCCGGATTCCGAAGTAGTCGTGGTTTATCAGACCCGGAAACGACGCCATGGGTTCGGTGTTCTCGAAGACAACTGTCGTGTCGTCGGGTGTCTCCATCCCGTCGGCATCGAGGCTAAGCCAGTCACTCGTCCACGCCTCGCGATCGAGTACGTCCCTGAACGTCCAAACGACGTCGTCGGCGGTGAGCGCCTCACCGTTGTGGAACTCGACATCTCTTAACTCGAACCGCCACGTCGTCTCGTCGAGCTGCTCCCAACTCTCGGCGAGCTGGGGCTCGGTCTCCATCTCCGTGCTTGCGCCCACGAGGGGTTCTGTGACATCCAGAAAATATCCCATGACACCCCCGAAGTCATCCCACTGTTCGTCCGTTGGGTCCGCATTCAGCCCAATTACCAGCGATTCTTCGTCTTCTTCGGCGCCTCCGATACAGCCGGCCAGGCTGACTACGCTCCCAGCAGCTGTTGCCTTGACGAGCGTTCTGCGTGAGACATCTACCATTGATTGTCAAAGTAAAACCACCACCTAATAAAGGTTGCTAAATAAAAGACTAGAATTAATAATCCTGCAACGACAGCCACCTCCAGATCCCCTCTGCTGGTGTGTTTCCGACGAGTGACCGGTTGAGATGGGTCAATTGTTGTAGGGCCCCGTTGCGTAATCGAGCGACCCTGACGCTTGCTGGCCATTGCTGAAATACACCGGCAAATAATCGTCCCACCGGATCGAAAAGTTGAGTCGCCCTCTAAGCTCTGCATGTGGCACGCTGTCTCTGATAGAATTCAGACAGGTCCATCTTGATGAGAGCTGCGCCCGAAAACAGCGTGTCGCTATCAAATATCGTTTCGTGACACCACAATCGATTGGTAAACGTTCTGTCCCACCGAGATACGCCCGTTCCTCTCATCCGGGGAGTAAGACCGACTATTCAATAGACGGTTCTGGCCCACTGGGTGCTCTCAAGATAGAGTTTCACTTGAGGAGGGCCCTACAGCTAGGATACTCGTCATCTGCTTTGTCAACTCCTTTTGCACAGCCGCCGCAAACCAATTTTCTATCGGAGAACCATCCTCTCCAACGAGACATCCGTACCCGTTTGGTGTGCGACGACCTCCCGGTGAACCCGTCTCGCCGGTTCGTTCTTTAAGTGATTCTGGCCACAAAGTAGAGATATGACGGGAAGCCGTTCTCCTACAGTCTCACACTCAATAGCGTAGCCTCGCAGCCATAATTTGGGAGCGTACGAAGGCAAGTTCGACGACTGCTCCCGAGTAGGGGTTGAGACTACTCGAGTGAGTCCACCATCGACCGAAGCTCTGACTCGATCTCACACATCTGTTCACTAGTCCACTCAAGAGACTCCTCGACGCCGGCGTCAGTAAACCGAAGCGACGCACGAACGTCACGCTGGGAATCGTGTTGCAACAGCGCCAGCGCATACGAGAGCAACTGCGGACGATAGTGCTCAAGCAAGTTCGACGACGTCGTCCTTGAGAGACTGTTCGTCTTGTAATCGATAATCCAGTAGGTATCTGGAGTGACTAGCAGTCGGTCGATATCACCAACGATCCGATGTCCGTCGAGCCGTGCGATCACTGAATACTCGTCGTGTGCTTCCTCGATTGTCACCGACCGCTCAACAGACTTCACGAATGAGATCGCATCGTCAGCGTGAGCCACTACTGACTCAACGTCCGCTGCAGTCGGTTCATCATCCGCCATTCGACTCACTCGCTCAATAAACGACTCCCAGTCGTCTCGTGGCGGTCGAAGTTCGGCGAGTCGATGAACGACAGTCCCAAACGTAGTCGGTTGCAACCTGGTCTCCCGTGATTCTGCCGAGAAATCCATCCCTCCACTTTCCTCACGCTTGTCGGCTAGCGCATTGACGAGTGTCGTTGCAGCCACTCGAGTCGCTGGCTCCTGTACAGACGGCGCCGGCATCGATATCGACGGCATCGAGTCGTCCGAAGACTCGTTCTGTCTCCACTCGACGGGACGTGACGGAGATCGAACCGTGTACGTTGCATCTCCGATTTGACCGGTTGCATTCCCATCCCGAAACGCAGCCGTAGCCAGATCGTCATCAAAGAGCACGGGCTGCAACCAATCCCGCCATCGGCCTGCCTCGTCGAACGCCTCCGGTTCACCAAGCGTGATACCATCCTCTTCCTCGAGTTCAATATCGTGAGTCCCACACAGTAGTAACCGATCTCGAGCTCTCGTACACGCAACGTAGAGAAGCCGCTTCGCTTCGGCTCGGTCCTGTGGACGTGAGATACGATCTGCGTACTCGTGGGCGGCAGTCTTCTCGACCGAGAATGCGTCGTCCGGATCCGGACCACCGACAGCAGGCAACGGTGGGATATCCTCAGAACCATCGACCAAACGCACGTACCCGTGATCATCGATACTCCGGCCGAATGTAAGCGACGTCCCGAGGTCCGGAACAGTAACGATGGGGAACTCAAGCCCTTTCGCGGCGTGAATCGTCATGAGCCGAACTCCCTCCGTATCACCCGGGATGTCGGCTTCACCCTCTCGTGGGTTGACTTCGGCCTGTTGATCGATTCGATGGAGCAATCCTGCGGCCGTATGAACGCCGTTTTCGCTCCAGGATCGAATCTGATCGCGGAATTTTTCGACGTTCGCGACCGCTTGCTTCCCTCGTTCATCAGCACTCACACTGGCGAGGTAGCCAGTGTCGTCGATAACGCGTGAGAGAACACGGTTCCAGGGAAGCGTTCCCGATTCAGTCGGCGTCGCACAGCCGCTGAGCGTTCGCCACGTAGTCAGGAGGTCGTAGGCATCAGCGAGCTGTGGATCTGCCGTCGTAGCAAGCCCATCCCACACCGACTCCGCGTCAGCAATTTTCGTGGCGAGTCGATCGTCCGTGAACCCAAACAGCGGTGACCGAAGCACGCCGTAGAGGGAAACGTCGTCAGTTGGGTCGCCGAGCACTCGAAGGAGATTCGTCAACGCCTGCACTTCCGGGGTATCGTAGAACCCGGAGCCACCAACAGTCGTATAGGGAATCTCGACGTCCTCGAGAGCACGCTGGTATCGATCGAGATGCGTTCGCCGGCGGAGAAGAATAGCGACGTCAGCAGGTCGCACTGGCCGGTGATCGTTCGAGTCTGGATCCTGGACGAGTGGTGGATCCGCAAACAGATGTGTGAGCCGGGCAGCAAGCGCCTGTGCTTCAGCTTCGATCGTATGCTCGAGAGCACCCTTTGCAACGGGGTGATCCTCACCCATGAGCGAGGCTGCCGTCTCGTCGTCGTCAGGGACGAGCAGGTACTCGACGTCACCTTCGAGACTATCGACGTCCTCGAGTCGATCTCGTTCCGCAGTAAGCTCCTGAGGCGATGCCTCGAACGGAGCATGGTCGTCACCTTCTGCCCGAAACACAGACGCAAAGAGTTCGTTCAGGAACGTCAGTGGTCCCTCGAGTGTTCGGAAGTTGCCCGACAGCTCGAGCTCGGTCGGGCTTTCGGCGTCGCTTTCGGGAACCATATCGAGGCCGAGTGCTGCATTCGCCGACTGCAACTCACCACGAGCATCGCTGAAGGTCGTCACGTCGGCACCACGGAAGGCGTAGATACTCTGCTTTTCGTCACCCACGAGGAAAGCGTTAGTCGCTGTCCCGTCGTTGAGACCGGTAAGCAGTTTCACTAGCAGCCACTGCCGCGGATCGGTGTCCTGAAACTCATCAACCATCACGGCTGCAAACTTGGCTTGCAACCGCTCTCTAACGTCGTCGTGATTCTGGAGGAACGAAATCGCCGTCTCGATCAGATCCGGGAAGTCGAGTGCATCTCGACGGTCCTTCTCGAGGTTGTAGTGCTCCAGTACGTCCGCAAAGACTCGGAGCAGTGCCAGCGCATAGTGTGCACTATTCCGCTCGAGTTGGCCGGGTGTCGTTTCGACGGCGTCTCCGTATGGTTCGACTGCGTCGATTAGCGTATTGAGCGTCGCTTTCAGATCCTCGTAGAGATCGGCGTGCTCGCCCCACTCATCACTGCTCCCGACGATGTAGCCCGAGCTGCTGTAGAGTCCACCGTTTTTCTTTTCACAGACTTCGTACAGTTCGGGGATCGCGTTCTGACACACTCGAGGATCGCTGTCGGTGGAGTGGCGAGGGAAGCGCTCGGCTACAGCAGTAAGCGTCTCGAGTGCCTGTAACCCGTCAGCATCTTCGACTGCATGGTCGGCAGGAAGTCGCCCCTGAAGGTCGCGAAGGTCCTCCAGAACACCGCCATCGTACAGCGTTTCACGGGCCTGATCGGAATCCAGGTCACAGACATCCCAGAGGACGTTAACGTAGTCATCGGCGTCTGCATCCTTCCAGTGTTCGAGAACCGTTTCACTTTGCGGCCGGTCATCGAGTAAGCCGGTGAGAATCTCGACGAGCTGGCCGCGTCCCCAGAGCTGAGCGAGTAACCTCACGTCCTCGTCGGTTTGATTCTGATCGAGGAACTCCGTGACAACCTCGCGCTGCAGTACCGCTGCACCGTCCTCCTCGAGGACGTCAAAGCCGAGCGGAACGGGTGCTTCGACGGCATACTCACGCAGTAGCCGCGTACAAAATGCGTGGATCGTATGGACGTACCCGTCCTCGAGTTCGTCGAGCACGTTGCGCCATCGATGGTATTCCTCAGGCGACTCGACAGCCGCAAGCCTCTCGTACAGTTCCTCACGAACTCTCTCGGTCAACTCAGCGGCGGCTTTCCGGGTGAAGGTTATCGTAACGATATTTTCGGGCGTCAGCTCCGGATTCTCCGCCAGAAGTTTCACGTACCGTTCGGTCAGGGTTGTCGTCTTCCCAGTGCCGGCGCCGGCGGTGATCGCAATGTTTCGATCGAGGAGAAGCGCGTCTTGCTGTTCGCTGGTTAGCGTGATCTCATCACTCTCGTCAGTCATCGGCCATCACCTCCTCGAGGTCACCATCATCTTGTGCCCGCAACGGAACGTATGCACGCTCATCCTCTCGCGCTGTCTCGAGATGCTCGCGTTTCCGGTGGTGGCGAACGTCACAGGATCGGCGATACTCACAGTACTTGCAGCTCGCGTCACGTGAGTCCAACAGCGTCGTGTGGAACCGTCCGTTCGCGATCGCATCGTCGAGTTGTCCCAACCACGATGGAACAGCCGTATCGAGGAACTGGCGGAGTTCGGTCTGTGAATCGAACTTTGATTCGATCCCACGTGGAACGTGGATGTCGTTTGGCGGGCGTACCCGATAGTACGTCGCTGCCAGATCAGCGTTCGCGAGTCTGTCGCCGTCGACGATATGATCGGCGGCGAGCAGGTAAATCGGGAGCTGGAACTTTGTCCCACCCGTAGTTTTCGTCATGGCCGGTGTACGGCCAGTCTTGTAATCGTACAGTGTGAGCTTCGATCGATCCTCCGAGTTAGCTACGTCGAGGCGATCGATGTAGCCACGAATCGAGACTGTCGATCCATCCCCGCAGTCAACTTCGAACGGCCCACTCTCCGAGTCTGGAAGGCCGCTACCGAACGGCGCTTCGAACAACGATGGACGATCACCACCCTCTCGCGAGAGCTCTTCCTCGAGAAACGCCACGAACAAGCCGCGCTCGGGCGCATCATGTGGAACATCGGTAGTGGTGTATGGGTTTGACTCCACATCCCCGAGACCGGCGAACAGCTTGGCTGCCCACCGTTCGTAGAACAAGCCGTCATACGCGAAGTCAGCGTCGGCAAGCTCCTCGAGTGCGACATCGAGAAGATGCTGTTCGAGCTCACTTCGATCGTACTCAGCAAGATCGATCTCATCGTCCGAAGGCTGGAGATCCACGTAGAACCGCTCGAGCACGTCATGCACGTACGATCCTGTTTCCAGTGGCGTGGGCGTCACTTCGACGTCGTCCGGATCTTCAATATCAAGAACGTTCTCAGCGTAGAATTTGAACCCACACTCGGCATACCGCTCGAGACGGCTGGCACTGTACGGTTCCCGTTCCGACGATGGATAGACCTCGTTCACGGTCTCGGCATCGAGAACGCCATCATACGAGGTGAGCTCTGTACTGGCCCGTCGGTCAGCACAGACTAGGCCCCGATCGGTTCGCTTTGTCTGTGAAGGAGAGAAATCGCCGTGATTGCCGGCATGATCAACAGCCACTCGTTTGTCGGGGCAATTGGCGATGTGTCGCTGGAGATCCTCGCGGGACCCCACGCGATCATCAACACCCTCAACGGGTTCGATACCCGTGACCCGCTGTAGTTCATCTAGTATGGGTGAGCGAATGACGGCAGAATCGTCGTTGCCCGTCTTCGGTGTCGTTAGCGTTGCTTCCGTAACGTTTGCAAGCAGCGTCGCAAAGAGATATCGCCCTCGAAGGCGCTCGTCACCAGTATCGAATCGCGGATGGGCGTCCGTCATCTCGTCGAAAAACGCCGGTCGCTCTGGCGTCGTCGGGAAATGCTCCGTCGTTAGTCCGACGATGAACACCTTGTCGAAAGAGCGCATCCGAGCATCCAGCATCCCTAATACTTCGACTCGGCCATCCGCACTACTCTGTGGAGCACGAACAGGCACACCATCAAACGCGCGAGTGAACAACGCCAATGGCGAGAGCCGACTCGACGTGGCTGTCATCGTTTCAAACGATTCGAGAACCTCCTCAGTGAGGGCGTACGCTCGCTTCTCGAGTTCCTGATCGGTGCCACCGGCATAGGTCTCGACCGTATCGTCGATCTCAAGTTGCTCATCGAGAATCCCCTGAAGCGTCTCGATAGCTGTATCGAGATTTCCGGTTCGAATGGTTTCGAGTTGCTCGAGGAGTTCATTGATACGCACCGTTGTCTCGCCGTCGAGGGTCTCGAGAAGCGGATGAAGAGATGCAGTATCCCGGCGGCGCGTTGTCGCTGTAATGGAGGCTATCTGCTCAGGTGAGATGAGATCAACAAGTGGGTTTGCCAGCAGCGATGTAAGATCCTCAGCTCGCGGATTCGGTTCAGCAAGGGCCAGAAGATCATGAATCACGTTTCCAGTGTACGTTCGATCGAGCTGGGCTGTCGCCGTCGTAACGTATGGAATCTCAAACGTCTCGAACGTATCTGAAATGTACTCAGCATAGGATCGAAGACCTGGAACGATAACCGCGAGATCGTCTGGATCACGCCCGGTGGTCAATTCGTTCCGAAGTTCGCGGGCAACATACCGCACCTCGCGTTCGGGTGTCGGAAGCTCCCGCCACTGTAGGGCATCTGTGTTGGGCACCGGATCGGGATCTGGCTGATACAATGCACTCGTAATGGCAGTTAGATCCGTTGTCGGTCCGGTCTCTTGTCGCTCAAAGTCCAGCGTCCGATACAGCTCGAGTGCATCAGTTGCGATGTTGTCGACGCCACCCGTACCAGCTTGGTGAAGAGGCAATATTGCGATTGCATCGAACGAATCGACGATTCGCTGGAGAAGTGCTCGCTCGAGCGGCCGAAATTCGTAGTAGCCAGAGAGGATGACAACATCGATTCCTGGGGTCAATTCTGATAATGGAACATCGGCTGTCGCTACGGTTTCGAAGATTTCGCCCCGAGTCAGTATCCACTCCTCGAGGAGTTCGTCTTGGAGTGAGCGATACTGGCGATAGACATCGACTGTGGCTGTTGCAATGCGTTCCTCGAGTTCCGATCCGTTGAACTCCGTCTCGAGTGCAGATGCAGTCACAACGCCGGCGTCATCAAACAGCGAAAAGCGACTGCTGAACGCATCTGCAAGTGACGCCGAGGCCGATTCACAAGCGAGTATGCTCTCTTCGTTTGCGGTTGCCCTATCGAGTGCGTATTCGGTAAGTCGTCGATCGAGCTGTCCAGGTGGGCGGTCGACTGGTCCCTCGAGTTTCTCGTACCATTCCCGAACAATGCTATCGAGTGTTTCGGTGCGGAGTTGGAGTGATTTGTACTCTTCAGCCCACTTGTCCGCAACATGGCTCCGTCTCGCGTCGTTCCGCGTAAGGTAGAGAACACTCCCAATAGAGTCTTCAGCGATCTGCTCAGCGGTCTGAAACGCTTGTGTTTCTAGATGGTGATGCTGAGATCCAGAGAAAAGCATCCTATTCATTGGATATCTACTCTGATATTTGGGGCAGTACTTCACTTTTGCTGATAGTAGATTCAACTCTCTACTCAAGTGCCGGTAGTAAATCTTCGTCATACGCCCGATTAGCATGGAACACAACGTTGCCTCCGATTCAAACAGCGGTCGCAACTGCTCGAACGTTTCCTGATCATTCGCACCTTGTCACAACTCGAGTTCCAGTATGTGCCTCACCACGGCTCAATAGATTGCCCGCAGGACTCAAGCAGCCAGTCTCGAGACTGCTGATTCGGTTGGGACCCAGTGCACCGAAGCTTTCGGAGTGTACAGGGGACAGTGACTACCGACTACTCGAGCAATCGAACAGCCTCACTCGGGGCGAGCCTATATTCACCGGCGATCGCGACAGCCAAGTCCCATGCTACTCGGACTCACTTCCGGATCGATGTCCTCAAACTCGTAACTCAACCGACTCAACGTCGCGACAGTCACGTAGTCCTCGAATGCTGTCGTCTGCATCACCCAGCGATGGCCGCGGCTTCGGATATAAACCTACGACCTCACACACCAGCGACAGTCTACGCTACCCAGTTGAGAATTGCGAGAAAACGACTTCCCGTCATAGCTCTACCTTGTGGCCAGAACTACTTAAAGACAAAACTGTTGAAAGACCGGTCTCGTTTTGCAAATCGTCATAGAGGCGGTGCTTGGATAGCGATCGGCTGACCAATCTCGCGTCCTCAAGGGTCCCGTGCCTTAACCAACAAAGACCTGCTTTCTTTCGCAGATGTTGGTTAACGGAGAGACTCAAGAACGATGCCGAAGCCTGGGGCAGGACCTACTCAGACAGCTCGAGTCCGGAGTATGTTGTGACACTGCCAGTTCCGTGAAATTGCTTGCTACTGTAGTCTCCAGCGTCGAACAAGCCACCAATTGATGGGTTCTCTTGCGTCTGTAGACACAGTCAAGGTAATAATGTCTGAAAAGACTCAGTAGCATTATGTACTATGACAAAGACTAACACATGTGATGTTCGAACCAGAATATCCGAATTCTATCACACAACAGGGTGGTAGCAAATGAAAACTGGATTCGTCTGGGAGGAATCGTTCATGTGGCACGATACTGGGAGTGCTGCCGCATTCCTTCCGGCTAGAGGACCTATTCAACCCGATACACATGCAGAAAATCCACAGACAAAACGTCGGTTACGGAATATCTTGGAGGTGAGTGGGCTTCTTGAGGAACTCGAATCGATCGATGCACGAGCTGCAACTCAAGAAGAATTACGCCGGTATCACACATCTGAATATATCGATGAAATCCGTGAAATGAGCGAGGAAAGTGGTGGCGATGCTGGGGAATTGACTCCATTCGGGCCAGGGAGTTTCGAGATTGCGAAACTGGCGGCTGGTGGTATTATTGAAGCAACTGATGCCGTTCTCAACGGAACGGTTGACAACGCATATGCACTTGTCCGGCCACCAGGTCACCACGCTGAGGCAGACGAAGGACGAGGGTTCTGTATCTTTAGCAATGTTGCGTTAGCAGCGATGCACGCCCGACAAGAGCGTTCAGTAGACCGAATTGCTGTGGTTGACTTCGATGTTCATCACGGAAATGGTACTGAAAAGGCATTTATTGATGATTCGAACGTTCTCACGATATCAATTCATCAGGATAATTTCTATCCGGCTGGTGAAGGGAAAGTAGAAGATGTCGGTGAAGGAGATGGACGGGGATATACGCTGAACCTGCCATTACCGCCAGGATCAGGAGTAGGTGCCTACGAAGAAGCATTTGAGCAGCTTGTCCAGCCGGCACTGTCAGCATTTGACCCGGACCTCATTTATTTGGCCTCTGGTTTCGATGGAAGCGCGCTTGATCCACTCGGTCGAATGATGCTTCATTCGGAGGGCTATCGTCGGCTAACTCAGATTCTTCTCGATTCGGCTGACGACCACTGTGACGGTCGTCTAGTTGCAACCCACGAAGGAGGATATTCGACAGCATACGTTCCATTCGCAGGGCTCGCAACTATTGAAGAAATGTCTGGAAAATCGAGTGATGTCGAGGATCCGTTCCTCGATACCCTAACAGAATTTGGCTATCAAGATCTGCAACCTCATCAAAAAGATGTTATTGACGCTGCTGCCGAGAATTTGAACATTGCTTTAGTCGATAACTGATATTTGAACTCCACTTTTCCATCCTTCGGGTATGAGTATGGTACTACCTCTACATCTCAACGGTTTGATCTTCCATAAAAATCATCTCGGCGGAACCGACCTATGAGTCTATGGCGGTGAGTCGCTTCTCTAACTCCACGATTTGATTGTCCCTTTCGACGAGTTCGAGTAATCGATTATTCGTCGCCCGTATCCTTGGTCCCGTTCCAATCACGTCGAGGCTGTCGTCCGATTTCCGTATCCAGCCACTCATCGCGTTGGTACTTGTCAGGTCACTCGGTGAATTCAGCACTTTCCCCGACTATGCTCGATCATCTAGAAAGAGATAAGCCTGAGAATCGTCACAGAGACGCGGCTCATGTAGCGATTAACTAACCGAGCCGAGGACAGCCTCGAGGGGTTTCGTGACTTAACCAACAAAGACCGGTTTTCTCTTCCTGCGTGTTGGTTAGTATCCACAATTCGTGACCAGTCAGACGAAAACATATGAGCGTGTCGAACAGTTCGTGCGTTACTACCCCTTAGGACTGTACCAATCGCTCAATGGACGAATGCCAGCCAGCAAGACTGAACTAAGCACTACAACCTTGCTCTTGAGCATAAAAAAAGTAATATGGAATCCTATTCGATATCTATGACAATCTGATGGGTTTTGAGACAACCTTGGCAGCAAAAGCGCCCATCAATGTCGGAGTCGGTAACTGTCGAACCACCCACTGGCAGCCCACAATGGGTGCATGCTTCAGTCATCATCTGATTCGGATCTGGCAACAGTGTCTGGATCGTCGTACTTCTGCTCGCGACGAGCATGAATGTCTTTGATCGCGTGTTCGGGTGGAACATCGATAGCCGGATTCTCACCGAAGAAGTTCACTGGTTCCAGCTTGAAACTCGCCGGATGGACGGGCAAGACCGGCCAGTCCTCGGGTCGGTCGACGTGGTTGACACCAAGGGTGTACCATAGCACGATATCCTCACCATCGAGCGAGCGGTCCTGTTGTGTCCACTTCGGGAGTCCGTCACCACCAGGGTTCTGATTCGGATACTCTCCCGCCGGGAACCGCTCGTCGTCTTGGTGTGGCGTTGCCCAAAGGTGATAGGCGATATAGCCAGCCCGCTCCATAACGCTGGACTGTTGTTGAGCCGCCGCTTCGACGTTCTCCCCAGGAACGAGTTTGTAGCCGACGGGCTGGTCGAGGCGATTCGTTTTCTCAACGTGCTCGACCTGCCAGTATCGACCTTTCAGCGAATTAATTAGCTCTCGTGCTTCTTTCTCGGTTTCGAGCGGTGTTTTATCGGCATAGAAGGCAGCCCCTGTTGGGTTGAGGTCGTCGACCTCCTCCTCACCGTCCCACTGGATCTGTTTGTTCGGTCCCTTCGGGACTGGCTGGTTTTGCCGTCTGTACAGACGGTTTTCCTCGCCGCCGACCTCCATATCAATCCGGAAGTTGAAGAAGTGTTGATGGACCATTCCCTTGATATGCGGTGCCATCATCTCGTAATAACCCGGCGTGGGGTCCTCATTCGAACCAACGAGACCGTTGCTGTTGATCCCCGTTAACCGAACCTGTGGCTCGATCGAGCCGTCCTGGTAGAAGTACCAGTTGAATTCGTAGTCATAATTTCCCACGGTAGCGACAAACGAGACGACAAGGCGCCTGTTTCGCCTGACCTCGGAATTTTCGGTTCGCCAGTTCGTATGTTTCCAGAGGGTACCATAATCCTCCTCGTGGACACAGATGGCGTTCGGGACGACGTTTACCTCGCCATCGACGTCGTTCATCACTGCGTCGAAATAGTGCATATGCCCGAGACAGTCACAGCCCTCGGTCAGCGAGTTCGCCAGTCTCCCGATATTGTACTCGCCGATGTCCCCAGCGTTCTTCCAGTTGTGATTCGGATCTGGGTCACCGTACGGAACGTTCATCTCTGCGGCCGATGCACGGTGGATAATTGGCCTGACCTCGTTGTCATCCTCGTAGCCGATGTTGTAGAGAACGAGCCCCTCGCGCTGTGTCCAGCCAACACGGAGATGCCAGTTTTGCCACTCGATCTTTCGCCCTTCAATCTCCCAGCTCGGCCCTTCCGGTTGGTCAACGTTGTATGGCCGCAGATCATCGCGGAGATCACGGTCCTCCTCACGGTACGGTGCGTCCTCGAGGTCGGAGACGACATCGTCTACTTTCGTGCCCCGGTCGAGAACTTTCACGACTTCCATTTCGTCGAGATCCACCCACGCGTGTAGCCCATCTAGAGGTCGCGCATACCCGTTGTCTTCTTCGCTGGTTCGGATCCACGACATTGCATGGGCGAGCCGACGGTTTCGGTCGATATCCTCGGGAATAAGATGGTGACCGACCGACCACGGGTCGATGATTGCGAGGTCGAAATTCTCGACGCCTCGTTTGCTCGCCGCTTCTCGCCACTCTTCGTTAGTTTTGACCGCCTTCTCGCACTCGTCGAACTCCGCGAGCGTGATAGAGGGTTGAACATCAGGCCGCTCCTCTATCGAAGTGAGTCCTTTATCGTTAAGCGAAACGACGGCTTCGTAGTTGGTTTTCTCATTGCTGTCTCGAAGGATTACGAACGCTTTTCGTTCTATTTGCGCATCATTTTTTTCGAATTCTTTGATCTCACGTTTTGATGGCTCCTTGAGTACGATCTTTATATATCGATACCCCTCATCGATTGTTTGTTCCTCTTCGAGTATTTCCCTCGCCTGTTGGATCTCTTCGGCCGTCAATGGATCGTACGGATGGTCTACCTTTGTTGTGGCTTCCGTTGCCATGTGGGTTGACACCACGCAACATGATATATAGTTTGGGTGGATTTCGCAGATCCGGTCCAGTCAGTTGATAGTGGGAGTATACAGTGATAGTTCGTAGAGTGCTAATAGAATTCACTCTAATCATCTGATGTGTAATGACAAGAGAAATACAAAAGAACTGGTCAAAATATTGATGTCCAAAGTCGTGTGAGGCGGTAACGTATGGCGCAAATTGAAACCCCTGCAGTTGACCACCCACTTGACCCACTAACAGCCGAAGAAATCGAGCAGACAACTGAAATCCTCGAGGACGATAGAGATCTCGAAGGCTTCGGATTTTACAGTTATCAGCCTGTCGAGCCACCAAAGAGTGAGCTCGCCGACCGGGAGGACGATGGAGAGATTGACCGAGAAGTATTCGCCGTGCTCCGAGATCTTCACGAGCGAAAAACATACGAGGCAATCGTCTCGCTCACCGAAAACGAGGTCAGTTCCTGGGAGCACGTTCCAGATGCTGAACCCCACATTATCGGACAGGACGTACTCGATGCAGAACAGGCGGTCAAAGAGAGTGAAGAATTTCGTGACGCGGCCCGCAAGCGCGGCGTCGAAAACTTTGACCTTGTGATCGTTGACCCGTGGCCGGTCAACAGTATGGAGTTCGTCCCTGAAGGGCTGGAGGATCGACGGCTCGCTCGAGGGCTAACCTGGATCGCTGAATCGGAAGAAGACAACGCGTATGCTCGGCCGATCGAAGGCGTACACGCCTTCGTTGATCTCGACGACATGGAAGTTCTCGAAGTCGTCGACAACGGCGTCGTCGATGAGGACAGTCCGCTTCCGCCGGAGAGTGCCAACTACAAACCGGACCTGATCGAAACGCGGGACGACCGCAAACACCTCGACGTGATTCAACCCGATGGCGTCAGTTTCGAGGTCGATGGTCGGAAGGTCAGTTGGCAAGGGTGGGAGTTCCGAGTTGGATGGACGGACCGTGAAGGACTGGTTTTCCACGATATCAACTATAATGACGACGGCGATCGGCGAAAGGTGCTTCACCGCGCGTCGGTTTCGGCAATGGCGGTCCCATATGGAGACACTGACCCGAATCACAACTGGAAGAACGCCTTCGACATCAGCGAGTTCAATGTCGGTCGGATGGTCAACTCGCTGACCGAGGGCTGTGACTGCCTCGGGGTGATGCACTATTTCGATGCTGTCACTAACGATCGCGACGGTGGCACGCTCCACGTTCCGAACGCGATCTGTATGCACGAAGAAGATGACGGGTTGATGTGGAAACACACCGAGTGGCGAAAGGAAGACGAAACCGAGGTTCGTCGGCGCCGGCGACTGGTCGTCTCGCAAATTGCGACCGTCTACAACTACGATTACGCCTTCTACTGGTACTTCTACCAGGACGGGCGTATCGAGGCCGAAGTGCGACTCACAGGAATCGACTCGAACGGTGTCGTTCCAGAGGGAACAACGGCCGAGGATACTGACGGCTTCTACGAGATCGTTGCGCCCCAAGTGAAGACGTCGATCCACCAGCATCATTTCAACTTCCGACTCGATTTCGAGGTCGACGGGGGAGAGAACTGCGCTTACGAGGTACATAACCAGCCAGTCGACGAGGTTGCGTGGAACCACGAGGACTCCGATAACCCAGCTGGACAAGGATGGTTTGCCGATGAGACACTGCTCGAAACGGAGCAAGACGCTCGAATGGATATCGATCCTCTGAAAGCTCGCTACTGGAAGATTGCCAATCCAAACGAGACCAACTCGTATGGGTACCCAACGGCGTACACGCTCCATCCGGGAACAAACGTCGAGTCGCCGATGCAACCAGGGTCGCCGAGCCAGCGGCGTGCTGGGTTCATCGAGAACAATTTCTGGGTAACACCATACGAGGACGATGAGCTGTATGCTGATGGCGACTACCCCAATCAGAACGACAACCCACATGGTCTCCGAGAGTGGACAGCAGCCGATCGTGACCTCGTTGAGGAGGATCTGGTGGTCTGGTACACGCTCGGTGTGAACCACAGAACGCGTCCAGAAGACTGGCCCGTGCTTCCTGTCGAGATTGCCAGTTTCGAGCTCGAGCCGGAGGGATTCTTCGATGAGAACCCTGCAATCGACGTTCCCCCAGAACCAACAGCATGCGAAATGGATGAAGCAGGTGCTGCTGACGATGATGACTAACTCGATGTCCTAGTAAAAAAGACTCTTTCCGGGTTTCTTGTTCTATATCCACTATAGAGAAGGTCACGGCAGGAAAAAACGGGAGTCTAACTGATATTGCAAAGAACTGGTCTGAGACAAAGCGATGACCAATACGACTATATCCAATCCTATTGTTATCGACGCGCCAGACCTACCCAGTACTGCTCATTATACCAATTTGGCCGCTCATCGACCATCATCCCCTCTATTGGATACCCTGCTCGAGCAGTCAGTATCGAGACTGTCGATTCAGTTGGATTGAGTGTACCGAAGCTTCCATAACATACAAGCGACAGCGACTACCGACTACCTTCTCTCAATCCAACTGTAGTATCCACTTGAATCGACCTCTTGATACACATTATCAACATTGACTTTCGCTTCAGCAATCTTATCCCCTCAGACATCAGTCTTAGCCTGTGGCAATTACGGATAACCTCCCGGGCATGAAGCCAAACAAGACCGGGAGAAACGTTGCAGTGGGAGTGGGGTATCTGATCGTGGGACTATTTGCGCTCGTCTTCTTCCCGATCGTGCTTGGCATCATTGTCGGCACGAACTGGCGGGGAACTGCCGACAACCTAACAGCGCTACCAGGGATAGCCGCCGGCGGTGGAGTGAAAGCAGGTGCTGTTGCAGGTCTCTATGGAATCGTCCTCTGGGGAGTGTTCATGGCAGCGAGTGGAGGTGGAGAGACACAATCCTCGGCAAATGGCGCTGAAGCCAGCGGCGAAGCAGCAGGCAACCATACCGTTGTTGTGACAGTTGTTGATGAGGACAGCGACCCGATCGAAAGTGCCGATGTAGAGTTCGTCCACGACGATGCGATAATCTTCAACACTCGTGATGAACAGCAGACGAACGAGGACGGCCAGGCAACGTTCGAGACAGAAGGTGGATCAATTACAGCCAGTGCTGAGTCCGACGGCTACGAAAGCGGAAGTACAGATATGGAAATCGAGAGCGATGATGAAGTGACTATCACGCTTGAGCCGGAACCCGAACCAGAGCCCACAGAAGCCGATGACAGTTCTGAAGATGACTCGAGCTCGGGCATCGAGCAGCACGCTAGCGAGACGTATAGCACCTCGGGCCTCGTCACCGGCCTCTCACCCGACGGTGAGACCGTCCTCTTTGGATTCGGTGATGGGAACGTGATGGTATACGACGAACAGAGAGACGGTGACGTCATCAATCTCGGAGCTGATCGCAGCGTCTCTCATCTTCAAGTGTCCGAAGATGGAACCACAGGTACCGTTGGCTGGATGGATGCTGATATGTACGGCTCACTCGACCTGGCCGAGGACGACGGACCGGCTCTCCAGCACCCCGAGCTATGGGATCTTGACGCCACCGCAGATGGTACAACGATTGCGTCTGTTTCTTCACCAGTCACTGGTCCCGGGACTGTCGCTGCTTCAGCGAATGGCGAGATCCAGTGGGAAACAGACCTGAGCGAATCTGCTGGACAGACTGTTGCTATCACGGATGACGGAGACTACGTGGCTGTCGGTGCCGGTCGTTATTCAGGTGATGGTATCGAGCGCTATGGATCCGCTGGCGTCAAACTCTACGACAGTACTGGCGCCAAGCAATGGACCCACGAAACCGACGAGGATGGGATTTCGGTCAATATCAATAGCGAACGTGAACTGGTTGTCGCCGGAACTGACGATGGCAAGACGATCGTTCTCGACCTCGAGGGCGACGTCATCTGGGAAACTGATTCGTACGGTGGATGGGTTTTCCTTTCGTCGGACGGCAGTACGATCGTCACGTCAGAGGCTGATGGAACCCTCTATGCTGTCGACGCTGAAACCGGCGATGAACAATGGACAGCATCGGTTGGTTTCTGGGGTGCTGAGGATGTAAGCGTTAGTGACAATGGAGACCGTGTGCTCGTTGCAGATCGAGGCAACGGCGAGATAGCCGTTGTCGACAATGGTGAGCTCATCTGGGAGAATTCATACGATATCGGTCCTGCCGTCGGAGCAATCTCTGGTGATGGTTCGACTTGGAGTATCAGCATTCAGGATAACGACAATCAGTCCGGAGAAGTAGAGATCTACAGAGACGAGTCGTAGAGTACACGTGGCTCGGAAGCCTTCCTGATCTCGAGTCTCCAAACGACTCAGCAGTTCTATGGGCAAAGGGCCAAATCTACGATCAAGAGCGCCCTTCTTGATAACAGCCTAAGTCACTACAACGTCGAAGCTCGGCTCTGTAGTACACGTGGTCCAAACTCGACCTCAACGTCGTTGTGACCGTCAGGTAGGTGTTGACGAGGGAAGGGTAGAACTGTGTCCGCGGACCTATTCGAGCAGTCGAACAGAGTCACCCAGCACGAACCCATGCTCACGGGTGATCGTAATGGCCAGATTCCATGCCGTCCGTCTCATTTCCGGATAGATATTCTCAAACTCGCAACTCAACCGGCTTAACGCCGCAACGATCACGTAGTCCCCGACTGCTGTATCGTCTCCTTATGTGCTCTTTCCGAACTTAGTTCCTCACCGATTTGTTCAAAACACAATTTAGATCTGATTGGTATGTCCACCAGATTTATTGTTGGATAGTAGAATTACTGACTGCGGAAGATACCAACAACAATGTCCAACAGCCTTCATTCCAGACGGCGGGTTCTTCAAGTAACAGGTGTTGCAGTTGGGAGCAGCGTTCTGATCGGAACAGCGAGCGCAGACGACCACGAGATTCCAGAGTCGTATTCTGTCGAGCTAACGGGGGGCGCAGAGACGCACGAGGTCAAGACGAATGCCAGCGGTGTCGCGACCTTCGAAGCTGATTTTGAGGCTTGCGAGATCCACTATACGATCGACGTGGAGTGGCTCTGCGATGCAACGCAGGCGCACATCCATTACGGAAGTGAGGGAGAAGACGGGCCGGTCGTCGCTCAACTCTACCCCGAGGATGGGAGTGAGTCGAAACTGATCGAAGGGCGGTTCGACGGAACGCTTGCTGAGGGAACGCTTACGACCGACGATTTCGAGGGCAAGTTCGCAGACAAAGGCTTCAAGGCCATTGCCCAAAAGCTGGCCGAAGAAGGAGCGTACGTCAACATTCATACAGAGAGCTATCCAGAAGGCGAGCTCCGTGGCCAGGTCGTCCCCGGCGAAGCCCCACCGACTCCTGACGATTCCGAAGAAGAGGAAGAAGTAGACGAGGAGGAAGAGGACGACGAGGAGGAGGAAGAAGAGAAACCAGAGGATGAGGAAGAGGCGGACGAAGAAGAGGAGGAGCCGGAAGAGGAGGAAGAAACGGACGAGGAGGATGAGGAACCAAACGACGAAGAAGAGGAAGAGGAGGAGACAGCTGATGACGAGGAAGAAGAGGAAGAGGAACCAGAAACAGTCACTACAGCGGGCGACGCAACGCTCACATTAGGCGAGATCAACGTCGGCGAGAACGTTGAACCAGACGACGAGTACGTGACACTCCAGAACGAGGGTGACGCAACTATCGACTTCACGGGATGGACCATGCAAGACCGCCGTGACGAGGGGATAGTAGACACTCCAGGCGGTGCTTCTGCATACTCATTCCCGAGCGGGTTCACACTCGAAGCAGGCGCTCAGGTCCAGGTCTACACTGGTGGTAGCGAGAGTGACAACAGCGATGACGTCCTCTACTGGGGGATTCAGAACGAGGTCTGGAGCCAGGAAGGTGACACAGTCATCGTTGAGGACGGCAATGGAGACGTTGCTCTCGAGGAATCTTACGAGGGTGATGGAACGAACTCGATTATGGGTGGCTTCCTCGGCCAACTCAGTTCCCTGTTCGCCTAACTCCGCTCCAGTTATTTTCCGTGTCACTTTCATTGTACTCCGCAAGGTCTGACTGTTCTTTCTCGAGGCACTCGATAAAGAAATCTCCGATCGTCGACAAGTCGGAACAGCACTCGACGGTTAGTCAGAAAAGAGGACTTCGGCGTGTTGCTGTTTCCAGTCACGTCGACGGTGTTACTGTAATCCACAGCGACGTCGAACTTATCTTCTTGTTTTTGCGGAGGATTCTGGAGGGCTGGAGTCCAGACTCGCAGAGGCAAAAAGTCACGGCAGTTCTCCAGTTGCGTCGACAAGGTCCTCCTCAGTCCGCCAGTAGTGTAGACGACCTTCCCGTTCGAACAAGTCGAAAACACCGTCCTGCATCCAGCCGAACGGATGCTCTTCATCCTCGTACTCGCGTTTGAGAACGTGGCTCTTCGAAAAATACTCGGTCGTGCCAACAAGAAGTCCCTGTTCGACGAGGAAATCACTGGGTTCTTTTTCTGCGACTCCGACGAGGTGGGTGACGATATCGGCGATCAGACAGAACTTCTGGATACTATTGTCCCACTCGCCACGGATGTCGACCATTCGGAACGCGTACGCGTCTGTTCGTCGGTTTAATCGATCGACCACGAGGTTCAACCGGCGGATCGGTTCCCTGTCGTAGTTTCCAAGGACAAAATACGACCGCTCGTTCTCATAGATTGGCGTCAGCTCGCTCAAGGCGTGGAGTATCTCCTCGTTGTCCGCCAGGGAGGGTTCTTCCTCCTCGAGTTGTTCCGTGGCACTCCTAAGAATCTCGTCTGGTACGGACGGCTCTTCGTCGGACATGTCGAATGCGTCTAAGAGAGCGCGGATATAGGTTCTGGAGTGATTTACCTCTTCAAACACCCATCAGTTCACTATAGGGTAAATCACCGTAGAGTAAACTACTTGTCTCCGCGTCTTGTACTGTAGAGTATGAGCACCGATCTCGGGACGATTGAGGGACAGCAAAATCGGGAACTGGTTCATTTCGTCACTCAGCAGACGCGGTTTGCGCTCCTCAGCAATATCCTTCAACATCCCGAGCAACTCCCGTCGATGTACGAACTCGAGGAATTGAATCCGAGCGTCAGCGAGGCCACGGTCTACAAGCATACACAGAAACTCATCGACGCCGGGATCGTCAAGGAGGTCGCGCTCGATAACAATGAGCGTCGACAGGGATACCCCTGGAAGTTCTACGGTCTCACCGACGACGGACGCGAGTTCCTCGAAGAACACAACCTCCTCAAAGCTGAAGAGACACTCCAGCGGATCTACGAGACGATCTCCGACAAGCCCGACAAGATGGTCAAGTATGAGAACGCGCCGCGTCCGACTGATCAGTAAATCCACGATTAGAACAGTCGGGACAAGTCACACCCGTTGTGGGTCTGGATGCAGGCCCAACCACCGAATCTGCGTTATCCTTACTGCTACTACTACTGAGCCGGAGGACTTCTTTTCAGAGTTGCCACTAGTATAGACAGCGACGTCGACCGGAAAGCCGACAACCAAGTCCATTCGTGTCTATGTTTCTATCTTACGTAGATCTTTCTCGTTGTTTTCACGCGGTTCCGGCTGTTGGCTTGGTCACAACGGGGGTGACACCGCCAGCACTCACTGCCCCCTCCTCGAGCAGATCCAGATGACAGTACCGATCCTCAAGCAACCCAGTCGCGGTCTCGAGGTCCATCGCCAAGATCTCCTTCACTGGCTGCTTTGGACTCACTTGCCGCGTCCGTTCCTTGAGATCTCCTCCACCAAGCTCTACCATCGAATCCCAGACACGCGTAATAGTCGTCCAATGGGGCTGTTCGCCCATGATTGCTGTCAGGGCCTAGCACACGTCCTCACGGGTAAAGAACACACCATCACCAGTCGTTCGCTTGGTCGCAAATTCGTCCCAGCGTTTCGCGACGAGTAACGCTCGGTACGTGTTTTGCTCGTTTCGTTCGTCGACAAAGCGCTTCCTGACCTCTCGATATCCGAAATTTCTATACGTCAAAATAGCTTTCTTACGTAAGCAGCAGCTTTAGACAGAAGCGATACTTCCTATCAAGTGGGAATCCAAAAGAGAGGGACTTGTTCCGTCACCTCTCTAATTTGACCATGATTCCCATTGAGTAGTATGGAAATTAGTAGTTTCCTGTCCAACTACCACCTGCTATGCTCGGGTCATGCTCTTCCCGAGCATTTCTCACTACGCAATCACTACACCAGACGGGTGTCTCAAGAGGCGAACTTCGCGTTCAGCATGCTTTGAGTGACGACATCGGGAAGCGAAAGGAGATTGAACGGGCAAAGCGAGAGGTAGACCGGCGCCTCGAGGCCGGGATTTGTCATGGTCGGCCACCGTTCGGTCTCTCATTCGACGGGGACGGCGAAACGCTCGTTCCTGGAGAGCAGTACGACGTCGCCAGTCGACCCTCGAGCTTCGAGACACCGGTTGCTCCTATCGGGTAATCGCTAATCAAGTTGATCCAAGCCGGTCGACCGTCTCTCGAGTTGTGAACAATCGCGAGCGGTACGACGAACTCCGCTAAGTAGACCTGCGAACTGGGCGATCGGTAGAAAGAGAGTATGGTTAGCAGTAGTAGACCCAGAAGGTGTGTTCGTTCGAACATTTGAGCTCCGTGTGATCACCGAACGCGGCAACGTACGGGCTGACTTTCATTTTTACGTCCTGTTCCGGGACTGGTATGCTACTGTTCTCTCCACATTTCGGACACGCCACTTCGCGAGTTTCTGGTACTTGCATCAGAACTGATCATGTACTCTACGGCACGAGTGACAATGAATGACACCTGCCTCTACTCGATAGATTCGCGGTCACTATAGCATCTGCACTTAGCGTTTGTTGGGAGTCATAGAGAGGGTATACAAATTGTTCTATGACATCTCGAGCTTGCTTTTAAAGACCTGGTCGCGTTACGTGGAGATGTGAATATCTCGCTAAGAATTAGTGTTACAGGAATTCCTGTTCAGTGACTGTTCATACGACTCATACCGGACTGCCAGATATGTTACTCACTTAATCAAAACGCAAGGGCGTGTGAAAATGTCGTCCTTTGATGGAGCTGTCGGTGTTGGAATGTTATATGGTTGAAAAGAAGCTCGACGAGTGTCTTAAACTCGTGTCAGATACTCATCGTCGAAGAGTTATCCAGCGACTACGGGAGAAATCCACCGACAAGACGACGGTTGAAGACCTCGTCGATCACCTCCACGGGAGTAACTCGCCCACCGTCACTGATCGGGGTCTCGACCGAAGCCAGCTCTCACTCCAACTGGCCCATACGCACTTGCCGAAACTCGCTGACCACGGCGTCGTCGAAATCGATTCGGACGCCAAAACCGTCCGGTACCAGTCCGACGAACAAGTCGAGGCGGTATTAGACTCGCTCCCGGAGAACATACCACAGCCGAATCCCTGAAACGCAGCTCCCTCTTCCTGTTGATCAAACCGTTGTTGCCGACTGAGTACCCTGACACTCTGAGTCCCACCGCTGGACGGCGTGTCTACTTTGACGAGGAGGGATGAACGACGACTGCACCGCTACCGTGACCCGCTTCATCAATCCCGCCGACTGTGAATGAGGTGGTCTTCCCCGTCTCAGCCACGTCCCATTGCTCTCGATTAGTCCCATTCAGCGCTGTCAAGTTGCCAGGTGAAAATTGCTTTCAGCACCACGACAAGACTGTTCGTCTCACCTTCGCCCCAGATGGCAGTCTCCGAACGTGGATCGGAGACGCTCGCCCCCTCACCGTTCACGAGCGCGCTTACGAGCGTTTTCCGTCCGTCAATCATCATGAGCCGGCCTGCCGACGTGTCTGACCAGACCCACAGCGACTCGAACATCGTCGCACCCGGGATCTCCTCTTGAATCTGCTCCTGGACGTCCGACGAGACTCCCGCGAGTTTAATCGAAACACCCCGTTCGTCGGCCTCGCTTAACGCGTCGATCAGGTCCTCGGTGAGGAGATTCTCGATAGTCATGTAGACGATTTCCTCCTCGGCGGTGGTGAAGAACTCCAGAGTACGATCCGTGACCGCCGCCCGTCCATTGACCGTCCACACTCCCCGTTGCTCAGCTTGCTGTTCGGCCGGCTCGAGTTCGCCCAGTGCTGTCCGGAGGGTATCCGCTCGATGCTGAAAATCCCGTTCGAACCGTCGACAAGCGGTTTCGGTGGAGATCACCCAGAACTCCTTGGGAGAGGATTGCTGGACATCGACGAGTCCCCACTCGTGTAGCTCGTCGACTGCATCGTACACACGAGTGCGTGGTACCTCCGACACCTGACTCACGTCTCTGGCCGTCCCCGTGCCGAGGCTGGCGAGCGCGACGAACGTCCGCGCGGCGTAGGTACTCAGCCCGAACCGTTCGAGTTGCTCGGTCGCGGCGGTCTCCGGCTCTTTGGATGGATTACTACTCATCGAGATACCAGCTCTGGATCAGTACGAATCCGGCCACGCAAGGTGGCCGGACCGGCACGCAGCAGTAAGGTGGTTGGGACACAGCACTGGACTGCGTACCGGTCTAGAAGTTAGCCGCCATGCCGTATATCCTTTTTGTGATTAATCGGGTGACTTCTCAATTTCATATTTTCTTCGAGTGCCCTCTCTCGAATTGCCGTATCTGACTGTAGTCACTGAGATAGTTACAACAAAACGAACGGGGTGTGAGCTGCCGCGTATTCACCCGGTTAGCGACCGTTTCACGGTCTATTGGTATGAGCCGTCATGACTGGAGTGACAATGCCTATCCGTTCTGGGACCCAACAGCCGGGTAAGTTTCCGGGGCTTCCCGGAAGGTTGGGACACATGGATACAAACGAAAACATGGAGGAAGCGATCGAGGTCCTCCAACAACTCGGGTTGAAAGAATACGAGGCGCGGTGCTTCGTCGGTCTCTCCCGTTTGCATTCGGGAACAGCAAAGAAACTCAGCGAGATGACCGAGGTTCCCAGAACACGGGTGTACGATGCGGTCCGAGTGCTGGAGTCCCAGGGTCTTGTCGAAGTCCAGCACTCGAGCCCACAGGAGTTTCGAGCCGTCTCCCTCGAGGAGGCGACCGAAACGCTTCGTGACCAGTACGAAGCGCGCGTCGAGCGCCTCGAGAACACGCTCGGCTCAGTCGACATCGTCGACGAAGGCGATGATACCCCCATCCAACAAGTGTGGGCTCTGTCCGGTCAGAGTGGGATCGAAAACCGAACGGATCAACTCATCGAGGAAGCGACCGACGAGGTCGTGCTTGTCATTGGCGACGAGTCGCTCTTGACAGAGGATCTCGTCGACTCCCTCAATGAGGTGGTCAGTAACGGCGTCACTCTGATCATTGGTGCGCTGACGGAGTCGTTAGAAGACCAGATTCAAACGAAGGTGCCGGACGCCACAACGTTCATCACGGGCCTAGAGTGGCTACGCAGCGAAAACGCAACCGAAGACGAGACGGCCATTGGTCGATTATTGCTGATCGATCGATCGACGATTCTAGTGAGTTCGATCACGCCTGGCTCGAAGGAGGAACAGGCGATATTTGGCGAAGGGTTCGGGAACGGACTTGTTGTGCTCGCTCGTCGACTCATGGCCCAAGGACTGGTGCCTGCTCACGACCCTGGACAGTAATCCCACAGAACGACTGTTGGTTCAGCTGTCACTGCAATTTAGTCCGGTCTCGCTCTCGATCGTCAGTGACCCGCGGACAGTCGTCGAGAAGTTGAATGGTAAGATATTCGCCATTGTCGACAGTGACACGACAGCGGTTATAGATGAACGAGAGACGACCACCGATTCGCGGTTCACCGTTAGACCGCGAGTCGAAGAGTGCATCTAGCGCGTCCGGATTGATGACATGGGTTAGTGGCGGCATTGACGTAGGCTGACGTCCCTCTACGGCGCTCACTGCACGGACGATAGCGGTAGTCACCGATTCGTTCACTCCGACCTCATATTCCATACGACTAGTTAGGGCTCACGGATAAAAACTCGTAAGATTTTAACCCAAATAATCAAAAACGGCCCGATACCGATCTCAACCGAGAACAGCGTTTTTGAAGGTCCCGACTTGCTGTGCCAATCGTTGTAGTCATCACGACTTTTATAGAAGTAGACAAATGTTTTCACTAGTTCGTTATCTTGTTCACCAATATCTATCCTCCTACGTACGATACGACGATCACCACCATCGTTTCACAAATTCGAGCAGGTACACACGAGACTTGAAATGCATTGGGAGCATTTAGCAAATCATGAACAACCATGATAACCTCCCCAAAGAAGAAAGCGACGAAACAACAGCGGATGCAGTTAAGCTAGGCGAGAAGGTCTATAATGCCGGTGGAGAACTACTCGGAGAGGTTCGCGGTATCGAAGAAGGAGGATTCTTCGTGACATCTCGAGAAGGAGTAGAACGTCTGAGCATTGAGCACGTTCGGTCGGGACAGAGTTTTGGCGAGGCCGAACTCATGTGGAGGTGTAACGAGTGTGGCGAAATGGGAGAAATTGAGGAGGGATTCCCCGAATCTTGTCCGAATTGCGGCACAGAAAAAGAAAATATTATGTATTGGACGGAAGACTAATTCTTGACCTTCCCATTGGAAACCTGATCGGTGGATTGAGTAAAGCTGCGAGTCGGATATCTTGATCAAGCTTACAGGAATCTTGACAGACCTCTAGGAGCATGTTCCAGAAATTATATTCAGAATATATAATATGTAAATCTGAATTAAACACTGGTGATTTTATCAGACAAGAGTAATATCGGTCTGGGTAACTTTTACACCTCCTCTTCTTGACTACCCGTGGTGTAGAATGCACTGTATGGAAGACAACTCAGACACTCGCATCAACCATCCTGAAAAGCTCTGCGATACAATAGTAGGGATCATTGACGAGCTTGAGAACGGTAACATAATCGGAGAAGAGCGAGCATCTGAATTTCGATCGGAAATATATCGTTCAATTGACATCTTGAAAGAATAGCCCGAACAAATGCGCCACCCCAATTAATTCTCCCTATCTATCATCTGGACAGAAAGTCACCGAAAGCCGTACAACAACATCAACCGTCTCCCACACCTGTTAACCCTATGGACGATCACAACCCAACTCGGAAACACACGTTTCAGACAATTGATGGGGTTGAAGCGCTCATCAATCTCGATCCTGGTGAACTCTTTCTGGATCTCCCGGCAAATACGCCGCGCTATATTCGTGTTCAGGAAGGTGATCAGGTACAGGAAGGAGATGTGCGTACACAGACAAGCCAGACGATGGACTCGCAAACACTCTCGAAGTGGCGAATTGATAGTATAACAACAGATACCGTCACAGGAGTAGACGTTGACACAGGAGAGGCCCAAGAATGGGATCGGGAGTGGTTAATCCAGCGCCTTGGTACCGGCGGATTCAGTGTCAAATTAACTGACTTCGACCGAGTAAGCGTGAGTGAAACGACGGGGCTGGGAAGGTCTCATGCTGATGACCAAGATGACGAAGTCAGTCCCCACGTGATCGTTACTGCATACGGAAATAACGGTCAAAAATTCATCCAATTGTATTCTGCGACTGAACCGGGGGATTGGGAGTCACTCCAGCTCGTGAACCAAGATCAACACGTCAAAGAGTTCAGCGAGGATGTCCTGGAGAAATTCGAGACAGCCGTCGCCAGAGCAATACAGTTAGAACAACAGTATCACTAATCAGTATTCAGTACGGCTGTCTGGTTAGTCAGTACTTCCGTTCGACGAAGTGTAAAAGATGCATTCACATCTGGAATTTGATTGGTTGCGCTCTAACCGTAGTTACAGCATTTTATGAGGTCACAAGCGTACCGGAGTATTCTGGTAGTTGACGGTATGAACTAAACCCTTGACTGTTGATGATTTTGAACCGGGAAGGTTGACTTCATCTTCGTCGTTGAAATGTCGTGCAAGTTCGATGACCTCAACTTCCCAGTCGTGGGCCGATCCTCGTAATCGATCAACGCGGCCTCGGGTATGTTGTTTCAAAGCGGATGCACACGAGTGAACGAGTTCAAGTAAAGCGTCTACTTCGGTGGGATTAAGATTGCTATATCACTCACCGCAAACTCCACTTAGGAAAGAACGAGTGGCATGAGACGACACTGATCTATAGACGACAAAAAAACGCTGAGAGTACTGATTACACGTAGTACAGTGTCTTCATGGCGAACTGTCGACCAGGAGCGGCTCATTTCTATGATTTGTGGTGGGAGATTGAGAGCGACTCCAAGAGTATCAAGTGATCCATGGCAGCGACGACCTCGAAAAAGTATCTGTTGCTGTGAGGCAGCTACTGCTCGGAGCTAGGGTCCGACCGCCGAATGGTCGAGTAATTCTCGAGGGATTCAGCGGCCAGAATAACACATTAGTGAGAAGCCGAATTTCCATTTTTACGGCTCTTGAGCAAGGAGTTAACCACCTCTGGGCTGTACCTTTCCCATGATAGAACAAACCATAGCATCCGTAATGACACAAACTGTGCGAACTACCACCAGAGACACGACGGCTAGCGCCATTGCGAGAAGGTTCGCGGCAGACGATATCGGATCCGTAGTCGTGACTTCCTCAGAGACAAAAGATATCCTAGGTATTATTACTAAGTCTGATATTATGCACCAGGTCGCTGTTGATGCAGATCTCTCGTCTCTCACCGTAGGTTCGTTTATGTCGACACCGATCGTCACAGTCACGAGCGACAAATCGATCCGTGAAGCGGCCACACTAATGAGAGAGCATTCAATCCAACACCTCCCAGTCGTGGATACCGATGAGCTCGTAGGGATTGTGACAACAACTGATTTAGCACACTATTTGCCCCGGCTTCGTAGGAACATTCTCCGATCTCGGAACGAACTTAGCAGTCCAGACGGACCATAATCCAATTATCACATCAGGAACTGCCACTGCCGCTACTATCTGGCCAAAGAAAGAGAAGACAGAGACTAGAAGGGGTCTAAATCCTATGGAATTGTATAAAAGAGCGCTTGCTGTTCGAGTGATGGCCCTATTTACATGACCTGATTAGTCCTCGTAACGTCTGTCACTATGAGTACTACTGCGGTTCGCAGCCAAGAACCCAGAGGATGTTCGAATAATTGCAACGGATCCGGTGGCCAAAACAGCACACTAGCGAGCGGGTCGTCGGAATCGCCATATCGATCTGGTGAGAGAATGGTCTTGAGAAGTGCGTCAGCTACGCCAAGGAGCGTCTGATTCTTCTCGAGGACGGTCGGAACAACAGGGTTGCGGCGTTCGGTAGCCGTTTGGAACGACAACGCCAGACGATATTCGTTTTTGTCGACATGGATGAAATCGAGCGCTTCGAGTTAGAAGCGTTCGCCCAATGGCCTCGACGCCAGCTTCCCGACGCGATGTCTTTCGAACGATCGCAACGGGTTCGCAGAAGCAGTAGTTGAGACTGCGTTCCTCAATGCATCTGGATCGGCATTCGCTTCGCTACTTCGTTTCAGCGAGCCTTCACTGGAAGGGCCGTTACATAGATGTGCGAACTGAACGGCGATTTCGAGACACTCAGTTAATCAAAACTCAGTTTTCAATTAAAACACAGTGTATTAAAGAGGGGGGGAGAGGAAAGAGGATTATGGGCAATGATGTTTCTAGAGCGCTATCACACAGACAACGACGCCGAAAGTTACTCGCGTTGCTGGTGTCGAATCCTCAAGATGAATTGCCGATTTACCTCGTCAACCCGCCAGACAGTCATATCGAACGGCATCTCCAGAGTCGCGAAATGGTGAGCGTTCACCTTCCACTGTTGGACAAGCTCCGGTTCATCAATTGGGATGTGAGTCAGTACGAAATCACGAAGGGACCACGGTTTGACGAACTGAAGCCACTGTTAGAACGTCTGGACGACGAAGAAGAACTTTCCATTGAGTAGCGAAGGTGTCATAGAACTCTTCTCAAGAATTGGCTTCACCCCATGGATCGGTGAATTAACCGATATGTGGGTCTGTGTACTGAACGCCTGGACTTTGATTCACTCAGTTAATCAAAACTCAAAGAACTATGAAAATATGTCCGATTTAACCGTTTGGGGGACTATACTGTAGGAGATGAGAGAACTCCCGCATCAACCGCCAACTGACGAGATTTTCGACGCGCTATCGGACGTTCACCGTCGCCGGATACTGATTAGCCTGTTAGATCACAATCCACAAACCATTGACCAGCTGTCGTCGGCCTCCGAGAGCGTTTCGGAGATGAACACCGGGATAGCCGACGAGCATCTGGCACGCTCGCTGGAGATCGACGGAGTAGACAAAACAGCCGTTCGCCTGTACCACAAGGACCTTCCCAAACTCGACACCTACGGTTTCGTCGAGTGGGACCGCGACGAGAACGAGGTACGGAAAGGCACCCAG
>NZ_JARUKW010000025.1 GCF_029688845.1 Natronococcus sp. A-GB1 | reverse complement strand
TTGCGTTCTATTGGATCAAGCTCGGCGAGCACCTCGTCGCCGAGCGTCTCGAGATCGCGTTCGAGTCGGCGTTTGGTCATCGCTTCTCGAGGCCGGAGACCGTCTTGAGCAGATCGACCTCCTCTTCGAGGACATCGAGGTCCTCATCTTTCAACAGCTTGCGGTACTGACCGGCGAGATACCCCTGCGCGCGGATCCACTTGATCTGAAGCTCTTGCTCCTCGGGCGAGTCGGCCGCCGGGGGATCGATCCGCTCCTGCATCTCGTCGATCGTTTCGGCGAGGATCTCGAGGATCTGCTCGCGGTCAGTGCGGCTTGGCTCGAAATCGGTTTCGGTTCTCATACTGGGTGCGCGTCGTCGATACCACCTCGGGCACCTGACCGGTGTCGGCCGGCAGTTTACCGCTCTCGTGATGTGTTGGCACGACGACTGCTGTGGAGGCGTTGGGGACCTTCCGGTATAAATTGCCGGGAAGCGCAGCGAAACCGGTTCCGTTCCGATGCCGGCCCGCATATGAAACGTATGAGGTGTCATTTCAGCCCCTGTCGACCGGATTCACGGACGGCTACCGCTCGAAAACGGTGTCCAGATACGTTGAATCGGCGGCGTACGGGTCTATCGCCTCGCGGACCCAGCGCGGTTCGAACGTCGTTTCGATCTGCTTGACCCGACCACTGTCACCACGGGAGTCGATCCAGGTCTCGACGAGGCCCATCGTCTCGAGGTCGGTGACGAGGGTCTGGATCGTGCGCGTCCCGAGCTGAAGCTCCTCGGGGTAGCCGTCCTGGTGGAGGTAGTCGTAAATCTCGCCTGTCGAGACGGGCTGTTTGAGACCGGTCGCGTCGTTCCAGGCGGTGATGCCGGTCAGCACCACGAAGTGGTTGGCCGGCAGGTTACATAACCTGTCGATGATCGCCGCCCGCTCGGTCGTCTCGAGGGTTGCCTCGAGACACTCGGTCGTCAGCCGCTGACGGCCATCGTCGGCGGCGTACTCGCCGGCCTGGCGAAACAGGGTGAGCGCCTTCCGGGCGTCGCCCCACCGCCGGGCGGCCTCGCGGACGCCGTCGGCGAGTACGCCGTCGGGCACCGCTCCCTCCCGAAAGGCCCGTTCGAGGCGGGGCTCGAGGATCGCCTCCAATTCCTCCCCGTCGTAGGGCGGAAAGCAGACGGCCTCGTCGCTCATCGCGCTCTCGACGCGGCTATCTAGTCGAAGGTCGACCTCGAGTAACTCGTTACTGACAAGCCACACCGAGAGGTCGATTCCCCGCTGGAGGCGGCCCTCGCCGCGCAGTAATCGATAGAAGAAGTCGCTGGGGTCGTAGTTCGCGTCGTACTGGACGTGGTCGATCTCGTCGAGGAGAAGGACGGTCCACTCGGGGTAGGCCTCGAGGGCGTCCCAGATCGCCTCGAAGACGCCATCCAGCCCCGCGTAGGCGCCCTGTTTCTCCCCGCCGACTGCGGCCAGGATCTCGTTGGCCGCGCTGAACAGCGTCTGGCACTCCTTGAGATTCACGTACTCGACGGCGACACGATCGTGCCGGGCGGCGAACTCCCGACAGACGCGTCGCGTGGTCAGCGTCTTGCCGGTGCCCGGCGGGCCGTAGATCGACACTGTCGGCGGGAGATACCCCTCCTGAACGCCGTTGAGAATCGTCGCCAGCTCGCGTTCCTGGTCGTCGCGGGCGTGGATCGTCGGCGGGTCGGCGAGGGGGTCGAGGGCGGCCTTGTCGGCAAAGGGGCTGTCGTCAGGTGCAGTGGCGTCGAAGAGGTCGTCGTACTTGCTCATACCGCGAGTATCGGTGGTAGTGGGGTGTCAGCAATGAACGTATCGCCCGCCCGTTGGCCCGCCTGGATCGTAGAACCGGTTACTTCAGGGGTAGCTTCGCGGGAAGCGTCCATCAGCGGTCGTCGCGGGCTCTCCTGCGGAGTGGTCCGCAAACGCCGCTACGAGCGCGGCTTCTGTGATTGTCGCTGCCGGTATCGTACTTCGAACAGGCCTCGGCAGTCCAGATCGGAGTCGGCATCGGGTGCAGGGGCAGAGAAGACGCGATCGTCGGACCGAAGCGCCGTCCTACAAGCGATGGTCTCCGATCAGCAGCAGGGGCGATTAGTCGATACGGTCTGCGGGGGACACGGCGCCAGCCGCTTGGAGTTCGGAATCGAAGGAAACGAGGTCAGCATCGTGTCCCTGTGCACACGCGAGAATCAGGCAATCGAGCGGATACAGTAACGTCTCCTTTTGGAGGCGGTTTGCGTCCATCATATCGGAGGCGTCGGGGATGACAACGGAGACGTCCCGCGTAATCTCCGTCTGAATGGCGTTCGCCCGGGATAGTTCGAGACGCTGTTTTTTCGTCAGGACGGTCCGCAGCTCCATCAGATTGAGCGTCGACGTCAACAAGTTGTGATCGGTGTTCAGTAGCTCGGCTGCGAGCTCCCCAGTCTCCGGTTCATCGGTGACGGCAGCGACAAAGAGGTTCGTATCGAGAAACAGCCTCATCGCCGTTCACGAAGGCCCCGAACTTCGTCGACGGAATCGACGTCGAGTTCGGATGCCAGTCCGCGAAGCCGCTCGCCGAGTGGCTCGCGGTCGTCATCGCCGGCGTCGTCCGAGCGGGCGAATTCGGCCACGTCGTCGGCATACACTCCCATAAGTAGCCGAACGAGCGCTACGGGTAAAACAGTTCGGCAGCGCGGCGGACGACGATTCGACCGCCGAACCGAGAGCCATGCCTGCGGGCGCGTTTCCTTCGGGATGGTTACCTAGCAGAGAACTCGTTGGGATCGTCGTTCGAATCGTGTCGGACGTGGTCGATCTCGTCGAGGACGAGCACTGTCCACTCGGGAGAGGCCTCGAGGGCGGTCCAGATCGCCTCGAAAACACCGTTCAACCCCTCGTAGGCCTTCCGTTTCGTGCCGGTGAGCTCGACGAGGATCTCGTTGGCCACGCTGAACAGCGTGCGACACTCCTTGAGGTTGACGTACTCGACGGCGATCGACTCGGTCCGGACGGCGAACTCCCGACAGGCCCGCCTCGTGGTCAGGGTCTTGCCGGTGCTCGGCGGGCCGTAGATCGAGACCGTCGGCGGGAGATACCCCTCCTGGACGCCGTTCAAGATCGTCGCCAGCTCGCGTTCCTGGTCGTCGCGGGCGTGGATCGTCGGGGGGTCGGCGAGGGGATCGGGGGCGGCCTTGTCGGCGAAGGGGCTGTCGTCGGGCGCCGTCGCCTCGAAGAGGTCGTCGTACTTGCTCATACGATCGCAGGTGCTAGTGGTAGCCGTGTGACAGTAATGAACGTATCGCACGCGTCGGTGACGCGGGTGGCCAGCGGCCGCCCGGGAGTGACGGCGGTCCCGACGAAACGTCGGCCAGTACCCAACGCTGTCAGACCACGGTTCCCGGGCTCGCCTTGCCCTTCCTGTGCAATGGGTACCGACACCGTCCGCTACCGGTCCGGGACTCTCACCCTGTGTTCTTCCCGTCCTCCGGCAAGAAGAACACGGCCTCGTCGCTCATCACACTCTGGATGCGGCTGTCCGGGCACAGCTCGACCGCGAGCAGGTGGCGGCTGTGTCGAAGCACGGTTCGGTATCCCCCGCTGGGACTACCCGGCGAACGATAGGGACAGGGCAAGTGGGGAACGGTACCGCGATCAATTCCTCCGATAGCGGTCAAGAGAAGCCTACTGAATAGCGAGAGTGGGTTCAGCAGTCATAGATCGACGGGCGGTTCCAGATCGGGATCCGCTTCGAGGATCACTGAAAGATAGGGTTCAACTCGCTCAAACTCTGCTGTCGGTTCAACAAGCCGGCGCTTCGGATCGTACCTGATGATCTCTGCCGCTGTTAACCGAGGGATGTGCTGGTGATGCATCGATACGCGAATGGGTGTGAGCGCTTCCTCGGAGATTTCCGTCAGTGGCATCTGATGGTTGTGTTTGAGCACCGTCTTCGTGAGGTCGTTGAGTGTCAACGGCCGTCGTTCCGTGGCGAGTACCCCGAGGATGATGCGCCGATGTTTGTCTTGACAGAGGTCGAGTACGAGATCGAAGTCGTCGCTCATTACTGAAGATCAGATGACGGGCCGGGTTGAGACTTGGTTTTTCGCATTCAATGCGCTTATACGTGCTCACTCGTTCTTCGGCTCTAATTCGTGCAGTGTCTCTCCGAGGATTTGATTGATTCCGCGCCGGAGTCGGGACGCAACAGCCTGTTGGGTGATGCCGAGTTCGACAGCGAGTTCTTCCAAGGTGATTTCGCGTGGTGTCCGATAGTATCCGTGCTTGTACGCGAGCATCAATGCCTCCTGTTGGGTTTCAGTCAGTGCCTTTTCGGTCGCGGAATTAAGCGGGGTCAGCGCGTGAAGCGCCGTGAGTTCGAACTGGACATCTAACTGCTGACACCGTTGATGGAAGTCAGCGATCTCGCTTCGATCGTTGCCACGAATCTCAAACGTCCACTGCTCGTTGGTGCCGTTACCGTTGATCAGGACGACCGCCGAATCTATCAGCGCCTGCATTATGCCCGAATAGGCCTGTTCCCACTCGGCGCGCAACAGACGCTGCTCTTGAACGGCGTCCATCTGTCGTATGGACTGTAGACCCGGTTGGCCGGTGAATTCATCTTCGATGACTTCTGCTGTGGTTCCTTTCACCCAGAAGTAGGGAACCACCACCTCACCTGCGGGAATCACCTGCTCCAGATGGATAGACACCTCCGGAAATCGTTCGAACACGCACCCCAATGGGAACTCATCCGGCGGAAGTGTAAACGTCGCTTCGGTAGCCATGGCTCTGCATGGTTGATCCTGTGGGCCAATAACACTCCCGCAATAGGGTCTTCATACCCCACCGTATCACAGACTGCGGCGAGGGCCTCTTTCGTGAACGCTGGCGAGCCCTCCCGTTCAAACCGACCGACCGCTTCCCTGATTGCGTTTCGAAGCTCACCGACGGTGTGTGCCATACTGGCTACGACACGGACGTCTCCCGTCGTTGTTCCGGTCGGAATCTCGCTGCTGGCCTGGCCCTCGAGGGCCGCCGATCGGGACTCGATGCGGTCACGAACTGCGAGGGCATCGAGCCGGTCGACGGCGGTCGCAGAGGAGTCTTTCCACAGGAACAACTCATCCCCAATCGGCCGTAACGAGGGTGAGCTACCCGTCCGCATCCTGGACGAGGTATCACGGCTGTCCGTCTGAGTAGGGCACTCCCCTAGTTCGGCGGCAGTCGCCGTAGAGAGATACACATCATCGAAATATCAAATGCGCATCCGCACTTAACTCAAAGTCACACTAGATTTATGTGAGATGTTTACTAGTATAGAGGTAGATGGGTAGATTTGGTGACCTGATCGACGCGACGCCTGTCGAGCACCGACCCCAGACCACTGGCAGTGATCGCTCGCTCCTCCGAGCGAGTGGCGTCAGTACGTACAGCGGGCCGTAGCCGCACAGACGAACTGCGGCCATTAGGTGTTCGACCCTGTCTCGCGGACAGTCGCAGGCCTGCCGATATCGTCGGTGCCTGCGTCAAGGAGATGGCCAGGCTGTTCGTCCAGTTGAGCGAGGACAGCCCGGTTACTTCCAGGACACAGTGAGACGAAATGATAATGGGAACGAAATGAGAGTAACTCGCCGAACCGTGCTCATTGGGCTTTGGGGGATCGTTGTCGCTGCTGGTGTTGCTATCGGTCTCGGAGCTCTCAGTCAAGGCAACATGAGTGATCGGACTCAGTGACCCTGCGCACGCTCCATGCGAGCAGAATTCGTTCAGGAGGTGTGCTCCTTGCTGAACCGCTTCCGCACTCCAACCGTAGTTCGTATCTTGCGGCATTGAATTCGAGTTCGTCCTCAAGTAGCCGCTCGGCAGGTTTCGGACGAATACGTTCGTACCCGGTCGAGACCGAAATCGGTGCACGGCGGTCAGAAGCGCTTCAGTACGTACGCTTGGGAAACCATCTCGATCGAATCGTGATGGGGACCCGCGACAAGACGGGCTTCGAGCGCTACGTGCTCGGTCGTGTCGCAGAGAAAGTGGTCCCGACATCACCAGTTCCGGTCCACATCGGTGGTCGCGATGGGCTGAGGGGGTGGGGTACCGTTGGAGTACTCTCTCTGACCATCGGCTTTCCCCCTGTCTGTTCCCCTGCGCCTGGGAAAGCCATACCCCCGCCAAACCGTTTGATACCCATGAGATCAACCGCCGTGTGCCGACAGTACAGAGTCACCAGTCCCCGTGAACCCAGCCCGTCCCCCTCAGCCTCCGGGTCGTTCTCACTGAGCACTGTAACCGGGCGCTCGCGGGAGTCTCGTCCGCGTTCGGGAGGGTTGGGACACCGTACCAAGGGACTGTGTGTAGGGACCTAAAACTACTGTATTTATAGTAGATAGCTCACCTGTGCAGTGGTGAGGGTCGACAATGAGCAAGGAAGGGGCCATGTTCCAAGAAACAGTAAAGTTGACCGATGCCGCCCGCCATTCTTTCATATCCCGTGAGTTCTTAGCTCAACGTAGGTTGGGGATCCTCTTGCTCGGCATTACGTACGCCATCATAATCGCTCTACTCCCGCTCGCCGTTATCTCTGACTTCTGCCGACTCTTACCCTATGGGACACATGCCGCGCAGACGGACGACAGTCCTCCCTCCGAGAAGTCGGGTGAAATCAAGGGTGAATCGGACTGAGACGATATCAATACCGTCTACACTCAGCTCAGTCACCTCCCGTGTCCGTTCCTCTCCTGCTCGAGAGGCGGTCGGGAAGAAGGTGATACTGGCGAGACCATCAAAAAACCGTGATCTGCACCGATATGCTCCTCCATTCATGCTATAGTAACGTAGTAGTCAGTGAGACTGAGATGGCTACATGGCTGGTAGATCCGACTATCCCATTAGCACCCTTGGGGAGTACTACTGGCCTGCCTGATCCCTTCAGGACATGACAGGTTGGTCTCCCTACCCACCAACCTCACACCGACGCGATCTCGTGGACGTCACGAAGGCCATACTCACCCTCTGGCCTTCGCATTCCCCGGCATTCGACGGCGTGTGGCCCTCTTTGTAGGGGGTCTGGTTGGTTGTTGTACCACCACCAGTACTGACTTCGAGCAGCCGGGGGACGGACACCCGTCGGTCTCGACGGCGTTACTCTCGGTCAGACGGCCGCGATCAGACACCGACGACGTCGGCCTTTCGGAGAGGAGTTGAAGGTGTGTTTTCACTTTGCATGCGGGGTGGAGGAACTAGGAAGCCCACTCCCCGAGCGAGTGTTGAGCAACGCCGCGAGACGGGTGGTGCGCTTCGATCCGTTCAGTACAGCGCTCGCACAGGTGGTCGGCCTTGAGCGTTCGTCCCGACGGTTCGGTCCACAGCGGTGACGCTCAGCTCTCGGCCGGACCACCTGAGTCGAGCGTCAGACAGAGCGAGTTTCCGAGCGTCTCGGTCGGCTCATCGACGACGGCCGCCTAGAGCAGCGGGACACCGGTGTCGGAGCGAATCTCGAGTTCGAGTCTGACATGTCGAGAGCAACCCAGTAGGCGGGCATCATAACGTGTTCTGCGTCGACGACGAGGACGGTGGGCTCGACGTGATCAACGAGTGCCACGACATGGTCGACGCCCTCAGCCACGAACTGGTCTTCGCCACTCGATCGGCGCGTAGCCCGTCGGCGGACTGGTGATTTGTTGCTAGTATTCTATATTGGGAAATTATTAGTAGTGTAAGCAGAAAGTCGGGGGACGTCGGAGGTAGCGACGTGTCTCCCGTGACACTTCCTGCACCAATTGCCGCCTCCGACACGTCTGATCGCCTATCAGTCAGCCACAGTGTATAGGTTACTTGCCTGTCATCTCCTCTGTTCAGGTCCTGCAATTGTCATACACAGACGGATAGCGAAACCGCAGTCCGTAGGCATGTATCGAGTGGACAGAGGTGATCTCACGCAGTGGAGAACATGAGTGGGTATCTGAGCGTGTGTTGAATTGAAAGCACACGGGTGCTCTCGGTAATCCGATAAGTAACCCCATTAGTCGTATCGGTCAGATTCGTTCTAACCGGATACGTCACTGCGGTGGGCGATGCTGAGCGAAATCCGGTAATCAGCTGCCTCATCGCATCCGTATGCTTCAAGATGGCCACTTGAAGCCTCACCAGGCTCCAAAAACACCATATCATCCATGTTACTAACCACTCCGCCGTTTTCATCCAGCAGTTCCCCTGCGTAGTGAACATTCATCTCTTGGGAGTCGGACACATTTTCAAGCGAATAGTTAATCAGACAATCGTTTTGTACATCGGAATCGGCCCACTCTATCCCGTGGTCGGTAACCTCAAGCACCTCCTCGTCCTCCGCATCGGCGTACTGGATCTGTCCCTCCATGTCTTCGGGCGAGACTCCATTACCGGTCTCTTCAGCGGAGTCGTCGTCCTCGCTCTCCTCGTCGCCGTCTTCATCCGAGCCCGTGTCTCCTTCCTCGCCCTCATCGGAGTCATCCGCCCCGTCCTCATCCGTGTCCTCATCACTGTCGTCCCCACTCTCGTCACTATCCTCTTCAGGTTCCTCGTCTTCTTCGTCCTGTTCTTCCGACTCGGACTCCTCTTCTGATTCCTCCTCGTCTTGGGTCTCCTCTTCGTCGTCTGTTTCTTCAGGCTCCTCGTCTTCTTCGTCCTGGTCTTCCGACTCGGTCTCCTCTTCTGATTCCTCCTCGTCTTGGGTCTCCTCTCCCTCGTCTGCTTCCTCCCCGTCTTGGGGCTCCTCTTCCTCGTCCGTCTCTTCAGAGTCCTCGTCTCCTTCGTCCTGGGCTTCTGGTTCGGACGCCTCTTCGGACTCTTCGTCTTGGGCCTCCTCTCCGTCGCCTGTTTCTTCAGGTTCCTCGTCTTCTTCGTCCTGCTCTTCTGGTTCGGACGCCTCTTCGGGTTCTTCGTCTTGGTCCTCTGGCTCCTCCTCGGGCTCTTCAGGTTCTTCGGTTGGGTCCTCCGTTTCCGACTCCTCGTCTTCTGTCTCGTCGGGTTCTTCCTCTTGGTTCTCTGACGCAGCGTCCTCATCTTCTTCGGTCTCAGACTCTTCCAGTTGTTCCTCAGAGTCTTCACCCCCTTCCTCGGAAGCGGGCTCCTCGTCGTCTTCTTCTCTCTCGTCTCCTTCCTCGGGCTCATCTTCTTCGGGTTCGTCTTCTTCTACCTCCTGGGGTTGTTCCTCGTCCTCTCCAGATTCTTCGGGTTCCTCTTCTTCAGCTGCAGATTCGTCATCTGACTCTTCCTCATCTTCCTCATCACTCTCGAGTCCCCCTCCAGAATCGTCGGCAGACTCGTTATCTTCGTCATCACCTGTTTCCTCAGCGTCCGACTCATCGTCAGCAGGTGATTGAGAGCACCCGGCAAGAGTTGCAGAAACCACAGCACCAGACCCGGTTAGAATAGTTCGTCTGTGCATAACTCATATCTATCGTACTGTCCGATAATCCTAGTCCCAAAGCGTATTGGGAGACATTCGTATTGCTGATGCCATTTTGAATTTAGAGTTCAAAGGCACAGTCAAGCAAATTCGTATTTAATAGAGAACACTACACCATCAACGGCCGATCTAGGAGTCAGTCATACCCGCACCGACGGACCTCATTGCTTTTCACCTCCCTGACGTTCTTTAAACCCGCTGCGTAAGACTCTTTAAGTAGCTCTGTCAGCTTCCGCTTCAAGCCAACATCACAATCTGCCTCGTTCCTCAAACGGTGCTACCTAGACGGAGCCCGGATTGAAAGCCAAGTCCGATCGGGAGACAGAAAGACGCCCACCGGGCTGGACCACGGCGAACTGGCTTCCAACTCCTGTGAGGGTTCAAACGCCGGGCCAAACGAAGACGCCGGGGCAGATCGGAATTGCCCTACGAACCGCGGAATGGTCGGTCGTCTGTACGATCGAGATGCCACTACAGATACTGATCGCTTGCTGAAAACGCTACCACCCGGAGAGGCGGCAGCCTGGACGGGAGATCGGATAGGAGCCCATCCCCGTCCAGTTGAACGGTCGACGATCGACACGAATAACGTCGTCGATGACAGCGCCGATGAGGTTCCGATTGCTCGACCCACGACAGCGACCGGTCTCGAGAAGTAACTGCTCGAGTGCAGTTCACCCACCAAGTCGGCCGTGCCGGGCCGGCTCGAGCGGACCGGGCCGACGACCGGGCTCTCGTCGGGTGGAACGGCGTCGACGACCTCCCCACACCTGGCCGTCCCCCGGCGCCACTCCCTTGTCTGGTTCACCCCGAGTGTCGCGGTGCCCGCACCATCCTTGTGAGAAATAGTGAATTTTAAACGACTGGGGCTGAAAGATACGGGTGGCGTGCGATGGACCGATCCACTGCGCGCTTCCTTCCCTCATCCCATCGCTGCAATACTGAGCGAGAGTGTCGACGACCCGATACCGCCGTGTTCGACCCGACACCGCCTCGGTTGATCAGCCGCTGCGTTGTGTCTCGGCCCGCTCGCAACTGGGCATGACGAACCACCGCAGAGAGCGCACTCGCCAGCCACTCCTCGGGTCCGCGGTCTGTTCGTCGGGATAACTCGTTGTGTGGTGAGCGGGGCGCTGCTCTCCAGTGGTCGCTCTGGCTGGACCGACTCCCGTCTCGACTCAAGAAGCTTCCTGGTTACACCGTCAGAAATCTGCAGCCGCGTGGCCCCCTAACACGGCGGCCGTACAGTGAGGGGGGCTCTAGTGGTTATTCGTCCTCGTCGTCGAAGGCGTCGTCGCCGTTCTCGTCGAGGGCTTCGTCCTCGTCGTCTTCGAGGTCATCGTCGCCGTTCTCGTCGAGGGCTTCGTCCTCGTCGTCTTCGAGGTCATCGTCGCCGTTCTCGTCGAGCTCGTCGTCCTCCTCGAGCCCATTCTCCTCGTCCTCGTCATCGAGCTCCTCGTCCTCGTCGTCGAGCTCGTCATCCTCCTCTTCGTCCTCGTCGTCGCCGTTCTCGTCGAGGTCATCGTCTTCGTCGTCATCGAGGTCGTCCTCGTCGTCCTCCGCGAGATCGTCATCCTCCTCGAGGTCGTCGTCACCGTTCTCGTCGAGACCGTTCTCGTCAGGGTCGTCCTCCGGCTCCTCTTCCTCCTCATCGCCACACCCGGCGAGGGCGACTGCAGCACCGGTTCCAGCGATCGTTACAAATCGTCGTCGATTTAACGAGTTCTCTGACATATTCCAACCGGAGAGATATCGAGATGATATAAATAGATGTACGTCTGACGGACCGACCAGTGCCTTTATGCCCGGCAGGCAGATTCCCGGTCGTGAGCGCTCATCGGAGCGGCTCTCGGTTGGCCGGCTGCTGATGGGAAGACCCAGAGAGGGCGCCCGCACCCGCTTTAGCAACGCGCCCTCGTCCTCTCATACGCCGTCGGCGGCACTGGCAGTGGTGCTCGCCCACGGGGGTGTTCTCGAACGCATGTCACCCGTCGGCGCCTCGAGTCCCCAGTGCTGGCCTCCTGCACGGATCTCCGAGAACCCGAGCGATCGGCGACGCTCCAGTCGGTCGGTCGCCGTAGTGGTCGGCCGCAACGAACACGTTCCTTGCCGGTCGGAGCAGCGACGAGCCCGCGTCCCTCGCGGCGTTCGCCGGGTTTCGCCGACGAGACGGGACCTGATGCGTCGCCTCCACCTGATTTGGGCGGCCTATATCCGCCTCATACGTACAGGACCGAGTCCAGGCCCCGACTGGCGTATCCGGGAACGTCAGTCGGTCTCGCTGCCGAGGGAGCGAGTCCGGGCGGGGACCGCCGCCGCATAGAGTCGCGTTCCCAGCGCTCTGACTGGCGGTATCGCCATCGCGACCGCCAGTGGGGCACACAACCGAAACTGGCTCAGCAGCTGGCGACCCGCCTCGTAGCCACGGTAGCCCGTTCCGTCCCGAACGAGCACTAGTCCCTTCTCCCGGTCCGTCAGGGCTGGCGGCGCATCCGACTGTGGGACGAACTCCACCGAGTCGGTGACGTCGAGATGAGCCAGGACGACGAGCGCCCGCACACAGCCCGACCAGTGGTCGTCGTAGCCCACCCGAACCGGCTCGTCGGTGGCCGAAACAAGCCGCCGGTAGGCCCCGTCCCAGGCGGCAAACAGCGAGAGGACGAGGAGCATGTCGATGAAGTACAGCCCCAGCGTGAGGATCACCGAGACGTGAAAGCCGAGTATCCCGAGGATCGGAAGCGTCACCGAGACGCCGAGCACGACGGCAGCGAACAGCGAGACCTGAACCAGCGCGGTCCCGACGAACCCGACCCAGGCGAGCCACTCGTGTTCGACGAGCGGGGCGCCGAGCGCTCGGTCGATACCGGTCAGCTCGCCATAAAAGAGGATGTCCCGCTGGAGTTCGGCACCCGAGAGCCAGATCTCGAGCGGGCCGTTCAGCGCCTTCCCCCAGGCCGACCCGACGTAGATGATCGCGACCGCGAGTAGCCCCCACTTGAGCGCACGCAGCCGGTAAACCCGGTCGGTCCCCTCGGTCAGGACGGCGTTCAGCTCCGTGAGCGAGCGCTCGTCCGTCCGGCGAAAGCCGTCGACCGACAGCGGGTCGTCCTCGGCGAACAACGCAAAGAGGAGAAGCAGATACGCACAGACGAACAGCGACTCGACAGTCCCCGCAAGGTAGATCGTTGCCTTGACCGACAGCATATGCATCAACAGGAGACTCGCGAGGCCACCGGTCCAGCGGGTCCGGTAGCCGACGATAAACGAGAGTAGTAACCCGGCAACGACCCACTGCTGGTAGGGCAACAGCGCGAAGAAGAGATCCTGGTGGAGAAAGCCGATCGTCTCGTCGACGTGGAAGTCCGGCCACTCGCCGTAGGCCGCCCACTCGAGTGAGAGCACACGCCAGATGACGTACGTCCCGAGCAACACGCGGACGACGGCGAGGTTGAGCGGCGAGGCGCGGCCGTCGTCGGCGACGTAGTTGACGAACGCGCTCATCGGCTCTCCTCGTGTTCGGTAACCGTGCCGTCGGTCGGATCGATCGTCACCCGGGGTCGCTCCTCGGTCGAGTCGATCGCCGTGTTGTCGTCGCTGTAAACCACCGTGTGCTCGTAGATCCGGATCGCCTCGAACGCCTCGTACTCCTCGAGTTCGGCGGCGGTCCAGGCCCGGTCGTCGACATACCGCGGCGGCTGGAGCCGGTCGGTCACCGACCGCTCGCCGGCCTCAACCGTCTGGCGGTGTTCCCTGGCGTTTTCGAGGTAGAACTCACCCATCTCGAGGCGCTGGTCGTCGGTGTACTCGTCGGCTAGTTGCCCGCCGACCGTCGACGTTCGCGTCCCCGTCACCGGCGGCGTCGCACGGTCGTCGAACCTGAGCTCCTCGCCCGACGCGTCAACCATCCGAATCTCGTAGTAGGTTTCTTCCTCCTCGGACGGCTGGGCGAACTTATGCATGTCGACGACCGGCAACAGCGGCATGCCCACCAGCGTGACCGCCAGCAGCGTCGTAAAGAACCCCGCGAGCCAGACCTCTCGAGCGTATCGGCGGCGAGCAAGCGCGAGGATCCCGAGCGTGCCCAGGAAAAACAGTACGTACACCACCGGAAAGAGGAGTCGCGCTCCCTCGGAGAGGACAGCTACCAAGGTGTCGTCACTTTCCTATCGTTTTAGGAGACGTAATATATACTTTTGGGATACTAATTCCACTGTATGAATAGCAAATCCGTATTAGAAAGAAGTTCCCGCTTCGAACGCTGTCCGTCGACGGACGGAAGGTGATCGGCCCCATCGCCAGCGGGCGGCGGCTCTGTGAACGAATAGACACGCCGGCATCGCATTGGATTCGATTCCTCCTGACGGGGTCAACTCACGACCGCCGTCGAAACCGGGGCAGTGCGTCGTAGAAGTTCGCCCCTCCGAGGGGAGTCAGGCTCCGTCGGGCCGGAGTGTCAGGACGGGAGCGCGCCGACACGGTGCAGTCGAGTCATGGCCTGAGCTATGTCGTTCCGGGCCACTGACCGCTCGGTGAACCTATTCGGCTCCCAGAAACCCTTTCCATTGGCCGATGTCGTCCTCCGTGTACTTTCCTTGTTCTTTCATCTCGAGCAGGAAGGGCTCCATCTCCTCGAACGTGATATCGTCGAAGAACGCCTCCTTGTCCAGCTGCCCGGTCTTGATGTACTCGGCCTCGGCTTTCGAGACGAGTCCCCTCATCCGGAGGACTGCGATCAGGCGATCGATTTGCTCCGCCGCCTCGGTCGCCTCCTGTCGTTGGTCGAGGTACTCCATCGTTTCCCCGAACTGCCCGGAGTCGCCCTCGTCCGCCAGAATTTCGACGCCAGTGTCGTCGCCTTGGGACTCGCGCTCGTTGACCATACCCAGCGTTTCGCGTACTCCCTCAAAAATCTTCTTTCGCAATCATACTGTCCTCATAATTGACTCGAGTGACGACGAGATGCGCTGAGTATGCGCGTCGATGCATCGGAAGCGCAAGCACCACTGACCGAGCTGCGGGTGATCCGATCGTCAGTCGGGATGTAAATACAAATATACTCCCAGTCGAAACGGAGCGACAACACGTAGCAATGCTTGACTATCTTATCGCGATCATCGCCGGCATCGTCCAGGGAATCGTCGAGTGGCTGCCGGTCTCGAGCCAGGGGAATCTATCGATGGTGCTGACGATACTGCAGGTCGATCCCGAGATCGCAGTCCAGCTCGCATTGTTCTTCCAGGTGGGGACGACGATCTCCGCGGCCACGTACTACCGGGACGACATCATGACCGTCTTCCGGACGCTCCCCGACTGGCAGCCTGGGACGGCGTACACCGGCGAGAACGCGATCACCTCCTACATCCTCGTTGCGTGTCTGATGACCGGTATCGTCGGCATCCCGCTGTACATCTTTGCGGTCGATCTGGCCGGCCAGGTGTCCGGTGGCGTCTTCATCGCCGCGATCGGCGTGCTGTTGATACTCACGGGCTTGCTCCAGCGCTCGGCAGAATCAGTGTCGATGGGGGGTCGTGAGCGGCCGACCCTCCTGGATTCGATGCTGGTTGGGGCGACCCAAGGGGTTGCGATCCTGCCGGGGATCTCCCGCTCCGGCGTCACGACGAGCGTGCTCCTGTTCCGAAGCTACGAGCCACCCAGTGCCTTCCGGCTCTCGTTTCTCCTCTCGATTCCGGCGAGTCTGGGCGCGGCCGCACTCACGATGGTGGGAGCCGGCGGGCTTCCGGGGATCGAGCTCGGCCCGGCGATCACGGCCCTCGTCGTAAGCGCCGCCGTCGGCTACGTGACGATCGCGACGCTCATGCGCCTCGTCGAGCGAGTCCCCTTCTCGGCGGTCTGTTTCGGACTGGGTGGGGTGGCGATCGTCGGGGGCGGAGCGGTCGCGCTACTGGTCTGACGGACGCCCTCGGCTACCGCTGTGAACTGGGTGGCTGTCGTTCGGAAAGCCAGTCGCTCGGTCCAGTGCGGTCGGGGACGGCGGCCAGCGGCGTAGCCGGAATTCCACCACTGGGCACCACGAGGTTCAGTGAGAGAGGCCCTGTCTCGAGATCTCGGTGCGAAACCCGGACTTTACAACTGGCAGTGACGCCGACCGTGTTGCTGTCTGTCGACGTTATCGGTTCGGTCACACGACCGCCGCCGCGTTGGTCGTCCAAGTCACTCATCGCGCTTCGCTTTCCATCGCCGAGTACACCCGCACTCAGGAGCATACCCCTGCCAGTGGGCCTACCTGAAGGAAACAGTTATCTATGTCTGCTAAAACCAGTTGTATGTCATCGCGGCTCACAGGACGCCGACCGCCCCTCCCGCTCGGTCAACCGGAAGCGAGTGCTCGAAAAGCGCGGATGCAGCTTCAGACGGTGTACCGACGGACCCACCGTCAACTCGAGTCCGAAACGGCCGTCGGCACGAGCCCCGATATCGAGACTCGGGCTCCCTCGAGGCAGGGCTCCGGCGGCGCCACCGACAGACCGGGCGGGTGTTCGAAACCGTTGGACGGCAAGTTGAGTGCCCCACTGCATCGAGCAGGACCGACGAGAACCGACCACAGCGAGCCGACGGAACACGACACCACTACGAGATCCCGCCAGCACAGTAGGTCATCGTTCGCGAGCAACTCGAGTGTGTCTTCGCTGCGATCCATCGCCGCAGACGAGTCCGCAACGCTCGAATCGGCATAGGTTGTCTTCTCGCGTTTCTTGTCGGTGTCGCGGTCATGAGTGGGGTTCTCTCGAGGGACACGCGCGGGTAGGCAAGCACGAGGAGTGCGACCAGAAGTCGGGTTCGTTGCCACGCGAAGAGTGCGTTGGGCCGTCCGACCCTGGCGTCTCGCCGATGTCTCACCCGCTCGCTACTCACACCGACCACAGCGTGGATATCACGCCGGTTGGGTGAGGGGAACGCGCGTCACTTGCTTACTCCATCCTTGTACAACGGTCCGTCGGACCCCCTTGTGTCCCGGAGTGAGCTCCCACGCCACAGAAGAGGTCACTTCGCTAGCCTTTTCAGAGAGAATGCTAAAGTTCGTCTCAGATCGGAGAGTCCATGCCGAGACGGTCCCTGAGCTACCGACGATGCGAGCACTGTGATGCCAGCTGAGTCTCCTCGCTCGAGCGACTCCCTCCGGATCCTTCGGGTCGCACAGACCATCTATCCCGACGTGAAGGGTGGGGGCGCCTACCACGTCCATGCGTTGAGTCGGGATCAGGCGGCACTGGGCCATGACGTCACGGTCCTGACGGTACGGCACGATCCCACCGCACCACATCTCGAGAAACGGTGTGGGTATACGGTCGTTCGGTACGACCCCTCGGTCGCCGTTCTGGGCAACGAGATCTCGACCGGCGTCGCACAGCACCTCCGGACGGCTGCGGCGTTCGACGTCGTGCACGCTCACTCACATCTGTACTTCTCGACGAATCTGGCGGCGCTAAAACGGCTAGTTGGTGGGCCACCACTGGCGATCACGAACCACGGGCTGTACTCCCAGACGGCCTCAAAACGGCTGTTCGAGTGGTACCTCCGGACGATCGGGCGCTGGACGTTCAACCGAGCCGATCTCGTCTTCTGTTATACGGACGTCGAGAAGCGACACCTCCGTGGAATCGGCGTTACCACACCCGTTGCCGTCGTCTCGAACGGGGTCGACACCGACCGATTCAGCCCGACGGGTCCCGAGAGCACGCTGCTCGAGGCGACGGGCCCCGTTATCCTGTTCGTCGGTCGACTGGTCGAGGGCAAGCGACCAGAGGACGCCCTCAAGGCGATGGCCACCGTCCGCGAGAGCCACCCGGAGGCGACGCTCTATCTCTGTGGTGACGGTCCGTTGCGCGGCCGACTCGAACGCCAAGCTGGCGACACAGCGGGCCAGGACGTCGTATTCCTCGGCCACGTCCCGTACGACGAGATGCCGCGTGTCTACCGCTCGGCGGACGTTCTCGTGTTACCAAGCCGGGCGGAGGGCGTTCCACGGACGGTACTCGAAGCGATGGCCTCCGGCACCCGTGTCGTCTGTTCGGACCTCGAACAGCTCCGCCCGATCGTCGACGGCGCCGGTGCCGTCGCTCCCGTCGGTGACGTTCCCGCCTTCGCGGCCGCAATCCGGGATCAACTCTCGGTACCGACTGCCGATCGACCCTCGCGGGCTTCAACCTACGAGTGGCACCGGACCGTAACGGCCGTCACCGACCGCTTGCGGCAACTAGTTCGATCGTGACTCGGCTCCAGTGTGCCACCAGATCTCGACCCGAGTCGGTCCCGTCGCGTACCGTTGACCGGGGGCGCCGTCGGTACCTCCGCCGAAGGCAAAGCGGGTGGCTCGCGACCGGCACCGTCCGACACCGGCCGTAGTACACCGTATGTCGACCAAGCGACCGGCTATTGGCTTATTATACTTTTCATGTTACCCAATAGTCTGCGCTTTACCCTTCTCAACATCTCTTAGAAACATATAATCTTATTAGACGGAGTCTGGAAGTGAAACCGTGTCGCGGAAAGAGTCACAGGAGGTGTCGGTCATTATTCCGACGTACAACCGACCGGGTCGGTTACGGCGGGCAGCAGAGAGCGTTGCAAACCAGACACACCCTGTCGCTGAACTGCTCGTCGTCGATAACGGGTCGACCGTCGACTACACCGACGTTCGTGAGTACCTCGACTCGTTGGCGATCGAGACGACCTGCCTCGAGACCGCGGATGGCGGCGCGTGCCACGCGCGCAACGTCGGAGCGGACGCTGCCGAGGGGGACGTTCTGATGTTTCTCGACGACGACGACCGGTGGCGCCGACGGAAGGTCGAACGCCAGCTCGCCACGCTCGATGAGCGGACCGGGTTGGTCTACTCCGCACGTGTTGCGGTCGACAGCGCTGGCAATGAGAAATACAAGATCTTTGGCGATGGGGGCGGCGATCTCTCCCGAACGATCCTTCTCTACAACGTCATCGGGACGACCTCGAGTCCGGCGATCGATGCGGCGCTGTTCGACGCCGTCGGCGGGTTCGACGAGGGGATGCCGGGGCTCCAGGACTGGGAGCTCTGGATCCGGCTCTGTCAACACACCCACGTTGGCTACGATCCCCTACATACCGTCGAGTGGACCGACACCAACGGTACAGAGCAGATGAGCAGTCAGGTCCAGCGCTACAAACGCGCGTTGGGACTGCTCCGAAAGAAGCACGCTGATCGGTTCGCCGAACTCGGCTACCTCGACCGACGGCGGGCGACGGCCCACCAGTACAAATCACTCGGGATGAAATACCACAACGCACGGTCGGTGCGGAAGTATCCGTATCTCGCCCGGAGCCTCGTGCGGTGGCCTTCCGTCGGGGCAGCAGCACGACTGCTGCCGGCGCCCGCACTCTCGCGGCTCCGACGTGCCCTCTGGTCGTAGCGTGGCCCGCGGCCCGATCACCTAGTAGGGGAGACGACGGACCCAGCGAAGTTCGTGGTGGCGCCCTTGGTCAGCAACGCGGTGGCGGCGACCTCGGCGAAAACTCACTACAGTTTTGTACGTGGCATGTCCGCAAAACGGTATGAGTGACGACTGTCTGGTCTCGGTCATCGTCCCCGTCTACAACGACCCCGACGGGATCGAAACGACGCTCTCCTCACTGCGGGATCAAACGCTCTCCACGGACGCCTTCGAGATCATCGTCGTCGACAACGCCTCGTCCGATGCGACCCGTGCCGTCGCCCGTGACCGGCTCGCCGAGGTCGACAACGGGTACGTGGTCGACGAACGGGAGGTCCAGAGCTCGTACGCCGCACGAAACACCGGAATCGAGCGTTCGTCGGGCGAGATTCTGGCGTTCCTCGATGCCGATATGAGCGTGCCTACAACCTGGCTGGCGGAGTTGGTCGCCACGTTCGAGCGGACCGGCGCCGAGTATCTCGGCTGCCGGGTCCGACTCTACTGTCCGTGCTCGGAACCGACGCTAGTAGCGAAATACGACCGGGCCTTCGGGTTTCCCGTCGAGTTTTATCTGGACACCCAGAACTTCGCTCCGACCTGCTGTCTGGCGGTGACACGTGCTCTCGTTGCGGACGTCGGCCCGTTCGACCCACGGCTTACCTCGAGTGGCGATCTGGAGTTCGGCCAGCGCGTTGCTCGGGCGGGCTACGACCAACACTTCGCTTCCGATCTCGTGGTGTACCATCCGACACGAACCACGCTCGCCGACTATACGAAAAAGCGCCTCCGGGTCGGTGCAGGCCAGGAACAACTGGCCCGCCTCCCCGGTGCGGCCGCCGACAGCCGACCGTGGTACCACCCAAAGAACGTCCTGCCACCCCACCCCGGGAACTTCCGACGGCGTCTCTCGAGACCCGTCTCCGGTCAGACTCTCGCCCTGTTCTACCTCCTCTCGTACGTCGGCAAACTCAGTCTCTTCGCCGGTCGCCTCCGGTGGAAACTGAAGGGGCGCTGAGCGACCAACCGACGGGACCGGGCGGCTGTCGCCGTAGGAGATCCGGCCGACAGAGCGCCGGTGACGGTCGTAGGCCTCCGGATGGCGTGGTTCGATGTCGGCTACGCCGAACCTTTATCAGACAAAAATGAACAGGTATTTTAACACCTCGGCGTATCTGATGTGTAATGACGGATTTTATGCGCTGGCGATCTTATGGGATGGAAATCATCTTCGCGCTGCTGATCTACTACTCGATCTACGCGACGTCGATCTACTTCGAGCCGGTAGTGGCCGTCTCTCCGATCGACCCCAACTACCTGTTGCTGGTGGTTATCGGCATTTATACCGTCTGGCATGTCGCGACACGGCCGATCCGTCGACAGACGGTCGCTGCGATCGCACTGTTCGGGGCGTTCGCGGCCTACTACGCGCTGACGATCCTTTGGAGCAGTAGCACCGCGTACGCCGACTGGAAGGCGTTGCGGCTGGTCACGGTGATCTCGCTGCTGTTCGTCGGCTGTGCGCTCTACTTCGGTGGCCGCCGCGACCGACTCCCCCGGTTCTATCTTGTCGCCCTCGTTTTCGGTGGACTCGTCACGATCGACACCCTCTACACCCTTGCTATTCTGGGCTACGGCAACTCGCCGTATCTGGACGTCAACTACATCCTCAGCTCCCGCCCGATCGGCGTGGGCATCATCCTCGCGGCGTACTTCCTCGTCATGACCGATCGCCGAGTGGTGCGGGCCGTACTCGCCGGCAGCGTGTTCGTAATGGTGGTTGCGATGTTTCAGACGGGAGCGCGGGGCCCGTTGGTCGCCCTCGTCGGAGCGCTCGTCGTGTTTGCCGGCTGGCTGTATCTTCAACTCGATATCTCGGTGAGTCGCTCACAGCTCGTGGCCGCGGCCGCCAGCTCGATCGTCGGGTTCGGCGTCCTCGTTGTGACCGCAGGGACGACGGTCGAACGGATGCTGCGGTTGTTCCGTTGGGACGAGGAGGTCAGCGGTGCGGCGCGTGTCGATCTGTTCACCAGCGCCGTCCGGTACTGGCTCGACCAGCCGCTGATCGGCCACGGGATCGGGAGCTTTCCCGTTCTCTACTCCGGCGAGGACGAACGCTACTACCCTCACAACATCGTCCTCGAGGTCGGCGTCGAGGCTGGGTTAGTCGGGGTGGTGCTTTTCCTGGCGTTCTCCGCATGGTGTCTGTGGGTGGCGCTCAACGCAGACACCGACCCGGTGCTCGTCGGCACAACGGTATCGCTCTACCTCTACTTGCTCGCCAACGCGATGATTACCGGCGACATCTCCACGAACCGGATGCTCTTTGCCAGCACAGCACTGTTGTTGGTCGTCGATTCGTCGGCTCCGGTTCGGGTGACCGAGACCGCAGGCCGGCTTCGAACCCGGCTGGCTCAGTGACCATGACCGAGACCCCACCCACCGCACCAACGCTGAAACAATGACGCTCGAAGAGAAGATCGCTGCCGGCTTTCGGATGGAAGCGGTCGCAAAGGCGGCCGATATCGTCTCGGGCGGGATCCTCATCATCGTCCTGGCACGGCTGCTCGACCCCGAGAGCTACGGCCTGTTGTACTTCGCGCTCTCGATTCTGGCCGTTGGGACCCTGCTTAGTAGCCTCGGCTTCGGGCGATCCGCGGCACGGTACCTGACGGAGTACGACGAACGAAACGCCGGTCAGGTTCCCCATATTATCGAGAGCTCGATCCTGTATACGGCCGTGCCGCTAGCGATCATCTCCGGCGTACTCCTGTTCTTTGCCGCCGAGCTCACGACGTTTCTGGGCGAGCCCGGTCTCGAACCGTTTCTCCTCCTCGGGACCGTCTTTCTCGTCGGCAGTACGACGGTGAAATACACACGTCGCGTCCTGCAGGGGTTCAAACAGATCAGACTGAGTGCGATGGTGATGGTCACCGACGCCGTGCTGAAGTCGATCGTCGCGATCGCGTTGGCGACACTGGGATACGGTCCGATCGGCGCGTTTTTCGGCTACGTACTCGGTGGGCTCGTTGCCGGACTCCTCGGTGCTGCGTTCACGTATCGCCAGTACCGTGCGTACGAGCGCACACGAATCGAGGACGGACTTCGGCGCCGACTCTTCGAGTACGCGATGCCGCTCTCGCTGACGGCCAGCGGCGACATCCTCATCAAACGGGTCGACATCATCCTGGTCGGGTTCTTTCTCACGCCCGTCTTCGTGAGTTACTACACGATCAGCAAACAGCTCGTCAAGTTCGCGAAGTTCCCGGCGAGTTCGCTGGGGTTTGCGATCTCGCCGCGGTACAAAGAGCAGTACGAGCAGGGCAACGTCAGCCGGGCTGCTCGCCTCTACGAGGACGCCCTCACCGGGATGCTCCTGGTGTACGTTCCGGCGACGGCGGGGCTGATTCTCGTCGCCGGACCGACGATCGAGCTGGTGTTCGGAACCGAGTACACCGGTGCGGTACCCGTTCTCCAGGTGCTCTCGCTGTTTCTGGTGGCACAGACGGTGACCTACGTGACGAGTAGCGGGTTGGACTATCTCGGCCAGGCAACGCTGCGAGCCTACGCAAAGGGTGGTGTCGCGATCGGTAACTTCGTCCTGAACCTCCTGTTGATTCCGACGATCGGGATCATCGGGGCGGCGATCTCGACGGTGATCGCCTACGGCGTGTACGCACTGCTCAACGTCTATATCATGCATCTCGAACTCACGCTCAGCTGGCGGCGGATCGGGCGGGATCTCGGGCAGATCGTCGCGATCACGGCCGCTATGGCTCTGGTCGTCGCCATCCTCAGTGGTTCGATCGCCGGCCTGCTCTCACTGCTCGGCGTGGTCGGTCTCGGGGTGGCGATCTGGCTCGCACTCAGCTACGTGCTGGGGTTCGTCGAGAGACAGCACGTTCGGACGGTTATCGGTCGGTGAGGTCAGGATGCCCGGTGATCTGCCGGGCAACACCGGGATCCTGGGACTGCATCCACTCCTCGTGGCGCACGAGAACGGCGATCGGCACCCGATCGAGCCCGAGCAGTTTCGCAATCGAGAGCCGGTGTCGGCCGTCGACGAAGAGGAGGCTCCCGTCCCGTCCGATGTCGACGACGATCTCGTTTTCGAGACACTTGAGGAAATCCACGGAAAGGGCGTCGCGGCGTCGGAGGAGCTGACGGTATGACAGACAACCCTGCGTTCGCATCGACTCATACAGCTGGTCGAGACCGGCACAGGTGGCCTCGATATCGGCTTCGTTCTGACACCCGTTCCAGACTGTGCCGCCGTTCGAAACGATACGGGTGGCTGTGGTGACGAACTCTGTCTCGTCCCATGGGATCCCATGACAGAACCGGTCGCGAAGGGAGCGGTGCAACACCGTGTCCTCGAACCGATCCGCAAGGTAGAGCTCCGGCGGTGTGCCGTCGTACGTCGGCTCGATCGGGGGCTCGTCCCGGCGGTCCCACGTTCCGTCTCGAACGGTTCCGAACCGGTGTTTGATACCGAGCCAGAACGGGTACGGTCGCTTGGTGAAGCGACTGATGTGAGTGGGATCGACCCACGCGAGTGCGAAGGGCTCGACGTCGCGTGGGTACCGCTCCGCCTCGGTGCTGAGCGCCCGATAGTAGCGCGGCGCGGCCGCCCAGTACGCTCGTTCGAGCGGTGTGAGCGAGAGCGGCCCCTCGAAGACCGCCTTCTCGACCATCCGTGCTGCAACTAATGATAACCCACCGGCATCGGCATAGCGAGCGACTGAGGCAAGACTCGGCATTACGGAGTACTGACGGCTATCGTGCCAATGGGCCTGACTCTTTCGGTAGCCATGAAATCTGATGGTCACGACGTGCGGAAAGACGGCTGAGACGGTCCGCCAGACCCGATACTACCGGATCGGAGCCGTGATAGCCTTCCGTGTAGCCGCCCGACCGATACAGGTATATGAGTGGGCACGAACAGGAAGAGAGAATGGGCCAGCCGATTCCCACCCAGTGTCCTCAGTGTAACTCTTTGGACGTCCAGGTGACAAAAGTTGCTCCAGGAGAGCACGACCGGGGTCCCGACTGGGCAACTCATGTCAGCTGCCAGGGGTGCAATGAGTACACCGAATGGTTCGGATGACCAAGCCCCCACTTCGGAGTGCAGCCAACGGAAACGACTGGTGATCAGCTCGGCGAGCCGGCTCTCCTCGCTCTCGGCTGTGGCTCCGACCACGGTCGGTCGGTGCCCGGCTGAACAGCCGGACCCGTGCTCCGCTCGCGGGCCGCGACAGCAACGAGGGGTGGGGTCCTGCGACCGTTCGAATCAGTCGGCTTTGTTCCCCAATCCCACCACCGAAACACAGCGAGACCGGCTCTGCAAAATACGCTCCCGGAGAGTATCGCCGTTCACTACCTAGTTTCCAGCAGACGCCTTCGGTCTCGGCCGAATGGGCGCCGGCAGTCGACTCCTACGGACGGTCGTCCCGTTTGTGGGAGGCGGTGACGACAGCCCGAAACCGCACGCGGGTGCGTACACCCAGCTCATCCGGTCAGCTGCTTGGGTGGACACGCCTTTGTCACGTAGCACATCTCTGCCGGAAGTAGAAGTCGCAACGAGGGTAGTCGATTCCGTTCGTCCGTACAACTCACTTGCCCCGGTCACTCCTGTCGGCGACGATAGCCGAAGAGTCGACTCGCTTTTCGACCTCTACGGTATACAATGGTTCCAAGCAGCATCGTGATCGTTGTAACGGTAATCGTGGTATGTTTGCTATGACCAGTTATTTATATTAATACAGAAAATGCAACTCGCATGAGCAAATCGATACCGCCGCAGTGTCCTGAGTGTAACTCGACTGAGATGAATTTGGTGCGAGTCTCTCCGAGCGAACATGAGCGGGGCAACGAGTGGGTGACTCAGGCAACGTGTGAATCCTGTGATGAGTACACCGAGTGGTTCGAGTAGCACAGTTGGATCACCACATAGGGACAGTACTCCGTCTCATCTGTCAGGGTCGAGATCGGACGGCGGTTCGGTCGGTTCCGAGTCACGGCTCCCCGGAGACCGACCGGTGTCTTCGACGGGCTCGAGAAGGGACAGTTCACGCTGGGGGAACGGGATCGTGACCCCCCGCTGCGGCGAATCGGTCAGAGAGTCGGCGGTTGAGTTGATCGATTGCTCGGTTCTCAGTTAGCGGATGGGCCACGTAAGCCTGAACCTCAAAAACGAGCGCGGAGTCGCCGAACTCGGTAAACAACACCCGTGGTTGGGGCGTCTCCTGAATCATCGGCGTGTCGGCACACACCTCGAGAACGATCCGTTTCACTGCCTCGTAACGACGATTCACACAGATGATCCTCACTGCTCGGTACCGGCCGGTTACTCGACCGTGACGCTCTTTGCGAGGTTTCGTGGTTTGTCGATCGAGCGCTCCAGGCGGTTCGCGATCCAATACGACGCCAGCTGCAGCTGGATGTTGGCCAGAATCGGCGTCAGATGGGGATGCGTGGAGGGTACCTCGAGGACGTGGTCGGCCGAGTGACGAACCCGATCGGGGACGTCGGTGACCGCGATGACGGGGGCACCCCGGGCCTGGACCTCCCTGACGTTGCCCAGGGTCTTCTCCAGACGCGAGCCCGCGGTCAACAGTGCGAACACCGGCGTTCGTTCGGTGACCAGCGCCAACGGGCCGTGTTTGAGCTCGCCGGCAGCGAACCCCTCGGCGTGTTTGTACGAAATCTCCTTCATCTTCAGGGCGCCCTCGAGGGCGACCGGAGCGGTGTACTCCCGGCCGATGAAGAAGTAGGCGTCGGCGTCGACGTACGCGTCGGCGATCGCCCGCGCCTGGGACTCGTCGAGGACGGTCTGGATCTGGGCGGGCAGCCCGGCCAGGGCATCAAGCAACGCCGGGTCGGGGGTATCGACCAGCGTGCCGGTAACTAGGGCCAACGCGACCTGCTGACTCGCGAACGTCTTCGTCGCCGCGACACCGATCTCGGGGCCGGCTCGGATGTAACAGACGTGATCGCACTCGCGGGCAGCCGAGCTCCCGACGGTATTGGTCAGTGCCAGCGTCACCGCGCCGGCGCTGTTCGCCTCCCGGAGCGCCCGCATCGTGTCGGCGGTCTCGCCGCTCTGGGTGACACCGATGACGAGCGTCTCGCCGCCAACCGGGACGGTCTCTGCACGGTACTCGCTGGCGAGAAACGCCTGGGCCGGGACGTCGTGTTCGCGCAACAGCCGTGCCCCGTAGCGGGCGGCGTGATATGAGGTCCCGCAGGCGACGAGCTGGACCCGGCTGGGCGCCTCGAGATCGGCCAGCTCCTCGAGGGTGAGGCGACCCGCGGCGGCGTCGACCCGGCCCCGCAGGCAGTTCCGGATCGCACGGGGCTGTTCGTGAATCTCCTTTTTCATGTAGTGATCGTAGCTGCCCTTGCCGGCGTCCTCGGGCTCCCAGGCGACCTCGTCGACCGTCGGCTCTACGACGCTCCCCGACGCGTCGGTGACGGTGACGCTGTCGGGCGTCAGCGTCGCGAACTCGCCGTCCGCGAGGTAGATCACGCGGTCGGTGTACTCGATGAACGCGGGGACGTCACTCGCGAGGTAGTTCCCCTCGTCGCCGAGGCCGACGACCAGCGGCGACTCGTGGCGTGCCGCGTAGATGGTGTCGGTATCCTCGAACACCGCCGCGACGGCGTAACTCCCCTCGAGGCGGTCGACGACCTGGCGAAACGCCGTCTTGCGGTCCGCGCCCGCCGCGAGACGCTCCTCGATCAGGTGGGGAATAACCTCGGTGTCGGTCTCGCTGGTGAACTCGTGGCCGCGCGCGGCGAGCTCGTCCCGAAGCGTCTGGTAGTTTTCGATGATCCCGTTGTGGACGACCGCGACGCGGCCCTCGCAGTCGGTGTGGGGATGGGCGTTCTCGTCGGCGGGCGGTCCGTGGGTGCTCCAGCGGGTGTGGCCGAGGCCGGCCACCCCGTCGAGGCCCGCCGCGGGGAGGGCCGACTCAAGCGTCGCGACGTCGCCCTCGCGTTTGGTGACGGCTATCGGGTCCGCCGCGAGGGCGACGCCCGCCGAGTCGTACCCCCGGTACTCCAACCCGTCGAGTCCCGTTAATAGAATATCAAGCGTGTTTCCAGCACCCGTGTAACCGATAATCCCACACATCAGCTCTCTCCCCGATTATTTGGTTGACTTTTCGTGGCAAGATGTAAGTCGCAGATAGTCTGTCCAATCGACATACCAATACTAATGAGAGAGATGTTGTTTATTTATTTCGGTCATTGGTTAGTGAAGAATCAGTACCTGGTCTGTGTGGATCCTATGCAGGGAGAGTACTCTGCGGAACAGATATTTGATCGAGTGACACCGTATAGATGAGCCAGTTTGAGAAGTGAACAGGTCGTTGAGTAAGTGGCCAGATTGCTCACAGACCTACTCAGCGAGAGCGACGGTCGAATGTAGAAGAATCCCGGGGGAACGAGCGGGCGGCGACACCCATCGGGACGGTCGCCGTCCGATCCATCAGATCGGTCGTTCGCTTCGCGAGACGCCACCGACTCTCGCTGAATTAGGCGTTGAACGCTCTCATGACGTGGCCTGGAACCGGATACTTTTGTCTGGCTAACAGCAGACACGATCACTGATACGACCTCAAAGACCGCATCAGCTGCTCAATAGGCAAACACCTGCCGACGAGGTGCTGAACCAGACGGTGGTACAATACCTAAAATTAATTTGGTTCGGCTAGAACGCACAGAAATCGACTCATGATCCAGCACTAATAACACATTAATCAGTGCTTCATCTAACATTTCTGCGATCAGTTGTGAAAACCGAATCCTTGATAATCACTGGTGGCTGACTGGTGGCTGTGTCTTCTTCCCGCCACAATCAAATCGAGACTCCTCCCGAATGGGTGGGTTGGCTACTGTTTGGAGCGATTCTGGCATCGATACTTACTCAGTCTCAGATAGTTCCCGGCCGGTTCGGGTCACTCCTCGTGATCGGGATGTACGGTGTACTTGGTCTAGCCAGTCTTTGGCTTCTTTCACTCCACGGCTGGTTTGATTGGCTTCGCCAGGACCCGCCACCACGGTATGCCACTGTGGCAATCGCGATAATCGGTGCCCTCTATGTCGTGCATATTTTGAGCGGAAATTATCAAAGTCCGACCAACATTATCTCTGGAATCGCCGCCATCGTAATCGTCTCGATGAACCTGTTCGTTCTTCCTCGGATTATCCCGCTCAAGTGGTTTTTAGGGGTGGCTGCAGCCGTGTCCGCACTTCTCGTGGTTGTGACGATTCCACTGTGGCTCTCTGCGTTTGCCCTTCCAAGCCTCGCTCCAACTGTTCATTATGGGACGACAGCTACAGTCTCGTACAACGGCTGGGAACTTTCTCATCTTCTCTCAATAACTGAAAACCCGAATATCCTCGCTCGAATCCTCTTTGTCGGCTTTATTGCATCCGTGGTTCGTTTTCAATCCTCTAGAGGCTCGTTTTTCGCTGTTCTGGCTGGCATCAATGGGATTGGTCTGTTCTGGACACAGAGTCGGGTGACCTGGGCAGCAACCCTTCTCGCTGCCGGACTACTGTGCGCATACCGAATCGGCGGTCGACGGTTACTTGTCGGAGCTATCGGAAGTGCGACAGTTGCACTAGCGAGTCTCCTCTCGGTCGTGATTTGGCTCTACAGCGGGGGAGCAGAGTACGTTTTTAGTGCCCGCCCGTTGCTTTGGGACGCTGCTACGCAGGCAATCGCTGAGCGTCCAGTTATAGGTCACGGGCTGGGTGACTCAGCAGAGATGATCGCACCGTATTACGAAAGTGAGCGTTTTGCTGGCGATAGTGTTCACAACTCTTACCTTCGAATGGGGCTGATCAGTGGACTCGTCGGACTTACGGCCTATGTCGGTGTCGTTGTCGGAAGCCTTATTGAGTATCTCCGTCGTCCGGAGCTCGACCCCGGGCTTGTTGCACTGGCCGTCGGCTTCCTTGTAATCCAACTTATGGAATCGCATATGATTGTCGGCTACGAAGCGCCGTCGGTCCTCAATGCACTGATCGTCGGCTATTTACTGACAGAGGGGCTGTCCGGAACCGATGGATGATTTTGCGGTTGAGACGGAGAGCTGAGACGACGTCCCGGAGGCAACTGTGTGCGTTCTAACTCGGTCAGACGAAGGAATAGGGCAGTGGGCACGGTAGCATCGAGCCCATGACCGGTAGATTCGGTGACACCATATTCGAGGGGGAGCGCGACATGTTCCTCGAGTACGTAGCAGAGCCACACCGCTCATGGTTTCTTGTTGTATAGAGCCGATTTCTATCATCCACAACTATCTCACAAGCTTTAATATGATCCTTTGCAGAGGAAACACATTGAATGGTATTCGGGTGGAAATATCGCGGAGCAGCAGTAGGGGGGACAGTGCTGCTTGCATTCGGGGCAGGGTTCCTCGGTAGCTCTCTAGGAACGAGTCCGACGTTTTCCGTCCCCGGGACAGCCACTCTTCCCTCCATCACACTGATTAGCGTTGTTGTAGGTCTGTCGCTTGCGCCCCTCTATACACCGCAGCCACGTTCAGTGGTGACGGTACTCCAGCAAACCGGAAAGCAACTTGGAATCGCCTGTATCACACTGTTGGGGCTTAGTACGGTAGGAATCGCGACTGCACCGGGAGTACTAACAACGGCTGTAACCGGGACTCTTCTATTCCTATCGCTACCTGTGTGGTACGTAGTGTGTCGGCGTTACGCCGGAGACCACCGAGTGCTGGTGATCGGCAACAACCCCGGGCACATCAGAGCAGCGATCCAGTCCGCACCGACCGCCCCGGTCGGATTCCTTTCCCCCGCGCTCGTCGATCAATCGGTTGAGATGACCCACTCGGAAGAAGAAACATCTGATCCAACGACCCCTGTCGTGACCGACGGTGGAGTTCGAACAACGAACCGACTCGAGGGAATCTCCGGAACCGAACGCGTTGGGGGACTTTCGCAGTTTCCATACGTTCTACGGGAGTCCGATATCGATACTGTCGTGCTCGCCTTCGAGCGTTACGATCGGACAGAGCGGTTCGGAACGTTACGGATATGCCGCGAGCAGAATGTGAACGCGCTGGTCCGCGACTCACTCGCAACACAGGTTCTTACCACCGAGAACGCTACTGGAGAGTTCTTGCGGGTGGATTTGCAGCCCTGGCCGTGGTACGGTCGGCTGGCAAAGCGACTGTTCGATCTGGTCTTTGCTACGCTAGCGTTGGTAGTTACAGCACCACTCCTGGTGCTCATCGCTGTCGCAATCAAGCTCGACTCCCCCGGTCCGCTCCTCTATGGACAGCGACGAACAGCACGACTGGGCGGCACGTTTTCGGTCTGGAAGTTTCGGTCGATGCTGCCGGAGAGCGAAGATGCGAACCCGGGCTGCTGTCGGGACCGGATTACTCCTGTCGGTCACGTGCTCCGGAAAACACACCTCGATGAAATACCGCAGTTGTTATCAATCCTGACGGGAGAGATGAGCGTCGTTGGCCCGCGACCGGTGTGGACCGAAGAGGAACGACTACTGCGGGAAGACATCGATTGCTGGTCGAAACGGTGGGCCGTAACCCCCGGTCTCACAGGACTGGCCCAGATCCGCGATATCGATAGCACCGATGCGGAGGAAAAGCTCCAGTGCGATCTAGAGTATATCGAAAAGCAATCAATGTGGTTCGATCTCCGTATTGTTGCACTTCAACTGTGGCAGGTCGCTACCGATAGCTGTGACCTGCTCACCGGCCAGGATCCACAGGACGAATCGAGTCTATCATCAAACGAGCAAACTGACTCAACTGAGCAATGAACGAGCCTAATACGAACGATGCGTCGGGGACGGAGATATCGATGCTGCTCTCGGTATATTCGGGGGACAAACCCGGACACGTCGATACCGCTATCGAGAGCATTTTCTGGCAGACACGACAACCGACGGAGCTCGTAATTGTACAAGACGGGCCGATCGATGAGGAGTTGGCCGAGGTACTCACGACGTGGCAACAGAAACACCCGGAGACGGTCAACATCGTTGTACTCGACGAGAACCAGGGGCTGGGACGGGCACTACAGGTCGGCCTCGAACACTGTTCGTACGAGTTAGTTGCACGGATGGATGCGGACGACATCTCGGTACCGACACGGTTAGAAAAACAGGTGACGTTTATGACTGAGAACCCGAACGTGGACGTTCTGGGTGGCTATATCGCCGAGTTCAGTGACGATCCCGACCAGATCGACGGCATCCGGTCCGTGCCAACGGACTCTGAGGAGGCTGCCGAGCGAGCAGCGTACCGCTGTCCCCTCAATCATCCGACGGTCATGTACCGAAAGAGCGCTATTCTGGCCGCCGGCGGGTACGGAGACCGACGATCGATGCAGGATCACGAGCTGTGGATCCGCCTCCTCGATCACGGATACACCATCACAAATCTGCCGGAGGTTCTGGTAAAAGCTCGGGCTGGCGCGGAGCTGTACGATCGACGGGGAGGGTTCGAGTACGCCAAAACGGAGTTTTTGCTCTACTACGAGTTTCTACAGTCCGGCTACATCACGTTCTTAGCATTTATAGTGAACATTCTGTATCGGATTCCGGTCAGACTTGCACCGAAACCGGTTCGAGGCTTTATTTACAATAACTTATTGAGATAATGATCAGTGCGCATATAAAACATTTAATTTATACTGTAGGGAACAACACAGGCAGACTGGTGGATTCGCACTTCAATCTATGACCATCGACACCCTCTACATCGTTTCAACACTCCGACAAAGCGGCCCTACGAATCAGTTATACAGCCTTCTCGACCATCTCTCCGCGGAGTTTGATCCGTTCGTCCTCACACTCTCCCCAGAACCGGACGATTCAGCAGCCGAACAGTTCAAAGACGTTGAGGCCGAGTTCGGGTCACTGAACCTCTCACGAGTTGCCGGTGCGACGGTCGGTCCGCTTCGGCTCCGGTCGGCGGTCGAGACGATCGATCCGGATCTCATCCATACACAGGGGATCAGAGCGGACACGCTCTCGGCACACTTTCTCCGCGGATACACTCGACTCACGACCATCCGAAACAATCCGCACAAGGATTATCCGGCAAAGTACGGCGAACTGCAGGGAAAAGTGATGGCGTGGAAACACCTCGACACCTACCGCCGGTTAGACCGAACGGTCGCCTGCTCACAGACGATCGCCGACCAGGTCAGCGAGTTTGGGATCACCGCAGACGCGATCCAGAACGGGGTTGACTGTACCCAGTACCAACCAGCGTCTGCGGCTAAACGGCACGAAATCCGAGAACGGCTAGGGCTTACACGAGCGGACAACGTCGTCGTGTTCACCGGGTCGTTGATTCCGAGAAAGGATCCACAGACGGCTATTCGTGGCTTTCTACGGAGCGACAGCGCCGCAGAGTCGACGCTCGTCCTCCTCGGCGACGGACCGCTCAGAGACGACTGTGAATCGATTGCTGCCTCACACGACAACGTCCGACTCGAAGGCTGGGTAGACAACGTCAAGGAGTACCTCCGTGCGGCCGACTGCTTTCTCTCCCCATCGAAAGCCGAGGGGCTCCCCAACTCGGTAATGGAGGCGCTGGCGACCGGCTTACCGGTGTGTCTGTCCGATATTGGGCCACACAGGGAGATCCTCCAGTATAATCCGGAAGCCGGAACGATGTTCCACCTGGAAACCGAGACCGAACTCGCGACCGCGCTCGACGCGCTGCTGGCAGAGACGGACGGCGCGCACTCCCAGGCGGCGGTCGAGATTGCACAGAACGAACTCAGTGCGAAGTCGATGTCGGAAAACTACCAGCAGCTCTACAAAGACGCTATCGGCAGATAACATGGCAACGTACAACCCGATCGAGCGCTCGGTCGCACGGCTCCTCGAGCAGCACCCGACGCTCAAGTCCCGAATCAAACGATACTACCAACGATCGAACTACCACCTCTTTCGTGAGCGGGGGTTCGAGGCGACGGCGCATCCGGACGCCACCGTTCGCACGCTTGCAGAGACGTTCGACTGTCCACCGCTTTCAGGAGAGGTGTTCTTCGGCTACTTCGATAAGGTACCGTGGTCGCCAAGCGGCGAGCGTGCGGTCGTCCACCGGGTACAGGACGACCGGTCGACCGCAGAGATCGTCGTACTCGCCGACGGTGAGCGGACGGTTATCGACGAGACCCCTCTTTGGAACTACCAACAGGGGGCGATGACTCAGTGGCTTCCGGGACCGGATGCGACGCTCATCTACAACGATCTGGTCGACGGCGAGTACGGAAGCCGAATCGTCACGCCGAGTGGGAGGCCCGTCCGCGAGCTGACGACCCCGATTCAGACCGTCCATCCGGACGGATCCCAGGCGCTGTCGCTCAACTATCGTCGTCTCGCGGCGGTCCGCCCCGAGTACGGCTACACCCCCCCTTCGGAGCGGTTCGACGCCGAGTTGCCGCCCACCAGAGATGGGCTCTGGTGGCTCGATCTCGAAACGGATGAGTCGGAACTGCTTGTCGATCTCGAGCGCCTGCGAAGGAATCAACCCCGCCCAGAGATGGCTGACGCCACCCACTGGGTCAACCATGCACTCTACGCACCCGGTGGCGCCCGGTTCGTGTTCATGCACCGGTGGGAGGGGGATGATGGCCGCTTCTCGAGGCTGTATCTGGGTGATCGAAGCGGGTCGCTTGACCTCCTGCTGGATACCCGTATCGTCTCTCACTACTGCTGGCTCGACGAGGACTCGCTCGTCGTCTGGGGACAGGGGCCAGAGGGTGAAACGGGCTACTACCGGGTAGACGTCACCGAGCACACGGTCGAGCCGTTCGGCGATGCCGAACTGAACCGGTATGGGGACGGCCATCCCAGCATCTCGCCCAACGAACGGGTGGTGGTGACGGACACCTATCCCGACCGCGCACGCCAGCGGCATCTGTTGCTCTACGATCGAGTACGGGAGGAGACGGCCACGCTCGGCAGGTTTCTAGCCCCACTGGAGTACGAGGGGGAAACGAGATGCGACCTACACCCTCGGTGGGATCGGACCGGAGAGGCGATTTCGATAGACTCGGCCCATGAGGGCTCCCGGAACACCTACGTCGTGGAGTTCGGCTCAGAGACCTAAAACGCGCCTGTACTGGGGGATGATCGAATCCAGCGTGAAGTCCTCCGCACGGTGGGCTAGTTGCTGGTCGGTGGTCGGGTTCTCGAGGAGGTACGCCAGCGCACCTGCAAGGCGGTCGGCATCACCGACCGGAACGAGCGGGCCGTACGTACCGTCCTCCAGGATCTCTGCCGGTCCGCTTTCACAGTCGGTCGCAACGACTGGAGTCTCACAGGCCATCGCCTCGACCAATACGTTACCGAACCCCTCCCACGCAGAGGACATCGCAAACACGTCTGCATGGGCCATATATGCATAGGGGTTGCTGGCGAAGCCCGGAAACGAAACCGAGTGTTCGGTCCCAAGCTCGCCGGCGAGCCTCCGGAGCGAGTCCTCATTTTCTCCCTTCCCGATGATGAGAAGGCGGACGGCTCGACGCTCGCTGAGGCGTGCGTGTGCGCGGATCAGTGTGTCGAAGTCCTTCTGATCGACGAGCCGTCCGGCGCCCAGAATAACTGGGATGTCCTCGGCCAGCCACGGATGTGGCGCCGGTTCGGCGGCGAGGTCATACAGCTCGTCGGTCACCACCGGGTTGTAGACAACGGAGAGTTCCTCAGGCGGCAGTCCGGTGATCTCGGCGAGATCCACGGCGACACCCTCAGAGATCGCGATAATTTCGTCCGCAAGCGGATAGAACAGCCTCGCGAGCCGCGGGATCAGCTTGTACCGGAGCGTCTCGTAGTCGGCTGTCCGCTGTGACATGGTGTTTGGAATCCGAATCGCGAGCGTCGCATCGGATCTGGCGAGAGACTTAGCCCAGATCGAGACCAGATTGGCGGAGTCCATCGTCGAGAGGAGAGTGGACGGCTGCTGCTTCCACAGATAGCGAGCCAGGGGACCGACAGCGGCGAACAGATACGGTGCTTGGAGTTCGTGGACCGTGATCCCGTCTCGAAGCTGATCGGCGTACTCTCCCTCGACAGTATTCACGATGAAGTCGACGGTGTAGTCCTCTGAAAGCCGATTGGCAATATGAATCATCATCCGTTCCGCTCCGCCACCGAACAGTCCAGGAACGAAGAGCGCGACGCGGTCGTGGTTCACCATGGAGCGCTCGTGCAGAGACGTATCGGATGCATACGGGTTTCGATTACCAACCGTGACGCGGACCGAGAACGAACACGAACGCGTAAGCTACTCACTCGAGGGGCTACGGTCCGTGATATCCGGTGATCCCAAACCCGTCTTCTGACGCTGACTGGTCAAACTCGACGTCGGTGACGATCTCCTGGTCAGCAAGCTGCCACCCATCACCCCGCTGTTCCATCGTGAGGCAGGTCCAGCCGCCTGCATCCAGCGATCTAAAGACGAGCCGCCGTCGAGGCGCGTTCGCGGGCGTCCACTCGAGGGAGATCGAGTCCGTCATGCTCTCCTCTGGCGGGCGGTCCCGCTCGTAGACGTTCGAGACCGGAGGCTGAGCCGCCAGTGACACAGGTGGTTGTCGGTCCCGGTCGACAGCGGACCCCGTTCGTGGGGCGGTTCCATAATACGGTTGACTGCTATTGACCAAGGAATATCCATCTTGTTTGAATAGATAATACACTATCACTTAGATACAAAAATATTATGGAAAGAAACTATGAATTAGAGGGGGTTGCTGTATGAGACCGTCAGCCGAAACGGCTCTGGCTCCGCCCCCTGTGGGAGTAAAAACCGAATTCGGACGGGAGGTGTGGCTTTGGCCGAACGCTCCTTGTCAGCCGGATAAACCGGAGGTGACCAGGTGAGTGTACGGTGTCACCGCCAGAACCGACAGCCCGGAACGGACGAGTACGACGTGTGGTTTTGTTCGTTCACATCAAAGGAACGCCTGGAAGAGTGATCGAGCGTCAGTTCGGAGACGATCGTTCAGTGAGAGGGTCGCAAAGTAGATCATCGCTCCGCTGGCAACGGCGAGAAGAAGCGACACGAGTCCAGAGATCTCGACGAACGAGAGCACGGCCCAGAGCACGACGAACATAACGCCACTGGCGCCCAGCGACCAGACGGCAGACCGCCACTCGACCGAGACGGTCAGCTCTTGCGATAAGAACCACCATCTCACTCCGAGGCCGATGAGAAGCGACAGCGTGGTTCCAAGCGCCGCGCCGGCGAGCCCGAACAACTGTATGAGAATAATGTTGAGCACCACGTTTGCGACGATATCGACGACGGCTGCGATAGTGACGCGGTCCGCTCGATCGATTCCGAGAAGACATTTTCCGACCACCGCTCGAATCATTCGTGGGGCCTTTCCGGCGAGGAGAATCACGAGTGCGCCGCCGGCGACGGCGTATTCGGCTCCGAAAACTATTTCCAGCAGTTCCTCGCCGAGGAGCCACGCGCCGGCTGTAGCAGGAATAACGAGGATGAGTCCGGGCGTGATCGCTCGTGGAATCATTTCCTCGAGTTGCTGAACGGACCCTTCTGCGTCCCAGGCGCTGATCTGTGGGAATATCGTCTCGCTGATCGCGCTGATGAGGACCTTGAACACCTCCGAGATCCGCCAGGCGAACTCGTACGCAGCGACAGCTGCCGGCGTCATAAAGAGGCTGATCAGGAAGATATCCATCCAGTTGTGAACCTCGCCATCGATCGACGGAATAATACTGTAGACACCGTAGCCGGCAAGCGACCAACCGAGCGCGAGATTCGGTTTCCCAAACGGTGTTCGTTGTCGGTGGATCGCCCAGAGAAGTTTTGCGAGATACCCGACGATGAGGGCATAGACGAGGCCGTAAAGACCGTACCCGATCGTCGTGAGCACGACACCCGTTCCGATCCACCCAGTCGAATATGCCAGCTGCAGGATCGCTGTCTCTCCGACTCTGAGCTCCCCACGAATAACTCCGACCATCAACTCGCCCAGCTCCCGGCAGACGAGTGCAATGATGAGATAAAGGGTGAGATCCGCACCGAGGTACTGGGTGATATACGTATCGAGAGCGAGAACCAGCAGTGCGACACCAGCCAGGAGAGCGACCTTCATCAGTAGCCCAGTCGTCAGATACGCTGATTTGTTATCGCTGGATTCACTGATCCGTTTTTCGAGAGCCAACCGCAGGCCCAGGTTCGAGGGAATGACGAGAAAGGACAGCAGCGCCTGAAACATAAAGAAGACCCCAAGCTCCGTTGCACCGACGGTCCGAGCGAAGTACGCCAGCCCAAGAAAGGTGAGTATCGAAGACAACGTCCGGGCGGATAGGAGCTTGGCACCAGATCTGAGAAGATCCATTATCAAGAATTGCAGAGAGTGTCTTAGATATATATTCCGACTCGCCGGTAGTATTAGCTAGACCGAAACATCAGAGATCGTATATCGGTACTTCCCCGAATCCGCGCGTTCGATCTCATCCGGAAAGTCAAATTCGACTGTCACATCCGTACCGAGGACGTTTTTGGCCCGGGACGAGATCGCCTCGAGGTCCGATTCCGGCGGTGAGTGTTGCTTCGAGACGAGCCGGAAGACGACGGTCTCGGTACTGGTCTGGTGGATTTGAAAGCGATCGATCCAGTCATAGTGATACAGTGCTTTCCGAAGTGCGCCGGGGTAAACGAGGGTACCGTCAGGCGTAACGAAATGATCGGTCACCCGCCCCTGGACGTTCGAAAGCAGTGGCCAGCGACAGCCACAGTCACACTGCACCTTACGGAAAGAGCCAACGTCTCCGATACGGTACCGGATGAGTGGCATTGAGTAGTTCGTCAACAGTGTAACCACGATCTCACCCGTTTCCCCCGGCTCGACGGGCTCGAGAGTGGTCGGATCCAGAATCTCGATATGATGGAGCATTGGACAGTAGTGAAGTCCCGTTCCGTACCGGCACTCGCTTGCAACGGTCCCGAGTTCACGTGAGCCGTACCGATTGTGAACGGGACAGTCAAACACGCGCTCGATCTGCGCTCGCATCTCTGGGCGAAGTGTTCCCGCAGTTGTCATTACTGACGCCGGTGAGTGAACCGAGAGGTCGTGATCTTCGAGAAAGCTGGCGAGGTTCGTGACGGCCTCGACGTACGCGTGTACGGTCACCGGCTTCTCGTCGTTGATCACCCTGCCAGCCCGCCGGAGATCGTCCTCGGACATCGAATAGGCGTTGATCCAGGTGAGGTTTCGCAGCCAGTTGCCTACCTTCGTCCGCACAGATGTACCGGTAGAGAGATCGTCTTGCGCCCCCCACACCTTGACCTTCGGGTCCGAGATGTCCCGTCCGCCCCATTCGTCGAACACCAGTTTCAGTCCGTCACGAAACGACGCGTAGTGGCTGTCTTGGACGAACGTCGTCGGCTGTCCCGTCGATCCGCTGGTGGCGTTTTTATACCAGTCACGTGAGGGGAGGTCGTTACTTTTCAACCCCTCAAAGTTCTGCTGGAGGTCCCCCTTCTCGAGGACCGGCAGCTCGGTCAGGTTCGTCGCTGCCGGTCGTGCATCGAACGCTTCCCGGTAGTAGGGCACGTTCTCGTATGCGTGATCTAGAAGCGACTGCAGTCGTCTGGTGGAGAGCGCGGCGATTTCTTCCTCCGAAAGAGACTCCCAGCTCTCGATAGTGGTGTATCTATCGATGACAGAATGGCGATAATTAAGAATTGGTTTCCATAAATACTTTCTCAATGCCATACTGGTTCGTGGGGAGAGCTGATCTTAGATGTACTGCTTTTTGAACAGGACCTGCCGTCGGTCCGCCGGCGTAGAACGGACGGGTCGGGCCGGAACCACTCGGCGCTACCCGCCAAACGCGTCCACAGAGACTCGAGGGGATCGTACACGCCCGGCCAAAGCGGACGCTGCGTGCCTAAAGATTGGTGTCGGAGGCCGAAGCCGACGTATCCGGAGGGCCGCAGTCGTCAGTAGCCGCCAGCGATTCGGTATCAACCGGGACATCGTCCGCCCCGACCGACCGGCCCTCAGCCGCTGGGTCCGCCTCAGTAGGGGTGGCCGTCGTCTCGGTGTCGGTCTCACTGGCATCGGTTTCAGATGGCGTCTCGGCAGCCGGCTCCGGAGCGTGGTCACTGTCTGTTGTGTCGTCGAGCGAGCTGCTCTTTTCGGAGTCGGCATCGCTCCCTAAGCGGTACGAAACACCTATCCAGAGCACCCCGAAAAGCATCATCGCGATGCCGAGCGCCGCCAGTCGTGGTTGCTCGATCATGGCGTCCGGCAGGGGTCGCAATGGGGATGGTCGACGCCGCACAGGGTTCGCTTCGAAAGTGGGTACAAGCTGTAGCTTCACCATCATCAAAGCGACATATAGCCGTTACTATCCGCGACGCGCGGCCAACTCCTCGCTGCCGGACCACCCCATGGTTCCCAGCCGTCCCACCGTCAGCTGCGGGTGAAAACGGGCCAGCCGGCGGTCACCTCTTCACTCCCAGCGACACGGATCGTCGCCGGGAGTGTTCGCCATCCCAGTCACTTCGTTTCAGTAGATGTTTGGGGCTGTGACTGCTACCGCGGCCAATGAGCGACAGCGGTCAGACGATCGCCGACGAGACGGTCTCCTCCCTGCCGTTCGTCACGACCCAGGAACAGCTCCTCGGTCTGACGGTCGCGGTCCTCCTCGTGACAGGGCTCCTCCTGGCGGTACTCCCGCGTGGCATCCAGCGGCTGAAGGCGATACTCGAGAACGCAACTGAACGTGAATGGGGTGAGACGCTCGAGGGCTATCTCCCGGTCGGCCGGCTCACCCACGCGATCGTGCGGCTCAGCCAGCTGGCCGTCGTGGTCGGTGGCACCGTCGGCGTGCTTCACCTCTGGGGGTACGAATCACCCATCTGGTACACGATCGAGATCCTCACCGTCATGTGGCCGACCCTCTCGCGGATGGTCGCGAGCGGGGCCGTGCTGATCACGGCGTATTTCGGGGGGTTGGCGGTCTCCTCGTGGATGGACTCGCTCTCGGCGAACACCCCCGGAATCGATCGCCACGACCGGGAGATAATCACGCGGGTCCTCCAGCTCACGCTGTTGCTCACAGCGGTGCTGTTCGTTCTCACCCTGTGGAACTTCGATATCTCGGGACTGCTCGTCGGCGCGGGCGTCATCGGAGTGATTCTCGGCTTCGCCGCACAGGAAACGCTCGGCTCGGTCATCGCGGGCTTTATTCTCATGTTCTCGCGGCCGTTCGAGATCGGTGACTGGATCGTCGTCGGCGACGACCGGGGGATCGTCACCGACATCACGATCGTCCACACCCGGATCCGCGGGCCAAACGGCGAACACGTCATCATCCCGAACGAGGTGGTCGGCAGCCAAACGATCCGCAACCGCAGCAACGAAAACCGGCTCCGGTTCGCCGTCGATGTCGGTGTCGACTACGACGCCGATCTCGAAACCGCCCGCGAGGTCGCACGGGAGGCCGTCGACTCGCTCGAGATCGTCGAGGAAACCCCGTTTCCGTCGGTCCGCATCGAGGAGTTAGACGACTCGTCGGTCGTCCTCCGAATCCGGTTCTGGGTCGATAGACCCAACACGGAGAAGATGTGGAAGGCCGAAGACGAGGTGCTCGAGGCGGTGAAAACGGCGCTCGAGGACGCCAGAATCAACATTCCGTACCCACACCTCCGCTCGGTCCCGGACGCGAAACCGACGAGGGACAAGCAGATGGTCTCCAGCTACGAACAGGATTGAGACCACGGCTGTGAGGGCGGTCACACCCTGCGTGACCACAGTTGGTTCGCCATACTATCTACTAGGATATGATGATTAATTCGATTACTGGAAGAGGATTAATATATATCGGCATTGAACGGGCGGTCAATGCCAGTTGACGTCGAGTCGGATCGGTGGGAACGGAGTACACGGGTCGATACGCTGGAGGTGGAACTCGAGTGGTTTCTCCGGGCGCGTTCGGGGCTGGCGTACACGCCCGCAGAGATCACGGAGTCACTCGTAGAGACGACGCCCGAGGTGTTTCCGGACGCGTTGCTCGCCGAGGACGCCACCAACGCATCGCGGATCGCGCTCGTGGCATGTCGACTGGAAAAACTCGCCTGGCACGAGCGTCTCAAAGTCCACTCCCTCGACGGGACGCTGTACTACACTGACTGCGAGGGCGGGCAGTTCCCGGTCGCCGACCTCGAGCGCAAGATACCCGAACGGTTCATTGGGGTCGAACAACGAATCGAGGAACTCGATGCCGAGGTGGACCGGCTCCGCCACGCATTACAGGCACCCGATGAAGAGCATCCTGACAACGCGGACCTCCAGTAGCGACTGGCTCTCACCACCCGTCTGGCCATCGGGGTGACCGACTGCTCGAGCGCTATCTCATACATAGCCGGATACCCGACTCTCGCAGGTCGCTGTCTACCAGCGACGATCATCACCTCGTGTTCGTAGTCGATCGGGGACGGATCGGTCGGTTCTGAGCCGCCCCGTCTCAGTGTCCTGCCCGGCGCATCGCCCAGAGGTCGTCGAAGTCGATGGCCTCGACGCCGTCGGTCTCCGCGATGTACTGGACCAGGTCCTCGTAGTCGTCGGCGTCCATCGTGTTGTCCAGATCGAAGGCGTGGAAGTTCAGGATTGTACACTGCCGGTGGGCGGCAGCGGCGTCGACACACTGTGCCGCGATCTCGAGGTCGTGGCCGATCGTCCGCGGGAGGACGAGCGGATCGTAGCCGGTGACGCCGGTAAGGTTGACGTTCCCGGCCTGGTTGAACCCACCAGCATAATAGTAGTCCGACACCAACTCGAGGACCTCCCGGTTGAAGTTGTTGTGAGGGAACACGAGGTAATGGCCGCCCTGAAACTCGTTCTGGACCGCCCAGTTCTTATCGGTCTCGATCGAGTCCCGCAGCTCGTCGGGCTCCATGTCGGCGAACTCGGTGTGAGTGCCGTGGGCAACGATCTGATCGCCGGCCTCTTGGCGCTCGAGGAGCTGGTCGGTCGTCATGATGCCATCACGTTGATCGCGGGTCCACTGACGAACGGCCGCCTGGACCGCGGTGACGTCGTACTCGTCGTGGATCGGCCCCGCCGGCTCATAGAAGTCCTCGAACCCATCGTCCCAACAGAGGATGACGTAACCCTGGTCGGGCTTCTCGTGTGTACGAATATCATCGACCCAGACCTCGGCCTCGTCACCGGTGTTGTGAACCACGACACGCAGTTCGTCGATCGCGTCCTGCTCGACGGGGGTCGTGCTCTCGTCGGCGAAACCGGGGCAGGTTCGGAACCAGCCGGGTTCGTCGCTGCCGTAGGAGACCGACTGCAGCATGTAGCTCGCGTAGCCGCCGTAGATATCCCGAAGCTGGATCTCGAGGGCGATGTTCGCCGGCGTCGTCGTCCGGACCGCCATCGAGACGTCACGGTCGCTCAGGTCCGTCGCCTCGAACTCCGTCGCCACGACGGCGTTGTCCTCGTCCTCGGCGGTCAGCCGCAGGCTCTGGTCCCCATCGAAGACGACGTCCGTCTCGGCGTCACCCGAGCCCTCCAGTAGCTCCCACTCCTCGAGGCTCTCGAAGTCGACGAACGCCTCGCCGGGCTGTCGGTACTCCTCGCGGCTGTTGTACTCCGTCTCGACGGTAAGTTCGGGCGAGTCGACGTCGTCGGAGTCCGCACTCTCAGTGCCTTCGGTCTCGGTGTCCTCACCGTCAGTCTCGTTCGACGACTCGTTGCCCTCCTCGTCCGAAGAGCCGGAACTGATCTGATCCATACAACCGGCCAGAGCCATCCCCATCGTCCCACCGGACGCTGCCAGAAACTGTCGTCGGAACCGCGAACGTTCCACCATTGAATAGGTGTTAGAAGAAGCATTATTTTAGTATTTTGGAATTAGAAGGAAGATGGAAAGGTGTGCCCTTGGGCAACTGGGAGAGAACGCTCATCGAGAGCCCGACCGCGCCACACGACCGGTTGGGGTCACCTGCTGCAGGCGCGTCCACTCCTCACGAGTGAACCGCCTCGGGGTCAAGTGGTTCGAGAGAGCAAAGCTCTCTCGTTATCACGGAAGATCGAAGATCTTCCGTACGACCCCGAGGCTTCCCGTGGATTAGTCGGACACTCCCGCGACACCATCGGTCTGATACCCTCGAACGGTGTCGTGGGTCACGGACGGGGCGTCCACAGCCCCCGATGCCCGCCGTCTCAAAGTCGCGTAGCGACTTTGCGGGCTGCAAAAGAGCTTCGCTCTTGTGAACGTCGCACCTTCCGAACAACGGGAAGGCTGTTGAGAGCAGGCACATTCCAATCGAGTTTCTTCACGCCCTGCACAGCGATATTGACGCTTGCACTACGGTCACTGTGGTCTTGATGCCCACACGACCGACACTTGAACCGCTTCTTGTTGCGGTTCGCACGCTCCGTGTGACCACACATCGGACACCGCTGACTCGTGTACGCAGGGTCAATCCACGCGGTCGGAATCCCCACGAACAATGCCTTGTACGATGTATAGAACTGAAGGGCGCGGAACGGGAGGTGGTGCAAGCGCCGATTCATCCGCGTACCGTAGTCGATACTGTCGCGCATCTCTTTGAGGTCTTCAAAGACGATACATGGCTTCTCGAACTGACGGCCCCACTCCACGATGTGACGGCTCACTTTGTGGAGTCGGTCACGGACAAACCGTTCCTCACGCCCTTCCAACGTGTCGTGGATGCTGTCCTTTCCAGCGTTCTGCACGCGCTTCCGCATCGTGAAGTAGCAGTGTCGCTCGAACTTGATTTCTGGAAGTCGATGACCAACGTGTCCTCGACGCCACCTTCGGAGAGAGCGGTAAGGGACACGTTGTCCTCGTTCATGTCCACGCCGATAACCGTCCGTGAGTCCTGCTTGTCTCGGACGGTCTGCTTGGTATTGGTGACGTTGACGTGTAACTCGGCGTTCTCGTTGTGAAATAGGGTTTCAGCAGTCCCAATCTTCCACTCGTCACCTGTGAGCGCAGTTTTGAGAACGTCAAGGTGGGCGTCGTCGCCTTCAAGAACGCCCTTGACGTGCTTGTACGGCTTCGCGCTGATTCGGAACGTCACATCACCGTCGTCGGTGAGAGACAGGTTGTACCCTTCCTCGTAGTTCGCACGAAGCGGGTATGTGCCGTCCTTGGTGTGACTGGGTTTGCCGAAGTCGTCGTACTCGTAGTAGTTCTCCACCGCGCCGAGTGCTTTGGCGACGACGCGCTGAGTCGTGTTCTTCACAAGGTCGGCGTCGTCGGCCACGCTGTCGGGAATTGCGTCCCAATCCACGCCTTGCTTGGCGAGACGGATGGTTTCGTTGTACACCCGGCGGGCTTCGAGCGTAGCGTCGTACAGTAGGCTCTCGTTGTCACTCTGGATGTCGAGTTGGAAGACCAACGTCTTGACGAGAGCCTGTGAGTCGGTCATTCTTCGTCTTGTTCGGTGGGTTCTGAGGTCCGGACGATTTTTACGTCGGCCCCTCGCCAGCGTTTGGGGACGGTGACGTGGGCACTGTTCCCGAACGGCTTGACCTCACCGTCGAGAATTTCCTCACCCTCGATTTCAAAGCGGTTCGCCATACCTGTGTATATCCTTTAGATATACTTGACTGTGTCGGTAAAGTGTTCTCAATATGGGTGAGAAGCGGTCGAACCACACGGTGTACAACGTCAACTATCACTTCGTGTGGTGTCCGAAGTCAAGCAAAGCGAAGCTTTGCGTACCTCGCGGGATCGGAGATCCCGCTTAGTACCGGCACGTGATTCTCGAACCAATCGAGAGTTCCCTGGAAGCGAGTTTCCGCGACGTGTGCGACGAATACGGATACGAGATACTGTCATCGTCCGAGAATCGAAGATTTTCGGGATCACGAGAGACTCCGTCTCTCGAACGACTCCACATTTCTCCCGACCACGTACATCTGTTCCTTTCGGCCCACCCGAAGCACGCACCGAGTGAGATTGTACGAACGGTTAAGAGTATCACGGCACGGGAAATGTGGGAACAATACGAATTGTTCTTGGAGAAGTACCTGTGGGGCGGTGGGTTTTGGAAGGAATCGTACTACGTGGGGACGGCAAGTGACGTTTCGACCGGCACGATTGAGCAGTACATCGAGCGGACGGAACACGTTTAACGGAGCGTACGGCCTTCACCCTCGGGGTCAAGCCCCGAGGCACTCGGCCTGCTCCGCCTGTAGAAGTCCGACCAAAGCCCGGTGTCGCCGAGTCGGCACGCCTATCGCAGTGTTGGTGCCCGAGGGCGAGGGATTGACCGCGATCCCTCGCTTTCGGACCTACCTGACAGGGTAGTCGGGGCGGGTCGCCTGAACAGGCACCGACACCCCGACAGTATACACTCTACTCGTTCCTACACTAATAACTTCTGTAAGAAACAATATTAATCTTGTATCACTCAGACGTATCCTGAACACTGCTTATTGGAAGAATCTACCAACCAGGTGGGAACGGACGGCACTTCCTCAACCGAGTTTTGCTTCCGGTGCATCTCATCCTGGTTCGTATACGATGCTTCAATTTTAGATATTCGGGACCTAAAGAAAGACTCATAGTTGTTCGGCCGAAA
>NZ_JARUKW010000024.1 GCF_029688845.1 Natronococcus sp. A-GB1 | reverse complement strand
ATGAGAGCCATTCGACAAGAAGAACCCCACTGCGTATCAGTCATATATTTATATCATTTATATGATTATTTCCCTGATGCTGTTTGAGGTTCCACTTCCAGATGTACCATGCGGGGGACTCCAATAATGAGGAGAGAACTCATGATGAGAAAGATTTCTGCGGTTGTTTCCATGATAGTATATCTCCGAACTAACCACCCTACCCCTTCAATTCTTTGGGGCTCTACCGCTTCTCAATTCGCCTGATGACAAGGTAATCAACCGTAATTGGTAGAACAATCAGTGCGCACGTATAATAGATTGAATTCTAAATATATTAAGTTGAAACAAATGAAGTCGTCGTGCTGCATAGATGCTCTATATTCAGCAGGCTTCTCTCGACAGCTATCGGAGAAATCGATTACTGTCCCGTTACCTGCTTGACCTGTGTGTAACGCGAGTTTCACGTAAATAAAAACCTGTGCTACCAGCTACTGATAGGGGCGCGGCCCGCTACTCGTCGACCGGGGATTTGACGACCGTCACCGGTCGCTCGGACATGTTCACGACCCGTTCGGCTACGCTTCCCAGCAGCCGTCGGTACTCGCCCGAGCGGTTCTTCGAGCCGACCACCGTGAGCCCGATGTCGGCCTCGTCGCCGTACCGGAGAATCTCCTCGTGGGGGACGCCGTGGCGTACGATCTCGGTCGTCTCGAGCCCGGCCGCTTCGGCTTCCTCGGCGATCGCCTCGACGGCGTCGGTGCCGGCCTGCTCGAGGGCGCTCTCTAACCCCTCGAACTCGTGGACGTACTCGTCGCCGGGGTAGGAGCTGTAGGCGTCGGTGTCGACGACGTAGAGGACGTGTAGCTCGGCGTCGTACCGTTCGGCCGCGTCGATCGCGTGATCGATCGCGTCCTCGATTCCGGCGCTCATGTCAGTCGGCAACAGGAGTCGATCGTACATACTCGAGTGAACGCGATCGGACACCATATTTCCGGCGACGAGTCCCAGTACGCTGGAAGGGACGAAAGCACGAATCCGTACGGATGGGTCGGCCGGGTTACCAAGCCACTGATGTATTTGTAGTCGGACTTCGAAGCCGGCGTATGGACAGGGAGACGGTTGGCAGCGGGACCTCGCTCGAGCGATGATCGGCTACTACCTGCGGTACGCCCAGGTGTTGCTTCGATTCCTTCCCGTCGCGATCGCGCTGCTCAGAGACCAGCGGCGGTTTCTCCTGTTCGGTCCGCCCCGGCGGGTGTCGACGGCGGTCCACCGCGAACGGGCCGAGCGACTCACCGAAACGATGCTCGATCTCGGCCCCGCGTTTATCAAGGTCGGCCAGGTGCTGTCGACGCGTCCGGACGTCGTCCCCCCGACGTACGTCGAGGTCTTTTCGAGCTTGCAGGACGAGGTTCCCGAGAACACGGGCGGGGACCCGATGACCGTCCTCGAGGCGGAGCTGGGCGACGACCTCGACCTCGAGACGGTCGAGCCCGTCGCGGGCGGCTCGCTCGCGTTCGTCTACACCGCCGTGTACGAGGGCGAGCGGATCGCGCTGAAGGTTCGCCGACCGGAGCTGGTCTCGATGATCGAGCGCGACCTGCGGGTCATCAGAGGGATCGTGCCGCTGCTCGCGATGTTCGCCGACGAGCGCCAGCGCTACTCGCTGGAGAACGTCGCCGACGACTTCGAGGCGATCATCCTCGAGGAGCTGGACTTCGAGCGCGAGGCCGCGATCATGGACGAGATCGGCGACAACTTCGCCGACGACGATCGGGTCGTCGTTCCCGAGATCTACGACGAACTGTGCTCCGAGCGGGTGATCGCCATGGAGTTCGTCGAGGGACGGAAGATCACCGACGAGGACGCCCTCACTGCGGCCGACACCGATCCGACCGAGATGGCCACCCTGATCGCCCGGACCTACCTGAAGATGGGGCTGGTCGACGGCGTGTTCCACGCCGATCCACACCCGGGGAACCTCGCGATAACCGGCGCCGGGCGACTCGTCATCTACGACTACGGGATGAGCCAGCGGCTCACGCCTCAGGAACAGGAGGACATCACGAACCTGTACCGCACGCTCGTTCGCCGGGACGTCGACGGCCTGTTGAACACGCTCATCGCGCTCGAGGTGCTCGAGCCGACCGTCGACCGAACCGCCGTTCGTCGCGTCCTCGAGCTGGTGATCGAGAACCTCGAGGGGCGTCCGGAGATTACCTGGCGGGCGATCATCACCGAGCTGCTATCGATGCTGCAGGACTTTCCGTTCCGGATCCCGCCGAACGTGATGTTGCTCGTCAGGGTCGGTACCGTCGGCGAGGGGGTCTGTCGGAGCCTCGACCCCGAGTTCGACTTCCTCGCGGTGACGCGGTCGTTTCTTGTTGACCACGGGTTCATCGAGAGCGAGCTCGAAGCGTTGCTCGCGGAGACTCGAACCGACCTGCGGGAGTCGGCACCCGTCCTTGCGCGGGCGCCAGCCCGGTTCGATTCCGTCTTCGGCCAGCTCGAGCGGGGCGAACTCGTCGTCAGGACCGACCCCGTCGATCCACCCAGCGGGAGCGATCCCGCGGTCGGGTACGCCATCATCGCCGGTGCGCTGTTCGTCGCGACAGCAGTGTTGACGCTGCACGCCCAGCCTTACGAGCTCCCGTCGCTGCTCGCCGCGGTCGCCGCGCTCGTCCAGTACGTTCGCGTGCGACGGTGAGTCCCGGGTCGACGGCTCGCTCGCGGTTCTCGGCGCTCGCCGACGCCACCCGGACTTATCCACCCCGCGGGAGAACGGACGGACATGTACGATCGGATTCTGGTTCCCACTGACGGCAGCGAGTACGCCGAGGACGCCGCCGAGCGGGCGTTCGACCTCGCGGAGACGACCGACGCCGAAGTCCACGTCGTCTGTGTCGTCGAGCAGGGACCGCTGGGTTCCGTTCGGCTCCCCGGTGACGACGCCAGCGCCGCCGACGCGTTCGCCGAGCGGGCCGAGGAGTTCGTCGCGCGGCTCGCCGAGCGGTCCCACGAGCGCGGTCTCGACCTCGAGACCGAGATCCGCGAGGGCGTCCCGGTCCGGGAGCTGCTGACCTGCGTCGACGAGGTCGACGCGGACGCCGTCGTCATGGGAACCCGAGGACGGGGCGGGGTCAGTCGGATGATGCTGGGCAGCGTCACCGACGGCGTCATCAGAGAGGGTGACGTCGACGTCCTCGTCGTCGGCGAGGATCAGGAGTCGGCCCGCTGACCGATCGCCCGCGAGCGACGGCCGATCCCCCAGCCGAACAGCGCGAGGCCGACGAAGATCCCGACCGCCTGCAGGACGTACGCCTCCGGCAGCTGTTCGGGCGAGATCCCCCAGGCCTCGAGGCCGAGGCTGAGCAGGAGCAAGACGAGCACGAGCGCGAGCCCGGCGTCGGCGCTGCGCATGCTCGGCAGCGCCTCCGGCGAGGAGAACCCGCGTCCTAGCGCGTAGAAGACGAGCGTGAACGGCACCCAGCCGACGACGACGTACAGTACCGCCTGCGAGCCGTCGCCCGCGAGGACGTCGCTCGGTACCAACACGCCGTAAACGAGCGCGACCGCGAGCAGGCTTCCGGCGAGCAAGAGGAGGGCGCTCGAGTCGCTCGATGAATCCATCACCGACTGTTCTGCCCCTGAACTGTTCAAACTACCGCTCAGTCTCTGTCGCAGGCTCGAGTGCGACCCGACTAGCCCTCGAGGTGTCCCCGAACTCGCTCGGCGGTGTCGCACAACAGCGGGACGTCGTCGGTGAAGACCTCGACTGCGACGGTGCCGTCGAACTCCGTGAGCCGATCCGCGACGATTCCGTAGTCGATCTCGCCGGCCCCCAGCGGGAGGTGGGTGTCGCCTCGGCTCCGGGCGTCGTGGACGTGCAAGTGGCTGACGAGGTCGCCGTACCCCGAGAGGAAGCGCTTGACTCCGTCGTTGCCGTCCTCCATGTAGGCGTGACCGACGTCGAAACAGACCGCGGTGTCGGTCTCGCGGGCCAGATCGCCCAGCACCGACAGCGGCAATCCGCGCTTTTGGTGGCCGACGTTCTCGACGACGAGTTCGACGCCCGCGTCGGCGCCGGCGTCGGCGATAGCGGCCAGCTGCTCGGCGAACACCGGCCGGAGGTCCGTGTCGTGTGGGTTCCGGGCCGTCCCGTGGAGGACCGCCTTCTCGGCGCCGACCGAACCTGCCCACTCGAGCAGCTCTCGCTGGTAGCCGAGGATCGCGTCGTTGATCCCGTCGACGGGCGTCACGACGACCTGTTTGAACGGTAGATGGACACAGAGGTCGGCGTCTTCCCGCTCGAGGAGCCCCTCGAGGCGGTCGGTGTCGATCGCGTTCGGGTCCGCTCCTTCGCCGATCGACAGCTCGAGCAGGTCGAAGCCGTCGATCGTTCGGTCGGCGCGCTCGAGCGAGTCGCCGACGGTGAGTCCGAGCTCCATATCGGATCAGGGACCGCCGTCCCCATAGTTCCGCCGGGGCATCGGCGGGAGGTCCTCGTTTAGGCGATCGGCATCGGCGCCAACGTGGTCGGAGCAGGAATCACCGTCTCCCTCGAGCGACTGCCGGCCGTCGACCGACTCGTCCGTCGTTTTTATTTCTGTCGGCGTGGGAAACAGATCCAAGCGGGCCGACGCCCGACTTCACCACAACCATGTCATACGACGTCCTTGTCCCCGTCGACGGATCGGACCGGGGGTTCGCCGGTCTGGAGTACTGCCTCGCATCGTTTCCGGACGCGTCGCCGACCGCACTGTTCGTCGCCGACCCCGCACACGATCACACGGCGAGCGTCGGATCGTCCGAACCGACCGCCGAACGCGCACAGGAGCGGGGAGAGCGGGTTCTCGAGCGCGCGGCCGACCGTGCCGACGAGTACGGTCTCGAACTCCGGACCGAGTTCCGAACGGGCACGCCCCACACCGAGATCCTCGCACTTGCCGACGAGGCGGACGTCGACCACGTCGTCCTCGGCAGCCACGGTCAGTCGCCGATCACACGCCCCTTCCTCGGCCGCGTGAGCGAGGCCGTCGTCCGCCGAGCGTCGGTCTCGACGACGGTCGTTCCCGAGACGACCGCGGCGATCCGAGAGCGGGATCTCCCGGGAGAGATTCTGGTCCCTCTCGACGGCTCCGAACAGGCCGAGGCCGCGCTCGCCTACGCCCTCGAGACGTTTCCCGACGCCTCTCACACCGCCTTCCACGCGCTGGATCTCCCGTTCGATCGGCCGCGATCGGCGGTCGAGGGGACGTACCTGGAGGCGGTCCTCGAGGACCGCGAGAGTCGAGCTGATGAAATCCTCGAGTCGGCGACGACGCTGGCCGACGAACGCGGGGCGACGCTCGAGACCGAGACCGCGCCCGGAGCGCCCGCAGCGGCGATCGTCGAACGCGTCGAGTCGGGCGGCTACGACCAGCTCGTCATGGGGAGCCACGGCCGATCGCTCGCGGCCCGGCTGTTCACGGGGTCGGTCGCCGAGCGGGTCGCTCGCCGCTCACCGCGGACGGTCACGCTGGTTCGCGGGGCGCCCGCCTGACTCGTCCTCTCGCGGCCGACAGAGAACGATCTCGACGGGTAGCCGCCAGACGGTTTCGTACCGCGTCTCGAGAACCCGGAAGCCGACCTCACGCAGGGTCTCGGTGACGTAGATCGGTCGACAGTCGACGGCGGTCGGCAACAGGTCGTGAACCCGTTCGTAGAGCCACGTCGTCGGGCCGAATCCACCGCGGGAGAGCGAGACGACACAGAGACGGCCGTTTGGGGCGAGGACGCGATGCCACTCGGCGAGGACGGCCGGAATTTCGGACGTATCGAAGAGCTCGAGGACGAAGCTCGCGAAGACGGCGTCGAACGCGGCGTCTGCGAACGGCAGGCTCGCACCGTCGCCTGCGATCACGACGCCCCGCTCGAGGCCGGCATCGGCTAGTGCCCGTCGGGATGTCCGACACATCCCGTCGGCGAGATCGATTCCAACCGCGGCCCCCGTTGGGCCGACGGCTCGCGCGATGACGACGAGGGCAGTGCCGGTCCCGCAGCCGACGTCGAGGACGCGCTCGCCCGGCTCCGGGGCGAGCAGCTCGAGGCCGCTCGTCCGCGCGGGAGCCTCGAACGGGTCTGCGACGGCGTCGTACCGGCGAGCGAACGCGTCGTACCAGCCGCGGGCGTCCGATTTCGACCGGGGAACGCGGGCGATCGGCCCCGGCGGTCGGTCGGTCGCCTCGCTTGCGGCGCGTCGCTCGTCGGTCACTCCTCTGGCGCTTCGATCAGCTCGAACAGCGGATCGAAATCCTCGGGGAGTCCGTTGCGAACCTTCTCGATGTTCCCGGGCGGGACGTCCTCGGCGACGATCGCGAGCAGCTGCTGGGCGTGGTAGTTCGCGTCCGCCCGATCGACGCCCTCGCGCTCGGCAACCCGATCGAGGAACTCGTGATAGTCGAAGCGCTGGCCGTGTTCGGCTTCTCTCAGGTAGCGGTCGATCTCCATCGGGAGCGGACTGGCGAGATCGGTCGCCTCCCCCTCCGGAAGCCGTTCGCCGAGCGTCGTCAGCACCGCCCGTGTCGCTCGGACGGCCTGGCCGAACTGTGCGTACTCGAGTCTGTGCTGGACCTGACCGACGAATTCCTTGTAGTTCATGGGTTGGGTGCTGGACCGCCTCGAGCCGAGGGGCTCCAGGCGGCGAGTCGACGGCCGTACACCGCGAAGCGGAATAAAACTACTCGGATCCGCGGGATCGGTCGTCGACCGAGGCGGCGTCCGGAACGACCACCACGGGGATCGGCGCTCGGCGCACCAACCGATCGGCGGTGCTTCCCAGGAGCGCCTCGGCGACGCCGCCCCGGCCCGTTCGGCCGACGACGAGCAGGTCGATCGCCTGTTCCTCCGCGTACTCGAGAATCGCCGCCGCCGGGCGACCGCGACGGACCGCCCCCCGAACCTCGAGTTCCGGCGTGCGGTCGCCGCAGGCGTCGACGACGTCGTCAACGAGTTTCGTCCGTGCTCGGTCGAGGTCTGCGACCTCCGCGACGCCGAAGCGCATCGGGTTTGCCGTCGTGTCGACCACCGAGAGGACGTGGACGGTCGCCCCCTCGAGTTCGGCGAAGCGGAGCGCTCGCTCGAGGGCGGCCTCGGCGGCGTCGCTGCCGTCGGTCGGGGCGAGGATCGATCGGATCGGCGCGTCGGAACCGTCGTTCTGGCTCATTCGACCGACGATTGGACCGCCGGACGCCTAACGGTTCGCGTCCGCGATCAGGCTGTCAGCACCGGCCGGTCGACGCTCCCGAGGAGCCGTCACGGCGTAGTCGCCGATCTTCTCGTAGGAGCGCCCGCATCGGAGTTCGGTCGTCACCTCGCGGCCGGCGCGGCCCTCGAGCAGGCGTTCGAAGGGTGTCGACTGCTCGGCCGGCAGGCCAGGTACGTTTCGCCGGTTACGCTCCCACCCGGTCGAGCGTAGAACACATCAAGAGTTATCGGGGTCGGCAACACCGGTGTAGCCATGACGGAGTTTGCAGCCCGGGTCGAGCAGGTGTCGATCAGCGGCATTCGGGAAGTATTCGAGGCCGCCGGCGAGGACGCGATCAACCTCGGAATCGGCCAGCCCGACTTCCCGACGCCCGAACACGCCCGACGGGGGGCGATCGAGGCGATCGAGGCCAAGCGGACCGACGCCTACACGTCGAACAAGGGAACCCGATCACTGCGTGAGGCGATCGCCGCGAACTACGACCGGGAGTACGGGCTCGAGATCGATCCCGCCGACGTGATCGCCACCTCCGGCGGGAGCGAGGCGCTACATCTCGCGCTCGAGGCGCACGTCGACCCCGGCGAGGAGGTAATCTTCCCCGACCCCGGGTTCGTCTCCTACGACGCGCTGACCCACATCGCGGGCGGGACGCCGAAACCCGTCGGCCTGCGCGACGACCTCACCCTCGATCCGGCGACGGTCGAGGACGCGATCACCGACGAGACCGCGGCCTTCGTCGTCAACAGCCCCGCGAATCCGACGGGTGCGGTCCAGAGCGAGGAGGACATGCGCGAGTTCGCCCGCATCGCGGACGAACACGACGTGCTCTGTCTCTCCGACGAGGTGTACGAACGGATCGTCTTCGAGGGCGAACACCGCTCGCCGCTCGAGTTCGCCGAGAGCGACAACGTCGTCGTCGTCAGCGCCTGCTCGAAGACCTACTCGATGACGGGCTGGCGGCTGGGCTGGGTCCTCGGCTCGAACCGCCGGATCGAGCGGATGCTGCGGGTCCACCAGTACGCCCAGGCCTGCGCCTCCGCGCCCGCCCAGTACGCCGCCGAGGCCGCCCTGACGGGACCACAGGATCCCGTCGAGGAGATGGTCGCGGCCTTCGAGGAGCGCCGCGATCTGGTCGTCGACGGCCTCGAGGACGCCGGCCTCGAGGTGCCCACGCCGTCGGGGGCGTTCTACGTCATGCCGAAGGTCCCCGAGGGCTGGTGTGACGAGGTGCTCGAGCGGGACGTGATCGTCGTCCCCGGCGGCGCCTTCGGCGCCAACGGCGAAGGGTACGCCCGCCTCTCCTACGCCACGAGCACGGCGGAACTGAAGGAGGCCCTCGAGATCATCGACGACGCGACGCGAGCGGTTCGGTAGCGACACGGGTTTCCCCTCCGAGCTCGCCCCGACGAGGGGCCATCGGCACCTTTCCTCTCAACTCCACTCGCTCGTCGGAGTGAGTTGCTCGAGAAGTGGACCCAGGGAAGAGACGAACGGTCGGGCCCGTAAGCCACCTGCCGGAGGCTCCTCAGAGTGTTAGTCCGACCACCAGCACGACCGCGACCGCCACGAACACGAGCGCGACGGTCGTCTTCAGTCCCGACTCGCCCGACGTCCGCCGAGCCCAGTCCCGGTAGCGGCCCTCCAGTGAGTCCGGCAGAGCGGCCAAAACCGTCCGTTCCGGGTTCCGAACCGCGACGACGACGGCCGCAGCCGCGCGAGCGACATGCCCGTCGACCCACCCGTAACTCCGTGCGAGGACGTCCGTGACGGCGTCGGTGCCGTAGAAGACGAGCGGATCCCGGAGTTCGTCGACGTCCTTCCCTCCCGCGACGCGGCCGAACAGCGGTTTCGCGACGACGAACGCGACGAGGCTGCCGACCGCGAGGACGGCGGCCTTGTAGAGGTGGGCCCTCGAGTAGGGGTCGGTGCTCCAGGCGTCGGTCGCCGGCAGGAGCGCGAACAGCGCGGGGTAGAACACGCCCAGCAGGACGCAGGCGACCGCGATCGGCGCCGAAACCGCGAGATCGGCCGGCGACAGGTCGGGGATCGAGACACGCTCGCCCTCGAGGAAGGCGTAGTAGCCGAACTTCATGAACGAGACGAACGTTCCGACGGCCCCGGCCAGCAGCAGGGCCTCGAGGAGGGTCGCGTCGGCCTCGGCGGCCGCGTCGAGGACCATCCCCTTCGTGACGAACCCGTTGAAGCCGGGGACGCCGGTGATCGAGAGCGCGGCGACGAGGAAGGTCGCGAACAGCAGGGGCGTCGCCCGCCCGAGCGCGCCGAAGCCGTCGAGCTTGTTTTGCCCCGTTCGGACGACGACGAAGCCGGCAACCATGAACAGCAGCCCCTTGTAGAGGACGTTGTTGAACAGGTGGCCGAAGCCGCCCGCGACCCCCAGCGCCGAGCCCAGCCCGATCCCGGCGAGCATGTAGCCGACCTGAGCCTGGATGTGGTAGGCGAGCAGTTTCCGCATATCCTTCTGGGCGAGGGCGTAGGCCACGCCGTAGACGGTCATCGCGGCGCCGACGGACGCGAGGACGAGGTTCCCCTCGGGGAACGCCCGGTAGGCCGCGTACACCGCGACCTTCGTCGTGTACGCCGAGAGGATCACCGACGTGCCGACGTGGGGCGCCGCGTACGTTCGGGGCAGCCAGACGTGGACCCCGATCAGGGCGGCGTTAACGCCGACGGCGAGGCCGACCGCGATTGCGGACAGTCCCGGACTGATCCCCGTTCCGTCGTACTGCAGCGCGGTCGCCGAGGGGCCGACGGCGACCCAGTGGAGGGCGACGCCGACCAGCAACAGGCCGCCGCCGACGGCGTGGACCAGCGCGTAGCGGTACCCCGCCCGCACCGCCTCGCCGCCGTGGTACCACACCAGCAGCGTGCTCGCGACGGCCATCAGCTCCCAGCCGAGCGCGAGCGCGAGCCAGTCGCCGACGAAGACGGTCCACAGCGAGGTCCCGGCGTACGCCAGCGCGAGCAGGAGGTGACGGGTGTCAGTGCCGACGAGGTAGGTGTAGCCGACCGCCAGCGCGCCGAACGCAGAGAGCGCCAGCCCGACGAGTCGAGCGGCGTCGTCGACGCTCACGAGGACGAGTTCGAGCCCAAGGAACGGCACCGTCGGTCCGGTTCCATCGGGGACGAGCAGCGTCCACGCGGCGACGAGGCCGAGCCCGACGACTCCGAGGACGTGCGCGAGCCGTCGCGAGCAGAACGGAACCAGCACTGCGGCGAGGACGACGGTCGCCAGCGGCTGGACCGAAAGCAGCGCGTCGGGACCGCTCCCGATCACGGGCGACTCACCCCCGCGCTCTCGGCGGCCGTGTGGGCGGCCTCGAGGACGAACAGCCAGTCGGCGGCGACCCCGACGGCGACGACGAGCGCGCCTACCGCGAGGATCGGACCCAACAGGAGCCACGTCGTCTCCGCACCCGTCGGGGTGCGGCGCTCCCACTCGGCCCCGACGGTGGGGCCGCCGTCACCCTGTTCCCGGACGGCGGCCGTCGATGCGTCCGTCGGCTCGGATTTGGCCCCGCCGTCGGCTCGAGCACCACCCATCGGCTCCTCGACGATCGGTTTCGGGTCGGGATCCGCGTCCTCGAAGAACGCGGCGTAGACGATCGGCCAGAAATAGGCGACGTTGAGCCCGCCCGAGACGACGAACAGCGCGAGCACGAGCCCGTTGTCCGCCTCGGCGCTGCCCAGCAGGAGGTGCCACTTGCTGACGAAGCCGGCGAACAGCGGGATGCTCGCCAGGCTGGCGGCCCCGATAGCGAAGGCGACCATCGTCAGGGGCATCCGGCGACCGATCCCCGCCATCTCGCTTATCTTCTTGGTCCCGCACTCGACGGCCAGCGCGCCGGCACAAAAAAAGAGGGTGAGCTTCCCGACGGCGTGGACCGGCAGGTGGACCAGCCCGCCGACGACCGCCGATGGGGTCAGCAGCGCGATACCAAGGACGATGAACGAGAGCTGTGCGATCGTCGAGTAGGCGAGCCGTCGCTTCAGGTCGTCCTGGCGCAGCGCGAGCAGGCTCCCCAGGAGGATCGTCGCGGCCGCCACGCCGGCCAGCGGCGCCGCGAGTCCGAGGACCTCCGTCGTCACCGGGCCGTAGACCTCGAGGACGACGCGGGCGAGCGCGAACGCGCCGGACTTGACGACCGCGACGGCGTGGAGCAGCCCCGAGACCGGCGTGGGCGCGACCATCGCGCTCGGCAGCCAGCCGTGCAGCGGCATGATCGCGGCCTTGACGCCGAAGCCAGCTGCCAGCAGCCCGAAAGCGATCCGGGCGAGCCAGGGGTTCTCGCTCGCCGCGTCCGCGAGCGAGTCGATTCCGCCGGGCGCGAACGTCGCGGTACCGGCCAGCCAGAAGACGAGTAGCGTGCCGCCGACCGCGAGGGTGCCCCCGCCGAGGACGTACGCGAGGTACTTGTAGCCGACCCGCCGGGCCCGCTCGGTGCCGTCGTGGGCGACGAGCGGGTAGGTGCCGATCGTCATCAGCTCGTAGAACAACACGAGGACGAGCAGGTTCGCGGCGAAGGCGACGCCCATCGCCGCGGCGATGCTTAGCGCCAGCGCGGCGAAAAAGCGGGTCTGGTGTGCTTTCTCGTGGCCCCGCAGGTAGCCCGCGCTGTAGATCGCCGTCGGAATCCAGAGGGCGCTCGCGACGGCGCCGAACAGCATCCCGAGCGGATCGGCCCGGAACGCGAACTCGATCCCGGTGGCGAACGTCCCGAGGTGGGTGACGTAGACCCGACCCTCGAGGACGCCCGGGAGCATGCTCGCGACGACGGCGAAGGTGGCGAGCGAGCCGACGAGGCTCACCCCCTCGCGAAGGGCCGGGCGCTCGTCGGCGAGCGCGACGGCGACCACGACCAGCGCGGGGACGAGGACGGCGAGGAACGGACGCAGCGTCGCGACCTCCGCGGCGCCGTCGCTCATCGGGGCTCGCACCTCCGGCGTCGGTGTCGCGTGTGTGTTCCGTGCATGGTGTCAGGAGGCGAATTCCTCGATCGCCGTCGCGAGGAGGCCCTCGATCCATCCCGAGCTCACACCCATCGCGAGCGCGACGGCGGTCGCTGCGACGACGACGGCGACCGTTCCGACCGTGACCCGGGCCTCCGTGTCCCGCGGACCTTCGAACGGGTGGAAGTACAGACGGCTGATGAAGGGGACGACGTAGGCGAGCGTCAACAGCGTGCTGAGGACGACCAGCGCCGCGACGAGCCACATCCCGTGCTGGATCGCCCCCAGCGCGATGTACCACTTGCCGACGAAGCCGACCGTCGGGGGGAGGCCGATCATCGCGATCCCCAGCAGCGCGAACGTCGCCCCCAGCAGCGGCGCCTCGTTCGCGAGGCCCGCGTACTCCTCGAGCGAGCGGGCCTCGAAGCGGAGCGCGAAGATGCCGGCGACGAGACAGAGCGCCCCCTTGACGATCCCGTGGCCGAACAGCTGCAGGATCGAACCGAAGATCGCGTCCTCGTTGGCGATCGTAAAGCCCGCGACGACGAGGCCGGCCTGGGAAATCGTCGAGTACGCGAGGACGTCCTTGATCCCCCGGTGGACCGCCGCCAGCAGGTTGGCGAGCAGCATCGTCGCAAGCGAGACCGCCAGGATCCCGTCGACGAGGATCGGGTTGGCCGCGAGGAAGTCGGTCGTGTACACGGTAAAGAGGATTCGCGAGAAGGCGTAGACGGCCGCGGCGGGGATCACGCCCGAGATCAGCGCGCTCAGGGCGTCGGGGGCGACGCCGTGGGCGTCGACGAGCCAGGTGTGAAACGGGAAGAGGCCGATGCTGATCCCGAGCCCGACGGCCATCAGGAGAAACGAGGTGACCACCAGCGGGTCGGCGTAGCCGACCGCGGGGAGCCGTTCGGCCAGCAGCGCCATGTTTGCCGTTCCCGTCGCGACGACCGCGACGGCGACTCCCGCCAAGTAGACGCCGACGCCGAGGGTCCACAGGACGACGTACCGAAAGGTCACGTCGTTGTCCCACCCGGTTCCCGTCGCGTCGACGAGGGCGACCGTCGAGAGCCCGAGCAACAGCAAGAAGAGGGACAGCACGAACAGATCGCCCGTCAACGTGACGCCGATCACGCCCGCGACGATCGCCAGATATCCCCCGTAGAAGATATTTCCCCGGGGCCCCGCCGTCCGGGTGTACGCGAGCGCGCCGAGCGCGACCAGCGAGTCAAGCAGGACGATCACGCCCGAAAAGCCGTCGGCCTGTAGCTCCGTGGCATAACCGAGGCGATCCGGCGAGAGCCGGTACTGGATCGGTTCGCCGGTGACGAGCGCGACCGCCAGCACGACCGAGAGGACGAACGTCACCGACAGCGACGCCGCGGCGATCGACCACCCGACCTCGTCGAGCCGGCCGGCTGCAAGCACGGAGAGCGCCGCGGCTCCGAGCGGGACGACGACCACGGCACCGACGATCCACTGGAGTTCGATCATCGGGTACACGGGACGGGATGCCGACGCGAGTCGTCCTCGGCCGAACGGGCCCGCCGGAATCGAGTGCGGGTAAGGGGCTCGATGCTTTCAAAATGGTGATTCTCTCACCGGCAACCGCCGCGGCCGAACTCCACGTTTATAACGGCACGCTGCGTGTCCCCGTACGTCATGCGCGCTGTACGACTCTCGGAACACGGCGGACCGGACGTACTGCAGGTCAAGGAGATCGACCGACCTGAGCCAGCGGCCGACGAGCTCCTGCTCGAGATCGAGGCCGCCGGGGTCAACCCCGTCGACACCTACTTCCGTGAGGGGTCGTACGAGCCCCTCGGACCTCCGTTCACGCCGGGCGTGGACTTCGCGGGCGTCGTGGTGGAGGCCGGCTCGAGCGCGGACGGCTTCGAGGAGGGCGACCGCGTCTACGGCACCGGGATCGGCAACGGCTCGTTCCAGGGCGGCTACGCCGAGTACGCGACGGTGCCGACCGACCGCGTCGTCCACCTGCCCGACGGCGTCGACGCCCGCGAGGCGGGCGCGGCGGGCGTCGTCGGCGTCACCGCCTGGCGCGCGCTGATCGACCACGCCGACCTCGAGCCGGCCGAGAACTGCCTCGTCCACGGCGGCTCCGGCGGCGTCGGCCACATCGCCGTCCAGATCGGCGACGCCGTCAGCGCCAGGGTCGTGACGACCGCCTCCGAGCAACACCACGGCACGCTCGAGGATCTGGGCGCCGACACCGCCCTCGACTACTCGCGCGACGACCTCGCCGACGCCGTCCTCGAGGCGAGCGACGGCGGCGTCGACGCGATCCTCGACCACCGGCTCGACGACTACCTCCAGTTCGACGCCGAGGTCGCGGCGACGGGCTGTCGGGTCGTCGGCATCGGCGAGAACGACCCCGATCCGGGCTTTACCAGCGTCGGTGCAGCCCGCTCGGCGGACGTCAGCTATCAGTTCATGACGATGTTCAACACGCCGGATCTTCGGGTTCCGCTGCGGGGGGTCGCCAACCTCATGGAGCGCGGTCGCCTCTCGGTCGAGATCGACCGCACGTACGACCTCGAGGAGGCCGCCCAGGCCCAGCGCGACGTGATGGAGGACAGCTTCTTCGGGAAGCTCGTTCTCGAGCCGTAGTCCGATCGACTTCGGTACGGATCCAACCGTACTACTATTACTACTGCATGCGTAGGAGTAACATGGCTCCGAACCCCAGCGAGCGTGGCGGCCGCGAGACGGAGACGGGGGTGAGTGTGCACCCGGACGCGATCGACGACGTGGCGTATCTCACGCGATCACACCATCGAACGACCGCGCTCGTCGCGCTGGCGGAGCGGCCGCGAACGCGGGCCGATCTCCGCGAGCTGACCGGGGTCTCGCGGTCGACGATCGGTCGCACTCTGCGGGCGCTCGAGGATCGCGGCTGGATCGAACGAACCGACCACCGCTACGAGGCGACGCCGCTCGGCGCGTTCGTCGCGTCGGGGATGCGGGAGCTGCTCGATCGCGTCGAAACCGAGCGGAAACTCCGTGGGATCTGGGTCTGGTTTCCGGACGAGGTCCGGCGACTACCCCTCGAGTCGTTCTCGGAGGCGGTCGTCACGATCCCCACCGTCGACGACCCGTACCGACCGGTCAACCGATTCGTCTCCCTGCTCCGGGAGACCGACCGATTCCGGTTCGTCGGCTTCGAGCTGGCGCTGCTCGAGCCCTGCCGGGACGAGCTCTGTGGGCAGGTCGTCGACGGGATGGCGGCGGAGGTCATCGACCCGCCGTCGGTCGTCAGCTACATCCGAACGACCTACCCCGAGCAGTCGGAACGAACCCTGGCGAGTGGCAACCTCACCGTGTTGATCCACGAGGAGCTGCCCGAGTACGGACTCAGCCTCTTCGACGATCGGGTCGGAATCTGTGGCTACCACCCCGACAGCGGGACCGTCCGGGCGTTCGTCGACACCGACGACTCGGCGATCCGCGAGTGGGCCGTCTCGACCTACGAGGGGTACCGTCGGGAGGCGCGTCCGATCGCGGTCGAAACGCCCGCCGAGTAGCGACGACCGCGCGTTCGCGGTCCGTACGAACCGGAGTCGGCGAATCGGGTAAGGTCCGGATCGATCCCGTTCGCAACGGTCGACAACCGGTCACCGGCTGCAACGGAGCCGGCCGACGATCGATCGTCACTAGTTACGTATATGATATGTGTGAACGTATCCGAACGTGATGAGCGATCGATCGTCGATCACGACCGCCGTCGACTTCGTGTCCGTTCTCGAGCGGCAACGCGCTCGAGTTCGGGCCGATCGGCGACGGTCGCGAACCGACCGTTCGACCGTCGCGACCGACGAGCGGGAGCTGCGACGCGAGATCGCGGCCGTCTACCGGATCGTCGCTAACGCATCGGACGAGGGTGACAACCTGCAGTTCCCGACGGGCCGCGAGCTGGCGTCCCGCCTCGGCTATCCGCCAGCGGAGATCGGTCGGCTCCCGGCCGCGGCCGTCGACTCCTTCACCGGCGTCGGCTATCACCTCGATCTGGCCGACCTCGACGCCGGCGACGTCGTCCTCGAGTTCGGCTGCGGCTCCGGAACGGACGCGCTCGTCGCCGCCGCGCGGGTCGGCGACAGCGGGCGCGTGATCGGCGTCGATCCCGTCCCCGAGCAGCTGGCGAACGCGCGCCGGTGTCGCGAGGACGTCGGCGCCGCGAACGTCTCGCTCTGCCGGGCGACGGCCGAGGCGATCCCGCTCGAGGACGAGACGGTCGACGTCGTCCTGTCGAACGGTGCGCTCTCGCTCTCGCCGAGGCCGGAGCGAGCCCTCGCGGAGGCGGGTCGCGTCCTCCGTCCGGGGGGCGGCTGGCGGTCTCCGAACTCGTCGGCGAGCGTCGACTCCCCGAGCGGATCAGGACCGACCCCGAGCTGTGGGCCGCGGGCATCGGCGGCGCGATCCGGAGCGACGACTACGCCGGCCTGCTCGAGACCGCCGGGTTCGACGACGTGACGGTCAGGGAGAACCCTTGGTACGAGTTCGTCTCGGATCGGGCTCGAGGCGCCTGCCAGCAGTACGGCGTCGGGAGCTTCTCCGTTCGCGCCCGCTGCCGACGATGAGGGCTGTCCCTCAGACCAGTTCCGAGACGGCCGCCATCGTCGTCTCCTTGTCCGCCTCGCTCATCCCGTCGACGAACCCGATCCGGACGGCGTCGACGCCGTCGATCCCGGCGTAGTCGGCGACCCACTCGCGGACCTCCTCGGAGGTGCCGGCGGGCGCCAGCTCGTCGAGCACCTCGTCCGGGAGCCGCGCGGCCATCGCCTCCGTATCCCGGTCCTGCCAGGCCTCGCGGATATCCGCGACGACGTCGGGGTAGCCCTGCTCGGCCACGGAGTCGCCGTAGTAGGGGCCGTACGCCCCGAGCATGAACGCGATCGTTTTGCGCGCTCGCGACCTCGCGTGCTCGCGATCCTCGGCGGCGATCCCGCGGACGATCGGGCTTACGCGCAGCTCGTCGGGACCCCTGTCGGCAAGTTCCGCGCCCCGATGGAGGTCCTCGAGCCGATCCTCGAGACCCGATTTCGTGAACAGCTGTGGCGCCCAGCCGTCGCCGAACCGCCCGGCCATCTCGGTCGCCGTCGGACCGAGGGTGGCGAGGTCGATCGGCGGCGGGTTCTCGGGGACGTCTCGCTCGTAGTTGAGCCCGGCGATATCGAAGATCTCGCCTTCGTAAGCGGGGGTGCCCTCGTCGTACACCGCCCGAACGATCTCGATCGCCTCCCGCGTGCGCCGCAGCGGTCGCTCGAACGATTCGCCGTGCCAGCGTTCGGTGATCGCGGGCGAACTCGGACCGAGCCCGAGCCGGTATCGGCCGTCCGAGGCGTCATGCAGGGCCAGCGCGGTCTGGGCGAGCATCGCCGGCGACCGTCCGAACGGCGAGATGACGTCGTTCGAGATTCCGAGTTCGTCGGTCCGGTCGGCGATCAGCGTCAGCGCCGGAACGATGTTCCAGCCCGTCGTCTCGCCCGTCGTGATCCGGTCGAATCCAAGCTCCTCGGCCCGGACGGCGCGGTCGGCGACGTCCTGGGGTCGGTCGTAGTCGCCGAGCCGTACGAGCAGATCTAGTTCCGCGTTCATACGCCACCCCGCTGCAGCGATCGTCGCGTCATACGTGTCACCATCGACCAGGCGACTAATTGACTTAACGGACCTTCACATCTAGAGTCACACACTTTTCCGCCGAGTTGTGGTATCGATCCCGTTCTATGGACGAAACGAACGGAACTCGACCGAACGTCCTTCTGATGCACTGCCATGACCTCGGCCGGTACCTGGGTTGTTACGGCGTCGACATCGAGACGCCCGCGATCGACTCCCTCGCAGCGGAGGGAGCGATATTCGAGAATCACTTCGTCACGGCTCCCCAGTGTACGCCGAGCCGGGGGAGCCTCATGACTGGCCGACATCCCCACGTTAACGGGCTGATGGGGCTCGCACACGCACACTGGGAGCTCGACGACGGGGAACGGATCGTTCCGCACTACCTCAGCGACGCCGACTACGAAACCCACCTGTTCGGTCTCCAGCATATCACGCAGGATACGGACAAGCTCCAGTACGACTACATCCACTCCGAAGGGAATCTGTACCCGGGCGTCTCGCCGGCCGTTCACCAGGCGAACCGAGCACGGACCGTCTCCTCGGTCGTCGCATCGTTTCTCGAGCGATCCGGGTTCGACGAGCCGTTTTTCGCCTCCGTGGGGTTCTTCGAGTGCCACCGGGTCGAGGAGGACGATGGCCGATTCGGCTTCGACTCGGATCACTACGAGACCGACGATCCCGACGAGGTACGGCCGCTCCCGTACCTCCCCGACCGCCGCGGGATCCGACAGGATCTGGCCGAGATGCGCGGTATGGTTTCCGCGCTCGACGACGGGATCGACACGATCCTCTCGGCGCTCGAAAGTGCAGGAATCGCGGACGAAACACTCGTGATCTTCACGACGGAACACGGGATCGCCTTCCCGCTTGCGAAAGGGAGTTGTTACGACGCTGGTATCGAAGCCGCACTGTTGATGCGAGGACCTGGGATCGACGCCGGACAACGACACGGGGAGCTGCTCAGCAACGTCGACGTTCTCCCGACGCTGCTCGAGTACGTCGATATCGAGGTCCCCGATACCCTCAACGGTCGCAGCTTTCTTCCGCTGCTGACCAACGAGGAGTACGACCCCCGGGAACGGGTGTTCGCCGGGATGACCTGGCACGACATGTACAACCCCGTCCGAGCGATCCGGACGGAGCGATACAAGTACATCAGGAACTTCTGGCACCTGCCGAAGAGCTACCTCTCGAAGGATATCTTCGCCAGCGAGGCTGGCCGCGAGGTCCGGGAGGCGTACGGCGTTCCGTACCGCCCCTACGAGGAACTGTACGACCTCCGGCACGCGCCACAGGAGGACAAGAACGTGGTGTTCGAGCCCCAGTTCCAGGACGTTCGCACCGAACTCTCCCGGCAACTCTACGAGTGGATGGAGGAAACCGACGATCCGCTGCTCGACGGCCCGGTTCTCCCCGGCGACTACGAAAAGATCCACTCGTGGCCCCACGAGTCGTAGGCAGCGCGTCGGCGTCGTCGCCGAGCAGAAATACCCCGGCCGCGTGATCGGCATCGAGTGCGGTGTTCGCGAGGCGAAACGCGTTTCAGACGCATTCCAGGTCGGTCGTCTCGAGGACGATTCCGAGCTGCATACGCCGTGCTACCACGGCACGCTATAGTAACAACTAATACTGTTTGCACACCGATCGCACAGCCGTCGTGCGGTCGGGTGCGCACTGACGTTCAGTGGCTACTAGAGGTGAACGATCACGCCGAATCGCTCACGACGACAGCACGGCCGCACACAGCTCGCGGGCCGCCTCGCAGTGGGCGACCGCGTCCTCGTGGTCGGGATCGTCGGCCGCCGAGAGCAACCGCTGGACCTGATGGACGCGCTTTCTGGCCGTCTCCGGATCGACGTCTTCGGATCGACGTCTTCGGCGGTCGCGTCCCGGGCGACGGCCTCGGCCTCGCCAAGCCAGCGGTTCGTCCGCGGATCGATCGGCAGCTCGGCCGTCGCCTCGAGGTGGTGGCAAAGCGCCGCAAGACGCTCCTCGAGGGAGTCCTCGGAATCGGTCACGTTCGAGGGGACGGGCTCGAGCGCCGTGACCGTTGTCCCCGCGTAAACTCCGGACCCGGGACCGTCGCGAAGACGGGGACAACGTTGATACCGCCGGTGAATAATGTGGCCGTATGACACACGACTGTTCGTTCCTCGAGGAACTTCCCCTCGCGGACGACCAGCGCTCGTTCGCCGACGGGCGGCGCGACAGCCACGCCGCCGACTGGGGGACCGAGCAGCTGGGAGCGGGCGTTCGACCCGACGCCGTCGTCTGGCCCGAGAGCACGGACGACGTCTCGGCGGTGCTGGCGGCGGCGACCGACCACGGCGTTCCCGTGACCCCCTATGCCGCAGGGACGGGCCTCGAGGGCAACGCCGTCCCCGCTCGCGGCGGCATCAGTCTCGATCTCACCCGGATGGACGACGTTCGCGACTACCGACCTGACGACTTTCAGATCGACGTCGGGCCGGGGATCGTCGGCTCCGCGGTCGACGAGTACGTCGCGAGCGACGGGCTCTTTTTCCCGCCGCTGCCGTCGTCGGGCGATATCTCGACGATCGGCGGGATGATCGCGACCGACGCCAGCGGGATGCAGACCGTCAAGTACGGCGAGGTCGCCGACTGGGTGCTCGGGCTCGAGGCCGTGCTGGCCGACGGAACCGTGGTACAGACGGGATCGCGGGCGATCAAGACCTCGAGCGGCTACAACCTCACCGAGTTGCTCGTCGGCAGCGAGGGAACGCTCGCGGTCGTGACGGAGGCGACGCTCGAACTCGCCGGCCGACCCGCGCAGATCCGCGGCGGTCGAGCGATCTTCGAGACGCTCGAGGACGCGACCGGGGCCGTCTCCGAGTCGATCCGAACCGAGGTCGACGTCGCCCGGATCGAGCTCGTCGACGGGCTGAGCGCTCGGATGGCAAACGCCTACCTCGGCACCGACCTCCCCGACGCGCCGATGGTCTTCCTCGAGTTTCACGCCAACCACGGTATCGAGGAGGAGATCGAACTCTGCCGGACGATCTTCGAGGCACATGACGTCGCTCGCTTCGAGACGAGCGCCGACGACGCCGAGATGGACGACCTCTGGCGGGCCCGTCGAGAGCTGGCCTACGCCGTCGCGACGTACGACGCCGACCTCGAGCCGCTCCACCCCGGCGACGTGACCGTGCCGATCAGCGCCTACCCCGAGATCGTCCGCGAGACCAGGCGGCTCGCCGACGAACACGACCTGCTGATCCCCTGCTTCGGTCACGCGGGCGACGGTAACCTCCACTACGCCGTCCTCGTCGACCGCGACGATCCCGACCACGTCGACCTCGGGGAAGCGATCTACGCCGAGATCGTCGAACGAGCGCTCGAGTTGGGCGGGACCGCGACCGGCGAGCACGGTATCGGCCAGGGGAAACGGGAGTACCTCGAGGCCGAACACGGCGCCGGTGCAGTCGACGCGATGAAACGGGTCAAGCGCGCGCTCGATCCGACGGGGACGCTGAACCCGGGGAAGATCTTTCCGTAGTCGTCGAACGCGTCGAGGACGAACCGGGCGTCAGCCGCCCCACTCTCCGTCCATGTCGTCGGCGACGCTGTCGCGCCACTGTTCGAAGCGATCCCGGCAGGTGGTGTTCTCGTCGTCCGCGATGTGGTCCATGAAGCCCGGCCCACCGTCCGCGACGGGCTGGCTACAGAACGGACAGAAGTCGGGGTTGTCCCACTGCGACGAGTCCTGCGACGGGTGTGTGTGGTCTTTCATACCACACATTTCGTCTCTCCACTCTTAACTGTAGTCGTCCACAAAACGACATCTCCGTCCCGGATCAGCGTATCTGGCACGGCTGAGTCCTCTCGAGCGATCGCGTCCTCGAACCGCGCGCCGACGACGCGGAGATAGAGACCGCTGGCCCGCTCGACGCGATGCACGAGCCAGCGCACATCCGATTCCACGGGAGACGGTGAATTCGAAGCGAATCGTCCTGATGCCGGCGGAGGGCTGAACAGGTGAGCACTCCGTTCCCGAAGATACTTATCAGTTATCTATCCTGTTGAGATATGGTCGCTCGGACCCCGAGTCGTCGTGCCCTGCTGAGATCGATCGGTGCAGCAACGACGGCGCTCGCCGGATGTGTCGCCGACGACGACGATCCACAGGTCGGACTCGGCGAAGTGCAACTCGTCAACTACCTCGAGGAGGACGTGACGGCGACGGTGACGATCCACCGAGCCGAGGAGCTGGAGTACGAGGCCGACCACGAGCTCGAGGGGTATCGAACGCGGGAGATCGGCGACGACGTGGCCGACGAGACGAGCATTCGCGAATCCTGGATGGGCGACCGCGTCCACTACACGGTCGACGTCCGAACGGACGTCGGCTCGCTCGAAACGACGTACTCGACGAGCGACGTCGAGGAGCTCGTCGACGACTGGGGTGAAAGCGAGTGTTTCACCCTACTGATGCGGATCGATTCGGATCGTCTCAACACTGCGCTCGGAACGAGCGAGACGTGTCCGTCGGACGAGTGACGACCCAGCCGGCGTCGGTCAGTCGTGTACCAGCACGTCCAGCACGTCGGGTCCCTCGCGAGCAAGGGCCTCCTCGAGCACCCCATCGATCTCGTCGGGGGTCTCGACGAGGTGGCCACGGGCGCCGTGGCTCTCGGCGTTCTTCGGGATGTCGACCGGCGGCTCGAAGTCCATGCCGGTAAACTCGTAGTCGTCCTCCTCCCCGCCCATAATTTTGAGTGTGTTGTCCTTCAGGATACGGTAGTTGCGGTTGTCGGGGACGACGACGGTGAGATCGAGATCGTAGCGGGCCGCGCTGTACAGCGTGTTGGGGTAGTACAGATAGGAGCCGTCGCCGATAAAGCCGACAACGTCGCGGGGCTCGGCGCGCTGGCTCTCGGCCAGTGCCGCGCCCACGGAGGCCGGCAGCCCGTAGCCGAGCCCGCCGCCCTTGTTCGAGATGTACTGTTCGGGCGCGAGGTCCCACCGGGAGAGCATGGCGTACTTCGCGGTGATCCCCTCGTCGACGACGTAGGCGTCGGCGGCGACCCGTTCGATCGCGTCGACCAGTTCGGCCTTCGAGGCCCGCGGATCGCCCGGTGCTTCGTCCTCGCCCATCTGCGAGACTTGCGCCTCGACCATCTCTTTGACCGCGGCGACGCGCTCGAGGCGTTCCTCGACTACCTCCTCCGGAAGTCGCTTGCGAACGCGCTCGGTAAGTCCCTCGAGGGCGAGTCCCGGATCGCCGATCACCGCGGCGTCGGCCGGCTGGTTCTTGCCGAGCTCCCAGGCGTCGGGGCCGACGTGGATACAGGTCGTCTCGGGGTCGACTAGCGCTTCCTCGTGGCGGGTCAGTGTCGTGTTCGTCGAGCAGCCGACGAACGCCAGGGTGTCGCTGTCCATCAACATCGCGGCGAGGTCCTCGTCCGGCGGGATGTAGGAGACCCACTGGTCGTGGTCGGTCGGATAGTCGATCTCGCAGGCCAGAATCTCGCCGTGGACACGGGCCCCTGAGGCTTCGGCGAGGTCGACTGCGGCCGCGACGGCGTCGGCACCGGAGCGAGCAACCTCGTCGCCGACGACCATCACCGGGTCGTCGGCCTCGGCGAGCAGGTCGGCCGCCAGATCGAGCTGTCCCGGATCGCCGCTCCCGGCGTTGGGAATCGGCCCGAGCCGTTCGGGACTGGCGTCGGTCTCCTCGAGGGTGACGTCCAGCGGCAGCGCGAGGAAGACGGGCCCGGTCGGCGGCGTCATAGCGACGCGGAACGCCCGCCGGAGCATCATCGGTAGCGCCTCGACGTCTAAGACCTCGTCGGACCACTTGCAGAAGTCCTCGGCCATCCCGGCGAGATCCCCCGAGAGAATCGGCTCCTCGTGGCGGAAGTCCGTGCTGTGGTTGCCCGCCGTCACGACCAGCGGCGCACCGGTGATCTTGGCTGCGTAGAGATTGCCGAGCCCGTGGGCGAGCCCCGGCGCGATGTGGAGGTTCGCCACCCCGACGGGCGTGATCGACTCGTCGTGGTGGGCGTGATAGCGTCTGGTCTGGGCGTAGCCGCCGGCCATCCCGACCGCGACGTCCTCGTGGAGGCCCAGTACGTACTCGAGGTCGCTCTCGCCGATCGCGTCGACGATCGGCAGCTCCGTCGTTCCGGGGTTGCCGAAGACGTAGTCGACGCCGTAGGACTCGAGGGCGTCGACGAAGAGGTCGGCCCCGGTGTATCCGTCCGTCATGCTCTCCCGTGGGTCCCGGTTGATCATGAAACTGTGTCCCCCGGCCACCTGGTCCGTGGTCTGTTTGCCGGTTCTCGGACTATTAGAGATCGGGCAACGAGACGGTCGCGTATGAGCGATCAGCTGCTGGTTCTGAACAAGGATTCGGACACGATGTCCGTCATCGACGCCGACACCGGCGAGACCGAGCGGGTCCTCGAGACCGAGTTCAACCCCCACGAGATCGCCGTCGGCCCCGACGGCAAAACGGTGTACGTCACCTGCTCGCTGGGCGATACCCTGCTCGCGTTCGATCCCGAGACCTGGGAGCGAACCGCTGAGATCGAACACGAGGGGTTCGACTTCCCACACGGGCTCGCAGTGCGGGAGGACGCGGGCGAGCTGTGGCTGGCCTCGACCTACAGCAGCCGCGTCTACGTCCTCGACTGCGAGACGAACGGGATCGTCGACCACTTCCCGACCCACCAAGACAAATCCCACATGGTGGCGCTGACGCCCGACGAGGACCGAGCGTTCGTCGCCAACATCGGCAGCGGGAACGTCACCGCGATCGACTGCAGGCAGCGACGGATCCTCGGCGATCCGATGGTCGGCGAGGAGCCCGAGGGAATCGCGGCCCACCCCGAGGCCGGGCTGCTCGTCGCCAACCAAGAGGACGGGATGCTGTCGGTGCTCGACCCCGAGAGCTTCGAGCAGACCAACCGCGCGCTGCTTGGCGAGACACCGATCCGCGTCGTCCCCTCGCCCGACGGGCGCCACGTTCTCGTGCCGAACCGCGAGTCGAACGACGTCTCCCTGATCGACACCGAACACGTCCGTGACGGCGAGCAACGGCCGTGGGAGATCGCCCGCGTTCCGGTCGGGATCTGGCCCGGCGGCACCGTCTTCGCACCCGACGGCGACCGGGCGTTCGTCGCCAACAACAAGACCAACGACGTCTCCGTGATCGACTGTGCGAACTGGACGGAGACCGAACGCTACGACACGGAGCTCCATCCCGACGGGATCGCGTACCTCCCCGAGTAGCCGCTCCCCCTCGAGAGCCACGCAAACTCCCCGCTACCCGCGGTATTTTACGTCGGACCGTCGTCACCCGAACCATGTCCCTCGCGAGACACGGGGCCGGCGTCGGGGCGACGGCTCGAGCGTTCTGGTCGCAGGTCCATCCCGTGTTCATGCTCCCGCCGCTCGCCGCCTCGCTGTTCGGGGCGGTGCTGGCCAACGCGTTCGCGCCGGGAGTCGCAACGCTGCACGTCGTCGCGATGTTCGCGGCCGTCTACACGGCCCACGTCAAGGACGGCTACGTCGACTTCTACGTCCGCGGCGAGGACGACGACCACCCGCTGACCGAGCGCGGCTGTCGGCTCGGCCTGGCCGTCTCGACGGCGACGTTCGCCAGCTGTACGGTTGCGCTGTTCGTGTTAGTCGACTGGATCGCCGCCGCCCTCACGATCCCGGCGTGGGTGATCGCCTACTACCACGCCCCCCAGCTCGACATGAATCCGGTGACGGCGACGACGGGCTACCCCCTCGGGATCGCGCTCTCGCTTCTCGGCGGGTTCTACGTCCAGGCGGAGACGTTCGCGCTGGTTCCGATCGGCTTCGCCGCGGTGTTTCTCGTGTTGCTCTCGGGGATCAAGGTAATCGACGACGCCAAGGACTACGACTACGATCGTTCGATCCGCAAACGGACCGTCGCGGTCACCGTCGGCCCGGACCGGGCCTACACCGTCGCCTACGGCCTCATGGTCACGGCCCTGCTCGTCGTCGTTGCCTTCGCCGCCGCGCGGGTGTTTCCGCCCTCTGCAGTGTTGGCCGCACTCGCGTTCGCCGCCATCGCCGTCGTCGCCCACCGCGCGCCGCCGAAGCTGGCGACTATGCTGTTGATCCGCGGTTCGTACGTCTTCCTCGCCGTGCTCGTCGCCGCGGTCTGGTTCGAGCCGCTGGCCCGGTTCTGGTGATGCCGTTGACGTCGAGGCGGATCCCCGTCCCTTTTATCGCCGACCACGAACTGATCCGACAGTGATCGCGAGACGACTGGCCGACTCGAGCCCGAACGAGGTGTAAGACGCCGTGTTCGAGGCGCTTCGAACCGTCCTGCTCGATCCGACGCTGCTGGCGGTGTACCTCCTTGCCGCGGGAGCGATGATCCTCTCGCCCGGCCCCGACACCGTCTACGTGCTGACCCGCAGCGTCGGCGACGGTCGCGAGAGCGGGCTGGCCTCCGCGGCGGGGATCAGCGTCGGCGTCCTCGTCCACACGCTCGCGGCGGCCGTGGGGCTCGCGGCGATCTTCCGGGCCTCCGAGGTCGCCTTCGCCGCCGTCACCTACGTCGGCGCGGCGTACCTGATCTACCTGGGCGTCCGCACGATCCGCGAGACCGAACTGTTTGCCGACGACGACGGCCCCGCGGGCGACGGCAGTCCGTTCCGTGAGGCCGTGATCGTCAACGTCGCCAACCCGCAGGTCGCGCTGTTCTTCCTCGCGTTCCTTCCGCAGTTCGTCGACGGTGCGAGCCACGTCCCGACGCAGCTGTCCGTCCTCGGCGCAATCTACGCGCTGTTGACGATGGCCTACCTGGGAACGGTCGCGCTCGCCTCGAGCGGCGTCCGGACGCTGCTGACCGCCCGACCGCGTCTGGCCACCGGCGTGCAGTGGCTCTCGGGGCTCGTGTTGATCGGGCTCGGGCTGCGGCTGTTCGTCGGGGGCGTCGGGTAGCCGGGCGGTCGGCTGGTCGTCGCTCGTGGCGACCGGCTACACCATTGCGACCGCGAGCATTGCGACGCCGCCGACCGCCGCGACCGCGCCGACGGCCCTCGCGAGCTGCGGTCCCCAGGAGACGGTTCGCTCGAGCGAGAGCACGACCGCGATACCGGCCATCCAGAGGACGTTCATCGAGCCGGCGACGACCATGAGGACGAACAGCGCCCAGCAGCAGCCGACGCAGAAGCGGCTGAACGCCCACCCCATCCTCGCGGCGCCGACGACGCCGGCCCGGTGGTACGTCAGCAGGAAGCCGAACGGCGACCGGCAGCGGTCCAGACAGCGATACTTGTACGGCGAGAGCTGGTAGCCGCCGAGCACGACGAGCACGCCCCCGAACAGGAGCGGGCCGCGATCGGCGGCAAGCGGCGCGATCGGAACGGCCGCGTTGACCGCTAGAGGAACCAGCCCGGTGAGCGTCCAGACGAGCGTATACGTTCCGAGCAGGGCGCCCAGTCGTCCGAACCGTGCGGTCCTCGAGGCCTCTCGGAGCGTCCCGTCGTACAGGCGAAACAGCGGCACCGAGGAGGGGTACATCATGGCGATCATCATCGTCCCCCACATTACCAGATAGAGCACGATTCCGACGACACCGCCCTCGAGGGCCATCGCCTCTGGAACACCGGGATCGGACATCCGCATCTCCATCCCCATCTCCCCGCCCGGCATCGGCAGCCATCGCCGGAGGATCGCGACCCAGGCGAGGAGTGCGATACCGTATACGACGAGTGCGACGACAGGTATCCGTCGGACCGCGGGTCGTTGCCGAACGGAGTCTCGAGTGGTCATGCCGGTAGAGTGCTGTAGTTCGATCAGCCGCTGGCCATCTCGAACGGCCCGAAGTAGGAGTTGTTGCCGCCGACGTCCCACGAGAAGTCGTCGTCATAGTCGACGGTCGCGTCGGTCGTCCTCCCTGTGTTTGCCCGCTCGTCGGGCGGAAGGAACGGATGCGGGAAGACCGTCCCCTGCCGGTCGCCGAAGCCGGCGCTGTCGTCGGTCTCGATGGTGACGATGTCGCCGGCGCTGAACGAGCGGTGACCGTCGGCCGTCGAGTACGAGAACGGAACCGCGACGCTGTCCTCGACCGTCTCGATCAGCGGGGCGGCGGCCTCGAACAGCCCGCCGGCCTCCCCCGAGAAGATGGCCTCGAGCGCCTCGGCCTGATCGTCGTCGGCCGCCTCGTCGATCACGAGGACGACGTGCCAGCCACCCTCGAGGAGGACGCCGTCCTCCCAGACGAGCATTCCCGCGCCCAGTCCGTCGAGCGAGACATCGTCGTACGTTCCCTCTTCGATGGTCCAGAAGCCGGCGAACGTGCACCTGTCGTCGTCGGGGGGCTCGTACCACAGACACTGACACGGAACCGAGCAGTTACACGCCTCGATGAACTCGCCGGCGAGGCGCCACTCCGGCGAATCCTGGGTACTAGCTGTCATGGGACACGATAGATACGCGCGGACCCCTCAGAAAGCTATCCGATGACGAACTGCCAGCGACTGACGATCGTGCAGCCGGTGAAAGCGTAGCGAGTGTTCTCGAGCGTGGGCAGCGCGAGTCCGTCGCCAAGACGGCCAGCAATCGGGAACCGACCGTGGTCGAACGGTCAGTCCGCCGCCTCGAGCTCCCGAACGACGGTCGCGGGGTTGCCCTGGACGACGACGCCGTCGGGGACGTCCTCGGTGACGACGGCGCCGGAGCCGACGACGACCTCGTCGCCGATCGTTACACCGGGGTTGATCACCGCCCGCCCGCCGATCCAGACGTCGTCGCCGATTGTAACCGGCTTCCCGTACTCGAGGCCCTCGGCGCGCTCGTCGGCCTCGAGGGGGTGCGTCGCCGTATAGATGTGAACGCCCGGTCCGATCAGGCAGTTCCGCCCGATCTCGATCCGGCAAACGTCGAGGAAGATACAGTCGAAGTTCGCGAAAAAGTCCTCGCCGACGTGGATATTGGACCCGTAGTCGCAGCGAAACGACGGCTCGATAGTACAGTTCTCGTCGCGGGAGCCGAGCAGGTCCTCGAGCAGCTCCCGTCGCCGACCGTCCTCCTCGTCGGGCACCGTCCGGTTGTACTCCCGTGTCAGTTCGCGAGCCCGCTTGCGCTCGGCCTCGAGTTCGGGAGCGGTCGGATCGTACAGCTCGCCGGCGAGCATCTTCGCCTTCTCGCTGGTCATCGTGTGGAGTACTCGAGCGAACGCCGAAAGCGCTTTTCGACGGCAACTGATGGGCTCGGCTCGAGTTTGAATACCCCTCCGCCACCGAAGTTGCTAATACGTGTCAGAAAGAACGAACGCTATGGACGGACCGACGCTGTACCACCTGTCGAACGGCGTCGTCGGCGGTGTCGTCGCAACGATGGGGATTTCGATAATCGTCACCGACGGCTCGAGCCTCGGCGCGGGGTTGATGGCGGTCGGCGGTAGCGGGCTGTTTCTCTTCGCCGCATCACAGCTCCTATTCTCGGACGATCCTGCCGACTCGGTTCCGAACAGCGGCGGAATCGGACTGGCCGTCCTCGGCGCGGTGCTCGTCTGTCTCGGGGCGCTGTTGCAGCTGGCAACGTAGGCTTCCGAACGCGAACCGTCGCTTTCGGATCGCCGTCCGACACGGGCTCACGGACGGCTCGGAGCACAATGGAAGGGAGTGTCAAAGCGAGACATACCGGCCGAACGTTGACAAGCGGGCCGCGGAGTGGGTCCGTATGAAACTCGTGGAAGCCACCGCGGACGACCTCGAGGCGCTCGCCGATCGCTGGTACGACCTCGCGGAAGCGATGGAGAAGCACTCCGAACTGAACGAACTCGACGCGGACCTAACCGAAGAGACCGCCGAAGACGGCTTTCGCGCTCATCTCGAGGACGAGGACGTCACGGACTCCCTCGTCGTCCACGACGGCGAGACGATCGGCTTCGTCACGCTCCGCGAGGGCTACCATTCCTCTCGGCGATACTCGAAGTACCTCCGTATCGTGAACCTCGCCATCGACGAGGACCACCGGAGTCAGGGTCACGGCGCGGCGGTCCTCGAGCGCGTGAAAGAACTCGCTCGAGAGCGCGGCTGTGACCATCTCAAAGTCTCCTGCGAGTGGGAAAACGAGGACGCGCGTCGGTTTTACCGAAAGTCGGGGCTTCAGCCGAAGCAAGTCGATTACGCACAGCCGCTCGAGTGAGTCCCGAGATCGTCGACTACAGCAGGGTACGGTACCGTGTACAACGCATCACTCACCGCCACACCGTCTCGAAGCCAGCGTCGTGAACGGTCCCGTCGGTAGTGATAATTGCGTCCGTCTCCCGCACCTGATGGCTAGCAACGATCAGGGCGTCGTGGATGGTGAACTCGTCGACGATCCGTGCGTACTCGGTCAATTCCTCGTCAGCAACCGGCGCGACCGAGACGGGACCGTTTCCGACCAGTGCCTGGCGCGCTTCCTCCGGCGTTCCTGTGAGTGTGACGCCCCGGACGTCTTTGTCACGTGACACCGAATAGAGTACCTCGGCGAGCGCCGTACTGGGCGCCTGGATGACCGTTTCCCCGGCCTCGGCTTCGGCGAATATCCGGTCGGCTCGTTGCGGAAGTGCATCGACGAGGTAGGTCAACAACGCCACGGCGTCGGCGGTATACGTTGCCATCTACGCCTCCTCGTAGTTTCGGTCCCGGCGGTCGCGGAGGCGCTGGTTCAACTCGTCGGCGACCTCCTCGCGCTTCTCCGCTGACGTCTCGTCGGGCACGAGCAATCCGCGTCCGCCGGTACGAGTTCGCTTTTTTACGACGATTCCCTCGTCGGTATCCACCCAGACGACCTCGTCACCGGGTTCCAGGTCGTACTTCTCCCGGAGCTCCTTGGGAATCGTCGCCTGTCCCTTCTCCGTGATACGCGTGGACTTGCTCATACGTAGTAATACTGCCCGTAATACTTCAGTCTGTACGTGGCTCGCTTCGCTCGCCACGGACGGTGTCGAATCAATCAGTGTGTATCAATTCGTGCTCACGATTTTGATTACGTCGCCCTCCTCGAGTTCGTACCCTTCGCCGACCTCTCGGCTCGACTTGGCGTCGACGGCATGGAGGTAGCCGTCGCCGATGTCGGAGTGGACGGCGTAGGCGAGATCCACCGGAGTCGACCCCTGGGGAAGCAGGTGAGCGTCGGGGAGGACGTTCCCGCTGCCGTCGGACCACTTCGAGGCGTCCTCGACGGGGTAGGCGGTAAGGTGCTCGAGCAGGTCGTACACCGCATAATCGAGCGCGCCCTGGACGCCGGTGCCGTCGTACTCGGCCATCGTGTCGGCCAGTCCCTCGAGGGCCTCGCGCTGGGCGTCGCTGACGTCGGCGCCGACCTCGAGGCTCTCGTCGCCGGGGTCGTAGTCGACGAGGCCGTTGTCGGCTGCCCGGCGCAGGGCGAGTTCGCCCTCCGCGGTGGTGGGGATCACGGGTTTGTCGAGTTCGAGCAGCTTCTCGACGTTCTCCTCGGGGGCGACGTCGATCTTGTTCGCGGCGACGACGATCGGCTTGGTTCGCTGGCGGATCTCGCGGGCCAGCGCCTCGCGGTGGTCGTCGGTCCACTCGCGGGGGTCCTCGGGGTAGTCGATCTCCCGCAGGGTGCGGGCAACGTCGGTCGGCGAGGCACCGAACCCGGTGAGCATCTCCGCGAGGGCGTCGTCGACGTCGAAGCCGGGCGAGCGCGACTGTCGTTCGATCGACTCCCAGTTGCGGTCGACGATGTCGGCCAGCCAGAGGTCCATCTCCTCCTCGACGAAGTCGATGTCCTCGAGCGGGTCGTGTGCACCGATGTCGACGGGTTCGCCCTTCTCGTTGGTCCCGCCGGAGGCGTCTATCACGTTGACGATCACGTCGGCGTTCGTGAGTTCGTCGAGGAACTGGTTGCCGAGCCCTTTCCCCTCGTGGGCGCCGGGAACGAGTCCAGCGACGTCGATCAGCTCGATCGGGACGTAGCGCTTGCCGTCCTCGCAGTTGTCGGCGTTGCAGCGTTCCTCGCGCTTGAGACAGGGGCACGCCGTGCGGACGTAGCTCACGCCCCGGTTTGCGTCGATCGTGGTAAAGGGGTAGTTGGCGACGTCGACCTCCGCCATCGTCGCCGCGGTGTAGAACGTGGACTTGCCGGCGTTTGGCTTCCCGGCAAGCGCGATCGAGAGCATGCCTCCCCGTAGCACCGTCCGTTCAAACTGTCTTTCGATTCCAGCCCTCCGGCGGCTCGGGCCACCCAACTGAATGCTGCAGGCTCTTTGTGACGGCCAGTCAACCCGCGGATATGCAGTACGACGACTTCACCAGCGGGAGCCAGCAGCGGACACAGCTCGACTCCCGTGAAGCCGCACTGAGCGTCTCTCGAGCGACGCTGACGACACTCTCCGAGCGCGTCGGTCCCGGCCAGGCCGAGAACGTAGGCGCACGGCTCCCCGACGAGCTCGCCCGGTTCCTCGAGGAGGGCGTCACCGGCGACGCACTCGAGGACGTGAGAACCCAGCTCCCGACCGACGAGGGGTACGACGATCCTTCGAACTCGCCGAAAGCGACGGCAGCCCGGCCTGATCGGGACCGACCGGTTCGTCGTTCTCAGAGCTCGACGGCCATCATCACCTCGTCGGCGTAGTGGCCGTTGAGCTTGTAGTGGTTCTCGCGGACCGCCTCGGTCTCCCAGTCGTGGGCCTCGAGGAACGCGATCGCGTCCTCGTTGGTCGAGGGGATGCTCTGATAGACCTTCTCGTAGCCGTTCGTTCCCGCCCACTCGAGGCCGCGAGCCAGCAAGTGTGAGCCGATGCCGTGGCCGTGGTAGCCGTCGAGGACGCCGACGGTGAGTTCAGCGGTGTGGCTCAGTTTCTCGAGTTCCGGGGCGTGGAGGTGGACCCAGCCGACCACGTCGTCGTCGACGGTCGCGACGAAGAACATCCGGGACTCCAGTTCGTTGTGCCTGAGCAGCGCCTCCTCGTGGTCGACCTCGTCCGCGACGCTCTCGGCCTCGATGTACGTTCGCTCCTCGGCGACCTGCCGGATCGCCCCGACGATCCCGGCAAGATCCTCCTGTCTGGCCGGTCGGATGTGGAACTCGAGCTCTTCGGAGCGGTACTCCTCCTCGGCGCCGGCGTCGATCGTCACCCGGAGGGTGCCGTCTTTCTCCTCGAGTCGGCCGTCCCGCTTCAGGATCGCGACGTGGTGGCGGAAGCCGCCCGGCTCGATCCCGAGTTCTTCTTGCGCCTCGAGGGGATCGACGGCTCCGTGGCGCTCGACGTACTCGTAGATCCGCTTCCGGTCGTCGTGTCCGAACTCGAGGGGTTCACTGAGTACCATGGTATGGGTAACCACCCCAAAACACTTAACAGTTGGCAGGCCTGCTACGCAGTACGTCGACAGATGGATTCGAAGCACGACTCTGGACAAGAAACGAGCGAGACAACCGCCGATCCGACCGTCCGAGGGACGTCCCGTCCGCGATAGGTGACGATGGTTTGGGTGGAACTTCTCGTCGCCTGTAGCGTGCTTGCAGTGACGGTCGCGGTCGGACTGGTCGCCCACGAGTGGTCCCACGCGTTCGTCCTCCGGTTCGGCGCGGTCGACTACACGATCTCGTATCTCCCGAACCGCGAGCGTGGTATCGTCGGCCTCCTCCGAAGTCGACCCTGGGCGGTCGTCCAGCCGCGACCGACCGGAACGGAGTCGCCATGGGTTCTCCGGATCGCAGCGCTCGCGCCGCTGGCGCTCGCCCTGCCGGCGCTCGGCCTCACCGCGACGGGGTACGCGACCGAGGGACCGACCGTCGTTACCGCGGCGACCGTCGGCTGGTTGGCCTGTACGATCCCCAGTCCGCAGGACTTCTCGGTCGCCTTTCACGCCCACCGGGCGCTCCGGGAGTCCCTCGAGGAGTATGATCCGCGGAGCTCTCGGACGAAGTGACCGCTCGAGGAGTACTCAGCAAGCGATGACGGGCCTGGCCGGAGCGGAGCCGCGGCCCGGTCGCGCGACAACGCGATCACACAGCCACGAGTGATCGCCGACGGCGAGTTGAGCATGAGTCATCCACCGGCACTCGCTGCCGAGTGCGCTGTCGGTCGGCGTCGACGCCGACGTTCGTTTTCCCACCTATCGGTTATTAAACCTACGTATTGGTGCGATATCCGTTCGAATCGGAGAGCCGAGTGGGCGTTCTTTCAATTATAATCGCACGTATTGCGACGATACCTACAAAAGGCCGACGAGCGAGTTCGTAACTTGTCACTCGTGGTGACTGCCGCGAATCGGTCAGCGTTCGCTCCGACGATCCAGGGGTGTCGGCCGGATGATGTCGCGACGCTGGGCCCCGCGACGTCTCAGGCCGGAACTTTCTCCGGATTGCGGTCCCAGTGGCGGTGCTGGGCGATCGCGTCGACGAACGTCTCGGCGAACGACTCGATGTCGTCGCTGCGGCAGGTGACGACACCGGCGTCCGAGACGAGTTCGTCCTCGCCGGCGATCTCGGTGTCCGGCAGGTCGACATCCTCGAACAGCGCCGTTCCCTCGCCGACCGCGGCGATCGGCTTGTAGTGTTTGAACGCCTCCGCGACGAAGTGTTTCGGGTCGCCCTGTCCGCGCATGGCGTCGACGCTCTCCTCCCCGCCGGGGATCACGACCGCGTCGAACGAGACGGAGGCCGCCGCGACGTGGTGTTTGTCCGGCTCGACCGTCTCGCCGTCGGCGCCGGACTTCTCGCCGAGGACCTTCGAGATGACCTTGACTCGAGCGCCCTCCTCCTCGAGTGCCGATCGGAGTGTCTCGACGTGTTCGTCGTCGAACCCGTCGTCGATCAGCATCGCGATCTTGCGGGTTTCAATCGTATCGGGGGTCCGGTTTTCCATGCTCAGGGAGGGATCCTCCCGATCGTGGGTCGGCATCTGGTCACCGGGCTCCTCGGGCGGTTCGATGCCGATCCCCTCGGCGACGCGTGTGGCGAACTCGTGGTCGACGTTGTTGAAGAGGTCGTAGACCATCCGCTCGCGGATCTCCACGCGTTCGACGTTGCCGAGTTCGAAGTGGGCGGCCTCGACGATGTTCTGTTTCTCCGGTTCGGACATGGAGTTCCAGAACAGCCGTGCCTGCGTGAAGTGGTCCTCGAAGCTGTCGCTGCGGTTGCGGATCTTCTGCCCGTCGACCTTCTCGGCGTAGTGTTCGTAGCCGCCCTCCTCTGCAGAGGCCTCCTGGGGGTCGTCGTCGCCGATCGAGTTCGGCTTGTAGGAGACCTTGCCCTCGTTGATCTCCTGGCGCATGAAGCCGGCGCGCTGGTTGTTGTGTCGCTCGGCGATCGGCCGGTTGATCGGGATCTCGTCCCAGTTGGCGCCGCCGAAGCGGTTGAGCTGGGTGTCCTGGTAGGAGAACAGCCGCCCCTGCAAGAGCGGGTCGTTCGAGAAGTCGATCCCCGGGACGACGTTGCCGGGGTGGAACGCGACCTGCTCGACCTCCGCGAAGAAGTTGTCGGGGGTTTCGTTCAGGACCATCTTCCCGATCGGCCGGACCGGGACCTCGGTCTCGGGGACGATCTTCGTCGGGTCGAGGACGTCGAAGTCGAACTCCTCGGCCTGCTCCTCGTCGAAGATCTGGATGCCGAGTTCCCACTCGGGGTCGTACCCCTCCTCAATGACGTCGTAGAGCCCCTTTCGGTTGAAATCGGAGCTCTTGCCCCAGAGCTTCGTCGTCTCGTCCCAGACGAGCTGGTGGGTGCCGAGCTTGGGCGTCCAGTGGAACTTGACGAACACCGACTCGCCGTCGTCGTTGACCAGCCGGAAGGTGTGGACGCCGAAGCCCTGCATCATGCGGTAGGCTCGCGGCAGCGCCCGCCCCGAGAGCACCCACATGAGCATGTGGGTCGTCTCGGGTTTCAGCGAGGCGAAGTCCCAGAACGTGTCGTGGGCCGCCGACGCCTGGGGAATGCCGTTATCAGGCTCGGGCTTGATCGCGTGGACCAGGTCGGGGAACTCCATCGCGTCCTGGATGAAGAAGGGCGGCATGTTGTTCCCGACGAGGTCCCAGTTGCCCTCCTCGGTGTAGAACTTCGTCGCGAACCCGCGGACGTCCCGGACGGTGTCGGACGAGCCGCGCGAGCCGACGACCGTCGAGAACCGCGTAAAGACGGGCGTCTTCTGGTCGGGATCCTGGAAGAGGCCCGCCTTCGTCAGTTCGGAGATGTCGTCGTATTCACCGAGGTCGGGATCCCCGTAGGGCTGGAAGTAGCCGTGGGCACCCGTTCCGCGGGCGTGGACGACCCGTTCCGGGATCGACTCGTGGTCGAACTGGGTCATCTTCTCCCGGAAGTGGAAGTCCTCCATGATCGTCGGCCCGCGCTCGCCCGCCTTCAGGGAGTTGTCGGTGTCACTGATCTTGACGCCGTGGTCGCTCGTCAGGTGCTCGCCCTCGGGGTTCTCCCGGACCTCCTCGAGCTGTTCGTGTTTGCTGTTCTCGTCTACCTCGCCGCCGGCGTCGTCGCTCGTTCCCGGTGATCCCGAGCCGTCGGCTCGAGTCGGGTTCGCGGTCGCATCGTCCGTCGTCTTCTCGGCTCGATCCGCCGCTCGGTCGGTGTCGGATGGATTGTCGGCTGTCATCGGTGGATGAAGTGCGCATACTCTCCGAGGAGGCGGGGACTTCGGGCGGCGTTTTCCGCCTCTCGAGGTGATAGCGTACACGGCCGCGTTCGACGATGCGGTCCCTAACGCTCATCCCGTCATGTGCTTGCAACCCAACCCGCATCCGAAAAGGAAGGCTCTCGAGGCTGCGAGAAGCGACGCTGTGTCGCCCGGGTCCGGAGAACGGCAAAATCGTCCCACGGGGTGTCGGTTCGACGACTCCGGGCGACGTCGCGTTACTCGAACTCCGGCTCCCGGTCCTCGAGGAACGCCGCCATCCCCTCGCGCTGGTCGGGCGTGCCGAAGAGGCTCGCGAACGCGCGTTGTTCGTAGGCCAGCCCGCTCGAGCGCGACCCGCCGCCGAACTGGTTGACGGACTGCTTGGCGGCCAGCATGGCGTCGGCGGGTTTCGCCGCGAGGCGCTCGGCCAGTTCGGCCACGGTCGACTCGAGTTCGTCGTCGTCGACGACCTCGCCGACGAGACCGAGTTCGGCCGCGCTCTCGGCGTCGAGTCGCTCGCCGAGGAAGATCAGTCGCCGCGCCGCCTCGTCGCCGACCAGCTGTGGTAGACGCTGGGTGCCGCCCCAGCCCGGGATGATTCCGAGGTCGATCTCCGTGTTGCCGATCAGCGCCGACTCGCTCGCGACACGTAGGTCACAGGCCAGCGCCATCTCGCAGCCCCCGCCGAAGGCGTAGCCGTTGACCGCCGCGATCGTCGGCGCCGGGAACGTCTCGAGGGCGTCGGCGACCGAGTGGCCGAGCTCACCCCAGGCCTGGGCCTCCGGGCTCGAGAGGTCCTGCATGTAGCTGATGTCGGCACCGGCGATGAACGCGTCGTTGCCGGCCCCCGTCAGGACGAGCGCGCGCGCACCCTCGTTTTCGGCCTCGTCGATAGCATCGCCGAGCCCCTCGAGGGTCTCGACGTTCAGGGCGTTGAGAGCATCGGGGCGATCGACGGTCAGCGTCGCGACGGTCTCGTCCTCGTTCCAGCTGAGTCGAACGGTATCTCGGCTCATAGCCTCGGGTTCGACGAACCGTAATAAAAACCCGGCGACAGACGGCTACGGTTCGGCCGTCGCGTTCCCGGCGGGTGGTAGCGTCACGGTAAACGTCGACCCCTCGCCCGGCTCGGAGTCAACCCGGATCTCGCCGCCGTGGCGCTTGACGATCCGCTGACAGAGCGCGAGCCCGATCCCGGCTCCCGGCTCGTCGTGGCCGTGCAGGCGCTGGAACACGTCGAAAATCCGCTCGCTCTCCTCGGGATCGATCCCGACACCCTCGTCGCGAACGGCGACCTGCCAGTAGCCGTCGGCCCGTGAGCGCTCGGCCGAGACGTCGATTCTGGGCGGGTCGTCGCCGCTGTACTTGATCGCGTTGCTCAGGAGGTTCTGGAAGAGCTGGCGCAGCTGCCCGGAATCACCCCGAACTCGGGGCAGCGGCGAGGCGGTGATCTCGGCGTCTGACTCCGCGATCTGGACACGGATATCGGATCGGACCGCCTCGAGAACGCACTCGAGGTCGACGGTCTCGAACGAGTCCCCGCGGGTGTCGACCCGGGAGTACTCGAGCAGCCCCTCGATCATCTCTCGCATGCGGTCGGCGCCGTCGACGGCGTACTCGAGGAACTCCTCGCCGTCGGCGTCGAGCTCGTCGCCGTAGCGGTCCTCGATCAGCCGCAGGTAGCTCGTGACCATCCGCAGGGGCTCCTGGAGGTCGTGACTGGCGGCGTAGGCGAACTGCTCCAGGCGCTCGTTCGAGGCCTCGAGCTCGCCGACGAGCTCCTCGAGTTCGGACTGGTGGTGGCGGCGCTCGAGTTCGTAGCTGAGCCACTGGGCCGCGAGCTCGACGAACCCTCGCTCGGCCGGCGTCAGCGGCTCCGATCGGGCGTCGGCGGCGGCGAAACAGACCGTCCGGGTGCCGTCGCTCGCCGGGATCTCGCAGCCGACGTAGGTGTCGAACCCCCACCGCTCGTAGGCTCGGTCGTCGTCCCAGCTCTGGGCGGGCGCGTCGGTGAGGACGAACGGCTCCATCGTCTCGATCGTCTGCCGGCAGTAGGTCTCCGACAGCGGCGCCGTCTTCCCCGGTCGAACCCGGTCGTCCGCCGTAGCGTGGACGACCTCGAACTGATTCGCCTCGGTGTCGACGCTGGCGACGAACCCGACCCCGAGGCCGAGCCGTTCGCGACCGAGCTCGAGCAGCTCGGTGACCTTCTCCTCGAACGATCGCTCCGGATCGGCGGTGATCTCGTACAGCCGCCGGAGCGCCCAGTTGCTCTCCCGAAGCTCGCGCTCGGCGGTCTTGCGGTCGGTGATATCCCGGAGGTAGATCGAGAGTCCCGTCTCGGAGGGGTAGACGCTGACCTCGAGCCACGACTCGAGGGCGGGTACGTACTCCTCGAAGGAGGTCGGCTCCTGGCTCTCCATCGCGGTTCGAAACTCCGTCTCGAACGTCTCGTCGACGTCGGGAAACACCGTCCAGAACGAGTGGCCCAGCAGCTCCCGGTCCTCGATTCCGATCAGCTCCGCGGCGCGGTCGTTGACGTGGGTGAACGTCCAGTCGACGTCGAGCCCGATCACCGCGTCGGTGATCCGGCTGTAGATCTCCTCGAACTCGGACTCGAGTCGTCGGCGCTCGACCACGTCCCGGACGATCGACACCATCCCGCCGTCGGCCGTCGAGGAGAGGCTGTGTTCCTTGAGGAATCGCGTTCCATCGCTTTGCAGTCCGACCGTCTGCCCGGCCCAGACGCCGGTCGTCGAGAGCTGCGGGAACACCTTTCGGTAGATCCGCCTGATCATCCCCGGCGGGTGGACCTCCTCCCAGTGCATCCCGCACATCGCCGCGGGCTCGTAGCCGTACAGCTCGGCGTAGGCCTCGTTGACGTACGCGAACTCGCCGCCGGACTCGAGGACGCCGATCCCCTCCCGTGCGGTCTCGACCGCGCGGAGGACCCGTCCGTCCTCGATCCTCGAGTCGGCGTCCGGCTGCCGTCGCCTCGCGTCCGCCTCGAGTGCGGTCTCGAGCACGTCGGCGATACGCTCGAGGAAGGCGACGTCCGCGTCGCCGAACGCCCCAGGGTTAGTTGCGTGGGCCTCGAGAACGCCCCAGGCCTCGCCGTCGGCGTCGATTCGGATCCCGACGCTGCTTCCCGGCTCGCGTTTCGTTGGGGGGTCGACGTCGCTCGTTCGGTGGTCGTCGACGGCAACGACTCCTCGCTCGAGTACCATCCCCACCCAGCTCTCGGGCGTCGCGGGAACCGTTCCGGCCTCGTCTCCCGCCGGGTGGCGGCCGACGTGGCTGCGGATCGTCGCGCGGCTCCCCCCCGGAAGCCGCTCGAGGACCGCCAGCGATCGAGCGTCGATCACGGTGGCGACGGCACCCGTCGTCTCCTGCAGGATCGTCTCGAGGTCGTCGTCCGCGAGGGCACGCTGTGCGAGGTCGGCGACCGCCTCGTACCGACTCGAGTCGTCGGTCGTCGTTTCGTTCCCCCGACGAGTTGATGGCGCCATCTCAGCAGTAATTCTATCGCGCCAAGCATAAACTCTCTGCAATTTTCAGCCCTCTATCACGTTTGAAATATTAGGAAATAAAAACTGTGTTGAACGAGTGAATGGGGCGGACGAAACGCCCTTGTGTCGAGACACCGAATGTCACTGCAGTCAGTCATGAAAAGCGTCTACGCGTGTCGGGACTGTGGCGCCCAGTTCCGAGGAACCAGACGGGTCTGTTCGCTCTGTGGAGCACGGATCGGCGACACGGCCCGCGGGACCTGCAAGGACTGTGGCTCCATCCTGACCGAGTCGGCCGAGCAGTGCTGTTCCCGCTGCGGGTCGACGAACGTCGAGCGCGTCTCCGTCGACGCGGACTGATTCTCGGGGAGGCAGTGTGCTCGAGGGAGTGAAGGTGGGCTCGAGAGTGTTGAGGGACTCGAGAGTGTTGAGGGACTCGAGAGTGTTGAGGGACTCGAGAGTCCTTGCTAGGCCGGGTACAGATCCGTGTACTTCTCGATCACCGACCACAGGTGTTGCTCGTTGGAGATCCGGTGGGTCTCCTGGACTAACTCGGTCCCGTCGTCGGTGTCGGTTAGCTCGAGGGTCCAGTTCGTGTGGTCGCCTTGGTCCATCCCCCGCTTGGCGAACAGCACGAAGCCGTCCTCGTGGGCCAGCGCGATCGAGTCCTCGTTCTCGTAGTCGACGTCCCAGCTCATGCCTGTTTGCTGGTGGTGGGCGTGTTCAGTGTTTTGGGTTGGATGCTCGAGGAGTGGTTCTTTTGGGAGGTGTTGCTCGAGATCGAGCTTGTGAGTAAGGGGGCACTTTGCTCGAGCACAGTCAGCGACCGAAATTGTTCATCAGCGACGAGTTCTCGTCGTCGGCGAGCGGAAAACAGGGCTATAAGGCGCGGCAGAAGATGGCGCCGCTGATGTACAAGATTTGCAAGTACGTAGCGAATTGGATTTGTTAATATTTGCCCCAATAACGAACATTTTAATCGTTCAGAGGCTGGATTCTGAAAGTATTAGTCATCGTCCGACATAATTCGACCTTCGTCTTCTTTTTCTCCCCAGAAGTCCGTCATGAACATTATAAGTATCATGAAAGCAGTCCATAAATGAGGGAATACAAAAATGAGACTTGCCGAATCTATTTCAACTACATAGTTCCCAGCGTAGTAGATAATTTGTGCTAGAACGAATACTGGTATTATGAATGACGGATATATTATAACAAACAATATTGACGCAGCAATAGATTCGGAGAGCATGTCTGTCGTGGAATGGTTTGTGACATACCCCACGTTAATCAAATAAAATACAATCCTTATTGATATTGGGAATAGAATTACTGCGAGAACAAGAGAGGGCGTTAATACCTCTGATTCTTGAACAGGTCCAATATTAAGGATTGGAGCTAGCCAAGGGTCTGAAAAGTAAAATGTGGCCACCACTATAAGGAAAGGAATAGAAAATGAACCAACTATTCCAACCACAGATTTGGAGAGAGACCATAAGTCGCTAAACGAATCTACAGATGGTTCAATATCAAGTGGTGCTGTCCTCCAAATGAGAGCTAATGATACGAAAAGAAGAGATCCAAATATGAATCCAATACCAACTTGGACATATATTTGATCGACTATAAGTATCAATTGCCATATTATGATTAGTCCGCCTATGAATATTAATAAGAGGCCCCATTCTAGTACTCTAATAAGTCCAGAAGCGCTACTATCATTAGACCTCTGTATTATTTGTATTATTACTGCAACTGCAGGAATAACAAGGGCAACGAATTGAAGAAGCGAAAACAGTAGTTCCTGATCAGGCATCATTCTATCAGGTGAAACACTGATCAAAGAGCTTTCCTATTGAGTTTTGACCTCTTCTTATTAACCGTATTTAATGCGAGGTGACGTATTCATCAACACTAATCAAAAATTGTTCTCCTTACTGATTAGCTTGAGATTATGTGAAAGTGGTCGGTACAAGTGCGGTTTTTACGCTAGTGTCTGATCCTTACCTGACTTCGACTTCTTCTCGAGGCCTTTGGCGGTGATCTACTACGTATTTTCGAAATACTCGACTTCAATCGGAAAGAATCGTGTTGATCCGCAGTTTCGGAGTCTCGCAGTCCTGGTCGATCGTGATCAATAGAATACATCGATAAGGGCTTCGACCGCCAGTAGATTGTTGTAAGACGTACCGAGAACTCGAGAAAGCCTCTATAGATTAATGCTCAGAGAGGGTTGGAGGGATTTGAACCACGGTCGCAGCAAAGCTGCTCCCTGATTCAAATCCCCCCTCATCCAATACTCGCGACTCACGGTGTTGTTCGTCGCGAGAATATGGGGTCGGAGGGATTTGAACCCCCGATCGACTGATATCTCCGGCGCGCCTCGGAACTCCAGAGGGTCATCACACGGACACTGATCAGGTGTCCGATCAGTATATCAGTCTGGAGTGTCGTCCCGGGCGCGGTGCCTCTGGAGTCAGTCGCCATGCCTGGCTTGGCCACGACCCCTCGAGTCTACGTTGGGCGATCCACCCTAAAGTGGTTTCGATTCGGGCGCTCCGTCCCCCGATTCAGAGCCAGGGGGCGCGTTCCTCCTCGTCGTCGTCGAACGGACTGTCCTCGTCCTCGAGCGAATCGTCACTCGAGTCCTCGTCCTCGACGGACTCCGCGGCCGACTGGTCCTGGCCGCCGTCGGTCGACGCCGACGACCCCAGCCCCGAACTCGAGTTCGAACTCGCGCCGCCGGGGTTGAACAGCGGCCCGGTGCCGACCGCCGGCGCCGATTCGGCCGAGGGCGACGGCGAGGGTGACGGCGACGGGCTCGAGAACCGCGGCGCGCTCTCGCTCGAGTTCGACTGCGAGGACGAGTCGTCGTCGCGCTCGAGCGGGATGTCGATCGCGAAGACCGCCGCGACCAGCAGCGCCGCCAGCGGCGCCTGGCCGAACGCCATCCCCAAAAGCGACAGGGGCAGCAGGCCCAGCGCGACGGCGCTGCCGAAGCGGAACCGGTCGATATCCATGTACTCGCGCAGGTACGGGCCGCTGATGGCGACCCCCAGCGCGAACGCGACGCCGACGACTGCCGCGAGGGTCGCGTTCGCGACCAGTGCAGGGTCGTCCATGACGATGAACGCCGCGCCGGCGGGCTCAAGACTCGCCAGCAGGCCCAGTCCGACGATCACGGCGGGGCTTGGCAGGTACTCGCCGATCGTCGCGCTCGCGGTTTTGGCCGCGATCGCGAGGATGACGACCGCCGCGAACCGCTCGAAGACAGCCTCGTTGAGCACGGTGTCGATCGCCGGCGCCAGCGCGGCCTGCACCGCCGCCAGCAGGATCAGCGGAACGCCGACCAGCAGGACGATCTTGATCTGCTCACGGGGCGTTCCGCTCATCTCGGCGAGGATCACCGCAACGGTGGCGCTGCCTCCGAAGATCAACAGGCCGATCTGCACGGCTCCGAGGGGGTCGTCGAGTGCGCCCGCGAGGATCAACGCCGGAAAGATCCCGTCGATCAGCGGGAGCATCATGACGAGTGCTAACAGCTTCGTATCGCCGCCCACCAGGCTCTCGAGCCGGAGGGCGATCGGGTGTTGGGATGCACTCATCGCTTAGGATCGATGGCCGTGACCCGAGGCCGATGGGTGGTGTGAACGAGAGTGCCACGAGGGCGTGGCGAGCCAGTCCATCGAGAGGCCCCGCGCTGTGAGTTTAGCTGTAAAGTTCCCGAAAATTTTGGTGGCGACGGCGGCAGCGCTCGTCTGGCCAACGGGTCGGGAGCTGTTGAAACTCACAGCGTTCATACACGTACGGTCTACTGGCCGGTCAATAAACGTTGCGTGAGAAGCGATTGCACAACTCGGCGTATCTCAGCCAATAACGCCCAGATCCTGACAAAGATGAATTGATCTGAATGTGTGGTGCACGTTCCCGGACTGTGTGGTTCTACACGCCGGGTGGCGATTCGCCGGCCTGAATCACCACTCACCGCCACCGACAGCCGTTGACAACCCCGCCCCGGTCTCGCAACGCTTTTTGCCGACGCTTTCGGACAGTTTACATGGCGAACGACGCTCCCGAGCACGAGCCGTACTCCTCGAAACTCCAGGTACCGGAAGCGCTAACGTTCGACGACGTCCTCCTCCGTCCCAAGGAGAGTCGCGTCGAACCCGACGACGCCGATCTCTCCTCGCACGTCTCTCGCTCCGTGGAGCTCTCGGTCCCTATTCTGTCGGCCGCGATGGACACCGTCACCGAGAGCGGCATGGCCATCGCGATGGCCCGCCACGGCGGCCTCGGCGTCATCCACCGGAACATGAACGTCGACGAGATGGTCGAGGAGATCGGCCGCGTCAAGCGAGCCGACGAACTCGTCATCCCCTACGAGGACGTCGTCACGGCTGACCCCGAGATGACCGTCCGCGAGATCGACGGCCAGATGGCCCGCCAGGGCGTCGGCGGCGCCCCCGTGGTCAACACGCGCGGGGAAGTACTGGGAATCATCTCGAGTACGGACATCCGGCCCCACCTCGAGGTCAACGAGGACGACCTCGTCACCGAGGCGATGACCGACGAGGTCATCACGGTTCACGAGGACGTCGACCCCCGAGACGCGTTCGACCTGATGTACGAGCACAAGATCGAGCGCGTTCCCGTCGTCGACGACGAAAACCTCCTCGTGGGGCTGGTGACGATGCAGGGCATCCTCCAGCGCCGGGAGTACAAGGAGGCCGTCCGCGACGAGGATGGCCGACTGTGCTGTGGCGTCGCCGTCAGCCCCTTCGAGCACGAGCGCGCCGAGGCCGCCGACGAGGCCGACGCCGATATCCTGTTTATCGACACCGCCCACGCGCACAACCGCAACGTCATCGAGGGCGCCCGCGAAATCAGCGAATCCGTCGAGGCCGACGTCGTCGTCGGCAACGTCGGCACCCAGGAGGCCGCCGAGGAGTTAGTCGAGTTCGCCGACGGGATCAAGGTCGGTATCGGCCCCGGTTCCATCTGTACTACGCGAGTCGTCTCCGGCGCCGGCATGCCCCAGATCACCGCCGTCGCGCAGGTCGCCGACGTCGCGAGCGAACACGGCGTCCCCGTCATCGCGGACGGCGGCATCCGCTACTCCGGCGACGCGATCAAGGCGATCGCCGCCGGCGCCGACGCCGTTATGCTCGGCTCGTACTTCGCCGGCACCGACGAGGCCCCCGGTCGCGTCGTCACGATGAACGGCAAGAAGTACAAGCAGTACCGCGGCATGGGGAGCGTCGGCGCGATGAAATCCGGCGACGCCGACCGCTACCTCAAGGAAGAGCCCGAGGAGGAAGACGACTACGTCCCCGAGGGCGTCGAGGCCGCGACGCCGTACAAGGGCACCCTGAAGTCCGAACTCCACCAGCTCGCGGGCGGCATGCAGTCCGGCATGGGCTACGTCGGCGCCGCGACGGTGCCAGAGTTCAAAGAACGCAGCGAGTTCGTCCGGGTCTCCTCGGCCGGCCAGGCAGAGAGCCACGCCCACGACGTCGTGATCACCGACGAGGCGCCGAACTACTCGCCCAACGAGTAACCCGACTCTCCCGGCACGACGCCCCGCACTCGAGCCACCCGTACGACCGCTGCCGTGCTACGTTTCCTCAAGCTCCGACCGCCTGATCTTTCCCGTCGTCGTCTGCGGTAACTCCTCGCGAAACTCGATTTCTCGTGGATACTCGTAGTCGGCCAGTCGGTCCCGGACCAGCTCGCGGATCTCCTCGCGCAGTGCCTCGGACCCTGCCGTCCCCGCCGCGGGCTGGACGACGGCCTTGATGATCTCGCCGCGACGGTCGTCGGCCACCCCGACGACGCCGACCTGCGCGACCGACGGATGCTCGAGGATCGCCTCCTCGACCTCGCGGGGACCGACCCGGTAGCCGCTGGTGATGATGAGGTCGTCGTCGCGCGATTTGAACCAGAGGTACCCCTCCGCGTCGCGCTCGGCGAGGTCGCCGGTCAGGTGCCAGGCCTGGCCCTCGGGCGTCCCGTCCGATTCGGACCGCACCCCAGTACGCTGCTCGTCGCCATCTCCCCGCTCGAGGGTCGCCGCCGCAGTCTTCTCGGGGTCGTTCCAGTACTCCGTGAAGACGACGGGGTCGTCGCCCCGCCGGACTGCGATCTCGCCGACCTCGCCCGCCCCGACGCGCTCGCCCGTCTCGGGGTCGAGCACCGCGACCTCGTGACCGGGCACCGGTTTCCCCATGCTGCCCGCTTTCGCGGGGAACCACTCACGGCAGTTCGTCACCAGGAGATTGGCCTCCGTCTGGCCGTACAGCTCGTTGACCACCGTCCCCTCGAGTTCGGCCTCGGCCCACTCGAGGATCTCCGGGGTGAGCGGCTCGCCGCCCGAACAGATCGCCCGCAGGGAGAGCTCGTAGCGCTCGGCTGGGTCGTCGACGTCCATCAGCATCCGGATCGCCGTCGGCGGGAGGAAGGAACCGGTGACGTCGAACTCCGCGAGCAGTTCGAACGCGGTCTCGGGATCGAACGATCCCATCGGGAAGCCGACGACGGGCTGACCGTAGTGCCAGGCCGGAAAGACCAGATCCCCCAGCGCGCCGATCCAGGCCCAGTCGGCGGGCGTCCAGTACGTGCCCTCGAGGTCGCGCTCGAAGTACATCGAAAAGGCAGGACAGTGACCCAGCCAGACGCCGTGCGTGTGGAGCACCCCCTTCGGCTTCCCGGTGCTCCCGCTGGTGTACATGACGATCGCGGGCGTGTCGACGTCTGTCTCCGCGACCTCGTGATCGTCGTCCCGCCAGTCGATCGCCGTCTCGAATCGGGAGACGGACGCGTCGCCGACGGTCCCGCCCTCGATCTCGGGCTCGCCGTCGACCACCAGGACGGCCTCGAGGTCGGGGCAGTCGGGCGCAACCTCGCGGATCGTCTCCCACTGGGAGACGTCGACGACCGCGATCCGGGCCTCGCTGTCAGTCAGCCGGTAGCGTAGCGCGTCGGTGCCGAACAGCACCGACAGCGGCAACGAAACCGCGCCGAGCTTCCAGCACGCGAGGTGGGTCAGGACGTTCGCCGGCTTCTGGGGGACGACGACCGCGACCCGATCACCGAACCCCAGTCCAAGCGACTCGAGAGCGTTCGCGACGGCGCTCGAGCGCCGATCGAGGTCGTCGAAGCTGTAGCGCTCGCGTCGCCCGTCGGGGAAGGCCTGATGGAGGGCGATCCGCTCGCCGTCGTCGTGTTTTCCCACCAGGTCGACTGCCGCGTTGAACCCGTCGGGGACGTCCCACGAGAACGATTCGCGCGCCTCCTCGTACGTCTCCCCCTCGAGCGTAACGAAGTACGTCATTCATGTCGTACGAGAGCGGATACCATGAAAGAACTACCGCCGTCAGGTCGGTCTCGTCACCTTCGAACGAGGATCGCTCGGACTCTAACGAATTGTATCACGTAACCGACAAACGGAATGAAACGACCGACAAACTCGTGGTGATGTGTTCGGACGGCCGGGACCGTCCACGTTTCGGTGGACAGTCGGTCCTCGGGGCCGATACGTATAGGCGAAGGCGGTACCACCGCGGTAGTATCACAAGCGCAGCACCCGCGAGCGACCAGCGGGAAGCGAGCGGCCTTTTTAGCGTAGATTTTTGCGCCGAGCGGTTCCGAACGCAGTGAGGAATCCCGAGGCGGAAAAAGGTACGTGGGCACCCTCTACGTAACGATTCACTCGATCCAGGTTCACGGCCCAGACCGAGTACAGAAACCGCGATACTGCATTGATACCCCGCTCGAGCCGAGTCGTCGCTACTGGTACATCCGCAGCGGCTGGGCCTGGGAGCTTTCCTCCTGGCTCAGCTGTTGCATCTGACGGGCGAACTGCTCGCGCTTCTCCCGGATCTCCTCGGCCCGGTCGACGAGTTCCTCGACGTCGATCGAGACGTCCGCGATCGGCGCGATCCCCTCCTCGAGCAGGACACTCGCCGCCTCGGGGTCGGGAAACTGCGGGCTGGAGTCGACGATCAGTCCCAG
>NZ_JARUKW010000023.1 GCF_029688845.1 Natronococcus sp. A-GB1 | reverse complement strand
TCGTATCATGATAGTGCATCCCGCCGCCGCTCATATCGACCGAATCGACCAACGCAAAGGCGTCTCGAGACGTCGTCGCGACTCGCATGTTTCCATGAGAGCCAAGATCATGGACGCCATTGAACGCGATATTGCGAATCTCCGCCCGGTCGTTGATCATCGCATACAGTCCCCGCATTCCCGCGTTTTCTCGAGCCCAGTCGAAGATGAACCCGCCAAAGACGAACTCGCCCTGGTGAGGCTGGCTCATCGTCCCGATTCGAAACAGCATCGTCCCGCCGCGGTACTCTCCTTCATCGACCGTATGCCCGTTGATCGCGTCGACTTCACCGTGCCGAATCACGGCGTTCTGTCCGACTAGACCAACATCTCGCCAGCCGGTCCGACGGAACCCCTGATTCATCTTGTACTGCCCCTGTGGGAACACGATCAGCGTGTCGTCCTCCCAAGCCATCATTAGGGCATCGTCGATCGCCTCCTCCCCCGTCGGATCCGCATTGTAGGGATCGTCGGTGATGTCCACTACGTTGCTGAACCGGTCCTCGTAGGCCGCCGGGTCGATCACCGTTGTTACCCCCGTGTCGATGTTCGTCGCTCCAGCGTTGGCTGGGTTCCCTTCACCCATGGAGGACCCACCGTCAAAGGCCATACATCCTGCCAGAGACGCTATCAGCGCCACTGACGTCGCCGTACCACCTCGAAGAAAGTGACGACGCGTATATGAGTCTTTCATAAGACTATAATCATACCTCAAAGTGATGGTTCTTTCGGGATCTCAACCAATTTGTGAACTTGAGGACTGCAACAGCCACTACTGCTCGAGCCAGCGATCGACACCGACCGACCCAGTCAGCACCGCGCCACACCACTACCGACTGGCCGCTCGCACTCCGCTTCGCTCCGTGCTCGCTCTCCATGCTATAGCCAGAGTTGACCCCCAGACACTACCTTCAGATTACCCAGGATCGCATGCCTACACTCGAGGTGAGAGTCCACCTATATACCAGCTCGTTGATAGTCCACTTTGCTGGTGCTCAGTCAGATAGTCTCCCTTGCTCTCGAGGTGATAGTCCACACTGCTATTGCTCGTTGCCCTCCACTCCTTACTGAGCTCCTCGATGTCCATTCTGCTGTTGGCGCTCTACCGCTTTGGTTGAGATTTGACCTGCTATAGCTTAGTCGATGTTTCACTCTCTTCTCGCTTCGTTGATACTCCCTCGAGGCTATAGTCGCGGAGCCTCAACGCGGCCTGCTCGAGATTAGCGTTGTGGGGGTAGCCGGACTATATGTAGTCGGTAACCCGGAATTGTATGTAATCACATGTGGTTTTATAACTAGAGGTATTGATACGTAGGTATGGCACAGAATCATGAGCCGTGGGAAATTGCAAAGAATCTCTCGCCAAAGCGACATAGGATTCTCATGTCGATTCGGACTCGAGGTGGTACCGTCCAGAAGTCACTGATCACCCAGGACACCGAACTCGACTCGAGCCTGATCAACCACCACCTTCGCGAGATGATGGCACAGAATCTGGTCGATCGAACTGACACTGGACCCGACGGAAAAGTTCCACAAGAGGGATACACATACCAGATAGCTGATATAGGGAGAGACGTCCTCAGCGAGGCCCAAGAGAGATACGAACTGACCCCAATCGAGGAGCGAGCAGTCCGACGCAGATTCGACGACCTCGAAGCGCGTGTAGAAAAACTCGAGCAAGAAAACGAGCAGTTGCGAAGTATCCTTTATGACCCTCACGAGAAGTACGACACACTCGATGAATGGGTCGAAGCGATCCGCGACAACGTCCTCCTACTTCAGGAGCAGTGGCAGAATCAAGACCAAGGGTAGAATGAGTTTAGCGACTCACCGTTCGCCTGTCACAGCGATGTCGTGATCGGTGATCTCCTCAGGTCGGCTATGGGGTGCAATCTCGAAACGCCACGTTTCGCCCCCCTCGAGTTCAGGCGTTAGATCGCGGTGACTTCCTAACTCGTCATCGTCTTCGTCGTAGACTCTCACTTCAATCGTCACCGATCCGTACGCTTCGTCACCGACGTTCTTGACCGCTCCCGTATAGCTGACTTGCTCATCATATTCGAATTCCTCAATCTGCTCCTCGTAGTCGATGATCTGGAGAGCGCCGAACTCGAGGACATCTTCACCTGCGTCGCGCTGCTCAACCTCGTCGGGACCCAGTGACTTATCGCCATCCACCTCATCGTTAGCATCGGACTCATCATCCGCTCCAGTGTTCGAATCTACCTCGGAGTCGTCGTTCAGTTCGTCGGTCTGCTGGTCATTTTCGTGATTATCGGCGACCGAATTCTCCTCGATGCCGTTTGAGTCTTGGTCAGTATCCCTATCCGGACGAAGACCAGCGAAATCGAGACAGCCGGAGAGAGGCGTGATGATCGTACCAGCGGTGAACGTCAAAAGTGCATTTCTGCGATCCATTGTCAGTAGTTGGTAAGACCGTTTCTTCCTTCAGTCTTCCTCATGAATATGTTACTTAAGGGTTATTCATGGGTGGGAAGACATCTCCGATCAATGTAGGACCGACAGTACCAGACACGACTATGGAAATTCCATCGAGATCTGAGAACTGTGACCAGATCATTGACTGTTTCAGTAATCCACTCTCAATCGCAGCTCACTTCAATGTCAAAACGACTCGAAATGGGATGCCCAAGACCACTGGGCGACTTGGGTGATACTACTCGAGTAGACCGAGGTCCTCGAGACGTTCGACAATTACATCGATAGCTTGTCTAGCGTCGTCAACCTCCTCCCCACCAGTGACAACCAGTTTTCCGGAGCCAAAGAGGAGAGCAACAACATCAGGCTCGTCAAGTCGATAAACCAGTCCCGGAAACTGCTCTGGTTCGTATTCGATATTCTCGAGACCAAGACCAATCGCGATCGCATTCAAATTGAGGCTTCGCCCGAGATCGGCACTGCTGACGATATTCTGAACGATGATCTCTGGATCCTCTTCAACCTCAATGTGCAGGTCACGAAGTTCCTCGAAAACGATTTCCAGACTCTCGTGGACGTTCTCAACGCTTTTGGCACCAGTACATACGGTCTTCCCGGAACGGAAGATCAGGGCAGCAGATATGGGGTCTGTGGTACGATAAACAAGACCCGGGAACTGTTCAGGATTGTAGTCAGCTCCCTCAAGGTCCATTGCGACGCTCTGGAGGTCGAGTTCTTGCCCAATGCCGGATGATACGACTACGTTTTCAATCTCGATTGAGTCCTGTGGGCCTGTCATGTGTCACCAAGCACGTATGTAGGTACTATAAATGCCAATGTTTCTACTATTTCAGTCTTGCAGCCAAACGTAGTCTCGATAACTCGAGCACGACCGGATCCGTGTTGCCGTGATTTGGGATGTACAGACCGGGCAGTTATCGAGAGCATCACGCTCTCTCTCCGGGAGTTTGTAGAAGCGGTTGTTGAGAAACAGTCGATCCCATCAGTACCGGATCAGACGCAGGATCAGATTCCGGCGATTCACACGCCGCTTTGATCATCGGCAGGATTGCATCGAGCCACGACCACTCCTTGCACAACGCTTCGAGAGCTGACTGTCGATGATCGATAACCCCCTCTGGATCAGGGGGGAGCGAGAACCCCCAATAGAGAACATCATCGGGATCGCCGAATCGAGCAGGCTTATCGACGAGAGACGTTGCAAGTTCGTAGAGAACATCCATCGGTGTCCGGAAATCAAGCGACGGAAGGTGCGGTTGCTCCTTCGGCTCATCAACGAAAAGCCACGGAAGGACGTCCCTTCCGTATCGTTCATCAGCGAACGACAGCGATAGCCGCCATCCTTCGGGGACTTCGCGTAACAAATCGGCGAGGACGAACCCTTTCCGGTTCTGCCGGAAGCTTTCAGAGGAGATCCCTGCTCGACGAGCGATTTCAGCTCCGGAGAGCGGATAATCAGCCCCGAACAATACGCTCAACGCCTTTTGCATAGTGGGAGTCACATCAGTCTCTGATAGCAGCCGATCAGGGTCAAGATGGGCCAGCGAACGCCGAACTTCGTCGATGTGTATCTCCCGCCACCGATCCTCCTGTTCTAGTCCGTAGTACATCGCTCGAGCCACGTCGTAGCCACTTGAGAGAAGCCCGTGAAACAACGACACAGCTTCACGGGTCGGCTCCAGATGCTTTCGGTCGCACATTCGGCGGACAGTTTGAGCGACGATACTCCGCGTGGTGGCTGTCCGAACGGGAATCCGAACCGCGATTTCCGGGGCGTCGTCGTGGAGATTACTTGGAGAGCGGAGTGCCGATCGTAACTCATCCTCGAGACTGGAAACACCAGGGCCAACGACCACGAGCGAACCAACGAGCTCGCCGAGTGGATCGCGAGCATCAACCCGCAGATCCATCGCCGCTTCGCGACGGTTATCACGCTGTTCGTATAGATGCCGATACGCAACGTGATGACCGTACAGCGACTCGATCGCACAGCTGTGTGCGAGGGTTCGACAGAGTGTTCGCCGGCGCTTCGAGCCCGACCAGTTGCGCGAAAACTCGGGAAGGCGAACTTCACGACTCAGCTCAACACCAACGAGATCGAGCAGCTGTACAATCGAGCCAGCGAGTCCTTTAGCGAACTGCGTTATCTCGCTCCGTTTTGCTGACTCGTCCGTATAGTCTCCGGCTGCGAGTTCTCGAGTGAGTTTACACAGCAGTTCCTCCTGCTCTCTGTAGAACTCGATGAACCGCTCGGGATTCTCATAGCGTTCGTCGGTGAGACCGCCGATATTCCGAGCATCACTGAGGATGCGACGGCTGGTGTCCGCGAAGAGTTCCTCCAAGACATCCGCGGTAAGGATTCGATCCCACGTCCAGTGACTCGCTAACGCTCTTGCGATACACGTCGTGTACTGGCAGGGATTGACGTAGGTGGCAGAGACAGTGAGTTCACCAGAGCCATCGTAGCTCCAGCCTATTACTCGAGCGTCTGTTTCTCCGTCCCTCCCTTTCAGACTCTGAGCCGGAGCGTCGACGAGGGCAATTTCACCGGATTCTGCGGCTGCACGAGCGGCCTCGGCAGACGGTGTCTCCACATACACCGGCTGGACGTGCTTCGGGGCGTAGTCGTCGGCCGAAGCGACCGTCGCTGCTTCACCGGCGGGCCGGTCTCCAGTCGGTTGATCGGCCCTGCTGTCCTCCACCCCCTCGTGTGCGCGCAGGGTTACACGGCAATAGTCGGACGACTTTGGGGGTGACGTAACGTCGGCAGCAGTACCCGGAAGAGACTGCTGTCTACCGATCTCTTGATCGAGTGCGTCAAGATACGCGCGGCCAGCCGGTCTGAGCGATAATCCTCGTCCCCCGTCAGGATAGTTGATCCGTTCCGCGAGTTCGAGTTTTTTATCGAGCTTCAGGGCGATCTGTCGCCGGTTTGCTTCGGTAAGACTGAGCTCTCGTGAGAGAGCATTGTAACTGAGCATCTCAGCGTTCTCGAGACGGAGCGCACGCAGAACTGCCGTTGCTGTTCCGTCGGTGTCGAGGGTTTTGCGTGCAGTCTTGACCCGATCTGCAACTGATTGTGGCGTACCGGGAGAGGGTGTGGTACGTGGATCGAACGGCTCTGTAACGCTTACCGGGAGTTGGTTCCGATGGTCCTCCCACAGTATTCTCCCAACTTGACCGGTCACAACAAGATGAACTCGACAGCCTTCGGCTAATGCGAGACAGAGCTCAAGGACATCGCGACGATGTTTGGTCTTCCGGTCGAGAAATCGAGCGTCGAGTCGGATCGCAATCTCAGGCGTAACGCTGCTTGCAGCAAGGATTGGGATTGCCGCTTGCTCAAGGTCACCGCGAGGAGAACGGAGGTCGAGTGACGTTTGGCCGGAGCCGAGCTGTCGACTGATACGAAGGAGTTCCCACAGATCCTCTCTGTCCCCGCTCATCGCCCCGATACAGAGATCGGCGTAGGTTCCATCGAGCGCATGGACACCAATCTCTTCGAGTACGCGATACGGGTCATCCTGATTCTCGAGGACGGTCGCAATTGCATGGATGAGTTGTTGTCCCATCTTGGTGTGGGAATCGAATAACTCACGATGGAGTCGGGGTGCAGTCCAAGCGACATCAGGTCCAATCTGAGCGTCTGCCGAGATCAGGTCACTTTGACGAACAGTGATTCCCGCACTCATCGCGAGACCACCATCTGCTGCAGGTCATCACGACACCGACCTCGTTCCTCCAACACCCGCAATTGGGGTACGACACAGAGTCGGTTGACTGTGCCACAGACCGGGCCCTTGCTTTCACTTACCGAATGGCAGGTAACCTCTCCCTCAACATCAGGAGGGGACGGGAGGTTGCCACTATCCGTTTGCTGGTAATTGTTTGGTTGTTTGGGCTGTTCCGTAGCGGTATCGTCGTCTAATCGGCTGCCTCCTGTAGGGGCAAAGCCTTTGTTCCGTTGATACGAAAGGTTTGATGGCGTCATGATTGCAGGTCTTGGTGACGGACAGTCTCAGACGCAACCGCTGCCGAGCTGTCCGTCGTCGAGCTAATCGGTGTTCGAAATCGGTTCGTCTCAAAGGCGACTGATCGGACATCCACAGACCGAACGACGCCCTCCGTCGGGGGCAGTCACCGCTCAAGGTACCAATTTGAAGCGAGGTGACTGCACCCGAGTCCGGAGTAACGGCGCTTAATATCGAGAGTATTCGACAATATCGAGGATAGTCGCCAGTCAGCTTATCCAGAGAGGCTCCCAACGGCCGCAAGAGCCTTAATGAAGGAATTTGTCTATACATATGTCGTTCCAGGAAATCAACATGGGCGACAAAACCTGGACGTGTGCTTCACTCACACGTCCGATCTCACAGAGATCATTAGCCAGTGCTCTAAACGGACTACTCACTCGAGAAGTCTGAAAGGAAATATACCGAGGGCTGCACCCTCCTCTGGGTATAATTTCTCGATCGTAGGTTGCTGTCTGTCTTTTTCGATCCGTTACTGCCATCGTATCCAATGTCAATTCATACGAAGAGAAGGTGATAATTAGTTACCGGCGTGGACACTGTTCAGTGGCACTCACATCTGAGACAACCCTCTGACACGTAAGCAAATTTTTAGCTGGTTGTCTACGGTGGAAGGTCAAACCCGAGAGACCAGATTGTCCGTAAAATCTGCTGTCTTGGTGGCTTTGATTTTGACATATATGCCGCAAACAACTCGCGAGCCCACTCGATAACCTCCTGATCTTCTGAAAAAAGTGTCCCAGATTCAGAAACCGCACCTAGTGGCTGTCGAGGGTAGAAGACAACATAATCGCGATCGATGAGAGTGCATCCAACTGGGATAGACTCAGAACACAATTGCCAGCTCAGATTAGGTGCTTTGAGCGCATTTCGAACTAACCGTGCTTTGGGCCGTGCAGTAGGTACATTGTAGAGTGCGCTCTGCGGACTAATGATATCGATTTGTACGCCTTCGTCCAGAAATCTATCGAGATATAACTCGGCCATCTCGTGGTCGTAATATGCCGAAAAAAGGCAAATTTGGTCGGTCTCTGTTGGGTCAAGCGATTTCAAAAACGAGACATACTCATTTCGCTCCGCTCGTGGGTACTCTTTTGGTCCTGTAACCAGCCACGTTTCATCGATGGCGTGAACCGGAAAGCTAGCGCACGAAATTGTAGTGTGACGAAAAAACGAGATATTATCAAGAATTGTTTCGATCTGAATTAAGAGACGGCGCTCACATTCGATGGCAGTACGTCCATCATTCGTGAGTTCGTACTGTCGTGACTTATTGAGATGAATTAATCCTTTCTCGTGAAATTGGTCAGTAGCAAGTCGAATTGCAGAATATGAGAGATTCTGACACCAATCATTAAGTTCGCTCTTCGTCGCTGGCCGAGTTGCAAGCAGATCTAAGAGATCCCTCCGAGAAGAAGAAATTGGTAATCGAGCGAGTGCAGATCGTTCCTGTGTATCTAATCGCATAAAGAGACGCAGGACGATTGCACCAGCACCAGTCAGAAGAGACCCATCATTGGTCTGGTCGATGAGTCCAGCATCAACAAGGGGAGCAAGTATATCATAGACTGTACTGCGAGATACGTCACATTCAGTAGTGAGTTCGCCAGCTTTCATCCGTGTTTCTCGGACAGCTTTCAGCAAACGAATAGTCTTAGAGGGAACTTCATCTTGATCGGTTTTTGTCAGGTCTATTAGTAGCTCTCGTGAAATATTAGACATACGATTACAGTAACTAACCCGTAGCTCTTTCTAATTCTTTTTATTATATCCTGGTATAAGGTCTCTTATTAAACAGGTATGTACTTCACGACAATTACAATCGGAAGACTACAATACTAGGGACCAGATGCTCACACATGGAATGTGACGATTTGTCAACTGAAAATCAACTGAAGATTACAGTAGAGGGTATTGATTTTCCTAAAGATGAAGAGAAGCGTGATGCTGTTATCAAGGAGATCTCAGAGACTATTCAACGAACGGTAGAGGAGCAAAAGACATCTGAGCCGAATCGAATTACCGTCAGCGAAGGACATCAGTTCGCTCACCTTCCAGCGGAGTGTCCACGTTGTGGTGAAGAGCCACACATATCACATTTGACAATGATGTCTGAAGACAAGAGCATTGCAAACGCTAAATTCGAATGTCGACATTGTAGCTATACCGGAAGCGCAAAATACCGATTAGTAGATGTTGAGACAAACAAATACAATTCAAAAAAGGGGAGAGAAGAATACAGAAGTATTGTTGCAGATGGCGACGTGAAACCCCAATACCAACCCTATTGAAGCCCATGCTCAGTATATCCGGTTTCGTAGCAACTCATTCTCTTCACGTCTAATAGGCATGGTACAAGTGCGATGAGATCTATCGCTTTGGATCTACTGGCCGAATATATTCTGACTTGATTTTGTCTCCCTCACGCCACTGCCAGTAGTAGTACTGATTCCCGTTGATCTCCTTCGTGGTCAACGTCGCACTGGATGGTGCGTCGTCACGATCGAGATCCTTTGGCCGATCGGCAACCTCCTGTTCCTCGAGTTCTGCCTCGAGCTGGCGCTCTTTTTTATCCGCCATCTCGGTAGCGATTTGGGCGATCTCTCGCAGCGTCTCTGGTGACTGCTTCTCGAGGCCCTCGAGGATATACTTCGGCGGATCGGCCATCTATTGGTTAACCAACGGCGGGGCTTTTCTTAGCCTTGTTGGTTAACTCGCTATACTCTCAAGGATGTCCGACAGGTTCCCAGCCAGATAGATTCAGGTCGACTCCAAAATTACCCTCCAGATCTCAGAGAAAGGCAGATATGGATCATATCGCTGGCTAACCAATAAATACCTACCTACGGATCAATTGTCTACACCTATGAGAACAAGCCAGCACGCTACGGAACAATCTCCTCCAGAGCAGGCAAGCCTCTCAGTCAGTAATATCGGGGGCATCGATGAAACAGAGGTGTCGTTCGAACAGGGAGTGACCGTTCTCTCCGGTCGTAATGCAACAAATCGGACGTCGCTGCTCCAGGGAATTATGGCGGCACTCGGCAGCGACCAAGCGAGCCTCAAAGCGGACAGCAAGGAAGGACAAGCTACTCTCGAGTTCGGTGAGGAAACCTACCAGCAGACGCTTCATCGGCGGAACGGCACGATCGTTACTGAAGGCGACCCGTATCTCGATAATCCGGAGATCGCGGATCTATTCGCGTTCCTGCTCGAATCAAACGAGGCCCGCCAGGCTGTTGCTCGCGGTGACGACCTCCGTGATCTGATCATGCGGCCGGTCGATACCGATGCGATCAAAGCTGAAATCCAGCAGCTCGAGCAGCGGAAAACCCAGATCGACAATGAACTCGACGAACTCGATAACCTCGAGAATTAACTCCCCGACCTCGAGGCCAAGCGAACGCGACTGATTGACGAAGTCGAAGAACTCCGCGACGAACTCGAAACTGCTGAAGAAGAACTCGAAGCTGCGAATACTGACGTCGAAACCCGACGTGAGGAACAATCCGAACTCGATGAGAAACTCAATGAGCTTCGGGACACGCGTTCAGAGCTCGAACGAGTTCGAAACCGGATCGAGACCGAACGCGAGAGTATCGAGGCGCTGGAAAACGAGCACGAGGAAGTCGAAGCCGACCTCGAGGAGCTGCAAGCAGGTGGAGAAGCGAATCTCGGTCGCCTCGAAGCTGAAATCGAGACGCTCCAAACGGAGAAAAACGAACTCAATGAAGAAATTTCGCAGCTTCAGCGGACGATCCAATTCAACGAACAGCTGCTAGAGGATCCTGGAGAGTTCCTTGGTGGCGAGGCGGACAACAATGATGGTCCCGTTACCGACCAGCTACTCTCCGATGCCGATTCGGGGACCGTCACGTGTTGGACCTGTGGTTCCTCGGTCGCCACCGACCAAATCGAAACTACGATCGAACAGCTTCAGTCTGTATACGAGGACCGGCTCAACGAGCGTTCGGAAATCAATGACGACCTCGAGGAGAAACGAGCGACGCTTAACGAAATCGAGGAGAATCGATCCGAGTATCAGCGAGCCAATCGCCGTCTCGAGTCGATCGACGACGAAATCGAGCGCCGGCGTGACCGCGTCGAGGATCTTACGGACGATCGGGAAGCCTTCACAGAAGAGATTACTGAACTCGAGACAGAGATCGATGACCTCGAGACCGACGACTCCGAGGACATTCTCGAGCAACACCGCGAAGTCAACCAGCTCGAGTTCGAGATTGAACGAAAGGAAAGCGAGCGCGATGATGTCGAAGACAAAATCACGTCGATCGAAGAACGGCTTGATGACCGCGAAGGGCTTCAAGATCGGCGTGAGAAGACAACCGAAGAGTTAGCCGATCTTCGAACCCGTATCGATCAAATCGAAGACAGTGCGGTCGAGGAGTTCAACGAGCACATGGAGAGCTTGTTAGAGATCCTCGGGTACAGTAATCTCGATCGGATCTGGATCGATCAGACAACACGCGACGTTCGCGAAGGCCGACGCAAAGTGACGAAATCGTCGTTCGACCTCAAGATCGTCCGCAGTACTGAGGAGGGGACAGCCTACGAAGACTCGATCAACCACCTCAGCGAGAGCGAGCGCGAGGTTACTGGGCTCGTCTTTGCGCTTGCAGGATATTTGGTCCACGACGTTCACGAGACGGTTCCGTTCATGTTGCTCGATTCGCTCGAGGCAATTGATTCCGAACGTATCGCAACCATTGTAGAGTACTTCGAGTCGTACGCCCCGTATCTCACCGTTGCGCTACTTGACGAAGACGCACAAGCACTCGAGGACAGACATGAGATGATAACTGAAATTTGAATTCAAGTAGATAAATTAGCAGCTTCAGACACACCTCTATCGATTTGTTGTGTGAGAAGCTCCCAATCATCGGAGTCACCCCTATCGATTTGTTCCCAGGTTCGAGAGGACAGGGCTTCCACCACACACCCACCTCTATCGATTTGTTCCGAGGGGAGTTATTGCTATAGCTGGGTGTTTACCACTGCACGAAGCTCCTCGTCATGTACGTCATTAAGACGTGAGTCTTCTCGCAGTGTTTCGATAATTGTGTTTGGATTTTCACCAAACGTGAACTCGAGATAACTTCCAGAATGGGGCCCCTGACTCTTCCGCTCTGTCTCAACTAGAGAATACGTTGTGAGCTCTTTCATTTTGTTCACATACGTCTCTTGGTGATACTGGTCAGAACTAAGAGTGCCCGTAAGATACTGATATACTCGATACCCATGCGGACTCTTAGCAGCTCCAGTTCCAGTTTCGCGAGCAACTGCAGCCGTCGCAAAGAGACACAACTTTTTCTGAGTACTGATTCCACGAGTCACTTCTAAAACGCGATTCTTTTCGACCTTGTCCTGAGCCTTCCGAATATGTTCCTCACGAACCTGGTCTGCGCTCGCTTTTTCCGCGATGGATCCGGCTGTTCGCACGAGGTCGATTGCTTTCCGTGCGTCTCCGTTGGTCTGTGCGGCGAAGGCTGCTGCTAGAGGGATTACGTCGTCACTGAGCGCGCCTTCATGAAAGGCGTCCTCCCGGGCACGAAGGATTGCCCGAAGCTGATTGGCATCATAATCACTAAAGTGGACGTCTTCAGGCGTGAAGGAGCTCAGTGCTCGGCTACCTACGTTTTCCATCATTTTTGTGTCGTTAGTGATGGCAGTCACAGACACCTGAGCTGAGATTTCGTTTGTGCTATTGGCGCGAGAAAGCTGGTAGAGAAGGCGAGAAAAAGCAGGTTCATCCTTATCTCGACGACCGACAAGCATATCGAGCTCATCAAGTATGAAGACAACAGTATCATAGTGTTCATTGATCAAACGATAGAGTTCACGCCACTTTTTCTTGTTCGGAATTCCATGCTCTGGGACCTCAACAGTTGCTTCAGCATCGTTTGCAACTTTTCGGGCTAATTCGTAGACAGCAGATCCAAGAGTGCCAATGTTCTGGCAATTCATCTGAATTACACCAAATCTAATATCACGGCTTTCGCAGAGTTCGACGATGTTCGAACAGACTGCATTGATAATAAGTGATTTTCCGGTCCCGGATGGGCCATAGAGAAGGAGATTTGGCGGACGCTCGTTCCTTATAGCGACACGGAGATGCTGAGTGATGTCGGTGAGTTGGGAATCACGGCCGACGATACGCTCTTCGTCAACGATCTCGTTTGGTTCGAGAAGAGATCGGTTCTTGATGAGCGTTGCGGATTCTTCTTGCTCGAGGATTAAATCTTTGATAGAACCCGTAGACTCGGATGTTTCTTTGGGACCGGGATCTGTGGGCATATTCAATGACACTCAATCCCAGTACTAAAATATTCCCCCTGTCGATTTCTTTTCTATAGCTATAGGGCTTAAAGGCTGGAAACTAGGATGATCCAGTTATTGCTCAGTGAACCTCTGACGATTTGTTGTAGGGTGCTTTGTTGTATTGCTCGTAGAGATAACGAGACACTCTCACACCTCTATCGATTTGTTTTCTTCTAAGAGTGGGTAGGGGTGTCGACCTCCTCCTATCGTCTCTCTGCTAATGATTCTATAGTATCGTCGATCTTTGCTACTTACTTCTAGTTCTTTCTAGTTCTAGTTACTAGCCTAGCTAGAAGAACACACCCCTATCGATTTGTTTTAGTGGGACGAAGTCTGCTGGCTTGCCTTCCTTTTCTGATTTAATAGCTATCGAGTCGTGTATCGCCACTGGAGTTGTCGTCGTTTACTACTTCCCTAATGTCTCTCCAGATTCAGACAGACCCCTCTATCGATTTGTTCTATCTCAACGCTTGCTCTGGAAAGATGATGAGTATAGGTATATAAATGGGTACAGCACGAGGTATCAGACCTCTCTCCTCTCTATGAAATTTATTGTTTTCTCACGTCCCCACCTCCTTCATCCAGCGTAGAACAAATCGATAGAGGTGTGGGTGTGGTCTAAATAGTATCTGAAAATCATTTCTATCCTATCTCATCCTACAGCCGTATTGTCTTCCGGGTAGAACAAATCGATAGAGGTGTCTCTGTCTTCGGGGAAGGATCTGTCGCAGCATGATCAGATCATAGAAATCATGATTTCCGAAATCACGATTTCTAAAATCCGGTTTTCCAAAACCAGGATACTATATACTCTACACGAATGAACCCATACTATGGACTCGTTCGTTGATCGAGAACAGGAACTTGAGGAACTAACGAGCCGATACAATTCGGACCGCGCTGAATTCGTTGTCCTATACGGGCGACGTCGACTCGGTAAGAGCGAGCTCGTCCGTCAGTCGATTGCTGACCGGGATGATGCAGTCTACTACCAGGCGATCGAGTCGACTGCACAAAATCAACTCGAGCAGTTTGTTGACGTAGTTACAGACCAATTTCCTTCCCTCGAAAATATTCGCCGAGACTGGGAAGCACTACTCGGTGCATTAGGTGATCAGAATGCAGTCGTCGTTATCGACGAGTTTCCGTTTCTCCTCGAGGAAGATGATTCACTTCCTTCACGGGTTCAGCGAGTCTGGGACACGCAACTTCAGGAGACTGGAATAACGCTCGTACTTGTCGGTTCCTCAATTAGCGTAATGGAGGATGAAGTGCTTGCTGGCAACAGTCCATTGTATGGCCGTCGAACAGCAACTATTGACCTGAAACCTCTCTCTGTCGGGAACACAAAGGAGTTCTACCCACAGTACGACGATGAAGCCGTTGTTATAGCGTGGGCGATCTACGGTGGAACGCCATACTATCTTCAGACCATTGACCCCACTGAGGCACTTGCAGCAAATGTCCAGCAGTCTATTCTCTCAGAACGTGGTCTCCTGTACTCTGAACCGGAATTTCTTCTTCGAACAGAGCTTCGACAACCGAATACCTACTTCAGTATTCTCCGAGCCTTGGCGCATGGCCGCCGAACTCCCAACGAAATCGCTGGAATGGCTGGCGTCGAGTCCCAGTCACTGAGTACGTATCTTCAGAAACTACGTCGGCTTCGGCTTGTTGAACGTCACATCCCGGTAACTGAATCACCGACATCGTCAAAGCGAGGTCGATATCGTCTCTCTGCGCCACTGTTCAGGTTCTGGTTTCGGTTCGTCTATGGGAATCAGGATCGGCTTCGGTTGTTAGGCGACGACGCATACGACGAGCTTGTTGCTCCTGAGCTATCGGATTATGTTAGCCCACTTTTTGAACGACTTTGCCAGCGAGCCCTCCCTAATCTGATCGACCGCCCATTCCATACTGTCGGTCAATGGTGGTTCAAAGAGCACGAATTGGACGTCCTCGGATTGACTGACGACGGACTAGTCGCTGGTGAGTGTAAGTTCACGTCATCTCCTGTCAGTGAGGGTGTTCTTGCAGACCTAGAGCGAACTGCCGGACACGTTCGTTGGTCAGGCGAGCCAGCGGATGCGACGATACAGTATGTTCTGTTTAGCCGATCTGGATATACTGATGATCTTCGCCAGCAGGCCACGACTCGAGATGATGTTGTGCTCTACGACCTTGCTGACGTTGTGGATGCTTCTGCTGAGTGAGATGTTCGGTTTGGTAATTAACCTGGACAACTTCGAGACGATTCGCACAGATTAACCAACGCGCTACGAGATCTCATTGGTCATTTCATTGAGAAAGAGACCGCCACCATCTCGAAAAAGATTGAAACTTCGGTGTGGACGGTCGTTCCGTCGTGCTTGTCTCATTACTGCCTGAAAAGATCAACGCTACTTGGATCCGGTGATCTGACCCCTAATATGGATATTCGCTTCTAGAGGCTGTAACAGATGCCTATTACAGATAACTGTAGCAGATAGAAGGTACGGAGTAAGATAACAGACCTCTGTAACAGACATAAACCACAGACGTATGTTATGTACTATTGGGACAGATATGTATTATGTGTGTCTGTTAGTATTATATGACCCTATAATCTGCCCCAAATGTCTGACACAGATTTAAGTAATGAGTGACTGTACCTGGTACTGATGATAACAGCAGTCGTCTATTCAGAGTCAGGCGGAACGTTCAAAACAACGACGACAGCCAACCTCGCAGTCAGTTTAGAGCGAATGGGGCTGGACGTCTGCGCCATTGACCTCGATCCACAAGAGGGAAATCTCACAACCCTGTTTGACGTTGGCGAACACCGAAGTGATCCGGATGCGGACAATCTCGTAAAGCACGTCCTGGAAATGCCTGATGGGGCATTTGAAGACCTCATTGAAACTTCAGATGAAGGGGTCGATGTAATTCCAAGTCACGATATGCTTGGTGACTTCACGTCTAATCTTGAGCAGAAAATCGCCTATGAGACAGGGATGAAGAACATGACCAAAGAGGAGTTTCCACGGTACGAGTTGCTGTATGATCTGTTATGGAACGAGCAGCAACTTCATGAGCAGTACGATGCTGTTCTCATCGATCCAAACGCTCGAGCGGAAGATCTTCTGTACAATGCGATCTATGCTATGCGGACACTGGTTGCACCAGTCAAACCAGCTGGAAAAGGCAATCTGAGTCTCGACGGGCTCGAGGAACTCGTCACGAACATGGAGACGCAACTGGGAATTGAGGTTGGGCTTTCGTGTGTCGTTCCCTCTGGTGTCGGGCAGACCAACGCTCATCAACAGTACTCTAAGCGGTTCAAAAACACAGATAACTATGCGACTCCCGTTGCGATTCCAGACCGCGAGAGTTTGATGGATACGATGTGGGAAGCGCGTGGTTCTGCATACAAGGTTCTCGAAGAGCGCTGGAAAACCTTCGAAAAAGATGGAGAGATGGTAAGCGAGCCCGGTCAGCGACGAATTCGCGACCGCGAACTTGAGACAGCCCGGGACATCTATGAACTGGCCGCATTTATTGCAAGCGAGACGTTCGACGCTGAAATTGATCCTGAATTAGTACTTGATATCGAGGGGCACGAGAAAAGAACCTTCGATCTTCATGACGACGTTGAAACAGAGGTGACGGTCTAATGAAGGAAGGATCTGGAAATTTGGATTTCAGCCAAACAAGCGATGATGCCGAAACTGAATCAGAGTCCAAATCGCAGGCTAATGGCGAGAGCAGCGCTGAACAAGTGACGCCTCAGTCCCAGCAGGTACAGAGCACCTCAGAAACGACTAGCAGTCAATCCACATCTGTCACTGATTCTCAGCAGGACCCACAAGGGTACCCATACTTTGTCCGTCGGTCTAACGTTGGAGACGAACGAGACAATCGGCTCGAGGTCCATCTGAGGTCGGAAGTAAGCGATCAAGAGTCCGAATTTCGGAGTGCCCTTGCTAGCGCTCTCGAAACAGACGAAGTTCCAAAAACAGATGCGAGAGAATTCGCCCTCAAGTACGCATTTGAGAACCCAGAAGATGTTGCTGAACTAATGCGCGATGAAGGATTTGGATTACTCGACTGACTTTTGATAGCGGGTACATCGATTACCATCTTCTTCGTGATCGAACGCCTTAGCCCTGTTAAACCCTGGTTAGCATCTTCTACAGAGACAGGGAGTTCTATATAGCCACATATGATTTATGGCACTCTGGACATATCCGGCACCTATTCTGTGTATTTTGGTTGTCCAGGTTGCGACAACCAAATACACGATAGTTTTTAGTGAATGCCATGAGTAGCGAACCGTACGAAAATGATACGCTTAGAATTACCACAACACAGAGAAAACGGGTTTCTCGAGGTGATTTCGCGTGAGTAGCGAGCAGATCCGGTGGTCACACAAATCCCTTGAGGAACTCCGCGAGTTCTGGAATACCAAAATCGAATTCGAGCTGCGACGCGCTGGTCACGATCTCGAGGAAAAACCCAGCTACCAGGACCTACTCGACGTCGGCTACGGCGGACTCACCTACACGCTTCGAGAGCACCATGAGATGACCTTCTCCGAGTTTCTCGAGTCTGTGGGTTACCTAGATGAGTCTGAGGAAGGCTATCCGTGGAGTATCGATGATGAAACCACTACTGAGGAGCTCGAGTCGTTCATCCGAACGCTCGAGCGCCGACAAGGGCTCGCCGACACCACAGTTGCGACGAAACGCTCACGACTTGCGACCTACGCGCAACTATACGACGAACTTCACGGCCAAGCCAACCTCGTGGACCGTGTTGTCGATGCTGCCGAACGGGCTGCCGAGATTCGTCGTGTCCTGGCGGTATTTGACGAACTCGACGCCGATCTTGGGACTGATGCTTCGAAACAGCGCTATCTGAGCGACGTCAATCAGTTCTACAGCCACCTCGAGCGTCGAGCGATCGCGGCGTTCAACCCGACCTCGAGAATCAGCGAGGAGTACAACTGGAACCGTGAAGAGAAAGACAACCAGCCGCTCTCAAGTGCGGACGTCCAGCGGCTGTACGGAGCTGTCGAGAGTTCTGAGGAGGAACTGCTCGTGCTTGCGCTGTGTGCGTGGGGCCTTCGACGGAACGAGGTCGCATCATTGCACGTTTCTCAGGTGGTCCTCAAGGGCGAAGATCCACATATCTACTTTGAGGAACGAAAGAACGGCCCGGGGACGGTCGCGCTAGTCTACGGTCGCGAGCAACTGGCGGATAGAATCGACATGCTCGGCGCTCGAGATGATGGGTGGAACGGGTATCTGTTCCCTTCGACGGCGTCCTCAAGTGGCCATATCGTCGGCGAGACAGTCCAATTGCGGTTTCAGCGGCTTGCAAACCGCGCTGGCGTCACCGTCCGTGGCGAGACGCCGACCTCGAAAATGGGTCGACGGTTCTGGTATACGACGTACATGGATGCCCAAAAACAGCTACTCGAGAATCTTGACGTGATCGCGGGCGACCAGGGAAGCTCCGACGCGAGCGTTGTCCTGGAAAACTACCTCTCGGAAACCGAGCGTCGGAAGTATCGCCGGGAGTTTATGCGCGAGCGGTTAGCAGATGCGTTCGAATAGGACCACAACCGGATAAAATCCGAGAAGACACTCCATGCGCACGTTCAATGCCTGATCCGGGGTGAATCATGGTTGTCTCCCGAAGAGGACAACCGGCTTGGTAGGGGCGGATGGTGAACGTTTTAACGGGTCTCCCCCACGGCTGTTCAAGAGCGAGTTCGATGCGATTGTCGACTCGTTGACCAACGGCACGATCGATACTTACCTGTTTGTAACCGATCGGATCTCACTCGAGAATCTCGTTAAAGATGGGATCATGCCGCTGCTTGACCCTGAAACGGAACACATCAAGATTCTCGTCGAATTATAAGCTGAATTCGGGCTTATAACCCGATGCACCGACTGCCGAACCGAACAATAGTGTGTCTCCCCGCCCGATGCCCGACAAGTACAACGGGGTCGTATCAACTACTGTGCGAAAGCGCTAATGATGATACAGGATGTCCGTTAGAGCTCGTGACAACACCGGCTGTTCTCAGGCCTGTACTAAACTACGATGACCAACGGGTGGACAAACGTCTCGAATGTTACGCTGGTCAGTATGGCACCGACTGGATTCGTGGTGTGACTTCAACAGCGACTGATGTCGGTTCGCCTCTTCTGGTTCAGCGTTGTTATCTATTTCGCGGTTTTGTTGAACCAGCACGATACTACTGGTCATAGTTAGTTATTTACGCCCGACTGCTGTCTCTTTCAGCTATATGGACACCAGTTCAGACACCAGTAGTGAAGACAAACCTACACTTGAAACGGCTGTTCTTGCCGTCGGCGGACGTGACGAAGAGCGTGTCGCCGACCTTGTCGATACCGTTAAAGAGGTTGTCACGGATAACTCTCAGGTTATCGTTGTCCACGTTTTCGATACGGAGTCTTACACCGAAACTGTCGAAAACATCGCTAATAAAGGAGGGGAGTACGTCGATCCTGATAAACTGGCAGCCCAAATGTCCGTCATCCAGGCGATCATTGGTCTATTTGAGGAAAACGCGATCAATTACGATGTGCGAGCCACGACCGAGAATAAAGGGGATGGTATCGTCGAAATCGCTACTGAGAGTGACGCTGACCGCGTTATTATCGGCGGTCGGCAACGCAGTCCGACTGGAAAAGCACTCTTCGGAAGCATGGCACAAAACGTACTACTGAACGCGCCCTGTCCCGTCACGTTTGTCCGTGATGCGAAGTGAGAACCGGCGAACCAATTCAGACAAGCGATAGATATTCTCCTACTATCGCAGGCTCTTTGCACAGGTTTTGGATTTCCCTGTAGCAGCGAATCGGGTGCATTCGATCGTTTTCATTGTCAATTTTCGTCTCGGCCAAACCTGCGATTCAGCGAAAAAAGCGACATCAGTGAAAGTGATCCTTCTCAAGCCCACGATGACTATGGATTTTATGGCAGGATACTGTTTGGATCCTTCAAACAGTTCCGCCATCACAATCGCCGTAGTGACTCTTTTCATCGGGGCCTTTACGATTATACGAGTGTAAAAACAGGCCCGCCACGATCGCATGACTCTAACGACCCGGAAAGGGGTAGGCGCTAGAATCACAACCTGATCGGCCGATTACTCTGTGAGATTTGGAGCGTTGCTATCGGTGTCAGCACACGCATGTATTTGAAGCACGCAAACAGATATGACTGAAGCAATAACGGCGAAGTCGTACTGTTGGTAACTTGAAGGGTGCTGTAACGCTCGTACTTTCGAACTACAAGTGTTCTCATCCACCTTCGAGGTGCCTCGTAGGCAAGTCGATTAGCGGTTCGGTTCCGTCCTCATGCCTGATCGGTACTATGGCAAATTCGGGAACAAGGTGGGTAGAACAACTCCTGATCGTTGAGTCACCTACTATTTCTAGTGCGTGATTCGACCGGCTTACTGGGCCTGTCTACTATTCGAGAAGCACAAACACAATCGCGTGATTCGGTTCCAACCGTACCTGAAACAAGCCGTTGGGTAATCGAAGTCTTTATTAATGATATCCCCTTGGTCTGACAACATGGGCCGCCGACTCGCAGCACAAGTATTCAGTAGCGTGTGGAATGTGGGTACGAGTAACGATGTAAGTCTCCTTTCGGGCGATGTAAGTCTCCTTTCGGGAGGTCTAGCCAAACGATGAATTTGATCCAACGGCTCCTGCCGGACGCAGGTGATGAGACCGGGCCGTTCGTTATCATCTTAGCTGCGCTTGCTGCATTGAACGGCTTGTTGTTCGGATTCGATACTGGCGTTATCTCCGGAGCGCTATTGTACATGACCGATACGTTCCCTCAGCTTGAGACGGATTCCTTCTTGCAGGGCACCGTTGTCAGTGGTGCGATGATTGGGGCGATCGTTGGTGCAGCTTTCGGTGGCCGGCTCGCGGACCGGTTGGGACGGCGGCGTCTTATTTTAATGGGAGCCGTTCTCTTCTTCGTCGGATCACTCATCATGGCGATCGCCCCCACGGTTGAAATCCTGATCCTCGGGCGAATCCTTGATGGAGTCGGAATCGGGTTTGCCTCTGTAGTTGGGCCGCTATATATCTCAGAGATTGCGCCAGCGAAGATCCGCGGTTCACTCGTTACCCTCAACAATGTCGCAATTACGGGTGGAATCCTCGTCTCGTACATTACGAACCAGATCATTGCAAGCACAGCTCTCGGTGCCGGTGTCTCATGGAGATTAATGCTCGGACTTGGCATGTTTCCCGCTGTAATCCTCTTCGTTGGGATCGCTTTCATGCCGGAGAGTCCTCGGTGGCTTGTCGAACAGAACCGCGAACAGCGAGCTCGATCCGTTTTAAGCCGGATCAGGAATGGGACGGATATTGAGGATGAAATAAATGATATCGTTCGAATGTCGAAACGCGACGAGGGGCGCTTCCGGGACTTGCTTCAACCATGGCTTCGTCCAGTTCTGGTTGTTGGTCTCGGCCTTGCGGCTCTCCAGCAAATTGTTGGGATCAACGCAGTAGTGTACTACGCCCCAACAATCCTCGAGTCAACTGGATACGGCAACATCGCATCACTCTTCGGAACGATTGGCATCGGTTCGATTAACGTATTGCTCACGATTGCTGCCGTGTTTCTGGTCGATCGAGTCGGCCGCCGACCCTTGTTACTCGTTGGTCTTGTCGGTATGTTCACCTCGTTGAATATCCTCGCCCTGGCGTACTACTTGCCCGGAATGGGAGGGATTATTGGTCCCGTCACGATCGCGAGTCTCATGCTGTTCGTTGCCTTCCACGCAGTTAGCCTCGGTTCGGTCGTCTGGCTGGTCATCTCTGAAATCTTTCCGCTCAACGTTCGGGGAGCTGCAATGGGTGTCACAACACTGGTTCTCTGGTTCTCGAACTTCCTCGTCGCACAATTTTTCCCAATGCTGTTCGATCTTGGCCCCATTGTCGCCTTTGGCGTATTCGCGGTGATCGCAGCGGTCGGATTCGTGTTCGTGTACGCATTCGTCCCTGAGACGAAAGGACGGACCCTCGAGGAAATCGAGGACGACTTGCGTAAAAGTGGCGTCGGTGGCAAAGAGATGGCGATCAGTGAACAGATCGACCAGTCCGACCGTATCGATCGCGTAGACGATTGATCTCTTCTGGGATTACAGTGATGGCCAAGATTTGCGGGCCTCGTTCCAAGAGGTGATGTCGGCGATCCAGCGAGCGGCAATAAGTTTCTTTAGATGCTTGGCAGGAGTGCCACCGAAGGTGTTGACCGGCAATGAGACACCGAATGCGGGCTTGACACCGTGAGCGACGGCCTTTTCGCCAACGGAGATAACGGTCCCTTTATTTTCGAACTCCCAGGTCTTTAGCGGTCGGTTCTCAATAGCACGGGCAATGTTCTCACCGGCAACCTCCGCGGCCTGCCATGCAGCCTGGGCTGTCGGAGGGGCGATCTGGTCGCCCTGATCGATAATTGCTGAGTCGCCAATTGCGAAGACGTGGCTGTCGTCGGTCTGGAAGTTTGACTTCACATCGACGCGGTTGTGTTCGTTCTCGAGGTCGGCGTCATTGAGTGCATCGCGACCTGTAATGCCTCCAGTCCAAACGAGCACATCATGCTTGAGGGGTTTTCCTTCGTCGAATTCGATGACATCTTCTTTGGCCTCGGTAATCGGATTATCCGTGTGAATCTGGACACCGGCGTCCTGGAGCAGGTCGCGTAGCGTCTGCTGAACCTCGGATTCGTTTCCAGGGAAGATTTCCTCAAGCGCTTCGACTAGGTGGATTTCGATCGGCGCGCGGTGGATATCACGGAACTCCGCGATTTCGCCGGCGGTCTGGATACCTGAGAGGCCCGCGCCGCCAATAATGACCTGTGCAGGCTCATCTTGGGTCGCTTCTTGACTGGCTTTCGTAATGGCCTGGTTTATTTCGAGGGCATCGTGGAGGCTCTTCAGCGTCAGAGAGTGCTCTTCGAGGCCGGGAATACCGTAATATGCGGTCTTAGTGCCAAGTCCAATAAGGACGTAGTCATACTCCACGTTATCGCTTTCAGCGAGTTCAACGACTTGCTCGTCAACATCCAGATCGACAACTTCGTCCTGAATGAATCGGGTTGACTGATCTGCGATCTGGTCAACGGGGAACGTGATGTCCGAGCGAACATCAGGGTCACGGATCGCGCGATGGGACTCGTGAAGGACCAGATGGTAGTCCACATCTGAAATCCAAGTTATTTCTACATCATTCCCGACCATCGACTGAAGCGATTTCACTGTACCGGTGCCAGCATATCCAGTGCCGAGCACAACGACATTTTCAGTCATGGACTGCAATTAGAGCCGCTGTATTACAAAGCTATTGAAACACGGGAGCCGCTGTTCTTCCGGTGGCACCGCGCTCTGGCTGTCCCGCACCGAGTACGAAACCTCGAGATAGCCGACGCGGAGCTACGCAAGTGCTTCTTCCGGCCAGCGAGTACTAAAGCAGGCCACTAACTTGGTCGAGACGAGGGGCAGCACAAAACACTCACGGCCGCTGTGGCTACTAATCGGGAGATTCCGTTAGGTGTGAAAATGACCGGATAGGCTAGGTACCGCGCTCTCCACCGAACAACGGAACCATCTTATTCGACCTCCATATGCTCATTCGTTCATACAGGATTCGAGCAGCAGCTTCTGTTCGATGCGTTTGACCTCGTGTTGGACGTCGCGGACGGCGTCGATGTTCGCCGAGATGGAGTGGATTCCCTCGTTGACGAGGAACTGGACCATCTCGGGTTTCGAGCCGGCCTGGCCGCAGATGCTCGTGTCGACGTCGTGTTCGCGACAGGTCTCGATGACGTCGCCGATCAGCCGAAGCACGGAGGGGTGGAGCTCGTCGAAGCGGTCGGCGACGTGCTCGTTGTTGCGATCGACCGCGAGCGTGTACTGGGTGAGGTCGTTGGTCCCGAAGGAGGCGAAGTCGATCCCCGCGTCGGCCATCCCCTTGACGGCCAGCGCCGAGGCGGGGGTCTCGATCATCACGCCCCAGGTGCGCTTCTCGGGGTCGATCCCCGCCTCGGTCATGAGCCGCTTGGTGCGGTAGACGTCCTCGGCGTCGTTGACCAGCGGGAACATGATCTCGACGTTGTCGTAGCCCATCTCGTACAGCCGGCGGAACGCCTCGAGCTCGTGGGCGAAGACGTCGAGTCGATCGAGCGAACGGCGGATGCCCCGGTAGCCCAGCATCGGATTGTGCTCGTGGGGTTCGTCCTCGCCGCCCTCGAGCTGACGGAACTCGTCGGTCGGGGCGTCCAGCGTTCGAACACGGACAGGTCGAGGGTAGAACTCGTCGGCGACGCCGCGGACGCCCTGGACGAGTTCCTGGATGTAGGCGTCCTCGCCGTTCTCTTCGATGAACTTCGCTGGCGTCTGGTTCAGCGAGAGGATCATGTGCTCCGTTCGCAGGAGCCCGACGCCGTCGGCGCCGGTCGCGGCCGCGCGCTCGGCTGCCTCGGGGATGGACACGTTGACCTTGACCTCGGTCGCAGTCATCGGCTTAACTGGCGACTGCGGGCGCACCTCCTCGACGGGTTCGACCTCTTCCTCCGATTCGGTCGTCTGACCCTCGAGGACGGCACCCTTGTCGCCGTCGAGCGTGACGACTTGGCCGTCCTCCAGCGTCGTCGTGGCGTTGGTCGTGCCGACGATTGCGGGGACGCCGAGTTCGCGGGAGACGATGGCTGCGTGGCTGGTCATCCCGCCTTCATCCGTAATAATCCCCGAAGCCCGCTTCATTGCAGGCACCATATCGGGCATCGTCATCTCTGTAACGATGATATCGCCCTCCCCGACCTTGGCCAAGTCGTCGAGCTTTTTCACGATTCGGGCTGCCCCGCTGACCGTCCCTGGACTCGAGCCCAGGCCGTCGACGATGACCTGACCTGTGGAGTCGGTATCAGGTCCGGTATCAGCTATGCCGAAACTGGTACCGTCAGTAGTTTGAACGCTGCCGCTACCATCGGTGATCTCCTCCATAGCGTCGATAGAGCCATCGACCGTGTCGGCGACTTCAACTTCAGTACCGTCCTCCTCGATTGTAGTGATCGGCCGTGATTGGAGCATGTAGACGTCTCCCTCGGCGATAGCCCACTCGACATCTTGAGGTTTATCGTAATGGTCCTCGACGCGTTCGCCGAGTTCGACGAGACCGTCGATCTCTTCGCCGTCTATTACGCGCGCGTTCCGTTTCTTTTCCGGAACCTCACGTTCGACAGTTTTGCCGGTCTTTCCGTCCTTGACGTGCATTACCTTCTTTTCGGCAACAGTGGTGTCAACGTCGCCGTTGTCGCGGTCAACGATATAGTTGTCTGGGGAGACGGCACCGGAGACGACAGCCTCGCCTAATCCCCATGCGGCTTCGATGATCATGGTTGGGTCACCGGTCGAAGGATGGCTTGTAAACATGACACCGGACTTCTCGGCGTCGACCATCTGCTGGACGACAACCGCGATATTCACGGCGGAATGATCGAAACCCTGTTCCTGGCGGTAGTATATTGCCCGTTGTGTGAACAGCGAAGCCCAGCATTCGCGCACGCGATTGAGTAAGTCGTCCTCCGTCACGTTCAGGAACGTCTCTTGCTGGCCTGCAAAGGAGGCATCCGGCAGGTCCTCGGCCGTCGCTGATGACCGAACGGCAACGAATGCCTCGTCTTCGCCGACTTCGTGGTACGACTCGAGGATTTCCTCGCGGAGATCGTTGGGAAACGGAGTATCGAGAATAAGTTCTTGGGCACGGTCAGCGGCGTCGGCCAACGCCGACGTGTTTTCTGCGTCGACATCAACGGCCTCAAACAACTCCTCGTCGATTCCAGCCCCCTCAATGAACGAGCGGTAGGTCCCGGCAGTCACAACGAATCCCGGCGGGACTGGTAGATTTGCGTCCGTCAATTCGCCCAAGGAAGCACCTTTACCACCGACCTTTTCCAGATCGTTGGCATTAACCTCGTCTAACCAGAGTACGGGCATCTCTACTCGATAGAGACGCTCCTGTATGAAGGTTTTTTCGGCTTTTGGGTTCGTCGTAGCTGGAGTGTCACTGTTGCAGACCGATTGCTTACACCCCGTTACTGTCGATAATGTGGTGGACTGCGCCCACCGTGTTAGCGTTGTTCGTCTCATCATGTCGCTCGCTAGTCGTACGATTCTCGATGTGATCGGAAGCTCTCCCTCCAAACTTAATACTCCGCAAAACAACGGTGGGACTATCTAGCGATGTCCGAAACATTACCACCCGTATATGGGGGCGAGATCCTCCACATCCACCTCGATACTGGGGAGACGGAGATCGAAGCGATAGACCCAGACGACGCTCGGCGATTCCTTGGCGGGAACGGATTCGTATCCAAGCAAGTCGCCGCGCATGTTCCCGTCGATGCTGACCCGTTCGACCCCGAAAACGTCCTCGCCATGGCTGTCGGTCCAATGAACGCGACAGCGTTCCAGTCGACGTCGCGTGGCGTTCTCGGGTTTATTAGTCCGTTGACTGATGGCTTCTTTGACTCCACGTTTGGCGGTACGCTACCCAGAGCTCAGAAAACGACCGGTTTCGAGGTGATCGTTCTTCATGGTCGGGCCGAAGAGCTCACGTACGTGTTGATCACCGAGGATGGCGCCGAGGTAAAGTCTGCCGAAAACCTCGCAGGTCAGGAAACTTACGAGACGTGTCAGGCGATTCGCGACCGGGAAGGTACCGGCTACGACACACACGTCCTCGCGGCGGGGCCGGCTGGAGAAAATCGAGTCCGGTATGCCTGTTTGCTTCACGAGTCTAAACTTCGGGAGGGTGTTGCCGGTCGTGGCGGAAGTGGCGCCGTCCTTGGATCGAAGAACGTGAAAGCCATCGCCGTTCAGGAGGGAGATTTCCAGCCGGATCCCGAGGGCGACTTACGCCAGCGGGCGGTCCAGCAGATGGGTCGGCTGATGGCCGATACCGAGATGCTCCAAAACTACGGAACCGCAGGCCTGGTCAATCCCGTCAATGAGATGGGCAAACTCGGCCAGCGTAATTTGCAGTACGAACAGACCGATCGCGAGAACGCAGAAGCCATCAGCGGCGAAACCCTCCGGGAGGAGTACGTCACCGACGATACGACCTGCGCCAACTGTGCCGTCAAATGTGGTAAGCACGTCTCGATAGAGGCGGAAGGGCTCACTGAGGCGAAGATTCCGGAGTTCGAAACGCTGTTCGGGACAGCCACGATGCAAGAGGTCTACGACCCCGAGTACGCGATCAAGGTGAACGACCAGTGCGATCGCTTAGGTCTTGATACGATCTCTTTCGGTGTCACGGTCGCGTTCGCTCGAGAGTGCTACGAGAAGGGTTTGCTTGAGAAGGACATCTCACCGCATCTCGAGTTCGGCGATGCTAATGGATTGATCGAACTCACCGAGCGAGTGGCCCGTCGCGAAGGGTTCGGTAACGAACTTGCAGAGGGGTCGTTCCGGCTCGCAGCGTCACTGGCCGACGAAGCCGAGCAGTATCTTTACGGCTGTAAGGGCCTGGAATTCCCGGCTCACTCCGCCCGCGGCCTAAAGGGCATGAGCATCGGCTACGCTACTGCGACCCGAGGTGGCTCCCATCACGATACTCGTCCGACGCTCCAGTACGATGGTGAACACGACGAGACCATCGAGGGAACGGCCGAATTCGCGGCTCGAATCCAGCACTTCACCGCCTTGGGCGACTCATTAACGCAGTGCCGATTCGTCAGCGAGGGTGGGTGGGGCGGCCGGGTTAACGAGAACTACGCCGAGGCGGTCAGTCTCGCAACCGGATGGGACCTCTCGGTCGAGGACGTCGAGCGTATTGGCGAACGTGTCTATAATCTCGAACGGCTTATCAACACCGCTCGTGGTATTGCTGATCGCGACACGGATACGCTGCCCTATCGCGTGATGAACGAACCGATTCCGGCTGGCCCGTCAGAAGGAATGTACTGTCCGCCCGAGGAACTCGAGGACATGCTCACGGAATATTATGAATTCCGCGGGTGGAACGACAACGGTCACCCGACAACTGAGACGGTCGAGCGACTCGAGTTAGAAGACATGGCCGAAGTCCTTTCCCATCAATGAACCTTGAACTCCGCTTTTTCGCCACGGTCCAAGAGGTGATTGGTACAGAGACGATGACCCGCGAGTTCGAACCCGGGACGACAGTCGAGGACGTTCTCGACGGACTGGAAGCGGAGTATCCCGATCTCAAAGCAGTGCTCCGTAACGAAGACGGGGATTTCGCGCACCACATCACCATCCTCCGAAACGGAGAGCAGGTTACGAATCTCGATGGCTTTGACACCGAACTAGCCGACGGTGACGAGATCGCCATCACACCGCCGAGAACCGGTCCGTGAGACGAGCGCAAATGAACATCGAACTTCGGTTTTTCGCCACGGTTCGCGAGGCGGTCGGTGAGCGAGCGATAACACGTAAATTCGAGGCGGATACTACGGTCAGAGACGTCCTTTCCGTGTTGGAGGGTGAATACTCCGCGCTCGACGGTATGCTCCTCGATGACGGTGAGGTTGCATCGAGCATTACAGTGTTACATAACGGTGTCCACGTAACTCACCTCGACGGTAGTGGCACCGAACTTGTCGACGGCGATCGCCTCGCGATCACGCCGCCAGTGACTGGCGGATAGCGAAGCGGTCTCGTCGTGAAGCCGCTGCTCGTCACGGCGGATCGAACCGGACACTCGCGGCGCCGATCGTCCGTCCCTGCTGATCACACCACCCGATGCGAGTTCGCTCGAGCGCGTTCCCGGCACTATCGGGTCGGACGGTAACCGGCTATGGAGATCCCGATTGTTCAGCGCTTCGCCGAGTGCCCGGGGATCTCGAGAACCTCCGCTTTGACGGTATCTGCGAACTGTACGACGGATTCATTAGTGGATTTCTGCTCCGGAACTCAGACGTCGACTAGGACCTTCCCCTCAACACGCTCGGCTGCCCGCTCGATAGCCTGATCCGCCTGCGAAAGAGGGTACGTGGAGGTGACGATAGGTAGATTATCGATCTTGCCGGCCCCCATCAGCCGGATAACGCGGGGGTATACTTCATTGCTAGTATGCCCTTCCGATCCGTACACTTGGGCGCTCGATCCCTGGTACTTCCGCGTCCCGAACTCTGGCTTACTGGCAGCATTGCTGATATGGACGACATTAGCTTCCTCGGCCAGCGAGTTTTCGATCACGGGATAGGTTGCTTGGACAGCGCCGGCCGTCTCGAGGTGGACATCTGCACCTCGCCCGTCGGTGGCCTCATAAATAGCTTCGACAGGGTCGACCTCACGAGGATCGTACACGTGCTCAAACCCGAGATCTTTAGCGATCTCGCGACGTTCTTCGCCTAGTTCGAAACCAATAACATCTGCCGCACCGGAAGCTCGCGAGACGTTCATTCCAGTGAGGCCGATAGGCCCCAACCCGTGGTAGACGTGATAGTCGCCCGGCTGAATGCCCTCGGCTCGCCCAAACATCCCGTAGAACGTGATGGTACTGGGCTCGATGGTCGCGGCCGCTCTAAGGAGTTCGTCCTCGTCTTCGTATGCCTCCTCAAGCGACGCAACGCTCCAGACGATTTTCTCGGGGACGGTGACGTATTCAGCAAACGCGCCAGGAACGGTGAATCCCACTTGCTCAAAGTTCTCACAGTGGCCATGGTGACCTCGTCGGCACTGTTGACAGCGACCGCAGTAGTCGACTACCTCGGAGGTTACCGGTTCTCCTTCTTCGAAGAGATTCGCGTCGTCGCCGGTCTCAACGACAACGCCGGAGAACTCGTGGCCGGTAATATTTGGGAACTGTGTATATGCCGAATAGTGCATGTACCCCTCTTCGTCCGTCTCGATCATCGAACAGTCGCTTCCGCAGATACCGACGTACTCGACTTTGATGAGGACCTCGTCGTCATCGGGTTCAGGTTGATCAGTCTCCTCAACTGATAGATTTGGGTGTTGCCATACCTGTGCGCTATTGTGTACTTTCTGCGTCTCTCGTTCGTTATCCGTGAGATCGTACTCCGGCTTCGGATTCCACTCCGCATCAATCACTAAGGCTTTCATGGCCGTATATAGCAGTATTAGTAGCATCACGTAAAAATCTATGGTATGTTCCTACGAACCCTAACGACTCGTCTCTGGTCGCCTTCGAAACACGGGACTGGCAACAGATCAAGATAGCCAAAGTTTTAGTAAGTAGTTGCTGATGGTCTGATCATGGGTATTGGGTATGCCACACTCACATACGATCCGGAGAGTATCGTTACGGAGGGTATCGGCGACCTCGCCGCATGCGGCTACGACGGTGTCGAAATCGGCCTTCCGAAGATAAGAGAAATCGGTCGCGACCGCCTTGTGACAGTCCTCGATGAGCACGACATCGATCTGTACTGCGTGATGGCTGGCTGGCTAAACGAGGAGGCGGACGTACGCGAGGCGGTAGATGGCATCAACGTTGCGGCAGATCTGGGGGCGAACTTTCTCGGTATCCTCCCTCCGCCGCGTGGCGTCGTCGATGATGCGACGTTCGGAGAGTGGCTCGACGATATCGGGAGGGCTGCCGCGGATAATAATGTGACGCCAGTTATCCACCATCACGCTGGAGCGCACGTCGAACAACCGGATGAGATCCAGCGGTGGCTTGACGATGGACCGACCGAACTCCAATTGTTGTTTGATACCGGCCACTACTACGCTTACGGTGACGTCACAGACGGTATTGAACGGTTCGCTGACAACATTGCCTACGTTCACTACAAAGACATCGCCCCGCCATCGGACTTCGATATCCACGTCGAGAACCTGAGTTCGGGCAAGGTCGATTACGATAGCATCATGACGTACTTTGGAGCGTTCACCGACCTCGGCAACGGCGTTCTGGATTTCTCCCGTATTACGAGGGCGCTCGACGAAATTAATTACGACGGCCATCGAACGGTTGAAGTCGACACGGTTGACGGACCAACACTCGTCCATGCGAAACGAAATCTCGACTCTCTGCGAGACGCAGCCGAGCGATCAGCTATGTCTCGATAAACATTGCCAGCACTCCAAATGCGGGACAGAGACGTGAGTGATTTTCAACACAATCTATTTACACGTGTAGCTCGGCATTCTATGCGAAGTATGGGTATCGGCTACACTACCATCATGTATGACGAAGGATCGTTCGAGGAAGGGCTCCAGGAAATCGCGGCTTGCCGCTACGACGGCCTCGAGATGAGTCTCGGAGAGGTGAACGCTTACGGAGCAAATTATGTCGGCGAAAAGTTGGACGAACACGATTTGGACCTCTACATGCTAATGGGTGGCTGGCTCGAGTCCGAGGATGAAGCTAAGACCATTGCCGAGGGTGCGTACACGGCGGCTGACCTTGGTGCAGAGTTCATCGGGATGCTCCCGCCACAGCGCGGCCTAGTCGAGGACGATTCAGTTGAAAAATGGATTACGCGTGTTTGTGACGCTGCAGCGGACGCGGGTATTACGCCGGTGTTGCACCACCACAGTGCGACCCACATCGAGCGTCCCGAGGAAACGGAGTCTTGGCTGGCACGGTGTCCGGACAATCTCGGACTCCTCTGGGATACGGCCCACCAGTATCCGTACAGCGAACACTACCCAGAGGGAGATGTAACCGATGGCATCGAACGGTTTGCCGACAGCATCGAATACGTTCACCTGAAAGATGTTGAACCGACGCCCGGGTACAAAGACCACATTGAGGCGCTCACGTCTGGGAATTTCAACCTCGCGAACGTGGCACTTTTGTACTACTCCTATACCGACCTCGGAGAGGGACGTATCGACTTCGCTGGTGTCGCGGACGCTCTCGACGCTATCGGATACGACGGCCACATTACCATTGAAATGGAAAAGCAAACGATGGATACACTAGTCCACGCCAAACAGAATATCGATTATTGGCGGAGGGCAAGCGATAGTCGATAGTCGTCGATGCACCGGTAGGGACGAGAACTCACGTCAATACCTTGTACGTGTAATTCACTAAAATCGGGTACCAGAAATGAAGGCTATTGAGATGCTCTGACGCTGTTATTCAGCGATCAGCCGATAGCGACCATCCACATCGACGAATTGCCATTTCTCACTGGTATTCACGGAATAAGTTGGCAATGAATTTCAGATCCTTGCGAGCGTCTGCGAACGTTGTCAGCGGTTCGTCGTTCTCCTCGATACACCGGATGAATTCGGCCAACTCGCGTTTGAACGGCGTCTCGTGGGCGTACGTCGATCGGGTCTCGTCGATAGGTGCTTTTCCTTCTTTGATGCGAACCTCATAGTTCCCATCCCTAATGAACGGGTTCGTGAAGGAAATTTCTAGCATAGACTCGGGTGTATCGGCGCGAATCGTCTCGTCGTACCAGCCGCGGTCCGTTGCGGCCGACTCAAGGACACCAAGTTCACCGTTAGCAAATGTGAACTGTGTCGTCAGGAAGTCGCCGTCCTCGCGAAGTGCGACGTGGTCAATCTCCTCGATCTCGCCGAACAGTCCTCGGAGCGCGTTCACGTCGTGGCAGATACTCTCGAGGTGGAAATCGAATGCTTTGATGAGAGTATCATCATCGGTATCTAGCGCCTGTGCAGCGTCGTCGCGGCGCTGTTTGTTAGACTGTTCAATGAACTCCTCAGAGAGGTTGGGGTGAATGATATCATACGTCTCGTTGACCATCGTGCCGACATCAGGTGCGAACACGAAGTTGTTGACCAGCGTCACATCCATATCAGTGACGCGGTCCGCTGCTGCCTGGAACCCTTGCTCGTAGCGTTTCATGTATCCGACCATCGCCGTCGCATCACTGTCCTTCGCCGCCTCGACCATCCGATCAGCGTCCTCGAGCGAGAGTGCGATTGGCTTCTCCACGAACGTATTGATGTCTGCTTCCAAGGCTTGGACGGCTACGTCTGCATGCGTGTGCATCGGCGTGCAGATAACGATAGCGTCGAGTTCGTCACCGATCTCTTCGATGAGAACGCTACCATCCTGGTACTGGTGGTCAATATTATATCGGTCACCGAGCTCGTCGGTCACATTTTCTCCGGGATCAGCGAGTGCGTGAACCTCTGCTGCTGGCAGTTCAGCCAGCGACGGGAGGTGCATAATCTGTGCGATCAAACCGCCACCAATGACTCCGAACCTCATATGAGAAAGAATCGCAGTAGGGTATCATAAACATTTGGTTGAATTGGTCGTCGTTGACATATTGTTTCACGAGATCGATATACTACGGAGAGTCGTCTCGCAAGGGTGCCAGTTCGGTGAAATCTGTACTTTTACTCCAAATACGCCTTGGTGGCTGACTTGTGATATAGGCAGTTCTATAGAAACCCATAGCTATTTGTAAGACGGTTTCAACCCTTCATACGCCTATGGGAGATGTAAACTTCGACTTCAGCGATGAAGCTGTCATTGTTACCGGTGGTAGTTCGGGTATCGGTCGTGCGATCGCTCTCGAATTTGGGAAAGCTGGCGCGACTGTTCTGAACGCAGATATTCGATCGGAACCGAAGGACACCGACGCTGAATTACCTACCCACGAACGTATCGAGGCTGACGGAGGGGAGGGGGTCTTCGTTGAAACGGACGTTTCCGAACCGAACGCATTCGAAGCAGTCATCGCAAAAGCACGCGAGTTTGGCGGTGTGGATGTGATGGTAAACAATGCCGGCTGGTTCACACGAGGCCCCATTGAATCGGTGTCTCCCGATGAATTCGACCGAATTCTCGATATCAACGCAGGTGGCGTGTTCTTCGGTAGCAAAGCTGTGGCGGCTGATATGCGCGAACGTGACAACGGCGGTGTTATTGTCAATACCGCCTCGATCAGCTCGACCCACGCCCAAGCTGACCAGATCCCCTACGACGCGACGAAAGGAGCAATCAAGATGATCACTCAGGGTGCGGCACTGGAACTTGCTGACGATGATATTCGTGTTAACGCTGTTGCCCCTGGTCATATCGCTACTGAGTTCGGGGCAGGTGCCGAACAGAAAGAGGAGTCCGTAGCTGAGGGTGACTTAGCTAAGCCGATTCCGCTTTCCCGGCCTGGATACCCCGAAGATATCGCGCCGGCCGTCCTCTATCTAGCAAGCGATGCTGCAGACTATATTACCGGCGAGATGTTGTATGTTGATGGCGGCTGGCAAACGTTCTGAATACAACGTTATTAGAAAAAGGACGACTCGAGAGGATAGATTCCGTGTGTCTTGACTCGGTGTGCCAGATATTCCCGTGTCTGTGCCAAGGTAAGTAGGGGAAAAGAGCACCCGAAGGGGTGTAGGACCTACGCATCAACTTTCGGAATCAGTAGGGCTTTCCGAACGGATCAGGAAAGAAAAAGAGATGAGTTGGTGGAACTATCGATCGACGGTTCTCACATTATGCACACTTGCGTTCTTTGCGACAATGGTTGCCCGTCTTGTGATCAGTCCAGTAATTCCCGCGATTGAGACGGAGTTTGGGGTCTCCTCGTCGGTCACGGGACTAGCGCTCACAGGACTCTGGATGTCTTACTCTCTTTCGCAGTTTCCGTCCGGTATTCTTGCCGATCGTTACGGGGAGAGAGAGGTTATTCTGACGTCTATTAGCTTCACAGCGGTTGTGGGTGGATTGCTCGCTCTCTCTCCATCAATCTGGATATTCTTTGTGTTAACACTCCTACTGGGAGCGGTTGCTGGATTGCACTATAGCGTTGCTACTACGCTATTGACCAAGCAATTCGAAAATATTGGTCTGGCAATCGGCATTCATAGTTCGGGCGCTCCCCTTGCAGGTCTTCTTACACCGGTCGCTGCCGCTGCAGTTGCCAGCTGGATGGGATGGCGCTATTCTATCGCTCTCACCACTCTAGTAGCTGTACCGGTTTCTGTAGCGTTTACCTGGAAGGTCCGAAAAGTACGACCTGAACGGCCGAACCAGCCAGTACGTGAGCGGGTTGCTTTCGAACCTATTAAACGACTACTGCTTCGCCCGCAAATCGCCTTCACTGCTTTACTCGCGATCTGTTTCGAATTCGTCTGGCAAGCGACGGCGTCGTTTCTTCCCGCATTTCTAATCGCGCATCATGACTATTCTATTGGTTTGGCGAGTGTATTGTTTTCGGCCTATTTTGTGGTTCAGGGAATCACCCAGCCGATAATCGGCTCTTCATCTGATCGATTCGGACGTGAGGTCGTCGCGGCGGCGTGTGCGTTATTGGGAATTTTTGGGTACGGCCTCCTCATCGTTAGTTCAGAGATGGTTCTCATTGGAATTGCGATCCTTCTCATCGGAACCTCTATGAGCTGGGGGGCGGCGATCCTTCCTCGCTTTATGGATTATCTCTCTGACGACGAACGGGGGACAGGATTCGGCCTCGTGCGAACAACGTATATGATAGTGAGCGCGACCGGTAGTGCTGTCGTTGGGACTGTCGCAACGATCTCATCGTGGGGTATCGCTTTTTCGCTATTTCTCCTTCTGTTAACAGCCGTCCTCATCGCTCTTGGAGTGAACCGGATATTCGAACTTGGACTATAGAATCGGTAGCGAGACCGACCGACTAACGCGTTTTGTGTCGTCGTGTTCGAACTCCCGTTTCTATATGCGGACTTCTAACCATGTTTGAGAGATACAAATATACATCATAGTTATGATCGTGAGGTAACTATCGGAGAGGATCGTGGTCGATTCATGAAAACAGATTTTCAAAATACACCAGTACTATTGTAATCTTGTGCCCGACGAACTCGCAGGACTTACTAAATAGACGTTTGAACCTCTCAAACTATCAAGAAAACTTTGTGTTTATCTCGATCACGTTTGCAGAGCGGGTGACTTTGTCCGGAAGTTCTTCGCGATAGCGTTCTCCAGTCATTCGGCTCGAGGGACCGGAGATACTTACGGCACCGAGAACCTCGTCCTTGCTAGCTTTGACGGGGGCTGCGACACAACGAAGTCCCTCTATTTTCTCTTCGTCGTCGAACGCGTATCCGCGCTCACGAATCGTCTCGAGTTGGTCGAAGAGTTCCTCCCGATTGGTGATCGTTTGGTCCGTGTACCCGGGGAGCCCGTATTCGTCGATGATCTCTTCAACCCGCTCGCGGGGATAGTATGCCAGGATGGCTTTTCCGAGCGAGATACAGTGAAGGTACTCCCGCTTCCCAACCGACGAAGCCGTCTGAACTGCGCGTTCTCCTCCCTTCTTGTAGAGATAGACCGCACGTCCATGTTCTTCCGTTGCAAACTGAACCAGCTCATCACACTCTTCGGCCAGATCGTCCAGTTCGTCGGTAACGACGTCGTAGACCCCAAGTCGCTCTTTGACGCTTTCTCCAAGCTCGAGATACCGGAGTCCAAGCTTGTAGTGTTCACCGTCTCTGACCACGTATTCGTTCTCGAGTAGTGTGGCAAGGTGGCAGTGTATCGTACCCTTGGTCCACTCCAGCTCATTCGCAATCTCGGTAATTCGGGCACGCTCGTGTTCATGGAGGAAGTTGATGATATTGAGATTGATCTCGACCGCTTGGATCGTCCGTGGCGAGTCTGGCTTTGCCATACTTCTTGCTCCGTCTGCACCCCCAAAATTGTTTGCATCTTCCAAACAATCACGGCTGAGATGATCGACGGTCCCATGCGGCTTGTACCACCGACTCCCGCTGAGCTCGATGGAAGCCTCAGCCAGTCTCCTCTCCATTACTGCTATTACGAGTTCGCTTGTCAGTCTCGCAGTGAGCGTAATATATTTATATGGGTGCCACAATCGGCTATATGTATGTCCGAGCAACAAGAGCAGTTTGCCTTGCCAATAGCAACGGATAGCGTCGACAACTATGTCGGCGGAGAATGGGTTACCCCAAGTGGTGGTGAGTCACAGCCCGTTGTTGATCCCGCGACTAACGAGGAACTGACGACAGTCCCGTTTTCGACGGAAGATGCGGTCGATGAGGCGGTCCGGACAGCCGACGAAGCGTTCAAGAGCTGGCGTCAGACTCCGGTTACCAAGCGAATTCAACCCCTCTTTGACCTCAAGACGGAACTCGAGGATCGAATCGACGAGATCGCGGTCGCACTCTCCCATGAGCACGGAAAGACTGTGGAGGAGGCACGAGGGGAAGTCCGTCGTGGTATCGAAAACGTTGAAGTGGCGTGCGGAATGCCCAATATGTTCCGCGAGGGGAGTGGAAACGTTGAGGATGTCGCACCCGAGATGGACGAATACGCTGTTCGGCAGCCACTGGGTGTCTTCACCGCTATCACCCCGTTCAACTTCCCAGCAATGATTCCGCTGTGGTTCCTGCCGTACGCGGTTGCGACCGGAAACACGTTCGTACTCAAACCGAGCGAAAAGGTACCTCTTAGTTCACAGCTTATCTTCGAAGCCGTTGATGCGGCCGGATTCCCTGACGGCGTCGTTAATCTTGTCAATGGTGGCGCCGATACGGTCAACACCCTGCTCGAGCACCCCGACGTCGCTGGTGTCTCATTCGTCGGTAGTTCACCCATCGCCAAACACGTATATGAAACAGCCGCCCAGAACGGTAAACGTGTTCAAGCTCAGGGTGGAGCGAAGAACTACGCTGTCGTTACCGAGAATGCGGAAGTCGAAGCGTCCGTTCCGAACATTATCGGCTCGGTCTACGGAAACGCCGGTCAGCGTTGCCTCGCCAACGACGTCGTCGTTGGAGTTGGCGACGCTTACGATCCCCTTCGCGAGCAGCTGATCGAAGCCGCCGAAGATCTGACTGTGGGTGCCGGCGTCGATGAAGAGACCGATGTCGGACCACTGATTACTGCTGATTCGCGGAATCGAGTTCTCGACCTGATCGATAACGCGCTCGACGAAGGCGCAGAACTGGTCCTCGACGGCCGTGATTTCGATCATCCCGACGCCGAACTGGACGGCCACTTCCTCGGACCGACGTTGCTCGAGGGAGTCACGACCGACATGGAGATCGCCCAAGAAGAAATTTTCGGGCCGGTTCTCTGTCTCGCGTCTGCCGACGATCTCGACGAAGCGATCGAGATGGTCAACTCCACCAAGTATGGGAACGCCTCGTCGCTCTACACGGAATCCGGAAGCGAGGCACGCCAGTATAAATACGAGGTCGACGCCGGAAATATCGGGATCAACGTCGGTGTCTGTGCACCAATGGGCTTTTTCCACTTCGGCGGTCGGAAGGAGTCGTTCTTCGGCGATCTTCACGCCCAGGGGGAAGACGCGGTCAACTTCTACACGGAGAAAACGATTCAGATCGAGCGCTGGTACAGCTAAGCTGCTACCCGTCTATTGATAGCTGTCCTGATTTTTACGTAACCTTCGGTCGGATTTCCGTCAGATACGCTTGGCCACGTAGTCAGGGACTCTAAAAGAGGCCAAATCCGCTACTCGTTTTCAACGACCGGTCCGGTATGTTCTGCGACAGCCTTCTCGTAGCGCTCCTTCGCACTACGGCTCCCGTCGGCGAGATATGACGTATCCTTGCCTACGATAAGAAAATCGAAGCCAGATTCGACGCGGCCCTCGATCTGTTCTTGCGAGACAGTAAGGGTCCCGACCGGTGTATTGTGTTGATTCCCAGCCTTCAAAACGCGGTCGATCGCATCCTGGAGCTCGGCTGCCCCCCACTCAGCAAAGACGCCCAGTGCACCGGATAAGTCGGCCGGGCCGACGAACAGTGCGTCAATCCCGTCGACGGCGGCGATTTCCTCAACGTTTGCCAAGCCGGTCTTGGATTCGATCTGTGCGATCGTAACGATCGAGCCGTTGGCTTCAGAGACGTAATCGACGAACTCCATACCGTACTCTGTTGCTCTACCGCTCGCAATGCCCCGATTCCCTTCTGGCGGATAATTAACAGCTTCGACCAATTGTTCGGCTTCATCGGCTGATTCGACCATCGGAACCATCACGCCAGCGATGCCGATATCGAGTACGCGCTTAATCCGTGCCTGATCGTTGCAAGGAACCCTGACGATCGCTTCAGTTGGTGCATCTCGTGCGTCGATCGCTCGAGAAATATTCTCGACCGTCTCGAGACTCATCGTCGTATGTTCCGTATCAACGAGAATGAAATCGAACCCGAGAACGGCACTCACCTCTGCAACGGCGGGGTCTCCGATCGAAAGCCAGTTGCCGACGGGATAGTCGCCCGTTTCAAGAGCTTCTTTCAAATGACTCATTTTGTACCTCCAAGAGGGATCTCAGCAGTTGTTCGGGGACAGTACGCTCCACTGGTCCAGCGGAGGTTTTCCAAGTAGGGGTGTTGTGCAGTCCCCCCTTCGCCGGGGTAGACGGTCGTCGTCATCGTTGAATCGTATACTCCTGTCCTTTCTCGACACGTATAAAAATATCGGCGGCATGATTAGTACGTGTTTCTATCGGAGTGAATCCGATCTTTTGAATAAAGCAACTCCCACCGAACACTACTTCACCGGAAACTATAACATCCCCCTTCTCAATTGCTATGATAGTGCGACACGCGATCACAGAACGATCGTGATAGTCGTAAACGGATCCAACCGAACTACCACGATACAATCCATGTACGAAGATTTCGCATCCACGCTCGCAGCGACGATGTGGTCTGATCTCGACGAGACGCCGAATCGAGACGGACCAACGGCGGAGATAACTGATATCGAAACGCTCGTCATCGACGGGAATTTTCCGTGGACGATCGTTCTTCTCAAGACCGATGAGGGCGTTACGGGTATCGGCGAAGCGTATCCTTCACCCGGTGTTCACGAGATTATCACGGACTATCTCCGTCCGGTTCTCGTTGGCGAGAACCCGCTTGACGTTGAGCGGCTGTATCACCTCATGCGAGAGAGCCTCTCCGGACGGGGATCCCAGTGGGGTGTTGGAACGATCGCGATCAGTGGTGTAGAGCTCGCACTTTGGGACGCTGCCGGAAAATTGCTTGACCAACCGGTGTACCAACTGCTGGGTGGCAAACTACGTGAGGAAGTCCGTGTTTATGCTGACTGCCACGCTGGGGAGGCGATGGTCGCCTCTGCTGAAGAGGGACAGGAAGAAGCCACCTACGAGCCCGAGGCGTATGCTCAGGCTGCTCGAATGGCAGTTGACGATGGGTTCGACATTGTCAAGTTCGATCTCGACGTTCCCTCTGGCCGAGAAATCGATACTCTCTCCAGACATTTCGACCCGCCCGAAGTCGAGCACAAGCGACGGATCGTCGAGGAGGTCACCGAGGAGATCGGGCATGACGCGGAGGTTGCAGTCGACCTCCACTGGAACTTTAGTCCGTCGACGGCACGTCGCCTCTGTCGCGCCATCGAACCCTACGATCTCGCTTGGGTTGAGGACCCGCTCCCGCCCGAAAATACCGATGCAATGCGGGAACTAAAGCGTTGTACAGACGCGGCACTTCTAACTGGAGAGAACCGATATGGTCGCCACGGCTTTCGCGACCTCATTGAGGAGCAAGCGGTAGACTTCCTTGCACCTGACGTTCCCAAAACGGGAGGAATTGCCGAAACGAAGAAAATTGCAGATATGGCGGAAGGGTACTACCAAGCCCTTATTCCGCACAATATCGGGAGTCCAGTTGCGACAGTCGCGACTGCACACGTCGGTGCCACAGTGCCGAACTTCGTTGCTCTCGAGTATCACGCCCGCGAAGTTCCATGGTGGGATGATCTCGTCGCACAGGATGAACCACTTATCCAAAACGGCCGTCTCGCAGTTCCCGATTCGCCTGGTCTCGGAATCGAACTCGACTGGGATGTAGTCGAGGAACACCGGAAGCACGCCGATCGATAGGCACCAACGATTGCCTTTCGAGGAGTCATTCGGACAACAACGATTTTGGTGGTGCGATCCATTAGAGAAAACGTATCAATGGTCAGTATCGATTACATGGCCCATCAAGAGCAGTACAGTCCTCCTGAACTCCTCGAATACGGTGCTGCTGCCGAACGCAACGGCTTTGATTTCGTCTGGACGTCGGATCATTTCCATCCATGGTTCCACACCGACGCCGAAGCTGGATTCGCCTGGTCGTGGCTCGGTGCCGCGACAGAACGGTTCGATGTTCCGGTCGGGACCTGCGTAACACCGACAGCCGGTCGATATCATCCAGCGGATATCGCACAAGCGTTCGCGACGCTTCAGACGATGCACGATGAGCGTGTAGTACTCGGTCTGAGCACCGGTGAAGCGATGAATGAGACCCCCTTAGGATTCGATTGGCCGGAGTACACCGAACGGCGCGACCGACTCGAGGAGTCGCTCAAGTGTATTCGCGCCCTGTGGGGCGATGAGGAGTGGGTCGACGCTGCTCTTATCGGCGAAGACGGGTTCGTGAGTTTCGATGGAGATCGATTCGAACTGAACGAGGCGAAATTGTACACGCTTCCCGAGCAATCTCCCGAGATTCATGTCGCGGCAAACGGACCGAGTACGGCGCGACTCGCCGCCCGGTACGCCGACGGCTTCATCACCGTCAAAAAGGGCGAAGAGTACACTGAGAGACTATATCCTGCGGTCCGAAGATACGCTGAGGAAGAAGGGAATGATCCGGATGCTATCGAGACGACACTGCTTGTGATCGCGTCTTACAACGAGGACTACGAACGCGCCGTTGAGTCAACTCGCCCTTGGTGGGCGACTACGCAGAACGTCTTCGACCGCGCGATGGACAACCCAAAGCGAATAGAACAGGAAGGTCAAAAGGCCACCCGCGAACAGATCGAAGAGAAATTCCTAATCGCCGATGATCCCGCAACGATCGCGAGCCAACTCGAAGAGTACGCCGAAATGGGATTCGATCGGATTGCCATCGGGAACACGAGTCCGAATCCGAAGGAGTTCTTCGAGATTATGGGCGACGAGGTAATTTCGTCACTGTAAGCGGAATTTTGCTAGATCGGAGCAACCAGGAGAATTCAGGAACAACGACTGCGCAGGAAGCTAACGACCGAATGGGGAACTCCCGGCTCTTTATTTTGGTGGACTTTCGCGCTTGAATTGTATTAGACGCGATGTTGTCTCTGACGAAAGTACACCAAGTTAATCGGCACTTCTTTATCGTCCAATATCAACTGTACTCTGACTGAGGCGAGACTCGATTAGGGGTAGAATCGACTCACTGCCTCTCTTCTGGGCGGTGTTTAGCAGAACAATATCGCTGCTCGATGGACCCTATATTATTTACTAAAGGAGCACCTCTAATAACTCGTAATGCCAATCAACACGATTCTCGTAGCACTGAAACCAGACGGTGATCACGAGATACTGGTGGATAGCGCGCTTGATGTTGCCGTGCCTTCGGATGCGACCATCGTTATCGGCGTAGCACACACCGAAACCTCCTATGATGCGGCTCTCGCTGATTTCGATGGGCAGGCCTCACCTGACGAACTTGCTGAACGTAACAAGGAAGTTCGTAACATAAGTAAACGACTTGATGAGAAATCCATCGACTATGAGATACGTGGTGCTGTCGGCGAAACCGGCGATCCGTACGTTTCGTTAGCCGAGGACGTTGATGCTGATATCCTGTTTGTTCAGGGTCAGAAACGGAGCCCGACCGGAAAAGCCCTGTTCGGCAGTACAGCACAAGATCTCTTACTTAATGCCCCATGCCCGGTTACCTTTGTTCGGCAGCAGTCTAAGTGAGCTTGACCATCGAAAATTCGCTAATCGACATTGTCCTTCACCCGTAACTGTCGGCCCCGATCAAATACGCTTTGAGAATCCATCTGACCTAGTTACGGATCCTTCGTGGGTGCGTCGGTGATCAGAGACAGAAGGGGTACGCACAATCCTCATTGATTCCGCCTGTTCGACGATCTGCGAGGGCAAATATTTATGAGCTACCGTATCAACCTATCAATAGAGACGATGCCAAGACTTACTGGTGGCGAAATCATCGCCAAGTATCTGGAGAAGGAAGGTGTAGAGTACCTCGTTGGAATTCCCGGGCACGGAAGCACGAACCTCCTGGACGCTTTCAACGACTCGGCTGTCGAGGTCATTCAGCCTCGCCATGAGGAGGGAGCGACCCACTTGGCCGACGGCTACGCGCGTGCGAGCGGTGACCCGCTCGCAGTGTTTACCTCGATCGGTCCCGGAGCAACGAACACGGTAACCGGTGTGGCGACCGCCTACGTTGATTCCATCCCGATGGTTGTCTTCACAGGCGCACCTCAGACACATGAGTACGGGCAGGGGATTCTGCAGGAGATCGAACGCCAGAAACCCGGCGACTTCCCGAGCGTGATGGAGCCGGTTACGAAAAAGAGCTTCGTCGTTAACGATGTCGAGCAACTCCCCCGAGTGCTCCGCCGAGCCTTCCAAGTCGCAACGACAGGTCGGCCAGGGCCAGTTCACGTCGATCTCCCGATGGACGTGCAGGGTGCCGCTGCGGACGTTGAGATCCCTGAACCAGCGGAGACACGTACCCACAGCCGCCCCGGCGGCGATCCTGAATCCGTCTCGGAAGCCGCCGATCTGCTTGCCGAGGCCGATCGACCAGTTATCGTTCCTGGCGGCGGCTGTATGCTCGGTGAAGCTTGGGACGAAGTGCAGGATCTCGCCGAGCACCTCAAAGCGCCGGTTATCCCGACGTTCCAGGCTAAGGGAATTATTCCCGAAGATCATGATCTCTTCGTTGGTTATGCGGGGTGGATTGGATCAACCGCCGGGAACGAACTCGCAAGTAGCGCGGATGTCGTTCTCGCGATCGGCTGTCGGTTCTCCGACCTCCATACGTCGTCGTTCGAAGACGGCGTGAGTTTTGACATTCCACCGAGTAAACTGATTCACGTCGACATCGATAATGAGGAGATCGGCAAGAACTATCCGGTTGAAGTCGGTATCCTCGGCGATGCGAAGGTCGTTACGCGGCAGCTCCACGAGGGTATTGCCGACCGGACCGATCCAGTAGACACCGAAGATAATGAGTACTACGACGAGATCCAGCAGTTGTGGGCTGAGTGGCGCGAGCTCGTAGAAGAGCGCCATACCGACGAGGTGCCAATGGGGATCTCCCGCGCGCTCGCGAGCCTGCGAGAGGCGCTCGATCGGGACGGAATTGTCGTCACGAGCGCCGGTCAGCCCCAGGAGGTGACGAATCCGGAGTTCCCCGTGTACGAACCCCGAACGAACATCTCCTGTGGTGGATTCTCGACCATGGGATTCGGCGTATCTGCTGCAATCGGCGCAAAGCTAGCCCAGCCCGATAAACAGGTCGTCGACGTTGAAGGTGACGGGAGTTTCCTAATGTGTAACCAGGAGGTCGACTGTGCGGTCGAGCACGATGTCGATGTTACCTGGCTCGTCCTCAACAATGACGGTTGGAAGTCGATTCGGAACCTACAGGTTAATAAATATGGCTGGGATCGCGTTCTGAACACCCCGTTCGAGGAAGGGACCGACTTCGTACAAATGGCCGATGCCTTCGGCGTTGAGTTCACCGAGCGCGTCGTCAAACCTGAGAACCTTACCGAGACGCTATCCGATGCGCTCGAGTACGACGGGCCCGCCCTGGTCGAGGCAGTCGTTGAGCCGGATAACCCTGATTCCGGAGCGATCATCACCGGCGAATGGGACCTCGCCGATCTCGAGCGAGACGAGTAACGCACCTTCGACTTTTTGGCTCTCGGTTTAGCAGCAGTTCGAGTATCGATTACTGTTGACCACAGGGATCGTCTTCGGTACGTTCATCTCGGTTCTAGCCTATCGTACTGCTTCTCTTCCGAATAGTTCGATGATCAACCGCTATGGTCGGTCTTCTTGAGGTCGATTAGGAACTCAGCAAGCAGCCGTACGCCCAATGGGAAGGCTCTCGGCAAAATAGACGTTGAAGCCATCGGTAACTGCATTGTGTACTGTGTGCTCTCGCGCCAAACCAAATGTTTATATTGCATGGTGGGGATTGTTGTTCCATGGCAAGCGAGGGAGCGACTGTCCCCGTAGAGCGGAGACTAGCATCCATAACCAACCTCTTCCAATACCGCGAATTCGGCGCGTTACTCGCGGTGATCGTGCTTATCGCGGTTGGTGGACTCGTTCGATCCGATGTGTTCTTCACCTCAGACAATATCCTTGGGATCGTACGAAACGCCGCAGTGGTGTCCATCATCGCGTACGGTATGACGCTGTTGATGGTCTCCGGGGAGTTTGACCTGTCCGTTGGTTCGTTGATGGGGGTCGCCGGTGCACTTGTAGTGACGATGTACACAGATGGATACCCGTTTCTGTTGGCTGTCCTCCTGGTTTTGTTCGGTGCAGCAATATACGGTATCTTCCAGGGCCTGTTGGTCACGAAGTTTGGACTTCCATCGCTGATCGTTACGATTGGTACGCTCACACTTCTACAGGGGGTTCTGTTAGTGATCCTCGGCAATATGACTCAATCTATTCCGTCAGCTGATTATCCACAATTACTGTTCTACTTTGGGGGTGTTTGGGAAGCAGGTTGGATACCTGTTATCAACCAGTTCCCCGTACAGATTGTCTGGGTCGGTATCTTTCTAATTGCTGGTTGGTACATCTTGAATCGAACTCCATTCGGTTACCGCTCCCAGTTTACCGGCGGCAATCCTGACAGTGCGAGTCGAACCGGGATCGATACAGATCGAGTCAAGATCGCGAACTTCATGATTGTCGCTGTACTGGCGGCGTTCGCCGGTATTTCGCAGGTTGGGTTTACGCAGGCTGTCTCGCCGACAACCGGACAGGGAATTGAACTAATCGTTATCGCTGCGGTCGTCATCGGTGGCACGAACCTCTTCGGTGGTGAAGGTTCCATGCTTGGCGCTCTTCTTGGCGCTCTCGTGTTCGCCTTAACGGAGAACATTCTGGTATTAGCTGGACTCGGTACTCAACTATTCGAGATCTTTACGGGGGTCTTCATCATCGCTGCTGTCTTCATTGAGGCAGCCAGCCAACGGACGCGACTCTCAGTGGTGAAGCAACAATACGTCGACCCAGTAGGATCGATCGTCACCTCCCCCGTTTCGTTCTTTAAAAAGGTCCGGACCGACGTTCGGGGAGTCGAGATGCCGCTGACTTTCCTCGCAATCAATACATTGGTTCTTACGGCTCTTGCGCTGGTTGCAGTCGGTGTCACCTCCCTTATGACCGGATGGGAATTCTCCTTAGCGTTTGTCGATGCAGGCCCAGGAATGATTGGCACGATGCCTGTCCTAATGTTCGGAATTGTCTCGGGGCTCACATTTCTCACGGCTGTCTTCGTTCACACGGTCGGTAACACTCTGGAATCGATCGAAGACTTCGATATTACGCTCCAAGCAGTTATGTTCAGTTTTGCACCTGCAGTGTTATTGTTCGTTCCAGTCGTGCTCGCTGGCTTTGCCTTCCTGCTGGAGGTCGTCTTTGCGGCGTTCGTAGTTGCTTCCTTACCTGCACTCTACTTGCTCTACAGGGCAGCAGAATCGCTCTTCGGATTCTCGAGCCAAAACGCTCTGTTCACCGTTGCTGGCACGGTCGTCTGCTGGGGAATTGTTGGCGGCTTCGTAATCATCCAGCTTCTGCTAACCTGAGATCCTTCTTTTATTGATTAGTTTTGCTGAATTCGATTCGTGTCGGTGTCTGGTGCCGCTCACCATCACCTTGAGATAACACTTGGCTGATTCTCTACTTTGCAGATGGTACTCTACGCGCTCATCCCGAAGGCTCAATTCGGCCGTTTCCTCTGATGGTGTATTGGGCACGAATGAACCCAGTCAATGTATTAAGAAACCCTTCGGTGTTTGTACTAATATTAGAATTAAAGAAACAATGAATGTACAGTATACATCTTTAGACGCAGATTCGAACATAACTTCAGATGCTTTTCCGATCTACCAGAGGCAAGAACCCGAACACAATAGGAAAACCGTGATGCGAACCTACAGCATTTCATTTTACGCTTAACGACAAACGAATAACCGTGCACCTCTTCTCGACACGACGGCACATTTAATATGATGGACCACGCGTGCTAGACCATGTCGAAGGCCGAAGATAGCGACTCAGACGAGACAGTTACCGGTTCGGACTCAATTAGTACCGCCAGGACGATTAACAACGAGGACGTGCTCATCAGGGCTAACGATATGACGAAACATTACGGGGGTATCGTCGCACTTGATGGGATTGACATAGAGATACAAGAGAACGAAATTCTCTCGATCGTCGGTGATAATGGTGCTGGGAAATCGACGTTTATTAAGCTCCTTTCGGGGGTCATCCCGGCTACGCGTGGTGACTTTTTCGTCAAAGGAGGCAATGGTGAACTCGAAAAAGTCATTCTGGGATCAGCAGCTGATGCACAAGATGCGGGTATCGAGACCGTCTTTCAGGACATGTCGCTTTCAAAACAACACGATGTTGCTGCAAACGTCTTTATGGGTCGCGAGCCCCTCGAAGACGGACCCACAGGGAAACTTTTGCGACGTATTAATCGCGAATATATGAACGAAAAGTCGGTAGAAGCACTTGAGGAAATTGGATTCGAGATTGATCCAACTGCTACGACCGGCGACCTTTCAGGTGGACAGCAACAGGCGGTTGCTGTTGCTCGTGCTCTAATCTCTGACCCCGATCTCGTGATTCTTGACGAACCGACCGCTGAGGTCTCGGTTGATGGCTCCCAGAAGATTTTGGATCTTATCAATAGTCTTCAAGAATCTGGAAAGACTGTTCTTTTTGTCACCCACAATATGGAGGAGGTCCTGGATGTAGCCGATCGGATCGCGATCCTTCGGCAAGGTAACCTCGTCACTATACTAGATAATGACGGTAATGTTGATCGTGAGGATCTTGTTGCCTACATGACGGGAGCGTTGACACCAGACGATCATTGATGCTTGTTGTGGGATCGGGGCTGACCTCGTAAATTTTGACGAATAGCTCCGTTTTATATACAATGGGTATTCGGACAGCGGTCAGCAACAAACTGGGATGGTACTCGACAACTAAAATGCAAAACATGGACTCGAGTCTCAATGGATGTGCGTGTGCTTCAGGAATCAAATGAAGAGACAACAAATTAGTTCGTGTTTTCCCTCCTACTCCCACTCCATCCACGATGGGTCTTCGTATCGTTTCTGCTGGTCGAGGCTGTCAATACGTTCAATGTCTTCGTCGTCAAGTTCGAGATCAAGCGCACCAAGATTACTCCGAATGTGTTCGGATGATTTCGACCGAGGGATGGGGATTACACTGTCTTTCGATAGGAGCCAGGCAAGACTGACTGTCGCTGCGTTGGTGCTGTGTTTCTTGGCGACTTCCGTTATTTCCGGGACGTCAAAAACTTCGCCCTGAGCAATTGGGGAGTAAGCAACAAAATGTGCATTGCGATCCTGCACAGCCTCGCGGAGGTTTTGTTGAGGCAGAAGAGGATGCATTTCGGCTTGGAGAGCAGATAGTGGCACGTCCAGTAGGTCATCGGCTAAGTCCAGATCGTTCGGCGTATAATTGCTTACACCGACCTGACTGGCAATGTCTTGGTTGACAAGCTCGTTGAATACGGGTAGCACCGTCTTGATATCGTCTTGACCGCGAGGCCAATGGTGATAAAGTAAATCGATCGTCTCGATACCGAGTTTGTCGAGACTCTCTTGCACGCCGGATCGAATGTAGTCAGGAGTCTTTTCGGGTTCTTCAAAGTGGGCGATCTTTGTAGCGACGAATAGTTCGCTGCGCTCAACATTCGCACGACGTATTGCCTCACCCACTTCCTCCTCATTTCCGTACAGACGAGCAGTGTCAAGATGTCTATAGCCGGCGTTGATTGCGGCTGTGATTGCATTGATTCCCTCTTTGTCTGTCAGACTATACGTTCCGAAACCGAGCCTGTAGGAGTCTTGATCGAGCACATACGACAATTTGAATGCACCTTCTTAAGTCTAGCTATCTTAGAGGGTAATTCGTTCTACTCCTCACTTGCGAACCGTTGTTTGAACCTCTCAAACGAACACTGTATATTGATTTGCAATCTTCCTTTTACCATTTTAGAACTTTACAATAGTACCTTTGTATACAAAGGCCGTTTGCCTCCATCCTATCTGTATACATAAGTACTATTGTAAAAGGATTCAGCGTGGGGCTCAAACACGACCGTGGCCCGTCGAAGTAGTGGTTTCCACTGCGTCCAGATATCATCTCACCTCTGATACAGCTATACGGGGGTAGAAACTGTTAACACTAATCATTTTGTCTGAATCTTTGATGATTCAAAACCTTCTGAAGGGGTACTAAAGTCTCTAACCGAATTGGATATATTATGGAAGGGTAAGCAGCTGCAATATTGTCTATTTGAGACCTACAAACTGAATACGGTTTATCGCTCGAGTTGATAACACGTGATCCCCGTCCGTACTTCTTAGAAGGCCGCTTCGACGGATCGTTTGGCCTTATTACTACTATGCTCGCTCAGGTGTTTGAGGGCCTCAAACAAATTCCAATCCTGTAATCACTGTCCTAGTATCGAGCCAATACCGTTTTGGAAGCCGTCAAATGTGAACATTTATTATGCCCGAGTCTGTTTAGGGAGATAGAGTATGCCAGAGGATGTCAAGCCTAGGCAAGAAGACGGAATTGTGTCGATAGAGCTAGGGGTTTCGCGACGAAAACTCATGAAGCAGCTCGGGGCAGCTGGGATGATTGCCGGGTTAGCTGGCTGTAGTGACCTTCGTGCAGAAGCAGAGGCAGAAGGCGACACCGGTGGTGATCCGGTCGACGATAGTGGTGAACTGCCGGAAGCATTGCGAATTCCATTCGTTCCCCCACCAACTGAAGATGATATCGACTTTGAGAATCCGCTCGATGAAGAACGAGAGATGGTGTTCGTTAGCCATGTAGTCGACGAATTCTTCACTTCAGTGATCGCTGGGGTCAATGATGGACTGAATCAGATTGGTTGGACAGGTGAATTCCTTGGTCCAAGCAGTCACGATAACGAGGAGCAGGTCGAAATGCTGAACACTACGGTTGATCGTCTTGAGGCAGGCGAGTCTGTTCTAGCGACGAGTGTTCAGGATGGACCAATGTATGAATCTCCAGTCATGCGAGCAGTCGACAATGATATCCCGGTTATTCATTTCAATACGACTGTCGATGACTGGGACTTTGATTTCATGGTAGAAGAGTTCGGATACGTCCAACCTTATGTTGGACAAGATATGGTCTCAGCGGGGATGGCTGTTGGATTGGAAGCCCATGAACGAGCAGAGGAAAAAATAGGTGATGAGCAGCTGGTGGTTCAACCAACTATTGGTGTACCAGGTCATCCAGCGCTTGAAGCGCGCGCTGAAGGGATTCGGGCGGCACTTGAAGACCAAGATGGTATTGAAGTTCTCGAAACACTTAACGTAAGTGAGGATCTTTCCGATGCAACGAATCGGATTGACGACGCTTACCGTTCCAATCCAGATATCAACGTTATTGCTGGGACTGGTCAGTGGGGTGGAATCGCAGGTGCCACACTTGTCGAAAACGAGGGTCTTGAGGATGAGATGGTCGTTGGTGGCTTTGATCTTAACAATGCTACGCTCGGAGCTATTGAACAAGGTTATCTCGACTTCTCATCCGGTCAAGATGGGTATAGCCAGGGATATATCCCAACTCAATTAGCATGGATGTATATGGAACGCGGTATCCCAATGAAAAACTTCGATACTGGAGTCACAGTCGTTGACGAAGAAAACGTTGACTTCGCAATGAGGCGCGACGGTATGTGGGACGATCTTATTGATTATCAGGATTCTGAGTACGATGTTTAGGGAAAAGCAATTCACCCCTAAGGTAGTGTTAGCTAAGCCGGCTTGAGAAAGCAACAGGCAGCAAAGCAACCCTCATCACGTTAAGGAACTCGAGACCTATTATGAGAAGGAGATCCACCACGGTCGTCTGTATCCAAACCTAGATACAGTCATTGACAAAGGATTGATCGATAAAGGATAGTTTGATCGGCGAACGAACGTCTACTACCTCACCCGGCGTGGACGTTGTGAAATCAAAGCTCACCGAGAGCGGGAGAACCAGTACGTTGCTGATCTGTTCGACTGAGGTCTCTTCTAGTAGAAAACTCAAGAGCTCGGATTGCACGAACCGTATTGGCCGTATATCTGCTATTGATAAAACAGGGGTTTAAGACTCTCTGGACATAGATTCTTTCGTATGGAGCGTGCTACGCGTCAGCGCGAATCAAGATCGGTCGAAAAAGATCGGGAGTCGGCGAATGAGCAAACGTGCGATGAGTGCGGTTCAAGCGCGCTTACGACGAGTGATGATCAAATTGAACTGGTCTGTGAGAACTGTGGGTTAGTTGTTGAGACGAGAAACATCGATCACGGACCGGAGTGGCGGGCTTTCAATCACTCGGAACGAAACAATAAATCTCGAGTCGGAGCGCCAACGACACAAACAATGCATGATAAGGGCCTCACGACAAAGATCGACTGGAAAGACAAAGACGCCTATGGCCGCTCGTTGTCCTCGGAAAAGCGCACCCAGATGGGACGCTTGCGCAAATGGCAGGAACGGATTCGAACAAAAGACGCTGGTGAGCGCAATCTGCAGTTCGCACTCAGTGAGATTGATCGGATGTCTTCGGCGCTTGGCGTACCACGGTCGACTCGTGAGGTCGCCAGCGTTGTCTATCGGCGGGCGCTGAACGAAGATCTCATTCGTGGGCGTTCAATCGAAGGCGTTGCGACAGGCTGCCTGTATGCTGCCTGCCGACAGGAAGGTATCCCACGTAGTTTAGAAGAAGTTGCCGACGTCTCACGAGTGGGCAAGAAAGAAATCGGACGAACGTATCGCTATATCGCGCAGGAACTCTCTCTCGAGATGCAACCAGTGGATCCGAAAGAATACATCCCAAGGTTTTGCTCTCAGATTGGTTCAGGTGAGGAAGTCCAGTCGAAAGCCAGAGAGATTATCGATACCACCGCAGAGCAAGGGTTGCTCTCCGGAAAGTCTCCGCCTGGGTACGCCGCTGCTGCGATCTACGCCGCCAGTCTTCTATGCAACGAAAAGAAAACACAACGTGAAATCGCCGAGGTCGCGCAGGTGACTGAAGTAACGATTCGGAATCGATACCAGGAGCAGATCGAAGCAATGGAGCTTCACTAACTGTCTTTTGAGATCGTAACTGTTGCTCTGTACTCTGACTGTTGGTGCCGTGCTCATCCTCTCTCACAAATCTATGTGGTTGAGGAAACGGTGATATCACCGTTTTCACTGATGGTAACAGTATAGCCATCGTACTGGAAAGTAATCGACTCAAGTGTAGAGTCACAGCTGTCCGCGATGAGCGCGTTCAGGGCATCGGGATCAATTGCATTATAGAGCGGTGGCAGATCAATTGGATCCGTATTCGAAACTCTGGCGACTTCGTAGACAACATCGGTTGTGAGCTCGTTTCTCGGAGTAGTTCCTGTCGGCTTGCTCCTGTCGGTAGGCGGTGTCTCAATCATTGTCCTTTCACACGCTTCCCCCACTGATATTCTTTGGCCATGGTGTCATTGCTTGTGTTTTTGATCGTTGCGGTATACTCACTACAAGACGAGACGGATAGGCTACAGGCAGTTCAATGAGCTAGTTTTCCGTTGGTGTCTCCATATTGTCAATTTGGAGAATAAGCACGTTGTTCGTGTCGTCCTTGCCGTCGATGGTTCCTTCGAGGGTAAGATTCGAAAGTGGAGTCGGACCGACGGTAACCATCTCTCCCTCGTGAAAGTCCTCGATCGAGTCCTGGATGTGGATTTCTGCCCGACAAAGCTCGGGATGGTGAACACTCGAGAGATTGATCTCTTCGATGACAACGTCCTCGAGGGACTCGCCATCATGCTCGAGCGGAACTGATGCAGGTTCGTCCATCTGCTGGATCTCGAGGGCTTCGTAGGCTGCTGCGGTCGGTTTGTAACCCCCTTTCGGTCCAGGTACTCCCTCAACCAGCTGAAGCGCCTTCAGACTCTGCATTTGGTTGCGAATCGTTCCTGGATTGCGATTAATCTGCTCGGCGATATCCTCACCTTTGACTGCACCTTCGGACTCATTATGAAGGTTCATCTACTACTATCGGTAGTTCCGGTACTGTAGTAATCGTTAGAACTTTCCGCCCAAAAACGTTGAGTAGTCAAATGGACCATCTTGACGAGATATCTGTCGATGAACTCCAGGATGCTCTCGACATGTCGAGGGAAACAAGCCGACACAACGGTTGTTAGAAGCAATTGCGTACAAAACGGCGTCACACAGACCGAACTTGCTGAGTGGCACGGTACCGGTCGAAGAACAGGCTGTGACCGATGTACATTGGTCTGGGAGAAAACGAAAGCTCTCAGGGCACTGTCTAGTTCTGCACCTCCTCGATCGGCGTCTTTTCGTCGAGAGTTTGGTGCGGTCTCTGGCGGTTATAGTAGTGCATGAATTGTTCAAACCATTCGCGTGCACTCGCCCGACTGCCCACCCACGAGTTGTGGAAGCGGTCGATGCGCATTTTGAGGGTGTGAAACCACTTTTCGATGAGGTTTCGCTCGGTATAGTTGACCCGACCGCACAACCCTAATCGAGCAAGGGCAGTCCGATAGCCGAATTGATCGACGAGAAATACGGTGTCGGAGAGATCGTATTTCTCGTCGAGTCGATGCAGAAACGCAGCTGCCGGATCGGTTCCGTGCCGACCAAACAACGCGACATCGAGAATCAGCTTCGTTTCGGTGTCTATTGCAGCGTACAACCAAGACCACTCGCCATTGATCTTGATAGCGGTCTCGTCAACCGCGACCCGCTTCGGCTGGGCCTCAGGCGGGTCGTGCCCGCTGTCAGCCAACCGATGTACCCAGTTCCAGACCGCTCCGTGAGAGCGCTCAACGCCTAATTCAGCGAGAATCGTTGTTGTCTCCCGAAGAGAACAACCGGTCTGATGGAGACGGACGGCGAATACCCTGACGGGCGTCGCCGTCCGCTCGTTCTCCCAAGATTCTTCTAAATCCGCATCGTAGCTCTCGCTGAGCAGGTCTGCGAGCATTAATCCAAATCAACTCAACGGCCTGCTCACTTCTCAAACTGGCTCAACTAGACAGTGCCGGTTCTTTGATTCGCTTGCTGAACTGACAACAGCGATCGATACCGCTCTTGGTCAATCCTCTATTTCAGAAATGAGCAACCATTTCTAATGTCTACGATGGGTGTGAGACCAAACGGTTCCTCGGGTTGCTCACCGACAACGAGAAAGATCGTTCAGCGAACGACTAGCGATTTGGAACGTATTACCTGTTAGTTCGGTAGCGTCTGGATAGCGAAGAACAGTCCACTAATTCGCGTTAACATTCTCTAATTTGGCTCCACAATCTATGCGTTCAATATCCCTTCAGGCCATGATATCGAGTGCCCGCAAGGGCATAGGTGCAATCTCCAGTTGCCAGTCAGCTGAAGGAACGTCTCCCCCCTTCCTTCGCTGCTGAGTCGTTGCACCAGCATCCCACCTACTGTTCCCCCACCCTGTCGTTTTGTGATTTGAGCGGGAGAATATCTCGAGATGACTTTCGTTCTGAGCACGCTACGCATCTCGAGCTATAGGGACTCATCTCTGGGCAGTAAAGATGGGAGCATCACTGCTTCTTAACCAACACACGAGGGGGAGTCGTCACCCTTTGTTGGTTAAGGGCTTTCGCTAATTCGATCAGTAAATTGCTACCTGAGTAGCAACGTTGTCGAGACTCTCGAGTATCTTGCTTCGGACTCCTCGAGGAGCCACACGGCCTGGCAATCAAAGACGAGCTTGAGGACTACTATGAGAAGGAAATCCATCACGGCCGGCTCTAACCGAATTTTGACACGCTCGTCGACAAAGGATTAGTCGAGAAAGGCGAGGCCGACCGCCGCACCAACATCTACTCGATAACGCAGCGCGGAGCGCGAGATATCGAGGCCCGCCGCGACTGGGAAGACCAGTACGTGGACGACCTCATCTCTGAATAACCGTTATGTGCTATTCCAGCTGGCCGACTGCCGGAGAACCACTCGGTGATCGAACGATAACCTGGCGACGGTCCGTGGAAAGGTAGCACCCCATGACTTACCTGTGTGGCGGCCCGCGGATACACGATGGCATCACCTGATGTCCAGCAGTCGCTGTCGGCTATCGGATGTAAGGCGTGCCAGTCTGCCGTCCAATCTGGCGGGGGGCAAGAGGTGTCGTTTCTCCTCCTGGATCAGCTTACGATCCCTGTCCTCAGCTGCGATGAGCACCTCGAGCAGTTCTCATCGGTCTGTGGGTTGACGTCCGAGGACACTGCCGATCTCCTGCATCATCGACCGGCCGGCGGAGTGTCGTGCCCTAGCTGCCGTCTCGCTCCGTACAATGTGCCGCATCCTCTGGTCCAGGTTCAGGACGGGGTTATCCTCCCGATGGCGTGTCCGAAGCACCAGTCCGAGATCGTGCAGCGATTCTATACTGGGATTCAGACACAGCACCAGTTGACAGTCGGACTCGATACTAGCACATCCCTCTGAAGAGGACAGCGGGTGGACTGCAGACCTGGAAGAATCGGAAAGTCAGGTTTCGGGGTGGTCATACCGGTTCCACCGGTACTTGCCTGTCCGCATCACCCAGTACCGGCCGTCTGCCTTGAGAAGATCGTCATTGCTGACCGCCGTCGAGACGAGGTCCGGGACACTGGTGCTGGTGATACTGCGGTCACGTGCGAGGTCCGTGATTTCCTCGAGAGTGGCACCTGGATTCTCCGCGACAACCTCCAAGAGCCGGTCGTAGTCCTCAGTCATGGATCAGGATATCCGGTACATAGCGATTGCGTCTGATCCGCAGGTAGGACAGGCTTCGGTGTCCTCACTCACGGAGGTTCCGCAGTGGCGACATTCGTACACGACTTCTGGCTGCTGTGTCCAGGACAGCACTCGGTCTACACGTTCAAATAGCATAGAGAGGGAGTCACTCCGGGTTTACGACGTCCCGGCATTTGGGGCACTCGGCGTATACTGCTGGTCCTGTTTCTGTTTCGTATTCAACGATTACGTTGGCCGTCGTGATCTCGGCTTGGCAGAACGGGCATGTACCGAGAGATGGTGGGTTCGCCGTGGACATGAGTTGGTAGAGGCAGTGTGTGGAAAGGAGGGAGCGCGTGTGACTTGCAACAGGGTGGTGGTGTGTCCGCTCCCCCTATTGCCAGTATCGTAGCCGGATTTGTATATAGGCGAGCCAACCACAGTGAAACTGAAACTCGAGGTTGGGGACTGGTCTGTCAGCGAACGATCTGGTGTGATAGGCACTATCTCGTTGAGTGCCTCGTCAGCTAACGTTTGTCCGCCGGGCGATCGATTCTCAGCTACCTACGGGCAGGTTAGATCAGAGGCTGAGAAGTACGCTTGATAGTTAGCAACTGACTGGCTGCCTGAGGCTAATCACAAACTCGAAGAGACGAGTGACGACTACCAACACTTGATGGAATCAACACGGATGTTGATCGAAAATACCAATAAATGACGTACAATAAGACGACGAGTTCAAACGCAGCGAGGCAATAAGTCGACATACGACATCCAATCCGAACAAAAGTATGGCTTCAAACGATCTGCTTGTTGACAAGTGTTCCGTCTGTGAAACGTATTTTGTTGTCCACTCAAGTGCCGATCTTCAGCGGCGGCTCAACGCCCACGAGTTCGAAGAGCACGGGAAGATCCAGCCCTCCCGGGTTGATCATGGCGCAACTGACTACCGATAGAGCATAACCTGTTTTCTCCGTTGTGTCCTCGGGCGTCCTAACCCGACTGCTGAAGACGTCGCTCCTTGTGCAGAAATCCTCGAGTATTCCCACACTGAGGACGCTGTCGAGTACCAGCGCGTCAACTGGCCAGATACCGAGGCTGGACGGCAAGCTCGATGTGGAGTGAGGAAACAGACGAGGAATGACTGGCCGCTCGAGGAGAGCGAACTGAACTAGGCGGATGGGGTTCAGGTCGGTCTCATGTCCAAAGCAGAGACCACCTGGATAGAATTGTCCGATATTCGAATCACTGTATTTATTCAGACGTCTAAATCGACGGGTGTATTTCATAAATGGAGCATAGCTAGAGCGATCTTGAACGCATCTGGAGGAAACCTTTCCTCGAAATATGATGTTCTCAGACTCGGAGGAAGAGTGTCGGTCCACCAGCTGGCGATGACAGCAGTCCTGCTTCGATTAACTGTCTAGCCCTTGAATTTCTTCAAACTTGGCTGACCTACCGAGTCGATCTCAGCAGGCCAGAACATAGCCCAATCGGAACTCTCGGAGTTTCGAATCGAGTTTTCGTTGACGTATTACGGATCCTCGCGCTCGAGGATTTCGGCGAAGGCTACGTTCTCCCGAACGTCGGTGACTTCGACCTTGACACGATCTCCCCGCTTCGTACTGGGAACGATGATCACGTATCCACATTCGACACGAGCAATGCCGTCGCCCTGTTCCCCGATGTCCTCGATTTCGAGGGTCCGTGTTTCGCCTTCCGTGGCCGGCGGCTCAGGATGGGAGGTTTTAGGTGACTCCTGGTTTTGCTCTGATCGGTTGTCTGAATCTGTAGTCGATGAGTGAGTTTGAGAGAGGACTGTTCGGTACACTTTGTCTAATTCCACATCACCATCCCTGAGTTCGCGTTTCGGGACTTCGATTACGTATGAGTCGCCTTGCTCTTCGACCCCGGCACTAAATACACACAGTAGTTTTTCAGAAATTTCCATTATACTGGGTCTTCTCTAATAGAGAGACAGGCAGCACCTTCAGTCCGGCGGATGAAGCAGTGGAGAGTTCCAACTGGCCTGAAGTGCTGAACTAGCCAGCAACAATTGAGCGTCCCGTGAATCGCACGGACTGCTAGTCAGGATTCAAAAACCACTGTCGGATCCGACGATAAATGCCCTCTCATCGAGAACGCACAACTCGAGGTCGGGTGGGAAACCTCGAGTGATTGTTCGGCGTTGCGGTGGTTCTGTGCTGGGATAGATTCTGCGGCGTCGGTGAGTTGGTTAACTTCGGCTCGACAAGATGTTCACTTCGACGCTGCAAACGACTGCAGCATGGTTAGGTGGTTATCACCCTATCATCGGTATGTCGCTACAGAGCGTTTTACCCCACGATCGCGTCTGTGGCGATGTTTCCACCCTCTCCCCCACTTCCATAACGGCTAAGAGACGGTGCAGTTCGCTTTCCT
>NZ_JARUKW010000022.1 GCF_029688845.1 Natronococcus sp. A-GB1 | reverse complement strand
AAGAGTGGGGGAGGTTGGCGGAGTATGATCGGTTCACACTCACTTGAATCGTCTATCGTATATGGGTCCAGTTCGGCGAGCCGAATCGCGGACCGATCGGGCGTCACCGAACTACCAAGGCTCACATCAGAACTCATCTATACGGCGGACCGCAGGGGTGAGCTCCTCATCTTCTTCGTACTATAACGAAGTCCCCGGTCACTACATAAGGCCTTCGAACGCAATCCTCGCCGGGAGGGAGTCACAAACACGTTGCCGTCGTGCGATTCGAAAACAGCGATGTGACGAAATTTCGACCGGTAATAGAACATTAAGGGACGATACGCTCGAGAGGACGCCGCGTTCAACGATCACGAGCAGGTCGTGGATCGACATGAGGTTTTGCGACGAGGTCGTCGAAGGGCTTCTCATCGAGCCACTCGAGCAACGCAACGAGCTGGTCGGTCGCCGCCTCGAACAGCTCCGCCCCGATCTCGGGGGTCGCGTCGGTCTGGTCCCCGAAGACGCCGTTAGGGCTGTTCTCGATCGAATCGTAGAACGTCGCCGCCCCGTGGACGCGTTCCGCGTCGTAATCGAACGTCGCGCCGCCGTCACGAGCGTCCTCAAGGCGGTCCTCGCGGACCAGTTCTTGAGCGATGTGCATGATCATCGCTGTCTCCTTCGGGCCGCCGTGGGGGCCCGGCGTCTCGAAGACATCCCGTATGAGCTCTGGAATCGACTCGTCCCACATCCACTCGATAGCGTAGGCCGTCCCGTCCCGGTGGAGCCGGCTGCCGACCTCGCGCAGGTGGGTGACGTTCCCGCCATGAGCGTTGACGTAGACGATTCGATCGATCCCGTGGTAGGTGAGGTTCCGAGAGAGACTTTCGACGTAGTCCCGAAATACCGGTGGGTCGACCCACATCGTGCCGTGAAACTGTCTGTGGTGAGCGCTTACGCCGATCGGTACCACGGGCGTACAGAGGTGACCCGTTCGATCGGTCGCCGCGCGGGCGAGCGCCTCCGCGATCAGGTAGTCGGTTCCCTCGGGGAGATGCGGTCCGTGCTGTTCGGTCGATCCGAGTGGAACGACCGCGAGCGATTCGTCAGTGACGTAACCGGCGAGGTCGGGCCAGGTCTGGTGCGGGAGGAACATGTCGTACCGTTGTTTCGGACGGGCAAAACGTTACGTTACCGCTTCGTCGCTTGCGGGGACGTGCAGCGTCCGAACCACCGCTGGAGGCGAAATATGGTAAGCCTTAATAGTTAAACGCCACCGAGTTATTATATGGCAGTCGTTAGCGTCTCGATGCCGGACGAACTCCTCGAGCGACTCGACGAGTTCGCCGACGAGCACGGGTACACCGGCCGAAGCGAGGTCGTCAGGGAAGCGTCTCGAAACCTTCTGGGTGAGTTCGAAGACACTCGCCTCGAGGATCGGGAACTGATGGGGATCGTCACCGTTCTCTTCGACTACGAGACGACGACCGTCGAGGAGCGGATGATGAAGCTGCGACACGAACACGAGGATCTCGTCGCCTCGAACTTCCATAGCCACGTCGGCGACCACTACTGCATGGAGCTGTTCGTCCTGGAGGGACAGCTCGAGGACATCTCGACGTTCGTCGGGAAGATTCGGGCGACCAAGGACGCCCTGACCGTCGACTACTCGGTCACCCCCGTCGACAGCTTCGACCCGATCTCGCAGGACGGCCACGGCCAGTAACGACCCCGCAGACCGGAGTGTGCGAAGAACGCGTACCTTTACTGGGTTCCCGTCGTACGGTCACCCATGTCTTACCGCAAGGTCAACTACGAGGACGTCGATCAAGTCTCGAGCGCGATGCACTTTCTCAGCGATCCCCTCGAGACCGAGCAGGTCGGCGTCACGGTCGCGCGCTGCGATCCGGGCTGGAAGAGTCAGCCGCACGATCACGCCGACAACGAACACGAAGAGGTGTACGTCCTCATCGAGGGGCAGGCTACCGTGATCGTCGACGACGATCCGGTGGAGATGGAGACCGGCGACGCGCTCTGGATCCCGCCGGAGTCGACCCGACAGATCCGAAACGGGGACGACGAGAGTGCGTTCGTACTCGTCAGCGCGCCCGGGATCGCCGACGAGGAAGGCGAGAACGGCGAGTGGTTGCTCTCGGGCTTTGCCGGCTGAGCGGGGAGACGTTTAGTGTCTCGACGGCGTGTCCGGTGACGGGTGAGTCGCTATTTATTCGATCCACCACGCAGTCGTCTCGTTCGTCGTTTCTAGCGTCGTCGTCATTGCGGTCGGCTCGATCGAACTCGTTGGCGCGATCGTTCCCGCGGCCGCAATCGTCGTCTACGGGACGATCGTCGGCGTCGCTATCGATCTCGATCACTTCGTTATCGCTCGGTTCGAGGCCGGAACGTGGGACGCCCTTCGCTTCTGTCTCACCAACCCGATCGCCGCGTTCACCGATCAGGACAGGATCTTCGAGCGCGGTGACGTCGGCGCGCTCTCCCGGCTGTTGAGCCACCTGCTGCTCGCGGGACTCGCCGTCTCCGGGACGGCGCTCGTGAGCGCGCCGCTTGCGCTCGTGACGGGCACGGTCCTCTACGCACACATCGTCACCGACGTCGCCTGGGACATCCGACGACTGCGGCGACGATCGAACGTTACGACGGACGAGATCGTCCCCCCGTCTCGGTAGCTCGCTCGAGGCAGGTCCGACGCGAGCTTGCACCGTTGGGCGTCGATTATTTGGGAGTTCCCGACAAGGGATGAATTGTGAATCTTCTCGATTCCAGTATCGTTCCGGAGCACGCACACGACATCAAAGACGAGGCCCGCGAATTCGCTCGCGAGCACATCGAACCTAACGCCCAGGAGTACTTCCAGGCGGGCGAGTACCCCCACGAGATCCTCGAGGCCGGCCAGGAGGCGAATCTGGTCGCCCAGGACATCCCGGAAGAGTGGGGCGGACGCGGGCTCGATCTTCCACAGCTACTCGCGCTCACCGAGGAGTTCTACCGGGCCGACGCCGGAATCGCGCTGACGCTGCAGTTGGCGAGTTTTGGCTGCGAGATCACGTACGAGTACGGCACCGACGAGCAGTGCGAGGAGTACATTCGACCGGTCGCCGAGGGCGACCAGATCTCGGGGCTCGCCGTCTCCGAACCCGAGACGGGCAGCGATCTCGCGGGGATGCAAACTCGTGCCGAAAAGGACGGCGACGAGTACGTGATCAACGGCGAGAAGTACTGGATCGGTAACGGCGTCGAAGCCGACTGGATCACCCTCTACGCGCGCACCGGCGACGACGAGGACAACCACTACGGCAACCACTCGATGTTCATCGTGCCGACCGACGCCAAGGGGTACGAGGCCGAACACATCCCCGAGAAGATGGCGATGCGAGCCTCCAAGCAGGCCCATATCACCTTTGACGACTGTCGGATTCCCGAGGAGAACCTGATCGGCCACGAGGGGGCCGGGTTCATGATGCTCGCCGACTTCTTCAACCACGGTCGCGTGATCGTCTCCGGCCACGGCCTCGGCATCGCCGCTGCCGCCATCGAGGAAGCCTGGGAGTTCAGCCATGACCGCGAGGAGTTCGGTCGGACGATAAACGAGTTCCAGGCGGTCCAGCACGGACTCGCCGACATGTTGATCGACTTCGAGAGCGCGCGCTCGCTCACCTGGCGGGCGTGTGAAAATGTCGCAAACAACGACCACGCCGGCTACTGGGCGGCGCTGGCGAAGACGACGGCGACCGAGGCTGCCGTCGACGTCTCCGAACAAGGGATGCAGTTCCACGGCGGGCGATCGGTTCTGGACGAGCGACGGATCGCCCGAGTCTACCGGGACGCACGGATTCCGGTGATCTACGAGGGAGCCAACGAGGTCCAGCGGAACCTGATCTACGGGCAGGCACCCTGAGTCGGCTCCCGCTCGAGTTCGAGTTCGAGGAGCTGCGCTTCGAGCGGTACGACAACCGGGTCAAATATCCTCGAACGCGCCGACGAAGTCGTCGTGCGTCGAGAACTCCGTGACGGTCTCGTCGAGCCGTCCCTCGAGGTCGTCGACCCGGTCACAGAGCTTCCGGTACTCCTCGTTGTCCGCGAGTTCCGATTCCTCCTTCTCCGATTCCAGCAGCGCCTTCTTCGAGACGAGCGCGTAGTAGTCCTGGACCGCCGACTGGTACGCCGACCGGTTGGCGACGGACTCGACCAGTTCGAGAAGTTCGTCCTTCGAGACGGGTTTGACGAGGTAGTCGTCGAATCCCATCTCGATGATATCGAAGTCGGGATCGACCGCCGTGACCATAATGACCCGACAGTCATACCCGTTCTCGCGGATCCGCTCGAGCACCTCGTCGCCGGACTGGCCCGGCATCCGCCGATCGAGGAGGACGACGTCGAACGAGTCGTCCAGCGTCTCGAGCGCGGCCGACCCGTCGTAGGCCGTTTCGGTCGTCCACTCGGAACCGAGCCAGGTTGCAAAGAGATCTGCAAGCTGTGACTCGTCGTCGACGACGAGCACGCGCCGCTCATTACGCATAGAGTTGTCCTCGGTTTCCATCATCGATTACAGCCACGCATCATAAATAGTTGCTCCGTGTGATAAATCTCGCGACCGAACGGGGACCGACCCCGCTGTAGACGGGCAAAGCAAAGTACGCCGATACACTCGTCGCGTGTAACGGTAAAGCCGTTAGCTCACTTCCCCTGGAAGTCGGGGTCCCCATCACCCATGAACGCCGTGATTCCCTCCATCAAATCGTCGGTTGCCATCAGCTGTCCGAACGCCGACGCTTCGTACTCCAGACCGGCATCGGTGTCGTGGCGGCCGGCGAGCATCGCACGCTTGGTGTATTTCGTCGCGATCGGAGGTCCGCCGGCCAGATCAGCAGCCAACTCGAACGCACGGTCCTTGAGTTCAGCGTCGTCGACGACGTCAGTGACAAAGCCGAACCGTTTCATTTTCTCAGCCTCGTAGCGCTCGGCGGTGAGGATGATCTCTTTCGCCGGCCCCTCGCCGATGACGTTCGCGAGCCGCTGGGTGCCGCCCCAGCCGGGGATCAGCCCAAGATCGAGTTCGGGCTGTCCGAACTCCGATCGCTTGCTCGCAACGCGGATGTCCGCACAGGTCGACAGTTCCATGCCACCGCCCAGACAGTAGCCGTCGATCCCTGCGACAACGGGCAGCTCTGAGGATTCGAGCTTGCCGAACGTGGACTGTCCCTTCTTCGAGAGTTCGACAGCGCTAAGCGGATCTGCACCGCCCGCGGCCATGCTCTGGACGTCCGCGCCCGCGGAGAACGCGCGGTCGCCCTCGCCGGTGAGGAGAATCGATCGGACCTCGTCGTCGTCCTCGAGCAGCTCGATCGCCTCCTCGAGCTCGTCGAGCAGCTCCTCACTGATGGTGTTCATGCGGTGTGGTCGGTCGAGTACGATGTGGCCGACCATCTCGCCGGGGTACTCGACGCGGATCGCGTCGAACTCGGGGGTGCCGTCGCCATCCACACCGGACTGGTCGTAGAACCCGCCCTCGGCGGCTCGCTCCTCGAGGTAGTCGGCGGGCTCGTAGCGCTCGTGGCCCGTTGCCTCGTAGGCGTCCTCGAGGGCCTCGAGAGCGTTCTCGAGGCCGAACTCATCGGCCAGTTTGACGGGACCGTCGGGGAAGCCCGCGCCGAGCTTGGTCGCCTCGTCGATCGATTCGGGCGGGGCAACGTCGCCGCCGATCAGCTTCGCGGCCTCGTTGGCCATCGTGGCGACGAGGCGCTTCTCGACGAGGTCGGACTGCTCGTCGGTCGGGATATCGGCGCCGTCGCCGTCCTCGTAGTCGTAGAAGCCCTTCCCGGTCTTCTTGCCGAGCTCCTCGTTTTCGACCTTGCGCTCGAGCAGCGGGCAGGGTTCGTAGGCCTCGCCGAGAACTTCGTGCATGTACTCGAGGACGTGGTAGCTGACGTCGTTGCCGACCTGGTCACCGAGTTCGAAACTGCCCATCGGCAGCCCCATCCCGTACTTCGTCGTCGAGTCGACCTCGGCGATGGTGGCCTCGCCCTCCTCGACGAGCCAGCAGGCCTCGTTCATCAGCGGGACGAGGATGCGGTTGACGATGAAGCCGGGCGAGTCCTTGTGGACGCGCACGGGCGACTTGTCGAACTCCTCGGCCAGGGACTCGACGACCTCGAGGGTTTCCTCGTCGGTCTCGGCACCCGAGATCACTTCGACCAGCGGCATCCGGACCGGCGGGTTGAAGAAGTGCATCCCGCAGAACTGCTCGGGTCGTTCGGTGACGTCGGCGAGTTCAGTGATCGAGAGGCTCGAGGTGTTAGTCGCAAAGATCGCGTGATCGGGCGCGGCCGCCTCGAGTTCCGAGTAGACGTCCTTCTTGATCTCCATCTTCTCGGGGACGGCCTCGATGACGATGTCGGCGTTGCCGCAGGCCTCCTCCATGTCGACCAGCGGCGTCACGCGCTCCAAGGCGGCGTCGGCTTCCTCCTGGGAGAGCTGGTCGCTCTCGGCGAGTTTGTTCAGCGACCACTCGATCTGGTCGTAGCCGTCCTGGACGAACTCCTCCTTGATATCGCGCATGGCGACGTCGTAGCCGGCCATCGCGGCGACCTCCGCGATACCGTGTCCCATGTTGCCCGCTCCAAGAACTGCGACGGTGTTGATATCGTCGATCTCCATGGTATCGTATGCGATGGGGACCCGTTTGAACGTTTCCCTCTTTCGTAAATGAAACTACAGTTCCGTTTACTTCCGGTTACAAACATCTTTATCGAATCGTAGATAACTATCGTCCATGGAATTCGGGCTCTCCGAAGAACAGCAGCAGATCCGCGACGAGGTCACGCGATTCGCGGAGAACGAGATCGTTCCCGTCGCCGGCGAGTACGACGAGGAAGAGAAGTATCCCCACGACGTTATCGACAAGGCCGCCGAGATGGGACTGACCGGCGCCTACATCCCGATGGACTACGGCGGGGCCGGCTACTCCATCCTCGACACCGCGATCATCACGGAGGAGCTGTTCTCCTACGATCCCGGCATCGCGCTCTCGATCGTCTCGACGTCCTTCGGCTGTGAGGCGATCATGAACTTCGGGACCGAAGACCAGAAGGAACGGTTCCTCGAGCCCGTCGCGATGGGCGAGAAGATCTCTGGCGCGGCGATCTCCGAACCCGACACCGGCTCCGACGTTTCCTCGGTCTCGACACGGGCCGAGAAGGATGGCGATGAGTGGGTGATAAACGGGAACAAGATGTGGATCACCAACGGCACCGTCGGCGACTTCTTCGTCGTGCTCTGTGAGACCAACCCCGACGCCGAGGGTCGGTACAACGGGTTCAGCCAGATCGTCGTCGAGTCCGACCGGGACGGCTTCTCGGCGGAGAAGATCACCGGCAAACTCGGTATTCGAGCCTCCGACACCGCCGAACTCGTCTTCGACAACGTTCGCGTTCCCGAGGAGAACCTCGTCGGGACGAAAGACGCCGCGTTCATGCAGCAGATGCAGTTCTTCGACGAGACCCGAACGGCGGTGGCCGCCCAGGGCGTCGGTATCGCGAAGGGAGCGACCCGCGCGGCCCTCGAGTACGCTCAGGACCGCGAGCAGTTCGGCAAGTCGATCTCGGAGTTCCAGGCGATCCAGCACAAGCTCGCCGAGATGGCGACCGACACCGAAGCCGCGCGCAACCTGACCTACAAGTCCGCCTGGAAGGTCGACCAGGGCGAAGACATCACCAAACTCGCCTCGATGGCCAAGGAGTACGCCTCCCGAGTTGCCGTCGATGTCGCCGACGAGGCCGTCCAGATCCACGGCGGCGCCGGCTACGTCAATGACTTCCCCGTCGAACGGTTCTACCGCGACGCCAAGATCACACAGATCTACGAGGGAACGAGCGAGATCCAGAAGAACGTCATCGCCCGCGAGATGCTCGGCAAGGGGTTCTAACCGCTCCGAAACCGTGGTCGTCGGCCACCGACCGCCAGCCGACCCGAACCCTCGGTACGTTTTTCTCACTCTCCCCGCACTGTTCGTGCATGATCGATGATCTCACGGTATCGGAGTCGACGGTCCGGACCGCCTGCGGGGACGTCGCGCTCCCGGAGATGGGCGTCCTCGAGCAGCGCTGGGAGACCGAGCCGATCGCGCCCGAATCCGTCGCCGACGAGGCCGCTGCGGCGGTCGGGGACCTCGAGCTCGAGGACGTTCCCCCGGGCGGCGAGGTCGCCGTCGGCGCCGGAAGCCGCGGCATCGCCAACCTCCCGGAGATCGTCGGCGGCGTCGTCGACGGGTTACGGGAACGAGGGTACGAGCCGTTCGTCTTCCCGGCGATGGGCAGCCACGGCGGGGCGACCGCGGAGGGCCAGCGCGAGAAGCTCGCAACCCTCGGCGTCACGGAGGAGGCGATCGGCTGCGAGATCCGCGCCACGATGGACGTCGTCACGATCGGCGAGACGCCCGAGCGGGAGGTCCCGGTGTACGCGGACGCCTACGCCGTCGAGGCCGACGCGATCGTTCCGGTGAACCGCATCAAACCCCACACTGACTTCGGCGGGGACGTCGAGAGCGGGCTCTCGAAGATGCTCGTCATCGGGATGGGGAAACAGCGGGGCGCAAAGATGGCCCACGACTGGGCCGTCGACTGGAGCCTGCGGAACATGTTGCCCGAGATCACCGACCGGCTTCTCGAGTCGCTGCCCGTCGCCGGCGGCGTAGCGATCGTCGAGGACCAACACGACGAGACGACACACATCGAGGGCGTCCCGCCGTCGGGCTTTCTTGAGCGCGAAGCGGAGCTGCTCGAGTTGGCCTGGGAGCTCATGCCGAAACTCCCTTTCGCGGAGCTGGACGCCCTCGTCGTCGATCAGCTGGGCAAGGACGTCAGCGGGCAGGGGATGGACACCAACGTAACGGGGCGGCGCCACTTCACGATCAACGAACCCGAACCCGAGACGGCCGAGATCAAGCGCATCTTCGTCCGCGGATTCACCGGGAAGACGAAGGGGAACGCGATGGGGATGGGTCAGGCCGACTTCGCCCACCGCGACGTGCTTGCGGGTCTGGACTGGTCGAAGTCGCTGATCAACGCGATCACCGCCAGTACGGTGCGTGGGGTACGGCTCCCGCCCGTGGTCGAGACCGATCGGGCCGGACTGATCGCGACCCTCGGAACGATCGGTCCCGTTCCGGGCGAGGAGGCTCGCGTTCTCAGGGTGACCGATACGATGCGCCTGAAGCGGTGTTACGCCTCGGCACCGCTGATCGAGGCCGCGCGCGAACGCGAGGACCTCCGAGTCGTGAGCGAGCCGGCCCCGCTCGAGTTCGAGGAAAACGGAAGCTTCGTCGCCGCCTCGCCGGACTGAGGCGGCGGTTTCGGACGGTTGGCGGGGATGTCTCAGTTATCACTGTCGGAGTCAGTGTCACCGTCGTCACTGTCCGAGTCTGTGTCGCCGTCATCGCTATCCGAATCGGTATCACCGTCGTCGCTGTCGAAGTCCGTGTCACCGTCGTCGCCGTCCGAATCAGTATCTCCGTCGTCGCTGTCCGAGTCGGTATCGCCGTCGTCTCGATCCAAATCAGTATCGCCGTTCCCGGACTCGTCGGCCGACTGGCTTTCGTCGGTGCCCGTAATGTCATCTGCCTCGCTCGCTCCGCCGTCCGTGGTCGTTTCCTCGGCGAGCCTCGGGGCGTCTCGAGCCGACGTCGCTTCCGCTGCGCTCTCGTCCGCGTTCGCCGAGCGCTTTTCTGCATCCGCCGAACGCTCGTCTCGGACGTACTCAGCGGCCGGTTTGTCCGCGAGGACGTAGAGGATCACGGGCGGAAGGACGTAGGAAGCGATCGCGGGTACGACGAACACGTCGTCGACGAACATCAACAACCCAAAGATCGCCAGTCCCGCGGTTGCGGCCGCGTGTACTCCCGTCTTCGTGTACGAGAGGTAGAACTGCCACAACCCACGAAACCACCGCGTCACAGCCGAGTTCACTACCCGGACTACGCGAGCGACCGGGAACCCTTTTTCGCGTGCACCCGTAGGACGGGCATGAGAGAATTCGTCTTCGCCCTCGAGTACGACCCGGGGACGAATCCGGTCGCCGATGTGCTCGCCGAGTACCCGGACGCGTCGATCAGATCGCTGTCGTACCATGCCACGGAGGATAGCCTCTGGCGGGTCGACCACGCCGACGGCCCTCGGGAGGCGCTGGAAGCGCTCGAGGACGCCTACGCGAACGCGGAGTACTTTGCGGACTGTCTCGTCAAGAACGACTGTGGCGCCGACTGCGAGACGCAGATCCTCGATCGCTCGAGCAGCGAGCTCGTCGTCTACACCTACTGGGATCGCACCGACGCCTGCACGTCGGTCCCCCACGTCGCACTCGACCACCTCGGGGACGGACTCCTGTTCGAAACCTACCGCGAAGGACGCCGATACCGCTGGCGGATCGTCCTGGCCAGTGACGCGCCGATCCACGACTTCTTCGACGCCCTGGGCGAGGAGGTCGGCGAGTGTACGGGGATGGAGATGCTACGACTGACGGAGCTCGATCCGGACCGCCGCGACGACGCCGACGACGACTCGCTACCGACCGAGCAACGCGAGGCGCTCCGGGCAGCCGTCGAGCGGGGTTACTACGAGACGCCCCGCCGGATCGAACTCTCGGAGCTTGCCGAGAAGCTCGACGTGCCGCGCTCGACGCTGTCCTATCGGCTTCGTCGGGCCGAAGCCGCCCTCGCGACCGCGTTCGTCGACGAGGACTCCGTCGAGGCGCTGGCGGCGCCCGGTTCGGAGGGGACGCTCTGAGGAAGTTGGCGCACGCCAAATAACCCGTATCCCGGTCGACCGGTTACGAGTAGGTGATGACCGACGACGTCGCCCCGACCGGCTCGAGTCGCACCCTCGAGCTACGGGTTCCCGGGATGGACTGTCCCTCCTGTGCGAAGAAGGTGCGAAACAGCGTCGAACGCCTCGAGGGGATCGGCGAGATCGACCCCCGCGTGACCAGTGGCCGCCTCGTCGTCGAGTACGACCCCACCCGAACCGACGAGGCGGCGATCCGCGAGCGCGTCCGCGCGGCCGGCTACACCATTGAGTCCGCAGCCGCGGAGCGCACGTTTTCGGTCCCGGAGATGGACTGTCCCACCTGCGCGACGAAAGTCGAGCACGCGCTGGCCGACCTCGAGGACGTCAACGGGGTCGAGACCCGGCCCGCAACGGGTCGCGTCACCGTCTCGACTGGCGATGAAACCGACGCCGAGACCGTCATCGAGGCGATCGGGTCCGCCGGTTATGAGGCGACGCCGATCGCCGACGAAGACGGAGCGATGGCCGAGTCAACCGCCGTCTGGCGGAGCCGTCGAGCCGTCGGGACGGGAATCGGTGCCGTCCTCGTCGCGGTCGGGCTGGTCCTCGAGTTCGTCCTGCCCGCGCTCGATCCGACTCTCGGAACGCTCGCGGGCCGCTCGTACGAACTCTCCCACGTCCTCTTCATCACGGCCGCGACTGTCGCCGGCGTTCCCATCCTCCGAAATGGGTACTACTCGGCGCGAAATCGGAGCCTGGACATCGACTTCCTGATGAGCGCCGGGATCGTCGCCTCGGTCGCCGCCCACCACCCCAAGGAGGGGGCACTGCTCGCGGTGCTGTTCTCGATCGCGGAGCTCCTCGAGCGGTTCTCGATGGACCGCGCCCGGGACTCGCTGCGGGAGCTAATGGAGCTCTCGCCCGATACTGCCACGGTTCGCCGCGAGGACGGCTCCGAGGAGACAGTTCCGGCCGACGAGCTCGCGGTCGGCGACCGCGTCGTCGTCCGGCCCGGCGAGAAGGTCCCGGCCGACGGCGTTGCCGTGGAGGGAGCCAGCGCGGTCGATCAGTCGCCGATCACCGGTGAGAGCGTCCCCGCGGACAAGGAACCGGGCGACGAGGTCTACGCCGGGACGATCCTCGAGTCGGGCTACCTCGAGGTCGAGGTCGAGAGCGAGGCCGACGAGTCGACGATCGCCCGGATCGTCCGTATGGTCGAGGACGCCGAGCGTGAGAAGACCGAGCGCGAGCAGTTCATCGACCGCTTTGCGAGCGTCTACACGCCGATCGTCGTGGCCCTCGCGGTCGCGGCCGCGGTGGTTCCGCCGCTCGCGTTCGGCGCCTCCTGGAGCTACTGGTTTATCGTCGGTCTGACGCTGCTCGTGATCTCCTGTCCCTGCGCGCTGGTGATCTCGACCCCTGTCAGCGTCGTCTCGGGGATCACCAGCGCCGCGAAAAACGGCGTGTTGATCAAGGGCGGGCGCCACCTTGAGGCCGTCGGCGAGAGCGACGTCCTCGCGGTCGATAAGACCGGAACGCTGACGACGGGCGAGCTCTCGGTGACCGACGTCGTTCCGCTCGAGGGCGCCAGCGAGGACGAGCTCCTTCGCCGAGCCGGTGCCGCGGAGCATCGAAGCGAACACCCGATCGGGCAGGCGATCGTCGGCTACGCCGAGGAGCGGGGGCTCGAGCCGGACGCGTCCGACGTCTCAGATTTCGAAGCGCTCACCGGGAAGGGCGTCCGCGCCGACGTCGACGGCACCACTCACTACGTCGGCAAGCCAGACCTCTTCGAGGGGCTGACCGACCTCGAGCACGCCCACGCGACCGACGGCGGGGTCGTCCTCGAATCGATGGGGTACGAGGCCGACGCGGACTCGCAGTGCGACCGCGAGGGCTGTCTGGACGTCCTCGGCGACATCGTTCCCGACCTCCAGGCCGAAGGGAAGACCGTCGTGGTCGTCGGCACGGACGAGGGACCGATCGGCGTGATCGGCGTCGCCGACCGCGTGCGTCCGACCGCCGCCTGGACCGTCTCCCGGCTGCAAGAACAGGGCATCCGCGTCGTGATGCTCACCGGCGACAACGAGGGAACCGCCCGAGCGATCGCCGGCGAGGTCGGGATCGAGGAGTACCACGCCGAACTGCTACCCGACGAGAAACTCGAGCTGATTCGAACCCTCGAAAGCGGACACGGCGAAAACCGCGTCGCTATGGTCGGCGACGGCATCAACGACGCGCCCGCGCTGGCGACCGCGGAGGTCGGAATCGCGATGGGCGCCGCAGGAACCGACACCGCCCTCGAGACGGCCGACGTCGCGCTGATGGGCGACGACCTCACCCGCCTGCCCTATCTCTACACGCTCTCGAGGAAGGCAAACGGCGTCATCCGCCAGAACGTCTGGTCGAGTCTCGCGGTGAAGGCCGTTCTCGCCGCAGGTGCGCCGTTCGGGATCGTGACCGTGATCCACGCGGTCGTCATCGGCGACATGGGAATGAGCCTCGGCGTGACGGGTAACGCGATGCGGCTCGCGGGCGTCGAACCCGAAACGCCCGATGCGGACGAGCTCGGCGAGTGAGGTTCAGTCTCGGAGCCAGCGAAGCAGTCCGATCGCACCGACGACGGCGAGGACGACCCACATCGCTGTGACGAGCACGGTGACGAGGAGGACCGCGGGTCCTCGCGGCGCCTCCGAGAACGGACCGAGATCCGGAAGTCCGATGCCAAGCCACTGGACGACGAAGACGCTGACGAAAACGAGGGCGAGGACGACTAGCCGATCCCGGAGCCACCGTCGACTCAGGTAGTAGTCGAGATACGTGTCGTCGTCGCTTTGCATCCGTTCTCAGAGACGGATTCGGTAGAGAAAACTATTGCTCCAGCTCGTCACTGTCCGAAGCTCGTACTGGTCCTCGTATCCGGCTGCCCGAACAGAGGAGCAGTGAGGACCTCGAGGGGTTCGGCGAGAATACGGGTAGCTGGGGACGCGGTTCTTCTGCTGCCGGGTCTGATTCGTTGAGCCCGATTTTCGAACGGTAGTGCCGGTTAGGGCTGGTTTCAGGCGGCGTTCAAGCATCTTGAACGTGCTTCGTGAAGCGACCCGCCGATCGTCGGTACCTGTGGGTTCAGGTCTTTCACCACGTGTTCACACACTTCTCGTAATACTCTTCACAAGTAGGAGCCAAATACAAGATAGCTATGAAAGTTCGAATGAGGATCGACCAAATCTTCAAGAGTCGTTTCGACTGTATCCGGACGTCGGCGGACGGATCCCTCTATCCGTTTGACGCGGTCGGGATCGAGTCCGCTCAGTACCTCGGCGACCAATCGACTGACCCGCGGGCATCAATCTCCATCTCTCGAGACGGCTACGTCGTCGAAATGGACGACTGATCCGCGTCCGTACTAGCACCGTTCTACCGGATTCAGTCGTCGCCTTCACACTCAGTGCCGGCGAGTGATGCCAGTTACCCGTCTTTGTCGGGGATTGGCTCCGCTTACCGCTGGCGAAGGCGAGTCGTGGACTCGAACCACACCGGAGCGCCCCATCTCCATGCAGTGCAGCCGCACTCACCGGAGAAATCTAGACACGGCTGTTTCCCGTGACGCCATCTCTCACACTGCTGTATCGGAGCAGTGACAATCGACTATGGAAGCTATCGCCTCACGGGGACGCAGTACGTCGCTCCCACGACTCGACTGCACCAGTTCGGCTCTCGCGTGTGTCTGACAGCAGCGTTGACTACCGAGGCTGTGTCGCTATCGACTTCCAGTGTTTTTGTACCTACAGGTTGAGCGTGTGGTAATGGCCGACGATCTCAGCGACGGGGCTCGAACTTCATTGCGGAAACACCCACTTATCAAGTACGGGATATCCGTCGTTCTTCTCGCCGTAATCGTCGCGGAGATCGGACTCGACGCATCAACATGGCTCTCGGCACAGCTAGTCGCGGGTCTTCTTGGGAGTGCCGTCGTTGTCGGTATACTATGGCTCGCCGTCGAGCGGACGGCGCTCGGCCGATCAGCCGATCAGGCCTTCCGGCGACACCACCTGCCTGGAGCCCTAGTGATCGTGGTGGTTGTCAGTGTCGGCGGGATTGCCGTCTCGTCTGTGCTCGAGGAGATCCCCCGCCTGTTCGCGCTGGCGGTTACTCTCGGACTGTTCGGTGGAGCAGTGATTCTCGAGGGAGTCACGGACTATCGACAGTAGCGGGGTGTTATGCGCCGCCAGCCCTGAACCCCATCTTCTATCACGATCGGCCGAACAGCCGCCGAATCGGTGCCGTCCCCGGATAGTCGTCGGCCCGCCAGAGCGCGATTCCCGCGACGAGGATGACGGCCTCGAGCCACAGCGTCGTCGCCTCGACGCCGAGGACGGGGACCGTCCCGAGCGGTTTGACCCCGGAGTATGCGGGCATGTACGTGATCGGCCAGAGGAGAAAGCCGAGTTCGTGGAAGTCGCCCCAGAACAGGTGCCACGGGACGTCGGTCGCGATGTGGGAAAGGTAGCCGATCGCGAAGGCAACGCCGAGAATCTCGCGCTCGCGACGTCGCATCACGAGCCAGACGGCGGCGATGACGGGGAGGGCGAAAACTAACGAGTGCATGAACGTCCGGCCCACCGGGGTCACGCCTGCGGCGTGGAGCGGGTGATCGACCAGATCAGGTAGCGCCGCGCCGAAGATGGCGACGAGCGCGGGAAGCTCTGCAGGCGCTTCGTCGCGGCTCCAGCGCGTGTACGCCGCATAACAGAGGTAGCCGACGGCGAGATGAACGACCGGTTGCATTCAATACCGGGTACGGGAACGCCCCCCGTAAACGTCCGGCCGTCGACTGAACTAGGTGGCGACCAAATACCGCCGTAAAACCACCTCAGGGTCGCGAAAACAGCCATTGCATCGTTTGGGGCGGTCCCTAAATCCGCTCGGCACTCAGAGTTACATATGGGACGAACACCCAGCGGTGACGACGGCGAGTCGACGGTCGCGACCGACGTCGCGGGCGTCGAGAACCGTATCGATGGCGGCACCGACGCCGCAGCCAGCGGGCTCGAGTACGACGTCGTCACGACGCCGGTGCTTGTCGTCGGCGCCGGAGCGGCGGGGGCGCGCGTCGCGATCTCGCTCGCCGAAGCGGGCGTTGAGCCGCTGGTGATCGGCAAGCGCGACCACGGCGACGCACACACGACGTGGGCGGCCGGCGGCGTCAACGCCGCGCTTGGCTCGCTCGATCCCGAGGACGACTGGGCGATCCACGCGGCGGACACGCTGAACGAGGGCCATCACCTGAACGATCCCGAGGCCGTCGAACTCACCGCTCGAGAGATGCCCGATCGGATCCACGAACTCGAGGAGTGGGGGATGCCGTTCGACCGCACCGACGACGGGAAGATCAACCAGCGCTACTTCGGCGCCCAGTCGTACCGGCGCACCTGTTTCGTCGGCGACCGCACGGGCGAGGCGATGCTTGGGACACTGATCGACCGAGCACAGGAACTCGAGATCCCCTACCGGGAGAACGTAATGATCACGCGGCTGCTCTCGGACGGCCGGCGGGTCTCAGGAGCCGTCGGCTTCGATATGGAGACCGGTCGCGGCCTGCTCTTCCGGAGCGAGCACGTCGTCCTCGCCGCGGGCGGCTTTTCGGCCCTGTACAACCGTCACTCCTCGCGAGACGACGAGAACAACGGCGACGCCCAGGCGCTTGCGCTCGAGGCCGGCGCCCGGCTGCTCGACGCGGAGTTCGTCCAGTTCCATCCGACCGGGATGGTCGGCGAGCGCTACGGCGAGGAGTGGGACGGCCGCCTGGTGACCGAGGCGGTTCGCGGCGAGGGAGGTCGGCTCTACAACGCGGAGGGCGGGCGGTTCATGGAACGGTACTCGCCCGATCAGATGGAACTCGACGCCCGCGACGTCGTCGCCAGGGCGATCGCCCGGGAGGTCCGTGAGGGACGGGGAACCGAGAACGGCGGCGTCTACCTCGATATCTCCCATCGGGACGACGACTACGTTCGCGACCGACTCCCGTCGATGGTCGAGCGCTTCGAGTCGCTCGGCGTCGACATCACCGAGGAGCCGATGGAGGTCGCGCCGACGGCCCACTACACGATGGGTGGCGTCGACATCGACTTCCAGACCGGCGAAACCGGCGTCGGGGGGCTGTACGCCGTCGGCGAGGCCGTCGCGGGGGTCCACGGTGCGAACCGCCTCGGCGGGAACTCGCTGGCCGAGACCGTCGCGATCGGAAAGCTCGTCGGCGAACACGTCGCGAACGCGGTGGCTCCAGACGACCGCGATCCGGCCGTCGAGGACGGACAGCGCGCGCTCGCCGAGCGCGAATTCCGCGCGCTCGAAACGCTCTCGGCCGCCGACGGCGAGCACACGCCGGAGGCGCTGCTCGAGGAACTCGGCGAACTCCTGTGGGAACACGCCGGAATCCTCCGCGACGAGGCAGGGCTCCGAGAGGGACTCGAACGGCTCGACGAACTGCGTGCGCGAACGGCCGACCTCCGGGTCGACGGCGACCGGACCTCGCGGTCGTTCGAGTACGCCGTCGACCTCTCCGTCAGCCTCACCGCCGCCGAGGTGTTGCTCCGGACAGCGCTCGAGCGGACCGAGTCCCGCGGCGCTCACTACCGAACCGACTACCCGGAGGCGGCGTCGGACTGGCAGGCGAACCTCGTCGTCTCGGTCGACGACGGCGGGTTCTCGATCCGGCGACGTGGCGTCGGTGAGCCGAGCGAGTCGGTCCGGGAGGCACTCGAGGAAGGGTACGAACTCGACTACCACCACCTCGAGTGAGCCTCCGTTGCTGTGAGGCCCGTGTCGGCCCCGCGCAAGCGCGATACATATGGGTTCAGGGTCCTGTACCTTCGCTGGACACACCACATGAGAGAAGAGGCTGAATCCGTCCTCCGTCAGGATCCCGTGATGGCGGAGCTCGTCGAGCGACACGATCCCTACGAGGAGCCGGACTGGACCGAGTACGAGCGACTCTGTATTTCGATCATCAACCAGCAGGTGTCGACCGCCAGCGCGGCGGCGATCCGCGAGCGCGTGTTCGACGTACTCGACGGCGAGGTGACGCCCGAAACCGTCCTGGCCGCCGACGAGGACGCGCTGTACGAGGCCGGGCTCTCCCGGAGCAAGATCGAGTACGTCCGCAACGCGGCCGAGGCCTTTCGGGCGAACGACTACACGCGATCCGGCCTGGCTGACCACACCAACGAGGAGGTGGTCGACGTGCTCACCGAGATCAAGGGCATCGGCGACTGGACTGCCCGGATGTACCTCCTGTTCGTCCTCGATCGCCCCGACATCCTCCCACTCGGCGATCTTGCGGTCCGACGTGGTATCGAGAACCTGTACGCCGACGACGGCGAGGAGCTCACCCGCGCGGAGATGCGCGAGATCGCCGAGACGTGGCGTCCACACCGTAGCGTCGCGACGCGGTACATCTGGGCGGAGTACGAGGCGGAGTAGCAGGCGCCGGCAACGGTCTGAAGCGGTAGCCGGTCGCGAACGTCGGTATGAGAGACGATACGCCCCCCAGTGAGCCGGATCGACGCCGAATAACGACCGACCCCGAGCGGATCCGGGAGTGGGCCGAGACCCGCAACGCCGTTCCCGTAACGGTTCACGCCGACGAAGGGAGCGGCTACTCGTTCGCCCGTCGAGACGACCTCGGCGCGGACCGCGAAACCTACACCTGGGAGGAGTTCCTCGAGCGGTTCGGAGACGAGGATCTGGTCTTCGTCTACCGCGGCGACGAGCCGACGGGCGAGGGGCTGGGCGAGTTCGATCTCGTCGACCGCGAGACGGCGCTCGAGCGGGCCGCCCGCGATCGGAGCGACCTCGAGGACGAACTTCGGCGAGGCGGGACGGTGACGACCGAAGTCCGCGCTCGCGAGGGTGCCGAGACGCGGACCGTCGAGCGCGACGCGCTCGAGAGCGAGGTCGTCGACACCGAGATCGTCGACCGGGAGCTTGTCGGCTCCGAGCTGCTGGATCGAACGGTCGTCGACACCGAGTTCGTCGGCGACGACGTCGTCGAGGTGACGGCGGACGAATCCCGGCTCGAGACGATCGAGGAGGTCGAACGGTACACCGTCGAGAGCCGCGTGGCCGACGGTGACGGCGAGCGCGACGACGACGCACGGATTGACGGGAACGCCCTACTCGACTCCGTCCGTCGGGCGATCCTCGACGGCGACGTCCTGAGTTCGGACGCAAGCGTCGACGAGATCGTCGACCGAAAGCTTCTCCGAAGCGAGCACACGGCGGGTCCCCTCGTTCGGAGCGAGCTGTTCGAGCACCGAACCGCCGAGGAACGGGTCGACGAGCGGATCCGACGGCGATTTTCGCTCGAGGACACAGAGCTACTCGACTCCGCAGTCGTCGACAGGGACGTCCTCGAGGGGGAGTTCGTCGACGCCACGGAGTACGAGGCGACGGCTGCCGACGGCATGGCCGAACTCTCCGAGGACGACCGGGGGAAGGACGTCGTCGACGAACGCGGCGAGCAAGTCGGGATCGTCACCGACGTCGAAGGTGGGGTCGCGTACGTCGATCCCGAGCCAGGACTGACCGATCGGCTCAAGGCGAAACTGAACTGGCTCGAGCGCGACGACGACGACCGCCCGCTCGAGCGGGGACAGCTCGACGAAATCACCGACGACGAACTGGTCGTTCGCCACGGGCTCGAGAACGAGTAGTCGGGACGATCGGCGGAACGGCGCAAAAAGCGGCGGCGAATCGAAGCAGCGGGCGGTTACTCGAGGTCGAAGCGGTCGAGCTTCATGACCTTGCTCCAGGCCTCGACGAAGTCCTGTACGAACTTTTCCTCGCTGTCCTCGGACGCGTAGACGTCCGCGACGGCTCGAAGCCGGGCGTTCGAACCGAAGACGAGGTCCGCACGGGTTGCCGTCCACTCGACCTCGCCCGTCTCGCGGTCGCGGAGATCGAACACCTGGTCGATCTGGTCGCCGTCGGAGTCCGCGGTCGCCTCCCAGCCCATGATGTCCTGGGAGCCGTCGGACGCTTCCCACTCGTAGTCCATGTCGAGCAGGTTCACGAAGAAGTCGTTGGTCAGCGTCTCCGGCTGGTCGGTGAGGACGCCGAGGTCGGAGTCCTGGTAGGTGGCGCCCAGCGCGCGCAGGCCGCCGACGAGCACCGTCATCTCGGGTGCCGTCAGGTTCAGCAGGTCGGCCCTGTCGACCAGCAGCTCCTCCTGGGACTGGGAGGCCTCGTCGCTGTAGTAGTTCCGGAACCCGTCCGCGGAGGGTTTGAGCGCCTCGAAGGAGTCGACGTCAGTCTGTTCCTGGGAGGCGTCGGTACGGCCCGGCTCGAACGGCACGTCGACGTCGTAGCCGGCGTCAGCTGCCGCCTGCTCGACGGCCGCGTTGCCGCCCAGGACGATAAGGTCGGCCAGCGAGACCCGAACGTCGTCGGATCGCGAGCCGTTGAACTCCTCCTGGACCTCCTCGAGCGTCGAGAGCACGGTCTCGAGCTGGTCGGGCTCGTTGGCCTCCCAGCTCCGCTGGGGCTCGAGGCGGATTCGGGCACCGTTCGCGCCGCCGCGCTTGTCGCCGTAGCGGTACGTCGAGGCCGACGCCCAGGCGGTCTTGGCCAGTTGGGAGATCGACAGCTCCGTGTCGAGGAGCTCCGCTTTGAGTTCGTCGGCGTCGTCTTCGTCGATCAGCTCGTAGTCAGCGTCCGGGATCGGATCCTGCCACATCAGCTCCTCGTCCGGAACTTCCGGACCGAGGTACCGCTCTTTGGGCCCCATGTCGCGATGGATCAGTTTGAACCAGGCCCGCGCGAACGCGTCCTGGAACTCGTCGGGGTTGTCCTGGAAGCGCTCGATTATCTCACGGTAGTCGGGATCCCGTTTGAGCGCGATGTCGGTCGTTAGCATCATCACGTCTTCTTTCTCTTCGGGATCCTCGGCGCCCGGTGCGGCGTCGTCGAGTTCGCCGTCCTGCGTGGTCCACTGCCAGGCGCCGCCGGGACCTCGCTCGGGCCACCACTGGTACTCGAGGAGGTTGTCGATGTAGCTCGTGTCCCACTGGGTCGGCGTGGTGTTCCACGGACCCTCGATCCCGCTGGTGATCGTATCGGCGCCCTTGCCGGAGCCGTGGCTGCTCTCCCAGCCCAGCCCCTGCTGGTCGATCGGAGCCGCCTCGGGCTCGGGACCGACGTGTTCGTCAGGGTCGTCGGCACCGTGGACCTTCCCGAAGGTGTGGCCGCCGGCGATGAGCGCGGCCGTCTCCTCGTCGTCCATCGCCATCTGGCCGAACGACTCCCGGATCCGCTCCGCCGACTTCTCCGGATCGGGCTCGCCGTCGGGACCCTCGGGGTTCACGTAGATCAGCCCCATCACGGTGGCGGCGAGGTTACCCTGGAGCTCGCCGTCCTCGTCGAAGCGCTCGGAGGCTTCCCACTCGTCCTCGGGGCCCCAGTCGACGGCCTCGTCGGGTCGGTACTCGTCCTCGCGTCCGGCGCCGAAGCCGTACGTCTCGAACCCCATCGACTCGAGGGCGACGTTTCCGGCCAGGACGATCAGGTCGCCCCACGAGAGCTTCCGGCCGTACTTCTGTTTGACCGGCCAGAGCACGCGACGAGCCTTGTCGAGGTTCGCGTTGTCAGGCCAGCTGTTGAGCGGGGCGAAGCGCTGTCGACCACCGGATGCACCGCCGCGGCCGTCCTTGATACGGTACGTGCCAGCGCTGTGCCAGGCCATTCGAATGAACAGCGGCCCGTAGTGGCCGTAGTCGGCCGGCCACCACTCCTGGGAGTCGGTCATGACGGCCTCGATGTCTGACTTCAGCTCCTCGTAGTCGAGCTCCTCGAACGCCTCTGCGTAGTCGAAGTCCTCGTCCACTGGACCTACTTCACAGGCGTTCTGGTCGAGGAGTTCCACGTTCAACCGGTTCGGCCACCACTCCTGGTTGGACCTTGTCATCGTTGTGTGTTTGTGGCTTTCGCGTATTAAGATTACCTAATCTGATAAGGAACTCTTCGCTCCCACCCAACCGATCTTTCGGATTTGCGAACTTTTCTCGTCGGCAGGGGCCCTGTGTACCAATCCCACAGTCGTTGTACCTGCCGCTAACGGGGGCGTTCGACGGGCTCATCGGGGTCGGTTTCTCGAGAACGACCGGACCGCGGTTGCCGTCGGCGGCGATGACTCGCGGCGGGGCTCCGCGTGGGGTTTCGGTCTCGCATACCAGTCACGGGGAAGCCGTCGATCGACGCGTTGTGGTGCGATCGGACCGTTCGAATCGTCGCTCCCGGGACAGCCTACTCCTCTTCTTCCGGCTTGTCGGCCGCGTCGCGGTCGATCCGCCGGCTGACGTCGACCTGGTAGTTCTCGAGGATATCCCGGCCCAGCAGGACGGGGTAATCCATGTGGCTGCGGTCCTCGACGCTCGCGGTGACGGTGTGCTGATTACCGCCGACGCCGACGACGACGTCGACGACGGGTCGGCTCTTGGACGTCTTGCTGCTACCCGACTTGACCCGTGTGATCGACTTGATCGGCCCGGCGCCGATGTCGGCCGCGAGCGAGGTGTCGATACTGGTTCGGGTTGCGCCCGTGTCGGACTTCGCGAGCACCGTCTTCGAGCCGCTGGTTCCCGACAGGACGACCTCCTCGGTGTAGCCGATCACCGCGGACTCCCCGCCGAACGTCGACGCCTCGGGCGGCTTGGCCGAGGGCTGGGAGTCGTCGAGCACCGCCGAGAGCTCCCTGACCCGTTCGTCGTCGACCTCGCCGCCAGCGCGTTCGATCGCGAGCTTGGCGATGTAGGGTGCGGGGCTGACCTGGGTCGCCTCGTACAGCCCCTTGAACCCGGCCGTCGGATTGACCTCGAGGACGAACCAGCCCTCGTCGCCCTCGACGAGGTCGACGCCGGCGTAGTCGAGGCCGATAGCGTCGCTGGCGCGTCTGGCCATGTCGCGAGCCTCCTCGGGAAGGTCGTCGGTCGCGTTCTCGACGGCGCCGCCGAGGGCGACGTTCGTACGCCAGTCGTTGTCGGGAGCGTAGCGGTACATCGCGCCGATGATCTCGCCACCGACGACGTAGACTCGGACGTCGCGGTGGCGTTCGTCCTCGCGATCGATGAGTTCCTGCAGGAAGGCGTAGCGGTTGCCGACCTTCGCGTTGATCGGGTCGTCGCGGCCGACCTTCCAGGTCCCGCCGCCGTGGGTACCGATCGCCGTCTTGTAGACGGCCTCCTCGCCGTAGCGCGAGCGGGACTCGTTGAGTTTCGCGTTGCCCAGCGCGAGAGTTACGTCAGGAACCCGGACGTCGTCGGCCGCGAGCGTCGTCGCGGTCGACATCTTGTGGATCGCCGTCAGCACCGACTGGGGACCGTTGAGCATCGGAACCAGTCCCGAGAGCGCGCTCGCCAGCCCGAGTTCCTCGCAGGGCTGTTCGGTGTTCGACAGCAGCATCCGGTTGGCGATCACGTCGACCGACGGCTCGAGCGTGGCGCTCCCGTCGGCGACGCTGACCGCGGTGTTCTCCGTGCGGAGCCACTCGGTGTCGTGGCCCAGCTCCTCGGTCGCGTTGAGTATCGCTTTGGTCTCCTTGCTGGTGTGCAGGCTCAGTACGCCGACAGTGACGGAATCGGAAACGGTCATACAGTATAGAGACGAACGGTATTGATAAGCGTTCATGAGCGATGGCAAGCCACCGAACGACGCTCGTTCCGCTACGTGATGACCGACCGGACTTTCTGGACGTCGATCATCCCCACCGTCACCGCGAGCACCCACCAGATAGCGACGCCGAGTCCGATCGCGACGAACAGCATAATAAGGTTCGAAATCAGCGGCGTCACGAGCAATACGGCAACGGCCATCACGCCCGTGATCGCACAGATCCGACCGAGGGTCCGTGCGAGGGACTCAAGCCGCAAGGAGAGCTCGCTGTGGACGATGTAGAGGTTGACCGAGACGTAGACGGTGTGGGTCACGACGGTCGCCGCGGCGGCACCGACGACCCCGAAGGTGGGGATGAGAACGAGGTTGAGCCCGAAGTTCGCCACCGACGTCGTTCCCTTTGCGATCGCGCGCGAGCGGGCCCGGCCGAGGTAATCCAGGCTGTCACTGGTCAGGTTCGTGATCGCCTGCAGGATAACGAAGCCCGCGAGGATCTGCAGGACTGGAACCGCGCCCGCGTAGTCGGCGCCGAACACCATCGTCACGAACGGGTCCGCGACGATGACGAGCCCGACCGTCGCGGGAACGTACAGCAGGAGGACGTTCGTCAGCGACGTCTCGTAGATCCGACGCGCGCTCTCGAGCTGGCCGGTCGCCTTCTGTTCGCCGAAGTTCGGCGAGATCGTGAATCCGAGCGATTCGGCCGGCGCGAGCAGGAAATCGGCGATCTGCTTGCCCAGCTGGTAGAACGCGACGGCGGCGGGCGTCAGGAAGATCCCGACGAGGACGACGTCGATGCGCTTGTCGATCACGTTTGCGCTCCGGGTCGCGGTCAGCGGAACGCTGTACTCGGCGAGGCGACGGGCGAGCCCGGGCTCGTACTCCTCGGCGGGCTCGTACCGGGTGTAGTACTCGAGGTACAGGATCGTCAGCCCGACTGCGGCTGAGAGCGCGTAGCCGACGATGTAGCCGAACAGTGCCCCGAGCGCGCCCATTCCAAGTACCACGAACGCGACCGCGAAGAGCAGCCGCGCGGCGCCGCTGATCGCCTGGATCGCGGCGCTGTAGCCGAGGTGATTGAACCCCTGCAAGGCGATCTGGGAGCTGGTACTGAACGAGAAGGCGACGATGTACAGCGCTCCTGCGGCGAGGAAGGGGGCGGCACCGGGGTCGCCGAGCGCGGCCGCGAGCCACTCGTGGCCGACCAACAGGGCGGTCGTGACGACCGCGAGCAGGCCGAGCTTCAGCGCCAGCGTCGTCCGGATCAGGTGCGGGATCTGCCCCGGATCGCGCTCGCTGTACTCCGAGAAGTACCGCGCGGCCGACTTCCCGAGGCCGAGATCCGCGACCAGCTGGATCACCGCCAGCACGCCGATCGCCCAGTACAGCGCGCCGTAACCGTCCGGATCGAGGAGAAACCGCGCCAGCACGAGCATCAACAGCGCGCTCGAGATCATGTATATCGCCCGCGCGACCAGCGTCGCCTTGAATCCGCGAACGATGTGGTCCTGCCTGTTCATGCGTCGTCCCCGTCGCGATCGCCGAACGCCGGGCTACGGCGTCGGGAGCGAAACCGCGACTCGTCGGATACCTCCAGCGAGGAGGGGATTGTAATGCAGGGACAACTTCTGTAAGGTGACGACAACTGCGTGAGCGGAATCGACGCCGACAATCCACGACCGCGGCTCCGGCGGGTAGGGACGGCCTACTCGAGCACGCGGCTCTCTCACGGTGTTCGAACGGATCGAAACGAGCCGGATCGACGGGTCGAAGAAACTGTGGCGGTTCGCTACAGGTACGAGGAGTCCCAGCGGGTCGGCTTGCGACGGTTGCCACAGGCGTTACACTCGATGCGGCCCATCGTGTCCATCGCGTTGTCGATCGAATCGCAGTTGCCACAGAGCCAGCCGTAGCGGTCGGACTGGTCCTCGCTTTCGTAGGCGCCGTAGAACGGCGCCTTCGAACCTCGGTCGGCGTCGCCGTAGCTGACGTACACCGTCTTGTCGTCGACCTCGAGTTCGTCGATTGCGGTCCACTCGTCGCCGCTTTCCATCTCGCTTTCGACGTAGATGTTCTCGGTGAACGTCTCCTCGCCGATCTCGACCTCGCGCTGGTCGGCCTGTTCGAAGCCGTGGTCCGCGTAGAACGTGTTGCCGCCCTCGTTGTCCTCGAGAACGAAACACTGGACCTGGTCGGCGCCGTCATCGAGGAGCTTCTCGCGGGTGCGAACGAGCAGCCGAACGCCGATCCCGTCGCCGCGGGCGTCGGGGTCGATGTGGAGCCACAGTAGCTGGCCGTTGCTGTACTGCTGGCCGACCAGTTCGCTGTGAGAGAAGCCGATGACCTCGCCGTCGCGTTCGATAACCAGGATCAGCGAGTGATCGTCGGCGATATCGTCGGCGAACTCCTCGCCATACCACTGATCGACGGCGCTGTCGATCGTCTCCGCTCCGAGAAAGTCCGTGTAGGTCGACGAGAGCGAGTCGTGGGCGATCGAACGGATCGTGTCGGCGTCGGCGTCGGTCGCTTCGCGAATCTCCATGCGCGTACCGTACAAGTCGGGGATACAAAATCTATGCCCTGAATTTCAACTGTCTTACGCTACCTGGACGACCGGGCCGGACGAATGACTGCGGGCACGTCGTGGTGTGGTCCCGGGACGGCAAACAAAGATTCAGGTGGGTTCCGGCCCAGGGGCAACTATGAGCGGTAACGACGCGGCCGACGACTCGAGCGGGTCGTCCGACTCGCCGCCGATCGACGACGACGTCTTCACCTACGACGGCGGTCGGGTCGATCCCGGCGAGTCGGCGAACATCCGGTACGGTATCAGCGAGACGTACCTCGGCGATCCCGTTCGGATCCCCGTCACGATCATCAACGGGGAGCAGCCGGGGCCGACGGTGTTTCTCTCGGCGGCCGCACACGGGGACGAACTCAACGGGATCGAGGTCGTCCGCGAGGTAGCCCACGACTGGGATCATACCGACCTCCACGGCACGCTGGTCTGTCTGCCCGTGATGAACGTGCCCGGATTCCTGGCCCAGGAGCGGTACCTGCCGATCTACGATCGAGACCTCAACCGGTCGTTCCCCGGTCGGGAGGGGTCGACCAGCGCGAGGCGGATGGCCCACCGGATCTTCACGAACTTCATCGAACCCTGTGACCTGGGGATCGACTTTCACACCTCGACGCGGGGGCGGACGAACATGCTCCATGCCCGGGCGAACATGGACGACTCCGGCGCCGCCCGGGTCGCGAGCGCGTTCAGCTCCCACGTCATCATCGCGGGCCAGGGGCCGTCCGGGACCCTGCGCCGCGAGGCGACCGACGCCGGCGTTCCGACCGTCACGATCGAGATGGGCGAGGCCCACCGGTTCCAGCGACGGTTGATCGACCGCGCGCTCACCGGCGTCGCCAGCGTGTTCGCGGAGTTCGGTCTCCATCCGGGTGCGGCCGTCCACTGGCCGGGCTGGCGCACCGTCATCGACAGCGACGACGAGAAGACCTGGCTCCGGGCCGACGCCGGCGGAATCGTCGATATGAAACACGGCCGGGGCTCGCTCGTCGAGGAGGGCGACGTGATCTGTACCATCACGAACCCGTTCAAGGAAAAAGAGGACATCGTCACCGTCGAGGCCCCGTTTACGGGGTTAATCGTCGGCGTCCTCGAGAACCCCGTCGTCTACCCGGGGAACCCGCTCTGTCATCTGGTCGGCCTCGAGTCCGATACCCGAACGGCCCTGGAGAACGACCGGACGGGATCCAGAACCGGCCCGCAGTCCCAGCTCCCGATGTGAGTCGTTGCTGACCGCGGTTCGGAGATCGGAGTATGGAATCCGGTAAACCAGGCGATAAAGGTAACTTCTATACGCACACGGTCAAACGGTCCACACGAGCGTATGAGTCAGTCTTACAATCGCGGTCTCATCGAGGACTTCGGTCGCTGGAAGGAGTTCTCGGCCGGAATGTGGGCGTGGATCTTCCACAAGTTCACCGGGTGGATGCTGATCGGCTACCTGTTTACCCACATCGCCGTGCTGAGTACGGCCATCGGTGCAGCGGCCGGCGACCCGGCGGCGATCCAACAGGAAACGGACGTGTACACGACGACGATTCAGGGTCTCGAGTCGCTGTTCATTATCCGCGTACTCGAGGTCGGACTGCTGGCGGTCGCCGTCTTTCACATCCTGAACGGGCTTCGGCTGCTGATGGTCGACCTCGGCATCGGCCTCTCGGCCCAGGACAAGAGTTTCTACGCCTCGCTGGTGCTAACCGGTATCATCACTATCGCGAGCGTGCCGACGTTCATGGACGGGGTGACGATCTGATGGCGGAACAGTACTCCTCGTTCAGTCGTGGCGGCACCGGGTGGCTCCTCCAGCGCATCACCGCGGCGTTTCTAATCGTCGTGCTGGCGTTTCACTTCTTTCAGCTCCACTTCGTCAACCACGCTGCAGACGTAACATTTGCAGGGACGCAGGCCCGAATGGAGAACGTCGGGTACTTCCTGACGATGGTGTTGTTCCTGATCGCAGGGGCGTTCCACGGCCTCAACGGCGTCTACAACGCCCTGGTCAACCAGGGGCTCGAAGGCACGCAAAAGAAGGTCGTGCTCGCCGTGTTGTCGCTCGCCGGGATCGCACTCATCGCCCAGGGTATCTGGGTCGCAGTCGCCATGGCGGGGTGGACCTAACATGAGTACACAACAAGAACAACCGCAAGAACCCGAATCCCAGGAAGCACCGGAAGACCCCGAGATGCGGGGCACCGAGTCGCCACAGCAGGAGCGACTCAAGGAGAAAGAGCAGGGACTCGCTCAGGAGGAAGCCGTCGACGAGTCCGACCTTGAGGGGGAGACGGTCCACCTCAAGGTGTTCCGATACGACCCCGAGGTCGAGGGCAAGCAGGAGCCCCGCTTCGATGACTTCTACGTCCCCTTCGAGAAGGGGATGACCGTCCTCGACGCGGTGATGTACGCCCGCGACGAGTTCGACTCCTCGCTTACGTTCCGTCACTCCTGTCGCCAGGCCGTCTGTGGCTCCGACGCCTTCTTCGTCAACGGGAAACAGCAGCTGGGCTGCAAGACCCAGATCTCGGAGCTCAAGCAGCCGGTTCGGATCGAACCCCTCCCCCACCAGGAGGTCGTCAAGGACCTGGTCGTCGACATGGACCACTTTTACGACCAGATGCACGCCGTCGAGCCCTACTTCCAGCAGGAAGAGCTCCCGGACGGCGACCTAGAGGAGCAACGCCAGTCCCGCGAGAACCGCGAGAAAGTGAAGATGTCGACGCGGTGTATCTGGTGTGCGGCGTGTATGTCCTCGTGTAACATCGCGGCCGGCGACAACGAGTATCTGGGCCCCGCGGCGATCAACAAGGCCTACCGGTTCGCGATGGACGAACGCGAGGACGAGGAGATCAAGGAGCACCGCCTCCGTATCGTCGAACAGGAACACGGCGTCTGGCGCTGCCAGACCCAGTTCTCCTGTACCGAGGTGTGTCCGAAAGATATCCCCCTGACCGAGCACATTCAGGAGCTCAAACGGGAAGCGGTGAAGAAAAACCTGAAGTTCTGGTAATATGTACGAACACGACGTTATCGTGGTCGGCGCCGGCGGCGCCGGCCTCCGGGCGGCAATCGCAGCGCACGAGGCGGGCGCCGACACGGCGATCGTCTCGAAACTCCACCCGGTCCGCAGCCACACCGGCGCGGCCGAGGGCGGGATCAACGCCGCCCTCCGCGAGGGCGACGACTGGGAGCTCCACGCCTACGACACGATGAAGGGGTCGGACTACCTGGCCGACGCCCCCGCGGCCGAGACGCTGGCTCAGGACGCTCCCGAGGAGACGATCCAGCTCGAGCACTGGGGGATGCCCTTCTCGCGCGAGGACGACGGTCGGGTTTCCCAGCGGCCGTTCGGCGGCCTCTCGTTCCCGCGGACGACCTACGCCGGCGCGGAGACCGGCCACCACCTGCTGCACGTCATGTACGAGCAGGTCGTCAAACGCGGCATTCAGGTGTACGACGAGTGGTACGTGATGAACCTCGTCACCGACGACGCGGCCGACCCGAACGACCGGGAGTGTCACGGCGTCGTCGCCTACGACGTCCAGTCCGGCAACGTCGAGGGGTTCAAGGCCAACGGCGGGGTCATCCTCGCGACCGGCGGTCCGGGACAGGCGTTCGACCACACGACCAACGCCGTCTCCTGTACCGGGGACGGCCACGCAATGGCCTACCGCGCGGGCGCGCCGCTCGAGGACATGGAGTTCATCCAGTTCCATCCAACGTCGCTGCCCTCGACGGGCGTCCTCATCAGTGAGGGTGTCCGCGGGGAGGGTGGAATCCTCTACAACGCGAAGGGCGAACGGTTCATGTTCGAGTACGGGTACGCGAACAACTCCGGCGAGCTCGCCTCGCGGGACGTCGTCGCCCGCGCCGAACTCACCGAGGTCAACGAGGGGCGGGGCGTCAACGACGAGTACGTCCACCTCGACATGCGCCACCTCGGCGAGGAGCGCATCCTCGACCGCCTCGAGAACATCCTGCACCTTGCGGAGGACTTCGAGGGTGTCGACGGCCTCGTCGAGCCGATGCCGGTCAAACCCGGCCAGCACTACGCGATGGGCGGTATCGACGTCGACGAGAACGGACAGACCTGCATCAACGGACTCTACGCGGCCGGCGAGTCCGCCTGCGTCTCCGTTCACGGCGGGAACCGACTCGGCGGGAACGCACTGCCCGAACTGATCGTCTTCGGCAAGCGCGCGGGTCGCCACGCCGCCGGCGACGACCTCGGAACGGCCGAGATCGAAACCGGCTACGGCCCCGATGTCGAGGACGAGACCGAGACCGAACTGCCCGTCCAGCCCGGTTCGGCCGGGCTCGACACTGCCGGCGGCGTCGCCGCCGACGGAAGCGGCGTCGCGACCGAAACGGACGGACTCATCGAGCGCGCTGTCGAGGCCGAGCGCACCCGTGTCGATCACCTAATGGACAAGGACGACGGCGTCCAGCACGCCCAGATCCGTGCGAAACTCCAGAAAGCGATGACCGACTACGTCAACGTCTTCCGCACTGACGAGGGTATCCGGAAGGCGCTGCGGGTCATCCGGGAGTGTCGCGAGGAGTACCAGGACGTCTACGTCGACGACCCCTCCCGCACCTTCAACACCGACCTCCAGCAGACCTACGAGACGCGCAACCTGATCGACGTCGCCGAGACAATCGCGCTGGGTGCGCTCGTGCGAAACGAGTTCCGAGGCGCTCACTGGCGCCAGGAGAACCAGGAGCGCGACGACGAGAACTGGCTCAAGCACACGCTGATCTCCTGGGAGGACGGCGATCCGAACATCTTCTACCGGCCCGTCATCCTCGAGGGCGAGAAGACCTACGAGCCGAAGGTGCGCAGCTACTGACTTGCGGCCGAAATTTTCACTCGCCGACACGAGCGCCGACCGAGACCAGCAGCGCTATGTGTCCGCTCGCGTTTCTGCCGGATAGATGGGACTCGAACGATTCGTCCGAGTGAACGCCGTTCTCGTTCCGATACTCGTCGTCGCCGGCTATCTGCTACTCGATTACATCCCGTTGCTCATCTGGTTTTTCGGCGTCGCCTACGTGACGTTCGCAGCCTTCATCTGTCTCCTGTGGGGGCTCTCGGTGGCGTCGCTGAAGATCCGGCCCTGACGCCCGGCGAACGCACGGAATCCACAGAGCTAAACCGCTTCGTCGGCTACCGGAAGAGGGTATGTTGCTGTCGGGAACCGTCGTCGCCGACGCCGATACCGTGATCGAGGACGGCGCGGTCGTCGTCGAGGACGACGAAATCGTCGCCGTCGGGAAACGGTCAGACTGTCTCGAGACGCATCCGGATCACGAACGACTCACTTACGACGTGCTCGCCCCAGGGACGGTCGGCGCCCACGTCCACTCCGTCCAGAGCCTCGGTCGGGGCATCGCCGACGACACCGAGTTGCTCGACTGGCTCTTCGAGTACGTCCTTCCAATGGAGGCCGAACTCTCGGCCGAGGGGATGCGCGTCGCTGCCGAGTTGGGCTACCTCGAGCTGATCGAGAGCGGGACGACGACCTGCATCGATCACCTCTCGGTCGCCCACGCCGAGGAGGCGTTCGAGGCCGCCCGGGAGCTGGGAGTTCGAGGGCGCCTCGGCAAGGTCATGATGGACCAGGAGGCGCCGGAAGGCTTGCTCGAGGACACCGACGAGGCCTTAGCCGAGAGCAAGCGACTCATCGAGCGGTACCACGGAGCTGCGAACGGGCGCATCCGCTACGCCGTCACGCCGCGCTTTGCCGTGAGCTGTACGGAGGCGTGTCTCCGCGGCTCGAGGGAGCTCGCCGACGCCTACGACGGGGTGCGGATCCACACCCACGCGAGCGAGAACCGCGGCGAGATCGAGACCGTCGAGAAAGAGACGGGAATGCGGAACATCCACTGGCTCGACGAGGTCGGGCTCACGGGCGAGGACGTCGTGTTAGCCCACTGCGTCTGGACCGACGAGAGCGAGCGGGAGGTGCTCGCCGAGACCGGCACCAACGTCACTTACTGCCCGTCCTCGAACATGAAACTGGCCAGCGGCGTCGCCCCGGTACTCGACTACCTCGACCGGGGAATTACCGTCGCCCTCGGCAACGATGGCCCGCCCTGTAACAACACGCTCGACCCGTTCACCGAGATGCGCCAGGCCTCGCTGCTTCAGAAGGTCGATCGGCTCGAGCCCCAGGCACTCCCGGCGAGAACGGTGTTCGAGATGGCGACGACGAACGGCGCCGAGGCCGCCGGCTTCGAACGCGTCGGGAAGCTCCGTAAGGGATGGAAGGCCGACATCATCGGTCTCGAGACCGACGTCACGCGCGGGACGCCGATCCACGACGTGCTCTCACACCTGGTTTTCGCCGCCCACGGCGACGACGTCCGGTTCACGATGGTCGACGGCGAGGTCCTTCAGCGCGACGACGAGGTCGTCGTCGCCGACGCCGCGGCGATCCGGGAGCGAGCCCGCGAGTTCGCCACGGGGCTGGACGTCGCTCCCTGAGGTGGGTGGCTGCCTCATACGGTTTACTGTCCGTCAGTACCGGCGTAACCGCGACCCGTGGGGGGTTGCGCCGGGACATCGGTACAGCAATCCGTATCAGAGGCCGATCGACTCGAGGACGTCGAGCGTGACGCCCGAAGCTTCGACGAGCTTGTACCCGAGATAGATGCCGACGATTCCCATCAGTCCCGGCAGCTCCGGCGGCGCCGGGATCGGCACGTCAACGAGCGCGAAGAACGCACCGGTGAGTGCACCCGTTAGTAGACCGACGACGATAAGCTGGATATTCATACCCGCCCGGAGGGCCAGCGGCGACAAAAGCGTCCTGACTCGCTCGTGACCTTCGAGGAGCGCGGGTTCGTCCGTGTTTCGACAGCTGACGATAGCCAGTTTTACTATCGTCGAACAACGGAGGGACGAGTATGCAACTGGACACGAATCCGAACGTTTCGGTCCCCGACGGCATCGAATCGGCACAGGCGAAGCTGGTCTACCTCTCCCTCCAGCAGTGGCCGGACGCAAGCGCCGACGAACTCTGTGCGGCGCTGGGCGTCGAGAAGGGAGCGATACTCTCGATCGCGCGAACGCTGCGAGAACGAGGGTACGTCGAACGGGACGACGGGCGGTACCGACTCGCCTGAGACCCTCGTCGGAACGGGGTCCCGGAACGACTGTGGGACGGATCGCGGACACGAAAGCGACGGCAGTAATCCGGAGGGCTACAGCTCGATTCGCTCGACCAACTGTTCGTGGTTCTCGTTGGTGTTGACGGCGACGATCCGGATCTCGTTTTCGAGTCCCGAATCCCGCAGCTTCGCCTTCAACAGGTTGTCGACCTGGTAGACGCCGGCGGCGTTGGTCATCGCAATCTCGACCATCACGGGCCGGGACTTGCCCTCATGCAAGGTGACGTGGCTGATCGCCTGGCTCGAGAGCGTGTTGATGCCACGGCCGCCCTGCTCGTAGGGAATCCGGGAGCGACCGCGTTCCATGTCCAGCGCGTCGGCGACGCGGATGACCCCTGCCTCGGTCGTCAGCGGTGTTTCGGCGGTGTGGTGACAGAGGATCGCGTGGAGCACCTCGCCTTTCATTCGGACGGTGTCGGCGACGTCGTAGAACTCCGGCAGCACTCGCTCTAAGATGTCCGCGGCGAGTGGAATCGAGTAGTAGGCGTGCTGGTCGCGGTGAACGACGTGACCGACGTCGTGCAGCACCGCCGCGAGTGCGACGATGACCGCCTCGTCGGCCTCCGCTAGCCCCTGTTCTGCGGCGCCGTTGAACTCGACGTCGCCCGCTTTCAGCAGGTCGTACAGACAGAGCGCGCGGTTGCGAACGATCTCGATGTGTTTTGCGCCGTGATCGTTGTACCGCATCCGGTCGACGGCGTTGATGTTCTGGGCCTCGAGGTAGGTCTGGATCTCCTCGTCCTCGTCGATGAACTCGAGGACCTCGTTTAGCTTCCCGTCGGGAAAGTGATGATCTGCAGAAGGGACGTAGACGCGGCCCGCCTGCTCGTCGGTCGTAGAGTCGCTCATATCCGCACGAGGCCGCCTGGCTAAAAAAGGGCTGCGGGTAGTTACGCCGCGTCGGCGGCGGCGTCCTCGACCTCGGCGTACTCCGGCTCGACGCCGGGGTCGTCGCTGACCCACGCGTAGGTGACCTCGCCGTCCGCGTCGACGACGAACACCGAGCGCTTGGCGACGCCGTAGACGCCCATGTCGTCGAAGTCCATCTCGACGCCGTAGTCGGCGATGACCTCCTTGTTCAGGTCGCTGAGCAGCCCGAACTCGAGGTCGTTCTGGTCGCGGAACTCGTTCTGGGTAAACGGCGTGTCGCGGCTGATGCCGTACACCGTCGCATCGACGTCGTCGAACGCCGAGAGTCGGTCCTGGAACGTACACATCTCGTCGGTACAGACGCCCGTGAACGCGCCCGGGAAGAAGGCGAGGACGATCGGGGCCTCCGCCTCGAGGCGCTCCGAGAGCGTGAAGGAATCGACGTCGCCGTTCGCGAGCGGTACGGTAAAGTCGGGTGCGGCGTCTCCGGTATCTACCATCGCTCTCGAGTTACGGGTAGACAGGAAAGACAGTTTCGCTCCCGGACCGATCTCGAGCGCGCCGGTTCGCCGGGACGGCGACTGCCGCTTCGAACGACTCCGGTACCGTGCGAAGGAGTGGGTTCACGGTCCACGGTACGTCGTTACGCCGGAGGGCCCGTCGGGACCCGAGCGCTCGAGTTCGACGTGGGTAACGACCTCGTGATCGACGACGTGCCACTCCTCATCCCGGCGTTCCTCCTCGGTCCGATCCCACCCGCCGATCTCCCGGGGCTCGAAGGTCAGCCGGCGTCGACACGCGTTCAGCGGAGTCCACTCGAGAACGATTGGATCACTCACCCGGACCACCCGACGCTCTCGGTCGCCCCGGACGCAACCGTCGGCGTCCGGCCGATCTTCCCGACCGTTGAACGCCGCCGAGCGACGCAACACATCTAATCATATGTGAGTAACAGTTTTTCTTACATAATATACTTACTGGCAGCGCAAGGGGACCGGACGGCATCGTCCAGTGACTCCAAGCAGTCTGTCTCGTCGGTGCCGGGACGACTCGGATCTCTCGAGATCGTTTCATGACGACCCGAAGGCGGCCGAGTTCGCCCGTTCGGTGAACGACCTCACAGTAGGGCTCGACCGTTCGGGCGGTACGGTTCGTGGTTCCCGCTGAGTCGAACGAACTGTGGATCAGCGGAACCGCTGCTAGCGGATTCGCGCGATCGGTGAGTCGTCGAGGCCGAGGGGAAGCGGGAACACGATGGACAGTCGTTGACCACTGCGGGCAGTTTCGGGGCGCTGACTGTCCGGAGCACCGATTTACCGTCCGGTCCAAAAAGGTTATAATTGCCAGCCCGTAAGCCACGCATAGAGATGGTAGAAATCGCACCGCTGTTTGCCCCTATTCCAGGGGGTCCGGAACTACTGATCATCCTTTTCATCGCCATCTTACTATTCGGGGCGAACAAGATCCCGAAACTGGCTCGGTCGACGGGTGAGGCGATGGGCGAATTCCAGAAGGGGCGTGAAAAGGTCGAAACGGAACTCGAGGAGATGCGCGACGGGTTCGAGGAGGGCAACGAGGAGTTCGGTGATGCCGACGACTTCGGCGAGACCGACGACTTCGACGACGGCGACGACGAGTTCGTCGACACGGAACCGGTCACCTCCGAGGAGGAGACCGAACCCGACACGGAACCGAACTAACACTTTTCTGACGGGGCGTGTGGCCTAGCGGAGAGGGCAGGAGGTTCCTAACCTTCTGATCGTGGGTTCGAATCCCGCCACGCCCGCTCGACTCGCTTCGCTCGTCTCGCGAGCGTGACGTAGCTCGCGAACGCGAGGCGTTCGCTCACTCCCGCCACGCCAGTCCGGAACGTTCCACTCAGCCACGAATTCCGCCTCGTTCACTTCCTTCGGATCACCGCTTCTCACCTCCGCCTTCCGACCGGATCACCAAAGCGGGTGAGGGGCTCGAGTTCGGCCTCCTCGAGGTTCTCGAACGCGTGGCGAGCGATCACGCGTCGGTGCACCTCGTCTGCGCCGTCGACGATCCGGAACTGACGGACTGACTCGTAGAACTCCGACAACGGCAGGTCCCAGCCGATACCGTTGGCGCCGCAACACTGCACCGCGAGATCGATCGCCTCTTGGACGGCCGAGGCGACGAACACCTTGCACATCGACACCGGGATCCGGGCTCGTTCACCCGCGCTGATCCGATCCGCGGCGTCCCGGATCACGGTTCGAGCGACGTGGAGCCGCGTCTCGGCGTCGGCGATCCGGTGGCGCAGCGACTGCTTGGCCGACAGCCTCGAGCCGAACCCGTCTCGGGCGTCCAGATACACCTTCGCGATCTCGAGTGCGCGTCGAGCCATCCCCGAGTAGCGCATACAGGGGGTGAGCCGGGCGGGGCCGAGGCGCTCCTGGGCGTGGACGAACCCGCGGTCGCGCTCGCCGAGCAGGTGCTCCTCGGGGACGCGAACGCCGTCGTAGAGGATCTCCGCGTGGGAGACGCCCCGCGTAAGTCCGCCAGTGTGAGGGACGTTACGAATGATCTCGACCCCGTCCGCGTCGCTCGGAACAACGAAGATCGAGCACCCCTCGTAGGGGTGGGCGTCCTCGTCCGTGCGAGCAAGGACGACCAGCACGTCGGCCTCGATCCCCTGTGTCGTCCACCACCTGTGGCCGTCGATCACCCACTCGTCGCCCTCTTTCCGGGCCGTGGTCTCGATCAGCGTCGGATCCGATCCCGCACCCTGCATCGGCTCGGTCATCGAGAGCCCCGAGCGCAGCTCCCCGGCGATCAGCGGCTCGAGGTAGGTTTCCTTCTGCAGTTCGTTGCCCGCCAGCTCGAGGAGGTGCATGTTCCCCTCGTCGGGCGCGTCGACCCGCATCGCGACGGGACCGAGTGGGCTCCGGCCCGCCTCTTCGAACACCGGAAGCGCCTCCCGGAAGTCGACGCCCATTCCGCCGTACTTCGCCGGAAGCTGTGGCGCGTACACGTCGCGGTCGCGCGCTGCGGCGCGCAGCTCGGCGACGGTTCCCTCGGAGACGCTCACGCCGCCGGCCAGCACCCGCTCAAGCGGCAGGACGACCTCGTCCATCAGCGTCCGGGCGCGCCTGGCGAGCTCCCGAGCGCGTTCCGAATCGTCGTATCGCATTCGAGGTACTCGAGGCGCGCCCGCCGTAGAGAGCGATGCCGATTCTCAGCCGGTAAGGATTAGCGCCACTTGGTTTCCGATGGTTTCTATTGTAGGATTTTAGCTTACAGTGTTACCCTCAACTCGGGCGTCGGAACCGCAGTCGGCCTCGTCCTCGGAGCCTGAAGTTTGACGACCGTACCAGAATCCCGTGACGATCGACCACGTGACCGCTACCGGGCCGTCCACCCGCCGTCGGCCGCGAGAACCTCACCGGTGACGTAGCTCGCGGCATCGCTCGCGAGAAAGACCACCGGTCCGGCGATCTCGGCTGGTTCGGCGAACCGCTCGAGGGGCGTCCGCTCGAGGATCGATCGTCGAAGCTCCGGGTTGGCCTCGATTTCCTCGGTCAGGTCGGTCGAGACGTAGCCGGGTGCGACCGCGTTGACGCGGACGTCGGGCGCCCAGTCGAGCGAGAGGCTCTTTGTGAGTCCGACCAGCCCGTGTTTCGAGGCGACGTAGGGATGCTGTCGAGGGAGCCCGACGAGCCCGCCGACGCTGGCGACGTTGACGACCGTGCCGCCGGTCTCCCGCAGCGACCGGGCCGCCGCTCGCGTCACCTCGTAGGCGCCGTTGAGGTTGACCTCGAGCACCCGGTCGAAGCTCTCGCTCGAGACGTCCTCCGGACGGCCGAGCGCGTCGTCGGGGTTGAGCCCCGCGTTGTTGACGACGACGTCGACGGGCCCGAACTCCTCCTCGGTTCGATCGATCGCGTCGGCGACGGCGTCGGGGTCGGTCACGTCGGCTGGAGCCCCGACCGCGTCGCCGCCGGACGCGCGAATCTCCTCGGCGACCGCCTCGATCTCGTCGGTCGATCGAGCCGACGGAACAACCGCGGCGCCGGCGTTCGCGAGTTCCACGGCGATCGCGCGGCCGATACCACGGCCGCCGCCGGTGATCAGTGCGACTCGGTCCGAGAGATCGAAGATATCCTGCATCGTCACGTAGTAGAGATGCCAGGCCCGGTAGTTCTTTCCCGGCCGCCCGAACTCGAGTTTTTATACCATCGGGCGGCCAGGCCCGGACAATGTACACCGACGACATCGGGGCCGCCGGTCGACGTCGGCGTCCGAACGACGAGCCCGAGGACGATGCCGTCCTCGAGCGACGGCTCTCGAGCGGCTCTCGGGCCGGAGCCGAACTCGAGGCCCTCGTCGACGGCCAGACCCTGACCGTCAGAACGGGCCTCGAGGAGGACGCGTTCTTCACGAGGCCGGACGGAACGTCGACGGTCACGACCCGCTACGACCTCGAGCAGGCCGTCCCCGAGAGCGAGAAACTCCACCTCGAGGAACTCGAGCGGTACTGGGTGAACGAACCCTACGCTTTTGTCGTCGTCTTCCAGTCGAAACGGGAAAACGAGCGGAAGTACTACCTCGTCGAGCCGTTTCTGACCCCGATCGAGCGCGAGTTGCGGGGGTTTCTCGCAGACAAGCTCCGGACCACGATCAGCTACGCCGACGAGGGCCGTCCCGCCGACGACGAGACCGACCGACGTGCGGCCGTCGAGGCGCAGCTACGGACGCTGCTCGAACGGTACGACCTCGTTCGGAAACCGACCTGCGAGAGCGACGGACTGCTCGGGAGGATCGCGAGTCTGTTTGGAGCAGGCAAGAACGACAGGGATGATAGCGGTGTCGATGGAGCCGAGATCGGTGGCGTCCGTCCCGAGCGGGCGATCCTCGCGTCGGACCCGGAGACCCTGAACGAACGGCAGGTCGAACGGCTACGGTACTACCTCACGCGCGATTTCGTCGGCTACGAGCGCATCGACGGTATCAAACGCGACAGCGCCGTCGAGGACATTTCCTGTAACGGTTACGAGTCGCCCGCGTTCGTCTATCACGCCGATCACGGACAGCTCGTCACGAACGTCCGCCACGGGACGGACGGACTCGACGAGTTCGTCGTCACGCTCGCCCAGCGGTCCGGGGCCGGGATCAGCAAACGGCGTCCACAGGTCGACGCGACCCTGCCCGACGGCTCGCGGGCCCAGCTTACGCTCGGCCGGGAAGTCACCGACCGCGGCACCAACTACACGATTCGGCAGTTCACGGACGTTCCGTTCACGCCGATCGACCTCGTCAACTGGCACACCTTCTCGCTCGAGCAGATGGCACTGCTCTGGCTCGCCATCGAGAACCGCAAGAGCCTGCTGGTTGCCGGCGGGACGGCCTCGGGGAAGACGACGACACTCAACGCCGTCTCGCTGTTCATCCCCTCGAGCACGAAGGTCGTCTCGATCGAGGACACCCGCGAACTCGAGTTGCCACAGCGCAACTGGATCGCAAGCGTCACCCGGCCGTCGTTCGCCGACGGGGGGAATGAAGTCGACGAGTTCGACCTGCTCGAGGCGACGCTGCGCCAGCGACCGGATCACCTTCTGATGGGGGAAGTTCGCGGTCAGGAAGGACGGACGCTGTTTCAGATGATGTCGACGGGTCATACCACCCATACGACGTTTCACGCGGACTCGGTGGACGAGGTGTTGCGGCGGTTCACGACGGCGCCGATCGACGTCTCGAAGACGATGTTTACGGCGCTTGATCTGGTCGCGATCCAGACCCAGACCAGCGTCGACGGGCGGACGGTCCGCCGGAACCGAACGCTGACCGAGATCAACCGCTACGACGCCGAGCGCGACGAGATCAACATCAGCGACGTCTACCGGTGGCGGGCCGAAACCGACGCGTTCCGCCGGGTCGGTGCCTCGAGCGTGCTCGAGGAGATCGCGTTCGACCGGGGCTGGAGCGAGGAGCGCCTCGAGCGGGCGCTGTTCGAACGGCGGGTCGTGCTCGCGTACCTCGTCGCGAACGGGGTCGACGGCTACGCCGACGTCGCCGCGACGGTCCAGGCGTTTATGAACGATCCGTCGACGGTCCTCTCGCTCGTCGCAAACGGCGAGCTGGAAGCCCGTTTGCCGGCGCTCCGGAACCTCGAGAGCGTCTCGATCGATGTCGATCCGGAGACGGAGGGACGCACCGCGCGGCCGAAGCCGTCGGCTCGGACGAAACGGACGGCAGCGGACGTACTCGAACGGGCCGAGGAGTCGCTGTTCGAACGATGTCGGTCCGGAGCGTCAGAATGAGTTTTGGGGACGAACGCCACCCGACGGCGACCTCGATCGGCGACCGCTTCTATCCGGTGTACGCTCGGGTTTTCGACGAGGGCGGTCGGTTCGTCACCCGCCTCGAGCGGACGCTCGCGCAGGCCCGGATCGACGACACCGTCGAGCTCTACCTCTCGCGGGCGATCGGAGCGGGTGCCGTCGCCGGCGTCTGCCTCTCGATTCTGGGTGTGATCGTCGGATACGGGCTGTTCGGGACCGAGTTCGTCGACGTCGGTGGACCGCTCGGTACCCCCGTTTCGAACCCGATGGTCCTCGCGCTGCTCGAGGCGCTCAGGACCCCAGCACTCGTCGCGACCACCGGTCTCGCGTTCGGCACGCTGGGGTTTCTGGGCGGGTTCGGTTCGCTCGTCGCGATCCCCCACGCGCGCGCCTCGGCGCGGCAACGCGAGATCGACGCGCTGCTTCCCGACGCCGTCTCGTTCATGTACGCCCTGTCGATCGGCGGGCTCGACCGCCTCGAGATCATCGAGGCGATGGCCCGAGCGGACGACGCCTATGGGGAGGTCGCCCGGGAGTTTCGAACCGTCCACGCCGAGGCGACGGCTCTCGATATCGACTACCGGACGGCGATCGGACGGCGAGCCCGAGAGACGCCCAGCGACGAGCTGAGCCAGTTCCTGACGGACCTGCTTTCGGTCGTCGACAGCGGGGGCGACACGGAGCGGTTCCTCGAGGAGAAACGGCGAAAACACGCGCGAACCGCGAGACAGGGACAGGAGCGCACCCTCGAGACGCTCGAGCTGTTCGGCGAACTGTACATGACGCTCTCGTTGTTCCCGCTGTTGTTGCTCATCGTCACCGTCGTCGTGCAGCTGCTGCCGAACGCGGCCGTTCCGCCCGAGATGCTGTACCTGACCGTGTACGCGTTGCTTCCCTTGATCGGAGTCGCCTTTCTCGTCCTGATCTCGACGGTCAAACACGACGACCCCGGCGGCGGCACGCTCTCGCTCGGAACCGACGGCGACCGCCTCCGGAACGGCGAGGAACGCGCCTCGTCCGGCGGTAGACCCGACGAAGAGCTCGCCGGAACGTACGCCGTCTTCGATCGGATCGGGTCTCGAGAAGCGACCCACCGAGCGCTGAGGATACTGCGACGTCCCCACCGCTTCTTCCGGGACAACCCGTCGTACACGCTCGCGGTTACCGTTCCGACGGCGCTTGCCGTCGTTGCGGTCACGGTGGCGAGCGGTTCAGTACCGACCGGCCGGGCTGGCGTGCTCGAGCGCCCGCTTCGGACGACGGTCGTCTACGCGTACGTCCCGCTGTACGTCGTCGGCGGTCCCCTCGCCGTCGCCTCCGAGTGGAACCGACGCCGCCGCGCGGCCATCACTGAGACCCTCTCGGAGGAGCTGTGGAAGCTCTCGAGTGCGAACGAGACAGGGCTGACACCGCTCGAGTCGATCGAATCGGTCGCGGAGACGGGTACCGGGAAGCTGAGTAGAGAACTCGAACGGATCCAAGCGAAGGTCCGATACGGAACGAGCCTGCGGCGCGCGCTCGTCGAGTTCGCGAACGCCTACCGGATTCCGCGTCTGGCCCGGACGGTGCGACTGATCGCCGAGAGTCAGGCGGCGTCGAACCGGATCTCGGCCGTCCTCCGAACCGCCGCCCGAACGAGCGAGGTCCACGACGAACTCGAACGCGAGCGACGATCCCGGACCCGGATGCAGGTCGTCATCGTCATCATGACGTTCCTGACGGTGTTCGCCGTGATCACGATCCTCGAGACGCAGTTCCTCGACGCGATGGCGGGCGGCGGGATCGCGACGTCGGGAGCGCCCACCGATTCGGCGTCCGGCGGCGCAGTCTCGCCCGACGCGCTGAGCGTCCTGCTGTTTCACGCGGTGGTCCTGCAGGCGGTCATCTCTGGCATGCTCTGTGGGTACATCCGGAACGCCGACCTCACGAGTGGACTGAAGTACGCCCTCGCGCTGGCGACTGTCGCGCTCGTCGGGTGGGCGGTGGTGATATAGCGTGGGCCACGCTCGACCGGACGTACGTGGCCAGACGACCCAGGACTTCGTCGTCGGGATCGGTGTCTTTCTGCTGGCGGTCGCGCTCGTCTTCGCCGCGATTCCGTCGATAGCGACGCCGGCCGATCCCGTCGGGGATGCCGAGCGCGGGCAGGCCGACCGGATCGCGGATCGGCTCGTCGCGGAGTTCGCCACCCACAACGAACTCGACGGCGATCGGCTCGTCGACGAACTCGGAGCCGACGGAATCGAACACCGATCCGAACTCGAGGGCGGCCCGGCCGACGAGGTCGGCGTGCGCCTCGAGCGACTCGACGGAACGGCCCTCGAGCGCGCGGACGGTTCGCCCGTTCTCGAGGCGGAAACGGCGCCGTACGAGGGCCAGCCCGCGGCGAGTTCGACCCGGCTCGTCGCGCTCGAGGGGTCGTTCGAACTCGAGTCGGGAGCGAACGAACCAGCCTCCCGCCTCGTCGTGAGGGTGTGGAAATGATCGGAAGCGACGGTCACAGAGGACAGGCGTACGCCCTCGAGGGAACGATCGCGGCGACGATCCTGCTGGTCGCGTTCCTCATTGCGGCGCAGTCGGCGGTCGTCGCGCCGGCGACGGAGGATCCGGACCGAGCGACCCAGTCTCAGCTTCAGCAGGAAACCCGGGACGCGCTCGTCGTCGCCGCCGGCGAGGGCGATCTCTCCGCGATGGTTCGGGGCTGGCACGACGACGCGTCGACGTGGGCCGACGACGCCAACGCGGGCGAGAGCGCGTTCTACGGCACGGATCGGCTGCCCGCCGACGGGGACGGCGAGCGAACGTACGGCCCCGACGCCTTCGCCGAGCGGTCGACGCTCGGTGCGATCCTCGAGGCGCGGTTCGGCGACGAGGACCGTCGCTACAACGTCGAGATCGTCGCCGACGAGGGGAACGATGGGGCGATGCTGGTCGATCAGGGGTCGCCGTCGGCCAAAGCCGTCACCGCGAGCTACGTCGTGACGCTCCACGAGGATGACCGTCTCACCACGGCGGGGAACCGGATCGGACTCGAGCAAGCCTACGAGGACCAGGGGTATCCGATCGCACCGGCAGATGACACCGGGACGGTCTACGCTCTCGTGGAGGTACGCGTGACCGTATGGTAGACGAGTCCAACCGTCCGAGCGAGCGAGCCCCGCAGGAACGAGGCCAGATGGTCGTCCTCGGTGCGATCGCGCTGGCGGTCGTCGTGTTCGGGATCGTCGCCACAACCGGGGCGCTCGAGGCCGGATCGACGACCGAGACGAGTGCCGACGCCGGCGAACAGGCCGTCGTCGAGGCGGAACTCGAGCGAGGGGTCGGCTGCCTGCTCGAGAACGCGAGCGAACGGGCAGAGGCGGAGGAGGAAGGGCTCGAATCCGCCGTCGACGACGACCTCGAGGGGTTCGCCGACCGGTACGGGGACGCCCGCGCCCACTCGAGTGCGACGGTGGTCGACGTCAAACTCGAGGGCGTCGGGCTTGACCGTGCCGACGACACGGATGAACTCGAGAACGCGACCGTCCGCGTGACGGCCGACTCCGCTGACCACCGCACCGAGCGGACATCGACGATCGAAGCGGGCTGTCCGGGGGACGAGCCGTGATCGACGACGGAACCGCGGACCGGGGCGTTACGATGGCCGTCACGCACGTCCTCGCGCTCGGAATCTCGGCTGCGCTGCTCGCGGTCCTACTGGCTGGCTCCGGGGCCGTTCTCGAAACCGAAACAGAACGGGCCGCCGAGCGTTCCCTCGAGACGGTGGGACAGGAGCTGGCCGGTGAGATCGAAGCCACAGATCGCCTCGCTGCTGGCGGAGGCGCCGAAGCGGTCGCCCGTGCCGACGCGCCACGAACGGTCGCGAGAACCGGCTACGCCGTCGAAGCCCGAAGCAACTGTCCCGGAGCTGCGAGCGACACGGGCTGTCTCCGGCTCTCCGCACACACCGTCGACGCGACCGCCACCGTCCCGGTTTCGGCCACAGCCACCCTCGAGTCGAACACCGTTTCGGGCGGACCGATCGAGATCGTCGTCGAGGACGAGCGAGTCACGCTCGAGGTGGAGGACCAATGAGCCGGGAGCGAACGGCGCGGAACGACCCCACGGATGAGCGGGGGATTTCGGCAGTGCTCTCGTTCGTGCTCGTTTTCGGGATCGTGCTCGGATCGGTCGCGATCCTCTCGGTCGCGGGGTTCGGGTTGCTCGACGATCAGCGGGAGGCCGAGGAGCTTCGAACGGCCGAACGGGGGGTGACTTACCTCGCAACTGATCTCGACGAACTCGCCCGCTACGACGGGCTCGAGCGTCGAAAAGCCGCGTTGCCGGTCGACGGCGGGACGCTCGTCGTCGACGAGGGAGGAACCGAACTCGAGGTCACCGTTGATGGCGAACCGGTTGCTGACGAGGGACCGATCGAACTCGGAACGCTCTCGTACCGGTCGGGTTCGGAGACGGTTGCGTACGATGGCGGTGCCGTGGTTCGGAGCGACGAGGCGGGGGGTCAGCTTCGTCGCCAACCGACGGCGACCTGTCGCGAGGAGCGGGCAACCGTCTCGCTCGTCCAACTCGAGACGGACGGGCGATCGGTCCACACCGGCGGACAGGTCGCGGTGACCGCACGGGTCGTCGAGCGCTCGAGTCGGACGGTCGACGTCGAGGACAGCGTCACCGTAACGGCCGCCGAGACCGATCACGAGGAGACCTGGGAACAACTGGAGAACGAGTGGACGGACTGCGATCCCGATCAGGTGCGACTGACCGTCACGACCGTCTCGCTCGAAACCTGAGTTCGGCCGAAAGAAGCGGTCTCGGCGGGGGACAGGGCGGGTTATTTCATGCCGGGCGGCGGCCCGTCGTCCGAGTCGTCGTCGATCTCGACGTCCAGTCCCATCTCCTCGCGCTGTTCTTTCAGCTTCTGGACCTTCCGGTAGTAGTAGGCCATCGCCCCACCGCCCAGCAGGACGACGGTCCCGACGAGGCCGGCGAACAGCGGAATGTCTCGGGTGAGGTAGTACCGCAGCGAGATCGTGCTGTCGACCTCGTCCCAGACCAGCCGCTCGCGGTCGTCAACGACCTCGCGTTCGTAGCCACCCGGGCTCACGTCGCCGAACAGGAAGTTCGAGGTTCGGTACCCCTCGGAGAGCGTCACCTCGTAGGAGCCGTGGACGTAGGCCGGGAGCTGGAACGTCCGGCTGCCGGCGCTACCCGAGAAGGCAAGCGTGCCGTTCCCGTCCGGCACCTCGACCTCGGTGCTCGAGCGGCCCTGATCGATCTCGAGGTCCGAGCCCGTTACCTCTGTCCCGTTGGGGTACCAGTAGCGGACGCTGTGGATGTCGAGTGCGTCCTCGGTGTAGAGGCTCGAGCGGTACAGCGAGAGCTCCTCGGTCTCGTTGAGGTCGTACACCGCGCGGAACTCGCCGCTGGTGAGGACGGTGCCGCCCTCGATGTCGATGGCGACGTCGGCGTCGCTGTCCTGCAGGTCGTCGTACTCCTGCTCGCGGTCGAGGTCCTCGTCGGAGATGCCGCCGAAGATCGCCGAACAGCCGGCCGTCGTCGCCAGCAGCGCGACCGCGATCACCGCGAGAGCGAGCCGCCGATTCATGCTAGGGAACGACACATCGCAGCTCCGCGGGGAGGTACTCGCCGACGCTCGCGAGCAGGCCCGGGGGATCGGTGCCCTCAGTACAGATCACGCTCTGCTCGAGCAGGCCGAGGCGCTCGACGGTGACGTAGTCCTGGGCGTGGCCCGCGCGGTTGAGCGTCGCCCGGACCTCGGCTCGCGTGGCGCTGTTGACGTTGAGTCGGCCGTCGCCGCGGGTCCAGTCGTAGAGGCGGTCCTGTTCGTCCGACGTGAGTCGAGACGGTTCCTCGTCGCCACCGTAGACGAACCGCATCGGCAGATGCTGGACGAGGCCGTAGCGCTCACGAATCTGGGTCGGCGAGCCGGGGCCGAGCCCGAGCTCGTCGGCCGGGATCTCGACCGGTTGGCCGGCGTCGAGGACGAACCCCTCCTCGCTCCAGGAGTCGAGCGTGCCGACGTAGGTCTCACCGGGCTCGAGTTCGGGGGCGATCTCGCCGAACTCCTCGCGGAGAACGTTCTCGGCGACGACGGCGTCCTCGCCTTCGACGGTGACCTCCGGAAAGTCGTCCTCTCGGATCGAGAGGTCGAACGCGACGTCGAGTTCGCCGATCTCGTTGCCGATCAGCGACCGCAACGAGTCCAGCGAGCGTTCGCGGGCGTCGCCTTCCACGTAGAGTTTGGTTGCGAGTACGACCATCAGGCGTCCGCGTCGATGTTCAGTTCGTCCTCGAGCTCGTCGAGGCGGTCGTCCATCGCGTCGACCAGGCGGTTGTTGTCCATCGATTCCACCGGCGAGCCACACTCGGGACACTCGAAGCCGAAATCCATCGCCTCGCCGAACTCGAAGCGGATCGAGCAGATCTCACAGAGGTAGAACTCGTGATTGCGCTCGTACTCCCGTCGATCCTCCAGGGCGTCGTGGAGCCGGTACATCTCCTCCTCCAAGTTCTCGGGGATGTTGTCGTACTCGAACGTCCAGAGGTAGGTCAGCCAGCCCGAGTCCTCGTCGCGCAGCCGGCGATAGCTGGCGAGGTCGTTCTCGTAGAGAATAAACAGCGCGCGCCGCACGTCGTTCAACTCGAGATCCAGCTCCTCGGCGAGCTCCTCGTCGGTCACTTCCCCGTCCGGCGGTGCCGCCGCGACGGGCATCCCCGTGGGACCGACCAGCTCGTGCAAGTACTTCTGGATGACCGGATCCTCGAGCAGGTCCTCAAAAGCCATTGCCTACACGTAGCGCGATGTGGCCATTAAGTCTTTTGAGCGACGACGTGCCGAGCCGACGGGCTCGGCTCGAGAATTACAAAGGTATATGGGTTGATATGACGTTCGACCGAACGATGACGTCGTTTCGAGCGGCGCTGGGCGACGAACTCGATCCGATGGGGACCGCCGGAGTGACGGCCGTGGTCGCCGTTTTCGCGGTTCTGGGGGATCTCTCGACCGGTTCGGTGGTCGCGATCCCGGCGGGACTCGTCGCCCTCGCCGCGCTCAGGGCCGTCTGCACCGTACGCGGGTACCCCGACGCCGCCGCCGGAGCCGTCCTCGGCGCGGTCGGCGGAGTCGTGTTCGCGTTTCTCGCCATCGACGACGGCTCCGTCGTCCTCGCCGTCCTCGCCGCCGTCGCCGCGTGGCTCTGTCTCGACTCGCTGTACGACCTCCGTCTCGGGATTGACCGCTCGAGCGAACCCGACGAGGATATTTCGGAAGCGGAATACTACCTCGTCTCGGCCCACGGCTGGGCGATTCTCCGGGAGCTTCGCGAGGCCGACCGCCCGCTGTCGCGCGCGGAACTGCAGGACCGAACGGGGTTACCCGACGATGACTTCGAGCGCGTCCTCGAGACCGTCGGCGAGTCGGGGCCGATCGAGCGGGTCGGCACGGGGTACGCCCTCGACGAGTCCGAGACCGGTGTCGGTGCGGTAGTACGGCTGGTCGGTGCTCGGCTGCTTCGTCCCCTTCGCCTGTTCCGGCCGGCCGTCCCCCGTTGAGATCATCCGCAGCTCGGAGGCGTGGTACGGCGCGCTTTAAGCGCAGAATTACTGCGTCCGCTCCCCTGCGAGTCCAGGCGACCTCCTCGAGCGGCGGTGTTGTTCCGTGGCCGTGCCACAGTGGATTATATTCCGGTACGTCTCGGAGAAAACATGTGCCGTTCCGGTAGCGATGCCGGTCGTATGGACGACGCTCGGAAGGGACGTATCGCCGGACTACTCGGAATTGTCGGCTCCGTACTGACGATTCTCTGGGGATCGGGACTGCTCTAGTCCTCGAGCGACTCGACGCGCTTGCCCGTCTCCATCGGGATCACCTCGCGGTCGGCATCGACCCACTCGCGCTCGAGTTCGCGGCCCTCGAACAGGCGGTCGAGAAAGACGGCCAGACCCGCCACCTCGGAGTGGGGCTGGTTGGTGACGCCGACGTTCCAGTCGGCGGCCTCGTAGACGTCGAACGGGACCTTCTCGGAGCCGACGACGACCAGCAGCGGCTCCCGGTCGTCCTCTCGGGCCGAGCGGATCTCGCTCTCGACGTCCTGGATCCGCTCGCCGTACATCGTGAGGTGGACGACCCGACCCTCCCAGTTCCGGATCAGCGCCTGTGGCGAATCGGTCAGTTCGGCCTCGAAGGGTCCGCCGAACCGGTCGGTGATATCGTCGACGGTCTCGAGGGACTGGCCGGCGTTGTCGGGGATCCAGATGCGGTCGGCCCCGAGCGCGCGCGCCGTCAGCCCGACGTGGGTCGTCATCCGTTCGTCCCGGCCGGGGCGATGGCCGAGCCGGAGGACGGCGACCTCGGCTGTCTCGTTCATACCGGGGTTCAGTCCCGGCCGGGGTTAGGGGGTTTCGCTTCGTCAGCGGGAGCCGGTTGGACAGCGGCAGGCTTTTCGACGCGCCGACGGAACCGTCTACCCGATGACGAACTTCGGCGAGTGGCTCGAGAACGCGCGCGAACAGCGGTGGGGGATCTTCGTCGACCTGGTCTTCGCCGTCAGCTGGGTGACGATGGTCGAGATCATCTTCCGGGTCCTCGAGGGGCCGACCTGGGCCTACTACATGTTCATGCTCGCGGGGATCGTCGCGTACTTCGGGTTCGTGACGAGTCTCGAGATGGCGTCGAACGAACAGTGATACGGATTGCTGTAACGATGTACCGGCGCAACCGCCGCACGGGTCGCGGTTACGCCGGTAATGACTTACAGTAAACCGTATGAGAGCGGAAAACGGAACGTGGCGGAGCCGCCGGCGGGTCAGTTCTCCCTGTCGACGACCAACACCGGAATCTTCGTCGAGCGCAGCGTCCGTTCGGCGACGCTACCGAGCAGGGCTCGCCGGACGCCGCTGCGACCGGCCGAGCCCATGACGATCAGGTCGACGTCGTTGTTCGCCGCGTAGTTACTGATCTGTTTGTGTGGCTGTCCGGCGACGACCGCTTCCGTGATGTCGATGTCGTGGGCATCGGCTTTCGCCGCGACGACGCCCGTCGCCTCGTTGGCTCGCTGCTCGAGTTCCGGCATATCGCCGAACTGGCCCTGCCGGATGCGATCGACCTGCTCGGTGCCGAGGCCGACGTCGATCGCGCTCGTATCGACGACGTACAGTGCGTGAACGTCGGCGCCGTACGTTTCGGCGAGGTCGATCGCGTGTTCGACTGCGTATTCGGCGGTGTCGCTTCCGTCGGTTGGGACGAGTATCGTGTCGTACATGGTTAGTCGTCTGCGGGGGTGCCGCCGTCAGCGGCGGCGTCTTCGGCCGATTCCATCTGACTCATCGGCTCGGGACTGTGGCACTGCCTGACGAGACGCTTGACGTGCTGTGGCGGTTCGTCGGTGACGAGCGAGACCAGGATGATGATCGTGAAAACGACAGGCACGCCGATCAGTGCCGAGGAGGTCCCCGGCAGCCAGACGGCGAGTGCGGGGATCACCGCGTCCTCGACGCCCGTGTACATCGGAATCGCGGTGTCGTTCAGGATTGCACCGAACGAGATGGCGATGCCCGTGAGCATGCCGGCGAGCGCCCCCTCCCTGGTCGTGTTCTCCCACCAGAGTCCGAGGAAGAACACCGGGAAGAAGACGGTGCCGGCGATCGCGAACGACATCGCGACGAGTTCGCCGATCAGCGCCGGCGGATTGAGACCGATGATCACCGTGAGGATACCGATCCCCAGGATCGTCGAACGGCCGACGATCAGCTGTTCGCGCTGGGTCGCACCCTCCTTGTAGAGGTTCGTGTAGATGTCGTGTGCGGCCGCCGACGACGCCGAGATGAACAGTCCGGCGGTCGTCGCGAGTGCGGCTGCGACCGCACCCGCAGCGACGAGCCCGACGAGCCACTCCGGCAATCCTGCGAGCTGTGTCGTCAACACGACCAGCGCGTCGGCCTCTTGACCGGCCATACCGGTGAAGCCGCCGCCCTCGGTCACCTCACGGTCGTACAGCAGGCCGCCGAACGCGGCGTAGGTCGCGGTGCCCCAGTACAGCAGGCAGATGAAGAACAGGCCCCAGACGGTCGACCAGCGGGCGGTCCGCTCGTTGTCGACCGTGTAGAACCGCACGAGGACGTGGGGAAGCCCACAGGTACCGACAATCAGACTGAACGCGAGCGCGATCCAGCCGTAGTAGCCCACGTTCGCGAACGGCTCGACGAACTGTGCCTCGAGGCTCGCCGCCTCGGCGACCTGCGGACCGGCCTCCAGGTACGGTATGGCCAGCGACCAGCCTTCCGTCCAGCCGGTCGCGTACAGTCCCAGCGTAAACGCGATGATGAGGATGACGTACTGGATGGCCATGTTCTTCGTCGTCCCCAGCATACCCGAGAGGGCGACGTAGCCGATGGTGACACCCATCAGCAGGATAACGCCCACCTCGTAGGAGACGCCGAAGATGTACTGGGCCATCAGCCCCATCCCGCTTGCCTGTCCGATCGCGTAGGTGAAGGCGATCATCAGCGTCGTGAACGCCGCGATGCCCCGGGCCCACTCGGAGTAGAACCGGTCGCCGACGAAGTCGGGCGCCGTGTACTTTCCGAACCGGCGGAACTGTGCGGCCATGAAGATGAGCAGGATGAAGTAGCCCGTCGTCCAGCCGACGACGTACGCGAGCCCGAAGTACCCGAGCGTCGCGATCAGCGCGGCGACACCCAGGTACGAGGCGGCGCTCATCCAGTTCGCGCCGATCGCCATCCCGTTCTCGATCGAACCGATCGAACGACCGGCGACCCACAGTTCGTCGACCGCTGCGACGCGGAAGAAGTAGCCGACGCCGAGGAACAACGCCAGCATCACGACGACTGTCAGTGCCGGAATCAGCTTGAACTCACCGACGTCCAGCGCCGTCTCCTGGAGGACGATCAGATCGATAGCCTCGATCATTCGTTACCTCCGTCGGCAGCGACGGTGCCGGAGTCGGTCTCCTCTTCGGTCTCGTGGGAGATGCCGTACTTGGTGTCGAGCCGGTCGCGTTGCATCGCGTAGCCGACCGACAGCAACAGCGCGGCAAGCGGCGTGAAGATCGCTGCCAGGAAGAAGTGCAGCGGGAACCCGTTGAGGATCGTCGTTTCGGTCATCAGATCTGGCGCGAGGACGGTGGCGGTCGTCGGTCCGAAGACGACCAGGACCCACGCGGCAAACGAGATCCAGATCACCTTCAGGTGATCCCGCATGAACGGTGTCGCTGGTTTGAAGATGTTTATCTCCTTATCGAGGTACGCCTCGGTCTTGACCCCGCCGTCGGTTTCGACGGCGTCGTCCGTGTCTTGGGTGGTATTCTCTGTCATATTAACGCGTTCATGTGTTGTGTCGTGGTTGGTGAGTGGTTTCGAAATGAAGACAGGACGCTTAGTCCTGCACCTGCTCCGCAATCTCGTCGACGACCTCGGGGTTGCGAAGCGTCGACGTGTTACCGAGTTCGTTGCCGCTCGCGATGTCCTCGAGCAGGCGGCGCATGATCTTGCCCGAGCGGGTCTTCGGGAGTTCGGGCGTGAAGACGACCGATTCGGGTTTCGCGATCGGGCCGATGGCGTCGACGACGCCCTCGACGATCTGCTCGGAGAGTTCGTCGTCGCCCTCGTACCCGTCTTCCGTGATGACGTAGGCGTAGACGGCCTCGCCTTTCACGTCGTGGTCGCCGCCGACGACCGCGGCCTCGGCGACGCCCTCAACGCCGACGATCGCGCTCTCGATCTCCATCGTCCCCAGCCGGTGGCCGGAGACGTTGATCACGTCGTCGACCCGACCGAGAACGGTGATGTAGTCGTCCTCGTCGATCTTCGCCCCGTCCTCGGGGAAGTAGACCCACTCGTCGGCATCGGGGTCGGAGTACTCCTCCCAGTACTCCTCGATGAACCGATCGTCGTTCCGGTACAGTGTCCGGAGCATACCGGGCCAGGGCTTCTGAACCGTGAGATAGCCGGCCTCGCCGGCACTGACTTCGTCACCCTGTGCGTCGACGATTCGCGTGTCGACGCCGGGGAGTCCCGGACCGGCGGAACCGGGTTTCATGTCGTTGACGCCCGGCAGCGTGGTGATCATGTGGCCGCCGGTTTCGGTCTGCCACCAGGTGTCGACGATCGGACACTCCTCGTTGCCGATGTGCGTGTAGTACCACTTCCAGGCCCGCGGGTTGATCGGCTCGCCGACCGTTCCCAGCAGGCGCAGCGAGGAGAGATCGTGTTTCTCCGGGTACTCCTTGCCCCACTTCATGAACGCTCGAATGGCCGTCGGTGCCGTGTAGAAGACGTCGACCTCGTTCTTCTCGACGATCTCCCAGAACCGGTCCTTCTCCGGGTAATCTGGGGTTCCCTCGTACATCACCGTCGTCGTCCCCAGCGCGAGGGGGCCGTAGACGATGTAGGAGTGACCCGTGATCCAGCCGATGTCCGCCGAACACCAGTAGGTGTCGCCGGGCTCCAGATCGAGCACCGCCTGGGAGGTCCAGGCCGTGTACGCCAGGTAGCCCGCGGTCGTGTGTTTGACCCCCTTGGGCTGGCCCGTCGTCCCCGAGGTGTACATCAGGAACAGCATGTCCTCGGCGTCCCGTGTAACGGGCTCGACGGTCTCGCCGCGGTTCTCGTCGACGAGTTCCTCGTAGTCGTGTTGGTCGTCCTCGAGCGAGTGGTCCAGGTCGTCGCCGAGACGGTCGACGACGACGGTCGTCGTCTCGTGGTCGACGTCCTCGAGGCCCTCATTCGTCTTCGAGATGTGATCGAGTGCGTCGCCCCGGCGGTAGTAGCCGTCGGCCGTGACGAGGTACTCGCTGGCCGCGGAGTTCATCCGCGTCGCGAGCGCGTCGGCGGAGAAGCCGGCGAAGACGACCGAGTGGGGCGCGCCGATCCGTGCACAGGCAAGCATCGCGACCGTCAGCTCCGGAATCATCGGCATGTACAGCGTGACGACATCGTCCTCCTCGACGCCGAGGTCGCGGAACGTCGCGGCGACAGCCTGAACCTCCTCTAAGAGTTCCTCGTAGCTGTACGAACGGGTCTCGCCCAGTTCGCCCTCCCACTCGACGGCGGTTCGATCGCCGTCACCCGACTCGACGTGCCGGTCGATGCAGTTGTAGGAGGCGTTGAGTTTACCGCCGCCGAACCACTCGTAGAACGGTGCGTCACCCTCGTCGAGAACGGTGTCGTACTCCTGCTCCCAGGAGAGCAGGTCTGCTGCCCCCTCCCAACACTCCGGCCAGTTCTCCTCGAACTCCTCGTAGATCCCCTCGTCCGTTACGTTCGCCTGTTCGACGAACGATTCGGGCGGCTCGAAGGTATCCTGCTCCTCGAGCCGCGCCTCCAGACTGACGTCGTCCTGTGACATGGTACAACCACTCAGTACACAACAGCCATAGTAAAGCCCGCCTCTAGTTGTACAAAACGAGCCCCGAATTCCGGGGAAACCAGTGACAGCCGGCTAACCAGTCGGGCCGATATCGACCGGAAATCGTGACCGTCATCGATCCGGTTCGGTCGCGCGACGACGAACACCGAGGCGCGCCGTCGACGGGTGGGCGACGAACGGCGGCCGACGCTAAGGACCTAGGTTCATGCCGTGAGTCCGTTCGTCGTTCGTCGATCCGACTACTCCTCGCCCGACGGGTCGTCGAAGAACGTCCGCAACAGTTCGTGTTGGCCCTTCCGGAGGTGGCTGTGCAGCGTCGGCGAGGAGACGCCCATCGCGTCGGCGATCTCCTCGGCGGTGCTCTCGCGGGGCCAGTCGTAGTATCCCCCGGAGTAGGCGGCCCGGAGCGCGGCCTCCTGTCGGTCGGTGAGTCGCTTCTCCAACCCCTCCCGGAACTCCCGGCCGGTCTGAACCGGCCGTTCGGTCTCGCGTTTTCCGGCCAGTTCGGAGTCGGGAAACGCAGACCGCAGCCCGGCGACGATCGTCCGGATGTCGGCGTCGGCCGCACACTCGGCCGTGATCGTCGCGGCGCCCCCCTCGAAGCGCGCCTCACAGACGGTGACGCCGTACTCGGTCAACGTCAGCGTCGGCGAGGAGCCCTCGACCACGAACTCGAGCCGGCAAGCATTCTCGTAGGTCTCGATAAGTCGGCAGTCGCTGATCCCCGGATCGGCCTCGGCGCGCTCGAAGACCTCGGTCGGCGACGCGCCCTCGAGGCGGACGTAGTACAGCTGCGTCGAGTCCGAGAGCGGGACCAGCGAGTCCAGCTGGAACCGACAGTCGAGCCGCCGCGTCGTCTCGACGAAGAACGAGCCCTCGTCCCGGCAGACGAACTCGAGTTCGACTACGCGATCCGACAGCAGGAGGTTTCGCCGGCGGATCGCGGCGATCGCGTACCCGACCTGGCGGCCGATCGTCTCGAGCCACGCCCGTTCGGCCTCGCCGAACGCTTCCGGCCGTTCGGTCGCGACCGATAGTCGTCCGTACACCGTGTCACCGTACCACAGCGGAACGGCCGCGACGCGGCCCTCGAAGCCTCCGGCGTCGTCCCCGAGCGTCGCCTCGACGTTCGTCACGACCGAAACCGACCGCGCGTCGGCCGTCTCCGCGATGCCGACGGCCGGCTCGTCGCTCCCCGAGAGCCCGGTTCCGGAATCCGCTCCGTCACCGCGGGGGCGGGGCTCTCGATCCGGGACCGAGGGATGCGGCTCGCTCCAGTCCTCGGGAACGAGCCGATCGACACGCTCGGCCTCGAGACCGCTGGCCGTTCGCCAGTTTCCGTGGCGGTCCGAGTGGGTCGTCCGATCGATCCAGGCGACGTCGTAGGTGCGTCCCTCGGTAAGGGCCTGACAGGTGACGGTTTCGACCGCCTCGTGGCTCGTCGCCTCGAGCAACGCGTCCGTCAGCGCCCGGTGGCGGGTAGCGACGTCGTACACCTGCTCGAGCGTCTCGCGATCCGAGCGAACCTCCTCGAGGCGGTCGTGGTACTCGGAGACGTCGTAAACCAGCAGCGCGAACCCCTGAAGCCGGTGTCGATCGTCGCGCAGCGGCGTGACGATCTCGGTCGCACGAAACCGGCTTCCGTCCCTGCGGACGCGCCAGCCCTCGGCCTCGTAGCCCGACTCCTCGAGGGCCCGGGTCAGCGTCTGGTCGGGCCGACCCCGCTCGACTGCCTCCTCGGCGTACAGCGTCGAGACGTGGGTGCCGACGATCTCGCCCGCGCGGTAGCCAAAGACCGACTCCGCGCTCCGGTTCCACCGATCGACGTAGCCGTCGGCGTCGAGGCGGACCAGCGCGCAGCGTTCGCTCGCCGCGAATAGCGATCGAACGACGCTGCCGTCGCTTACCGAAGCTCTGTTCCCGGTGCGGTCGGTCGAGCCCGTTTCGACCGCGGCGAACTCGTCGACGATCTCCGCGTCGGTCGGGCTCGGCAGGTAGGATTCGAGGGCCTCGAAGCTCCCCCAGCCACCGACCCGTTTGACCACCAACGGGTTGATTCCGTGGTCGGTCAGCGCGGTCTCGAGGAAGTACCGCCGGAGACCGTCCGTCGAAACGTCCTCGAGCGCAGACTCGTCGAACCGCTCGCTCGCCCGCGCTGCGACCTCGGTTACGAGCATCTGCAGCCGCCGCGTCGAGACCGAGAACACCGGGTCGTCGCTCGAAAGCCCGTTGCTCCGCGCGTACCGTCGTAGCTCCCGCTCGACCCCGGTTGGCAGATATGCGACTCGTGACTCGGGGAGGCGGAGCAGATACCGGGGGGGATCGGTCCGCACCTGATCGATGGCGTCGATCGTCACCCGCGTCAGTTCGGCCGGACGGAGACCCACCTCCCCGCAACAGCGGACGACCAACGCCTCGCGGTAGGTCTCGGCGGCGGCGAGAAGTGACTCGTACTGCTCGCGAGAGACGGCGGCGGGCCCGGGCTCCTCGAGACTCACGCTTCGGGTATTTTGATTCCGCGAAAATAACTGTATCGGCATCGTTCAAGTAGACCTGGTTGCTCGCTGATATAGCAGGTAGATGGAGATGAGACCAGTTTCGCAATCGTTGTGTTCGCGTAGCCCACTACTCGGTCTGGACCTCGGTCTGGATCTCTCCGACGATCTCGGGATTGCGGAGCGCGCTCGTATCGCCCAGCTGGTTGCCGTTCGCGACGTCCTCGAGCAGGCGGCGCATAATCTTCCCCGAACGGGTCTTGGGGAGTTCGGGCGTGAAGACGACCGATTCGGGTTTCGCGATCGGGCCGATCGAGGACTCGATACTCTCGACGATCCGCCCGCGGAGGTCGCCGTCGGGATCGCAGTCGGCCTCCGTGCTGACGTAGGCACAGACCGCCGTTCCGTCGGCCTCGCTCGAGCGGCCGACGACCGCGGCCTCGACGACCCCGTCGACGCCGGTGATCGCCCCCTCGATCTCCATCGTGCTTAGCCGCCGTCCGGCGACGTTGATGACGTCGTCGACTCGACCCATGACGGTGATGTAGCCGTCCTCGTCGACCGTTGCCGCGTCGCCGCTGAAGTACCACCACCGATCGTTCTCGGGCTCGGCGAACTGGCTCCAGTACTCGGAGCGGTACCGCTCGTCGCCGTCGTACAGGGTGCGGGCCATCCCGGGCCACGGACGGGCGATAATGAGGTAGCCTGTCTCGCCGGGATCGACGCGGTCGCCCTCGGCGTCGACGACGCGCGCGTCGATCCCCGGTAGGGAGGGGCCGGCCGAGCCGGGTTTCATCTCGTCGACGCCGGGTAGCGTCGAGACGGTGATCGCACCGGTCTCGGTCTGCCACCAGGTGTCGACGATCGGCGTCTCGCCGCCGCCGATGTGGTCCCGGTACCAGTTCCACGGACGGGCGCTGATCGCCTCGCCGACCGTTCCCAGCAGGCGCAGCGAGGACAGATCGTGTTTCGCAGGGTACTCCTCGCCCCACTTCATGAACGCCCGGATCGCGGTCGGCGCGGTGTAGAAGATGTCGACCGCGTTCCGATCGACGATCTCCCAGAGGCGATCCCGGTCGGGGTAGTCAGGGGTGCCCTCGTACATGATCGTCGTCGTTCCCAGCGCGAGGGGGCCGTAGACGATGTAGGAGTGGCCCGTGATCCAGCCGATGTCGGCCGCACACCAGTAGGTGTCCTCGGGTTTGACGTCGAGCACCGCCCGCGAGGTCCAGGCGACGTGGGCGAGGTAGCCGCCCGTCGTGTGGACGACGCCCTTGGGTTCGCCCGTCGTGCCGGAGGTGTACATCAGGAACAGCATGTCCTCGGCGTCCCGCCTGACCGGCTCGACGGTTTCGCCGCGGTTGTCGGTGACCAGCGCCTCGTAGTCGTACTCCCGCTCGCTGAGCACGTGGGGGAGGTCGTCACCGAGGCGGTCGACGACGACGGTCTCGACGTCTTGCTCGAGGGTAATCAGGGCGTTGTCGGCCTTGCTCTTCTGATTGAACGCGTCCCCGCGGCGGTAGTAGCCGTCACAGGTCACCAGGAACTCGCTGTCGGCGGCGTCCATCCGGGTCGCGAGCGCGTCGGCAGACAATCCCGCAAAGACCACCGAGTGGGGTGCGCCGATCCGCGCGCAGGCAAGCATCGCGATCGGCAACTCGGGGATCATCGGCAGGTACAGCGTGACGATGTCGTCCTCTTCGACTCCGAGATCAAGTAGCGCCGCTGCGAACTCGTTGACCGCGGTCGCCAGATCCTGGTAAGTGTAGGTCTCGCGCTCGCCGCGCTTTCCCTCCCACCGGATCGCCGCGTGGGTCTTCCGTCCGGCCTCGAGGTGGCGATCCAGACAGTTGTAGGAAGCGTTGAGCTTCCCGCCCGAGAACCACTCGTAGAAGGGGGCGTCGTCGGCCTCGAGGACGGTGTCGTACTCCCGCTCCCAGGAGAGCAGATCGGCTGCTCGCTCCCAGCAGTCGGGCCACTCCGTCTCGAACGCCTCGTAGACGGCCTCCTCGGTCACGTTCGCCTGCTCGACGAACGACGCGGGCGGGTCGTGGGATGGTCCCGCCGGCACCGACGCGTCGGCGTCCCACCCGTTACGGTCGACCATGTCTTAGTTGACCCGAGGTCGCTCAGTCGAATAAACGTTCCTCCGATCGGCGTCCTCGAGCGGATCCCGCTCGCGGCTCGAGGCGGTCGGCACGAGCGCTACGACCGCACGGAGTCGACGTCCTCGACGTCGCCGACCTCGGACTCGGAGTGGCGGACGACGTAGACGTCGTACCGGTGGTCGTTCGCGACGGGACTCCCGACGCTCGACTGCGGAGAGATCACCGATCCTGCGTTCTCCGAGCCGATGAAGACGACGCTGGCGCCGATTTCGGCGGCGATCCGTTTGATCTCCCGGACGACGTTCGTCGTCGCCGTCGCGGTCGGTTCGTCGGAGCTGACGCGCTCGACGCGGAACGTCGCCTCCGGTGCGATGTCCGCGACGCGTCGCTGCATTCCCGAACCGATCGCCTCGGGATCGAACGGCTCACCCTCTCCGATCCAGCCCCGGTCCCGGGCGTACTCCTCGTCGTCGGGAACGACCGTCAGGGCGACCACGTCTTCCTCGAGGAGGTCTCCGAACGTCGAAGCGCGCTCGAGCGCCTTTCTCGCGAGCACCGAACCGTCGAACGGAACGAGCAGTGACATTACGCCTACCCACACTGACGGTGGAGGTAAATGTTCGGTCTCGAGCAGTCCTCTCGATGTCGAACGAAGGTGTTCGGCGGCCGGTGTCCACGGGAACGAATCGATACAGAATTGAACACACACTCGAGAATGAGCGCACATAATATCACATTTATAATTATATCAAATATAGTACTTAAGGAGAGATTATCGATTCAGTGGTGACCTAGCGTTTGAGTGGCTGGCGACGCTCTATAGCACATCTGAGGCATGGTCAGAGTTCTTAGAACGAATAGTCGCTGAGACAGCTAGCGGGCAGTAGAGACGACCTGCGCAACGGTTCGGAGTCAATCGGGTTACCGCACCCAAGGAAAAGATTTCTCACACTATGGGTGTATACTATCATACTTTATACTCACGAATCGTCGGAAACGTTCCCCAGGACAGTCACTCCATCGTGATGACCGCCCGAGTCGACCGCCCTCACCCCCTGGTTTTGATGAGGAACTTCATGTCGCCCTGAAAGACCACGGTACCCTCCTGGTTGGTCGTCTCGGTGTCGAGGGCGACCAGTCCGGCGTCGTCACGGCTGCCGGCGTCCTTGACGTCGGTGACCTCGATCTCGAGCGAGAGCGTGTCATTGATCGAAATAATCCTACTAGCGTGGATGAGCGTCAAGTCCGATTCGGTACCAGGTGACGAGTACTACGCGCTCACAGGTCGTTCCGCCGGCGGGAGTCGAACCGTCTCGATGATCGGTTCGTCGAACGGGAGGCGCATCCGGATCTCACCCCCATCTTGTGCAACCGCCTCGAACCCCATCCGTCGGTAGACGTGGCACGCACGCTCGTTTTCCGCGTCGACATCCAAAACGAGCGCCTCGTGGCCGGCGTCGGCGGCGTACGCGATCACGTGTCGGCAACACTCGCTCCCGATCCCCCGGTCGTGGTAGGCGGGATCGACGAAGACGATGAACTGGGGCTCGACGCTCGAGCGTGGGGCGTAGGTCGCATGACCGACTACCTTCCCGTCGTGGACCGCGACGATCGCGAATCCTCGCTCAAGCAGCCGCTCGAGCCAGTCCTCGATCCGGTCGCGGCCGACCGGCGGCAGGCCCATCGAGCGATGTGCGTCGGGATACCCCTCGTACATCGACACTAGGTCCTCGAAGCGCGACGGGGTGTACGGTTCGACCAGAACCGGTTCTCCGCGCTTATCGACGAACCGCGGACACCGCGGCGGACACTCGGCGGTTCCCTCGCAGTTCCCGGGGTCCCACGCGCTGCAGGTATCGGGTGTCATCGGCGTTCATGTGTTACCCGTTGCCACAGACGCCTCACTCCTCCCCCGTACATATGGACCATTTAAATTCCGCTTTGGCCTGTAGTTACTGCTCCGGGCTGACGGTGACGACCGGACGGTCGGTACCGAGGATGACTGACTGGGTGACACTGCCGAAGAGGACCTTCCCCGTCGGCGTTCGTTTTCGGCCCGACAGACAGATCAGATCCACGTCCAGTTCGTCGGCAGCTGCGATAATCTCGGACGCCGGGTCGCCGCTCGTCTCGTAGTACTCGTAGTCGACGCCACTCTCGTCGAACGTGTCGGCAGCGTTGCGAACGCCCTTGAGTTGTGGAATCGATTCCCCCTCGGGGTTCTCCTGAAAGACGTGAACGAGGGTTGCCGACACCTCCTCGGTCGCTGCCGGGAGCGATTCGATCGTAGATGCCTGTGCGAGTGCGCGGTGCTCGTCGGTATCAAGCGCGACCAGTACGCGATACATACTCGAACGAATCGCATTCGATCATCATAATTTCTACGGGTCACGGACGAGGGGCCGCGACGCACCCCCTAATCGGTAATGTCTCCCCCTCCCCGGCGATGATTGGTTTCTTAACAAATAGAGTTGTTTCAATAAAACAGTGGTATATCGTTCAGAGCTGGCGATTTCGTCCCTTCCCTCCCACCGACCGAGATATCTATAATATAAAACCCCTACAAATAGTGGTCGGTACTTATGACCTACTGTATTCAACTGATCGTATGGGTCGAGATGACAGATACCATGGGAGTAGGCGGCAGGTTCTCCGAGCCGTCACCGCGGGGAGCGTCGTTGGGGTGACCGGTCTGGCGGGCTGTGTTGGGGATCCCGAAGAGGCAGCGAACGGTGAAGAAGAGTTCGACACGATCGAACTTGGCGTACTCGAACCGTTTACCGGTCCGTTCGCGGATCTTGGAGAGGAACGAACGCAGGGGACCGAGCTTGCGATCGAAGAGATAAACGAGAGTGACGAGTTCGATTTCGAGATCGAGTACGAGACGTACGACACCCAGTCCGACCCCGAGGATGCGCTCTCGGAGGCCAGCGAGGCGGTTCAGTCACAGGGGGCGCAGTTCCTTACCGGCTGTATCTCGAGCGACGTGGCGCTATCGATGAACGATTTCGCACTCGACAACGAGGTGCTGTACACGCCGGGGGCGGCGGACGTCGCGATCACGGGCGAACGGTGCAACGAGTACGTGTTCCGCTTCGAGACCAGTACCGCCCAGATCGCCGAGGCGATGGCCCAGTGGACCTACGAGGAACAGGGAGACCAGATCTTCTACCACCTGGCGGACTACGCCTACGGCGAGTCCGTCAAAGAGGAGTTCTCGAGCCGAATGGCCGAGTTGAGCGACGACTACGAGGAGGTCGGCGAAACCCGAGCCGAATTCGGTGCGGGCGACTTCGAGGCCTACATCACCCAGATCGAGGGCGCGGCGGACGAGGCCGACGCGGTCGTCATCGGGAGTACCGGCGAGGATCTCACGACTTTCCTCTCGCAGGCCGCTGACCGGGGTCTCCCCGACGAGATACCCATCGTCACGACCACCGCTTCGTTTACTCCGGTTCGAGCGGGTGCGGGCGACGCAGCGACCGGCGTGTTCAGCGGCGTGCGATACTATCCCGACCTCGAGATGGGAGACAACCACGAGTTCGTCGAGGCCTACGAGGCCGAGTACGACGAACTGCCGGACAACTTCTCGCGGGTCGGCTACGACTCGATTCGGATGATGGTACGGGGAATCCAGGAAGCCGGATCGGACGATCCGACCGAGGTCGCCGACGCCCTCGGCGGGCTCGAACAGGAGACGATCTTCGGATCGAACGAGTTCCGCGAGTGCGACGGCCAGGCCGTGAACCCGGTCTGGATGGGCGAACTCGTCGAGGGTGACGATCTGCCGGACGTCGAGATTCTGATGGAGATCGACGGTGAGGAGGCGATTCCGGCCTGTGAAGAAACCGGCTGTGAACGATAGGGATCGCGGAGAGGTATTTCGACAATGCACGGAACGACTCGCCGACCGAAGTTATGCTAGGAACAGCCATTCAACAACTGTTAGACGGGATCACCCTCGGGCTCGTGTACGTGCTGCTTGCCGCCGGCCTGTCGGTCATCTTCGGCGTGATGAACGTCATCAACTTCGCCCACGGCGAACTGGCCGTCCTGGGCGCGTACCTGGCGGTCGCGATCACCATTCAGACCGGTATCGGCAGCACTGCGTTCGTCGCCGCGCTCGTGATCGCGCCGTTTCTGGTCGGGATCATCGGTGTCGCGCTCGAGCGCTACACCGTCCAGCCGCTGTACGGTCGGAACCCGCTCTATCACATCCTCTTGACGTTCGGTCTCGTGTTGGTGATCAACGACCTCGTCTACCTCATCTGGGGGACGGGATCGTTCAGGCTTCCCCGACCGGAGGTTCTCACCGGAACGATCGGTGCGTTTGGGCTCGGCGTCAGTTCCTACAACGTTTTCATGATCGTCAGCGGCACCCTGATGGCGTTTGCCGTCTGGGCGCTGCTCGAGTACACCAAGTACGGGCTGATCATCCGGGCGGGCTCACAGGACCGCCAGATGGTCCGGAACCTCGGGATCGAGATCGATCGCTACTACTCGCTGGTCTTCGGTGTCGGCGCCGGGCTCGCGGCGTTCGCGGGAATCATCCTCGCCGGCAACCGACAGGCGAACCCCGAACTCGGGATGTCGATCATCATCCCGGCGTTCGTCATCGTTGTCCTCGGCGGCCTCGGGAGCTTCAAGGGCGCGGTCGTCGGCGGGCTCCTCGTGGGAATCCTCCAGGAGTCGATCCTGCGGCCGTGGGTCCCCTGGCTCGAGGGGATGGTGATCTTCGTGCTGATGATCGCTATCCTCCTGATCCGACCTCACGGCCTGTTCGGCACCGAACTCGCCGAAGAGGGTGGCAGCGAACGGCTGCTCGCCGGTCGAGCCGGGGGTCTGCTCGAGCGGGGCACCCGGCTCAAACTCGGGCTCGTGATGGTCGGCGTCCTCGCGCTGGTGCCGATCGTCGCCGGGTTGCTCGGCAACCAGTTCTGGGTCACGTTCGGCTCCCGAGTCCTCGTGTGGGCGCTGTTCGCGCTCTCGCTTGACTTCGTAATGGGCTACACCGGGCTGGTGTCGCTCGGACACGCGCTGTTCCTCGGCCTCGGCGCGTACGCGGTCGTGCTCGGGCTGATCCACGTGACGAGTTCCGTGTTCGTCGCGCTCGCGATGGCGATCGCCCTCTCGGCGGCGATCGCGTGGATCGTCGGCTTCCTCTCGATCCGCGTCGCCGGCGTCTACTTCGCGATGATCACGCTGGCGTTCGCCGAGCTCTACTACAACTTGCTCTATCGCCTCGAGATCACCGGTGGCTCCGAGGGGATCGGGCTGATCGGCCACGACTACTACTACGGCATCGCAGGGCTCGGCGCGTCGCTCGACGACATCGCGTTCTTCGTCGGTCCGGTCGTGTTGACCGGCCACTCGCTGTTCTACTACGTCGTGCTTGGCGCGCTCGTCGCCTCGTACTTCGTCACCCGGCGGATGCTTCAGTCGCCGTTCGGCTCGGTGCTGAAATCGATCCGGGAAAACGAGGAACGGGCGACGTTCCTCGGCTACAACACGGTCGTCTACAAGCGCCGCGCGTTCGTCGTCAGCGGCGCGTTCGCGGGCCTCGCGGGGGGACTCTTCGCACTCAACAACGCGTTCGTCTCTCCCTCGGCAGCGGAGTGGCTGAAATCCGGGGAGGTAATCGTGATGGTCATCCTCGGCGGGATGGGGACGCTCTACGGCCCGATTATCGGTGCCGGCGCGTTCTTCGGGCTGGAGCAATTGTTAACCCACTACACTGGTCGATGGCGGCTGGTACTGGGGACGATCTTCGTCCTGTTCGTGATCTTCCTCCCGCGTGGGCTGGTCTCGGTGCCGACGCTGCTCGCGCCGTACCTACCCGGCGGGCCGGGTCCTGCGGCGGATCCCGGACAGTTGCCCGAGGACGCGGGCACGGAGGGTGATGACTGATGGCCGCAGAAACTCGACCCCACGATCGGCGGACCGACGGCGAAACGATACTGGAACTCGACGGGCTGACCAAGACGTTCGGTGCGTTCGCGGCGATCGACGACGTCTCGATGACGGTCGAACGCGGCGAGTTCCGCAGCGTCATCGGGCCGAACGGCGCCGGCAAAACGACGCTGTTCAACCTCATCTCCGGAGCGTTGTCCGTTACCGAAGGGACCGTTTACTTCGACGGCGAGGAGATTACTGACCGTTCCCCACCCGAGCGCGTCGCCCGCGGGATCGGCCGGTCGTTCCAGATCTCCAACGTCTTCGGCGGACTCTCCGTCCGCGAGAACATCAGACTCGCGGCCCAGGCCGACCGCCGTAGCGAGTACAACCTGCTCGAATCGTTCTTCAAACCGACGAATCGCTACGAGGAGATCAACGCGGAGACCGGGCGCATCCTCGAGCGCATCGACCTCACACACGTCGCCGAGGAGGAGGCGGACGCGCTCGCGTACGGCGACCGACGGCGTCTCGAGATCGGTGTCGTGCTCGCGACGGATCCGGACCTGGTCCTGTTCGACGAGCCGACAGCCGGGATGAGCGTCGAGGAAACCCGGGAGACGATCGACCTGATCGAGGAGGTTCTGGTCGACCAGACGCTGCTGCTGATCGAACACGACATCGAACTCGTTATGGAACTCTCAGACCGCATCACCGTGTTGAACAGAGGCGAAATCCTCGCAGAAGGAACACCAGAGGAGATCGCCGAGAACCGCGACGTACAGGACGCCTACCTCGGAGGGATGACAGAATGAGCGCCGAGCCATTACTCGACGTCGAGAACGTCGAGGCGGGGTACGGGGAGACGAAGGTGCTTCGGGAGCTGTCGCTGTCGGTCCAGGAAGGCGAGATCGTCTCACTGGTCGGCCGCAACGGCGCCGGCAAGACAACGACCCTGCGCTCGATCGTCGGTATCATCTCCCCGACGAGCGGAACCATCACCTACCGCGGAACCGATATCGCCGACCTCGACGCGACGGAAACGGTCCAGCAGGGACTGGCGTTCGTTCCGGAGGAACGGCAGATCTTTCCGGAGCTCACCGTCAAGGAGAACCTCGAGCTCGCCGACTACGGTGGCGCGCCGGACGTCGACTCGTTTTCGATCGGCGAGGTGCTCGAGATGTTCGAGAACCTGAAAGAGCGCGCGTCGAACCCCGGTTCGTCGCTCTCGGGTGGCGAACAGCAGATGCTCGCGATCGCGCGCGCGCTGGTCGGCGGCGCTGACCTCATCTTACTCGACGAGCCGACAGAGGGACTGGCACCCTACATCGTCCAGGACGTGATGGATATCGTCGAAGAGCTCAACGAACGGGGGATCACGATCCTGCTGGTCGAACAGAACGTTCACGTCTGTCTCGAACTCGCCGACCGAAACTACCTCATCGACCAGGGGGAGATCGTCTACGAGGGGACGTCCGCGGAGCTCGAGGCCAACGAGGAGATCCTCGACAAGTATCTGGGCGTGACGGCCTGATCGCGGCCGTTCCGGGCTCGCTCGGGTCAGCGCTCGTAGACGCGCCCGCAAAACTCGTGACTCGCTCGTCGTCTCCGTCGGTGACGAGGGCCTCGTACGCCGCGGCGAAGGCCGCGTCGGCGAGAGAGTAGATCGCTCCGCCGTGGGGGCTCCCGTGGAAGTTCGTGAGGTCCTCGGTGATCTCGAGGGTTGTTCGTGTGTTCCCCGGTTCCAGCGAGCGGAGTCGGATACCCAGCGCCTGACAGTACGCGTCGTCGAACCTCTTCCGTCATATCGTGCTACAGCGACTCGCAACGAAAAGGATCTAGCGGAACATCTGCTGGAACAGCGCCGCCTCGGCGCGACGGAGCCGCTCGAGAAACGCCGACTTGCTGATCCCGAGCTCGTCGGCGACCGCCTCGGAACTGGCTCCGCGGGGGATCTCGAAGTACCCCAGCTCGAGGGCCGCCCGGAGACACTCCTCCTGGGCGGGCGTGAGGTTCCAGCGCCGGCTGGGAGATTCCCTGGCCTCCGACTCGAGGGGATAGACGCGTTCGAGTTTGACGCCCACGGTCTCGCCGGCTGCCTCCATCACGCCCTTGAGGACGTCGCGACCCACGACCGCCCCGGCGATCCGGGCCGCGCCGTCGCGGTACCGCAGCGTCTCGACGATGAGCCCGCTGTCGATCAGTCGGTGGACGACACACGGGTGTTTCGACAGACACCGGTACCGCGAGCGACCGTCGGTTCGCGAGGCGTGGAGATAGGAAATCCGGTCGTCCTCCTCGAGGACCCGCGTGAGTCGGTCACTCGTCGGCGCGCTGAACTGCAGCAGGTCGTTCCCGTCGCTGCGTCGCTGTGGCGGTCGGGCGTCGATTTCGACCCCGACGTCTCGCGTCGCTTCCGCGAGCGGGCAGTCGTCGTTGCGGACCGTAAACTCCACGACGAGACACTCGTCGATCATGAGATGTGTAGTCGTAGTTCGCACGCGATAGTATTTAAACTCCCGTTATGTGGCGGTCAACTGCTAAGGACGCAACTGTCGTAGTTTATAATGAAATCATGGACCTGGACACAGTCAAACAACGCGCGGGGCCCCGGGAGTTCAGCTCCGCGGACGACCTGCCACGGGAGTACCGGGAGGCCGCGACGCGGATGATCGAGTTCCACGCCAACAGCGAGATCATGGGCGCCTACCTTGAGCGGCCGTTCATCCGGCAGGCGCCCAGTATCGACCGGAAGCTGGCGTTCTCGGCGAAGGTCCAGGACGAGATCGGCCACGGCCAGTTGCTGTACCGCGCTGCCGAGTCGCTCGGGATCAAGACCCGCGAGGAGATGCTAGACGACCTCGCGAACGGGGACGGCAAGTTCCTCAACTGCTTCCACTACGAGATGGACGACTGGGTCGAGACGCCGATGATCGCCTTCTTCGTCGACGGGGCGGCGATGCGCCGACAGGCGACGCTGCGCCGAACCAGCTGGGAGCCCTACGCCCACGCGATGGACAAGGTTTGCTTCGAGGAGGGCTTTCACGTCAAACACGGCGAGGACATCCTTCGCGAACTCATGAGCGGCTCGCGCGCCGAACAGCAACGGACCCAGGAGGCCTTCGAGGAGTGGTGGCCCCGCATCATCCAGTTCTTCGGGCCGACCGACGACAAGAGCACCCACCACGACTTCGCCGCCTCGGTAGGGCTCAAACAGAAGTCCAACGACGAACTTCGGGACGCCTTCCTCGACCAGTATATTCCGAAGGCCCGGAGATACGGCCTCGAGATCCCCGACGAACCCCGCATTCGCGAGCGCGACGACGGCACCTACGCGGTCGAGGAGGGCGACCTCGACTGGGAGGAGTTCTTCACGATCGCGAAAAACGACTACGAACCCGGCCTCGGCCAGATCAACGGCCGGAAGCAGGCCCAGGAGGCCGTCCAGTGGGTTCGCGACACGATCGAGGACGACGCCACAGCCGCCGGCGGCCACGCGCCGCAGGCGGCCGACTGACCATGATCTGGGAAGTGTTCCGACAGGAGAAAACCGGTGGGTACCACACCCACTGTGGGAACGTCCACGCACCCGACCGCGAGATGGCAAAGCAGTTCGCCGCCATCCAGCACGGCCGACGCAAGCCGACCAACAGCCTCTGGGTCGTCCCTAAGGACGAGGTCGGCGAGATCGACAGCGAGGACGTCGCCTTCGGGGGGACGACCGACAAGGCCTACCGCTGGGCGACCGCCTACAACACCACCGGCGAGGACGCCCGCGAGGTCCTCGAATCCGAGGACGAGCAGGCGACCGCCGAGCGACAGCGAGGTGACGACTGATGGCGGCGACCCTAAA
>NZ_JARUKW010000021.1 GCF_029688845.1 Natronococcus sp. A-GB1 | reverse complement strand
TGTAGAGGAGGCTGATGACGAGGATATAGACGAGACCGATGATGACGATACGGACGAGGAGCCAGATGAACTGGACGCAGAACTCGAGTTAGACGACGAACTCGAGGACTTACTCACAGTCGACCACGAGTTCGTTTGGGAGTCAGGCGAAGGCTCCCACCTCTGCAATATTAACGTCGAGATGGAAAACACGACATCCGACTCCGAGCTGTTCTATGAGGGCATCGGTATGATCGTCGACGCCGACGGAAGCCACCTCTCGAGTGATGCCGCCCGCTTTAGCCTCGGACCGGAGAACAGCGCGGAGCACTCGTTCTCGCTGGATCAGTGTGCGGAGGCAGCCACGTACCGCGTCGAGTTCGACGTCGATCAGGTCGTCGAGGAGTAAGCCGACGTTGCGGCGCGACGGGAGTTTTCGGGAACCGCACGACAACCCCCTGTACACCACTGATTCACTGGTCCTTGCACTCGGTTTCGCACGTGCCGCGGTACCATGTATATAAATTTTACACGTCACACGAAATGTGCTAATTTTATATACAATAACCTGAAGTCGCTAGAACGATTGCAATGCAAAATAAGTCAGCAACAAAGAAATCACAGCGGCGAATAACTGTTAGTCGGCGAGCACTGCTCGCGAGTGGATCAGCGGCCGCCGCGAGTGCACTCGCGGTCGGTACCGTTAGTGCGGAGGAGTCCGTTACGGAGGAGACGCGAACGCTGCGTTCGGGAACGAAATACGAGACATCAGCATACATCCGTGAGGCACCGACGGCTGGCGAGACGGTGCTCGTCCTCGGTGGCGTCCACGGCAACGAACGAGCCGGGATCGATGCGGCTCATACGGTTCGCGAGTGGGGGTTCGATCAGGGGACGCTCGTCGTGATCCCCGAGGCTAACGCACCCGCAGTTCGGGATCATACCTACAGCGGCCCTGACGGCGACCTCAATCAGCAGTTCCCGGCCGGTCAGTCACCAACGACGTCGATCGCGGGGGCGATCTGGGACTTCATCACGGAGATGGATCCCGCAGCCGTCATTGATATGCACAGCTCGATGGGAATCTGGGACTCACCTCGGGGGCCGGATGGGTTCGGCCAGGCGATCTTCCCGTCTGCGGCCGGGAACGCCCGCTCGGTCGCCGACCGCACTACCAACTCGTTGACCGAGGCCCATATCCATCCTTCGGAGCAGTACGGCACCGACTACGAGTTCACGGTCGGCAACACGCTCGCTGGCGAACACCCCCGGCTCATCCACAAGGTCTCGGCCGACCTGGGTCGTGCCGGGTATCTCACGGAAGTGACCCGCCACGATACCGATCTCGCGACCCGGACCGACTGGTCCGAGTCGATCGCCGCGACGCTGCTCGGACACCACGGAATCGCGGTTGACCGCCCAGAGTAGTTCCACCGTTAGCAGTGTCTCACTCTTCCTACACGATTCGACAGCAAGCGGTACCGAGACCCGCTGTCACAACCGGCGTGGGCAGTGCAAGTGGTTGCGCCGGCTTTGATTTGGTAGGGATCGTTTGGGACTGATTCGCGGCTCCGATCCATCGCTGCAGTCCGTCGCCTCCGCCTACCCGGCAGCGTTACGTCGGGTATTGACGGCACGGCTCGGCTGGCCACCCAGGTAGATTACCACGCAACTGGCGTCAGGTCGGCAGCCGGACACCGCCGGACCGAAGTCACTATGTGAGCTGACAGTTCAACCACTATGCACTATGCCAACGGTGAGTGCAGTCCGGGAGCATCTTCAGGCCGGAGGTCTCTCTTTGCTTGCGGTACGGGCGGCCGAGAAGGCGCTGCTCGAGTCCTCGATCACGATACCGGCGGCGTGGGGATCGTACTGGTCGATCGCACCCCGGTACTACCGGACGCTCGATTTCGAGATCGATCGGTATCGGTCCCCGCCCGACCCGTACAAGATTCTCTGGGTCGATCCCGACCGGATTACGCGGTTCTCGGGGCGGCGGTATCCACCGTGGGAAGACGCGCGCTATCAGTTCGGGCGGGTCCAACGCGGTGAGTGGGATCTACGGACGGAGCCACCGGTCGCCGACGACTACCACGGGACCCCTCCGGAGCTGTACTTGGCAGAGACGTTCGGGTCAACGCCGTTGTATCGATCGTTAGCTGCACACTTCGAGGACGGCGTTCCGTGGCATGAGACCGAGTTCGTTCGGCGGGCAAAGGCAGCACTCGAGCAGGGTGGGTCCGTCTGGAACGGCTGTGAGACGACGGCGGAGATCGACCGTCGGTGTCAGGGGCTCGATGCGCTCTATGACTCGATCGCGTCGACCGGCTGTCAGAGCTACCGGCAGTTCCTCAGGGACCGGGATGCACTCGAGGTGAACTTTTTGGAGTGTCTCAGACAGGAGATCTGCGTCGATATCGGTCGCGAGGGCGAACTCCTGTTCGTAGACGGGCGCCACCGACTGTCGATCGCCAAACTCCTCGACCTCGACCGTGTCCCCGTGGTGGTTGCGGTTCGGCACGCCGAATGGATGGCGCGGCGTGCTGGCTGGGCGGCCGACTCGGTCCCGGACCATCCGGATCTCCGGGCGCTGTGATCGAGCGACCGCCACCGAGCGTCGATCCGGGACACCGACGACCGCTCCCGGCCTGGTGGGCGCCACCAGAACGTAAAATGAGTTTTCGTCTTTCTTCACCAAATATAAATAATATCACGTGAACTTTCCACTTGGAATGGGTGAGCCGAAGGGTGGAGAGCGGCCGTTCGTCTCGGTTATCTGTCCGGTCTACAACGATCCGGACGGGATACGCACAACGATCCGATCGCTGGTCAGACAGGCGTATCCGTCCGATCGGTTCGAGGTTATCGTCGTCGATAACGACTCGACGGATCGCACACGCGCGGTCGCAGCGAAGCTGTGTCGACACCACGACCACGCGACCGTCATCGACGAGACCACCACACAGAGTTCGTACGCCGCGCGAAACACCGGAATTAGGCATCAGAACGGCGAGATACTGGCGTTCGTCGACTCGGATGTCGTCGTTGCGCCGACGTGGTTGTCGAACCTCGTGAGTGCCTTCGAACGAACCGGGGCCGACTATCTCGGCTGTCGTGTCGAGTCCTTTCTGCCGGAGAACGGACAGACGCTGGTCGGCAGATACAACACCGTGACGAACTTTCCGGTGGAGTTCTATCTCGAGCGCCGACAGTATGCGCCGACCTGCGCGCTCGCCGTCAGACGGTCCGTCGTCGAGGACGTCGGCCCGTTCGACGGGCGGCTGATTTCGGGAGGTGACGTGGAGTTCGGCCAGCGTGTTGCCGGTGCGGGCTACGTCCAGGCGTTCGCCGACGACGTCGTCGTCTACCATCCGGCGCGGACGTCGTTCCGGAGCTATCTCGCCAAACACTTTCGCATCGGCCGTGGGAAGGAACAGCTGTTTCAGCTGTCGGATCTCCGGCCTTCATCTCGACCGCTGTGGGTGTCGCGAAACATCCTCCCTCCACACCCGCTGACGTTTCGTGATCGGATGCGACACGGTTGTCCGTTCGTCCTGTTCGTCGTGTTCTACTGGATCGCCTACACCGGGAAGCTGTCGACCTTCGCCGGACGGCTCCGTGAGCGGCTTCGGGTCCGGTTTGCGTAGCGGTCGCCAACCCGACTACCCGCGGATGCGGCGATCCGGTTCGGACCATCAGTCGTACCCCGGGAGGAGATCAGGCCGGGCTTGAAGCGGTCGTGGACGCATCGTACCTCCGTCTCCCGACGATATCACAAAATCGAGATTGTTATATATTAAGTTATAATCGTATTGGGTAGATATGGGTGACCCGGTACTGACGGCGGACTCCGTCTCGGTCCGACGGGGTGGCCAGGCGATCCTCGAGGAGCTCTCGCTTTCGATCCCGCGTGGGTCGCGGACGCTGGTGTGTGGCCCCAGCGGTGCCGGGAAGTCGACGCTGTTCGCGGTGCTTGGTTTGCTCGACTCGCCCGACCGAGGACGGGTGCTGGTCGACGGCACCGACGCCAGCGAGCTCTCGGAGCGTCGACGGGCCCGACTGCGTCGGGAGGTGCTCGGGCTGGTCTTCCAAACACCTCAGCTGGTGCCGGCTCTCTCCGCCCGCGAGAACGCGCTGTTGCCCCAGAGTCATGGTGGGACCCGTGACGAGGCCTGGGTCGACGAACTGCTCGCACGACTGGCGGTCGCCGACCGCGCGGACCGGTGTCCGGCGGCGCTCAGTGTCGGTGAGAGACGGCGCGTAGCGATCGCCCGTGCACTGGCGAACCGGCCAGCTGTCGTGGTCGCCGACGAGCCGACCGCCCAGCTCGAGCCCGAGGCGGCTGAACGGGTCCTCGAGCTGTTGTGTGACATCCAGGCGACAACCGACGCCGCGCTCGTGGCGATCAGTCACGATCCGTCGCTCGGCGCGCTGTTCGAGCGGACCGCGACGTTGCACGATGGGAGCGTCGCCAACCCACCGTAGCTGGTGGCCAAGGCGACACCGTCGGTGTGACCAATCCGCTCTGAGCGCGTTTCCCGTCGTCAGTGTGACCACCCAGTAACCTGGCCTCGATCAACCGGCTCGGCCACCGGACCGAGCGACCAGGGGTGACGAACGGATTCACTGGCCAGTCCGCCGACACCCGGCCCATCTGAGTGCAGTGGTCGCCGCTTCCGGTGGAACGGACTCGGGATCTCGAAACTTGTTCCGCAGACGAGGTGTGCTGTCTCGGTAGACGTGAACGGCTGTGACCGGCCGTCATGCAGTAGAGTCCTCTGTCACAACCGACCCCGTTTCGGTCGTCTACGCCGTCGCTTGCTTGGAACGAGATGGATACCGAAATATGGCTTGCGACGCGGTCGCTGTTGGTTCCAGATACAGCCCAGCCAGCTGGACTGGAGTGGTCGGGAACTTTAAGAGCGTCTCACCAGCGGCTCGTACCATTCCTGATTGAGCTGGTACCAGTCGATGAACTCCCGGACGCCCTCGCGGATGTCCCGCGTGGGTTCGTAGCCCAGCAGCTCGTTGGCCTTCTCGATGTCGGCGTGGGTGTGTTCGGCGTCGGCCTCGCGCGCGTTCGTATACTCGAGGGCGAGCTCGGGGGCGAGTTCGTCGCGGATCACTTCGGCGAGCGTTTCGATATCGATGTTGTCGGTGCTGCCGACGTTGATGATCTCGCCGTCGGCCGCGTCGTCGACGAGGAGCTGTTGGTTGACGTCGACGACGTCGTCGATATACGTGAAGTCCCGCGTCTGCTGGCCGTCGCCGTAGATCACTGGCGGTTCGTCGTTCAGGCAGCGCGAGACGAAGTTCGAAATGGCCATGTTCGGACGCATCCGCGGGCCGTAGACGGTGAAGTACCGCAGCGACACGGTGGGGAGGCCGTACACCTCGCTGTAGACGCGGGCGTACTGCTCGCCGGCGAGTTTGGAGACGCCGTAGGGGCTGACGGGCGTCGTCGGGTGGGCCTCGTCGTAGGGGAGGGACTCGGGTTTGCCGTACACCGAAGAGGAGCTCGCGAGGACGACGCGCTCGGTCTCCGAATCGCGGGCGGCGTCGAGGACATTGAGGGTGCCGTCGACGTTGATCGAATTCGGCTTGCGCGGGTTGTCGACGCTCGTCCGCACCCCGGCCTGGGCGGCCTGGTGGTAGATCACGTCGGCCTCGCCGACGAGATCTTTGGTGAGGTCGTCATCGCGCACATCGCCGTCGACGAACTCATACGTGCCCTCGGTGTCGGCCGCGGCCGCCTCGCAGATCTCGATGGTGTGTTCTTTGATTCCCGTATCGTAGTAGGGATCGAGGTTGTCGAGGACCGTGACGTCGTGGCCCGCCCGGACGAAGGCCTCCGCGAGATTGCCGCCGATGAAGCCGGCGCCACCGGTAACTACAACTTGCATTACTCGAGGGAGGACATTCCATCTTAAAAAAGATAGTGTCTCCCAGAAGCATGTTGACAGCCGGTCGTCCTTCGGATGTCGGTCTCAGTCAGCCGTTGCCGACAGTTCCGCGTCCTGCAGGCGTTGTTCGGCCTCGTCGCGGTCCTCGGGGTAGCCGACGTCGATGCGCCAGCCCTCGAGACCGATCGCGTCGATGGTGCGCCCTGACTGGATGAGCAGGTCGACGGCGTCGCTAATCTCGTACTCGCCCCGATCGGAGGGCTGGACGAGGTGGCAGGCGTGGAAGATCGCGGGCGTAAAGGTGTAAAAGCCCGTCATCACGAGATTCGACGGTGGGTCGTCGGGTTTTTCGATGACGTCGGTGATCTCGCCGTAGGCGTTCGTGTCACAGACGCCATACCGGGAGGCTTCGTCCCAGGGAACCTCCTCGACGAGGAACGCGGCGTCCGTGCGGTTTTCGCGCTGGCGCCGGACGACGTCCTCGAGGTTCGCCTCGAAGACGTTGTCGCCGAGGATTAGCATGAAGTCGTCGTCGATGTGTTCTTCGACGCACAGCAAGGCGTGGGCGAGGCCGGCCTGTTCGCGCTGGTGGGCGTACGTAATCGGCACGCCGCGGTACTCGTCGCCGTAGTGCTCGACGATCTTCTCTTTGAGATAGCCGACGACGATGACGAACTCGCTGGCACCCAACTCGACGAGGCGGTCGAGACAGTGCGTGATAATGGGGTCGTCGTCGACTTCGACCATCCCCTTCGGTTTGTCCTCCGTGAGCGGCCGGAGCCGTGTGCCTTCGCCGGCGGCGAGTACGACTGCTTGCATTGATCCGTCGTATGATGTTGTTATATAATAATTTTTTGGTTGAGAAATATTCGAGCGCGATAGTGCTCGATGGCGGTGCTGGTCGAACGAGTTCAACGGTTCTCGGCTATCAGCGCTGCAGCCACGCCGGTCGGCCCCCGAACTCACTCGGGGGTCGGTGTCCGCCAGCGGACCTGGTCGACGTCGCTTGCAAGATGATAGTACTTCGTGGTCTCCGGCAGGTTCTCGCGAGAGCTCGGCTCCGCACGAACACACCGGAGCCACCTCCCGTTCTCCCGCTCGAGGACGACGACCTCGTCGAACGTGAGGCGGCGGCCGGTCTGGAGTTCAACGATGATGTGTCCCACTATATGCCTCCGTTCGAGTACAGTCTTTTTATTCTACTGTACGCATTTATAATTACTGGGTAGTATGTATCGATAGTCGAACTGGTCGGCGACGGGAGCGGGCAATCGGGGGTCGACAGGTGGGAAGTGCTGTCTGGCACCGGCCTCGAGTGTCATCAGGGAATGGCCCATGGTCCTACAAGCGAACGCGACTTTCGAGCGCGACAAGCGCGTCTGTGAGCGCTCCGGCCGCTCCCGTCACGCGCGGGGCCAAGGGCTGACGGCTGTCGTGTGGATCACGGCTGGTGCAAGAGTCGCAGGAACCACAACCCCGTTGTAGGATGGCTGACAATCATACTGAGAGCAGCTCTCCGTGAACCCGAATGGGACAGCATATTTCGAGAACAGAGAGTGCGGGACACACTTAGGTGAGCAGCGGACTCCGAAAGCGAGGGCCGGAATGAGCTTTATCGCGGAGTTCACCCTCGCGGCGACCGTCGAGCGGGTGCCGACGGTGGGCGTTCACGTCGAAGACGAACAGCCCCGCGAGGAGGGACCGTCGCGCCTGATTCTCTGGGCTCGGGGCACCGACACCGATCTCAAGACGTTCTTCCGCCAGCTCGAGGACGACCCCTCCGTAGCCGACGTCGAGCAACTCTCGGGCCTTCCCGAGAAGCGACTGTTCCGGATCAGTCTCTCGGCAACCGGCGAGCGTGGCCTCACCTACACCGACGCGATCGAACTCGGGATCACCTTTCTTCGGATCGAGTTCACCGACGCTGGCACGCGGTACCGGGCACAGGTGCCGAGCCGGAAGGCGTTGTCGGCGTATCACGCTCGGTGTGACGAGCGGTCGCTCTCGTTCGTGTTGCGGCGGCTCTATGAGAGCGATGACGAGACACAGACCTACGACCTCACCACTCGACAACGAGAGGTGTTGCGTGCGGCGACGGAAGCCGGCTACTTCGAGGTCCCACGCGAGATCTCGACGGCGGAACTGGCGGCACAGTTCGACGTCTCGAGCCAGGCGCTCTCGGCACTGATCCGGCGCGGAGAGCAGCGCCTGCTCCGAACCACAGTCGCGAGCGACCTTCCTTGATATCACAGTGATCACTCAACACGGGTTTCCTCCTCGCCGGCTCGCCTGTGGCTGTGTACCGATAGCTATGAGCCACCTCCGACTCGTTCAGTATGGATCACAGCCGCACGCGGTCACGTCTCCCTGCCCAGCGACAAGCCCGTCGTTGCGGGTGTCATCACTGCGCTGCGAACCGCAGAACGCGGTGCACTGGCGTCAGAGCAGACAGTCCAGTCGTCACTCGGCGAACTCCCTGCGCTGTACGGCTCCCCGACTCCACTGCGCGTCCATCCCTCTTCGAGCCGACTCACGACGGGCACCGACATGGAGCCGTGACCGTCACCCATGCTGGCTATGCAGTGATGAGAACCGTCGAGGCCCATGCCGGCGTGACTGTTCCCGTGACACCGGTTGAGCCGCCTTCGGACGCTACATAGCTCTTCTCGTTCGTCTGTCTACTCGAGCGTCTCGCTCAGCTGTGACTGCGGTCAGAGAACCTGTACTCTCCCTCGTCGGTCCCTTGCTCGAGTCGGCGTCGCGCCCTCGGTACCACGGTTATATACGTGGGGTGTGAACCTGGCTACGAGATGGAACGTGCGACCGTTCGCGTGACCGGCGTCGTCCAGAGCGTGGGGTTTCGCCCGTTCGTCTACCGGCGGGCGCTCGAGTACGACCTCCGCGGTACGGTCGCCAACCGGGGTAGCGCCGGCGTCCACATCGAACTCGAGGGGACGAGCGACGCCATCGAGGCGATGCTCGAGGCGCTCCGAACGGAGCCGCCGCCGCTGGCGCGCGTCGACACCGTCAGCGTCGATCGCGAGCGCGTCTCCGAGGCCGCGTACGAGACGTTCGAGATCGTCGCCTCCAGTGATGCCGGCGCCGGCGCCGGCACGATCCCGCCGGATACGGGGCTCTGTGCGGCGTGTCTCGAGGACGTTCGCGACCCCGACTCCCGGTATCACGCCTACTGGGCGACCGCCTGTGTCGACTGTGGGCCGCGCTTTACGGTCGTCGAGGCGCTGCCGTACGACCGATCGACGACGTCGATGGCCGCGTTTCCCATGTGTCCCGCCTGTCGGGCGGCCTACGAGGCGCCGACCGACCGCCGATACCACGCCCAAGCGATCGCCTGTCCGAGCTGTGGGCCGCGTCTGCGCTACGGCGAGCCAGGCGACGACACCGCCGTCGCGCCGGCAGCCGAGGCCGAGGCGGGCCGCGACGGGTTCCCCGGGACGCTCGCACGGACGGCCGACGGGACGGCGGCGATCGACCGCACCGCCGCTGCGCTCGAGCGTGGCGACACCGTGGTCATCAAGGGGATCGGCGGCGCGCACCTCGCCTGTGATGCGACCGACGACGCTGCGGTTGCCCGTCTGCGCGAGCGAACCGGGCGGCCCGCCAAACCGTTTGCCGTGATGGCCCCGACGCTCGCGTCCGTCCGTACCTTTGGGACCCTCTCCGACCGCGAGCGGGCGCTGCTTACCTCGCCGCGGCGGCCGATCGTCCTGCTCGAGCACGATCCGGCCCGAGCAACCACCACCGGGCTCGCAGCCGGCGTCGCCCCCGGCCTCCACACCGTCGGGGCGATGCTTCCGTACTCGGGGCTTCACCACCTCCTCTTCGAGGCGGTCGACGTGCCGCTGGTGATGACGTCGGCGAACCGGCCGGGGAGCCCGATGCTGACCGCCAACCGCGCCCTCGTTGACGGGCTGGGGACGGTCGCCGACGCGTTCGTGCTCCACGACCGCCGCATCGTCGCCCGTTGTGATGACTCCATTGTGCGCGTCGTCGACGGGAGCCGCCAGCTGCTTCGTCGGTCGCGGGGATTTACCCCGACGCCGGTGTCGACCGCCGCCGAGCTCTCGACGCCGATACTCGGGACGGGTGCCGACCGGGATGCGATCGCCGGCGTCTCCCATGCGGGGGACTGCTATCTCACCCAGCATCTCGGCGATCTCGACGACGCCGCGAGCCGTGCGGCCTTCGAGCACGCGATCGAGCACCTGCTCGAGGTGACCGGCCTCGAGTCGCCGCCGCTCGTCGCCCACGACGCCCATCCGGCGTTCGAAACCACCGAGTACGCCCGCCGACTGGTCACGGACGGCCCCGCCCAGCGCCGCGTCGCCGTCTACCATCACCACGCTCACGCCGCCAGCGTCCTCGCCGAACACGGCCGCGAGCGCGCCGTGGCGCTAACGCTCGACGGGTTGGGGTATGGCCCCGACGGCACGCTCTGGGGCGGGGAGGTACTCGACGTCTCTCCGGCCGAGTTCGAGCGCGTCGGCGGCCTCGCGCCGGTGCCGATGCCGGGTGGCGACCGGGCGACACGGTATCCGGCCCGGATGGCCGCGGCACTGTGGTTTGCCGACGACCCCGACCGCGTCGGCTCCCGGCTCGAGCGCCATGGCGTGGCCCTCCCCGAGGACGGGACGACCCATGATGACGTCATCCGACAGCTCGAGTGTGGCGAGAACGTTCCGCTGACGAGCAGCACCGGACGAGTGCTCGACGCGGTCGCCGCACTCCTCGGGGTGTGTAGTGAACGACGCTACGAGGGCGAGCCGGCGATGCGACTCGAGGCGCTCGCGACCGACGGCCAGCCCGTCGCGCTCGACGTCTCGACGGTCCGAACCGACGGCCGGCCCGTGATCGACACCCCGGCGCTCTTCGCCGAACTCGCCAGTTTGCTCGAGGCGGATTACTCTCGAGCCGTCGTCGCGGCGACTGCCCAGGACGCACTCGCCCGAGGGCTCGCCGCCCTCGCGGTCGACGTCGCACGCGAGCGGAACCGAACGACGGTCGCGCTGACCGGCGGGGTGGCGTACAACGACCGGATCGCGACACGGATCCGCCAGCGGGTGACCGACGCCGGCTGCGAGCTGGTCACCAACGAGCGTGTCCCGGCCGGCGACGGCGGCATCGCCTACGGGCAGGTCGCGGTGGCCGCGGCTCAAGTCGCCCAGCAGTAGGGCGTCGCCGGCCTGACAGTGCCAGTCGCTAGGGCATCCGAGCTACCCGCTGGGGACGCCTAGTGGCGTGCTCGCTGGAAAACGAGTTCGGTGCGTGTGACAGGGCCGAACTCCGTCTCTTCCTTTGCATCGTTTCCTGAAAGAGCTGTGCCACCCCCAGTCAACCGCCTCGGAGTCACGCCCCGTGGCATCCGCCTCGCTATTCCGTGGAAGTGAACGCTGTCGGAACCGGAGTCGCCAGCCACTCGAGTGGCTACCGGTGGGGAGACCGGCCGTGGCGCGCGAACCAAGTCGTACGGACCCCGTGGGACTCCCCCTTCGGGAGGGACGACAGTCGCCACCGGCCGGCAGCCGCTCCCAGGGCTTCCGGACAGCACAGGGCGCGCTCGGTTTCGGCTTCGACGGATGCCGTGGTCTTCGGTCCGTGACTCGAGTCTCCCCCGGAAGAGAGCAGGTCGGGACCCGCCGGGCCACCGACAGCGCGCTCGCCCCCGGCCGTGTCCACGCCCGCAGTGAGCTTCCCCCATCGACAAATTTTGAAATATCAACTCAATTTCTGTCACCATAGATATTAGTGGCTGGCCACGTACGATCCAGTTATGCCACACTGTCGTGACTGTGGAGGGTACGTCACCCGGGACTTCATTCGGGTGTTCGGTGTTGAGGGGGCGGTCTCGGGCTGTCCGAACTGTACGACCTACCGGGACCTCAACAACGGTGGCGCCGCCGAGGCAGACGAGTCACACACCGAGCGACCGCTCGGCACGCGCTCACCCTGAGCAGCTAGCGCTCGAGTCGAGACCCGATCGCACTGACGCCGGTGTCGACCGATCGCAAGCCGCCCGGTGCTTCGTCGAGCGACGCCCTGGGCTTTTTCGACTAGTGAGACAGAGTCATAAACCAAACTAGAAATTAAAAAGCATCTTTCGTATCCTGTAGTAAGATATGATTCTAGTTATGTAGATATGAAAACCTATTAATAGACGGACAAGATGGGTGGAGGTATGGATAGACGAACGATCCTCCTGGGTAGTACCGGTGTGCTCACAACGCTCGTTGCCGGCTGTGTCGGCGAGCTCCAGTCGGAGACCAGCGCGGGGCGCGGCGCGGCCGACGACAGTCCCGGCAACAGCGGCGGGCAGGGCAACCAGCGGGACGACCACCCCGGTGCAGGACGGGGGCAGGACGGCCCTACCGGCGTTCCCGGTTTCGTCCCCGAGGCGGTCGAACTCGACAGCGGCGAGGTCCGCATCGAGGCGTTCCGGCGCCGGGGCCGGACGCTCACCGTCTCCCTGGTGACGACGATCGACGACCCAGCGCAGCTCCGCGAGGATCTCGAGGAACTCCCGCCCGCACTCGAGGAGGGGATCGAGGACGCCGAGGGATTCTTCGGCCAGATCGAGACCGTCGAGGCCGACCTCGCATATGAGTCCGGACCGACGCTCGCGACCGCGCAGATCGACGCCGACAAACTGCGTGCGTACGCGGACGGCGAGCTGACCGAACAGGAACTGATTATCCTGGCTCGCCCCGAAATCGAACTGCTGTAGGCCGTTGCTCGACTCTTCTTCGCTGCTGTGAGAGCTCCGCTGTCGGCTGAAGAGCGAACACGTTCCTCTCGCGTTATCGGTATCGGTGTCACGTCGCGTTCCCTCGAGCTGCGGACGGCTACACCGTTGCTCTCTCCGAAGCTCAGTCCCCATCGTCGTCTCCCGCGTCATCGTCGCGGTCGACGTCTGCATCCCGAGTGTCGTCGACCCCGAGCTCGGTTGCCGGGCCGATCGGGCCCGCGTGAAACTCGATGACGGTCCCGTCCGGGACCTGTGTCGCGACCGGGTCGGCGTCGTGGAGGATCCGGATGACGTCGTTCGTTCGGTAGAAGGCGGTCGTCTCGTCGGGGATGCCCATCGCCTTCCGCAGGGTCGGCAGTCTCGTCTGGGCACCGATCGTGACGCTCGTCCCCTCGATCACGACCGTGTGTGGCATATGCTGTATTTCGTTTATATCTTCTAGTGAAAATATCTACTGGCTATGGTCAATCTGTGCATGACGCCCGGTCCGGACGCACTGGTGCCAGCGTTCCAACTGACGGCGCGCTCGAAGTGGGCTGGACACGGGTGTCCGATTCGGCGCCATGGCTGGGGCGGGCTCGGTCCCTCGGCCAGCGAGTGCAGCGGATCCCGATCGACAGGATCGAGACGGCGCTGTCTGACAGCCGTCTGACCGGTGTTTTTGAATGGTGGTATCTACTATGGAACTATCCATGCACGAGGCACGCGCCGGCGACACAGGTCTTGGACCGTCACCGCCGAGCAGCACCGATGCCGCGACACGACCGAGGAGACCGATTCCAGGGGGGCGACAGTGAGATACGGAGGTCCAACCGGGCTTCGACACTCACTGCCGCCGGTGTTGCTGGTCTGTCTGACCGTCTCGCTCGGATTGCTGGGCTATTTCGAACTGGTCGGGCTGTTGCTCGAGTACACACAGGCGTAGTCGCCCCCGTGAGCCAGTGGCTGGTTGAATTTTGGTGGCTTCTGTGCGTTCGCGAGGCTACCGATCGGCTCGAGCGACGTCGAGGACCGGGTCGATCTCACCGGCCTGCGAGGTCATATAGGAGGTTCGGTCTCAGCACGACCCCTCGTCGGGACACTCCCGGGACGGCTGGGAGCGGGACTCGGTGAACTCGTAGACCTGTTCTTCGAGGTAGGCGTGGGCTGTGGTTCCCGCCCCGGTGATCGTCACCAGGTCCTGCTCCTGGTCGTACGCGACGAGCCCCGCGTCCTCGAGTGTGGGGACGTGGTGGTGGTACAGACTGAGGTACAGTTCCGTGACGGCGGCGGCCGGAACCCCGTCGATCGTCGCGCCGTGTTCGTCGACGGCGAGTTCGTCCGCGAGGTCGGCAAGCGTCACGACGTTGTGCTCGCGGACACAGGCCAGTACGGCGCGTCGGCGCCGGTGGGCAAGCGCACTGAGCGGCGGGTCCGTGTCGGATTGGTCCATTGTGACTTCCTCCCACAACTGAAGTCGTGGGCTTCCGCTATATTTGTGTCATCCGGCTCGTTCTCAGCGGCGGGATGTCTGACTGAGTTTCAAGTGGGTCGTCGTGGTGATCGTGCTATGGAGTCACCAGCGCTTGGCGTCACGATCGCGCGGGAGATCGCTGCCCGGGAGGGGGTCGAGCCGGCCACGCTCGAGCCGCCCGTCCAGGCCGTGATCGACGTCGCTGCACTCGAGCGGCTGGTCCACACCCCCGAGCACGCCCGAACCGAGTTCACCGGCGTCGTACGGTTTGCCTACGGCGACTACACGGTCACCGTCGACGAGACGGGCACCGTCTCGGTCTGTCCATCGTCGGAGACGAACGCCGACCGACGCGAGCCACACCAGCCGGAGGACACCCTGTAGCGAGGCCTACCGAGGCGCCCCGACCGCGCTGTCCCGCCTGTCACACGTCCGCCGAGACCGCCGAGGGCCGACTCGGCCGGCCCACCGACGACTCTGCCCGCTCCCGGTCGCCGTCGCGTCCAGCCACCGCGACCCGACTTCCCCCGGGAGCCCCTCGGTTCCGATCGCTCTACTCTCGTAAAAACTAACCATTTAGCAAGTTTTAACAATAAATGGGGATTTGAACCAAATGGGCACCCGTGGCAGGAGGGTGCTCACCCCTCGAGGGCTGGTTCACCGCGAGGGCAGGTGGTGGTCGGTCCCCGCTGACCGGGGAGCGCCGGCGGGGGCTTATCCCCGTTGGCGACTCCCGAGCCCGGTGCTTTTCACCCCGGCGGTCGCCGCTGTACACTACCGCGATTGTCAGGCCGGGAAAGATGACAAACCGAGGCGAGCGAGCGCCGCCGCCAGAAGCGACACCGACCCTCCTCCCGGGCGAGCGCTACTGTACTGCCGATAATTACCAAAGCCGGCAGCAACATCCTTCTTCTAGAGGTTCATGTTTGCCTCCATGAATACTTGAAAAAGAGGAATGAATCGGGTACTTCGACGTGTTGTGGTTCGCGTTCGGCTCGTTCGGTCTCGGGACCGCCGCTACTGGCCGGTCGTGCTCGCTGTACTCGTCTGTCTCCTCCTTCTCGGTACGGGAGTTGTGGGCGCCTGTGACTCGAAAAGCTCGGTGGACGTCACCGTTACTGACGACGAAGGCAACGCGGTCGAAGGCGAGGAGGTTACGCTTGTCGACCCCCGAACCGGGGACACAATCGGCGAGGCAACCACTGACGCAGACGGCGCAATCTCGCTACCCGCTGACCACGGTCCGGTTGAAGTCGTTGTCGGCGACCAGACCGAACGTATCACCGTTCCCGCGCAAGCTACCGTCGACATGACGGTCGACGCCCCCGGGCTCGAGCACTCACAGGCGCTCACACTTCCCCCCGATATCGCTCCCTGACTGGCTGTGCAGATTTCCGGCCCGCTGTCCGAACTGGTTCTCCAGAAGGTGATGAGCGGTGTGCGAGCCGTTCAATGACGGTGGTTGTGGTCAACACTCCCCGCGCGGCCGGTCTCGAGCCCAGGTGAATCGAGCGTGCACTCGAGCGCTGGTGGGGCCCTCGTGTCACTCGCGGTGTCGGAGCGGATGTGAGTTTTGGGGACCCTATTCGAGAGCGTACCCGACAACACGCCGGTACTCGAGCGCCATCGGAGTCGGTAATCGCTGATTGCCTCTGGCGGCCACGCCCACGCGCTGCGGGCGCTTCAGTCTCGCCGCCGTCCGCCCGTTCTAACGGAACCAGTTCGGGGACATGATGCGTACGGCCGAGTAATTCCTCATACTCCGACAGCTATTTACTGATTCCTCAAATACATCTATTCGACTCAACTACCGCGGAATCAGACTATTCGCCATTATAAACAATGATTACTCGAACTACACTGCGGAGGACCGGATGACAGCCGGCGGCTCGAGTCCCGAGAACTCAGCGGAGGGCAACGTCGCGACGTATCAGTACGAAGAGCCGGCCAGTGCGACCGCGAGCGTCTGTGTCGTTGGCCTGGGCTATGTCGGGCTTCCGCTGGCCGCCGCGTTCGACGCCGCGGGCAACAGCGTGACGGGATTCGACATCGACCCCGAGAAGGTCGTCACCCTCGAGTCCGGGACCGACCCCACCGGCGACGTCGGTGATGCGGCGATCGCCGACGGCGAGATCGACTTTACGACCGACAGCGCCGACATCGCGAACGCCGACGTCGTCATCGTCGCCGTTCCGACCCCCGTCGACGACACCGAGAAGCCCAATCTCGGGATCGTCGAGGGCGCCGCCAGGACCGTCGGCGAGCACATGACCGAAGGGACGACCGTCGTCCTCGAGTCGACGGTGTATCCGGGCGCCACGCGGGAGGTGTTCATCCCGGCCCTCGAGGAAGCCTCCGGGCTGACCGCCGGCGAGGACTTTGGTGTGGGGTACTCGCCCGAGCGGATGGTGCCCGGCGACGACGAACACGGGCTGGCGAACGTCGTCAAGATCGTCAGCGCGCTCACCGACGAGGGCCGCGACGAGCTCGTCGAGCTGTACGGCACCGTCGTCGACGCCGGCCTCCACGAGGCGCCCTCGATCGAGACCGCCGAGGCCGCCAAATGTGTTGAAAACACCCAGCGCGATCTGAACATCGCCCTGATGAACGAGCTCGCAATGATTTGTGACGAGCTCGGGCTCGACACCGAGGCCGTCCTCGAGGCCGCGGGCACGAAGTGGAACTTCCACGACTACCGGCCCGGGCTGGTTGGGGGCCACTGCATCCCCGTCGACCCCTTCTATCTGCTCTACGAGAGCGAGCGCCAGGGCTTTGCCCCCGAGCTCATCCGCACGGGCCGGGAAGTCAACGAGGCCGTCCCCGATCACATCGCCGAGCTGACGATCCGGGCGTTGAACGACAGCGGCAAGGTCCTCAAGCACAGCCGCGTGCTCGTCGCGGGGCTGGCGTACAAGCCCGACGTCGACGACATCCGCACCTCGAAGATCGACAACGTCATCCAGGAGCTGCGCAGCTACGGCATCGAGGTCGTCGGCTTCGACCCCCACGCCGACCCCGAGGCGACCCGTGAGGCGTTCGACATCGAGATCCAGGACGCCTTCGACGTCACCGACTTCGACGGGCTCGTCATCGGGACCCCCCACACCGAGTTCCAGTCGCTGTCACCGGCGACGCTGGCCGACGAGATGGCCGCCGACCCCGTGTTAGTCGACATCGACGGCACGTTCGACGCACAGGCGGAGCTGTTCACCTACCGGAGGCTGTAACATGTACCGCGACCACACGATCGGCGTCGTCATCCCCGCGTACAACGAGGAAGGCTTCATCGGCGACGTGATCCGGGCGATGCCCGACTACGTCGACCGCATGTTCGTCATCGACGACTGCTCGAGCGATGGGACCTGGGACGAGATGTTGCAAGCGGCCCGCGAGGACGCCGGCGTCAGCGAGTCGTTCGTCGAGGCCAGCGGCCAGGAGCTCGGCTATGCCAAGGAGGCCCGCACCGACGGCGGCGGGATGCTCGCCGAGCGCGCGATCGTCCACGACCCCGTCGGGCGCGTCGTCCCGATCGAACACCGCGAGAACCTCGGTGCGGGCGGGGCGATCAAGACGGGGTATCTGGCCGCTCGCGAGGAGGGCACCGACATCACTGTGACCGTCGACGGCGACGGCCAGATGGACCTCGAGCAGATGACCCGGCTGCTGGATCCGATCGTCGAGGATGAGGCCGACTACGCCAAAGCCAACCGGCTGCTGTACAAGGAGTTCCGCGAGGATATGCCGCCGTTTCGCTTCTTCGGCAACTCCATTTTGACGTTCCTGACGAAGATCGCCTCGGGGTACTGGAAGACGATGGACCCCCAGAACGGATATACGGCGATCTCGAGTTATGCACTCGAAAACGCCGGGCTCGAGGACCTGTACGAGTACTACGGCTACTGCAACGACCTCCTGATCAAACTCAACGCCAAGGGGATGCGCGTCGCCGACGTCGCCATGCCGGCGCTGTACGGCGACGAGGAGTCCTCGATTAGCTATCCGAGCTACATCTGGAACGTCTCGGGCATGCTCCTGAAGGGCTTCCTCTGGCGGCTGAAGGTGAAGTATCTCGTGCTGGACTTTCATCCGTTGGCGCTGTTCTACCTCTTCGGCGCCGGGACCGCAGGGATCGGTATACTGGGTGGCTTGTGGGCGCTCTATGCTGGACTCTTTCAGGGGGGTCGCTGTTCATGCGTGGCTCGGCCAGCCTGATGCTGTTCACAATGGGCAGTATGTTCATGATGTTCGCCATGCTGTTCGACATGCAGGTCAACGAGGGGCAGGAGACGCAGGTTCGGGAGTAGGCGCAGCGAACCGCAACCCAGCTTTTGGAGTCGACAGGTACTCAAGGGCGGCGTCAGTCCGTCGCTCGACCGCTGGTGATGGGCTGTTTCTACTCCGTTTTTGCTTCTCCTCTAGGACCGTAACAGGCTTTCAATCCATTCCTCTTCACAAACTGTATTTGACATTCTTGGAAGCAGCATTAGAGAACAATCAGCATAGGGTTATTACTACTATTAGAATATATCTCCGATCGAAATATTATATGGATATGGAAGACCATAATTCGGACTACGGAACCGACGGGGGATCGAACGAAGACCGACAGAACGTGGCCAGTCTCTCTCGGCGTACGGCGCTTTCACTGTTCGGCGTCGGCGGTCTCGGGCTGGCAACGGGCACCGCAGGGGCGAATTCCGGACACAGCGGCGACCAGGGGAATCAGCCTTTCTACGATTGGCGTGAGGACGTCGACGCTCACGGCCACGCCATAGAGGATCTGGGATCGCTGTCGACCAGCGACAACCCGACGGCGATCCGGGACTTCGCAGGCGAGAATCTGGCGGTCGATGACGGCGTGCTCAACGCCGAGGTTCCCGACGCCACCGACTCTCGAGAGGAACTCGATGTCGTTCACGTCGACGAGTACGGCGCCGAGGGCGACGGCGAGACCGACGACACTGAGGCGATCCAGGCCGCGGTCGACGACCTCGCCGACAACGATAAGACTGGTATCCTGACGTTCACCGCCGGCAACCACTACTCCGTTACCGACACGATCACGGTGGATGTCCGATATGTCCGCGGAATCGAGGGAAACAACGCCCGGGTGTTCACCTCCGCGGACGTCGTCGTCTTCCGGATCAAGGGCAGTCACACGGGGACGGCGAACCCCACAGGGACCACGGACGAGACTCAGGTCCACGAGATGCACCCGTTCATCGAAAACATCCGCATCAGCTCGGAGATGACCGAGGCGACCGAGCTCGTCGGGACCGGTATCGAGGTCGAGGGGACTTTCGGCCTCCGGGTCAACCAGTGTCAGCTGCTCAACCTGCGCAACGGACTCGTCTTTACGGGCAACAACCGCAATCCGATCGTCAGCGAGAACAACATCTGGCACTGTCTGGACTACGGCGTCTGGTTCGACGGCGGCGACATCCACCAGACGAACATGAACAACAACCACATCTCTTACTGCCGGATCGCGATCTACATGCCCGATCCGTCGATCCACGACCTCCAGCTCGTCGGCAACGACATCGAGTCGTCCTCGACGCCGCCGACGGTCGACTACATTATTCACGCCGAGGGGTCGGGCCACCTCGAGGGGCTACAGCTCGTCGGCAACACCATCGAGGACCACAGGGACCTCGAGCAGGGCGGAAACATTACACTCGACGGAAGCGAGATGACCCTCAAGCAGGTCCACATCATTGGAAACGAGTTAGGAAACGCGGCCCTCGGGGACATCGAACTCCACGGTACTGATGATGTGGTGATCGCGAACAACACGTTTGATGACTCCGCGGCTGACTCGTGGGCGGTGATCATCGGCGAGCGAAACGACGCACTCTCCATCGTCGGCAATACGGTCAAAAGCGGTGGAAACTTCATCCACGTCGATGGCGGCGATAACTTCATCGGGCGGTTCCAGATCGCGAACAACTCCTTCGGGGACTCCGCCGGGGGCAAGATTCTGATCGAGAACGTCCGCATCTTCGACTGCCAGATTGTGAACAACAACATCCGAGACGAGTCCGGCGACGGGTGGGCCGTCGACATCAGCAACGACATCGGCTACCTGCGAAACTTCCAGTTCACCGGGAACAACCTCCGGGTCGACGGCGGCGACAGCGGCGCGAGGATCTCCGCCGACGAGGAGACGCTGCTGATCCTCAAAAACAACACGGCGCGGGGTGTCTCCGGAACCGACTTCGACTTTCCGGACCACGAGGACGGGAACGTCATCGTACGGGACAACATCAGCAACTGACCGACGAGGGCGACTGTTCTCGACGGAGGTCCCACCGAGACCGAACGACAAGAGACCCGACGAACGAATCCTGCGGGGCAACAAAAAAAGCATTGGAGCCGCGATCGAGGCGGTAGCGCCCCAGCAGTTCGTCGTGTGTCTACGCGCGGCTGGCTCAGTTTTGTCTACTGGTGGGCAACGGGCTGTGGTGTCGCCTGGTCCGCTCCGTCGAGGAGCTCCCGGTAGACGTTCGTCGTCTGGCGGACGGTGTCCCGCCAGGAGTACGTCTCGAGGATCTTCTCGCGGTCCCTCGTACCCATTCGGGCCCGCTGGTCGGCGTCCATCGCGAGGCGGTCCTCGAGCGCGTCGGCGAGTTTCCCCGGCGATTCCGCGGGGACGAGTTCGCCGACGTCTGCGACGAGTGGCCGAAGCTGTTTGGGATCGTGACGACCGGCGTCTCACAGGCGAGTGCCTCGAGCACCGTCCGAGGCATCCCCTCGGCGAGACTAGGGAGCGCGAACAGGTCGGCCTCGCCGACGACCGCGGGGATCTGTTCGTTCGGGATTTCTCCCTGAGCTCGACGCGGTCGGCGACGAGGACGAGTTTGCACTCCGGATCTGATCGGTGATTCGGGTGAACACATCGATCAGGTGCCTCCTTGGTGACAGTTCGCTCACGACCGACGAGAGAGCGGCTTGCCCCGAGACAGTCGCTTCGCTCGAAGCGGACGGGCCGCGTCGTCGAGAACTCGGTGCCACCGCTTGATGAGGATCGCCAGCAGTCCCTGGTGGCTCCCCGCAGTGGCCTACTGGCTTTGTGCTCGAGCTTCCAGGTGGTGGCGCTGTGATGCTCTCTTCGAAATACCGGAGTCGACTATCGGTCCTCGGGACCGGCTGTTCAGCGGCGACTCACGCCTCATGCCATCTCTCTGCGAAGCGGGCATCGCTGGACCGTCGATCTGTAAGTTCCCAAGAATGGTGGCAGATTGTGTCCAAGAGTACTCGTCACCACTACCCGTGTTCAGCCGATTGTGACAGTCTCTCATATTCAATCGAACTAGTCTACAAATAGAGGAGTACTACTATATATTAGAACGAAGAACACCAGAGACAACTAATGAATTGTCAGCTGAGAATCTTTAGTCTGACGGGTGAGTGGCGAGACGCCACGCGGGATCGCGGAGGCGATCGTTCGTGAGCGGCGGTCGGACGGCGTGTCTCACGCTCGACCTCGAGAACGACTGGTACTTCGACGATCCGGAGTACGATCATCTGACGTTCGAGTACATCGACGACTACATCGCCCAGATGAACCGGCTCGACGTTCCGGTGACCTTTTTCGTCGTCGGGAAGACGATCGAGCGCTACCCCGAGGTCATCGACAAACTCGATACGAAATTAGACAGCGAGTTCCATCTCCACTCCTACCAACACGACACGTCGAAGTCCTACGATTTCCGGACCGAGATTCGAAAGGGGAAGGAGGCCTTTGAATCTCACTTCGGCTACGAGCCCGACGGGTATCGGGCCCCGCAGGGCAACATCGATCCCGCGGAGTTTGCGATCCTCGAAGCGGAGGGCTTCGACTTCGACTCGAGTATCTTCCCCTCGTTCCGACCCGGGATCTACAGCAACCTCGACAAGCCGCTGGCACCCTACTGTCCGGAGGGGACCGACGACCTCGTCGAGGTGCCGATCGCGGCGACGCCCGGCACGCGGATCCCGGTCTGTCAGAGCTACCTCAAACTGCTGGGGCGGCCGTACCTCTCCTATCTCAAATACGCGCCGCTGCCGGATCCGCTGGTGTTCAACACGCACCTGCAGGACTTCTATGAGACCGACTCCCACGATCGGCTCGACCAGCCCAAGCAGTCGATTATGAAGCGAAACTTGGACGGCTCGCTCGAGCTGTTCGGAGAGGCAGTCCGACGAATTCGGTGTCGCGGGTACGAGTTCGGAACGATGACTGACGTCATCGAGGCGCACGCGCCGTCTTGTACCGAACTGACGTACGATTCCACCGAGTTCGCGTCTCCGCCGAGTCCCAACCCGGTTTCCCAACAGCACGACCGGCCGAAGACGACGAACGACGACTGAGAGCGCTTGCAGATCACGGTGCTCGAGCGCTGTGTTGAGGACTAAAATGACAACGAGAGTTCCGACCTAGGACTGTCGAACCAATGGCTCGTACCACTCGCGGTTGGCCTGGGACCAGTCGATGAACTCCCGGACGTCCTCGCGGATGTCACGTATGGGTTCGTAGCCCAGCAGGGCGTTCGCTTTCTCGATGTCGGCGTGAGTGTGTTCGGCCTCGCGCGCGTTCGTATTACGAGCCTGATGTCGAGCGCGAACATGCGGGCTCGAGGTCGGGTGCGAACTCGTCGCAGAGGACGGGTGATTGGGCACCACTCGGGCCTTCCTTCGATGAATTTCCTGGTCGGTCCGATAACCGGGCCGTTGTTGCTGGTCGCGGACCGGGTACTACGGGTCACAACGGAGCGATCCCCGAGGCACAACCGAAGCGCTGGTCCAGTATATTCAACCATACCTTCCAACTGATTAATGAGAAACTGGGACAGAATTATATGCCCGAATATAGAACAGCCATGACATCCAATGAGTCACGTGTCTATACTCTATAGCTCGCTGTTCAATCAGCGGCTACAGAACGGTTTCCGGAGGAACGAAAGATGAGTGACGACCCCCTTGCCTGTCTCACGCTCGACCTCGAGAACGACTGGTACTTCGACGACCCGGAGTACGACCACCTCACGTTCGAGTATATTGATGATTACATTGAGGAGATGCAACGGCTCGATGTTCCGGTGACCTTTTTCGTCGTCGGGAAGACGATCGAGCGCTACCCCGAGGTCATCGACAAACTGGATACCGAGCTGGACAGCGAGTTCCACCTCCACTCCTACCAGCACGACACGTCGAAATCGTACGACTTCCGGACCGAGATCCGGAAGGGGAAGGAGGCCTTTGCATCTCACTTCGGCTCCGAGCCCACGGGGTACCGGGCCCCGCAGGGCAACATCGCGCCCGCAGAGTTCGCGATCCTCGAGGACGAAGGGTTCGACTTCGACTCGAGTATCTTCCCCTCGTTCCGACCCGGCGTCTACAGTAACCTCGACAAGCCGCTGGCACCGTACTGTCCGGAGGGGACCGACGAACTCGTCGAAGTCCCGATCGCGGCGACGCCCGGCACGCGGATCCTGGTCTGTCAGAGCTACCTCAAGCTGCTGGGCCGGCCCTACTTGACATATCTCAAATACGCGCCGCTGCCGGACCCGCTGGTCTTCAACACGCATCTGCAGGACTTCTACGAGACCGACTCCCACGACCGGTTGAGCCAGCCCAAGCAGTCGATCATGAAGCGAAACTTGGACGGCTCGCTCGAGCTGTTCGCGGACGCGGTCGAGCGGCTTCGAAGTCGTGGGTACGAGTTCGGGACGATGACGGACGTCATCGAGGCGCATTCGCCGTCCTGTGTCGAACTGGTGTACGACTCCACCGAGGTCGGGTCTCGAGAGAGCCCTGACCCGGTTTCCCAACAGCACGACCACCTATCGACCACGAACGACGACTGAGATCACTCACAACTCGCTGTAGTCGAGCGCTTTGTTGCAAGAGTTGAAGAATACCGAGCGGTCCGCCTAAGACTGTCGAACCAACGGTTCGTACCACTCGCGGTTGGCCTGGTACCAGTCGATGAACTCGCGGACGCCCTCGCGGATGTCCCGCGTGGGCTCGTACCCCAGCAGCTCGTTGGCCTTCGAGATGTCGGCGTGGGTGTGTTCGGCGTCGGCCTCGCGGGCTTCGGTGTACTCGAGCTCGAGCTCCGGGGCAAGCTCGTCGCGGATGACCTCAGCGAGCGTTTCGATGTCGATGTTGTCGGTGCTGCCGACGTTCAGAATCTCCCCGTCCGCCGAATCGTCCTGGAGGAGTTGCTGGTTGACGTCGACGACGTCGTCGATGTACGTGAAGTCACGTGTCTGCTGGCCGTCGCCGTAGATCACTGGTGGTTCGTCGTTGAGACAGCGCGAGACGAAGTTGCTGATCGCCATGTTTGGCCGCATCCGTGGGCCGTAAACGGTGAAGTATCGGAGTGAGACGGTCGGGAGGCCGTACACCTCGCTGTAGACGCGCGCGTACTGCTCGCCGGCCAGCTTGGAGACGCCGTAGGGGCTCACCGGCGTCGTTGGATGCGCCTCGTCGTAGGGGAGGTACTCGGGCTTGCCATAGACCGAAGATGAGCTAGCGAGGACGACGCGTTCGGTCTCTGAATCGCGGGCCGCATCCAGAACGTTCAGCGTGCCGTCGACGTTGATCGAGTTGGGCTTGCGCGGGTTGTCGACGCTCGTGCGCACCCCGGCCTGGGCGGCCTGGTGGTAGATCACGTCCGCGTCGCCGACGAGGTCGGCGGTAAGGTCGTCATCGCGCACGTCGCCGTCGACGAACTCGTAAGAACCGTCGCCCTCTGTTGTGGCGTCCTCACAGATCTCGATGGTGTGTTCCTTAATCCCCGTATCGTAGTAGGGGTCCAGGTTGTCGAGAACGGTGACGTCGTGGCCCGCTCGAGCGAACGCTTCCGCGAGATTGCCGCCGATGAACCCGGCACCGCCGGTTACCAAGATATTCATTAACTGGTGAACGACAGGCTGTCCTAAAAAATATACTGTTTCGAACAGATCGATCTGCCGCGTATGGGGAGGCCCTGTTGCTCTGGACGCGCCTCGAGCGTCTCACTATTGTCTCGCCCGGTACCTACAGCAGTCTCGACAACCGCTGCGCCACATTGCTCGGTGAAACCGAGGATCCTGCCGAGGTCCCGATCACGGCGACGCCCCGAACGCGGACTGGTCTGTCAGAGCCCTCGAGCTACTGGGACAGTTCTGCCCGGCGTATCTTATGTACGCCCCGCCCCTGGAGCCGCTGATATTCAACACGACCTGTAGAACTTCTACCGGACCGAGCCCTACGATTGTCTCGACCAGCCTAAGCAATCGATGATGAAACGAGACCTCGACAACTCGTTCGTGCTATTTGCGGAGACAGTCGAACTGATCCAGGGTCACGGCAACTCGTTCGAGACAATGACGGATACACTGGAGGCGAACGTGTTACTCGGCTTGGACACAAAATAGCTGGGCCTTCATCTGTACAAAAGACCGAACGTATTTCGTCAAAAGTATATCCCACTGATTCAATTGATGATTAGTAATGCGCGGACAGTTTCGAACTGGGGAGATCGACCAATCTCAGGTACTTTCCCTTTTGAACGAGTCGTTCGGGGATTGGGGCGACGAGGAACTCTTCCAGTGGAAGTACGACGAGTACCCCGGATACGACCCTGACGAGCACGCGTTCTCGATTACTGTCGGCGACGAATTGGCTGCATTTCGTCGCATCTTTCGGCGAGAGTTCGTCGTTGATGGGGAAACGATCCCGATCCACATCTACGGCGATACAGCGGTCGCGCCGAAGTACCGGGGTCAAGGACTGTACTCGGAGCTCTATGAACGCACGAAAGCGTACAGCAAACAAAGCGACGCACAATACATTGGTGCGTTCAATCGCAGGGGAAATCTCACGTTCGATGCGAACCTCGAGCGAGGCTGGTCGTACCGGACGCTTCCGTTGCGGCTACGGATTCTCTCTCCGAAAGCCGTCCTCGAGACGTACGCCTCGCTGATCACTGACGATCTCCCGCTAATCGATTCAGTTGCAGAACAAATCGGGCATCGATTCCACGTTGGGACCAGCGACGGTCCTCTATCTCTTGACCAGATCGTAACAAGCGGGAGCGGTTCCGACAAGCGGTCTGTAGGCCCTGCTCTTTCCGATACAGCAGTAACGGAGTATGTCGAAGCCGTGAGTACAGACGGAAGCACAATCCGAGACCTTCTTACTACGTCTGCTCGGCTTGCTGCTAACGGCGATATTTCGATAGGCCGATCATCCAGTTCAACTACACTCACCTACGAGGATACTCCTGGCGAGGTCGACGTTACGGTGAGAGAGGCAGTCTCCGAAGCCGACCTCGAGCCGTTAACAACACTTTCTGGGGATGCTCCTTCGTTTCGACGAACACGTGAAGATGTCAATCACCTCATTCAGTATCCGAACTCGGATCTTATTTTTGCCCGTCGGAACGGGGCACTCGTTGGCTACGCCATCGTGGTTCCGTACGAGAACGATGGCGTCATAGAAGGTCGTGTTCTCGAAATACAAACGAAAGACGATGACCGAGCGGTGTTCAACGCCCTGATTAACCAAATCGAGAGCCGTGCACTCAAGCGCGAATTCGATTTACTTTTAATCCTCTCCGAAAAGGAAATTGACAATCAATGGGCAGCAGTCGATCAACAGGTCCTCGTCTGGGACGAATTGGAGCAAGCGGACAGAAAACCATTACAGCGCGGAAATATCCACGTCAGTTTCTATGACATTGTTTAATCGGACAACAGATACCCCTCCGGAAAATCGTCCGTTGAGAGTGATCTTCAGTATTCAGCATCCGGCTCACGTTCACCTCTTTCGAAACGCGATCACCGATCTCAGGGAGCAAGGTGAGAAGGTGGAAGTGTACGCCCGGGAGAAAGAGATCGTCAGCGACCTTCTGGAACAGTACGATATCGACCACGAGATTCTTGCTCCACAGACCGAGTCCGTCCTCGATCTGGTGAAGGTCGAATTGGTATACGAGTATCGGCTGACGAAACGAGCTCGAGCGTTCAATCCCGACGTCATGGTCGCAATGGGTGGCGTCGCAATATCTCGACCGGGACTGCTAACGAGAGCCAAACGACTCGTCTTCACCGATACTGAGCACGCTACCTTACAGAACACACTTGCGTTTCCGTTCGCGACGAAGATCTGTACCCCGGAGTGCTATCAGGATACGATCGGAAAGAAGCAGGTGTACTACCGCGGCTACCACGAACTGGCATACCTTCATCCTGACCGATTCGAACCGGATCCGTCGGTTCTAGCAGAGGCTGATCTCGACCATGACGAACCGTTCGTCATTTTGCGGTTAGTCTCGTGGGATGCCTTGCACGACGTTGGTGACAGTGGCTTCGAGGATATCGTCGACGTCGTCCACGCGCTCGAGGAGACCGGCACAACGGTACGAATCACATCCGAAGCGGATCTCCCAACCGAGATTGAGGATCGCCAGGTCTCGATCCCCCCGAATCGGATTCACGACCTGATGGCGTTTGCGGATCTCTACGTGGGAGAGAGTGCGACAATGGCAACCGAGAGTGCAGTGCTTGGAACGCCGGCAGTGTTCGTTTCTTCGAGTCGACGCGGGTATACTGATGAACTGGAGAAGGAGTACGGACTGGTATTTACTTATTCGGGGCAGGATCGACACAAACGCGGGCTGCAGCGGGCTCTGAATATCCTCGAATCAAACGATCCGGAGCGATGGGAGCACCGACGGGAAGAGATGCTCAACGAGAAGGCCGATACAACAGATGTGATTACCGGGATGGTTCGGAAGATGGCTCGGTGATGTCGAGTTCAACTTCCAAGTTTGGGAGCCGTGTCGCCTCGTACAAGCGCGCAGTCAACGTCTCTGGATCCGGATTGTTTCGGCTGAGGCGGTTGGTCGCTGGGTCATAGGTCCGCTCGAGTTGCCTCTTGAGCCAGATTTTCTGTTGCTCTCGACTTTGGTCTCCATAGAACGTCTCGAGTGCGAACGGAATCTCGAATCCGGGGGGATTGTACGCATATCCGAATTTGTTATCCTGCAGTCGCTGGACGTATGCCCGGGATTCAGCGTACGAGAGGATTGCTTCGAAGGTATCTGTAGACCAAAAGGAATGGTCGGGATAGCTCTCGTAGAGCAGTGCTAATGCATACAGGTTGAATGAGTGATAACCGGCTGACTTGTGAATATGCTCTTCACCGGAGAGTGGGGCTCGCCGAACTGGTGCGACTCGGCTGTTGAAAACCGCGTCGAGAGCACGATTTCCAGTGAGGTTCGTCCACTCGAGGGTCGACAGTACAAACAGCTTCGTGTCTTCTTTCGCTAAGTCCACAGCTGTTCTGACTCCAAATTTCGGGAGTGATCGATGATAGATTAGGCCCGGTGGAGCGATACTAACGGTCTCTTCTAGCTGATCTAAGAACGTCAGAACTTGTTGCTCAACTTCTTTAGATACCGTCTCATGGCGGGCAAGCAAGCCACCAGCCGCCGCGAACCAGAGCTGATGATTGAAGGTTGCATCAAAGCCGAGAACCGTCCCATCGATCTCGACCTGTTTCCAAAGCCCGATCGTCTCATTGAATGGGTGAGAGAGGAATACGTCCTCAGCAACCTCGAGCAAGTCGTCTCGCTCGAGTGTCTCTGCAGCGACCGTGAGCGCTTCGATCGTCCAGGCTTGGCCCATAACACCGTTGCAGCTATCTTTATTCTCGACGCTGCGGTGATGAAACGTCGCACCGCCTGGACGAGCCTCATCGCTTAGAAGATAGGAGATTGCCTCCTGTGCGGCATCACGGAACTGGACGTCCTGTGTCTGGTCATACAATTTTGAGAACGTGAGTAGCCAGTGGCTGGTGTTTCGAACTGGAGTTTCACTGTCGTTGTACGGACCGTTTTGGCCAGCAGGAAGTGATCCGTTGCCACGTTGAGTGTCGCAGGCTTGGCCTGCAGATTGTTTGAGAAGAGTGTATAGCTCGGTCATTTCGTTGTACTGTTTGCTAGATTTCCTTAAACTTATCTTCATGAGATGGAACTGAGATGACTACCTATTGTGGTTCTCTCAGCCTTTTTTCTTGGTCCGGTGTGAAAGTCAGATCTGTATCAGACCAAATCGGAACCAAAGAGTACAAGTCCAAACACAGTTCTTCAATAAATACTAACTGAATGTCAAGCAAGAAGTCCGCTCTCGTCGTCTGCGGTTTTACGGAGTTTCCAAGTAAAATCGAGAGCCACGTCCAACCATTAGCAAATGCGACTGAAAGGACAACAGTCGTCTGCATGGATCCGTACCCAGATGTCGAGGGCATTGAGTACCGAGAGGCACCTGACTTTGGGTTCAAACCGCTCTCACAGATCGTAATGCTGTTTCTCGCACTTCGCGAGACACTATTTTCCGACTACGATATCATCGTCTCGTACTCGCTCATTCCGTATGGAATGATTGCACTGATTACAAAGTATCTCAGCGGGACCCCTGCTCACCTCGGTATCATCGGGAAGAATATTGACGTTCACGCAGTCGCCTGGTATGGGCCAGTGATCGTGTGGCTCTTCAAGCGCTTCGACGCGATCACCGTTACTGGTTCCGTATATAAAGACCGACTCGAGGAGCTTGGGGTCGATCCGGAAAAATCTTTTACTCTGATGCACTCTATCCAAAGCCAGTACGGTCCTATTGAGCGGGAAAATGATCCCAAATACGACCTCCTTTGGTTAGGACGAGTTAGCTCAGAGAAAGACCCAATCCTATTTGTGGACACGCTAGCTGAACTGAGAGATCGTGAGGTTGATTTTAATGCGGCACTTGTCGGAAATGGCTTTCTCGATGAAAAAGTAGAACGTCAGATTTCTGCCCACCAATTAGAGAATCACGTAGATACGCCAGGATGGGCCGACGAGCCTCTTGATTATTATAGGAAATCCGAAGTGTACGTTCTTACATCATCTCGGGACATGCTACCGCTGACATTGCTTGAAGCAATGACGACTGGCATGCCACCCATCGTTTCTCCCGTGGGAGCTGTTCCAGACCTAATTGAAGACGGGGAAAATGGTTTAATTGTTGAGGAACGGTCTCCCACGGAGTTTGCGGACGAAATCGAAAGTGTACTTCAGGATGAGGAAACTTATCAGGAGATTAGTTCAGAAGCACCACAGGTACAAACCTTAGTTTCATATGATGCAGGATGCGAACAATGGGTAGAAATAATCTATAAAGCTACAAAAACCAAATGAATTCTGTATCCGGTGTCCAACCGTTAACAAACCAGTCTGGTAAAGAAGAGCTATTATATCGGTTCCAATGATATAGATTGAGAACGTGACATCCCGGACTATTATTGATCCGCGCTTGTTGTTGATCTGGGGGTTCTTAGCCCTCGGTGTCGGGACAATTCTAGCGTACTTGAATCCAGCAACAGGGTACGAACCTTCAATTTATTCGGCAACACCATTCTTATTTTGGATTTGTGTTTCTATCTCTTTATTCATATCAACACTGATCGTTTTCACTGGCTATCAAAGGCAGCAAAAGTTCCTAGGGTTGGTCCTTGGAGGCAGTACAATGGTTACCATTGTGGCCCTCCCTATTATTAGAGGATATTACTGGGTCGGTGAAAGTGATGCACTTGGTCATTTGGGTCACACGAGGGACCTTCAACAAGGAGCAATCTCCCTGAATGACCTTATTTATCCTGCCATCCATACTCTTGGATCAACTATCAGTAACATTACTGGAATCAATGTTTCTCATTCGCTACTTTTGATTATAGTTGTCTTTGTGGCAGTGTATTTGTTGTATATTCCATGCATTCTGCGAGAACTCACTTCCAGCTCGCTGATGGTTTATATAGGTGTATTTTCTGGTTTTTTCCTCCTTCCTCTGAATTTTTTGGGTGTTCATATGCAAATTCACCCGACCAGTCAAGCAATAATGTTCTCCCCAGTCATTTTGTATCTCTTCTCTGCCTCTTACATCCGGCAAGATGCACGGCATTTTGTCTTACTTTTTATCACCTTTTCAATGTTCATTATGATTCATCCACAGCAAGCAGCGAACTACGTACTGATGTTTGGTGGGATCGCTGCCGTACAGCTATTTTTGAATTCTAACACCCAAAACCCAACACATTCTAAAAGAGGGTCAATATATTATATAAGTATATTAGCTTTTTTGCTGTTCTGGATTTGGACAGGAGGGTTACAGTCAGCAGTTGGGCGGCAGATAGGTGCGCTGGTCACATCACTGTTTGTTACCGACACAGATACCGGAACACAAGTTTCTAGCCGTGGGATGTCACTTGACGTACTCGGTGGGAGCATGGAAGAGGTATTCCTCAAAATATTTTTCGCTGGGTTCCTATTCTGTCTCTTCGGTGGGTTGGTGATGCTTGCTGTCTTCGGAAAAACGTTGAGTAGGCGGTATAGCAAGGAACTCTGTGGCACTTTCACCGCCTCAAACCAAGATAAGCAACGAGTATTACTTTATCTCACCGCTGGGTTTGTTATAATTTCTGGAATGATGATCTTCTATCTGATTGGGGATCGGGGTTCTCGATACTTCCGGCACTACGGTTTTATGATGGTTATCGTAACGATCTTTGGTGCTATTTTCATCGGACGACTGCTTCAGAACCTTGAAATGAGATTCAGCAGTAAACAGGTTTCAGCACTCACAGTTACCATTATGCTGGTATTTTTGGTATTAACGGTACCTGTCGTTCATCCATCGCCATATATTTACCAAACATCAGGGCATGTGACTGAAAGTCAAGTTAGTGGATATGAACACTCGTTTGAATACTGGAGTGATGGAACAGATTATGCCGACCTTCGATCGACGCTGTCCCGATATGATGCTGCAATCAACGGTGAGCGGTCTTATTCCGGAGATGTTGGAGACCAACAAGAGATCCCAGATCACTTTGCGGACCAGTCATTACAGGGAATATGGCAACAGCCAACGTATATAACCGTAACAGAGGCCGACCGCACACGTGATGCAGATGTCTATAATGGATTTAGGTACCGTTACAAAGATTTTGACTATCTTGATTCTGAACCAGAAATCAACAAAGTTCATTCAGGAGATGGATTGGATCTATACCTGATGAGTCCAAGCTAGCCATCACTATTGTAAGTCGAAAGATGTGATAGGGTATTTGTATTGCCAATCTCGTCAATTGATAAATATTACCCTCTAAGCATGAGCACTGTTTAGTTGATCACCTCGTCGGCTGGCGCTCGTCTATCGAGAAATTGACACGGTCTGTACTGATTGCAGTAATGTACGAACTGTTCAACCCACTCGCGTGCGCTCGCACGACTGTCCATCCGGGAGTTATAAAAATGGTCGACACTCATTTTGAGGGTGTGAAACCACTTTTCGATACGGTTTCGGTCGACATAGTCGAGTTGACCGCTCAACCCTAATTGAGAGAGGGCAGTCAGATATCCATAGCCATCGACCAGAAACACCGTTCCATCAAGCTCGTGGTTCTCGGTCAATTGGTGCAGGAACGCAGCGGCTGGATCGGTGCCTCGCCGTCCGAACACTGCGACATCAAGGATTAGTCGTGAGTCTAGATCTATTGCAGTGTATACCCAAGACCAGTCACCGTTAATTTTGACAGCAGTTTCATTAACCGCGACCCGAGACGGCGAAGCCGTCGGCGGGTCTGGTGCGCTGTCAGCCAGCCGATGTACCCAGTGCCAGATTGCTTGATGAGTGCGTTCTACGCCGACCAAGCGAAAAATTGCTTGTGTCTCGAAGGGAACAACCGTCCGCTCACGCTCCCAAGATTGATCAAATTCCGCCGCGTAGCACTCGCTGAGCAGGTCTGCGAGCATCATTCCAAACTAACTCCACGACCTGCTCGTTCCTCAAACTGCGCTAACTAGACGGTGCCACTGCGAAGATTAATTCACTTTCCATGAAGGTGAATTAAAAGTTATAATAATACATCCATAAAGGATTTAATTGATGCTATTATGGGTTGTTGGGGCGTACATCTTGCATATCTGGGTGCACAAGATATTTTTTTAACTCATTGTCTACCTCTTTAATCGAACCAAATGTCAACATTTGCTGACGCTTCTGTTGCCAATCTTTATGTCTAACGAAAACGCGGACAGGTATTTGCTCCACTCCCAAAGCTCTTGCAACACAGAATCGGTGACGGCCATCTTCAAAGATTATCTTGCCGTTACGGCCAATATTAATAGCTACTTCGTGTAATCTCAGGTCGCTATATCGGAGTCCAGTACTGTTTTCTTTAATTTCATCTTGCCTTTTGTACCCATAGCTATCCATGTGGCTAATGAGATTATCTATATCTGCCAGTGTTTTTTCTAAATTATCTATTGAATTATAGCGTTTCCATCCACCAAATTGCTCAGGGTCGGATGCTACCTCTGCATAAAGTTCTGTCTCTTCCCAGGGAGTATTATTCTGCACTCTCTCTTCTATCGACTGGCAGAGAGTCAGTTGGTCGATTTTAACAATGCCGCGCTGACTGGTCCCGGTGGTTCTCAATGAAACTGTTAAATTAATATCCCGAAGAGGCTGATCCCACTCTCCTGAAACCACATGGGTCGTGTATTTAGAAAGGTCATGCCAAAAATGATTAGCTAGTATGTAATTCACATCGGTAGGTTTAATATGAATGAGCGCCAGTGGATCTGGTTTTGCTTTCCCATACAATAGGTGGTGGATGATATTATTTTTTGCTGGTTTAATATAAATTTTTCTAATGAGTTTAGCGGTATCTTCTATGACCTTTTTTATACCGTCAGACTGGAACTTCACCACCAGTCTCTTAATAAGTTTCATCGAGCCTAGTCAGTCGTCTTCTCAAAAATATTTATTGATTTGGTATTGCTTTTATCCATTATGATAGGGACGCCTACCTGTCAGTCACAACTGTCCCAGCTGCCAGTAGGATTAATACAGAAAGATTAATTATAGATAATTAAACACCCACTGAGGGGGTTTAACCTTAAATATGATGACGTTTAATCAAATTATCCTTAAAAAGGAGGGGGATCAAACAGAGTCTATTTCGGAAGCTAGTAATAGTCCCAAGTCTACCCGGTCAATGTGAGCCTGGCTTCACGTCTTGGAACGCGTTTCAGGACTAAGTTCATCGCGAGCGCCATTAGTGCCGCTTCTGGTGCGATATTACTTGTTATATTAGCTCGCCTCCTTGATCCGAGCGAATACGGTCTGTTATATCTAGCAATTTCAGTCTTTGGTACTTTAAAATTGTTCAGTAAACTAGGTATTGCTAAGTCTGCAGCTCGCTATATTTCTGAATATAAGGAAACGAACCAGGAGCAAATAAAACATATAATTAGATTTTCGCTATTCCTCAACCTTATCATGATTACGATTGTCAGTCTAGTGCTGTTCATCGGACGTGAGCATATTGCCTTTTTAGTTGGAGAACCAGACCTCAGACCCCTTCTTCTCTTCGGGATTTTGTTCATTGGGTTCAGTACCATGCACACCTTTTCTACTCTCATTCTCCAAGGATTTGAGGCTATTCAGGCAACAGGAGTCATCAGTATTTTTCACCACATCACGAGACTTATATTCGCAATTGGACTTGTGGTTATTGGATATGGAGTAATTGGGGCGCTCATGGGGTATATCGCCGGCTACGCGGTAGCAGCAGTAACCGGTTTAGGATATGTCTTTTATCAGTATTATAGGCATTCATCATCCGGACCTATCGAACCCGGTCTCCGACGTAGAATTGCCGAATACAGCATTCCGATAACAGCAACAGATACTGCAGGCATCCTTGATAAGCGAATAGATATCGTGTTAGTCGGTTTCTTTATAGGACCCGTTGCAGTTGCGTACTACACTTTAGGCAAGCAGATAATTACGTTTATTGAGTCGCCTATTACTGCCCTGGGGTTCACACTCTCACCGACGTACGAGTCGTTAAGTGCCAGAGGTGATCGTGCAAAGGCGGCTCGGATATACGAAGAAGCGTTGAGACACGGACTTCTACTCTACATTCCCGCAGCAGCTGGACTAGCTCTCGTTGCAGAGCCCACAGTGGAATTAGTATTCGGAGCAGATTATCAGGGTGCAGTTCCTGTCATCCAAGTTTTATCACTATACGCTGTGTTAATGTCTGTCACAAAACTCACCAGTAATGGATTAGATTTTCTTGGTCGAGCCAAGACTCGTGCAGTTGTGAAAGGAGCTACAGCAGTTCTAAACGTAGCTCTCAATATTCTTCTGATCCCGACAATTGGAGTCGTTGGAGCTGCGATTGCCACTGTAATCACATATTCACTTTATACCTTCGCCAACGTATATATTATGCACTCTGAACTTGGTCTGCGTATTAAGGTCCTTTTCAGGCACATCACGTTAATTTCGGCTATAACTAGTGTGATGGTCGTCGTCGTCTATTTATTGACTAATTTCATCACAGGCTTCATTACGCTATTCACCGTCGTTGCCGTTGGCGCCGGCATTTGGGCTGTTCTAGCTGTTGGTACAGGATTACTCGAAATTAAGAAAGTTTGGTCAGTCCTTTCCTGACTATGATCATCAAAGCCCGCCGGCACTGTTTAGTGCTGCTTCAACGGGGAATGGATCTACTGATATTGGTTCCAACGCTGTTGTTCTACATGCTATAGTAGTAGTTAGAAATAGTTTCTCACTTTTGGCGTAGAGAGTTGATCGAGAGCTGTATCAATCGCTGTCGTCAGCTCGTCAAGCGAATCAAAGAAGCGGTTGCTAAGAGACCCTTGAAGCTGTCTCCAGCATTCCTCGACAGGATTCAACTCCGGCGAATACGACGGCAACGTCACGAAGGCGAGGTCGTCACGGTCCGCAAGGTCCGTGACGGCCGACGCCTGAAAATACGGTGCTCCATCGAGGACGATGATCAAGTCTTCCTCAAATTCTTTGCATAATGCTAAAATGAAATGTTTTGTGTGCTCGGCCGTGACGTACTCGGTGAATCGAGAAAAAAAGCGATCACCGTCTTCGGTGATCGCGCCGAGCAAACACGTCCAATCGCGTTGCCCGGAGAGTTCGACGGAGGGCCGCGTGCCGCGCGGGAACCACGCGGCACGCGGCTCGACCTGCACGGATTTCTTGGTTTGGTCGATGCAGACTATTGTGGCGTCCATCTCCGCTCGCTTTTTTTGATCTCGTCGCGGAACGCTTCTTGATCGTCTTCGTCAGCTTCGGCGGCTGTACGGCGCGGTTTTTGATAGCTGAGCCCAGCTTCTTTCAACAACCGCCGACAACTCGGATAAGAGTACTCGACGCCGTAGGTTTCTTCGAGAAGTTCCTGGACGAGCGCCGGCGTCCACGCCGGCGCGTCGATCCCGGCTTCCTCGGGCGGTTCGTGAACGGTTTGCTCGAATTCTTCTTGCTGCGATTCTGAGAGCTTTCGTTTTCTTCCGGATCGATGAGCATCAGAGATGGCTTGCTCAAGTGGTTCGTCCGTATCAAGTCGCATCAGCCAGCTATAGATCGTTCTTCGCCCGGTATCGTGCCACTCGGCAAGTTCGGTCTGCGTTACGCCGTTCTTGTACGCAATCGCGGCTAACAACCGTTGTGTCGGCTTGTTTCCCTCAACATTGTTGAGGGCGTCTTGAAGCTCTTCGACGGAGATCTCGTCGAGATGGTCCATTACATACGGCAACATCTTCCGAGCGGAAAGTTCTAACGACTACTATAGCTCATACTTGAAGCAACACTCTTTAAACGAACTTGAGAAGTTGGGATCCGGCAGTTACAGGACTTCGAGAGAAACACAGTCTCTCCGAGGCCGAGTTTCTCGTTGATCAATTCGGCTATTGGACTGCTTTTGTTTGATTAGTGGTCGAAAGAACTACACCAACCGAACCCCCTCAGAAATGGTCTCACATTTAATAGAGTAGACTACATCGGACTAAAAACCATAGAGTTATATTTGCAATGAAATTATTTGAGAGAAATGGGTGACATTGTAAGCCGGCTTAAGGCCTTCGTGATTAGCTGGAATTTACATACTATTCTTCCACTAGGCTACTATTATTTGTTATTATATAAAATAAAATCTATTCTATGGCCGAATAGAGTTATAAATCCCTACCGAGTGATTTCAATTAATCCATCTAATATAGAGAAGAGAGAAAATAAGAGAATTCATAAATGGAGAAATATGGGTGAAATAAAGTCCGGTGATTGGGACAAGAAGTGTGGTTCCATATGGGATTCAGAGGGGTTAACAAGCACATACATGAGATATGATAACGGAATGCCTTGGGAGGAAACAGAAGTTTATAAATCAACATTATCTGCAGTTAGTAATGGGGAAACATACTGGCAATGCAGAACGGTCTCGGATTTACAAAAAAGAACTGAGAAGCTAGATCAAATTTATAACGAAATAAAGAAGAATGGGGTGAAATCTCAAAAAGATATTCATAATAAAAGTGTGGATCAAATGCTTCGCAGTATTTCCTTTCTCCCATCACAAACAGACATTGCTGTAGCTATTTCTCGAAATGGAGAACCAATTCTTATAGATGGACATCACAGGTTGGCAATGGCCAAGGCACTAAATTTGAAAAAGATACCAGTTCGAATTGTAGTGTATCATAGAGATTATTTGTAAAATAGTCGATTGACTTAATAAGCAGTTGAGTCTACACAAACAAATATGAATTTGAGAACAAAGACTGATGTCTTTGCGAAACCAATTCATGTAACTCTCTAATAAACGTGTCAAGAAGACAGCCATGCATGAGCAATTCGAGGAAGTGGACATCGAACTTTTTCCCGCGAACGAACGATCACCGGTAGTTGCGGTTGTCCGTGTCTTGTTTCAGTTATTACATTATTCTAACCTAACCGATATCTAAAACACCAGATATAGCGACTTTAGTAAGGAATTTATCCTTGGAGGTCAATCCACTTCTAACAGTAAATATAGAACCTATGGATGATATACATGATGACATTGGATTGTCCGTAGTTGTAGTAACATATAACGAGGAAGAGCATATTGCTGATTGTTTGGATTCAATATTTCGTTACTGTGAGCCGTACCTCTCAGAAGTGATTGTGGTTGACTCTAATTCAACTGACTCAACTACAAATATCGCATCTAATTACCCTATCACACTATTGCAGATCACTGAGGAACAGTATGCCTCACCGTCGGCCGGTAGGTACGTTGGAACTCAATACGCTCAAGAAGATTACATTCTGTTTGTAGATGGAGACCTAACTCTATCTAGTGAATGGTTACCGTTAGCATTTCAGCAATTTAATGAGAACAGCGAATTAGGTGGGATTTCAGGCCATCTTAATTCAATTAGCGGCGATAACTCAGACTCTGAAGTGAGATATATAAAGGCAGTTATGTTATTCAAAAGGGAGGCGTTAAAAGAAGCTGGAACTTTCCATCCTTTCCTTACTGGTGCAGAAGATTATGAACTAAGCTTTAGAATAAAGAAATTAAACTACCAGCTGATGAAACTTCCAGTAATCGTTGCTCAGCACCCAAAGAAAGATAAGATTAAAGAACCCGTTCGCAGATTTTCAAATAACTATGTGAGCGGGTTAGGCCAGACTCTTCGGTTGCACTATAAATCTAAGGATTATATCCTATTTCATTTTTGGAGGATTAAAAAGCGTCTCCTAATATTTTCTTTCATCATTTCTGGGTTTCCAACCCTGATTTACCGGCGTGCCTTCCGTATATGGGCTTTAGCTATGTTTGCTCTATTTACTATTGGAGGTTTGATTTTCGGCCCCGTTAGATTTTCGTCATATGTTATAATAACAATCTTATACATAACGTCATCAGCCATATCTTTCATAAAGGGCGTTCCCGACCCGGATTGTTTTCCATTATCTGAAGTTATTGCTGAAAGGAAACTCTCCTAAAACCCACAACCAAATCGCGAAAAAGGACCTATCGAATGCTGAGTTTCTCGTCGGTCAATTCAATTATTAGACGGCCTGCTCTATTCTGGTCGAGTAAACTAACTCAATCGAAGCCTCATCAAAAAGTGGTTTCACACATTCGAAGGAGAGTCGGCCGGTGCTTAACTACTTGACTTCGCACCTATATGAAGAGGTCTTCGACTTCGTGCATGAGATCGTCAATGCTTCGAATTGGGCTGGAAAGAGCCCACGAAAGAAGGTTTTGAACGGCTTCCCGGAACGAGAGTTTGAGATCAGTTCGAAGAGACGTGGCTCGTAAGAGTACGGTTCCCAGAGCGCTTTGTGCAACACCGAGCTTCAGCAGGTGCCAGTGGCAACTGGCACCTGCGAGGCTTCGCAGATCGCAGTCTCCTAAACCGAGGTCCTGCTTCGTGTCTCTGAAGAACGTCTCGATCCGCCATCTCATCGCGTACAACGCGATGAGATGGCTCGCTGGCGCGTCGATCTTATTGCTCGCAATGTACTTGACGCTCTTCTCACCGTCTTCGTCGCTCGATTCTTTCTCCGTGATCAGCACCTTCACCTTCCCCAGTCTCGATACCTGGAGCTTCTTCGTCCAGATGTGGTACGTCTCGCCATCGGCAGTACGTGGCTGCGTGTCGATGCGCTCGGCCAGCGCATCGACGCGCATGCGTTCGCCTGCGTAGACGACGTTCCGGTCGCTCTTGATCGCAGAGACCCACTCTTTGCCGCATCCTTCGAGATGCGCGATGAACTCACCCGAACAGTAGGGAAAGTCGAAGAGATAGGTGTCCCGGCGGACACCTATCTCGATGCACTCATCGGCGAGTTCTTTCGCTAGCTGGAGCGAGTTTTGCTGTGTTTTCCGTAGAGTCTGAAGCACAGTGGGTAAGTCGTCTTCTTGTCGGCGTAAATCGCGTAGATGAGGTTTTGTCCACAGATATGACCGCGTGTAGAACGATCATAGAATTTCCCGGCGTTAGGGATGTTCTCAGCGGTTTTGTGCGTGAAGGTGTCGTCATCATCGACGACACCTTCACTGCTCCAGCGCGTTTCGTTGTCAGTCTGGAGCTGTTCCAGTCGTTCCCTGTTGAGGCGGTCCTCATCCCAGTCGTATTCAGTGAGGAACTTGTTGAGCGCTCGTTCGCTTTTCGCTGGTAAGACGTGTGTAGTGATGCCGTCTACGGTTTTGTTGCTGGGCGCAACAAGACCGGTGACGTATGTCTTCGCGTGGTGTTTCTGATGATACGAGAACGAATCTAATTCGTCGGTCGGGGCTGTGCAGGAGAGAAACGACGTGATTGGAAGCATCTTGCCATCTACGAGAGATAGGCGTCGAACGAAGATAAACGTGCGAAGTCAAGTAACTATACAGTACCATCCCATCAAGCAAAGTTGTCATTTGATAGAATACTGATGGTTTTAGGACAATAGTCCCACAGAAGGAATCATATCAGAAGAAGAACTTTAACGAGTGTATGGCCTATTCATTACCATTTAAATCTTGAAGGTCAGGGTGAGATAATTTATCACTCGTCTCGCCGTCTAATCCATCTAACCAGTTGGTGCTCCGGATTTCATCTCTAGTAGCCTGCCATTCGGAGTGTCGTCTGGCTACAATCACTACTACGGTATCGAGACCTAGGAGTTGTGCTAACCGCAGACGGTTTTGGCCACACCATCGATACAGCACCTCGCCATCTCGGCCGATATCTACAAGAATCTCGTTTAGTTCGGCCGGAACCGGGTCATTTGCGGCCTTTTGATGATAATCTTCGTCCTGTGAAAGGAGTTCTTCCTGTGATCTATACCCATGTCTTCTCATCGTTTCTTCAAGAGATCGTATTTCCTTGACTCGCTCTTCAATCCCTCCTGAACTATAACGTGGTGAGGACGAATAGTCTGGAATTTGAGCGAGCTCTCGTTCCAGTTTATCAGAATCTCCTTGCTCAATGAGGGTCTCGATAGCTTTACAGTAGGACCTTTCTTTAAATTGCTCTACTTCCTTGTCCCAAGAGCCTGACTCAACAATTCCCCAACTGGATGCCGATCCGTCTGTTATGGCATGGGTTATTGACTGAGGGTCAACTTGAATCGATTTAAACGGATCAGCATCCGTTCTATTAGGATGAAATCTAGTTTGGATTTTTATCGTTTGAATAGTTGCTATGGGATGTTTTTGCAGGCACAGCTGAACAATTCGTTTACGGACGTACCGATTTGCGACACGGACCGCAGTAAAAAACCCGTCTGAGACGAGTATGCCGTATATTGAAGATAGTTTTTGCTTCATGAAGTTTTTCTCACCAAATCCCTTATCAATTATGTGTCTTACTAAGAGTACTGGAACCATACGTCTCTTTCGACTTTCTTTTATTACGGTGATTATACTTGACGAGAAACTCTACATCTTCACCCTTTACTCACTCTTGACTAAGGTAGCCAAAGTTTACTCGATTGATGATTCAGAGCATAATTATAATAACTTAGAATCCTAATAGTGTCGCCGAAAGATGGGTGAGAACAGACGTAGTATTAGACTTTGTATCCAAGATTCTTTAGATGCTGTTCAATTTCATGGTTAGTCTCTTTTTTGTCAAAGGGTTTATCCGCTTCCAAGATCTTCCGAGAACCTGATTCGTAGACATGCCACGGTACAGTGGTCACTTCTTCCCGACGGATACCACGTGGATGCCCGTAATCCCGGACCGGAATGAGATATGGTTTCTCCCCGAGGAAGTCCCCGTGGTCTGCAGTTACAACCATCCGTCCCTCTAATCTCTCGAACAGTCGTTCCACCTCTTCTAAAACAATCTCCAGATTCTCCTTGTACGCTTTCTGTAGTGTTTCAACAGAGAGGTTATTTCGATATACTGTGACTGCTGTTGGCCGATGATGTTCGATAGACTCACCAGTTGGACCGAGATAGGGGTGATGGGGTTGCATATAATGGACGATGAGTCGTTTGTTTGGATGTTCTGAATTGGCCTCTAAGGCCCGATCCGTCACAGTTTCTGGCCGGCATGTCATGTCGTTGACTGCATCCCGGCCGGTGTAGATGAATCGGTAGATGTCTGAGTCAATCTCATCTCGGAGATTTTCATACCAACCATTTGAAGATACGTAGACCGTATCGTACAGTGTTTGTCCAGCAAAGTTGTTTTCGATGAACTCCGCACTGGTACTCCCGAGAGACTGAATTGAATCCGTCTTTCCTGGTAATGATGAGACATTATCAAAGAAATCATATCTACAGGCATCAAGAATTATTAATATGTCCCACTCTTTCTCCAGGAAATTGACACCGTCGTTCACGTTTATAGGGTTCAGTCGGTGAAGTCGGCGGCCGACTTCGGCGAACGCTCGTTCAGGATCTCTAGAAATAGCCCTAGCACGTGTGGTGATCTCCATAGAGAGTTAATTAAAATGGTTCGGAATAGTTCTTTTGAAAGCAAAGAGAATGCAGTAACAGTCATCCATCTATCACTTCGATAACCTTCTCCATTTGTACCCTCCAGTCACATCTCCTTCTCGTCCTGGTCCTTGGGATAGCTTATGTCCATATATAACTTGCCCATCTGCACGATGCTAATCAGCTGCCCGCTATTGTTGAAGGCCCGGTTATGGGGCCGAGAGATCCAAACATAGTCGATTTCCTTTAACATGAAAGAATACTCACGAACGTCTTCGTCAGGTCAATGCCGATCTCGGGGCCAGCTTGTACGTAATTTTCGCACCTAGTGGCGTGGATCGACGCTGTTGGCCTTCAGGACTACACGCACTGTATCAGCGCTCTCGCCGCTCTGAGTGACGCCGGTGACGGGCGTTTCCGCGTCGGCGGCGAACACCTCGGTGCGGTACTCGCTGCTAAGGAGCGATTGAGTTAGGATGGCCGTGCTCTCGGAGCAGTTGCGCCCCGTAGCGGGCAGCTGGTACGAGGTGCGGTAGGCGACGAGGAATATTCGTTTCGGACACTCGAGATCGGCGGATTCCTCGAGGATGATCCGGCTCTCAAACTCCGTGATTCGGTTCCGCAAACAGTGTCCAGATCGTGCATGCTGCTCGTGGATCTCCTTTTTGCAGAGATCGTACTCGTTCTTGCCCGCATCCTCGGCGTTCCACTCGACCTCTTCGATCAACGGTTCGGCGATCTCACCCCATTTCCTCTTGAACGATTACGTCGTCAGGTGTGCAGGTCGTGAACTTGCATCCTTGAGATAGATGACTTGGTTTACACTTGATGAACGGGGGATCATCGCTCGCTAGGTAGTTTCCCCCTTCGTGGGGCTGACAGATTGTCCAGTAGCGCGATAGGTCCCACCTACGAACGGTTAGTCTAGTAGCCTCAGATCAAGAAAGAGAATACTCACTTTCCCGTTTTCGAGTGCAAACTCGGCTCTTGATCAGATAATAGACAGAGTATGTCTCGTTGTGTATCCAGACGAGTAGATCAGTAAACACATGTGTTAGCTTCGGCTACGATCCTGTATGACTACGGACCGACCAAGGAATCAGACAATTCTCATCACGGGTGGAGCGGGATTTATTGGTAGTCACCTTGCGACCGAACTCGGCGAGGATAACGACGTTCGAGTGTTCGACAACCTGACTTCAGGCGAGCGATCAAAGGTTCCCGAAAACGCGACGTTCATCGGAGGCGACCTCCGAGATGAGGATACCCTCGAGCAAGCCACCGAAAACGTCGACCTGATTTTCCACGAGGCGGCCCTCGTTAGCGTCCAAGGGTCGGTTGAAGCGCCGCTGACGAGCCACGATATCAACGCAACGGCGACCCTCGAACTGCTTGAGTCCGCACGACAAGAAGACGCCAGGGTTGTGCTCGCCTCAAGTGCGGCGATCTACGGTCATCCCGATAAGGTTCCGATCGAGGAATCCGACTCGAAGACCCCAGCCTCGCCCTACGGGATCGACAAGCTTGCGATCGACCACTACGCGAGGCGATACCACGACCTCTACGACCTCGAGGCCGTTGCGCTGCGATACTTCAATGCCTACGGTCCAGGACAGACCGCCGGCGACTACAGCGGCGTCATTAGCATCTTCTGTGATCAGGCGATCAATGACGAGCCCATCACTGTCCATGGCGATGGCGGGCAGACGAGAGACTTCGTGTTCATCGACGATATTGTCCAGGCAAACCTCAAAGCTGCCACGACGGATCAAGTCGGAACGGCCTACAACGTCGGTACCGGCCAAACCGTGAGCGTTCAGAAGTTGGCCGAAACGATCGTCGACGTCACGGATTCTGATTCCGAAATCACACATACCGAGGGACGAGATGGAGACATCCGCCACAGCGGGGCCGACATCTCCGCGATTCAAGCCGATCTGGGATACGAGCCGACCGTTTCACTGTCTGACGGTCTCGAGCAGACCGTCGATTGGTACCGACAGCACTGACTGCACGTCGATATACAAATAATTCTTCGAGTGCAACCCTGCTATACTCGTTAAGGCCGGACGGCCTGACAACAGTATTCGATCGAAGTTCGGAATCCGATAGCGCCAAGCCCACTCTTTTTATAGTTCTTCGAGGACGACTTACTCTACGGTAACGCTTTTCGCAAGGTTCCGGGGCTTGTCGATTGAGCGGTTCAGCTGGTTTGCTACCCAATATGAGGCGAGCTGTAGCTGGATGTTTGCCAGAATCGGCGTCAGCTTGGGATGACTCGAGGGAACCTCCAGCACGTGATCGACGTACCGCTCGACCTCTGCGGGAACGTCAGTAACCGCGATCACGGGAGCGTCGCGAGCCTGAATCTCCTTGACGTTGCCCAGGGTCTTCTCCAGTCGCGACCCCTCGGTCAGTAACGCGAACACGGGCGTGTCCGCTGTGACGAGTGCGAGCGGACCGTGCTTGAGCTCGCCGGCAGCGAACCCCTCGGCGTGTTTGTACGTGATCTCCTTCATCTTCAGCGCGCCCTCGAGCGCGACCGGGGCGGTGTACTCCCGGCCGACAAAAAAGTAGGCGTCGGCGTCGACGTAGGCGTCGGCGAGCGCACGCGCATGAGACTCGTCCAAAACCTGCTGGATCTGGTCGGGCAGCTCGCTCAGCGCGTCGACGAGCGCCGGGTCGGGGTCGTCGACGAGCGCGGTCGCGACCATCGCCAGTGCGACCTGCTGGCTCGCAAACGTCTTGGTCGCTGCGACGCCGATCTCCGGGCCAGCACGAACGTAGCAAACGTGGTCACACTCGCGGGCGGCCGAACTCCCGACGGTGTTGGTCACGGCAAGCGTCGTCGCCTCGGCGCCGTTGGCCTCCCGGAGTGCGCGCATCGTGTCCGCGGTCTCGCCGCTCTGGGTGACGCCGATGACCAGCGTCTCCGCGTCGACGGCGACCGACTCGGCGCGGTACTCGCTGGCGAGGAAGGATTGGGTCGGGATGCCATGCTCTCGGAGCAGCTGTGCGCCATACAGGGCCGCGTGATAGGAGGTACCGCAGGCGACGAGATGGATCCGTGCCGGGCGCTCGATATCGTCAAGCTCCTCGAGGACGACCCGGTCCTCGAACTCGGCGAGCCGGTTGCGCAGGCAGTTTCGAATCGCGCGGGGCTGTTCGTGGATCTCCTTTTTCATGTAGTGGTCGTACCCGCTCTTGCCCGCGTCCTCGGGATCCCACGCGATCTCCTCGATCGACGGTTCGACGATCTCGCCCGCCTCGTCGCGAACGACCACCTCGTCCGGCGTGAGCGTCGCGAACTCGCCGTCCTCGAGGTAGATAACCTGATCTGTGTACTCGATGAACGCGGGAACGTCGCTCGCCAGGTAGTTGCCCTCGTCGCCGAGGCCGATGACGAGTGGCGACTCGTGGCGTGCCGCGTAGATCACGTCGGAGCCTTCGAACACTGCCGCGACGGCGTAGCTCCCCTCGAGTCGATCGACGACCTGTCGGAACGCCGTCTGACGATTTTCGCCCGCCTCGAGCTGTTCCTCGATCAGATGTGGAATGACCTCGGTGTCGGTATCGCTGGTGAACTCGTGGCCGCGTGCGACGAGCTCGTCGCGCAGTGCTTGATAGTTCTCGATGATCCCGTTGTGGACGACCGCGACGCGACCGTCCTCGTCGGTGTGGGGGTGGGCGTTCTCGTCGGAGGGCGGGCCGTGCGTGCTCCAGCGCGTGTGTCCGATACCGGCGGAAACACTGCCTGGGGCCTCGGGAACTGCAGCCTCGAGTGCCGATACTTCGCCTTCGCGCTTGTAGATGTCCAGCGAGTCGTTCGCGAGGGCGACGCCCGCAGAGTCGTACCCACGATACTCCAGCCCGTTGAGTCCGGTCAGGAGTATGTCAAGTGCGCTATCGTCGGTCCCGGTGTAACCGATGATTCCACACATTACCCGCTCACCCGCTCGAGAGTCGAGCTCCTTTCTCCGGGGTGGACGGCACCACAGCGAGCTTTCCCTATCCACATACATATACTGACGATAATATTATTGCTTAGTTATTTCGGTTGGCGATATTAACTGAGATTAGTGTTATGATTGGTTGTACTCTTGCCATTTATGGCAGTTATCTCTACTGAGGGGCTCTTGGCCAGTACCAGAACGCTCTTGCAGATCCGTGTGAGCAATCAAACTAATGCATATCTCCGTTATCGGCAGCGGCTATGTCGGAACGACGGTCGCCGCCTGTTTCGCAGAGCTCGGTCACGAGGTCACGGCGATCGATATCGACGAGGACGTCGTCAATACGCTCAACGAAGGGAAGGCCCCGATCGACGAACCTGGGCTCGAGGACCTCCTCGAGAAACGCGTCGGTGACCGACTCGAAGCCACGACGTCCTACGATGCGGTGCCCGAATCGGACGTCACCTTCCTCGCGATCGGGACGCCGTCGAACGAGGACGGGAGTATCGACCTCACTGCACTCGAGGCGGCCGCCGAAGCCACGGGCGAGGCACTCGCCGAGAAATCCGAGCGCCATCTCGTTGTTATCAAGAGTACGGTGACGCCGATGAGCATCGAGAACGTCCTCGAGCCGGCCGTCAAACGCGGCGCGAACGACAACGAGAACATCGAGGTCGGCATGAATCCCGAGTTCCTCCGCGAGGGAAGCGCGGTCTCGGACTTCATGCACCCCGACAAGGTCGTCTACGGGACGCGCTCTGAATGGGCGACCGAACGGCTACACGAGGTGTTCGAACCGCTGCTCGAGCAACACGAGGCCGACATCGTCGAGACCGATCCCGCGACGGCTTCGATGACCAAGTACGCTAACAACGCCTTCCTCGCCTCGAAGATTAGCTTGGTCAACGATCTCGGAAACATCTGCAAGGAGTTCGGGTTGGACGCCTACGAGGTGATGGAAGCGGTCGGATTAGACGATCGGATCTCCGAGCAGTTCCTCCGCAGCGGCGTCGGCTGGGGTGGCTCCTGTTTCCCGAAGGACGTCAACGCGATCATCGCGGCCGCACGCGAGACGGGATACGACCCTGCACTGCTCGAGGCGACCGTCGAAATCAACGATCGACAGCCCGACCGAATGCTCGATCTGCTCACGAATCACGTCGACCTGGAAGACGCACATATTACTGTTTTAGGACTGTCATTTAAGCCGAATACGGATGATATCCGAAACTCTCGAGCGATCCCCGTAATCGAGGCACTCCAGAGTCAGGGAGCCACCGTCTCTGCCTACGATCCGGTCGCTACCGACGAGATGGCCACAAAGTTCCCTGACGTCAACTACACGGAAACAGCCGCGGACGCGCTCCGTGGCGCAGACGGCGCGCTCGTCGTGACCGACTGGGACGAGTTTAGCGACCTGGATGCCGAGTTCGATGAGATGGCAACGCCGGTCGTCGTCGACGGACGACGATGTATCACTCGGCGTGAGGGGATCGTCTACGAGGGGCTGACGTGGTAGTATAGACGGTCTTCGGTAGAACCAACCTTGAAAAATTACGGTGGGTTGAGGGAGCTCGAGTCGCGATTCTCGGACTCGCCTTCAATCCCCAAACTGACTTTTCGCTGTTTATGATATTTCTTTATTGATCGTGTGTAGGGTGGCTTTTAGGCTATGGATCACCTGGGACGGGTTTCTCGACGAATTTCGCTTTCCCCTTCGCGTTCTGGCAGTGGTTGTTACAGGGCCTGATCGGTGTCACTCGTAACTCGCCGAACCCACACTTCGAGTGGGTGCCGATTCGGCGGATTCCGTTCTTCGCGGTCGTCACTGGACGATCCCCTTCGTACGTGACCACCTGCCCGTGATCCACCGTCTGGAGCGTGTGTGCTTCGCACTGCTCCAGCAGTTGTTCCTCACGCTCGCGGAGTTCGTCGCATTCTTCTGCCCACCACCACGGAATCTCCTGATCCGCAGCGTTCGGGTACTCCGACGCCACCACGAACGGCGTCACCAGTTCGAGGCGGAACGCGTTGTTGTCTTCCAGCCGAGAGTAATCCAGTGCCTCGAGATCGACGATCTGCGTGTCCTTTAATCGAGTAACCCCGTAGCCGTAGTTGCGTTTCCCCCCGAACTGGAGGCCGTCCAGAGCGCTCTCGTCGACTGGGAGGATATCCGCCCGATCAGCGTGGAGATAGGCGTGAACGTACCATTTCGTGGTCTGGTATTGGTTCCGCTCGGCGGCGGGCTGCCCTTGGATCATCTCGTGAGCCAACGCCGGATGACCACTCTGGCGACGAACGTCGTGGGTGTTCAGCGCATCTCGTGGGCGCGAATCGAGCAGCCACGGCTGGGATGGCTGTCGCAGCAGGAAGAGATCCTCGTAGGATTCGACGGGCGGAAGCCCGCTCCCAAGGTACGGCCGAACTCCGTTCTGCGAGTGTGCGTCGGGGAACTTTCCGAACTGTCCTGGTGCGAAGATACCGTGGCTCGCGTGGAGATGGCAATGGACCTCGTACGGGAGCTGCTGTCCGAGTGCGTGCCTGATGGCGTTCCCCGAGACGTAGTAGGGATGGCCGATGTAGTCCATTTCCAGTTTCCAATTTATTTGTTGTATTTTATTCATGGAACTTCATTCTCTGCTCTGGTGCCTGGTGATGTCGTTCTCAGTACCTGGGTATCCCATCTCAATCACATCAGTTCCGTCTGGAAGTCCTCGAGATACTGGAGTGCTGTCGACCACGCACGGATCCGGCGCAGGTTCGCATCCAGCACCATCGCGTCCCGATTCCCGTCCATGGCTACCGGATGATCGGACAACTGCGACCAGACCGCCGCCCACGACCGCCACGGACGGTCTCCCAGCCGGGCCGACGGACACTGCTTGGCTTCTCGATCGATTCGGAGCGCGAAGCGATCACCAGCGTAGATCGTCCGATGCGGAACGATCTCATCGGGTGGATCGACGACGAGCCGCAGCTCATCGAACTCGTGCCCGCTGGCGTAATTGTCCGCGAGCGCGGCCACTAGCAGCGTGTGGTACTTTAGCGAGGTGTAGGGGTAGTACAGCGACTCGTTGAACAGCGCCGCGACGTCGCTCGTCAGCCAGGCGGCGTGCATCGCCTCCGGGTCCGTCTCAGTCAAGAGTTCCCGCACGGCCCGGCCGAGATCCCGCTCCGAGAGATCGCTCGCCGACTCGCCAGTGAGCAGCGACAGTCGTTCTGGCGACGGATGGTTAGGAACGGTCAGCTCCGGCGCCCCGGACGGCCGACTCATCCGCGCCGCATCAGCGTCTGCACCGTGCGGGACCGACTGATTGACCGGCACCCCCGCAAACGTCTCGTCGGCATGTGCATGGGACTGTCCAGTCAGCTTATGCGCATCGTGGCGATATGCTTGTATTATCATATTTCTTTACTCGATCGAGCGTCGACCCGCTCGTGAAACGCATCAACGACGGTCGGCTGGTAGTCGTCGGCCCATCGGTCGTCCTTCCGGCCTATTTCCTCTGTTTTGCCCTTTGAGCGGTCGAAGATGCGATTCAGTTCTGTTTCGTCATAGAGTGGATTGAGAAGCCCGCAGTCGACGATCCCGGCTCCGAAGTTCCGGGCCCCGCCGAGCTGGTGCATGAACTCCGTCCGATTATCATCGAGGAATTCGACGGCTTCACACAGCAACCCGAGAAACGCCGGTTTCACCTCCCGGAAGGAGAGATGCCAGCAGCCGTCCAGGTTGGCGACCGCATCCAGTTCGACGTTGCGTAGGGGTTCGCGGTTATCGTCGGCGTTCCGCGAAACGACGTTTCGGTTCAGTCGTCGGTAGTGGCCCTCGGCCTGGCCGCGCGTGTAGTCGACGCTCGCTCGAACCGGGCTGAACTGGATCGGCCGGCGCATCAGCTTCCCTGGAACACCTTCGAAGCCACCGAAGAGATCGAAGATCACACAGCCGTTGTCGGTCTCTTCGAGACAGCTTCCCTTCGGATGATACCCATTGTCGAGATCGCGATCATAGACATCGTCCTTCCGAAAGTTCGCGTTCGCCTCGCCTGGATGGCAGGCGGTTCCACCCCGATCCTGGACGACGCGTTCCATCCCGTGGCGGAGCCACCCCGACAGCGAAAATGCGGGGATGATGCCGCCGATCTGATTCTGTGGGTCGTCGGCCTCGTAGTTCGTGTTCGAGGCATGGTGGCGATCGGTGAGGATCGAGTCTCGAACGACCAAGAGGTCGCACTCGAGGCGAACGTAGACGTCCGTCAACGCCTCGAGCGGTGGCTCACGGGTCATGGCGCACACCCTTCCGTCGGTGGGCTGAACGCCCGCAGCGCGAGTTCGGTCAGGCATAGCCGCGGACTGCGCGGCGTAGGCAGTGCGATCGAGCCGAGGCGACCGCCGACCAGCAGTTCGGTCGCCCCGAGCGTCGGCGACCGAATCCGGCCGGGTGCACAGCCGTGACAGAACAGTCGTGGGATGTCCCACTGCGCGGCGTCGGCACAACGGTACGCGTACGCGAACACGATGTCGGTCTCCCGGAGCGGCGATCCACAGCCGATGCAGACGGCCGCGTCGGGTTTCGGGCCGACTGGATGACCGTGGAGGACCTGTGCCGGCGTCGCGGTGACGGTCGGCTCCTCGCGATGTCCGGCACGGGGCCGACGGCAGTCGTCAGCAGTCATCTTCCTCCGCCGTGTTGCGGGCGCTGAAACACGCAAAGCAGGGTAACTGATCGCCGGCTGGGCCGGCACACCAGTCGTGGTCACATATCTTTCTGCCGGTGCGTTTTTGAATGGTCGCGGTTGTAGTTGGCATTGCTTCTCGCCTCCCGAGAAGTGCGGGCGGTGTCCTAGCACCGTCCAGTTTTACTGGATACCCGCCTCCTCATCTGCATATAGCATCTCCGTCCACTTAATAGTTACATTGTAACATATTTCGTAACAACACTTGCAATTCAAAATAGAACTAGCACCGAAATGTTTAGTGTAATATCGATGTAGCCAATAGTAAGATGGTGAACGAGGATTTCGAGCCTAATGACCGGCAAGATGCGATCCTTGAGGTGCTAAAGGAAGGCCGGAAAGAGGGCAAACCATGGGGATACGCGAATCCCAAACGGCTTGAAGAAGCACTTGATACACGACGCCAATATATCAATCGAGCCCTCCGCGGACTCGTTGACGCAGGTTGGGTGGAAAAAGTAAACCGTGGACTCTATCGATTTGTGCGTGATCCGCGAGAGAACTAACAATATAGACCACATTACCGGGTTTTCCCTGTAGTCGCGTCGACTGGCGGGTCGCCTCCCTCGAGCGACTCGCCCAGGACCTCATGCTCGGGATCGGCTTTGCGGATACTGCCGAAGAGATCGACGAAGTCAGAGGACCCCACAACTCCTACATCTATCCACTGCTAAATACGGGCGTCATCGCAGGTAGCCTCTACATCGGCGCACTCGTCTACGCCCTCGGGCAGGGTATCAGAAAACGGTGGACGCCCTGGAACGCCTACGCCGTCGGTCTCGCGACCGCAATCTTCCTATATATGGGCTTCGAGTCGCTCTTCCTCGGTGGTCTCAGTGTCTCCTCGATTATGCTCGGACTCGCACTCGCACTCCTCCTCTATTCGCCGGAGGCGGACGGCCCCGTCACCGACATTCGATCGAAATTCGATATTCGCTAACGCGAGTTCACCTCTCGGCGTTCATCGATTCCAAATTCACCTCCTCGAGCACATCCTCCACCCACCGACGCCGAGCTCGCTCCCGCTCCAGCTCACTCTGCAGCTTCTCGAGAGCCGACCACGCTGCACCGGGACAGACGGCCCGATACCAAACGTTCTCGCGAGTCTGCAAACAGTTCATACGCTCGAGCTGTGACACCAGCGACCGAAGCCGTTCCTCGGGGATCTCAAGCTCGCGCTCGAGGGCGTACACCGTCTGCCCGCGCTCTTTCAACACCCGAAGCACGCGAAGCGCCTCGTGGCGATCGGTTTCGGCGAACTGTCGCTCGACGTGTGCGCCCTCCAGGCGAGTGTGACAGGTCCCATAGCCCGTAACGAGATTCAGGTCGAGACGCGCGTCGGCCTTCGGGAGGTACTTTCCCGGAACGATGTGGTGGACCGCCATCGACAGCGGATAGTACTCGTAGTTCCCGTTGTGGTCCCCGCAGCGCTGACAGACGTTGTTGTCCCGCGTTCGAACCTCCGTCGCACGTTTCGTCCAGTCGCTTCCACGCGCTTTGGGAACGTCGAACGCCGGGCCGTCGACGTTCGGCCCAACGGAGTCCTCCTTATGACTCATCGAGCTGCCCCCGTCACTAGTGACTTCGCTCCTCGAACGCTCGTGTGTACTCTCATCGTTCAGTGTGGAATCCGCCAGTCGATCGGTTCCGACCGGACGATCTCTTCGCCTTCGACTCCTGAACCGCACGTCGGGCAGAAGTTGGTGTTCTCACGTTTGGTTAACTGATTCGGAGTGCCACACGCTCGACAGAGAATCTTGTACCCGGAGAGGTTGCGATACGTCTCCTGTGACTTTGCTCGGTGACTCGACGCATCGAGTAGTTCGTAGTTGTCCAGCCTGTTATCGAACGGACAGCCGTTCACATGGTGGACCTCCTTCTCGGCGAGTTCGCCGATATCGTCGACGAGCAGCGTCGCGTGAAGTCGGTGAACCTGGACGCGGTGACGAGCGCCGTTGTGCTTCGTATCGATCCCTCTGTGACCGTACGGGTTACAGTGGATTGCCGGCACTCGAGCGAAATGAATCTGCGACGCATGAACCGACTTTGCTCTGTGCGAGTCGAACGTCCGATCACAGTGGGGACAGTCGACGCTCATCTCACATCCCATCGCTCGTTGTATCGGCGACCCGGCTCGGACCCTCGCCTTCGAAGCGAAGCCTATCACTTGGACGGTTCCGCCCTCGCAATCGTCGGTCGGCCCTCCTGATCGGGGGTTCGAGTGAGTGCGTGTCGACGGCGGTCATGGTGAACAGCCCTCCGTCGGCCCGCTGAACGCCCGAAGGGAGAGCTCTGCCAGACACAGCCGAGTGCGACGCGACGTCGGCAGCGCGATCGAGCCGAGACGACCGCCGACCAGTATTTCGGTCGTGCCGAGCGTCGGCGAACGAATCGTGTCGGGCGCACAGCCGTGACAGAACAGCCGCGGAACCGCCCACTGCACGGCGTCGGCACAGCGATAGGCGTACGCGAACACGATATCGGTCTCGCGGAGTGTCGCGCCGCACCCGATACAGACGGCGGCGTGGGGTTGCCGACCAACTGGATGACCCGCCAGAATTTGCGTCGGGGTTGCGACGACAGCCGATCCGTCTTCGAGCGACGCCGGCCGCTCGGTCAGGCACCCCGAAGTTTCATCAACGGGCATCCGACTTCCCCTCCGTTCTGTGCGCGACCTGGAAACACGCAAAGCAGGGGAGCCCGTCTCCGTTGGGTCCCGGACACCAGTCGTGATCGCACGATTCAACCTCGTCACGTTTTTCAACGGCGGAATTCGTAGCTAACATGCTTCTCGGACCTCGAGAAGCGCAGGCGGTGTCATCACCACCGCCTGATTCTACTCAGGAACCCTGCGCTTCTCCAGTCTCTACTACCGCGTCCACCACTATATAGTTTGCTTCTCAAACTCGAGTTAGAAGCTGGCAAGTGGTACTGGAGAGGACCTGCCAGGGATGGGATAGCACTAAGTATGTAATGCAAGTATGCGAATCAAACAGCATGGCACTCTCTGATAACGATCTCCGCGACGTTGATCGGGAGCTCCTGGAGTATCTACTCGAGGGACGTGTAACGCCCGTCTATGCGCGTGAGCGGATGAACGACGAGGAACGTAGAGACGTGACGAGCACGTATCTCGGACAGCGCCTTCAACGTCTCGAGGAGCACGATCACGTACGAAATCTATATGATACCGGACTGTACGAACTTGTTAGCGACCCACGTGACAACGATAGCAATTAATTCTAGGACAGAACGATTAGAGCAGCCCAGATAATGGTGGAATAGGGAGCGGGGGTTAGCTACCTCTGTTCGACCTACTGCTCGGGCGTGGCCACCCCCATCACGGCGTAGCGCAGCGCGTCGAGGCAGTGGTCGGCAGCGTTCGGCGCGCCGACGTGGTCCGCCTTGTAGCTGTAGAACTCCCGGATGAGTTCCTGGCATCGCTCCGAGACTAACAGTCCAACGGCAGGCTCGCCGGTATCGGTCTCGGACGAGTCGGAGTCGGACTCCTCGGTGTCGGTCTCTGTCGAGTCCGACCGGAACCGCCTCGAGCGCGACCGAGGGGAGTCAGGGAGCCCCATGATCGGCACCCGGACCGTTCGCTTTTTGGGTCGCAGCTCGGTCGAGATCTCTAGGTTGCCGTCGGCCTCGAGTCGTTTGCGCACCTCGGCGATCCCCTCGTCGATGTCCTTGACGGCGGTCGTAGCATCGAAGCCCGCGCGCTCGAACTTGTCGATGTGGGCGGGTTTGTGCTCGGAGTAGATCACCCCGAAGGGTCGGTCCGCGAGCCAGTCGATGGCGTCCTCGGTGTGAACGCCGGTCTCGTGGAACGCGTCCACGACGACGAGCTGGTCGAACGAGGTCTTGCCGAGCTCGAGGACGACCCTCGGATCGTTCCAGCCGGAGTCGTAGCCGTAGACCCGCCAGTCGTCGACGACACGTTCGGCGGCCTCGGCGTGGGGGATGACGTGGGTCTCGCGGTTGAACGCCGAATAGACCAATCCCGTAGCGGCGGCGAACCCACCGTGTAACGCCTGTGCGGCCCGGTCGGTGTCGCCGTACTTGCGCTTTTGGCTGGCTCGAACCTCGGGCTCGAGATACGGGTTCTCGAGCGTTGAGGCCCGAATCACCCTGATGCTGTGCTTGAGGGGCTCATCGTTTGCCTTCTGGCGCTGTTCGAGGATCTTCCAGGCATCGTTGAAGCCGTTGCCGGTCAGGGTCCAACACATAACTTTCGGCCCATCGACGCCGCGCAGCCGCCCATCCAACGTCGCCAGCAGATCGTGGAGATCCGCGTTGTAGTAGCTGGGCTCGTCCAGCCAGATCCCGCCGAACTCCGCCCCGTCGTACCGATCGGGCTTGTCGGCCGAACCGAGGACGATCACCGTTCCGTTCGTCAGTGTGAGCCGGCGTTCGGATTTGGTGTACTCGGTAACCACCGGACTCCGTTCGGGATCGACCACCGTGTTGTCGCCGGGAAGTTGGGCGAACAGCTTCTTGAAGGTCGATTCACGCGCCTCCTCGAACGTCTTGCCCAGCGCCAGAAAACAGCTCTCGGGGTGGGCGAGCGCCTTTGCGAGCAGCCAGCGGGCACCGAAGACGGTTTTGCCGGTGCCGTAGCCGCCGAGGAAGGCAACGATGTCGTAGTCGCCGCTCTCGAGGGCGTCGAGACACGCCTGCTGTTTGCGCCACAGGGCGTAGGTGATCGTCTCGGTTTCGGGCTCGTACGTCATCCCCTCGTCGGCGGGATCCGGACTGGCGGGAACTCGCCACTCGACGGTGACTTCGGCGTCGGTGTCGGCGTCAGAGTCGGTGTCGGATTCACCGAAGAGGCGCTTGAGCGCCTCGAGCTCGCGTTCAATCTCGCGTTTGGTCGGATCCGTCATCGGCGATCACCGTCCTCGGCTTGCAGGAGTTCGAGCTCCTCGGCCATCTCGTCGAGGTCCTCGTCTTTGAGGAGTTTGCGGTACTGGCCACTGAGGTAGCCCAGCGCGCGGATCCACTTGATCTGCAGCTCCTGGTCCTCGTGGGAGTCGATCTCGAGACTCTCGACGCGGTCGTGGGTCAGTTCTATCGTGTCGGCGAGGCGCTCGAGGACGGCCTCGCGGTCTGTACGCGGGGTTGAATTTCGTCTCGACATGTGTGGAGGGCGAAGCCGCCACCGATACACCATCCGACTCCGTCAGCGCAGTCGACGACTCGTAGTCGGTGGAGAGTGTCTCCGGGCGACTTTCACCTAACTCTTTAGGGCGGATTGCCATAAGTGTCAGGATTCGAAGCACAACACGAAATTGTCTCTTTCAGTAATTTATCGATCTGAGCGCATATGTGCCCAGAAGCCGCTCTTTGGATTTCTTCTGGAGGTGGGTGAGGCATGACGTTCGGTTACTCTGCTCGTCGAGAAGGTCAGCTAAGATCACTAACCCTGCAAGGAGACTGCTTAACGCGTGTTCGACCGGAGATGGGATGCCATTCGGGGAGTATCGCTCGATAACCGCCCTGCTCAACACGGCCGTTCGAATTCGTCCGACGATACGCTGGAAAGCGACCACAGGATCGCAGAGAGTCAACCATCGGTCTGAACGTCGTCCATCCAGGTCGGCTCGAACGTCGTCTCGATCTGGGTGACCCGGCTGGCCCCGCCCGTCGCGTCGATCCAGGTCTCGACGAGGCCCATCGTCTCGAGGTTGCGCACCACCTCGCGGATCGCCCGGCGGCCGAGCCGGTAGCGTTCGTCGATCGCGTCGTCATCGAGGACCTCGGCGATTCGGGCGGTGGTCACCGGCTGGTCGACGGCGCCGGTGTGGCGATTGCGCCGGGCGGTGATCGCGACGAGCACGCCGATATGGGAGTCGGGCAGCCGGCGGGCCTTCGCGAGAAACGCCGCCTTGTCGGTCGTCTCGAGGGTCGCGTCGAGACAGTCGGTCGTCAGTTGCTCGAGGTCCTGCTCGCCCGCGCGTTCGCCGGCCTGGCGAAACAGCGTGAGCGCCTTCCGGGCGTCGCCCCAGCGTTGGGCGGCCTTACGCACGCCGTGTTCGAACACGTCATCGGGTACCGCTCCCGCACGGAACGCGCGCTCGAGGCGGGGCTCGAGGATCGCTTCCAACTCCGCTTCGCCATACGGCGGAAAGAAGACGGCCTCGTCGCTCATCGCGCTCTCGACGCGGCTGTCCAGTCGCAGATCGACCTCGAGCAGTTCGTTACTGACGAGCCAGACCGACAGCGAAATCTCGCGAGCGAGTTTGCCCTCGCCGCGCAGCAGTCGGTAGAAAAACTCGCTTGGGTCGTAGTTGGTGTCCTGGCGGACGTGGTCGATCTCGTCCAAGACGAGCACGGTCCACTCGGGGTAGCCCTCGAGGGCGGCCCAGATCGCCTCGAACACGCCGTCCAATCCCTCGTAGGCCTTCCGCTTCGTGCCGGTGAGCTCGACCAGGATCTCGTTGGCCGCGCTGAACAGCGTGCGACACTCCTTTAAGTTGACGTACTCGACGGCGACCCGGTCGTGGCGGGCGGCGAACTCCCGACAGACGCGTCGCGTCGTCAGCGTCTTGCCGGTGCCCGGCGGGCCGTAGAGCGACACCGTCGGCGGGAGATAGCCGTCGTGAACGCCGTTGAGAATCGTCGCCAGCTCGCGTTCCTGGGCGTCACGGGCGTGGATCTCGGCGGGTGTAGCGAGCGGGTCGAGGGCACCCTTGTCGGCAAACAGGCTCGCGTCGGGCGCCGTCTCGTCGAAGAGGTCGTCGTACTTGCTCATGTGCGGCGGAACTACGTATGTCCGTGTGGTAGCCGCCCACGGAATGTAACGGTTCGGGGACCGGACCCGACGCGGTCGCTCCCGGTGGGACCGAGTTATCGGGTACCGGCGGGCTGTCCTCACGGCGAGCCACGCTGCCGATCCGGCGGCGCCGTGGGGTATAAGACGGATCTCTCCGTATGGGGAAGCATACAGGAGAGTCCCACAAACTCGGGCCGGACTCTCGCTGCTGTCCTGGATCTCGAGGGCCTCCGATCGTTGCTCGACGAGTTCAACGTTCGCTATGCTGTGCTGTTCGGATCGTATGCCAGGGGAACGGAATCATCGGTCTCCAGAGCGAAAGTCCGTCTTTGCATCGGTGAACTCGTCGCAGATTTCGGTTGTGACGCTACACAGCGTGCGACACTCCTCTAAGTTGACGTACTCGACGGCGACCCGGGTGTAGCGTGTGGGGAATACCTGAAGCCCCGTGGCGTGGTGAGGGCGCTCGAGAGGGTGCACGCGTGGAACTCCGCGTAGCGGTATCCGAACACACGCTCGAGATCCGTGGCGTTCGACTCTTTCGACCCGGTCAGCTGTTGGTCATCTTCCCAACACCCTTATCCCGCTGTGCGGTGTCTGTAGACACACGGAATGGGCCAGGAGCTAACCTTCCGGTACACCCACGTCGAAGCCGGCCTCGTCGAGAACGTCGTGATTCGGCGAACGACCGATACGGAGACGTACCCGTCGGGCTGGAAGTACACGCTTCATCTGGGCACCCTCGAGGATCTGACGCTTGTCCGGTACGATAACGCCCACGAGGACACGAAAGGCCACGAACACCACACTGCCGCTGGCGACGTCGACGCCGACTTCCCGGGGATGGAGGAGGTACTCGTCGAGTTCTGGGCGAGTGCCGACGAGTACTGGGAGGCCGTCGATGGCGCTCCGCCGCGACCCTACTGATCACACCCGAATCGACCCCATCACAACCATGACAACACTCCATATCACTGTCGGCGACCGAGAACAGCTTCGCACGGACGCCCTCCAGTTCGTCCAGGCTGGTGAGACCGACTCACTCGAGACGGACGACGAGCAGGCGATCCTGCAGTTCGGAACGTATGACGATCTCGTTGCCAACCTTACGCCGCTGCGCCTGACGCTCCTTGAAGCGATCGCCGAACACGAACCCCAGAGCATGCGGGAGGCTGCCCGGCTCGTCGATCGTGACGTCTCCGATGTCCATTCGGATCTCAAACAGCTGGAAGTGCTCGGGATGCTCGACCTCGAGGCGGGCGGTCCCGGTGGTGCAATCCAGCCTGTTGTGTCGTTCGATCGCATCGAGATGCAGATCGACTACCCGCTCGTGAGTGACCGGGATCTCGACGGGACCTCAGCCAGCGCATAGGGATCGAGAGCCGGTGACGCCAGCCGCGCCCAACTGGCCTGATCGATCACGGTGCACGGGACGCTGGTCACGTTCATCGACCGCTTCGGACACCTTTCTCCGTGCCGCGAGTGCGTCGTGAATCTCAGTGGCGGTGCTACGCAGCGTGCGACACCCCGTGAGGGGCACGTACCCGACGACGACTGCGTCATGGCGGGCGACGATCTCGGCGGGTGTCACACCCTTCTCAGCAACGAGGTTCGCGTCAGGCGCGGTTTCGGCGACGCGGTCGTCGGGCGTGCTCATACTCGGCGGAACTACGTGTGTCTGTGTGGAAGTCGTACTCGTTCGGGACCCACGCCACAGTTGCTCGAGCGCGAGGTCGAGATTCCCGTTCCTCTCGATCGATCGATGTGCCAGTAGTTCCCCGGTATTTATCTCTCGATACGATGGATGTTCAGCTACCACGGGAGTTCAGGATGAATATACGTCACTATGTTTTGGGCACGTCGACGGAGGAGCCGACGGTGCCGGTCTACGATCCGATCCTCGCGCTGTTGCCGATCATCAGCAGTCTCGCGGTGACGAGCTGGCTGGTGTCACAGCGAGCCGGCTACATCATGACGGGCACGCTGTTGGTTTCGATCGCAGCGTATGGAATTCTGATGCCCGACATTCGGCTGCAGTTCGACGCCGCGTTTCTCGTGCTTATTGGTGGCTACTGGCTGGGGCTGCTCGTCCACTACTACTATGCGCCCCACACCGAACTCCTGCAGTACATTGCGGCCACGCCGCTGGCGGTGGTTGCGGCCGTGGTCGTATTACCGGCGTTGATCGACGGCCGCCGCCAGACGTTCACGATGGGGCTGACACTCGTGGCCACGCTGCTCGCGCTGGTCGGCATCGGGATGGTCTGGCAGGAGTTCCAGACGAGCGAGACCCTCTACGAGTCCGTCGGCGGCTCGGTGTTCGGGATCGACGGCATCCGGACGGCCTCGATCTTCCACAATCCCAACGGCTACGGTTTCGTCATGATGGTCGGCAGCCTCGCGGCACTGTACACGTTCTTGGCCCGCCGCGGGGCGGTGTGGCTCGGGGCGCTTTTGGTCTGTCTGCTGGGCTTCCTCTTGAGCGAGGGCGACGCCGCGCTCGTCGGCTTCACCGCCGGCTCGGTGCTCGTCCTCTCGGGGTTCGACCGTCGAGTCGGCTTTCTCGGTATCGGAGTCGCCGCCCTCGGGGTTTACGTGGCGATCCGGCTCGGCCACGTCGGCGACGTGATGGAAAGTACACTCCTGACCCGCGTCGACCGGTGGGTCGCCTCGATCGAGCGCCTCGCCGAGGACCCGATGCTCGGGATCGGCTTTGCGAACACCGCCGAGGAGATCGACGGCTCCAGAGGGCCCCACAACTCCTACATCTACCCGCTACTCAACACAGGCATCATCGCCGGCAGTCTCTATCTGGGCGCGCTCGTCTACGCGCTGGGCCAGGGGATCCGTACCCGGTGGACGCCGTGGACCGGGTTCGTCGTCGGGCTCGCCGTGGCGATCTTCCTGTATATGGGCTTCGAGTCGCTCTTTTTGGGCGGGCTCAGCCCCTCCTCGATCATGCTCGGGCTGTGTCTCGGCCTGCTGTTGTACTCCCCCGAGAGGGACGGCCCGGTCACCGATCTGCGATCGAAGTTCGTCATCCGATAATCTCTTTTTTGAGCCAGTTGCCACGAGCGTCGTGACCGCTCGAGCGTTCACCACTAAGCACCGCCGGCCACAGTACTCGGACTGACGCGGACACGTCGCCCGACCGAGGGCACCCCCTCCAGGGTTGGTAGCCTGAGCAACGCCCGTCGCGACGACGGGGTCGTTAGGCCCGATTCGCTCGAGTTCGAGACCGACGGTCGAGCTGTACCGACTGGTATCATAGCCATCCACTTGCCAGTCGAGACGACAGCTTCGATCCAAAACCGACAGGAGGTACAGTTATGACGCTTGCGACCAAGATTAAGTCAGATGGCGCAACCGATTCCCTCCCAGTGTCCCGACTGTGGTGCCATGGATATCCACGTGGCGAACGTCTCGCCGACCGACCACGACCGGGGCGAGGGGTGGGTGACGCGGGCGGCCTGTGAGGCCTGCGAGGAGTACGTCGAGTGGTTCGACTGAACGCCGGGACGCTGCGTCCCACGTCAAAGTGATCGCCTGTCAGGTAGGCGCTCGAGCACCGGACGGGAGCCGGAGTCTCAGGTCCCTGCGCGTCGCGCTCACGAGCCGGGAGACCTATTGGGGACCGACATCGAGGGCACTCCTCTATCGTCGTTTGGCCCCCTTGCCAAGCGTCGAGTCACTGTGTTTCGACAGGGCACCCCCATCTCGATCATGCGGGAGTGTGTCTCGGTAGCTGTTGTTGTACTCGCCCGCCGACGGCCCAGCGACCGATCTCCGAGCGACGTTTCACAGTCGGTGATCGGAGCGAGCCGTTCCAAGCGATCCGAAGCCGTCTACCACTTCCTGCGCTCACTTCCGCGCGCTGAAAAACAGTGCCGCGCCGTAGCGCTCGAGCTGGACCGTCCGAAACCCCGTCTCCAGCAGGAGGTCGCGAAGCTCCTCGTGGTCGAAGACGTGTGCGCCGATCGTCTGTGCGAGTCCGTACTGCGCAGCGGGCAGGGCCAGCGGCGACTCCGCGCTGAGCGTCGTGCCGGCGAACCGCCCGCCGGGGGCCAGCACGCGCTGGATCTCCGCGACGGTCGTCGGAATATCGGCGAACAGGTGCAGCGCCCAGCCACAGGCGACGCCCTCGAACGCCTCGTCCTCGAAGCAAAGATCCTCGGCGTTCATTCGCGCAACGACCACGTTGTCATGCCCGTCTCGCATGGCGTCCCGCCGGGCGCGTCGTAACATCTCCAGCGAGAGGTCGATCCCCCAGACGGCGGCCGCGTCGGCGGCGAGCACGCGCGTCACTCGCCCGGTGCCACAGGCCACGTCGAGGACGTCGCCCCCGGCGACGTCCAACGCCTCGACGATCGTCGACCGGTCATCGATGGGGGCGCGTGGGCCGCCGAGCACGCGGTACACCACGGGAAACCACAGCGGCGTCTCATAGATCGACGCCAGCGCGTCGAACACCGGTGGGCCGGCCGACTGCTCGACGGCGACCGGAAAGCGGGGGATCCCGTCGACGACCGGCACCGTTTCACTACAGGCCGGACAGTGAAGCGCGTCGGCCCGGGACGTGAGTGGCGCCTCGCAGGCGGGGCAGGTGGGTGTCACGCCGGTCTGGATCGGATCGGCCATAGCCGCTGGTACGGGAAGCGGGTACTAAATCCTCGACCTCGAGACCGACGGGTCGTCGTGAACTGGCCCACGTCGTCTCGAGCCTCGGGGGAGAGGATACACGCACGGGCTGGGCTCCGAGTCCCGACGAGACGCCCTTCCGCTCCTGGGAGTTGTGGACTCGGTGTCGACCGATGGCCACTCCAGGAGTGAGGACTCGTTGAGCTGGGCTGAGAACGAAAGCAAGAGTTACCAGTACTACCGGAATGGTACCACCCACCCTGCTCGATCGACTCGAGAGGGACGTAGAACTGCTGGAGCGCCACGTACAGGTGCTGCAAATGGTCCTCGAGGACGAGCCGATCGGAATCGAGACGATGTCCACCGAGTCGGGGTATCCCCATCACAAAATCCGCTACTCGTTGCGTGTCCTCGAAGAAGAGAACCTGATCGAGCCGTCGAGCCAGGGCGCCGTCACGACTGATCGTACCGAGGAGTTCGCCACCGGGCTTGATGGCGAACTCGACGGCATTGTTGAGCGGATCGAGGGGATGAAGATCGAGAGCCTCGCCGAGATCGATGAGTGAGTTCAGGGTTTGGTGTACTCCCCTGAGAAGGACGGGCCGGTCACCGATCTGCGATCGAAGTTCGTCATCCGATAATCTCTTCGACCAGTTGCCACGAGCGTCGTGACCGCTCGAGTTTTCGGTACTGAATACCGCCGGCCATCGTTTGCCGAACGACGCGAACGAGTCGTCCGGCCGAGGACACCAAACCCAAGATCGGTGGCCCGAACGAAGCCCTTCGCGATGACAGGTGCCTGGTCGGCTCGAGGGACCACCTCGGTGGGATCGACCAGCGGGTCGAGCGCGCCCTTGTCGGTAAAGAGGCTCTCGCCCGGCGCTGTCTCGTCGACGAGGTCGTCGTACTTGGGCGGACGATCGCGATTGCCGGTGGGAGTGGCGTGACAGCGAGGAACGTATCGCCCAGCCCGCCTCCACGGTGTACCTGCTGTGGTGTAACTCGGTCACCACTCCTACTCGACGGGCACCGAACTCTCTCCGTCGTGGGTCGGTGTCGGCTTCGAACGGGAGGTGGCTGCGAGCGAGGGACAGGTGACAGCCAGAGCGGGCGTGATCGAGTCGGTGTCGAAAGAACGCTCTGCGATCGCGGCCGTCGACACGGCGACGGTGTGACACGGCGGCTGACACAATAAAAACGATCGACCTGCTGGACAGCCGGGCTGCTTACTCCGTGGTCGCTTCCCAGGGCCAGTCGCCGTCCTCACCGAAACCCGGGCGATCCGGGATCTCCTCGGCGCGGTCGGGGTCGCGCTCGAAGAGCGTCCCGTCAGCGGTCTCCTCGAGGATGGCGCGGTTCTCGTTGCGCATGATGCGGACCATCTGGCCCTCCATGCGCTCGCCGCGGTCGCCGGTCTGGCCGGTCATCTCGTTGAGGATGCTGCCGAAGCCGTAGGCGCCGTAGGCGTTGCGGGCGATGTTGACCGTGTCGCCGCCCGGATAGACCGAGAGCTGGGCGTTGGCCTTCCCCTCGGCGTGATCGTACATCGCGACGTTGAGGCGCTGGGAGAGCTCGATCTCGTCGGTGCCGACGGCGTCCGCGATCGGCCAGAAGTTCGACGAGTGGAACATGTCGCCGGGGTTCTCGTCCTCGTCGTAGTACATCCCGCTCTGGGTGTGGAGGTCCGAGACCCACAGAGGTTCCAGGTCGAGAGCGTACTCGAGCATCGCCTGCGTCTCGGGCGAGGGGTTCTCGTCGGGTTTTGGGCCGGGCAACTCCGCCTCGGGGAGTTCGTAGTAGTGCTGGCGGTTCGGGTCGGCGGGACCGCTCTGTGTGCCCTCGAACGGGTCCTCCCACGTGTAGTCCTCGGGCCGGGCGTTCGCGCGCTGGTTGCGCATCGCCCCGTCCGGGTTCTGCATCGGCAGGACGTGGACGGTCAGCGCCTCGGTGACCGTTCTCGCGAACGGGCTCCCCGAGGTCGCGAGCTCCCGCAGCTCCGCGAGGAGGGCGTTGGTGCCGGTGGGCTCGTCGCCGTGCTGTTCGGAGACGAAGAACACGTCCGTCTCGCCGCTGCCGACGCGGGCGACGGTCAGGTCGCGGCCTTCGAGGCTCTCGCCGATCTTCTCGAGTTCGAACGGGCGGCGTGCCCGCTGCTCGAAGTCCCCGAGCAACTCTTGGACCTCCTGGTGGGTGTAGAACCGACGTGTCTCCTCGCGAGGCAACGAATCGTCCGCGCTGACTGTCGTTGCGAACATTCCTGCCCCCGCGGCGCTGCCGAGTAACTTGAGTGCACTGCGTCGTCTCATAATACATTATAGTGAACGAATATAGATCATATAAGATTATCCATTAGTTTTGGGAATATTTCCCATTGTGATTGCATATGTGATTAGAGTATCAGTTTCAGAGGCTGGAAAATGAAGTTTAGTGGAGGGAATGGATAGCGGTCGTCGAGATCGCCCGCTGTGCGGACTGTCGCTCCACGGTCGGTGCTGTAGACTGGGTCACTGCAGTCCTGTACCGTCGGTGTGTTGCCCACTCGGGCAGGCCTCGGGCGCCGCCCAGATCCCCTCGCAGACGCCGTCGAGCCCCTCGTCGGCCTTCCGGTTCTCGCCCGAGAGCTTGTAATAGATCTCGGTGGCGCGCTAGACCGCGTCCGGCACTCGGTGTGGTGACGTCCTCGACGTCGGCCCGATCGTGGCGCGTGGGGAACTCCCGATAGATCTCGTGTGGTGAGCGTCTTCTCGGTCTTCGGCAGGCCGGACACCGAGACTGTCGGCGGCAGGGAGCGGTCGTGGACGCCGTTGTGGATGGTCGCTAGCTCCCGTTCCTGAGCAGAGGGTGAGGAGCTGTCGCTCCGCTCACGCCACCCGTTGGACGTGTACTCGGCGGTCCTCGACGCTGTGGACCAGCGGGCCGAAACACACTGGATCGCCAGCAGTAGCGCTGGCGGTCCACATGATCAGCGAGACGCCGGGCGCAACTCACTCCTCGCCGAGTTTCGGGGAGATAAGCTTGCGGAGTGGTACGCTGTTGGCCCGGTGCGTATCCACGGTCGGTAGGCCGTGGGAGTGCGCCTGCACCGCATATAACCGCCAGAGACCGCATCGATCGCTCGATGGAAAGACGTCAGTTGCGGAGGTGCTACACCAGACAGTGTCGTTGCGTTTGATCGAGTGTGACTGCACAGCATATTTATCACCTGTCTTGTTGTTTACCGAATCAACCAAAGATGATGTCACAGATTATCGAACAGATCATGGGTGCTGTTACTAAGCCAGAGCCGGAGCCCAAAGCTCAGGTGTCAGACTCCGATAAGAAGCGCTCGGTCGATCTTTACACGTGTTCCGATTGTCGGGAAACATACATCATGAACGACATGAACGTCTGCCCAAAATGTGGTGAGTCGGTTGAACCGACTCCATCCTTCTCCGAGCTAGGTATTACTCCCAACCGGAGGGAGTAGCCCCTCCAGCCTCAGGACAGGGGTTCTCACGCAGCTTTTGTCAACAGCCACCGAAAATGATAACCGCCCTGGTAACTGCTCCGGCTGTAGTGAACGAGCACCGCTGTCGCCGATCCAGTCGACGCTCGTGGTGCATTCGTGCGCTGTATTCATCGCCGCGCTCTCCCCCACCTCTATTAGTTGATAGAAGGGACGGCGTTAGGTTCCCAGACCGCCATGTCGGCTGAGTCACCGACGCCTGGTCTGAAACCACTTCGTGAGACGCGTTCGAGGGCACCTTCGGCTCGCACACCGACTCGGAAGACGTCATCGTCGGCCGGCTCTCGCGGGCTCTTCGGCCTCCCGGACCCGTAAGCCCCTTCGGTTCACCGGTCAGCTCGGCGCGGTCCTGGTGGCGGCGCGAACGAGGGTGGTGACACTCCTTCGGAGTCACACCCCCGACGGCGATCCGGTCGTGGCGGGCGGCGAACGCCTGACAGACGCGTCGCGTCGGCAGCGGTTTCCCGGTCTCCGGCGGGCCGTCGTGGCTGCCGTTGAGCAGCCGCGCTAGCTCGCGCTCCTGGGTCTCGCGGGCGTGAATCTCGGCGAAGTCTGAGCGTGGGTCGAGTGGGGCCTTGTCGGCAAAGCGGCTCGCGTCGGGTGCCGTTTCGTCGAAGCGGGGTCCTCAAAGCCCGATTCGCTCGAGTTCGAGACTAACGGCCAAACTGTACGGTCGGCGTCGCAGCTGTCCGCTTGCCAGTCGCTGCGACAGCTCAGGTCTCAAACACGACAGGAGGTACAGTTATAACGCTCACGACCAAGATTGAGTCAGATGGCGAAACCGATTCCCTCCCAGTGTCCCGACTGTGGTGCCGTGGAGATCCACGTGGCGAAAGTTTCGCCGACCGACCACGATCGTGGGGAGGGGTGGGCGACGCGGGCGGCCTGTACGGCCTGCGAGGAGTACGTCGAGTGGTTCGACTGACCAGTAGCCGCTGTCGGTGTACCGTCGATCGGTATTACGACGGTGCCGTGAGCCTGCCCGACAAATGAGTTTCGTGCCGATACATGTGAGTGAATGATTTCGGACTGTGATTTGTACTGTGCAAATAGTGAACTCCCTCGAGGCCAAGCCCGAGGCACTCGGCCTACTCCGCTTGTAGCCCCTCGTTCCATCCGTCAAGTGTTTCGAGAGAACTTATTGCTACCACTGGCGTTTGTACCGAACGGCCCGCGGCCCACTCAGGACTGGCTCGTCTCGAGATTACAGACGAAGCGACGACTTCGGTTACGGGCGAGATACTCGTAGGCTCGGTTGCCGACAGTCCTGACCGGCGGAAGTGCCATCACCAGCGTAATCGGTGCGAAAATCCGAAACTGCTTGAACAGTTGTCGGAACGCCTCGTAGCCGCCATAGGCCTCGCCGTCCCGGAACAGGTACATCTCCGCGTCGAGGTTGACGTCGTCCCGAGTGGCTAGCTCCGGGGGTACGTCCGACTGGGAGTGAAACTGCACCGAACGGTTGATATCGAGGTGCTTGAACGGGTAGAGACACCGGGCACAGAACGCACAGCGTTCGTCGTACACCAGCGTGGCGTCGTTCGAGTTGGCCGCAAGCTTTCGATAGCCGACGTCCCAGGCGACGAACAACACGAGAACGAGGAACATATCGATGAAGTAGAGGCCGAGCGTAGCGATCACGGACGTGTGAAAGCCCAGCAGTCCGAGGGCGGACAGCGTGATCGGCAGCCCCAGCAGGACCGCGACGATCAGCGACAGCTGGACCAGCGCGGTGCCGACGAAGCCGAGCCAGCCCAGCAGCTCGACCTCGAGGATCGGCGCCGCCAGCGGTCGGTCGACGCCGATCAGTACCTGGGCCTCGAGGATGTCCTGTCGAAGTTCGGCACCGGAGAGCCAGATCTCGAGCGGCCCGCTCATGATCTTGCCCCACGCGGCCCCGAGATACATCAATCCGACGACGAGCAGTCCCCATCTGAGTGCACGCAGCCGGTACTCCTGGTTCGGCCCCTCCTTCAGGAACGCGTTCAGCTGCTCGAGCGACCGGTTTCGGGTTCGAAGGAGCGCGTCGACCGACAGCAGATCGTCTTCGTGAAAGAACGCGAACAGCAGGATGAAATACGCACAGACGAACAGCGATTCGACGGTGCCGGCCAGGTAGATCGTCGACTTGACCGCCAGCATATGCATCACCAGGAGACTGGCGAGACCGCCGCTCCAGCGGATCTTGTAGCCGACGATGAACGAGACCAGCAACGCGGCGACCACCCACTGCTGGTAGGGCAACAGGGCGAAAAAGAGGTCCTGATGGAGGAACGCGATCGGGTCGTTGACGTGGTGGTCGGGCCACTCCCCGTAGAACCCCCAGTCGAGCGAGACGACCCGCCAGAGGACCCAGGTTCCGAGGAGAACGCGAACGACGGCGAGGTTGAACGGAGACGAACGGCTGTCGTCGGCGAAGTAATTGACGAACGCACTCATGGGTTGTCGTGTTCGGTGATGGTTTGCTCGGCTACGTCGACCGTAAGCAGGCGCTGTTCCTCGTTCGATTCGACCGCCGTCGTATCGTCGGTGAACGTTATCGTTCGTTCGTAGACGCGGACCGCCTCGAACGCCTCGTAGGCCGCGAGCTCGTCGGCGGTCCAGGGCTCGTCGTCGACGTATCGCGGGGGCTGTAACCGTTCGTAGGCGGGTGGCCCGCCCGACTCGATCTCCGCCCGATGGTCGATGGCGTTCGAGACAAAGAACTCGCCCATCGCCAGCCGTTCAGCGTCGTCGTACTCGGCGGTCATGTCGCCGGCGATCGTCGACGTTCGCGACCCGCTGGTCGGCGGGGTCGCGCGATCGTCGTACTCGAGTTCGTTGCCCGCCGCATCGACGATGCGGATCTCGTAATAGGTCCGTTCCTCGTCGTTCGGTTCGGCGAACTTGTGCATGTCGACGACCGGCATCAGCGGCATCCCGACCAGTGTAACCGCCAGCAGCGTCGTAAAGAACCCCGCGAGCCAGACCTGCCGTGCAACGTGTCGGTGGGCGAACGCGAGACAGCACAGCGTCCCGAGGAAAAACAGCACGTACACCGCGGGAAAGATGATCTCGGTAAACGGGGCTAGATGATCTAACACTCACTCAACACTATGTGTGTCCAGTAGATGAGGTGTTGAATAAAATCTCGTGTCAGTTTCAAGTGCTGACACTCAGGCAGATCATTGAAACAGCTGAAGACGGATCGAGAATCGATTTCGATCGCAGCCCCATCTTAGCATCGCTTCTCGCGTCAGTCCGCGGGCGGCGTCCCCACCAGCGCCGTATCGTGGGCCGGCCACGCGTGGCCCCCACGTCACCCAACACTGGGTGCCGATGCGCCAGGACGGCCCGCCCAGCCCCTCCCGTCCGTCGATCGCCGGGCAACGCTCGAATCGCCGGGACGCGAGCCGCTCGTCAAAACCGGCCGGCCATCATTGCCTGGACCGCCGTCCTCGAGCTCCGGATTCGGCGGGGCGAGAGCGCGACCGCAGACCGTCACTGATGAGAACGGAGCTGTGGCACACGTCGCGGAAAATTCAGCCACGGCAACGAGCTGAGTTCCAACCGCGCCGACCCAAGTCGACCGAGCAAACGACCCGTGCCCAGCACCGTCCTCCGATCGTCAACCGACCACTGCGCCGCGATTATCCGCTGTAGCTCCTTCCTGAGAGATACTCGAACTCCGCTATCCGAGACTCGTAGCATCTGTCGACGAGCACCCCGAGCGGGTCGTCTATCGGTTCATCGGTGAACAGCTCCGGCTTCTCGAGCGCCCACTCCTCGGCAAGTTGCTGTTGGGTTGGATCGTCGAGCGTGTCCTCCGCGAGTTCGATCACCATCGACCCGTGCTTGTGGGTGGCCAGCCACGTCTCGAACTCGATACCGAGCCAGTCCTCGGCGAAGCGACGATTCCCGTGGTACGCGATATACAATGTGGTGTACTGCGCCCGGATGTCGTCTGCTCGGTCGGACGCTTGCTCGCGGTCCTCCGCCGAAGGGAGGTCATCGCTTTCCTCGAAGATGGGGGCCCATATCTGTCTCTCGAGCAGGTGGAACTGCAGCACGGTCGTATGGAGGTCGTACACCGCCTCGAACGCAAAATGAAGCGAGAGGTAGCCGAATGCGAGCGTTTCGCCCTGCTGCTCGGTCGGGCATGTTTCGCTCAACCGCTCGATCCAGAAGTCTTTCCCCTGTGCCTGTGCGACGAAGAGGTACCGGTTGCG